>NZ_JOJL01000017.1 GCF_000721705.1 Actinoplanes subtropicus
CCGTCAGCCCACGCCGGATCGGCGAAATCGTCGCCGCCGCACTGCACCTGACTCACTACGAATACAAATATCTATCCGGATCTTGTTGAGATCAGGTCATTGAGCTTAGATCGGCTACCGGAATCGGTAGCTCCTCGTCTGATGGATCGGCTGTATCTGGCAGTCCCAAGACTTCGACGAAGCTTCCGCGTTCGGATCCGATGAATCGCAAGCGTGCTGCACTCTCGACTGCTTGGCTGTGTCGTCCTGTGGTACCGCGTCGAGCTCGACCCAAGACCAGGTAAGCGGCGCGAGCGATTGCCCGTTCCAGTCCAAGGATGATCCGAGCCACATCGGCCGCTGCGACACGACCGGGCTCGGCGTCCGGCCCCTCTAGCTGTGCCCGTATCTCCCTCATAGCTCAAGGCTCCTACACGTGACGTGGTGGGGTCTAGCACCTTCCCGCTGTCGTCTCGGGATGGCTGTCGCGAGGCGGGGCTGGGTACACAACCTACGTCCCTTCGGCCTCGCGCGTTTGGTGTCAAGGCGGCCTTGACGCTCCACCCGTGCTGTAACCGGCGCTGTCCTGCGTCGCTCGAACTTTCAGCGCACAAGCCGCTGGACTACAGCCGTCGCCGAAGTCGGCCTGCCCGGCTTCCACTTCCACGACCTACGGCACACCGGAAACGATCTCGCCTCCAGCACGCCCGGCGTGAGCCTCGCCGACCTCATGGCACGCATGGGACACGCCTCCACCCGCGCCGCGATGATCTACCTTCATGCCAGCCAGGAACGCGATGGAGTGATCGCAGACTCGCTCAGCGAGAAGATCCGCAAGGGCCGCGATCGGGCACGTAGCGGGCACAAGAAGCCCAAGAAGCGACAGGCATGAATGAAGGCCAGGTCCGGAACGCATCCTGACCTGGCCTTCAACCCGAGCGGGTGACGGGAATCGAACCCGCACTGTCAGCTTGGGAAAACCGCCTAGATCATCCGGCTTGATCGGTGCTCGTCCCGGAAAAGGGCCCTGACGTGCGGCTACGTTGCAACGTCATCCGGCCCCATCCGGGCTCGAACGGGTAGGTTCGGCGTCGTTCCCCAACAAGATCCCCAACAAATCTGCTTGGGGGACGGCGTCGGTTCGGGGCCTCCACACCGGAGGTTGACCTTGACGATGCACTCCACCACTCCCAATCTCTGCTCACATCCGGCGCGTGTTCTCGCGGGTGGTCAGCCTGGTAACGCCAGGCGACGGGATGCCGCCCCGGGCAGTGTGGCACTCGACCGTTACCAGACCGCTTCCAGATCGGCTCCGGGGTCGACAGCGGAAAGCCGGTGCGGCCGGCGGTCGAGGGCCACAGGTCGGGTCACTCCGACGGCGGGTGTCCGATGATCACCTGGGGCGCGATCGCCGCGGTTGTGGGCCGGATACCGAGCCAGGTTTGGGTGCTGCTCGCGGTGGTCGATCTGGTCGTCACGGTGTTGACGTGGTCGGTGGCTCGGCGGCGGATGCGCCGGGCCGGCGAGCGCGCCGCCGACCCGCAGTTGGTCGCCGCTGGCGCCGCCCGGAAACGGGACACAGCGTTGACGGTGGCCTCCATGATCCCGGCGGCGTTGTTCTGGGCGATGGTGCTTGCCGGCTCGTTCCACGGCCTGGTCTCGTTCGGTCGCAGTGTGCTCGGCTGGCAGGGACGCTGGATGGGGTCAGCGTGACGTTCGCGTTCCTCGCTTTCCGCGCGGTGCGCATGAAGAAGGCACCGGACCGCTGCTACCGGGTCGTGTGGGGCGCCGCGATCGCCTCAGCGACGGTGAACTTCGCGTACGAGTACACCCACAGCGACCACAACATCATCGCGGGCGGCTACCTGGCGCTGTTGAGTCTGTTCGGCATGGTGATGCTGCACGAGTTCTTGGACCAGTTCGAGGAGGGCGCCGCCTACGTCAAGCGCGGCAACCCGAAGTTCGGCCTGCGCTGGATCACCTGGCCGACCAACACCTTCTGCGCGGCGGTTGCCTGGCGCAACTACCCACCGGCGGAGGGCACAGCCGCCACGATCCTCAACGCCGTCGCCAACCTCGATCGAGCTCGGGCAATCAAGCGGGCCGCTCGCGATGCGAAGATCGTCGCCCGCCACCAGGAGGCTCTGGCCGCGGCGCGGCGGAAGGAGGAACTGCAGGCGGCGACGGCAGGGACGGAGCCGTCTGGCGGCGGCATCGAGGACGGCGAGGACGTAGCCGGCAAGGTCGGTGTCCCGGGATTGCCGCCGGCCGTGCCCGTCGAGGTGCCGACGGAAGTCGCGACTGCCGCGCCCGCGCTACCTACACCGCCGAGACACGACAAGGAAGAGATCGATGATGCGCGGGTTGCCGGAATGAGGGTTCCGGCGACGGCGGCGACGGTCACGGAGTGGGCGAGCCTGTGGGTCAGGATGTGTGCGGACGGAGAGTCGGTGTTGGGTCCGCTCAACGACGATGATGCTCGCGCTCGGTACGGCCTGACGGCGAAGCAGTTGCGCAATGTTCGCCACGCGGCCACGTCTGGCGCTCTTCGGCAGAAGGCGATCATGCTGGGGGTGAAACTGCCGCCGGGGTATGTCGACAACCCGGCGGGCGACCGGGTCGATGGCCATGACGTGGCCGGGGCAGCGGCATAGCAGGGCCACGATCAGCGGGGCAGGAGGCTTGGCTTCCTGCCCCGCTTCATGGCCGTGCGGTGGTGTCGGTGCTGGCGCTGGTTCCGGAGATGATGAGCAGGGTGGCTGCGAGTTCTTCGGGGTCGATGCGGAGTCCGGCGTGCAGTGCGGCTGCGGCGGCCAGGTTGAGCCCGCGGTGGTCGCCGAGGTGAACGTCGCTGGCGTCGGCGGCGAGCAGTCGGTGGAGTCGTGTGACGAAGCCGCGTGTTGCGGCTCGTGCGTCAGTGATGTGTCCGTCCATGCCTCGATCGGTTTGGCGACACCGGAGACGAATGCTTCCCACAGCAGCAGTGGCACCTGGGTGGACCACCGGCCGGGTTGGGTGGTGGCGCTGACCTGCGCATGGGCGGTCACCTCGTGCAGTAGCCAAGCCAGTTGTGCCAGGCCGGTTGCCATCGAGGAGGCGCCGGCGGTGGCCGACCAGGCCCGGCCGGGTTCGCCGACGCGGCCCTTGCCCAGGTCCTGCCAGGCGGTGGGAACGGGTATCAGTAGCGGGCATTCCATCCCGAGCGCCGCAAGGTGACCGTCGCGCAGCGCCGCGGTGATGACCTTCGGCACGCCTGCTGGGTCGCGGCCGGTGGCGACTTCGCGAACGTCTGTGACCGGCCCGTCGCCGATTGTCGCCGAGCAGTCCCAAGCGGTCCAAGCGAATCGGGAGGCGCTCGGCCGAGCGACTGAGCCGACATCCACGGCGACCACGCGTACTCGCGGCATTGTCATCCGGTCATGATGGCGGTGGCCAGGCCGCCGTGGGATCCACTGATCCGCGCTGGCGGGAAGCCGCGGCGACGGGCGGCCACCGAAGGTCGGATCACCGTATCCAGGTGTTGCGGCCGGCCAAGTACCGGCCAGCCAGCTCGCATGGAATCGGCCATGTCAGGAATCGCGCTCGAACACATGTTCGTATACCCTGGTCACCGGTGGTTGCCGCCGGAAGTGATGGCTGTTCACTGCTGACCGGCTCGCACTGATCGGTCGTTGAGCCCTGCGACATCGGAAGGTAGTTTCGAATCATGACCGCCTCCGCGCACGACATCGCCGCCGAGATCCGGCGCCGCCTGCCCGGCGTCGGCAAGAAAAAACTTCACAAGCTGCTCTACTACGCCCACGGTCACCATCTCGCCGACCTTGGAACGCCGTTGTTTTCCGAGAACGTCCGCGCGTGGCGGATGGGCCCTGTCGTCGGCAGCCTGTGGCAGGAAGAGGACCGCGGCGAACCCGCTCCTGAACCGCACGAGCTTGGTGAAGCCGAACTGAACTCCATCGGCTACACGATCTCCCGGTACGGGAACCTGACCGGCAACGACCTGGAGCGGTTCTCGCACACCGAGGAGCCATGGATCGTCAGCCGCCGCAGCTACGCCGAGGGTGGTTCGGATCGGATCAGCAACGATCTGATCCGTGACTTCTTTCGCCGGATCGACGAAGACGACGACGAGGCGGGCGCGCCCCGTGAGGTGATCCGGGACTGGCTCAGCGCAACCCGGCCCTCAGCCAATCCGCCCCTGGGTACCCCGACTAGCCGGGAGGCACTCGTAGCCAGGCTCAGCGTTGCCTAACCCCGAAGCTGGCTGGAACCTCACCAACGTCGATGAGTGCCTGGACCGGTGGGAGCAGGTATGCGCACCTGCTGACGATTTACGCCGCCTGGTCATCGCCGCGCTGCTGTCGCGAATGGATGATCCTTACGATGGCGCCCGTAGGGAGTTCGGCGGTGAGCCGAGCTTGTGGTTCTGGATGGTGCCCGGCTCGCTGTACGCAGGGCAGGCCGTGTACGTGTCGTTCATGGTGTTCGAGCGTTTGGGCACCGTCCGGATCGACAGCATCATGACGCTGTCCTGGCCCGCGTAGCCGGAGTGAAGCGCCGAAGCGGCTGGAGCGGGTGAGCACTACGAGGCATGGGGTGCTGGGTTTCTGCAAGGGACCGGCCGGCAGATTCCTTGCAAGGCAAGAATCCGCAACCTTTCGCCTCCAGGCCATGCGGCTTAGCCAGACCCTGGAACGAGTCCTTCAGCCGGAGGGGCCTCCCGGTGGCCGTTGACGCAACAGTGAAGGCTTCAGCGCGCCCATCGCCCTAGCGTTTCCCTCAAGTCCATCAGCTCGATCGTGCCGGCGCTAAGCAGTTGCGCAACGTTCGCCACGCGGCGACTTCGGGCGCGCTGCGGCAGAAGGCGATCATGCTCGGTGCGCAGCTGCCGGGCTGGTACGTGGACAACCCAGCGGCCGGGCTGATGGTCAGTCAGGCGTCCAGACCCGCCGTAAGCGGCTCGCCCCGCCGAGGCTGGTTCCCTACGGCGGTGAAGGCGGCGATCGCCGCTCCGGCCTCGGCCGGAGCGGCTGCACCGGGTGGGCCTTCTGGCTTGCTTGACAGCGCAGCAATCGCGGACCGTCCGGTCGGGGTCACCATTGCCCGACGGGTACGGCCGCCGGCGAGGGCGTGTCGACGAGGCGGGCGAGTAGCTGGAGGCGTTCGCTGTCGGGGCTGCCTTCCTCGGCGGTGTAGGCGACGATCATCGGACCCGGTGTCGTGCCGGGTAGCCGGTAGGCGTCCCAGTCCAGGGTAAGTTCGCCGACGAGCGGGTGAACGATACGCATCCGTCCGCGGGTGGTCTCTTCGATGTCGTGGCGACCCCAGAGGGTACGGAATTCGACGCTGTGCACGGCGAGTTCGCCGACCAGCTCCACGGCTCGGGAATGACCGGGGTCGGCGGCGACCGCGGTGCGCAGCATGGCGGTCAGCTCGGCGACGGTGGCCGCCCGGTCGGGGCAGGTCAGGTCGGCGCCGGGCTGCAGGAGCAGCCACAACATGTTCCGTGCTTGCCTCGGCAGGGTCGTCAGCTCGCCGAGCAGGGCAGCAGCCAACGGGTTCCAGGCAAGCACATCGAGGTGCCGGCCGACCACCAGCGTGGGTGCGGTCATCGTGCGCAGCAGCCGCAGCGTGGTCGGAGGCACCACCTCGGCCGTACGTGGCCGGCGGCGCATCGGCTTGCGCGCCGCGGCGGCAAGCGTATGCAGATGCCGGGTCTCCTCCGCGGAGAAGTTCAAGGCCCGTGCGAGGGCGTCGAGGACCTGCTCGGACGGCCGCACGTCGCGGCCCTGCTCCATCCGCTGGTAGTAGTCCGCGCTGACCCCGGCCAGCAGAGCCAGTTCCTCCCGGCGCAGTCCCGGGACTCGGCGGCGCGGCCCCGGCTCCAGTCCGACGTCCTGCGGTCGTAGCCGGGTCCTCCTGGCTTTGAGGAATTCCGCGAGTTCGCGGCGGGGGTCGTCGTCCATGCGGCCCAGTATGCGTGCGGGCGCCGACACCAAGGTAGGTCTGGCGTTCCCAGGAAAAGCCGGCCGACCGCGATCGCGGCCCGGGCCCTCAGGATCGGAGCGTCCGATATTCGCGACTGGGAGGACCACCATGAAGGCCATCCAGATCTTTTCGTACGGCGACCCGGACGTTCTCACCGTCACCGAGCTCGAGCGCCCCGAGCCGGGTCCCGGTCAGGTGCTGGTCGCCGTCTCGGCGTCCAGTGTGAACGGGCACGACGCGCTGGTCCGCTCGGGAGCCATGAAGATCGTCTCAGGGCGCCGGTTCCCGATCGGTCTCGGTCTGGACTTCGCCGGCGTCGTCGCCGAGACCGGCCCCGGCGTCGCCGGCGTCAGGACCGGCGAACCGGTGTGGGGCACGGTGCACCCCAGGGAGAAGCACGCGGTCGCGGGCGCCGCCGAATACGTCGTCGTCGCAGCGGACCGCATCGCCCCCATCCCCGCCGGGCTGACTGCGGTGCAGGCCGCCGCGCTGGTCGTCCCCGGCATCACCGCCCTGGCCGCACTCCGCGGCGCGACCCACCTGACCGCGGGTGAGAGCGCGTTGGTCCGGGGCGCGGCCGGCGGCGTCGGCACGGCCGTCGTTCAGCTGGCGCACGCGTTCGGCGGCCGGGTGACCGCACTGGCCCGGACCCGGCACGCCGCCGCGCTCATCGACCTGGGGGCCGACCAGGTCCTTGACTACCGGGAGACCTCGCCGGGCGAGATCGGCCCGTTCGACGTCATCGTCGACACCGTCGGCACCGACCTTGGCCGCTACCGCCGCCGGCTCAGCCCCGGTGGCCGCATGGTCACGGTGGGCCTGTCCGGCCCCGCGATCGCCGCGATTGCCGCGTCCACCGTTTACGGATCCCGCCGGATCCGCACGTTCAGCGCCGACCCCCGCACCACACAGCTGGCCGAGCTTGCCGAGCAGGTCGCATCCGGCACGATCGTCCCGGTGATCGACGGCGTGTACCCACTCGCCGACATCACCTCAGCGCACCGCACCTTCGACGAAGGCGGCGCCATGGGCCGGCAGATCGTGCGAATGAACGGGCCCGAGGGGTCCGGGACATCGGCGTGACACAGTTGCGTGGATCACCGAACCTCAACCGCCTCCTCACACCAGTGCCGGCGGCCTCTGCACGCCGATCCTGGCGCCGCGCCGATAGCCCTTGATACCTAATCATCGAAGGACGTCGATGGTCCGTCAGCGTGTTCTCGCCCTCGCCCTGCTATTCGCTGCGTTTCTCGCGTTGGTCGCCTCGCGCGCCTTCCCGTTCCTGGACGACATCTCCGGCGTGGCGAAGACTGCCATCACGCTCGCAGGAGCCACCTGCGGCCTGGCAGGCGTGTGGCTGTGGTTGCGCAAGACGCCCGATTCCGAAGGCTGACAGCGGCTACCGCATAGTCCGCAACCGCGCCATGCGGCCACAACCTCATCGCGGCCGGCTATCGCGCATCAGGGCGAGTGCCACGGATTCGCGGCGGAGGGCGGCTCATCGTCGGCGCGGTCGGTGGCGGGCAGCCAGAGGACGAAGGTGCTTCCACGGCCGAATGCGGAGTACGCCGCGACGTGACCGCCGTGGGATTCGATGATCTGGCGGACGATGGCCAGCCCGAGGCCGGTGCGTCGCTCTCGCGTGCGGCGGGCGTCACCGGCGTTTGGTACTACGCCAGAAGCGTCGAAGACCCGGGGCAGGTCGTCGTCGGCGATGCCCGGTCCCTCGTCGTGGACGGCGAACCACAGCCAGGAGACGGTCCGGCCGGTCGCGACGGTCACCGTCGAGTCGCCGGGCGCGAGGCGTACGGCGTTGGGCAGCAGGTTGCCGACGGCCCGGCGCAGGTGCGTCGGCGTCGCCGATCAGGTGCAGCTCGCCGGTGGTGGCGTAGCGCAGCCGCAGCGGCCGGTCGGGCAGGAACCATTCCTCGCCGGCCTTGCGGGCGATCACGGTGAGGTCGACCTGGGTGTCGGTGAGCGTGTCGGTGTCCCGGCGGGCGGTGGCCAGCAGGTCCTCGACCAGCCGGGACATTCGGTCGGTGGCGCGGTCGACCACGACGACCGCCCGAGCCCGTTCCTGCGGTGTAGCGTCCGGCGCGGTCAGAGTGGCGTCCAGATTTCGTACGGATGATCGCCAGTGGGCTGCGCAACTCGTGGGAGGCGTCGTCGATGAGCTGCCGCTGCGCGCGGAATGCCTGGTACAGCCGGCCGAGCATGGAATCGATGGTGTCCGCGAGATCGCGCAGCTCGTCCTTCGGGCCGGTGAGGTGGATGCATCGGGACAGGTCGGTGGCCTGGATCTCGCGGGCGGTCCGGGTGATCGCCCCGACGGGGCGCAGCACCCGCCCGGAGAGGATCCAGCCGACGCCGAGGCTGACCACGAACAGGCCGGCAAGCGCGATCATCGAGTACGTACGCAGCGCTTGGAGGGTGTCGTAATTGATCGCGGCCTCGATCTCGCTGACCTCGGCGACCGTCGTGGTCCCGACGTACGTCCGGTCGTTGTAGATCTTCGCGGTGCGTTCGGTGATCGGTTGCGGCGAGGTGGTCTGCGCGACCGCGAAGTAGGTGATGGCCGGAGCTGCGCCGCCGAGGGCGAACAGCAGCGTCGAGTCATGCACCTGATTACCCGCAGCTGACCCGCGGTTGACATCCGCCTCTTTGTGTACAGTACAGTACTGTACTGAGGGAGGCAGTCATGGATTCTGAACGGTCTCCGCTACGGGGGGCGGCCCGCGAGCAGGCGATCCTGGAGGCGACGGTCGCGCTGGTCGCCGAGGTCGGCTATGAGCGGGTGACGGTCAACGCGATCGCCGCCCGGGCGCACGCGTCCAAGGCGACGATGTACAGCCGCTGGCCGGGCAAGGCCGAGCTGGTCGCCGACGCCGTTCGCCGGCACGCCGATCGGGGAGTCGCCGAGGCGCCCGACACCGGCAGCTTGCGGGGGGACCTGCTGGCCGCGGTGAGCGCGATCGCCACCACTTTCGACGGCGCCGGCGGCGGGCTCACACTGCCCGGGTTGGTGGAGGCGCTGCGGGCCGATCCGGCTCTGCGGGATGTCGTGCGCGGCCAGATCGGCGACCGCTGCCGGCAGGACGGCCTGAGCATCTGCCGGCAGGCCGTCGCCCGCGGGGAGCGGGCCGACGAGACCCGGGGCCCGGAAGCGCTCGGGCTGGCGGTGGCCCACCTGTTCCTGCAGACGATTCTCGGCGGCACGCCGCCCACCACCGCCGAGCAGCAGACCTTCGTCGACCGAATCCTGCTGCCCCTGATCTGCACTGACTGAGGAGGCTTCACCATGTCCGAGCGCATCGAACCGTTCACCCTGCACGTTCCCGACGAAGACCTCGCCGACCTGCGGCACCGGCTCGCCGCGGTGCGCTGGCCGGCCGGTGGCACCGTCACCGACACCAGCCAGGGCCCGACCCAGGACAAGCTGGCCGCGCTGGTCGCGCACTGGCGCGACAAGTACGACTGGCGAGCCTGTGAGGCGGAGCTCAACAGCCTGGGCCAGTACCGGACCACCATCGACGGGCTCGACATCGACTTCCTGCACGTCCGCTCGGCCGAGCCCGGCGCCCTGCCACTGATCATGACGCACGGCTGGCCCGGATCGGTCCTGGAGTTCCGCAAGGTGATCGGGCCGCTGACCGATCCGGTCGCGTACGGTGGCGTCGCCTCTGATGCCTTTGATCTGATTCTGCCGACGCTGCCCGGGTTCGGGTTCTCGGCCAAACCGGTCGAGACCGGCTGGGGTCCCGGGCGCGTCGCCGACGCCTGGATCACGCTGATGGAGCGGCTCGGCTACCAGCGCTGGGGCGCGCAGGGCGGCGATCTGGGCTGCGCGGTCACCGACGAGATGGCCCGGCGTACGCCCGCGGGTCTGATCGGAATGCATTTGAACTTCGCCATGTTCGGCCCGGCGCCGGACGAGATCGCCGACGCCACCGAACAGGAGCGGGCGATGCTGGCCAGCGCCAAGTACTTCTGGGACACCCTGTCGGGTTACGCCAAGGAGCAGGGGACCCGGCCGCAGACCATCGGTTACTCGCTCGCCGACTCGCCGGTCGGGCAGGCCGCCTGGGTCTACGCCATGCTCCAGGACACCTGCGGTACGCCCGGGAACGCCGAGGCGAGCTTCACCCTGGACGAGATGCTCGACGACATCATGCTCTACTGGCTGCCCAACTCCGGCGCCTCGACGGCCCGGATGTACTGGGAGATGACGCAGTCCGGCTGGTCCGCGCCGGCCACCATCGACGCGCCGACCACCCTGCCGACCGGTTTCACGATGTCGCCGAAGGAACACGTGCGCAAGTCACGCCGTTGGCTGCAACGCCGTTACAGCAACGTCATCCACTTCAACGAGTTGCCGGCGGGCGGCCACTTCACGGCCCTGGAGCAGCCGGAGGGCTTCGTCGCCGACGTCCGGGCCACCTTCGCGCAGCTGCGCTGAGCAAGGCTGCGCTGACCGAGGCCGGCGTTGACGGCAGCGGTTACCGTGCCGCCGGTGACCGACGATCATCCGCGGCCGAGCCCGCTCGGTGGATTGTGGGCGTTCCTCGGCGGCGGCATGGTCATGGCCGTCACGGTGCTGCTGCTCCGTCCCGTTATCCGGCAGCAGGACCGCCCGAACTGGGGCGGCAACGGCAACGGCAACGCGAGCGGCTTCAGTGACCCGAACTTGGATCTCTTCCTGCCGTGATGCCCTGGGCTGACTGGCCCTCATCGTCGCCGAGCAGGTGCTGCCGATCGCTCGGGCGCGTTCGGGTTCGCACTTGACCGTGATGATCTGTTCGTCCGGGTCGTCGGTGACGATCAGGAACACCTTGCCCGCGACCTTGTACACGTCGAGTCCCGCTGTGAAGGGGTATCCGTGGTTGACGTCGGGGAGGGCCAGGGCCACCCGGCGGGCGGTGTCCTGGAGCCGGTCACCGGCCGCGGTCACCGGGCCGCCCGCGTGCCGGTGCCGTAGGTGTGCGGGTCGACAGGTTGCTCGGCCTTGGGCAGGTGGGCGACGACGAGCCGGTAGGAGTCGGTGACGAGTTCGGTGACGAGTTCCTTGTCGATGCCTTCTCCGCTCTCCAGGGTGATCCAGTGCTTCTTGTTCATGTGGTAGCCCGGGGTGATGTGGCGGTATTGCTCCCGCAGGGCGTGGGCCTCGCCGGGGTCGGCCTTGAGGATCACGACGGGTCGCCCCGGGACTTCGGTCATCAGCATGAACACCTTGCCGCGGACCTTGTAGACCTCCCAGTCGGGGCCGAAGGGGTGCGCCAGTTGGGCTCCGGGGAGTTCCTCCGCGCAGTCGGCGGCGGTCTGGTGCAGGGCCGATCCGTTCATGGGTGGTGAGCCCTCTCAGATGGTGACGGAATGTGGTTATCGAAGGAGCCGGAGGACGCGGGCACGTCCCATCGTTGCGTCGAAGCCGACCAGAAGGGCGGTAGGCTGCGGACACATGATGGTCGGCAAGCGACAATCCAGGCCGCGCAGGCGAGCCGGACCGGCTGCTGTTCCGCTGTACGGGTTCCAGCCCCCGGTCGGTACTCCCTACAACCTCGAGGTGAATACCGTCGAGGACTTCTTCGCCCAGCACGACGACTGGCCGTGGAACCCGGCCCATCCGGGCCGCGCCACGTTCCACTACCTCATCGCGGTCACCGAGGGTGAGTTGCGGCATGACGTCGACTACGTCACGCGGACCGTCGGCCCCGGCCAGTGGCTGTGGGTGCGTCCCGGACACGCGCAGCGCTGGCATCCGCCCGACGGTGCCCGCGGCCCGTTCATCCTGTTCGAGCCGGACGTGCTGCGGCCCGATCTCACCCGTCTGCTGGCCCCGCTCACCGCGCACGAGGCTCCTGCGGTGCTCAGCCCGCACCCCGAGGACACCGCCTGGCTGCAGCAGACGGCACTGCAGCTCCTGGACGAACACCGGGCACTGGGGCGCCGCCCCCTCGGCCTCCACCATGCCCTGCGGTGCAGCCTGCTCGAATCGCTACTGCTGCGCCTGGCCAACTCCGCGGGCATCGCCCCTATCGGCTCGGGGACGGCCGGAACGGGCCGCGCCGACCGGTACGGACGTTTCTTGGACGCCTTGGAGCTGCAGTTTCGCGAGCTGCACCAAGCCGCGGACTACGCCGAGTTGCTCGGCTGCTCGGTCCGCACCCTCAGCCGCGCCGCCCGGAACGCCACCGGCAAGACAGTGCGTGAGCTCATCGACGAGCGGCGCCTGCTGGAAGCCCGGCGCCTGCTGGGAAGTGCCCGGTGGGATGCCCGGACCGTGGCCGCCCACCTCGGCTTCACCGATCCCGCGAACTTCGGCCGCTTCTTCCGGGACCGTACCGGTCTCACCCCGGCCGCCTTCGCGGCCGGCGAGGCCACGATCGCCCCCACTTCTCTGCCTGGTTGACGATCTCTGTGGTTTTCGGCCGGTTCTCAGTCGACGGGCTCGATGGTCACGTCGCGCCGACTGGGTGAGATGACGGCAGGGGTAGGTCGAGACTGCTATCCAGATAGCGCCGTGACCCTTCGGTGTACAGGACGCCGAGAGCGAGGGACGTTTGTCCCGACCGGGATACCCCTGCGATGGACACCAGCTTGTTGAGCGGGATGTCGACGTCGATGTCCTTGAGCTTGTGCACCTGGGCGCCGCGCACCTTGACCGCGTTCGGTGCGGCGGAGCCGTTGTTGGGGCTGGTGGGTTCAGGTCCGGGTTCCTCCTCGCCGGGGCGGGCAGTCCTGCGGGTCAGGCGGTGCCGGTCGGGCGGACGTCGCGTTCGCAGACGGCGAGCACGTTGCCGGAGGGGTCGTGGAACCAGGCGAACCAGGGGCCCTTGGCGCGGTAGATCCCGTCCGGGTCGATCTGTATGGGTGTTCCCTCGTAGTGCTCGAATTCCACGCCGCGCCGGGTGAGGTCCGCGACCGTGCTGGGGAGGTCGGGGACGACGATGTTGAGGATGGTGAATCGTGCGGGCTGGTGCTTGGGGTGGGCGTACGCGACGGTGTATGCGCCGCCGGGGAGATGGATGAAGAGCATTCCGTCCCGGTCTTCGATACGCAGGCCAAGTAGGTCCTGGTAGAAGGTGCGGGTCGATTCCAGGTCGTTCACGGTGAAGGAGCTGTAGGTGTCGGTCATCAGGGTCCTTATGTTCGGTCGTTCGACGGTGGTTCGGGTGCGTTGGTGTCGCGGGGCGGGTCTCTGAGCTGTTGCCGGTGGTGGAGTCGCTCGGTGATAGCCCTCTGGTAACCGTCGCGGTCAGGAAGCGACCCTTTCGGTCACCGTTTGGGAGAAGGCCCAGTGGGAGTGCACGATGCGCCACTGGTCGCCGATGAGGCGGTATCCGTGACAGGCGTTCCAGGCGCGCAGCTGCCGCTCCTCGCCGTCCTCGTCGAGTACAAAGGTGTGCAGGTTGTACGCGAGGACGGCGAAGGTTCCTTCGTCGCTGACGTGCACCTGCGGGTTGAGGTAATCGCTGCGCACGATGTGCGGGTTCTTGTAGATGGAGTTGATCCAGGCGATGACGTTGTCCCGGCCGACCACGAGCCTTTCCAGGATCGGGTCGAAGTAGCTGACCTCGTCGGCGAACGCGTCGAGGTAGCCGGTGTTGTCACCGACGCTCCACCGCTCGTTGAAGGATTTCTCCAGCTCGATGATGGTCTTGCTGATTTCTTCCTTGTTGACGCTCATGGCGTTTCCTCTCGTGCAAGCCGCGGCCGGCCGGTTCCTGCCTGACCGACGCCTGGCGGGGTTGGATGTGTGAGTCGGTCGTCGATCAGCACGACGTGCTTGCCTGGCGCCGTGCCGGCCTCAGCGGCGGGGTGTGCTGCTCCGCAGCGCACCGTGGGGCGCTACTTCCCGATGCTGCGCCCGAGGTTGTAGCGGTCCCATGCGTCGCGCAGGGACAAGTGCCCGTGCGTCAGCAGCCACTGGCCGTCGGCCTTGCGGAATATGAGCGACATGTTCCACGTCAGGAACTGCTTCTCCGCGCCGTTGTCGTCCGGCCGGTAGGTGGTGAAGTTGAAGACCAGCAGGACCTCGTCATCGCTGAGTGGGCGGGCGGTCTCGTTCTGGTACTCCTGCCGGGCACTGCTCGCGCCCGAATGGAGGCGCTGGAAGTGGCCACGCACGGCTTCTCGGCCGACGACGAGGTACTCGGTGAATGGGTCGAAGTAGGTGACGTCCTCCGCCAGCGCGTCCATGTAGCCGGTCGGGTCGCCGCTGGTCCAGCGCCACTGGATCTGCTGCTCGAAGTCGACGAGCGTCTGGATTTCCTCGCGTGTGAGGGCCATGACATGTTCCTTTTCGAGGATCTCGGGGGTGATCTTGGGGGTCTTTCAGCGGTTCCTTCAGCGGCATCTGTCCTCGGCCGGAACGGCCGCAGGGGCGGCTCCTTCGGGGAGGACGGTGCGGGGTGGAAGAGCCGGTTCTCCGGGGGCCGGGCGGTCAGTCGGCCAGGACGACGACGTGCTTGCCCGGCGTGGTGCCGGATTCGAGGCCGGCCTGGGCGTCGCGGACTTCTTCCAGGCCGTGGTAGACCTTCGCGACCGCGACGGTGAGGCGTCCGGCGGCGATGGCCCGGAGCTGGTGGGCGAAGACGTCGGCCGGCAGGTCGGCGGCCTGGCCGCCGTAGGAGGTCAGCCGCACCCCGAACGGGATCATGAACGGGCTGAAGTCCGGGATCGTCCACTGGCCCGCCAGGGCTCCGGTGAAGCAGACCGTACCGTGGTGGCGGACGGTGCGCAGGGTGTCGGGCAGGACCGAGCAGCCCACCAGTTCCAGGGCGGCGTGCACGCCGTCCGGGAACAGCTCGCGTACCTGGTCGGCGAGGGTGCCGTTGTCGACGAGGGGGTGGTCGACGCCCGCGGCCCGCAGGTCCCCGGCCCTCGCCTCGCTGCGGGTGGTTGAGATGACGGTGGCTCCGAGGTCCTTCGCGATCGTGGCCGCGCTCAGCCCGACCGTGGAGGTGCCGCCGCGGATCAGCAGCGTCTGCCCGGCCTTCAGGTCCAGGCCGCGGGTCAGCGATCCGTAGGCGGTCTGGAACATCTCCGGCAGCGCACCGACCACGTCCCACGGCAGGCTGGTCTCGAAGGGGATGACCTGCCCGGCGGGGACGGTGACGTACTGGGCGTACGCTCCGTCGTACGAGCGGCCCATGCCGCCCATCATCGTGGCCACCTGCTGTCCCGGCCGCAGCCCGCTGTCCTCGTCTGCCTCCTCGACCATCCCGACGCCCTCGATGCCGGGCACCCGCGGATAGGTGACCACCGCGTCCGACTCGCCCTTGCGGGTGGTGACCTCGGACTCGTTGACGCCGAACGCCTTCACCTTGATCCGCACCCAGCCGGGCTTGCGTACGGGCAATGGCACATCCTGGATCTCCAGTGCGTCCAGGCCGCCGGGCCGGGCGACGACGACGGCCCGCATCGTCGCCGGGTCGGCGTCGCCGGCTGATGTGGGGTGACTCATGTCGTACTCCTTTGTTCTGCGTTCTGCGTTCTGCATGTTCTGCGTGCCGGGCCGTCAGGGCGGTCAGCCCATGTCGTCGTTGGCCATGTTCAGCAGCACGTCCACGGCGCGGTGCGCGCCCGAGGCGAGGACGTCAATAGGACGGGCGTGCACCACCGCGCCGGACTGCCCGATGTCCAGGACGACACCGAGGCTCTTGCTGTCCATCCCGCCCTGGGCACCGACCTCCGTCGGGATCCAGGTGAGCGGCGATGACGTCTTGGAGGAAGAGGTTGCTGGCCTCGGCGAGAGCGCCGCCTTGTCGGCCGGCTGCTCGGGGCCCACAGGTTCAGGTTCAGGCAGTCCTCGCACATCCCGCTGTCCGCTTCGAGCCAGTCGCCGCTGTCGAGCCGGACGGAGACGACGCCTTGCGGTCATAGCGGCGGTCCGCATCGAAATCCGCGACCACGGGGCGGCGGTATCGCTCGGCGGTGGCGAACGGGACTCCCCGCCCCGACCGCACCCTTGGTGCAGTCGGGGCATTGGGTGCGGTAGCGGTCATGACGTGTCCTTCCGGCGCGGTTCGGTCTGTCGCGGGGCAAGCCGACGGCTGGCTACTCGCACCGAAATCATTGCCGGGGATCCGACGAAACAACTTGTGGGCAGCGGTCACTTGATAGTCATCAGGTGACACTGCTGAGAGAGTGCAAGATCCTGGCTTGGTGCTGTCGGCGTCGACCGCATCCCCTCCGCGGCCTGGACAACGACGCACACCTGACCGACCTGGCCTCCCGGCACCGCATCGCCTACATCGACGCAGCCACCGACACCCACGCCGACCACGGGCCCCTCGCGCACGGCGGCCGAGTCGTCGCCGCTGGCCTTGTTCTCGTACAGGCATACGAGATCAAGGCTCATGACGAATGAGTGTGGTTCACTGCCACAAACGGACACATCGCAGCAATCGAGGCTCGACTGCCGCCGGCTCGACCGCAAAGCAGAAGGTGCAGCCCCGCTACCTCGTGCGGAACACCGCCTCAACGCGCAGTCGACGGCCGATCGCGCTGCGATTTTGCAGATCTACGTGGTGCCCCCGGCAAGAGACGGACCTGCACATCAGACTTCGAGCAGTAGCCCGCTTGAGCTGCCGCATTGGGCGGCCCTGATCTCGCGATTTGCGGTCGCTGATCTGCGTAGGTTGGTCCTTCGGCCGGCAGCTCGGTGAAGCCTTGAAGCGGTCCCGCGACGAGATCGAATGACGGCCGGGGGCAGCCGGGTCGTTGGAGCCGCATCACCGGACCCGAAGTAGAACCCGATCCTCTCAACGGCACCCTGCTGGAAGATCCGGTCGTAGCCGGCACGGATGGCCGCGGGTCAGCTGCCCCTTCTTGGCGGGTGGGGTCTCAGCGCGGGGACTGCGGTCGATATGTTGAATCGTCCGCAGTCCCGGGACCGGATGGCTGTGCTCAGCCGCCGTTGGCTTGGAGAGATACGGCTTTCCATGCTTCCCAGGTGGCGAGTCTGTCGGCGTAGAGGGTGGGAACCATCATCGTTGGGAGGGTTCCGAAGAGGACGCGGAGTGGGGGCTTGTCAGCGTCGACGATCGTCAGGATCGCGTCGGCCGCGGCGGCGGGATCGCCGATCATGCCGGGTGGCATCGTGGCGATCTGCGCGTTCGCAGCGTCGCGGAGGGGCTCGTACTGGGGTTGTGGGGTGGCGTGGACGGCGCTGCTGCCGGCCCAGTCGGTGCCGAAGAGCCCGGGTTCGATGAGGGTCACGTTGATGCCGAAGGGGGCGACTTCTGCGGCCAGCGACTCGCTCAGTCCTTCGAGTGCCCATTTCGAGGCGCTGTATCCGCCGAGGTTGGGCAGGCCGGCGATTCCGCCGATGGTGGAGATCTGGATGATGTGGCCGCTTCCCTGGGTGCGGAGTTGGGGCAGTACGGCCTGGGTGACGTGGAACGCTCCGAAGAGGTTCACCTCCATCTGGTCACGCAGTTCCTGCTCGGAGATCTCCTCGACGGCGCCGAACAGCCCGTAGCCGGCGTTGTTGACGACGACGTCGAGTCGGCCGAAGGCCTCGGTTGCGGCGTTTACGGCGGAGATGACGTCGGTGCGGTTGGTGACGTCGAGTTCGAGGGGCAGCAGCGCGTCGTCGTACTGGGCGGCGAGGTCGTCGAGGGTTGACTTCGTGCGGGCGGTCGCGGCGACTTTGTCGCCGCGTGAAAGCGCGGCTGTTGCGAACTGTCTGCCGAAGCCGCGGCCGGCTCCGGTGATGAACCAGATCTTGGGCATGGTGTCTCCTTCTTTGACCGGTTCTCGGTGTTATGCGGCGGACATCATTTCGCGCCGATCAGGGCGAATCGTTTCGCGATGGAGTTCGATAGGCAGAAGTGCGGAATGGCTTGAGGCGCAGAATTGCTAGAAGCGCAGGTAGGTGTGGAAGTGATGGATGGTGGGTGCTCCGGCTGCTATCTCGTTGAGGCGGGTTGCGCCTTCGGGTGATTGCCGCCATGCGGCGTACGCTGCGTAGGCTTCCGGCGTCGACCAGCGGGTGAGCAGGAACAGCTTGTCGGGTCGGGTGTCGTCGGCGAGCACTTCGGTGCTTTCGTTGCCGGGGTAGGCGGCAGTGGCGGGCAGGTCGAATTTGAGGACCTCGTCGACGTTCTCAGCGTCCGGCCGGACCGGAAATTCGAGCAGGATTGTGACAGCCACGGTAGGCGTCCTTTCGTGGAGTTTTCGGGTGTCGAGTGTGAACCCGATACGGGGAGGGGGCTCTCTGGGTGCAGGCGGCAGCGAGGTGTTCGGAGATGCCGCGAAACGGTCTGGTTCCGGTATTGGTAAACGCAGGGGTACGCACCAACGACGTGAGCGCCGGTTTGCGCATAAGTCGATGCGAAATCATCAGGGATGCCAGTCCGGCGCCGAGGATCGTCGTTGTCCGCGATGGACCGGTCGACGCCGGAGCTCTGGGACCTCGGTGGGCGGTCTGGCCGGCCCGGTGGTGTCAGGGTCGGGGTCTGCGGGCGTGCAGGACGAAGGCGGGGGGTGTGTTGCGCCAGATGGTGCGGCTGGGGACGACCTCTTCGAAGCGTTGGGCCAGGAGGCGGCGGAACCGGTGGGCGGAGGTGAGGGCGACGGCGTGGAGGTAGGTGAAGGCGGTGAAGCTGCCGGATGGCCCGAGCACGGTGGCCGTCGCGTCCATGAGCTGCTGCTGGGTGGCGGCGGGAAACAGTGCCCAGGGCAGGCCGCTGATCACCACGTCGGCACGGTCGATTCCGCGTTCGTCCAATAGTTGCCGCAGGTGTGCGGCGTCGTGTTGGATCACCTCGACCCGGGGGTAGCGGTCACGCAGAAGCTTCGCCAGGGTCGCGTTGACTTCGATGGCCAGGTGTCGGCCGCGGCCGTCGAGCCTGCGCTGGATTTCGGCGGTGAAGGGGCCGGTGCCGGCGCCCAACTCCACGACGACGGGTTGTCCGCGTTCGGGTACGGGGCTGCAGACTGCGCGGGCCAGGTGTCGGGAGCTGGGGGCGATCGCGCCTATCTGGGCGGGTGAGCGCACCAGCTGCCCCGCGAACGCGGAGAAGTCGGTCGGCGGACGGCAGGGCGTGCTCGTGTCACATGCGGTGCGGGCGTGGCCTGCTGCCGGGCGAGTTGTGCTGTTGGTCATGCCCGTTCTCCTTGAAGATGTTGGCCGGTGGGCTGCAGGCGTCTGGACGTTGGTCTGCGAATTTCGGCGGATCTGGCGGCGCCGTGGCCGCCGAGCCCGGAAGCTTTACGCGGACAGGGCGGACAGGATGGTCAGGATGGCCTGCCGCGGTGGCCGTCGGCGGGGATGCGAAGGCCATCGACCGCCGTGCGACCGTGGGCGGTGACCGTGACGGAGGCGCGGTCGGTGCAGGCCTGAGCTCATGCGCCGGGTTCCGGAGGTTGCGCCGCCGGGAGGGAGCTGGGTCAGGACCATCGTGGCGTGGTGTGTCCGAGTGCGTGCGCCAGTTGGGTGGTCAGCTCGTCTGCGGCCTCGGCTGGTGCGCTGGCGCTCGGCGACCTGGAGGCGGCCTCGGGCGGAGCTGGTCGGCGTCTGCGGGCCTTGTTGTTGTTCTGCGGGGTCTCCGGCCGCTCGGCGCCGATCGGGTAGAGCGGCCGGAGGGTGCTGGTCCGCGTGGTCACGGTGCGCGTGTTGCCCGTGGTTCCGGGCGGGGGTGCTGTCAGCGGTCGAGGAAGTTGTTCACTTCGGTGCCGAACTTGATCGGGTATTGGAAGAGGAAGCCGTGGCCGGCGTTCGGGTAGATGCTCAGGTGGGCGTTGGGGAGGTACTTGGCCAGCAGGTGGGAGTTTGCCGGGGGCATCAGGATGTCGCTGTCGCCGTCGGCGACCAGGACGGGCTGGAAGAGTGCGTTCAGGCGTACCAGTTTGGATTTGTCGGGGATGCCCCAGTCGGACATGGCGGTGAGCTGGGCGTCGCGGGTGGCGAGGCTGGCGGGTGCGTCGTGGTCGGTGGTGCGCTGCCCGAGGCGTTGCAGGAACTGGGTTCCCGCGGCCTGGCTGGCGGTGGTGTTCTTGAAGAACAGGAAGAGGAAGTCGGCGGGGCCGGGGTTGTCCTTCAGCGCGCTTGCCAGGATCTTGGGGTCGGAGGCCCGCTGGTCCACGCCGCCCTGGGGGCCGGTGCCGGCCAGGATGACGCGGCGGACCTGCCAGGGGCGGCGCAGCGCGACTTCCTGGGCGACCTGGCCGCCGAGGGAGAAGCCGAGCACGTCGTAGCGGGGCAGTTTGAGGGCGTCGATGAAGGCGATGGCGTCCAGGCTCATCTGCTGGATGGTGCCGGGGGTGGCGCTGGTGGAGCCGCCGACACCGGTGTTGTCCAGGAGGATGACCTCGCGCTTGGCGGCGATCGTGTCGATGAGCAGCGGGTCCCAGTTGTCGAGGGTGCCGCGGTAGTGCTGCAGGAAGACCAGGGGCAGGCTGGTGGCGCTGGGGTTGCCGAAGCGGCGGTAGCGGTAGCTGACGCCGTTGGCAGCGGTGATGTCCAGGTTGGGGGCGGTGGCGGCGGTGCCGGCGCTGCGCGCCTGGAGGGCGTAGCGGGCGGCGACCGCGGTGTCGGTTCGGGCAGTGGCCATGCCGGGTGCGGCGGTGGTCAGGGCTCCGACGACCGAGACGGTGGCCAGTGCCAGCGCGGCGGACCGGGCGATGCGGGTACGTAGCCTGGTTGAAGACATGTCACTTCCTTGAGAATGGATGCGGGGAGACTCACCCGGCGTGGTGATGCTGATTGGCGGTGCATGCCAGCGCGCACGGGTTAACGCCCGGGGTGCACGGCGTCGGTGCCGGGTGACTGCCTTGCGGGGTGGGGACACGGCATGCGGTCTGGGTTGCAGGGGGCGAACTCGCGTCAGCGGACTGACTTGACCGGTGTCTGCAGGGCTATGCCTGCTGGTTGGCGAGGCCGGCGTAGTGGGCCAGGTTTCGTTCGACCTCGTCGGGGCCGAACTCGGCGATGAGCTTGCCGATGAGCGGTACGCGGGTCTGGAAGCCCGGCCGGGTTACCGATTCGGCGAACTGCGCCCAGGAGGCGCGCAGGTCGGCCGCCGGGGGCAGGGTCGAGCGGTTGATCTGTGCCTTGGCGGCCAGGACGGCGGCTTTGTCGAACGAGGCGATGCGTGTTGCCACGCCGGTGATGAGGTCGTCGAGGTCGGCGTCGGCGACGGCCCGGGTGACCCAGCCGTACTGTTCGGCCCGGTCGGCGTCGTAGTCCTGGCTGGTGAGGATGGCTTCGAGGGCGCGGTCGCGGCCGAGCAGGCGGGCGAGGCGGTCGCTGCCGCCTCCGCCGGGGACCAGGCCGATCGAGACCTCGGGTTGGCAGAAGATGGCCTGCTCGCGGCTGGCGTAACGCAGGTCGAAGGCGAGGGTGATCTCGTCGCCGCCGCCTCGCGTACGGCCGCGGATGGCGGCGATGCTGACGAACGGGGCCTGGCTCAGGCGGATGGACAGGTCGACGAACAACGGGGTCGCGTCGGGGCCGGTCTGTGCCAGCAGTTCGGCCACCTGGGCGAGATCGGCGTGGTTGAAGAAGTATTCGGGCGTACCGCTGTCGAAGACGACGACCTGGACCTGCTCGTCTCGGCTCAGCTCGTCGACGACATCGGACAACTGGGCGACGGTGTCCGCGCCGACGACGTTCACGGGCGGATTCGTGAAGGTGACCTTGCGGATCTTGGGGGCGACGGTCTCGATGCTGAACTGGCTGGGCTGCGTCATGGTGCGCTCCTGTGCTGATGGGGTTGGCTGCGTGCTGGGAGATCGGTGGACGTTCGGTCGTGGGGTTTCAGCCAGCGAGCTGGTTCATCTTGCGGATCTGCCGGTCGAAGGCCCGGGAGGGAACGACGCGGCGCATGGTGCTGACCAGTCCGGCCCGCGAGCCGGCGGGGTAGCGCAGCTTCGGCTTGGTGTCGGTCGCCGCCGCGACGACCGCCTGGGCGACGGCGTCCGGGTCGTCGCCGGCCTTGACCGCCTCGACGATCAGCTTGTCGGCGATGGTGCGCTGCTTGGCGTAGACCTCCATCGGGGTGTCGGGGCGCACGCTGTTGGTCTCGAAGCCGGTGTTGGTCCATCCGGGCTCGACGAGCAGGACCCGGACGCCGTACTCGCGGACCTCGTGGTCGATCGACTCCGAGTAGCCCTCGACCGCGTGCTTGGACGCGGCGTAGGGGGCCATGAACGGCGCCGGGATGAACCCGACGACGGAGGAGATGTTGACGATCCGGCCGCACCGCTGGGTACGCATGTGCGGCAGGACGGCGTTGGTCATCCGGATGACGCCGAAGACGTTGATGTCGAACAGCGCCTGCACCTGCGCGACGGAGCTTTCCTCCGCGGCTCCCGCCGAGCCGACACCGGCGTTGTTGACCAGCACGTCGATCCGGCCGTACCGCTGGATCACCTGCTCTACCGCGGCGGTGACCGACTCGTCGCTGGTCACGTCGAGGTCGAGATAGGTCACCCCGTTGACGCGGGCGAGGCGGGACGTGTTCCGGCCGGTGCCGATCACCTCGTAACCCGCCTTCACCAGCCCGAGCGAGACGGCCTTCCCGATACCCGCGGACGCACCGGTGACGAGCGCGATCGGCTTGTTCGACCTCATGATGAACTCCTTGAAGATGAGAGAATTGCGGCTTTTGTCAGTTCGGTGAAGACACTTCACCCAGGGCGAGGGCGACGACGAGGCAGCGATATGTGTGCCGGCTACCGTCCGGCGGCGACCTGGGGGTAGAGGATCGCCGGGTCGGCGGCGAGCCCGGCCTTGACCTGGCGGGTCAGGTCGTCGGCGATGACTTCGAGGGCGTTCGCCTCGATGCCGTCCAGGGCCTGGGTCGCGACGCTGCGCGGGGAGGTCTTGGGTGCGTCGACTCCGGCGGTCAGGTCGGTGTCGACGTACGCCACGTGCAACCCGGTGACGGCGACACCGCGAGGTGCCAGGGCCAGGCGCAGGGCGTTGGTCTGCGACCACAGCGCCGCCTTGGACGCGCCGTACGCGTCGGTGCCGGGCATCGAGAACCAGGACAGCGCCGAGTGGATGGTCAGGATGTGACCGCCGCCGTTGCGTTCGATGACCGGCGCGAACGCGCGGGTGATGTGCAGCGGCCCGTAGAAGTTGACGTCGAACTCGCGGCGGATGTCATCGACCGGCGTGTCCAGGAACGACGAGCCGAACGATGCCCCGGCGTTGTTGATCAGGATCGTCACGTCCGGCGCCTGGTCGGCGAGGGCTGCCGCGGAGTCCGGATCGGTGAGCTCCAGGGCCAGCGGCGCCGCGTCGGGGTGGGTGACGGTGCGGGGGTCGCGGGCGGTGGCGTAGACCTTGGCGGCGCCCCGGGCGTAGAGCTCTTCCACCAGTGCCTTGCCGATGCCGCGGCTGCCGCCGGTGACCAGTGCTACCGAGCCGTTGATGCTGGTCATGTGCCACATCCCTCCCGGGGAAACAGATCTGTTTCCCTCACCGCCCAACCATAAACAGATCTGTTTCCTGACGCAAGGGGCGATGGCGCGCAGCTGCGAAGAATCCGGCAGCGGCGTGCGCCGTCGGCCGGCGCGGTTACGCCACGGGCGGCAATGTGCTCGGTTTCAGGTTCTGATCCCCGGCTCGCCGACGATCCTCGAAAGCGGCCAGGCCGACGACGATCGCCGCGGCGACGACCGCTGCCACGTACGCCGAGACCGCCAGCGTGACCGCGCAGCCGACGACGAGAGCGAACAGCGCAACCAGCCGGGACCGGCGCAGGTCGTTGAGCAGGATCGCCGCATGCCAGGTCTGCGCGCCCAGGAACAGGGCGGGCCCGCCGAACAGCAGCAGGTTGGTGGTGATGCCGGCGTGCTCGACCGGGTGGGCGATGACGCGTTCATCGCCGGCGGCGGCGGCGATCATCCCGGCCACGGAGACCATCAGGCTGTAAACACCGCTGCGCCCGGCCCGAATCGGGTCCTCGGTGCGCTCGTAGTGGTGCACGACGCGCTCGGAGCGGCTGAAGAACAGCCAGAACAACGCGACCGTGCCGGCAAGCGCCACGTCGGCGGTCAGCAAGGTCATGGGCTCGTACGGTGCCGCGGTCAGCGCGGCGCCGGTGGTCATGACCGCCTCACCGAACGCGATGATCATGAACAGGCGGCCGCGTTCCAGCAGGTGTCCGCCGGCGAAGGCGACCTGCCGGGAGTCCAGCCGGCGGCCGGGCAGGGGATGCGCCGTCCAGGTCCCCACCAGTTCGATCAATGCCGCGCCGGCCCACCATGCCAGCCGCGTGTTGCCGCCGGTGGCCGCGCCGATCAGCCACAACGGTGCGGCCGCGACGAACCAGACCAGCACACGGACGAAGTGCTCCTGATTGACCCGATCCAGGCCGACGGTGAGCAGCCATGCCGCCCGGCCGAGGTGAATCAGCAGAAACGTGGCGACGAAAACCCACCCGGCGTCGTCGAAGGCGCGCGGAATCGCGGCGTTCATGAACAGCCCAAGGAGCATGACCGTCAGCAGCATCCGCCGGCTGCGCGGATCCTCGGCCGGGACCAGGGTGACCGCCCAGGTCGTGTACGCCCACGCCGCGAACACCGCGAGGTAGAGCACGAGCACCTGGGCCGCGCCGGTCCACGTCGGGTGCCCCAGCAGCAGGTGCGACAACTGACCGATGGCGAAGACGTAGACCAGGTCGAAGAACAACTCCAGCGGCGCGACGTCCCGGCGCACCCGATCGCGGGTCGGCTGCATGCTCGCTCTCCTCGATTTCCCAACGGCAATGGTGTGGTCGCGGCCCCCTCCGGCGGAAACCGATCTGTTTCACCATAAACTGATCTGTTTTCACATCGCAAGAACAGCAGGTACCCTCAGGTTCATGGGCAACCCGACACCGTCCCCGGCGCCCGCCGGCGCCGCCTCGACACGCGAGCGGCTGCTCGACGCCGCGGCGAAGCTGTTCTACGAACAGGGCATCAGCGTCGGCGTCGACGCGGTGTGCCGCGCCGCGGGCGTGTCCAAGCGCTCGATGTACCAGCTGTTTCCCAGCAAGGACGACCTGGTAGCCGCCAGCCTGGAACGCTCCGCGCCCGAATACTCCGCCGCCCTGCTACCGGCCCCCGACGACGGCCGGCCACCACGCGAGCGGATCCTGCACGTCTTCGAACGCCTGGAATACCTCGAGCCGGTACAGGACTTCCTCGGCTGCCCGTTCGTCGCGACCGCGATCCAAACCAAATCCCCCGAACACCCGGCAAGCGTGATCGCGCGCCGGCAGAAGGACGGACTCACCGCGTTCTTCCGCCACGAGGCCCAACGCGGCGGTGCTCGCGACCCCGACCTGCTGGCCCGGCAACTGACCGTCGTGTTCGACGGGGCCAGTGCCCGATCTGTCGTACAGGCCCACGAGTTGGACGGCCTCGCCGTCACCACCGCCAACGCCCTGATGGACGTCGCCGGCCTCGACCCATCCCGGCCCGACAACGACCCGGCGTCGTCCCAGACCACCCCCGCCGAGACAGCCGCGTAGATCAGTCGCACGCCTCATCACGATCGGGAGTGCCGTCGCCAAGCTGCTCTAGGCACGGCCTGGTTCGTCCTGGCGGACGAGCCGGCCGGGCGTTCGGGACGACGACAAGATCGATACAAAGCGTCGGGGCATGTCGATCATGCGCGAGTTCTCCGCAAGCCCTGGCTGGCCGGCGCCCTCGCAGCCTGTTCTCCGGCGCTTGGTGCGGGTGATGACCGCCGGACTGGACCTGGCGCATGCCGAGGTCGTGGTGGAGTTGGGATCCGGCACCGGGGCTAGCCGGATCCGACCGGAAGCCTGACGTGACCTTGGCCGGCGGCACCCACGATCGCGCGGCCCAGCCGAGATCATCGCCGAATGACTTGGGCTGACGCCGCTCGCCGGGCCGTCGTGGCCCGCCCAGCCCCTGGCATCTCGCTGAACCGAAACGTGACGTGCTGCGCTATGTGAGGGCGTACGTCGCATGAACGTACAGTAGTTTCCCGACTACGCTGCGATTTTGCAGATCTACAGTGTGCCCCCGGGAGGAGACGAACCTGCACTAGGGCAAACTATCGCTAAACTGGACATCCTGAATCAGGACAAGAGCGCATCAACCGACCTAAAAGGTTTTCAGATGTCTTGAACCCCGGCCCTGATCGCGCTTTTCGGCGGCACGTCGCAGAACTGCAAAATTCACGATGCCCGATTCTGGATCGTATCAGCGCCTACGTAGATGGCCGACGTGTGTCCGTCTCGGTCGTGGTGGCCTGCTCTGCGGTGCGCTGGTTACCTTCGGCGGCCCAGGTCAAGACGCCCAAGATGGCTTGTGCCTGGATCGCGGCGAGGCGTCGTCCTTGGTCGCCGTCTGCGATATGGACGTCGTAGATGATCTTCATAGGCTTCGACATGGCTCGAAGGCTGCCACCATCGCGCTCTATCGGCGAGCGCCCGGTCGGCGGAGAACAAACTCCCCATCCACGGGCCGGCTCTCAACAGGTCCTTCCGTTCCGGACTCGCGGAAGCCGTTACAAGCAGGGGGGTGTGGATGGACATGCGGACCTTCCGGGCGTACTGCGAACGCAACGATGTGATCGCCTACAACGGCGGGCCGCAGTTGGGCATACCAGGGAGTCGGAGGGTCCGGCCTCGGGAAGCGCGACGTCCTGCCAGTCGGAGTGTCCTCCTTTTTCTGGCTGACGTGGCCGGGCGTTCGGGTTGAGCAGGTCAGCGGGCCGAGATTCGTATGGAGGGCCGACTTCTGGCCTTCGCCCTGCATGGTTAGCACGGCCGGGCTTCGCGGATACTTCGCCTCGTGCGCGGCGTCGATTGCGGCCTCGTTCTCGTCGCCGGCAGGGCTCCCTCTGTGGTGGGTGTGGGACGCGGGTGGGGGTGCCGTGCCCTCGGATGTGGTTCAGAAGTAGGTCGGCTCGCGGAGCGTGTAGTGCTCCTCGAGCGCGGTGACCTCATCCTCGGTGAGGGTGACGTCCAGCGCTGCGACGGCGTCGGGCAGGTGGTGGGCCTTCGTGGCTCCCACGATGGGCGCGTCGACGACGGGGTTCTTGAGCACCCAGGCCAGCGCGATCGTGGCCATCGACACGTCACGGGCCTTGGCGATCCGTTCGACTGCGTCGATCGTCGGTTTGTCGCTGTCGAGCCACAGCGGGTGTCCGTCGAAGTCGGTCTGCGGGTTGTCCTTGCCGCGCCTGGTGTTGTCCTGTCCCCACGGTCGTGCGAGGACGCCGGCGGCGAGTGGGCTCCACGGCAGGCTGCCGACGCCCTGGTCGGCGAGTAGCGGGTACATCTCTTGTTCCTCGCCGCGCTGTACCAGGTTGTATTGGTCCTGCATGGAGATGAACTTTGTCCATCCGTGCCGTTCGGCGACGTGCTGCATTTTCGCGAACTGCCAGGCGAACATGCTGGATGCGCCGAGGTAGCGGGCCTTGCCTGCCTTGACGACGTCGTGCAGTGCCTCCATCGTCTCCTCGACGGGGGTGTCCGGGTCGAAGCGGTGGATCTGGTACAGGTCGACGTAGTCGGTGCCGAGGCGGGACAGTGAGAGGTCGATCTGTTCCATGATCGCCTTGCGGGACAGGCCGGACCCGCCCGGTCCGTCGCCGACCTTCTGGTGCACTTTCGTGGCGAGCACGATGTCGTCGCGGCGCGTCTCGGCCAGAGCGCGACCGACGATTTCCTCTGACGAGCCGGCGCCGTATACGTTGGCGGTGTCCCAGAAGGTGATGCCCAGGTCGAGTGCCTGCGCGAAGATCGGCTTCGCGTCCTGCCAGGGCAGCGCCCAGCTCCAGAACGGCACCGTGCCGTCGCCGAATCCCATCGTGCCCAAGGCGATGCGGCTGATCTTCAGGCCCGATGATCCGAGTCGCGTGTACTCCATGCTGGTGTCTCCTCCGTCAGTTGGTCGATCGAGGCCCCGGCTGGGGTTGGTGGTTCAGGCCTGGGAGGTGGGCATCGCCCACAGCTCCGAGATCGAGGAGCGGCGCGGGCGGGTCACCATGAAGGCGACGTTGTCGGCGATGTCCTCGGGCTGCAGCGGCTCGGGGATGTCGTCCGAGGTGGCGAGGTCGTTTCTGATCTGCTCGTTGTTGTGCGAGACGAGTTCGGTGTCGACCGCTCCGGGCTCCAGGACGCCGACGCGGACGTGTTTCTTGGTGACCTCTTGGCGGAGGGCTTCGGTGAACCCGTTCACGCCGAACTTGGTCATGTTGTAGACGCCGAAGTTCGCCCACGCTACCCGGCCGGCGATGGAGGAGATGTTCACGATGTCGGCGACCTCGCGTGGCCCGTCTGCCGCGGCCTTCAGCAGGTGTTGCAGGGCCGCGTTCGTCACGTACAGCAGGCCCTTCTGGTTGACGGCGATCATCCGTTCCCACTCGTCGAGGTCGGCGCCGACGATCGGGCCGAGGAGCATGAGACCGGCGTTGTTGATCAGGATGTCGAGCCGGCCGAACCGGTCGATGACGCTCTGCACCGCCTGGTCGGCCTGGGCGCGATCGGTGATGTCGGCCTCGACGGCCAGTGCCGTGCCGCCTGCGGCCACGATGTCGCTCACCAGGGCGTCGAGCCGGTCTTTGCGGCGGGCGAGGACGGCGACGGCCGCGCCGTGCTCGGCGAGGCGGCGGGCGGTCGCGTCGCCGATGCCGCTGCTGGCGCCGGTGACGACGGCGACGGTTCCGGCGAGTTTCGAATCCACGATGTGAGTCCTTCGGTGTGGGTGTGGGACCTGTCTGATCGGGCGGCGATGCTGCTGCCGGGTCAGGCGTCGTAGGACAGCGCCGCGGACAACTGGCGGTGGGCCTGGATCTGCCCGCGGATGGTGTCGAGGTTCTGCTCGACCGCGCCCATCGCGTCCGCGCCCGCGACGAACCGCAGCGGCGGCGAACCCGAAGCGGCGAGGGTGATGAGCGCCTCGGCGAGTTTCTTCGGGTCGCCGGTCTGCTGGCCGTGCATGCCTTTCCATGCCTTGATGGTCTGGGCGGTGCGATCGGCGTAGTCGTCGATGTCCAGTTGCGGCCAGATGGTCGAGGACCCTTCGACGAGCAGTTCGGTGCGGAAGAAGCCGGGCTCGACGGCCATGGTGGAGATGCCATAGGGGGCGACGTCGAAGTGCAGCGACTCCATCCAGCCTTCGAGGGCGAACTTCGATGCCGCGTACGCGGCGCAGAACTCCTGCCCAATCAGACCCGCGGTCGAGGTGATCGTGATGACCTGACCGGAGCGTTGCCGGCGCAGGACCGGCAGCACGGCGCGAGTCACGTTCAGGGGGCCGAAGAAGTTGGTTTCCATCTGCGCCCGGAACTGCTCGGGGCTGATGGTCTCGAAGTAGCCCGCGTAGAAGTTGCCGGCGTTGTTGACCAGCACGTCGATGCGGCCGAACCGGTCCACGGCCGCCTGCACCGCCGCCTGCGCACTGGCCGGATCGGTCACGTCAAGCCGTACCGTCAGCACGTCATCGGCGGCGCCGACCGCCTGCGTGACCTTCTGCGGGTCGCGACCGGTCGCGACCACCGCGTACCCGGCGGCCAGCGCCGCCTTCGCGATGTCCACGCCCAGGCCACGCCCGGCCCCGGTGACCAGCAGAACCTTCTTCTCCGTCATCTCGTCCTCCTGTTGAGCTGTGGCACCGCGTCGGTGTCATTCCCCAGAGAACCGCCGTTCACGGGCGCGGAGAAGATGCTGCTGGTGGGTGTACTGGCAGCCCACCCCTTGGGACCGCAATCCGGTCTGGCCCGCGTCGCGGCGGGGCAAACGGCGACAGCGTGCAGCCCAGCAAGATGCGGTTGTCCGCGCTCGATGCGCAGGTCGACGTTCTCGGGAAGATCGGCGAATGCGTTCAGGTCAGAGGTGACCTCGCCTAGCTTCGTCAGTTCGGAGACGGGAACAGTAGGCGCGTAGATGACGGTGACGCTGTTGCGTGGGTTCCAGTACACGATGTCGCCGGCTTCGACCGTCGTGTAGAACGGGCCGGTCTCGGTCAGCGGGGCGGGCAACTCGACCATGTACTCGATGCCACCGATCCCGGGCGGCCGGCAACGTGATCGGCAGCGATCGTGCGAAGTCACGGGCGGCGCTGCTGTCGTTGAGCGCTGCGGTGAACGTCCGGCCGCCGGCCGTGATCGTGATGGGTGTGCCGACGCCCGGCGACGCGCCGGGCTTCGGGGGCGAGGTGACGTCGGCGCTCACGGACGGTGAGATCCCGGTGGTCGCCGGCGGAGTACCGCTGGAATCGCTCGTACTTCCGGTCGAGCACGCGGCGAGAGCGACCACGGTGACAGCGCCGATCATCGATGCGGTTGCCTTCTTCATGGGTCCAGTCGAGCCCGGACCGACGCGGCGGAGAAGTCACTGCTAACAGGTGTACTGACAGCCCACCATTCGCGTTCGCCGTCCGGCCTAGCCTGGAAAGCGTGGACAACCATGACGAGGTCAAAGCCTTCCTCAGCTCCCGCCGCGCCAGGATCACCCCCGAGCAGGCCGGCCTGCAGAGCTACAACCGCAACCGGCGCGTTGCGGGACTACGCCGCAGCGAGGTCGCTGATCTCGCCGGGGTCAGCGTTGAGTACTACGCCCAGCTCGAACGCGGCAACCTCGCCGGTGCCTCCGACAGTGTCCTGGACGCCCTCGCCCGGGCCTTGCGCCTCGACGAAGCCGAGCAGCAGCATCTGGCCGACCTCGCCCGCGCCGCCGGCCCGCCCACCCACCCGCGCCGTAAGCCCCCGGCGCAGCAGATCAGGCCGAGCGTCGCGCGCACCCTGGAGCTGATGACGGAAATCCCGGCGTTCGTCAACAACGGGCGCCTCGACGTCCTCGCCGCCAACCCTCTCGCCCAGGCGCTCTACGCGCCCATGTTCGACGACCCCCGCCGCCCCGCGAATCACGCCCGCTTCGCGTTCCTCAACCCGCGCGCCCGCGAGTTCTGGCGCGACTGGGACCGGATCGCCTCCGACACCGTGGCGATGATGCGCACCGAGGCCGGCCGGGACCCGTACGACAAGGCACTCACCGACCTCGTCGGGGAGCTGTGCACCCGCAGCGAGGACTTCCGGACCCGCTGGGCCGCCCACGACGTACGCCTGCACCGCACCGGGACCAAACAGTTCCACCACCCGGTCGTCGGCGACCTGGACCTGAACTTCGAAAGCCTGCAGGTGACCGCCGACCCGGGCCTGGCCATGACGCTACTGAGCGCCCCGGCGGGCTCGGCCGGCGACGACGCCCTGCGCATGCTGGCCAGTTGGGCGGCCACCCGGCAGACCGGTGCATCGGTGACACCGCCGCGCACGTAGGCCGCGGCGTGACATCCGTACGGCTCGTTGATCAGGATGTCTCGGCCGGGTCGGCGGGCGCGGGGTCGCTGGCCGGTGTGGACCGCTCGATGTCGTTGGTCGCGGCCCAGCTGGCCAGCAGGTTCACGGCGTCCTGGGTGGGTGATGCGGGCTCGGCGGAGTAGGTGAGCAGGATTTGGCTGGGGTCGTCGCCCAGCGGGAAGGTCTCGAACGGCAGGTCGAGGTCGCCGACGACCGGGTGGTGCAGGAGCTTCACGCCGGTGGCGTGCATCCGGACGTTGTGGGCGGCCCAGCGGTGACGGAATTCTTCGCTGCGGGTGGACAGTTCCCCGATCAGGTCTGTGAGCCGCCGATCGTAGAGGTCACGGCCAGCTGTGGCGCGCAGCATGGCGACCGTGTCGTTGGCGACCTCGTCCCAGGCGCGGAAGAACTCGGTCGCGTGCGGGTCGAGGAACACGAACCGGGCGTTGTTGGGCGGTCGTGCCGGGTCGGCGTAGACCGGAGAGAACAGCGCCCGCCCGAGAGCGTTGGAGGCCAGGATGTCCCCGCGTCCGCTGAGGATGAACGCGGGGGTGCCGGTCATCGAGTCCAGCACGCGCTGCACGGTGGGCCGCACCCGCTGGGGGGACGGCCGCCGGCGGGGCGGACGGGTGGTGCCGGCGCCGCGCAGCAGGTCGAGCAGGTGGATCCGCTCGGCCTCGTCGAGGCGCAACGCTCGCGCGATACCGTCGATGACGCTGTCGGAGACACCGGTGGCGTTGCCGCGCTCCAGCCGGATGTAGTACTCGCTGGAGATGCCCGCGAGCAGGGCGACCTCCTCACGGCGCAGCCCGGAGACCTGCCGGCGGTTTCCGCCGTACGCGGGCAGTCCGGCCTGCTCCGGAGTGACCCGGGCCCGGCGTGTGGTGAGGAATTCCCGGATCTCCGCCCGGAAATCACCACGAATATCACGGTCTGTGCCGTAAGGGCCGTTTATTCCCGCCATGGATCCCACTCTACGAGCGCCGCCGTCCGGCGGGGGGTTCCTGTCAGTACCCCCTCCAAGCAGGGACTCCCCGCGCCGCGGGCCAGCTGGTTCCGTAGGTGGTGTACCGCCACGGCGGTGTGCATCGCCGGGATATGTCCCCTGAGAGGAACGCTCATGAGCAAGGTCATTCTCGTCACCGGCGCCGGACGCGGTCTCGGCACGGACATCGCCCGCGAGGCCCTCGCCGCCGGCCACCAGGTGGTCGCCACCGGCCGCCGCCCCGACGAGGTCGAGAAGATTCTGGGCGGGCCGCAGGACAACCTGCTGGTCACCAAGCTGGATGTCACCAGCCTCGAGGACGCCGAAGCCGCCGCGCGGGCCGCCGTCGACCGCTTCGGCCGTATCGACGTCCTGATCAACAACGCCGGGAACCTGTTCACCGGCTACTTCGAGGAGATCTCGCCGACGCAGATGCGCCAGCAGTTCGAGACCAACCTGTTCGGCCCGATGAACGTCACCCGCGCGATCCTGCCAATCCTGCGCAAGCAGCGGGCGGGCCACGTCATCACCATCACCTCGACCGCCGGCCTGGTCGGCATGGAGTTCACCTCCGCCTACGCCGCCTCCAAGTTCGCCGAAGAAGGCTGGATGGAATCGCTGCGCCACGACGTCGCGCCGTACAACATCCACACCACGGTCGTGGAGCCCGGCTACTTCCGCACCGAACTCCTCGTGGACGGGTCCACCATCTGGCCCGAGCTGTCCATCGACGATTACACCCCGCGGACCGCCCCCAGGATCGAGGGCATGAAGGCCATGAACGGCCAGCAGCCCGGCGACCCCGCCAAGCTCGCCCGCGCCCTTCTGGCCATCGCCGGCCAGGACGAACCGCTGCCGCGCTTCATCGCCGGTGCCGACGCCATCGAGGCCGCCGAGGCCAAGGCCCGCGAACTGCTCGCCCAGGCCGACGCCTCCCGCGCGCTCGGCGGCAACCTGACCTACGACCACATCCACGCCTGACAGCCCCACACCCCTACACCCCGGCCGACGCACAAGGCCGGCGCTCCGAATGATCGCGTCCGCCGGGTGCTTCGGCAGGAACGACGACTTCTACAGCATGGAGATACGACAACATGCCGCTCACAGGAGAATACGAGCCGAACCCGGTGGAGTTCGTTCGTGACCAGGTGCAGTTGTACGAAAGCTCCGGTGGCACGCAAGGAACGACGCTGAGCGTCCTGGCCGGTCCGGACGACGAGAGGCGGGACCTGCCGGTCGTCATCCTGACCACCCGGGGCGCGAAGACCGGCAAGATCCGCAAATCCCCGCTCATGCGAGTGGAACACGACGGCGCCTACGCCGTGGTCGCCTCCCTGGCCGGCGCCCCCAACCACCCGGTCTGGTACCACAACGTGGTAGCCGACCCCCGGGTCGAGCTTCAGGACGGTTCGGTGCGCCAGGACATGCTGGCCCGCGAGGTGACCGGGGACGAGAAAGCGGCGTGGTGGGCCCGAGCCGTCGCAGCGTTTCCTGACTACGCCGAGTACCAGAAGAAGACCGACCGTCAGATCCCGGTCTTCGTCCTCGAACCGGCATCCGAGCCGCACTGACCGCGCAGCCGGCGCGCCGGCACGACTGCTACTGAATCGGCCGGCCCATCTCAGGACCGGAAAAGACCCCACGCTCGTCTTGACGCCACCTTCTCCGGCGATGACCGTCCTGACCGGTTGATCAGCAACCCGCGACGACGCCGAACCCATGTAGCTCCCATCGCCGCTGCCATGACGAGCCTCCGCATGCTTGAAGGTTCAACTGATCTGACCGCCACGCTAACCCTGGCAGGCAGGCGCTAGCAGCAGTCGGCACAGCGGTGCCGACCCGCCGCGTACCACCTCGCTGAGTTCACCCTCCGGCTCGGCCCAGTGCCCCTGACGTTCGTGCCGGACAGGGACCGACGTCCCGGCGAATTCCTCACCCCGTCACCCCCATTTCCTGATCACTGAAGAGGTTCTCTCATGTCCAAGGTTCTCGTTATCGTGGGTCACCCCGACCTGTCGCAGTCGAAGGCCAACGCGGCGCTGGTAGACGCCGTCCGCGACCTGGCCCACGTCACCGTGCACGACCTCTACGCCACCTACCCCGACTTCCAGATCGACGTCGCCGCCGAGCAGGCGCTGCTGGCCGAGCACGAGGTGATCGTCTTCCAGCACCCGGTGTTCTGGTACAACACCACCCCGCTGTTCAAGCTGTGGCAGGACAAGGTCCTGACGTACGGCTGGGCCTTCACCGTCGACCGCGCCCCCTCGCAGCTGGCCGGCAAGAAGGCCGAAACCCGCGACATAGGGCTTAGTCGGCGTCGCGCCGGCGGGTGTAACAGTCGTGACCTGGGGCTGAGCGATGGTGCAGCGCTGGATGGCATCCTGCCGACGTCGCTTCGAACGGGCTCTGACCGCCCCTGGCGTTGATGCTCGTCGCCGACGAGATCCTCAACAATTCCGGAAGCCCATCGATGTCGATCGAACAAACTTCGGTTGATCAAGCTGTCTAGCTGTACAAACGTGGAGCGGGTGACGGGAATCGAACCCGCATGTTCAGCTTGGGAAAACCGCCTGGATCATGCGGCTTGGTCGGTGCTCGTCCCGGAAAACGGCTTTGACGTGCGGCTACGTTGCAGCGTCATCCGGGCTGGTCCGGGTTCAGACGGGTAGGTTCGGCGTCGTTCCCCAACAAGATCCCCAACAAATCCTGGTGGGGAGCGGCGCCGGTTCGGGGCCTCCATACCGGAGGTTGACGTTGTACTCCACCACCACACGCCTCTTTCGACGGTCGAAGTCCGGTCTCGCGGTCGGCCACTCTGGTAACACCGGACGGCCGCATGTCCGCGCAGCGAGCATGGCACCCGAGCGTTACCAGACCGCTTCCACGCTCACGGTCGGATCTGCGGCCGCAACTCGGTGCCGACAGCCGGCAGCTACTCGCCCGTTGACACTCGTGGCTGGTGCCTGATGAACATCTCGGCGATGATCGCAGCGATGGTCGGGCGGGTGCCGACCGGCGCCTGGGTGCTGCTCGCCGTGGCCGATCTGGTCGCTACCGTGCTGACGTGGTCGGTCGCGCGGCGGCGGATGCGGCGGGCTGGCGAGCGCTCCGCCAACCCGCAGTTGGCCGGTGGTGCCACTCGGAGGCGGGACACGGCGTTGACGGTGGCGTCCATGATTCCCGCGGCGCTGTTCTGGGCGATGGTGCTGGCCGGCTCGTTGCACGGTCTGGTCTCGTTCGGTCGAAGCGTGCTGGGTTGGCACGCCGGGTGGGAGTACCTGGTCCCCGGGACCCTCGACGGGGTCAGTGTGACGTTCGCGTTCCTGGCTTTCCGCGCGGTGCGTATGAAGAAGGCCCCGGACCGCTGCTACCGGGTCGTGTGGGGCGCCGCGATCGCCTCGGCGACGGTGAATTTCGCGTACGAGTACACCCACTCCGGCCACAACGTCATCGCGGGCGGCTACCTGGCGCTGCTGAGCTTGTTCGGCATGGTCATGCTGCACGAGTTCCTGGACCAGTTCGAAGAGGGCACGGCGTACGTCAAGCGTGGCAACCCGAAGTTCGGGGCGCGCTGGATAACCTGGCCCACCAACACGTTCTGCGCGGCGGTTGCCTGGCGCAACTACCCGCCTGCCGAGGGCACCTCGGCCACGATCCTGAATGCGATCGCCAACCTCGAGCGAGCCCGGGCAATTAAGCAGGCCGCCCACGAGGCGAAGATCGTCACCCGCCACCAGCAGGCTTTGGCAGCGGCGCGGCGGCGGGAGGAGTTGCAGGCGGCGAAGACGGGCCTGGAACCGTCTCGTGGCGGGACTGCCGAGGTAGAGGCCGTGGTGGGCAGCATCGGCGCTGCGGGATTGCCGCCAAGCGTCCCGGCCGAGCCGGTGGTCGAGGTGCCGGAGGAAGTTCCAATGACGACCGCTGCGATCCCGCCCGCGCTGCCAGCGCCGCCCAAGCCCGGCAGCCAGGACGTTGATGATGCGCGGGTCACCCGTATGAGGGTGCCGGCGACGGCGGGGACGGTTATGGAGTGGGCGAGTTTGTGGGTCAGGATGTGTGCTGACGGAGAGTCCGTGTTGGGTCCGCTCAACGACGATGATGCTCGCGCTCTGTACGGCCTGACGGCGAAGCAGTTGCGGAACATTCGCAACGCGGCTACGTCTGGAGCCTTGCGGCAGAAGGCCATCGCATTGGGGGCGGAGCTTCCGCCGGGGTACGTAGACAACCCGGCGGGCGACCGGGCCAATGGACATGACATGACTGGCGCAGCGGCATAGCAGCGCAACGCTCAGCGGGGCAGGAAGCTTGGCTTCCTGCCCCGCTTCTTGGCCGTGCGGTCGTGTCGGCGCTGGCGTTGGCTCCGGAGATGATGAGCAGCGTGGCTGTGAGTTCTTCCGGGTCGCAGACCGGATGCCCTCTCGGGTTCCGCGGTCGCGTTTCTCGCTACCGGCCAGCGGCAGGTCCCGGCGCTGGCCGTGGGCCTGGTGCGGCGTCTTCGCCCGTCGCCGCTACGACGCCAGCGGGGCCAGCAGGTCCCGCAACTGCCCCGCGGTGGGGACGCGGCCGGCAAGCACGACCTGCTCGTCGACGACCAGCGCCGGGGTGGACACCACCCCGTAGCCGACGATGCTCGGAAAGTCGGTGACCTTCTCGATCTCGGCGGCCACGCCGGAGCGCCTCGACGGCCTGGCGGGTGGCGCGCTCCAAGGCCACACCGTTGGCGCAGCCCGGGCTGAGCACTTTGATCAGCATCAGAACCTCCCGAAAGGGTGACTGCCTCACTGTCAAGCGAGCGGGATGTCTCGACGACGGAAAGCTATGAATCCCGCCAGTGCGAGTGCGATGGCGAGAACGGCCAGCGCTGCCAGGTTGGCGGCGTCGACCGTTGCCAGCGGAGGGTTTCCCACATGTGTCGTGGGAGCGAGGTCGAGAATCCAGTGTGCGAGCTTGAGGCCGGGGCCGAGGAAGGCGACGAAGGTCGATACGGCGTACGCCGCCCAGGTGGCCCCGTAGCCGCGTGGCCATAGGCCGAACGCGGCTAGGGCGAGGCCGGCGAACACCAGTTCCGCCGGTAGGTAGTCCAGGCCGGCCGTCATGACAGCGCTGACTTCGTCGGTGTTGCCGACCGACCCCGCGGTCGATAGCGCGAGGACCGCCGACGAACCGACGACGATGAACACCAGCCCGGCCGTCACGACGGCGCCGTGGGCTGCCAGCCAGCGGAGCCGGGAGAGCGTGCCGGCGAGCCGTGTCTCCAGGCGGCCCTCGGCCTCCTCGGTGCGCAGGGTGCCGATGGCCTGGATGACGTACCCCGCGCCGATGACCGCCAGGTAGACCTGGGTCGCGGCGATGAAGCCGTCCAACTGTCGGCTGCCGCGGATGCCTATGGCGTCGCCCAGCGCTGCATTGCCGGCTATCGCGTCGAGAAACTGCCGGGCCAGCGCGCCCATCATCGCGGTGAGCAGGAGTCCACCCGCCAGCCAGCCCGCGGTCGCCGGGCGGTGGATCCAGGCCGCGAAGCCGATCGGCTGTTGCCGCAGCCAGCTGGCTCGGGCCGGGCCCGTGCCGCCGCGTAGCAGGGCGTTGCCGAGGTCGCGGTGAGCGGCCAGCAACACGGCCGTGCTGCCCGAGGCGAGGCCGGCCAGGGCCGGGACGGCGAGCACCCACCACCGCTGGTCGGCGAACGGTGCGGTCTTCTCCGCCCATCCCAGCGGAGACAGCCAGGTCAACCAGCTCGTGGTCGTGTCGCCGACCCCGCGCACGAGGTACGCCACGGCCAACGCGATCAGGCTCCACGTGTAGACGCCGCGGGCGTGTCGCACGAGTTGCGCCAACAGGGCCGCGAACCCGGCGAACACGAAGGCCAGGGCTCCCAGCGCCGCGCTGTAGAGGATCGACCCGGACACCGGCACCCCGCAGAGGGTCAGCCCGGCGGCGAACAGGGCGGACGTCACCAGGATCGCCGCGGTCGCCACGGCGAGGGCTGCCACGGTCGGCTGGTGCCGGGCGATCCGCCCGCCGAGGATCGTCTCGAGCCGGCCCGCCTGCTCCTCCCGTCGTGTCGAGCCGGCGATCAGTGCGATGCCCAGCAGCGGGAGCAGGAACGAGGCGAGGAACCCGAACTCGTCCTGGATGACCCCGCCGAGGCTGTCGATGCCCTCGACGTGGCCGTTGATCGCGGCCAGGGCGCTGCCGGAGGTGACCGCCTCGGCATAGGTGTGGATTTTGGCCGGAGTGTCGTAGAGGCCCGCGACGGAGGCCGCTGTCCCGATCATGCTGGCCGCGAGGGCGATCACCCAGACGAGGATGCCGCGTCGGTGCGTGCGCCAAATGATTGCGGCCATGATGCCCAGGTCGTGCCGGTGGCCGGCCGCGTGGTCCGGGCCGCTCATCGTCCGGCCTCGGCAAGCGTGTCGCTGGTCTGCGGGCCGTCGTCGAGGGACTCTCCGTAGGCTTGCAGGAACAGGGCATCCAGGCTCGGCGGGGTGACAGTCAGGGTGTGGATCCGCGCGGCGTGCAGCCTGCCGATCATCGCGTCGAGGTGATCGACGTCGATCGTGAACTTGGTGTCGACGTGCCCGTCGCGCCGTTCGCAGACGTAGTCGGCCACACCCTGCGCGCTGGCCAGGCCGTCGGGTTCGCGGGCGGTGACCGCGTGTACCGACGTGCGGGTGTGCCGGCGCAGGTCGGCGAGGCTGCCGGTGGTGACGGTGCGGCCCCGGCGGATGATGCTCACCCGATCGGCCAGCGCCTCCACCTCGCCGAGGCGGTGGCTGGACAGCAGCACCGTGACCCCGGCCTGACGTCGCTCGCGCACGCACAGCTGGAAGGCCTGCTCCATCAGCGGGTCGAGCCCGGAGGTGGGCTCGTCGAGGATGAGCAGGTCCGCCTCCGCGGCCAGCGCGGCCACCAGCGCCACCTTCTGGCGGTTGCCTTTGGAGTAGTCCCGGATCCGCTTGCTCGGATCGAGATCGAAGCGTTCGATCAGGCGTTCCCGGCGCTTCTGGTCGACGCTGCCGTGGGTTGCGCCGAGCACGTCGAGGCACTGGCCGCCGGTCAGGCCGGGCCACAGCGCGACGTCCCCGGCAACGTAGGCCAGCCGCCGATGGAGCCGGGCGGCCTGGCGCCAGGGATCGACGCCGAACAGTTCGACCTGCCCGCCGGTGGCCCGGATCAGCCCGAGCAGGATGCGGATGGTGGTGGACTTGCCGGCCCCGTTGGGGCCGAGGAAGCCATGCACCTCGCCGGCACGTACGGTGAGGTCCAGGCCGTCGAGGGCGCGGACCTTCCCGAACGTCTTGGTGAGCTGCCGAATGCGGATGAGGTCGGTGGGCTGACTCATGAGGGCTCCTGCCTGGGCGCACTCACAAATGCGCCGGTCGTGTAGACAGCGGTGACCTCTTTCGCCCAGCGCGCCACACCCTCGGGCGTGAGCGGGTCAACGCCGATCGCGGCGGCGACCTGGTTGCGCAGCAGGATCAGCGCGAGGTCGTTGACCAGGAAGAACGCCGCTCGAACCGCCGGGTCCTCGGTCGGTCGGACGGCACCGATCTCGGTCATGGAATCGAGTAGCCGGCCGGTGAGGGCGTACCACCGACCGAACAGGGCCGCCGCCGCCGGATCGTTGACCAGCAACAGGCGCCGCAGGTACGCCGGCAACGGGGAGCCGTGCGGGAAAGCTCGGGCGAACATCTCGGCAATCGACATGGAGTTGCCCCCGGTCAGCATCTCGGCCAGGTCGTGCTCGTCCATCGCGAACAATGCGTCGAAAGCCTTCGCGGCATAGCCGTCCACCGCTTCCCGCAACCCGTCCTTACTGCCGAAGTGATGCACCACCAGGGCGGGTGACACCCCTGCCGCCGCGGCGATCTCCCGCACCGTGACCGCATCGTGCCCCCGCTCGGCGAACAGGCGCAGGGCGGCGTTGCGGATGGTGGCCTTCGCGGTGAGGTCACCCTCGTCGGCGACTGAACTCATGTTCAGAACACTAAACGTGCGTACAGCATCGGGTCAACAGACGCCGAGAACGAGGCCAGACCCCACAGCGCCGGCCGGGCGCGAAGGGCCACCGGGCATCGACGTGGGGTGCAGGTGCGTGGGGCCGTCGCGGCCGGGCGACGCCGACGTGGGGCCGGTCGTGGCGCTCGACCATCTACGTGGCCGCCAGGAGAACCTCGCGCTCGGCAAAAGCACTTACGGTACGAGTTTTCAAGATTACGGTGTGTCATGCGGCTGGTCGGCCTCCAGGCGGTCGCTGCCCAGACCCGCGCGGCGTGGTTACCTAGAGAGAGGACGAGCCGATGGCCCGGACGGACACGGCTGCACCTGCGCGTGGGCGGTTCTCGATGGCGGACCTGCCGGTCAACGTCAAGATCCTTGCGGCGGTCGGCATCGCCGGCGTGGTGGCGCTCATGGTCGGCATCTCGGGTTTGACGGCACTCGGACGCGCGAGTGCCTCGGCTCAGCAGATCTACGTCAGGAACGTGGCCAATGTCGCCGCGGTGGGAAACATCAAGTCGTCGTTCCTGCAGGTCCGAGTCGACGTGACGCTACACGCGGCGACCACCGACCCGGCCGCCAAGGCAAAGATCAAGGCCACCTTCACCACAGACGCCCAGACGGCCGGCGATGCGATCACCGCCTACCACAACGGTGATCCCGCCGGAGATCGAGCGGTCATCGACGATCTGGCCAACGCCTGGCAGCAGTTCTCCGACATCGCCTCGACCAAACTCTTCCCGCTCAGCGAACAGGGCGACATCGCGACCTGGCAGACAGTGCGTACCGGCGAGGCCAACCCACACATCGTCAAGGCATACCAGGACATCGACGCGTTGGAGAAAGCCGAGAAGCACGACGCGTCAGAATCGGCGGCCTCGGCCCGCTCCGGCTACCAATCCAGCCGGCTCACCTCGTTGATCCTGCTGATCGTCGGACTCGGCGTCGCGCTGACCGCCGCGCTGCTGGTGGCTCGACAGATCGTGCGGTCGCTCGGCCGGGTGAAGGAGGTCTGTGCCGCGCTCGCCGACGGCGACCTCACCCGAACCGCCGGCCTGGTTTCCCGCGACGAGCCGGGGCAGATGGGCCAGTCCCTCGACGTGGCGGTGAGCCGGCTGCGGGAGACCGTGGGCACGATCAACGGCTCCGCCACCTCGCTGGCCGGCGCCGCCGAGCAGTTGTCCGGCGTGACGACGCAGATCGCCTCCTCGGCGGAGGAGACCTCCGCTCAGGCACAGACGGTCTCCGCGGCCGCGGAACAGATTTCCCGGAGCATCGCGACCGTTTCGGCCGGCAGCGAACAGATGGGCGCCTCCATCCGGGAGATCTCCCAGAACGCCACCGAAGCTGCCCAGGTCGCCCAGGAGGCGGTCACGCTCGCCGCCACCACCTCCAGCTCGATGAGCAAGCTGGGCGAGTCCTCGGCCGAGATCGGCAACGTGGTGAAGGTCATCACCGCGATCGCCGAACAGACCAACCTGCTCGCCCTCAACGCCACCATCGAGGCCGCCCGGGCCGGCGAGGCCGGCAAGGGCTTCGCGGTGGTCGCGTCCGAGGTGAAGGATCTCGCTCAGGAGACCGCGCGGGCCACCGAGGACATCGCCCGCCGGGTCGAGGCCATCCAGGCCGACACCGGCGGCGCGGTCACCGCCATCGAACAGATCACCCGGGTGATCTCCCGGATCAGCGAGTTTCAGACCACCATCGCCTCCGCGGTCGAGGAACAGACGGCCACCACCGCAGAAACCAACCGCAGCGTCACCGAGGCCGCCACCGGCACCGGCGACGTCGCCCAGAACATCACCGGCGTGGCCGAAGCCGCCCGCATCACCAGCGAAGGGGTCAGCCAAGCCCAGCAGGCCACGACCGAACTGACCCGCATGTCCTCCGAACTCGCCGCCGTAGTCTCACAATTCAGGTACTAGCGGGATCGGACGGTAAACCGCGGTGCTGGGGGAACCTGACCGCCATAACTCACCCGACGAAGCGGCGGCACTGGACCGACAGCGGGGTGGCTCGATCTTTCCCCCTTTCCACGCTCACCGGCGGTGGTGCGTGGGCCGGCCGCAGGTCGCCAGCTGCGACGAATCCGCAGGGCGGCGATCGCCGCGACGGCGGCCGCAGCGGCCGCCAGCGCCCAGGGCACCGTCGGAGGGACCGGCGCGGAGATACCGGCGTCGGCCGCTGCCATCCCCATCGCGGATAGGGTCCGGAGCCTGCGGGATCGCGGCCGGTGCCAGCTCTCGTGCTGCACCAGGTCCGCGGTCAGCGGGTCTGGTCGGCGTGGCGCCACCAGGAGCCGGTGCCGAGCGCTGCCGCGAGTCCGACGAGCGCGACCAGCAGGTACCCGATCGGGCCCGGTCGGGTTTGGACTCCGGCGATGCCGGCATACAAGGCTGGTACCGCCCTGGGGAAGTAGGCGCCGTAGCCGAGCGCGGCGATGATCTGACCGAGGAAGGTGGCCAGCAGGATCGCGCCGACCGGGGCCAGGTAGCCGCGGGCCACGCTGGCCAGCAGCGCGAACGGCGCCACCAGGGCGATCGTCATGATCGCGGTGAGCAGCAGCCGAAGCAGACCATGCCCGAGAGCGTCGGCACCGGCGCCGGGTAGCCGCAGAGCGGTGACTACGCCGACCCCGAGCGCGCCGGTCCAGGCGGCCAGCACCAGACACCAGGCGGTGGCCACGGTGAATTTGGCCGCGACGATCGCGGCGCGCGGGACGGGCAGCGCGAGCAGGTCCTTGACGGTCCGGTCGGCGAACTCCCGGCCGAAGACCCAGACGAAGACCAGCCCGAAGACGAACAGCCCGCCGATCCCGGTGGCCTCGGCGAGGAATCCGAGTGCGGTGGGCGTGTCCGCGACGCCGATGCTCAGTTGCGCCTTCGCCCCGAGCAGGCCCCACGAGCGGGCCGCGGCCGGGTCCTTGAGGATGACCATGAACAGGGCGTCGACGAGGGCGACCAGGCCGAACGCCAGGGCGGTGATCCAGCCGGTGCGCGAGCGGCGCAACTTGAGCAGCTCGACGCGTACCGCCGCGGTGAAGTCACCCATCGTCGCCTCCCGTACCGGTACCGACGCCGACCAGGCGCAGGAAGTGGCTTTCGAGATCGTCGTGGGTCACAGTCAGGCCGGTGGGCGGGTGTCCGGCGGCGACCAGCACCGTGGCGACCTCGTCCGGCCGGCGCAGCGCCGCCTCGTCGGTGAGTATCAGCGCGCCGTCCGGGCCGCCCGATCGTCAGCGGCGGCCCCGTCGTGCGGGTCGAAGCCGGCAGCGCGCAGCGCGGCCCGTGCCCCAGCCGGGTCACGCGCGGTGACCACGAGCCTGGGGCGTTCCCGCCGGGCCAGCTCGGCGGCGTCCAGCTCCTCGATCAATCGTCCGTTGTGGATGATCCCGATCCGGGTCGCCAGCCGGGACACCTCGGCCAGCAGGTGGCTCGACCAGAAGATCGTGACGTTGCGGTCCCGGGCCAGCCCGCGCAGCAGGTTCCTGATCTCGACCACGCCCGCCGGGTCGAGCCCGTTGCCCGGCTCGTCGAGGATCAACAGATCGGGCGCGTAGATGAGGGCCTTGGCCAGGCCCAGCCGCTGGGCGTTGCCGAGCGAGAGGGTGCCGGCGCGTCGATCCGGGCCGAGCGCCAGCTGCTCGATGACCTCGCCGATCGCGGCCGGCCGGTCGAGCCGGCGCAACCGGTAGGCGATCTGCAGGTTTTCCCGCACGGTCAGCTCGGGGTATGCGGACGGCGTCTCCACCAGGTATCCGACCCGGCCCCAGATCGGCGACCGGCCTGGGCCGACCCGGGCCCCGAACAGCTCGATGCCGCCGGCGCTCGGGCGCACCATGCCGAGCAGCATCCGGATCAGGGTGGTCTTGCCGGCGCCGTTGAGCCCGAGCAGCCCGTAGATCTCACCCGCAGACACCCGCAGCGACACGTCCCGCACCGCGGTCACCTCGCCGTACCGCTTGGTCAGCCGGCTGGCGGCGAGCACCGGACCGGCGAGGCCGGCCGGCGCCTCGGTCTGGCTGTTGCTCGCTAATTGCATACGATGTAGTTTTGCAGCGGTTGAAGGTTTACGTCAAGGGAGTGGAGGTGCGGGGTGCCACGGCAACCGGCCGGACTGCGCGAACGCAAGAAGGAGAAGACCCGCCAGGCTCTGGCGTCGGCCGCGATGCGCCTGTTCGCCGAGCGGGGATACGAGGCGACCACCGTGGCCGACATCGCCGCGGCGGCCGAGGTGTCCACCCGCACCTTCTTCGCGTACTTCCCGAGCAAGGAGGACGTGTTTTTCGCCGGCACCCAGCAGCGCCTGGATCTGGTCCGGCAGGCGTTCGCCGCGCACGCCGCCGCCCTGCCCCCGCTGGCCGCGATGCGTGCGACTCTCGACCAGATCATCGAGACCGCCTCCGGTGACCTGTTCGCACCGGATCGCGGCATCCGGCTGCGCCTGCTGATCGAGCGCCCCGAGCTGCGTGCCCGCGGCATCCAGCTGCTGTTCTCCGCGCACCGGGTGCTGGCCGACGGCATCCGCTCGGCCACACCTGGCCTGGACGGCTACGGTGCGGTCGCCGCCGCCGGGGCGAGCATCGGAGCCATGGTCGCGGTCGTGCTACACGCCCTGGAGCACGGCGGCAACGTCGACGAGGTGCGAACGGCCCTGACCGCCACCCTCGACCGGCTGGAACACACCATGACGGGAACCGCGACCGCGCGCGGGTCCGATGGGCGACACACCGCCGCGGACGCCGACCAGCACCGATGATCGGGCTCGACACTGCCGTCGAGGGCCCGGGCCAATCCGCCGGTCGCTGGGATAACGCCGTGCAGCATCCGGATGACGCTGACGCGCACGGCACCGTCGAGCCCAAGCAGCGGGTTCACCTCACCCGGAACGCCGCGGCGTCAACGGCAGCGGTCCGTCCCGCACCGTCTGATTCCCGCGCGGTCTCGACCGTGGCCGGACATGGCTGTTTGCCAATCAGGCGAGCAGCGGGAGCGTGGCAAGGTACGCGGCGACGAGGATGGCACCCTCTACCCGGCTGACGCGGTGACCACGAAACAGCAGCAGCCAAGCCAGGACACCGACACCCACCATCGCGGCCAGCGCTGGATAGCCGACACCCGACTGGCGCGAAGACGCGGCGGACAGCCCGACGATGGAACCACCGATCAGGCTGTTGAACAGGTTACTGCCCAAGAGGTTCCCGATGAGCAGATCCGACTCGCCGCGGCGCTGCGCCTGGATCGCGGTGACCAGTTCCGGCAGCGACGTGCCCAACGCCACCAGGGTGAAGCCGATGACAGCGTCGGACATGCCCCACCGGTGTGCGAGATTCGCCGCCTGGCTCACCACGAGCTGAGCGCCGGCCAGGGTGCCGGCCAGCCCCAACAGCGCCCGAAGGATCTCCCGGACCCAGCCACGCGACGGCGACGGTTGCAGAAACTGGGCCACCTCACCCGGCAGCGGGTCGCCGGGTCGCACCCGAGCCAACCGGATCAGCAACACCATCGCCGCGACCCCGAGCACGGCCAGCACGACACCGGCGAGCACCCCGAGACCGGCAAGCGCGAACCCACCGAGCACCATCATCGCCAGCACGGTGACCGGCGCCTCCCGGACCAGGACCGATGAGCGCACCACAACCGGGGCCACCAACGCGGCCAAACCCAACACCAGCGTCAGGTTGACGATGTTCGACCCGACCAGGTTGCCGACCGCGATCCCGGGGTTGCCCCGCGCCGAGGCCGCGCCGGAGACCAGGAACTCCGGTGCGCTGGTACCCAACCCGATGACCACGACACCGACGACCACCGGCGCGATCCGCAACATCCCTGCCAGCCGGCCCGCGCCCCGAACCAGTTGGTCCGCGGCGAGCGTCAACAACGCCAAGCCCACCAGCCCGACGCCGATCACCGCGACCGTCGCCACCGTGCCCCCGTCCCTAGCCCTGCCTCGACGCCGACGGTTGCGTGACGTGGTCGTCGATCACTATCGAGAATGAGCGGATAAGATCAGGGTAGGTGCGCCGGGAAGCCTGGTCGGCAGCGGATCACGCATGCCATCAGGAGGTCGCCGTGCCTGCCAACTCGACCGGGTTGCCCGCCGGGCCCGGACCCCAGGGATCCGGACCCCAGCGTGGATGACGTCGTCCCGTTCGGGGTGATCATCGCCGTCATCAGCGCGGCTGGAGTGCTGGCGGTGTTGTCCAACCGGATCAGCGACCGCATCCGCATACCCGCTCCGGCGATCTTCCTGGTCGCCGCTGCGGTCGCCTCCGACCTCGTACCGGCGCTGGGCCGGGTACCGGTCCTCACCGTGCAGCGGGTGGTCACCGTGATGCTGATCCTGCTGCTGTTCGACGGCGGCATGCACATCGGCTGGCGTCGCTTCCGCGCCGCCGGCGCCGCGGTGCTGTGGATCGGCGTGGCTGGCACGGCGGTCACCACGCTCGGTGTGGCGGTTTTGGCGCACCTGGTATTCGGGTTCGACTGGCGGGCCGGTCTGCTGCTGGGTATCGCGCTGGCCCCCACCGACCCGGCGGTGGTGTTCTCCGTGCTGGGCCGCCGGGAGATCGCCGGCCGTTCCGGCACCTTGCTGGAAGGCGAGTCGGGGGCCAACGATCCGGTCGGGATTGCCGCGATGGCCGCGGTACTGGCCGCGGGCACCGCCGGTGGCTGGCATGCCGTCGGTGCCGGCGTGGCCGAGTTCGCCGTGGAGATGGTCGTCGGCGCCGTGGCCGGCGTAGTCGGCGGCTACCTGTTGTCGCTGGCGATGCGCCGCCTACCGCTGCCCAACGGCGCGCTCTACCCGCTGCAGACGTTGCTCGGCGCCGGAACGATCTATGGCCTGACCACCCTGGCCCACGGGTCGGGGTTCCTGGCCGTGTTCGTCGCCGGGATCCTTGTCGGAGACATCCGCGCCCCCTACAAGATGGAGATCGAACGGTTCCACTCTTCCCTGGCCAGCCTGGCCGAGATCGTCGCGTTCGCGATGCTCGGCCTGACCGTCTCCTTGACTGGGCTGGCCCACGGCAACGCATGGCTCATCGGCCTGGCCCTCGCGGTCCTGCTCGCCCTGCTCGTGCGTCCCGTCCTGGTCGGGCTCCTGCTGTTGCCCATCCATATCAGCCGCGGTGAGCGCCTGTTCGTGATGTGGTCCGGGCTCAAAGGCGCGGTACCGATCCTGCTCGGCACCTACGTCCTGTCCGCCCAGGTCACCGATGCCGACCGGCTGTACCAGATCATCGTTGTCGTGGTCGCGTTCTCCGTCATCGTGCAGGGCGGCCTGATCCCCGCCGTGGCTCGCCACGTCAACATCCCCATGCGGATCCTGGAACCCGAACCCTGGGCACTGGGCATGCGGTTCCGCGACGAACCCACCGGCCTGCGCCGATACCAGATCACCGCTGGCGCCCCCGCCGACGGCTGCACCATCGCCGACCTCGCCCTGGGCGAAGACGCCTGGATTAGCATGATCAACCGCGGCGGGCTCCACGTCCCCGTCCGCGGCGACACCGTCCTGCAGTCCGGCGACGAAGTGCTACTACAGACTGAACCCCACAACGGCACCGACCCCCAGCCGCTGTTCACCCAGCCGCGGGCCTAGAGTGCCTGGCCAGAAGGCTTGTCCCCATATCCCGGGCACCTCAGCGACCGGGCGACAACCGGCACGGGATCTCGCCACCGGCGCACTTGGCAACCGCTCAGCAACGGAATGCACTGACCATAGGCTTCGGCGGCGCTGTCAGATGGAGGCCATCTGCCGTTCCAGAGCCTTCGGGTCATGGCGCCACGCCTGGTGGCCGGCGCGGGACATCGCGTCCGGGAAGATGTCTTCCTCGCCGGCTTCGACGCCGTCGAGGATCGCGTCGGCGACCTCCTGCGGGCTGGTCTTGGGCATGTCGAACGCGCGGATCATGTCGGTGTCCACCGCGCCGGGGAATACTCCGTGCACGGCGATGCCCAGGTCGGCCACCTGGGCCCGGACTGCCTGGGTCATGGACGCTGCGGCGGCCTTGGACACGCTGTAGCCGCCCATCGCCCGCACTGCGCCCAGCGCTACCAGGCTCAGCAGGTTGACGATCGCGCCACCGCCGTTGCGTTGCAGCACCGGCACGAAGGCCCTGGTGACGGCGAGCGTGCCGAAGTAGTTGGTGTTCAGGTCCGCATGGATCGCCGTGAGGTCGCCGCCGAGCAGGTCCGTGAACTCCAGCGAGCCTGCGTTGTTCACCAGCAGCGTGACGTCGCCGGCCGCCGCAGCCGCGGCGGCGACATCGCCGGCGTCGACCAGGTCCAGTCGCATCGGCACGACGCGCGGGTCGGTCGCGAGGTCGGTGAGCGTCTCGAGACGCCGGGCGGTCGCATAGACCTTCCGCACGTCACGGGCGAGAAGAGCCTCGACGATCGCCCGCCCGAGGCCACGGTTGGCGCCGGTCACCAGCGCCGTTGCGCCTTTTGTCTCCACCATGATCGTTCTCCCGTTCGTACTCGATGAGTTCCTGCGCCTCAGATTCCGCTGAGCCGCGAGGGTTGCCCAGAGCACCGTTCGACCGTGGGCGGCGCGAGCCTGGGTCTGGCAGAACCAGGCTCGCCCCGTTGCGGAACGCCATACTGGGTCCTATGGAACGGCACACCTCGTTGGGTGAGTTCCTGCGCTCCCGGCGGGCGCGGCTGCGTCCCGAGGATGTGGGACTGCAACCGATGCCCACCCGGCGCAGGGTGCCCGGCCTGCGCCGGGAAGAACTCGCCCAGTTGGCCGGCGTCAGCGTCGACTACTACGTTCGCCTCGAACAGGGCCGCGGCACCCATGTCTCCGACGCCGTCCTCGACGCCGTCGCCAACGCCCTTCAGCTCGCGGGCGACGAGCGGGCCCATCTCCGCGATCTCGCTCGACCGGCCCGGTCTCGCCGCCGCCCGGTCCGCCCGCAACAGGTGCGTCCCCACCTGCGTCAACTGCTGGACGCCATGACCGACGTACCCGCGTTCGTCGTCGGCCGGCGTACCGACGTGTTGGCCTGGAACCCGCTCGGCGCCGCCCTCATCGCGGATTTCCGGACGCTGTCGCCACGACAGCGCAACTTCGCCCGATTGATCTTCCTCGACGAGCACATCGGAGCGCTGTTCACCGACCGGCGGCGCAAGGCCCGCGACATCGTGGCCTTCCTGCACCTCGACGCCGGCCGGCACCCCGACGACCCACTGCTCGCCGAGCTCGTCGGCGAGTTGTCCCTGCACAGCCAGCTCTTCCGGCAGCTGTGGTCGCAGCATCCCGTCGGTGACAAGAGCCACGTCGCCTACGAAGTCCAGCATCCGCTCGCCGGCCCCCTGTGGCTGGCGCAGGAGGCGCTGCGGGCGCCCGACGACCCCGATCAGACGCTCGTCACCTACACCGCCGAGCCCGGATCACCGTCCCAGGAAAGCCTTCGCATGCTCGCCTCCTGGCACATCCCGGCGGCGGCTGATCAGTCATGAGACCGACGTGAGCACGGCGCGGTTGTAGAGCAGGTCGAAGCCGCGACGCTGGGCGTTCTGCTGCGACTGGGAGCCCGGCTGCACGGTGATGACCGCGACGTCACAACCGGCCGCCGTGGCGTCCGTCAGGCGGGCCGCCAGCAGGGCGCTCTGGATGCCTCGGCGGCGGAAGGCCGGTGCGGTAGCGGCCCCGGTGAGCTGGGCGATGCCGTCAGCGATGCGCATGCTGCCGCCGCCGGCCGGGATCCCGCTTGCCGTGGCCAGGTAGTGCCGGACGAGGCCGGCGGTGTCCCGCTCGGCGTTCTCGAGGATCTCCCGCGGGAATTCTTCCTGCCACGGGATGCCCTGCGTGTCCGGATGCAGCGTCGCCTCGACGACGACCTCCACCCAGGCGTCGAACTCGTCGTCGCCGCACGGATGAACCTCGATCCCCGGCGGCGCGATCGGTTCGACGACGGCGCCGAGGGTCCGGCCGAGCACATTCTCGAACGACACCAGCCGATAGCCGCGCGCGGCCAGCAACTCCAGGAGCGCCGGGTCGGCGAGACTGGCGACTTCCACCTGAACCGGCGCGCCACGCTCGGCGTACGCCTGCTCGATCCTTTCGAAATCGGCCGCCTCGGGCCGGCCCGCGAAGCCGAGGCCGGCGACCTTGTTGATCGGCGAGTCGGGTTCGGCGTAGCTGGCCACGCCGCCCGCGATGGGTATCGCGAAGGTCGTCGACCCGCCTCGCCTGCCCCGGACGGCGTCGTTCCACACGGCGATGAATTCTGCCTCGGCCCGTTCGATGCGTGCGGCGAGGGAGATGTCGCAGAACAGCGGGATCCGGTCGGTCTGGTCGATCATCGGTACTCCTCGACAAGCTCGGATTGTGGTGTGCTCGGTGCCGGCGGCCCGGCCGGGCTGCGCAACAACAGCACCAGGCCGGCGAGGATCGCGGCGCCGCCGATCAGTTGTAGGAGCGAGGGACGGTCACCGAGAAAGACGACCGCGGTCAGCGTGCCGACCACGGGAGTCAGGTTTCCCAGCAGGCCGGCCCGGGCCGCGGGCACCCGGCCGATGCCCCGGTTGAACAGGACACCACCGACCACGCCGCAGACGACCACCGCCGTGCAGGCCAGCCAGCCCTGGGCACCGGCCGTGCCGAACCGGCTGCCGCCGGTCGACCACGAGAGCATCACGAAGGGCACAACGCTCAGCAGCCCGCCGATGCTCTGCCAGGCGCTTTCGTTAAGCCCGTCGCCGCCGTCGTTGAAGCGACGGGTGGCGATCAGGAACACCGCGGCGGCGACCACCGCGAGCAGAACCAGCACGTTGCCGGCCGTCGTGTCGGTGCCGGCCGGGCCGCCGGGCTCGAAGGCGACCAGCGCACCGCCGGTGAGACCGACGACCAGGGCCAGCACCGCCCGGCCGGACAGCCGCTCGCGCAACACGGCGACCGCCAGCAGTACCGACAGCAACGGCTCGGCGGCCAGCAGCAGGCTGCCGCTCGACGCGCTGGTGCGGGCCAGGCCCAGGTCGCCGAACAGGAACGCCAAGCCGGGCACCAGCGCGCCGGCCAGCATGTGCCGCAGTGCCCCGCGTCGGCGTAGTTGCCCCCGCGCCGCGGCGGTGACCAGCAGAATCGTGGCCGCGCCGGCGATCTCGACCGCCAGCAGGTCGGCGGGACGAACGGCCCGCAGCGCGACGACCGAGACGGTGGTGCTCACGCCGTAGACGGCAGCCGCGAACAGCAGCGCCGATTCACCGGAGCTCATCCGGACAACCCTGATCACCGTGACCTCCCGACAAACGCAACCGTCATAACCGTTACACCGGTTACGGTGACCGTCAACCGGTTAAACGTGTACGGTGGTTACATGGCGCGTACAGTCTCCTGGCCCGGCCTCGGCGACGAGGAATTGCTCATCGCCGTGGCCAACACCGCCCATGGCGAGCGGGACGAGTTGGCCGACTCCGCTTCGGTCCGCGCCTGGTGGCACGGCCTCGGTGCGCCGGCGCCCACCCAGGACGGTTCTTCGGCGGCGCCGGAGAGCGTCGCGATGCTGCGCGCGTTGCGCGGCCTGATCCGCGGCCTGGCCCTGCGCAACAACGGCATCGAGCCCGACCTGAGCGGGTCGGCGGAGTTGGATGGGCTTGCCGTGCGCCTCGATCTGCGCGGTGCGCCGTCGCTACGCGCCGACGAACCTGGCGACCTCGCGCGGGATATCAGCGCCGCGACGGTCGCCGCCCTGCTGCGGGCCACCGCTCGACCGGGCTGGCCCCGGGTCAAGGCCTGCCGCGGGGACGACTGCCGCTGGGTCTTCGTCGACGGTTCCCGCAACTCCTCCCGCCGGTGGTGCGCCATGGCCAACTGCGGCAACCGCGCCAAGATGGTCACCTTCCGCGACCGGCACCGCGCCACCCCTGGTCGGCACCCTGGGTGACCGGCGGTGCGCGTCACCTGGGCCGCCGTAGCCATCTGTGATTGGCTGGGCGCATGCGCAGCCGTGCCGGGAACGAACTGGCCGGGCGAGCGGCCCTGCTCGCCGATCTTGGCGGCTGGCTGGATGCGGCACGCGCCGGACAAGGTCGAGCGGTCGTGCTGACCGGCGAGCCGGGTATCGGCAAGTCGAGCGTTTTGGACGCGGTGTGTTCCTGGGCGGCAGGCGCGGGATTCGCGGTCGGGCGTGGCTGGTGTTCGGAGGCCGGGATGCCGGCGTACTGGCCGTGGCGCCGGGCCTTTGCGCGGCTCGCGCCCGATTTGGCGTTCGGCGGCGACACGGGGGAGCGGGACGAGCGTGCGATCCTGCTGGCGACGGTGGCGGACACGCTCGAGGAACTCGGGCGCAAGCAGCCGGTGCTGATCGCGATCGATGATGTCCAGTGGGCGGATCCGTCGTCGCTGCTGTTGCTGCGCACGATCGTCGACGCGGTCCCGACGCTGGCCGCGGCCGTCGTCGTCACGGCACGCGATGATCCACTGCTGGTGGCGGCCGCCGCAAGGGACGCGCTCGCAGGTTTGCCGAGCGCCGTGCGGCGGGTGCCGGTGCCGGCGCTGGACGCCGTCTCCGCCGCGAGCCTGGTCCACCGCTTCGCCGGCGACGACCTGCCCGCGGCGGCCGTGGCCGGGGTGGTCGACCGCACCGGCGGCAACCCCTTCTTCATCACCGAGGTTGCCCGCCTCGTCGCGACCCACGGGCCGAACGCCGCCGTGGTTGTCCCTCCTGGCGTCCGCGAGGTGCTGCAGCGTCGCCTCGCCCGACTGCCTCAGGCCTGCTTTGCCCTGGCGAAGGCGGCCGCGGTGGCCGCCGAGTCGGCCACCGCCGAGCGGGGCAACGTCGACCTGGCTCTGCTCACAGCCGTGGCGGGCAGCGACGAGTCCGCCGTACTCGACGCCCTTGAACCCGCCATGCGCAGCGGCTTGGTCGCGGAAGGCCGGTCAGTTGGCGCCAGCGTCCGATTCGCGCACGCACTCGTGGGCGAGACGCTGATCGAGGGGATGTCACCGACCGAGCGCGGGGAACTGCATCGACGGGTGGCCGAGGCGCTGGGCGATCGCATGCCACCGGAGGATGTGGCTTCCCGAGCGGCGTATCACTGGTCGAGGGCCGGCGGCGCGGATGCCGGCCGGCGGGCCGGGCAGTGGGCGCTGGCGGCGGCCGACAGCGCCACCCGGACGCTCGGCTACGAGGCCGCAGCCGAACACCTGCAGCAGGCCGCCGCAGCACCCGGCGTCGACCGGATCCAGGTCCTGCTCCGGCTCGGCGAGGCTCAGCGGCTGGCCGGGGATCTGCCCGGCGCCCGCGCGACGTTCGGCAAGGCGGCCGACCTGGCCGCCGAGGCCGGCCGGTCGGCCGACCTGGCGGCGGCCGCGCTGGGCCCAGGCGGCGGTATCGCCGGGTTCGAGGTGCCCATCGCCGACGAGGATCAGGTCGCCCAGCTCCGCCGAGCCGAGGACAGGTTGCCCGAGGACGCGCACCGGCTGCGCGGCGCCGTCCTGGCCCGTCTGTCCGTCGCTCTGACGGGGCTGACCGGACTGCGTGACCGACGACTGCTCGCCGAGCGGGCGATCGCCGCGGCGGACCGGTCCGGCGACAGCGCGGTGACGGCGGCCGCCCTCGCCGCGCTCTGCGATGCCTCCGCCGGCCCGGACTTCGTCGATCAACGACTTGCCGCGGCCCAGCGGATGACGGCGCTGCCTGCTGATCGCGTGTCGACGCTACTCGCGCGGCGGCTCGCCGTGGTCGCCCACCTCGAACGCGGCGACCTGGTCAGCGCGGACGCCGAAATCGCCGCCTACGACCGTACGGCGCAGGCGGCTGGAGTCGCGCTCTACCGATGGCTGCCCGAGGTCTGGCGGGGCATGCGCGCCCTGATCCGCGGCGACCTGACCGCGGCCTTCGCCTACGCGGACGCCGCCGAACGCATCGGCCTCAAGGCCGGCAGCGCCAACGCGGCACTGCTGGTGTTCACCCTGCGGATGCAAGCCCACCTGACCGCCGGTACCGCGGAGGACTACGCGCAGCCGACGCGCGAGGTGCTGGCGAGCGTGGAGTCGTTCGGGCTGCCGCTGACCTACCTGGCCGCGCCGGCCCGGCTGCTGCTCGCCGCCGGCGATAACCAGCTGGGCCACGAGGTCCTGCGCCGCTACCGGCAGACCGCGGCCGAGGACATCGACCTCGACGCGGAATGGCTGGAAGGTCACTGGGCGCTGGCCGAGCTGGCGATCCGGCTCGACGACCGGCCGGCGGCGGCCCGGCTGCTGGACGTTCTGCGTCCCTATGGACGGCTCTGGGCCGTCGACGGCATCGGCGGCGCCGTGTTCGGCCAGGTGTGGCACCAACTCGGTGGCCTCGCCATCTACCTGGGCCGCAACCGGGAGGCCGCCACGTTCCTGCACGATGCTCAGCGCAGCTACACCGACACCGGCGCCGCCGGGCTGGCCGCGCAGGTCCGCGACCTGCACGCCGGACTCGGCGGGCCGGCTCCCGCCACGACCAGCGCCGCCGCCGGGGCCATTCGGCGCGAAGGGCAGTTCTGGCGACTCACCTGGCGAGACCGGACCAGCACCGTGCCCGACAGCAAGGGCATCCGGGATCTCGCCATCCTGCTGACCCGGCCCGGGCAACCGGTCCCCGCGATCGACCTCGTCGAGGCGGCGGGCGGGCCACCGGCTACCGCAAGGGGCGCAGACCTCGGCCCGGTCCTGGACCCGCAGGCCCGGACGGCCTACCGCGCCCGCATCCTCGAGCTCGACTCGGCGATCGCCCAGGCCGGGCCGGATACGGCGGAACGTCTCCGGGCCGAGCGCGCCATGCTCGCCGGCGAGCTCGCCGGGGCACTCGGCCTGGGCGGCCGGCCCCGGTCCGCGGGCGACCCGGTCGACCGGGCGCGCAAGGCCGTGACCATGCGCCTTCGGGCCGCCCTGCACACCGTGGAGAAGGCCGACCCCGCTCTGGCTCGGCACCTGCGCAACGCGGTCCGGACCGGACGGACCTGCAGCTACGAACCTGACACCGACGTCGTGTGGCGGACCTGACGATGTCAGGCCGCAGCTGACGCCCTCCTCGTGAAGGTGCAGTTCTCGTCCAAGGAGTGATCGCCATGAGCACCGACACGATCGAAACCGCCGCCGACCCGATCGGGGCACTGTCCGGGCGGCTGTTCACCGCCGGCGTCGACGCCCTGGAGCTGTGCAACATCTACCTCGGCGTCCAGCTCGGCCTCTACACCGCGCTCGACGGGCAACCCGCGACACCGTCCGAGCTTGCCGCCCGCACCGGGCTCGCCCCCCGCTACGTGGGCGAGTGGCTGCAACAGCAGGCCGTCGCCGGACTGCTCGAACCCGATGGCACCGACCCGGCCACCGCCCGCTACCGGCTCGCCGACGGCGTCGCCGCGGTCCTGACCGACCCCACCAGCCCCGCCTACCTGGGCGGCCTGCCGTCCGCCGTGGCCGCGGTCGGCCAGGTCCTGCCCGACCTCGCCCGGGCGTTCCGCACCGGCGCGGGCGTACCGTACGCCGCATACGGCCCGGACGCACTGAGCGCCCAGTCCGCGCTGAACCGCCCCGCCTTCGTCAACCTCCTCATCGCCGACTGGCTGCCCCAGATGCCCGAGGTGCACGCCCGTCTCGCGGACACCGGCCACGCGACCCGAGTGGGTGACTTCGGCTGCGGCCCCGGCTGGTCGACCATCGAGCTCGCCAAGGCGTTCCCGCACCTGCGTCTCGACGGATACGACAACGACGAGGCGTCCATCGCGGCCGCCCGGCGCAACGCCGCCGACCACGGCGTCGCCGACCGCATCGACTTCGAGGTAACCGACCTGTCCGACCGCGACGCCGATTGGACGGCCCGCTACGACCTGGTATTCCTGTTCGAGTGCCTGCACGACCTGCCGCGGCCGGTCGAGGCATTGGAGAACACCCGCCGCTCGCTCGCCCCGGACGCAACGGTGATCGTGATGGACGAACGGACCGCCGACAGCTTCACCGCCCCCGGCGACCCAGTGGAACGGTTCTTCGCCGCCGCCAGCACGCTCTGGTGCGTGCCGCAGGGCATGGTCGGCGTCGACCCCGAGCCGATCGGTCCGCTGCTGCGCACGGCCACGCTGCATGAACTCGCGGCCCGGGCCGGCTACCGCGGCAGCGAAGTGCTCGAGATCGACCACCCGTTCTGGCGCTTCTACCGGCTGATCCCGTGACCGCGCCCGACTTCCGCCTCGACGGCCGGGTGGCCCTGGTCACCGGCACGTCGACCGGGCTCGGCGAACGCTTTGCGCGGGTCCTGGGCGCGGCCGGAGCCGCCGTCGTCCTCGCCTCCCGGCGCGCCGAACCGAACGCGACGCTCGCCGCCTCGCTCCGCGACGCCCTGCCGGTCACCTGCGACGTCCGCCGAGACGAAGACCGGGCCGCCCTGGTGGCAGCCGCCCTCGACCGATATGGACAGATCGACGTCCTGGTCAACAACGCCGGGATCGCCAGCTCCACGCCGGCGGAGGACGAGAACCTCGATTCCGTACGCGATCTGCTCGACACCAACACGGTCGGCCTGTTCGGGATGACCCAGCTGGTCGGGCGCCACATGCTCGACCGCGGCCAGGGCAGCATCGTCAACGTCGCCTCACCATCGGCAACGATCAGCCTCGACCGGTACCCGCTCGCCGGCTACGCGGCCAGCAAGGGCGCGGTCGTCGCGCTGACCCGCGAACTGGCCGCCCAATGGGCCGGCCGCGGGGTGCGGGTCAACGCGCTGTCGCCGTGCTTCTTCCCGAGCAACACCACCGGCTGGCTGGCCGACCCCGACCAGGTCGCCTGGATCAGCGGCCGGACGCCCATCGGCCGGCCACCGCGCCCGGACGAACTGGACGGCCCGCTGCTGTTCCTCGCCAGCGTCGCCTCGTCGTACGTGACCGGCCAGAACTTGGTGGTCGACGGCGGCTGGACCACGCGCTGACCGCTCCACGGGCCGGCCGGCTCCCGGGCTCGGCCTGCCGCACAGCTCGCCGCCGGGCGCGCCGCATCGTCCAGGTGCGCCGTCAGCGCCGCCAGATCCATGCGGTCGCCCGGCGGCAGGATGAGGCATGAGGTAAGTGGCATGCCACGATAATCAAAGTGGGCCTGCCCAGGCAGGGCTCGTACGATGACGGCGTGTCGGATTTCGACGATCTGGTCGATCAGTACGAGCGATATCTTGCTCGCGTGGAGCCCGCCGCTGTCGGCGAAGCGCGATCTCGGATTGAGGCATGGTTGCGGGACGGGCTGCCCGAGCTTCGTGTGCGCGTGATTCTCGGCGGAACCGTCGTAAACCAGGCGTGACGCGGCGCCCGAGGATGTCTTCCCCCACGGCCTCAACACCGTCGAGGTGTCGTGTCGCGCGCCGCACAAGCTGCTCGGCCGCACAGCTGACCCGACTTCCGGAGCCGATCGCCGCGGCCGCGCTCCGCGAGGCGGCCCTTATCGGGAGAAATTGGCTCCCGATCGAGTGAGGCAGATCGGTTGCTGTCACCGGACTCGTCAGGCGGCCGGAGTCGAGCGCAGGCAGAGCCGGAGCACCCCGGACCGGAAGGCCTCGCCGGCCGCGGCGGGCGTCATCCGGTCGGCGGCGACCTCCTGCCCGGCCGCGTGCCCGAGCGCCACGATCGCGGCGATCTGCCAGGTGACCGGCGAGGTGCTGTCGAACTGACCAGCGGTTCGGCCACGTTCGAGGAGTTCGACGAGTTGTCGGCTGATCGGCCGGTGCCGGTCGACCTCGTCGCCGGGCGGTTGCGCGACGGCCTCGGTCAGGACGATCGGATACCGCGCCAGGATCTGCCAGGATGCCTCGACCCACCGGTCGAGCGCCGCCGGCGCGGGCAACTCGTCCAGATCGAGCCGGTCGAACACGGCGACGGTCTCGGCCGCGATGTGCTCGAGGATCGCGGCCAGCAGCTTCTCCCGGGACGCGTAGTGCGCATACACGGTCTGCCGGGCCACTCCCGCGGCCGCCGCGATCTCCTCCATGTTCGCCTGCGGTCGCCGCCCCAACAGATCGATTGCCGCGCTCAACACGGCGGCGCTGCTCCGCTCGGCGTCGGCACGTCGCCGTCGTGCCGGCCCCGGCAAGTTGGACATGGTTGTCAAGGCTAGCCCGGTCACCTTATCTTGGACACATGTGTCAGAGTTATTCGAGGGAGGGTCCCGATGAGCGCTCCGCCACCTGGCGCGGATCTGGCCGGCTATCTGCGGCGCTATCCGCTGGAAATCACCTTCGGCGACGACGATCCGGCCGAGGTCTTCGACCGTTACCACGCGCCCGGTTTCGTTCTGCACAACGACGGCCTGGCCCTTGACCGTGAACAGTTGCTCGCCCATGTCGCCTCGGGTCGCAAGCGAGCCACCGAGGTCCGCGTCGACGTCCACGATGTCGCCGTGACCGGCGACGTGGCCGCGGCGCGGTATGTCCTGACCGCCGCCATGCGCAAAGGCCAAGTAGTCGAGACCGAGATCTTCATGTTCGGCCGGCTCGCCCCGGACGGCCGCCTGCGCGAGATCACCCAACTGACCCGCAGCTGACGCACCGGCTTCCGCACGGTGTCGGGCGAATTTTTGTGCGGGCCACCCGGATCCCCGACATCCCACGCAGGACTGTTTGCGACGCGGCCGGTGTCGCCGCAGCCTCCGGCGGCGGCGAATGAGGCGGGCCTCCGGCTGCCTACCGGGACTGGCCTGGTCGGCGGACGGAGGCCCGGTCGGTCAGATCGCGGTGCGCCCGGCGTCGACGGCCACCGTCGCGCCGGTCACGAAGCCGGACGCGTCGGAGGCCAGGAACGCGATCACCTCAGCGATCTCCTCTGGAGCCGCCAGCCGCTTCAGCAATGTCGTGCCCGCGACCTGCGCGGCGCCCTCCTCCCCCATGCTCGACATCACCATGTCGGTCCGCGTCGGACCCGGGGCGACCGTGTTCACCCGCACGCCGGCCGGGCTGAACTCGGCCGCCCAGGTGCGGGTGAGGGCCTCCAGGGCGCCCTTGGTCGCGCTGTAGGTGGACAGGCCGGGCATGCCGATCCGGGCGGCCATCGTGCTGACGTTGACGATGCTGCCCGACCCCTTCGCGGCCATCGCCGGAGCGAGCGCCGCGACCAGCAGGTACGGCGCGCGTACGTTCGCCGCGAAGGCCTCGTCGAGGCCGTCGGCGTCCTGCTCGGTGGTGGCCGCGATCGGGAACAGCGCCGCGTTGTTGACCAGGATGTCGACGTCACCGGCCTGCGCCGCGAGCTGCCGCAGCGACGTCACGTCGGTCAGATCGGCGGCGACGAACCGGGCCATGCCGCCCGCCGCGGTGATCTCCTTGACCAGCGCCTCGCCGCGCTGCTTGTCCCGGCCGGACGCGACGACCCGGGCGCCGCGTGCCGCCAGCAGCCGGGCCGTGGCGCCGCCGATTCCCCCGGTCGCGCCGGTGACGAGCGCGGTCTTTCCGTTGAGCTCCATGAACAGACCCCTTTCTTCGGTACGAATGGATCGTGTGACCCACAATCGCGGCGAAAAAATGGGTTGTCCAATCCAAAACGAGGTAGTGTGTCCGGCGTGACAGCGAAACGGCTCACGGCCAAGGGCGAGGCAACCCGGCGGCGGATCGTCGAAGCGGCCGCGCGGCTGATGTACGAGCACGGCGTCACCGAGGCCACGCTGGAGGCTGTGCGCGCCGCGGCGGGGGTCAGCGGCTCGCAGATCTACCACTACTTCGCCGACAAGCAGGCCCTGCTGCTCGCCGTGATCGACCACCAGACCGAGGCGGTCCTCGACCTGCAGGCGCCGCACCTCGGCCGCCTCGACACGATCAGTGAGCTTCGCGCCTGGCGCGACATGCTGGTCGAGAACCAGAAACGGCTGCAATGCCGAGGCGGCTGCCCGATCGGGTCGATCGGCGGCCAGGTGGCCGAGACCAACCTCGAGGCCCGGCTCGCGGTCGCCTCGGGCTACCTGCGCTGGGAAGAGGCGATCCGGGCCGGGCTGAGCACCATGCACCGCCGCGGCGATCTGGCCGGCAACCCCGGCGACCTGGCGCTGGCGCTGCTCACCGCCTTGCAGGGCGGACTGCTCATGGTCCAGATCCAGCGAGACGTACGACCGCTGGAAGTCGCCCTGGACACCGTTCTCGACCGTATCGGCTCGCTGAGCAGCGGGCCCGCCGCTCGTGAGGAACGCTCAGCCGGCGGGCCAGTCGCGGAAGGCGGCCAGTAGCCGGTCGCGGGCCTCGGGCGCCAGCCGCTGCGCGGGCAGGTGGCCGAGGGCGTCCACGGTGGCGCGGATCTGCTCCAGGTAGCGGTCGCAGCCGTCGCACTCGGCCAGGTGCTCCACGAACCGCTGCTCGGTCTCCAGGGGCAGGGCGCCCTCGAGGTAGGCGGTGACCAGTTCCACGAACTCGTCGCAGTTCACGCCATCGCCTCCTTGATCCAGTGTTGCTCCAGGGTGGCGCGCAGCGCGGCCCGGCCGCGGTGCAGCAGGACGCGCTGGTTGGCCGCGCTGATCGACAACATTTCGCAGACTTCCTCGCTGCTGTGCCCCGACACGTCGCGCAACGTGACCACGACACGCTGGCGGTCGGGCAGCCCCGCCAGCGCGGCCGCGAGCTGGCGGCGGGTCTCGCCGGCGACCGCGTCGTCCTCCGGGGACGGCCAGGCGGGCGGGAAACTGCGCCAATGACCCGGGTACGGGTCGTCGGCGCCGCGGAACCGTGCCGGGTCCACCGTCGGGCCGTCGTCGAGGCCGAGGCTGCTCGCCGGGACGGTGCGGGCGTCGCGTACCCCTCGGGTCTTGGCCTTGTTGACCACGATCCGGTAGACCCAGGTGCGCAGCGAGGACCGCTCCTGGAACCCGTCGATGCCGCGCAGCACACCCAGCCACGCCTCCTGCACGACGTCCTGCGCGGTGTGGTCGTCGGCGACGAAGGCCCGTGCGGCCCGCACCATGCCCGGCGACCAGGCGTCGATCAGTGCGGCGAACATGGTCTCGTCCCGGGCGCGGAGCCGGGCCACGACGACGGCGTCGGCGGGCAGCACGGCGTCGACCATGCAGCGCACGATACTGCCCGCCGGCGCCGGAATCACGCACCCCAAGGGTCGTCGATCAGCAGAGCCCACGTGCCGTCCGGGCGGCGGCGCATGACGTCGGCGCTGGTGCCGCTCAACTGCAGCGGGTTGCCGTCCGGCGTGGTGCCGTCGAGCGTCCAGGAGTTGAGCACGGTGGCGATGTCGCCGGCCTGGACGACCTTGCGGACGTCCGGGGTCAGGGTCGGGCGCAGGGCGGCGAACCCGGCGAGCGCGGCCCGGATCTGCTCGAGGCCGTGCAGCGGCTCGGCGCCGGGCTGCGGAATGAACGCGGCGTCCGGCTCGTACAGGGCGACGGCGTCGTCGAGGCGGCCGTCGTGCAGGGCGGCGGCGAAGTCGGTGATGACCTGGGCGGGCGTGGCGGGCATGGTGGTCGGCCTTTCAGCGGTATTCGGGGTTGGGGAAGTCGAAGCGGCAGCCGGCGTCCCATTCGCTGCGCTGGTTGCCGTGCGCCGGGATGCCGCCGGCGTCCTTGAGCATCCGGGCCAGGTGCAGCAGGTTCCAGGTCATGAACGTGGTGTTGCGGTTGGTGAAGTCGTTCTGCGGCCCACCCGAGCCGGGATCGAGGTAGGACGGGCCGGGCCCGGCCTCGCCGATCCAGCCGGCGTCGGCCTGCGGCGGGATCGTGTAGCCCAGATGCTGCAAGCTGTAGAGGACGTTCTGGGCGCAATGCTTGACGCCGTCCTCGTTGCCGGTGATCAGGCAACCGCCGACCCGGCCGTAATAGGCGTACTGGCCGGCCTCGTTGAGCAGGTGGGAGCAGGCGTACAGCCGTTCGATGACCTGCTTGGTGACCGACGAGTTGTCGCCCAGCCAGATCGGGCCCGCGATGATCAGGATGTCGGCCGGCAGGACCTTGTCGCGGTAGATCTCCGGCCACGCGTCGGTAGCCCAGCCGTGCTCGGTCATGTCCGGCCAGACCCCGGTCGCGATGTCGTGGTCGACGGCCCGCAGGACCTCGACCCGTACCCCCTGCTTCTCCATGATCGCCCGGCTCAGGTCGATCAGGCCGCCGGTGTTGCTCACCTCCGGGGACCGCTTCAGCGTGCAGTTGATGACCAGGGCGCGTAGATCGTCGTAACGGGTTTCGGGCATCGGTTCCTCCTCGGTTGATGCCCGGTAGTCCCCGGCCCGGCCCGAAGCGTTACACCAGTTGCCGTACGGCGAAGGGAAGCGGCGGCCTTCGAGCCGGGCAAAGACATCCCGGGACGACGACAGCGTTACCCGAGAAGCCACGTCGCGGCGGCACAGTTCCGTACCCGTGCGACGTTTGCGCGGCTGGCCAGGCTGAACGGCCATGGCACGGCAGCAGATGCGCGATCGGCCGGTGGCCGGGGAGCTGACCAGCAGTCGTGGGAATGCCGGTCGAAGGGTCGGCTGTTGCCAGAGTCTTACCGACTTCTTATGGCCTGTCGCCGAGGTGAGCGGCGGCGGCTGTCGGGTCCGTACCTCCCGCCGAACCCACCGTTCATCCTCGGAGGTACATCGATCATGCGCAGAAGAACCGTTGTCGCGGCCGCCGCCACGGTGCTGATCACCGGAGCCGCGGTTACCACCGGAGTTGCCTTCGCGCACGAGATCCCGCAGCAGCCTGCGAAGTACGGCGCGGGACACGCGGCCGACCGTGGCGGCATGGTTTTCGTGCAGTCGAACGACCCGAAGCACAACTCCGTTCTCGCGTTCCGCCGGGCGGCCGACGGCAAGCTGACCCCGGCCGGTGAATATCGGACCGGCGGGCGCGGCGGCGCGCAGAAAGACAACCCGTTCGACCCGCTGGCCTCGCAGGAGTCGCTGGTCGTCGACCGTACCCGGCAGATGATGATCGCGGTGAACGCGGGCAGCAATTCGGTCACCACGTTCCGCGTACGCGGACAGCGCCTCACCGATCCGCACACGGTGAGTTCGGGCGGTGACTTCCCGAGCAGCATCGCGGTGTCCGGCAGCACCGTGTACGTGTTGAACGCGGGGGGCAAGACCAACGTGAGCGGCTTCCACCTGACCGATCGCGGCCTGCAGCCGTTGAGCAAATCCGCCCGCGACCTGGGCATCACCAACGACGCCACCCCATTGTTCACCGCATCGCCGCCCCAGGTCGGTTTCAGCCCGGACGGCCGGCACCTCGTGGTGACGACCAAGAGCGGCAACACGATCGACGTGTTCGGCGTCGAGAAGGACGGTCGGCTCTCGGCCAAGCCCGTGTCGACCCGGTCGAACGGCGACGTGCCGTTCTCCTTCGTCTTCGACCGCAAGGGTCACCTGCTGGTGACCGAGGCCGCCAAGTCCGGAGTGACCTCGTACGCGCTGCGCGCCGACGGCAAGCTTCAGGTGATCACGCCGTCGGTTGAATCCGGTCAGCAGACGCTGTGCTGGATCGCGCCGGCCGGCAAGTTCTTCTACGGCACCAACCCGGGCAGCTCGACGATCACCCTCTACCACGTCGACGACGCCGGGCTGGTGTCGATCGGCGGGAAGAAGCGCCGGGCGCCGGCCCGATCGACCTGGCCGCCACGGCCGACGGATCGCTGCTCTACGTGCAGAACACCCTGGCTGGCACGGTCGAGGGCTTCCGGGTGGCGAGCAACGGATCGCTGACCCTGGTGACGACCCTGAACAAGGGCCTGCCGGTGTTCGCCGACGGCTCCGGCATGGAGGGCCTCGTGGTCTGGTGACCTTACCGGCGAACAGCGGGACGAGGGCTCACGCCCGGGTGCCGGCCGGCACCCGGGCATGTCTGCGTCGGGGCGGCGGAAGAAGGCTGAGAACAGCCGGTCCATCCTCCGCATCCTCCCGGAATTTCTCAATCGCCGCCGGCGGCGATGAACTCCGTGCCGTCTCGCGCAGCGGCCCACCACCAGAGGGCGAAACCGGCCGCCATGGCCACCATGGTCCACACACCGCGCGGCCAGAAGATGTGGCTGTCAACGAAGGACCAGCCGGCACCCAACAGCACCGCGGTGCCGGGCAGCACCCGCCGGCCGTGGCCGGCGCCCAGCACCACGGTCGCGGCCAGGATCGCGATGAGCAAGGCGTAGACGGCGACTGTCCCGAGCCGGTTGCCGGTTGCATACAGTGCCAGAACGAGCCGGCGCAGTTGGATCGGGTCGCCGGGTTGGCCGGCAATGGTGCCGGCGGCGATGCCAGCCACCGCGTCCAGACCGGTGTAGCCGGCGGCGTACACCGCGGCGCCGCCCCAGGCGACGATCCGGGCAACCCTGGGCACGCGTCGGTGCGGCCGATGCCGCAGCAATACCACAAACCCGAGCGCCAGTAGGGGAAACACGGGCAGCAGAACGATGTGTAGCCACATCCATCGATGGGCTGTCGCGGCCGACAAACCGCCCGGGTGCAGCAGGCCGGCGAAGGCGAGCAGCACCGGCCCCAAAACGGCCAAGGCCAGGGTGGTCACCGATCCGGCGGGACGGCGCCGCGGAGCGCGGCTCACCCCGTTCATGAGGTCACCGCGGGTCACTGAGTACGAGGGTCACAGCGCTGACCGTACGACCCGGACGCCGTGCGGAGGGCCGGCCGAGCCAGCGGTCAGCGGATCGTAAGAACGCGAAACCTTGAACCGCCCGCCGGACGACCAGCCGGCCACCGGCCCGCACCGCCGTCGCCGGCACCCGCGCCTCGGCACCGTCCTCGCGCAGCCGGGTCGCTTGTTTGGCGCGACCTCGGCCAAGGCCCGCAACGCGGCGCCCCGCGTGGGCCTCGAACAGCCGTTTCGCCAGCACGAACACGGTGACCCCGGCTGCCACGTCCGGGTAGACCGACCCGGCAGGCTGGAACAGCGGCTCCCACGCGCTGCTCGACCGGGCGGCGCCGTCGCGGATGACGGCACCGAGCGACCGCACCGTCGCGGCGGCAACGCCCAGCGAGAACGAGGGTGTCCATCGAGCTGCCGAGCCCGGTGGGCAGTGAGCGCCCTGGGATGGTTGGTCGGCGACCATGGAAAGATGTAAGAGTGCACCAAAAAATCTGGACCTGGTTACACGGCAGCAGTGCCGGTCTACAGTCGCTCGCGGTGGTGGTCGGGGCGGGGGCCGGTCTCGGCGCGGCGGTATTCCGCTGGCTGATCATGACTGCGACCCGGCTGTTCACCGGCCACGACGACTACTCGGCGGCCGCGCACGCCGCCAATCCGCATCTGCCCGGGCTCGGCCGCTGGTTCGTGCTGTTCACCCCGGTGGTCGCGGGCCTGGTCTACGGGCCGTTGGTGTACCGCTTCGCCCGGGAGGCGCGCGGTCACGGCGTACCGGAAGTGATGTATGCGGTGGCGGAGCGCGGCGGCCGGATCCGGCCGCAGGTTGCCGTGGTCAAGGCCCTCGCGAGCGCGTTCTGCATCGGCGGCGGCGGGTCGGTCGGCCGGGAGGGGCCGATCGTGCAGATCGGCTCGGCGCTCGGCTCCACCCTCGGCCAGCTGGTGCGGCTGCCCGAGTCCCAGCTGCGGATCCTGGTCGCCTGCGGGGCCGCCGGCGGCATCGCGGCCACGTTCAACACGCCGATCGCCGGGGTGTTCTTCGCCCTCGAACTGATCCTGGGCGACTTCGCGGTCGAATCGTTCGCCGCGGTCGTGCTCGCCGCGGTCACCGCGGCGGCGTTGAGCCGGGCCGCCTTCGGCGACCATCCATTCCTTGCACTGCCGACCTTCACCATCGGCTCGGCCGGGGAGTACGCCGCGTACGTCGTCCTCGGCCTGCTCGCCGGCGGGGTCGGAGTCGGCTGGTCGCGTGCCCTGTACTTCATCGAGGATCTCTGCGACCGGTGGTGGCGAGGTCCGGAGTGGCTACGGCCAGCGGCCGGCGGTCTGCTGCTGGGCGGGGTGTTGCTGGCGCTGCCGCAAATGTACGGCGTCGGCTACCCGGTGCTCGGCCGGGCGGTCGGCGGCGGGTACGCGCTCGGCTTCGTGCTCCTACTCCTGATCGGCAAGATCCTCGCGACCAGCCTGACCATCGGGATCGGCGGCTCGGGTGGAGTGTTCGCCCCGTCGCTGTTCGTCGGCGCGATGCTGGGTGAGGCGTTCGGGCTCGCACTGCACGCGGTCGTCCCCGCGCTGGCCCCGTCGCCGGGCGCGTACGCCCTGGTCGGCATGGGTGCGGTCTTCGCCGGGGCGGCGCGTACGCCGATCACGTCTGTACTGATCATGTTCGAGCTGACCGGCGAGTACCGGATCATCCTGCCGCTGATGCTGGCGATCGCCCTCGCCGCCGGCGTGTCCAAGCTGCTCAGCCGGGACACGATCTACACCCGGAAGCTGCTGCGCCGCGGCATCGACCTGCAAGCGCCGGAACGTGCCCTGGCCCGGATCTCGGTCACCGCGGCGGCCGGCCAACTGCCCGCGCCGTTGCTCCCAGACGCGACGCTAGCCGATCTGACTGCGCGGTTCGCCGCCGACGGCAACACCGCGCTGCCCGTCGTCGACGACGACGGGCAACTGCTCGGGGTGGTGCAGGCGATCGAGGTGGAACGGGCGGTACAGGACGCCGCCGAGGGAATCACCGCCGCCGGCCTCGCTCACACCGTCCCGATTCTCGCCGGCGACGAGTCGCTGGAAGACGCCCTCGCCGCCTTGACCCGCAACGGCGGAGCGGGTCTGCCGGTCGGCGCCGACGGCATCCCATCCGGTTGGCTGACCCACCGCGACCTGCTGCGCGCGGCGGCCGGAATCCGGCAACAAGCCTGACGAGGCCGTGCTCGCTGCCGGGCGCCACGGCGAAGGAGCCGCGGTCCGGCACTTTTCCGACTCGGTGGGCCGCCGAGGCGGCTGGGACCATCTGCTCGTAACCTGTGGCGGTCCCTCCGACGGCAACTGAACGCGTCACAATCTAGGTGCAAATGTGCACCTTTACTGCGGGTTGGCGGCGCTCCTTGGCGGCCAGGGCCGTGACCCCGCGCGGCGTGACCGCGGCGGCATCGCCGACGTGTGCCGGCGATGGCCTTGACCGTGTACCGCGCTGCGGAAGGGATCTCACCAGCGAGCGTGTTGGCGGCGCCGGCGGTTGCCGGCCAGGCGCATGGTGGCGACGGCGCCCACGGCCAGCCCGGCGACCAGCGCGAGCAGCGTGACTGGCAGGTTCGTCTTCGACAGCGTGCTCTCGCTGGCGGTGGTGACCTGTGCGGTGGTGGCGGGCGCGGTCGTGGGTGGCGCCGACGGGTTCGGGGCGGTGGGCAGGGCGGCGAAGTCGACGATGCCGCTGCTTTCCAGCAGGGTCATGTGGGTGACGACGAATTGGTTGGCCTGTTGGGCGAGTTTGCGGACGGTGTCGTTGCGGGTGGTCGCCCGTACGGTCCCGATGGCCGGAAAGATCTTGCCGTGCGCGGCGCGGAGCCGGTCGATGTAGATGGCGTCGAAGTCCTTGCCCGGGGCCGCGTCGCGCATCTCGCCGAGCCATCCCTGCTGGTCGTGGTTCGGCGCGTTGGGCAGGGTGATCTTCAGCTTCTTCGCGGCGGCGCGGTCCAGCGCGTCGAGGACTTTGTGCTGGGCGGCGATCTCCTTGCCGATCTGCTGGATGCGTGGGTCTTTCGACTTCTGCTGGGCCATTTCGCCGGCGGGGATCTCCCACAGCCCGGCCAGTCGGACCTTGACGACGAGGTCCTTGTCGGCGGCCGAGACGGCGCCGTCCCCGTTGTCGGAGATCAGGTTGTTGGGCGGCACCGGGACGTTCGGCTCGGCCCGCGCGGCGGACGGGCTCATGACGATCAATGCCGCGGCGGCGAGTGCCGGGCCGACCAGCCTGCGCCATGGTGTCTTCGTCGCGGTCCCTGGCATTAGGTGCCTCCTGGCATCGGTTGTTCCCGTTTCGCGGTTCCGCGCCGGAGACCGGCAACGCGTCCTTGCAGGATGAGATACGCATCGCGGGGACCAACGGATCAGGCCAGATGGATGCACGTAAGAACTTTGTTATCGTTGACCACCGATCCGCGGATACGCGCTCGGGCGCGCGGCAACCGTTCGTGTGCCGCCGCACCGCTACCGCGACGTCGGCACTCGTGAGCATCCCCCGGGTTGCCCTGCAGGAGCGGGCGGAGGCGGGTGGCTCCGGCTTCGGCGGTGCTCTGCCGCGGCCTCGGTCACTGCCGACTGGACGCCGCCCGTTGCCGAGGCCTGCTCAGTCGGCGTCCGTGGCCGGGCTGATCTCCGCGTCGCGCCATTGCTGCCACCATTGCCGGTCGGGCACCTCGCCGGCACCCTCCACCATGGCGTTGAGAACCGAGGCGAAAGCCAGCGGGCGGGTCATCGTCAACCCGGCGACCAGTTCGGCGAGCCGCTCGCGGCGGCGCCGTGTTGCCTCGCCGACCAGGTTCCGTCCGGCCGCGGTCAGGGTGATCCAGGCGACGCGCCGGTCGTCGGGGCGCTCCTGGCGCGCCACCAGGCCCTTGCGGACCAGCCGGTTGCACATGCGGACCGCGGTCGAGGAGGTGACGGCCAGTTCCTGGGCGAGGTCGGCCACCCGTTGCGGGCCGCGGGAGACCAGGACCACGAGGGTGCGGAACTGGGGCAGTGTGACGTCCTCGTCGAGGCCACTGAGGGATCGGGCCGTTTCGGCCACGAAGGCGCGGCTGAGTGCGAGCAGGGCTCCGACCACCTCCTCCTCGGCCGGTGACAAAGCGGTCGGCGACACCGCAGGCAGCCCCGCGACACGACCCTCGTGGAGCTCACTGCTCGTGCCCACGTTCGTGGCCATTTCCGATTCTCCCGCGTCCCGCATGGTGCTGATCTTTCTCCGTTCCCTGGTGCGTGTCATGTGCCTGTCGGCCCGTGCTCGGCACGGCCATTGTGTGGTCGTGCCCGCCCCGCAGGTGTCACCTTCGCGGTGCCGCGGTCCGCGCTTCGATCCCCGGCCGACGACCGCGCATGGTCCGGACGGCGGCGATCCCCGCGATGCCCACCACGCCGGCGCCAAGGAACCAGAGCAGCGTCGACGAGATCGACGGCCCGGCACCGGGATTGACGTGTGCCGTTCCGGCGGTGAACAGCTCCTGATCGGCCGACATGGCGGCCGGTGGCAACTTGGCGTACTGCACCAGGCCGGTGCTTTCCAGCATCTGCATGTGGTGCATGACGAAGATGCTCGCTTGGGCGGCCAGCTTCCGTACGACCTCGTTGTGGGTGGACGCCCGCACCGCGGAGATGACCGGGAAGATGAAGCCGTGCGTGCCGCGCAGTAAGGTGACGAACATCTGGTCGAACTGGATGCCCCTGGCTGCCTGCAACTGGTTCACGAAGCCCTGCTGCTGGGCGGTCGGCGTGGCCGGCAGCGTCACCCCCAGCTTGTTCGCGGCGTCCACGGTCAACTGATCCAGCTGCACGTGCTGGTTCGCGATCGCCTGGCCGACTTGCCGGATCTGCACTGTCGTGCCCTTCTGGGCGGCCATCTGCCCGGCCGGGATCTCCCACAGGCCGGCCTGCCGTACGCCGTTGAGCAGGGTCAGGTCGGCCACGCCCAACTGGGTGGACGCCGGATCGGCGCCGGCCCGCACCGGTAACACGATCAGGGCAGCGAGCGCGGCGACGGCCAGCGCAACCGTACGGCGTAGCAGGGGTGACATCGGTGCCTCCACGTGGTCGCTCAACCTTCGTCAGGCAGTACGGCGCGGAGCGCAAGAACGTTCACTTGTGCACCCAAATACCTTTTCTAGATGTCACTGATCTTGCCGCGCCATGCGAGCTACTGTGCGTATAGCCGCGTACATGTCATGCAGGAAAAGGAATTTAAGTGCATTACTGAACCTTCTTGTCGCGACGGTCGTACCTCCTGCCGTGGGTCCCGCGCTCCTGGAGGTTCGAATGTCGTCGCTTGTTCGCCGGGCGGCCGCTGTCGCGGTCGCCGCGATTGCTGCGCTGCTGGTGTCGTCCGCTCCCGCGCAAGCCGGTGCGGATGGGCCGGCTCTGCTGAACGCGGCCGATATGACGCTGCTCGTCGGCCTGCACCAGGCCGCCTTGTGGGAAATCCCGGCCGGGCAACTGGCGGCCCAGAAGGGCACGGCACCGAAGGTCCGGCAGGCCGGCCAGAAGATCGCCGACGAGCACGGCCGGCTCGACCAGCAAACCACCGCGGCCGGCAAACAGCTTGGTGTGACGCTTCCCGTCACGGCGACCGCCCAGCAGCAGGAAGCCCTCGGCCGATTGCAGACGGCCGACGGAAGCCAGTTCGACCAACTTTTCGTCGCCTCGTTGCGCGACGCGTACGGGTTCCTCTACCCGATCATCGGCGAGGTCCGCTCCGCCACCCGCAGCGCGGTGATCCGGCACCTGGCCGACCAGGCCAACGTCGCGGTCCTGGACTACCTGGACATCCTGGAGAGCACCGGTCTGGTGCGGTATCAGAAGCTGGCGCCGGCTGCGATCCCGCCGGCACAGGACCTATCCACGCTCGGGATGGCCCAGGCAGACGCCGGAATGTCGCCGCCGATCTCCCCGACGGTCCTCTGGCTGCTCGCGCTCGGAGGATCCGCCGTCGCGGTCATCGCCGCCATGCGGATCCGCCGCCGCCGGCTCCCGGCAGTCGACCCGCGTACCGCGGCCGGACGATCGTAAACAACCAGGTATCCCGGGTGCGTGACCCGCTCGGCACACGACGCCCCGGGGAGCCTGAAGGGGTCTTCCCAGCCGACCGCGGAAAGGGGCGGCGGCACGGTGCGCCGGCGCTGTGGTGATGCCGCCTTCAACCACCAAGTCTTACGAGGTTGTGACGTGCAGTAACGCCACCTCGGTTGCCGGAGACGAAGTCTGTGCCCGATAGGCAACCGAAGGAGTTCCCATGAAAACCCCAGCTCGTCTCGCCGTGATCCTCGCCACGGCAGCCGGCGCCGCCACCCTGCTGACCACTCCGGCGCTGGCCACCTCCGCCCAGGACAGCAGCACCGTGTTCGTCACGACCGAGGGCGTCGACGGCAACGCCATCGTCGCCTACGACCGCGCGCTGCACCAGCAGGGCACCTACCCCACGGGCGGCAAGGGCGGCGTGCTCGGCGGCTCGGTCGTGGACCACGTGGCCTCGCAGGGCGCCCTCACCCTCGACCGGACCCACCATCTGCTGTACGCGGTCAACGCCGGCAGCGACACGCTCACCGTCTTCGGCGTACACGGCGACCGGCTCAACCGCCTGCAGGTGATCTCCACCAGCGGCGTCTTCCCGGTCAGCGTCACCAGCCACGGCAACACCGTCTACGTGCTCAACGCCCGCAACGGCGGCTCGATCCAGGGTTACCTGCGCCTCGGATCGCGCCTGGTCCAGGTGAGCTCCTGGCACCGCAACCTCAACCTGCCGATCACGACCGGAACCGGCGAATTCACGCACACCCCCGGCCAGATCGCGTTCACCCCCGACGGCCGCCGGCTGATCGTCACCACCAAGGCCTCGACCGGCGCCGTCGAGGTCTTCGACGTCGACCGGCTGGGCGGCCCGTCAGCGCAGCCCACCACCACCGCCGTGCCAGGGGCGGTGCCGTTCGCGGTCGAGTTCGACTCCGCCGGCCGCCTGGTCCTCGCCGAGGCCGGGTCCAACGCGGTGGCCACGTTCACCATCGGCCGCAACGGCGCACTGACCCCGATCTCCAGTGTCACCACCGGCCAGGCGGCCACCTGCTGGATCGCCGGCGCCCACGACACCTTCTACGCCTCCAACGCCGGCAGCGGCTCGGTCACCGCGGTCACCGACACCCACGGCCGGCTCGCCACCGCAGGCAACACCGCGACGGCGGCCGGCTCGGTCGACGCGCAAACCTCGTCCGCCGGTGACCGGCTCTACGTCCGCGGCGGCGCGACCGGCACTCGTTCGCCGCGGAATCACATCGGCGCTCGATCCGAGCCTCGGCCAGCATGTCGGAGTTCCTCGCCACGAAGAACATGGCCACTCGTGCCCGGACCTGCTCTCCCCGGGCACCGGTCGCTTGTACAGCGGCCCTCGCGGTCACCTCGTACAGCTCAGCCGCCTCCGCGTTGCGGCCCATCATGACAGTTCGGTGACAACCGGATCTGTCGCCGAGGTTTGCCCGGCCCAGCGGCGCCCGGGAGCGCCGACCTGCCAACCACCGTCAGAGGCGCTACCCATGACCAAGCGGTGCCCGTTCCAGAGATGCTCGCCTCGTACCGATTTCGGGCTTTTGCCACCGGCTCGTCGGGATGGCGCCGATGATGGTGGGGTGGTGCGTGCAGGAGACCGGGCCCTGGTTGCCGTCCGGAGCTGACGCCGGGCCCGAAACTCGCGACGAGGAGACCCCGTCATGGGTACGTTTTCCGGCATTGACGTACGTCCGCGGAAGCGGCTGTCGGTCGCCGAGCTCGGCGTCAAGAAGAAGATCCTCACCGCTGTCCTGGTCGCGGTGCTCGTGACGCTGGCGGTCGGGGTCGCGGGTCTGCGGGCGCTGAGCGGCACCAGCGCGTCGGCGCAGGACCTCTACCGCAGGAATGTGGCGAACGTCGGCGCGGTAGGTGCCATCAAGGCGGCGATGATCCAGGCCCGGGTCGATCTGGCCAATCAGGCCAGTTCCGTCGATCCGGCCGACACCGCCAAGTACACCCGCGGGTTCACCGCCGACGTCCAGGCCGCCGACGCGGCGATGACCGCCTACGGCGGTCAGGACCAGGTCCTTCTGGCCGATCTGCGCACCAACTGGCGGGACTACGTCCGGGTCGCGCGGGACGACCAGTTACCCGCCGGCGCGGCCCGGGACCTGGCCTCGTGGCAGCGGACCCGGGACACCGTGATCAACCCGATCTTCACGAGGATCAACCGGGATCTCGCCGAGCTGCAGGCGGTTGAGGCCGCCGCTGCCGCGACGTCGGCCGCCGCGGCCCGGTCGGACTACCTGTCCCGCCGCACCACCGTGATCGTCATGTTGGTCGTCGGCTGTCTGCTCGCTCTCGGCATCGGAGTCGCGGTGACCCGGCCGATCGTGCGATCGCTGAGCACCGTCGGCGACGTCCGCCACGCCTCGCCCACGACGACCTGACCTCAACCGGCGGCCTCGTCGCCGACCAGCCCGGGAAGGCGGGCCGCCGCCGGGACTCCACCATCGGACCGACAGGAGAACAGCTGAACGGTCGGCTTCTTAAGCGTTCTCACGTTTCGCACGTTCCGTTTGAGCGGTGGGCTCGTTGATCTGGGTGATCAGGTCGGCCGCACCGATCTGGTCCAGTTGGGGCCGAGTTGCCGCCGCACCGCCTCCTTCAAGGTGTCGCGTTCGGCTCTGATCCGTTTGTTGTCGGCGCGGATCAGCTCCAACTCGTTGCGCAGGCTGGCCTGGCTTGCGGTCCCGCCCGTGGCCGTGGCGCGCGTGGGTGCACCGGTCTGCTGTTGGCGGGCGGCATAGATGTGCTCGCGCGCACGCCGATGGCGTAGACCAGCCAGTTCGACACCCCCGCTTGGTTCGCGACGACGGCGAAGGTGAACCGGCTCGCTGTCGCTCAGCATCCGGTCCACGACGTTGATCACCCGAGCGCGTTTGTCGTGACTGTCGCGTTGACGGGCCTGCCGGAGGACATTACCGCGCGAGCGGGGTGGATTGGTCATACCGGGAGGTCCTCTGGGTGTGGGGCCGCTGCAAGACGGCCACTGCCCCGCTCTCCGTCAGCGCTCACCGGCGTCTCTGCACGACCGGACGTCGCGTGATGTGGCGGCCGCCGGGCCGCGAACGCCAAACCGGCCCGGCGGTAGAGAAGCTGTGGGGAATTTGTGGCCAGCGGTGGACTGCGGTCACACCGGCCGGTCGTCCGGCTCGATGCTGGGCGTCCTCGGGTCGGAAGTTGTGGTGATCTGGTCGGCCATCGACTTGTTCATGGCGCCGAACATCCGGATTCTCGTCTTGCGTGGGGTTAACGCGATGGTCACTCGGTTCATTCGGCCGCTGATCCAGGCCGGGTGGTTGGCGGTCAGTGCGGCGAGTCCCTGGGCGGCGCAGGTGTCGGCGGACATCATCAGCCGGCCCATCGGCGTTTTGTCCGCGCCGAATCTGGCGGTCATGGCGGTTGCGGTTGCGCCGGGGACAAGGACCGTGACGTGGACGCCGTGTGCGGCCAGTTCGCGGTGTAGGGCTTCGCCAAGGGTGAGGACGTAGGACTTGGTGGCGGAGTAGTTGGCGATGTATGGCACGCCTTGGATTCCGGCGACGCTGGACACGAGCAGGATCCCGCCGGTGCCGCGCCGGGCCAGTTTCTGTCCGAAGTGGTGGGTCAGGCTCAGGTGGGCTTCGGTGTTGACGCGCAGCTCCGCGAGCAGCGCCTGGTGTGCGGTGGCGAGGAATTCGCCGAGGTTCATGTCTCCGGCGTTGGACACGATCAGGCCGAGGTCGAGGTCATTGGTGGAGTGGATGAGGGTGTTCAGGAAGTCGGGTTCGGCGAGGTCGACTTGGACCGTCCGGTATTGGATGTGGTGCTGGCGGGCGAGGCCGCGGCCGACCTCGTCCAGGATGGGTAGTCGTCGGGCGGCGAGGACGAGGTTGATGCCGTTGGCGGCCAGTTGGGTAGCGAACGCGCGGCCGATGCCGGAGGACGCCCCGGTGACCAGCGCCCAGGGGCCGAAGCGGTGCTTGTCGATGGGGGTGGCTCGGGTAGTCATGAGGCTCCTTCAGGAATGGTGGCGGTGGTCGCGTTGGGGCGGGTGTGCGATCGGTCAGGCATGGAGTGCGTCGCCGGTTTCGAGGAGGGTTTTCAGGCCGCTCAGGACGCGCATCCAGCCGGTTCCGGCGACGCGTTCGGCGGTTTTGGGTGATTGTTCGAGGTGGTCGTGCACGACGGTGAGCAGGCAGACGCCGTCGTGGTCGGGTTGGATCTGCCAGGTCACCCTGCTTTCAGGTTCGGTGGCGAGGTCGGGGTGGTAGAGGCCGCGGTAGCTGACGACGAGGCGGTGTGGCGCGTTGGCGTCCAGGACGGTGTCGTCGCCCCAGAGGGTGGTTCGGTCCGGGGAGTGGTAGCGAAATGGTGCGCCGGTCTCGGCGGTGGTGTCGACGAGGGCACCGAACAGGTAGTGGGCGCTGTGTTCGGGTTGGGTGAGTGCGTCCCAGATCTGTTGCGCGCCGGCGCGGATGTAGAGGTGGTAGGTCTGCGTCGTTGGCGCGGTGGTGGTCACTGGTGCTCCTTGACGGTCGGGGTGTGTGGGCGGCTGGTCGAGGGGTCAGGGTGTTACTCGGCCGGCACGGTGGCGGGAGTGCCGGAGACCGGGGCTGGTTCGGGCTGTGGCGATCGGCCACGGGTGTTGGTCGCGCGAAGGGCGATCGCGGTGGCGACGAGCAGAGCGATGCTGCCCGCGAGCAGGGCACGTGCGAAGCCGGCGGTGAGCGCGGTTGGTGGGGCGATGTGGTCGGCGAGCAGGTGGTTGGTGCGTGCGGTGGCGATCGCGGAGAACACGGCGAGCCCGAGCGCGGAGCCGAGTTGCAGCGAGGTGTTGAGCAGACCGGCGGCCAGTCCGGCCTGGTCGGCGGGCACCCCGGCGTTGGCGGCGGTGGTGACGGTGACGAACACGGCGCCGAGCCCGATCGACATGACCGCCAGGCCGGGTAGCAGGTCGGTGAGGTAGGAGCCGTGGGCCGGGAGGCGGGACAGGGCGAACATCCCGGCGGCGGCGATCAGGGTGCCGGCCACGATGATGGGCCGGGTACCGATCCGCGGGATCAGCTGTGACGATATTCCGGCGGCCAGGATGATGCCGGCGGTGACGGGCAGGTACGCCGAGCCGCTGCGGATCGGGCTGTAGCCGAGCACGTTCTGCATGTACAGGGTCAGGAAGAAGAACACCGACAGGAAGCCGGCGAAGGCGATCAACTGGGTGGCGTCGGCCGCGGCCAGCCCTTTGGTGCGGAAGATCGCGAACGGGAACAGCGGGTTGCGGGTGCGTCGCTCGACGACGACGAACCCGACCAGCAGCGCGGCGGTGGTGCCGAGTTCACCGATCGTGTGCCGGTTACCCCAGCCCGCGTCCGGCGCCTTGACCAGGGCGTAGACCAGCAGCAGCATCGCCGCGGTGATCAGGACAGCGCCGGGCAGGTCGAAGGTGGCCAACCGGGCGCGGCGCCGCTCGCCGGGGACCAGCCGCAACGCGGCGGCGACGATGAGTACGCAGACCGGAATGTTGACGAACAGCACCCACCGCCAGCCGGGCCCTTCGGAGAGCACCCCGCCGAGGAACACCCCGGCGGCGGCGCCGACCCCGCTGATCGCCCCCCACACGCCCAGCGCCCGGGTCCGGTCCCGGCCCTCCGTGAAGGTGGTGGTCAGGATCGACAGCCCGGCCGGTGCCATCAGCGCCGCGCCGATACCCTGCGCAACCCGGGCACCGACCAGCATGCCGCCGTTGGTAGCGAGCCCGCCCGCGAGAGAGCACACGGCGAACACCGCGGTGCCGGCCACGAGCAGGCGGCGGCGCCCGATCAGGTCCGCGGCGCGCCCGCCGAGCAGTAGGAAGCCGCCGTAGGTGACCAGGTAGCCGCTGAGCACCCATTGCAGGCGCTGCTGAGAGAAGCCCAGATCGGCGCGGATCGACGGCAGGGCGACGTTCATGATCGATGAGTCGATGATGTCGATGAACTGGACCGTGCACAGCAGCACCAGCGTGAACACGCCGCGGCGGGTCGACAGGACAGAGCGTTGCGCGGTGACCGTGGTCATGGGCGGAACCTCCACCGGTTCTGAGTTAGTTGACTAACTAACTCGGACGCTAGCAGGCAGAGTGGGCCGCTGGCTATGCTCTGAGTGAGATGACTGACTCAACCGTTCATGATCGCCGCGGCAAGCGGGAGCGGCTCGTCGCCGCCGCGGGCGACCTGCTGCATCGTCAAGGCGTCGCCGCTACGAGCTTGGCCCAGGTGGCGGAGGTGGCCGATGTGCCGCCCGGCAACGTGTATTACTACTTCAGGACCAAGGACGACCTGGTCCGGGCGGTCATCGACTCGCGGGCCGAGCAGGTCCGCGCACTGCTCGACTCGTTGCAGACCCGACGTAGCCCGGCCGCGCGCCTCAAGGCGCTTACCCACCAGTGGGTCGAGATGCGCGAGCTGGTCGCCCGCCACGGCTGCCCGTTCGGCACCCTTGCGGCCGAGCTCGACCGGCGCGACGACGGCCTAGACCAGGAGGCGGCCAAGCCGATCGGGCTGATCCTGGACTGGGCCGAAGACCAGTTCCGCCAACTGGGCCGACCCGACGCGCGGGAACTAGCGGTCAGCCTGTTCTCCGGCATACAGGGCGGCGCGCTGCTGGCCAACGCCTTCCGGGATCCTGACCTGATGACCGGCCAGGTCCGCCACCTAGAGCGCTGGATCGACTCCCTGCAGTAACGACCGGGGATCGATTGAGGTGTGTTGATACGTACACCTACCCCGACGTGCAGTTGAGCTGCCGGCTACCGCGGCCTCGCCAAAGACCACCCCGGACAAGTCATCGCCCCACCCCTGAAACCCAAGAAAGACACCCCACCCGAACAGGACGCCACGTACGAGACAGCCCGCAAAGCCCAATCCTCGCAACGCATCCCCGCCGAACACGCCATCGCCAAAATCAAATGGTGGCGCACCCTACAACGCTTCACCGGCCGCCGCGACGCCCTACCCGACACCATCCGCGCCGTCACCAGCCCCGCCAGCGACCGCGCCGCCACCCGACAAACCCACCACAACACCCAACTCAATTGATCCCCAGGTCGTTGGCGAATTGGAGCTAGCGGACACGCCGTTTTACGGAGAGGTCGGCGAGGGCGCCGAGCCACCGGCCCAGGAAGGCGGGCGGATTTCCCCAGTCAGTGGTCGCTACGATCTGGATCGCCGGCGCCCACGACACGTTCTACGCCTCCAACGCCGGCAGCGGCTCGGTCACCGCGGTCACCGACACCCACGGCCGGGTCGCCACCGCAGGCAACACCGCGACGGCGGCCGGCTCGGTCGACGCGCAAACCTCGTCCGCCGGTGACCGGCTCTACGTCCGCGGCGGCGCGACCGGCAAGCTCGCGTATCGGGCGAGCGGCGCCGAACGGCTGGTTCCAGAACTCGCCCTCGCGCGGTTCCGGCGGGCCCACATAGGCGTACGGTTCCGGGAGGAATTCGTCGCCGGGTGAGATGCCGAAGTTCGTCTGGTCGACCCGGATGGCCACGTCGAAGTGTTCCGGCCACAAAACGGGCTGCTCGGCCGGGGCGAGCTTGCGCAGCGCGGCATCTCCGGCGGCCCAGCATCTGGCCAGCCACGCGGTGACGATCGGATCCACCCGCAGTGTCTCGTCGAGCCTCACGTCGGTGCCGTCCCGGTAGACGTCGCCCAGCGCGCTGGCTTGCAGGCCGGCGCCGTCGGCGAGGGCGGCGCAGGTCTGCCCGTCGAGCGGCCAGCGCCGGCCGTCGACGGCGAGATCGGTTCCGTCGACGCGCACCCGCGGGCCCGTGACCGTGGCGAAACCGCCGGGCGTCACCGCGAGCCGGATGTCACCGTGCTGACGGTATTGCGGACCGGCGAGCACGAGTTCGGCGATCGCGTGCAGGCTTCGACGGGTTGCCAGGTAGGCAGCGGTGTCCATGTCATCCTCCATAATGGATCAGATCAGTTCCGGATCCTGCCGCACGCACAGCAGGGTTGGTCCGTCCGCCGCGAACAGGCGTGCCATGGCGGATTCGAGTTCGTCCGCGCGGGTGACGCTGATGCCGGCGGCGCCGCACAACCGCGCGTACTGTGCCCAGTCCGGGTTGACCAGCGAGGTGTGCCAGACCGGGAAGTCCTCGGCCCGCTGCTCCTTGGCGATCTTGCCGAGCGAGCCGTTGTCGAGCAGCACATGCTTGATCGGGATCCGGTACTTGACCGCCGTGGTGAGCTCGGTGGCGTACTGGCCGAACCCGCCGTCGCCGGTGACCGCCACGATCGGGCGGTTCGGCGCGGCGGCCCAGGCGCCCAGCGCCGCCGGGTAGCCGAAGCCGATCGACCCCAGGTAGCCGGACATCAGCACCGGCTGGCCGGCCGATTCCAGATAGCGGCCCAGCGAGTAGGCGTGGTTGCCGACATCGACGGCGACCACGGCGTCCGGCGGCAGGTGCCGGGACAGGGCGTCGAACACCGCCGCCGCGGAAACACCCCGGCCGCGGTCGTCGGCGGCGCGGCGGGCCTTTTCCGCCCGCCAGATCGCCCACCGTGCGGCGACATCGGGGCGCTGGTCGACGGCCTTGGTGTCGCCCAGATCCGCCAGCAGCGCGGTCAGGGTCAACCGGGCGTCACCGAGCACCGGACAGGTGACCGGGTGGAAGCGGCCGATGGCCGCGTGGTCGTCGTCGATCTGCACGATCGGCTTGTACGCGGCCACGCCGGTGTGGTTGGCGAACGACGCACCGACGACGATCAGCAGGTCGGCCTCGTTCATCAGCCAGCTGGCCACCGGGGTGCCGCTGCGGCCCAGCACGCCGGCGCCCAGCGGGTGGGTGTCCGGGATCAGGCCCTTGGCCTTGAACGTGGTCAGCACCGGCGCGTTCAGCCGCTCGGCGAGCGCGCGGACCTGCTCGGCCGCCGGGCGGGCCCCGTGCCCGACGATGATCACCGGGCGGGCGGCGGCGCGGATCAGCTCGGCGGCCGCCTCCAGGGCCTGCTCGCCCGGGCGGAACGAGCGGTCGGACAGCCGCCCGTCCGGGCGGGCCGCCGCGGCCTGGCTGGGTTGGGTCTGTACCTCGTCCGGCAGCACCAGGTGCGCGACGCCGCGGGCGTCGGTCGCGTGTTTGACCGCCAGCGCCGCCAGTTCGGCGTGGTCGGCTCCGGTGTGCACGGTGGTCGTCCACGCGGCGACGTCGCGGAAGACCGCGGACAGGTCGAGGTCCTGGAACGCGCCGCGGCCCAGCACCGACGAGGGGACCTGGCCGGAGATGGCCACCACCGGCGACTGGTCCAGCTTCGCGTCGTACAGGCCGGTGAGCAGGTTCGTCGACCCCGGCCCGGCGATCGCAAAACAGGCCGCGGGGTGTCCGGTCAATTTGCCGTACGCGCTGGCGGCGAACGCGGCGGCGCCCTCGTGCCGAATACCGATGTAGGTGAGCTCGCCGCGCTGTTCGGCGCGGCGCATCGCGTCGGCGAAGCCGAGGTTGGAGTGGCCCACCATCCCGAACACATGGGTGACCCCGTGCGCGACGAGCGTCTCCACCAGCACGTCGGCGACGCTCCGGGCCGGCTCGGGCGGATCCGGCAACTGTACGTAGACCCCGTCCGGGCGTTCCTGGACCGGGTACCCGGCCACGCTGTCCCCGAATCCCTCCGGCGGGGCACCGGTGATCGGGTCGTAGTCGTAGCCGTGCCAGGGGCAGCGCAGCCACCCGTTCTCGATGGAACCCTCACCCAGCGGGCCGCCCTGATGCGGGCAACGGTTGTCCAGCGCGCCCAGGCGCAGCCCACAGCGCGCCAGCGCGATGGTCCGCCCGTCCACCACCACGCTGCGGACCCGTCCGTCGTCCGGCACATCGGTCGGATCGATCCGGTGCCAGTCGTCCGTGCTCATGTGCGGCCTCCCATCGGCGTCGGCTTGTGCCGTCTACCGACTCAGTCCAGGGAAAGGGCCGAACGTTACACGCGGCCGGACTGTAACGGTGGCCCCGCCCGCGCAGACAGTGCCGCATGGCTAAGCGACGTTTCGAGATTCTGCTGCCGGCCGAGTTCAACGACGGACGGCTGGTCGCCGACGCGTGTCCGCGATGCGTCCCCGACTCCCTGGCCGAGGTGGTCGACACCTTCGGCGCGTTCACCTTCCGCCCGGACGCCGCCCTCGGCAGCTGGGCCGCCGACGGCCAACGCTACGACGACCGGCTGTACGCCGTGATCGTCGATGTCGACGACACCGCCGACCACCGGGCGTGGATCTGCCACCTCAAGGCGCACCTGCTGCAGCGCTTCGACCAACTGGAGATCTACGTGACCAGCTACCCCGTCGAGGTGCACTGAGATGCCTGACGTGTCGTTCACCAACCTACTGATCATCACGGTGGTCGCGGTGGCCGCGCCGCTGGCGGTCGGATTCGCACCCCGGCTGCGGGCGCCCGCCGTGGTGCTGGAGATCGGCGCCGGGATCGTGCTCGGGCCCTCCGTGCTCGGCTGGCTCCGGGTTGACCTGCCCGTACAAATCCTGGCCCTGTTCGGTCTGGCGTTCCTGCTGTTCCTCGCCGGCCTGGAGATAGACGTCCGCGGCCTGCGCGGGCGGGTGCTCCTGCTGGCCGGGCTCGGCTACCTGATGACCGTGCTGTTGGGTGTCGCCGCCGGGTTGGGGTTCCACGCGGTCGGCTGGGTCGGCCAGCCCCTGCTGCTCGCGATCGCCTTGTCGGCCACCTCGCTGGGCCTGGTGGTGCCGGTACTCAAGGACGCCGGCCTGGTCGACAGCCAGGTCGGGCAGACCGTGGTGGCGGCGGCCAGCGTGGCCGATTTCGCGGCGATCATCCTGCTGTCGTTGTTCTTCTCCACCGCCGGCGCCAGCACCGGCGCCAAACTCGTCCTTCTGGTCGCGTTCGCGGCGGTGGTGGCCGCCACCGGCCTTACCGTGCGCCTGGCCGGCCGGTCCCGCCGGCTGGGTGACGTGCTGGTCCGGTTGCAGGACACCACGGCGGAAATCCGCATACGGTTCGCCGTCGTGTTGCTGGTCGGGTTCACCGCCCTGGCCCTGCGCTTCGGGCTGGAGAGCATCCTCGGCGCGTTCCTGGCCGGTGCGATGGTCGGCCTCCTCGACCGGGACACCCGTTCGCACCCCCACTTCCGGACCAAGCTCGAGGCGATCGGGTACGGGTTCCTGGTGCCCGTGTTCTTCATCAGCAGCGGCGTCCGCCTGGACCTCAGCGGCCTGCTCGCCCACCCCGCGGCGTTGGCCCGGGTGCCGATGTTCCTGCTCGCCCTGCTCGTGGTCCGCGGCCTGCCCGCGCTGCTGGCCCTGCGCCGTGACGGCCGGCGCGCGACCGCCGCGATCGGGCTGTTGCAAGCCACGTCGCTGCCGTTCCTGGTGACCGCGACACAGATTGGCATGACGCTCGGCAAGATCAGTACGGTGACCGGCGCTGCCCTGGTCGTTGCCGGCCTGCTGTCGGTGCTGATCTTCCCGCTGGCAGCCCTCGGCCTGCTCCGGGGCCAACCCGCGCCCGAGCGTATCGGTGACTCCCCGACGCCCGTAGTCCGCCTCGTGGAGCAGACATGAGCGTGCGACGGTGCGGGACGGCCGCCTCGACGACGCCGGCCTGACGGCGCCTGAGGCGCGTGATCCGCGCGCTCGCCCAACAGCGACCTCACCGGAGCGCAGCCCGTCGTGCCTTGGGGCAATCATCTAGCGGCCTCTGTATCTGGCAGGACGACGACGGCGAGCGTGCCGGCGGCGTCGTCGGGCATGCGGATCTCCAGGCGCAGGCCCGTGCTGTCGACGATCAGGGTGTAGCGGCCGAACGAGCAGCACCGGTACTCCGCGGCGGCGAGCCGGCCCAGGGTGCCAGCGAGGTCGACGTCGAACTCGAACCGCAGCGTCACCCCGGCGGCGGTGTCGGGCAGCGGGTCGCGGCGTTCGACGCGGCCGAGGGCTTCCTGCCACGCGCCGATCCGTTGGTGCACGTCGCCGCCGTCGGCGACGAGGTCACATGCCAACTCGGCCTCATCCGGGAAGTGATAGGCGGCACCCGCCGCGGCCAGCGCTGTGGCGCATCCGCAGCCATCGCCGGATGGCCCGTCGTACGGCGCCGCGGTCAGGGCGGCGGTCACGGACTGCAGCCGGGCCGCGTCCTCGGACAGCCGGGCGCTGCCGCCGATCTCGGTCGCCCAGGCTGCGGTGCCGGGTCCGGCCCGACAGCCTGCCGGTTGTGCTCGGCGATGTCGGCCTCCACCTGCTCCAGGCGGGCGGTGACCGCGTCGGCCAGATGTTGCCGCGTGGTGGTGTAGTCGCTGTTACGCCAGCCGGTCGCCAGGGCGCCGAGCATGTCGGCGTCGAAGCCGAGGTCGTCGGCGCCGGCCAGCGTCCGGGCGATGCTCGCCTCGCCGGGCGGATAGCCGAGATGGTCGCCATCGCGGGCCGTGGGCAACAGCCCGGCGTCGGCGAACCCCTGCAGCCGTGCTACGGGAATCCCGCAGCGGGCGGACAACTCGGCGAGGTCCAGCAGAGCGGTGGTCACGGCGTCGCCCCGTGGAGACGGCGCTCGCGCGCTGGGCCAGGGCGCCGAGTACGTCGGCGGGGGCGGTCGGGACCTCGATGTCGAGGACCACCGCCTCGCCCTCTGTGGCCGGTTGCTCGGTGGTGGTGAAGGTGAAGTACGAGCAGCACCCGGTCTCGCGCGTGGCCAGCTCCTGCATCCGGGCCGCCAGCCCGGCCGGGCCGGCCAGATGCAACCGGGCCCGGGTGGCGTCGACCGCGTCGACCCGGCGTACCGCAGTGGCGAACAGGTCATCGAACTCGGCCAGCCGCAACGGCCGTTCGGCGGTGGGCAGCGTGCATGAGTCGGGAACGTCGCACGACATCACAGGCTCCTTCGAGCAGCTGATTCCGGCGCCGGTGCGGCGCTGTCTACTCGGCGGTAAACCTGTACCTAGGTACCGGATGCAAGGGCGAATCTCCTCATCGCGGAATCCGGCAACTCTGCGCGATCGCCACATGTAGTTCACGTCCTGGTGCCGGGGCTCGGCGCTTGGGGTGCAGGATGAGGTGTGGCTGTCGACGTCCTGACCGAAATCGTGATCGACCGTCCGTGTACGGAGGTGGCGGCGTACGCGGGTGACCCGTCGAACGCGCCGCGGTGGTACGTGAACATCGAGTCGGTGGTGTGGCGGACTCCCGAGCCGGTGGCGGTCGGCTCGCGGATGGATTTCGTGGCGCGGTTCCTCGGCCGGCGGTTGGCGTATACGTACGAGGTGGTGGAGTTGGTGTCGGGTGAGCGGTTGGTGATGCGGACCGCTCAGGGGCCGTTCCCGATGGAGACCACCTACACCTGGCAGCCGGTCGACGCGGACCGCACCCGGATGACCCTGCGCAATCGGGGCGAGCCAGCCGGGTTCGCGAAGGTCACCGCGCCGGTGATGGCGGCCGCGATGCGCCGCGCCAACCAGAAGGACCTGGTGAACCTGAAACGGATCCTGGAGCGGTCCCACTGACGCGGTCGTCGCAGGCCTTGTGTACGCGCGAGCGTCCGCAGGGCATCTCCGCGTCCCGCAGGCGGGCCGGCTCAGCGCGCGGTGGGTAGGTCGAAGGCGGCGAACAGTGTCGCGTCGGGGAAGCCGGTGATGGTGGTGACCTGGCCACCTTCGACAGTGAGGACCATGATGCCGTAGCCGCGGCAGTCGCCGGTGTCGTCGGGCAGGTAGGCGGCCAGGGCGGGGTGGCCGTTGGCGCGGGTCTCGACGAGTTGGATGAGGTCGAGTCGGCCGTCGGCGGGCACGGTGGCGAAGAACTCGGCCACCGCGTCCCGGCCGGTGATGAGGATCTCCTGGGGTGGCATGTGCAGGGTGGCGTCGTCGCGTAACAGCGCTGCGAGGGTGGGGATGTCCCGCGCGTGCCAGGCTCGCAGGAACGCGTCGACGACCTGGCGTTCCCGGGCGCTGTGCGGCCGTGTCGCCGGTGACGCGGCTGCGGTGCGGGGTTGGGCGAGGGTGGCGCGGGCGCGTTGTAGGGCGCTGTTGACCGCGGGGACGGTGGTGTCGAGCAGGTCGGCGACCTGCTGGGCGGGCCAGCCGAGGACCTCGCGCAGGATGAGCACGGCCCGTTGGGTGCCGGGCAGCAGTTGCAGGGCGGCGATGAAGGCGAGGGCGACGCTTTCGCGGCGGTCGACGATAGCTGCCGGGTCGGCGTCGGGATCGGTGAGCTGGTCGAGCAGGGCGTCCGGGTAGGGCTGCAGCCAGGCCACGTCGAGGGTCGTGGTGATCGGTTCCCGGCCGCGCCGGTTGATCGTCTTGAGGCAGGTGGTGGTCGCGATCCGGTACAGCCAGTGCCGCAGCGGCGCCCGGCCCTCGTACCCGCCGAGGCCCTGCCAGGCGCGTAGCAGCGTCTCCTGCAGCGCCTCCTCGGCGTCGTGGTAGGAGCCGAGCATGCGGTAGCTGTGCAGGTGCAGCGCCCGCAGGTGCGGAGCCATCAGGGCCTCGAACGCGGCGTTGTCGCCGGTCCGGGCCGCGTCCAGCAGTGCGCTGGAGTTCGTCTGCACGCTCACCCGGACACGGTAGCGCCGGGGTGCGATAAGACCGATGAGTTGGCCGCCCATTGGGGATCAATCGGTGGTGAAAGCAGGTCCGGAATTGGGAGAGGGATGTCGATGAGCGCACCGTTCGTGTGGTTCGACCTGACCGCCGCTGATGGTCGTGGTGTGGGCGAGTTCTACCAGGAGCTGTTCGGCTGGACGGTCGGCCCCGGCGCCGGCGACTATGCCGGCTGGTTCACCGACGATGGCCAGCCGTGGGCGGGTGTCGTCCCGGCCGGGGCGGTGCCGTCCGGCCGGTGGGTCCCGTATGTCGTGGTCGATGACCTCGACGCCGCGACGAAGCAGGCGGTCGCCCTGGGCGGCCGGGTCGTGCGGGCCGCCACCGCCGGCCCGGCGGGCACTTCGGTTTTGGTCGCCGACCCAGGCGACGCGCTGGTTGCGTTGTTCGTGCCGGCGAGCTGACCGTCGATTCGCGGGGCCGCGGGGCGAGTCCGCGCGGCCCGGCGACAACCACTGTCCGGGCACGAGCTATCGAGGAGCCACGTTGGCGATCACCGGGGAAGATTTGTTCTGGGAACTCGTCGAGCCGATGTACGCGGATCCCGCGGTACAACGTTCGACGATGATGGGCCTGCCGTGCGTGCGCCTGCACGGCCGGTTTTTCGCCTCGCTGGACCGCCGCAGCGGGGCGCTCCTGGTCAAGCTGCCCGCCGACCGGGTCCGGCAGATCATTTCCGCGGGTGACGGAGAGGAGTTCGCACCGGCCGGCCGGGTGTTCCGTGAATGGGTGGCGCTGCCGCGACCGGACCGGGGGCAGTGGCGCCGATTGCTCGCCGAGGCCCGCGACCACGCCGCGGACGCCGACGGCGCCGACATCGCGGACCATACGCGTGCCCAGGGGTTTCAGGGCTTCGGCGGTGGTGGGCTGGCCTTTCTGGCCGAGTTGGAACGCGACAACACCAAACGCTGTTTCGGCGCCCATCGTGTCGTCTACCGGCGGGAGCTTCTCGAGCCGGCGAAGGCGTTCGTCGCCGCCCTGGGCCCACAGTTGCAGCAGCGGGTCTCTGCCGGGCTGCGCGCCGAGCCGCGGGTCGGCGGCAGCCTGTTCCGGATCGCCAACGATCTGCGCTTCGCCCGCGAGCAGCCGCCGTACAAGCCGCACCTGGACTTCGCGTTCTGGCAAGGCCCCAATGGGCCCCGCCGCGATCCTGCGCTGATCCTGCGCATCACCGGTGCAGAGGTCCTGGTCGGCTGCGGCGTCATGCCTCGTACCGGCGCGGCGCTGGCGGTGTACCGGACGGCCCTGCGCGACCCCACGGCGGTCGCCGACCTTGATCGGCACGTGAGCGCCCTGGTGGCCGAGGGGGCCGAGCTGAGCGAGCCGACCCGGCGTCGCCCGCCGGCCGGGTTCGACCCGACCGGGGCGGCAGCCCGGTTCGCCGTACGCGACGGCTGGCACGTCACTCGCCGCTACCCGCACCCGGCCGAGATCACCACGGCGGCGCTCGCCGGCTGGTGCGCGGACCGGCTGGCCCCCTTCGGGCCGGTCCTCCTCTGGCTGACCAGGGCACCCGAGACGTCGCCCGCCGGGAGCCACGCCGCAGCCGGGACGGAGCGTTGATCCGCTCGCCGGCGATTCAACCGGCGGCGCGCGATGGCGTGGAGGTGAGCGTGTCCCACGCGGCCATCGCGCAGGTGATCACCGTCTCCAGGTCGGTGCGGGTGGCGCCGTCGCGAGCCTGGATGGACAGGCCCTGCACCACGGTGGCGTAGTAGCGGGCGAGGGCGTCCAGACCGTCAGGCGTCGCGGTCAGGTCGCCGTCAGCGACGCCGCGGACGAGCCGGTCCCTGATCGCGGCGTACTGGCCGCGCCGGCCATCGGCCAGAAACTCGCGCACCGCGTGGTTCTCCACCGCGCCGGTCGGGGCGGCCAGCACGAGCATGCAGTAGTGCGGCGTGTCCGGGCCGGTGATCCGGTCGGCGGTCGCGCGCAGCATGGCCTGCACCGCGGCGCGGGTGGACGGCTCTTCGCGCAGCGCCCGCCGGGGCGGCTCGCCCTCGGTCGCGCCGTAGAGCGCCATCACCTTGCGGAACAGGTCCTCCTTGCTGCCGAAGCAGGCGTAGATGCTGGCCGACGCGATGCCCATGGCCTGAGCCAGGTCGGCCAGCGAGGTCCCCTCGTAGCCCCGCTCCCAGAACAGGTCCAGCGCCTGGCGCAGGGCGGCATCCGGGTCGAAGGTACGCGGCCGGCCGCGACTAGCCATCGGATGCCTCCCCGGCACTTGTTTGTCGTTCGATCAACTTTATCTTGACCCGCCTCCGGCGCCGTGCGAGTGTTTGTTGGTCGATCGCCAAACAATAGCCGCTGCCGCGTGGAGGAACACCGCACATCACAATCGCCGACAAGACGATCCTGGTGACCGGCGCCAACCGCGGCCTCGGCCGGGCGTTGGTCGCCGAGGCCCTCGCCCGCAACGCCCGGCGGGTGTACGCCGGCACCCGCCGGCCACTGGCCCACCCCGACCCGCGGGTCACCTCCCTGGTCCTGGACGTCACCGACCCGGAACAGGTTCAGGCCGCCGCACGCGAGGCCGGGGACCTGGACCTGCTGATCAACAACGCCGGCATCCTGATCAGGGACGACCTGAGCGACCCGGCCGCGATCGACCGCCACCTCGCCGTCAACCTCTACGCCACCTACGCGATGACCCAGGCGTTCCTGCCGGCGCTGTCCCGCTCCCGTGGGGCCGTCGTCAACATCCTGTCGAGAAACGCGCTCGCCCCGATCCCGGTCATGCCGGCGTACTCGATCTCAAAGGCGGCCGCGTTCTCCCTGACCCAGGCGCTACGTGCCCTGCTCGCCGAGCAGGGGGTGCGGGTGCACGCGGTCCTGCCCGGCCCGATCGACACCGACATGCTCGACGGCGTCGACATCCCCAAGGCGTCCCCGCAGCAGGTCGCCCGCGCCGTCCTCGACGCCATAGACAACGGGGAGGACGACATCTTCCCCGATCCCGCGTCCGCGTTCATCGCCGACAGTTGGCACGACGGACTGACCAAGACACTGGAACTGCAGATGGCCCGGGCGGCATCCGCTGCGCGGTAGAAAGGAACCCGACCACAATGAGCACCCCCGCCACCATGCGCGCCCTGCAGCAGACCTCGCTGAACGGCCCGCAGGACCTGTGCCCGATCACCGACGCGCCGGTACCTCGCCCGGGGCCCGGCGAGGTCCTGATCCGGGTCACCGCGGCCGGCGTCAACTACGTCGACATCTCCCAGACCCGCGGCACCTTCGCCGGCGGCCCGCAACCGCCGTACCTGGCCGGCATCGAGGCAGCCGGTGAGATCACCGCCGTGGGCGAAGGGGTGACCGGCCTCGCGCCCGGCGCCCACGTCATCGGCGTCAGCATCACCGGCGGCGCCTTCGCCGAGCACATGCTCCTGCCCGCCGTCGCCGCGGTCCCGGCCCCGGCCGGTTGGACCGACCAGCAGGCGCTCGGCTTGGTCGTGAACTGGCCGACCGCGCTCGCCGCGCTCAAGCCGCTCGGCGGCATCACCGCCGGGCAGACCGTGCTGATCCACGCCGCGGCCGGCGGAACCGGCCAGGCCGCAGTGAAGATCGCCAAACACTACGGCGCCACGGTGATCGCCGCCGCGTCGCCGGGCAAGCACAAGGCGGTACGCGCGCTGGGCGCCGACCACATCATCGACTCCCACGCGGCCGACCTCGCCGCCGAAGTGCTGCGGCTCACTGAAGGCGCCGGCGCCGACCTGGTGCTGGAGTCCGTCGGCGGCGCCACCCTCGGCGCCAGCCTGGCCGCCGCCAAAAGGGTCACCGGCCGAGTCGTCGTCTACGGCCTGGCCGCCGGCCAAGCGCCGATCACCAATTGGGATCTGGTCTACCGGCATCAGGTCCACCTCATCGGGCTGAACATCGGCATCCTCGCCCAGGCGGCACCGCAAACCTTCGGCGAGCTCATGGGCGAGCTGTTCGGACTCCTCGCGGCCGGCGTGCTCACCCCCGGCAACCCGACCACCTATGAGCTGGCCGACGGGCCGAAGGCCCTCGCCCAGTTGGAAGCCCGCGCGACGGTCGGCAAGCTGGCCCTGCTGCCCTGAAACCAGTAGGTCACTTCGGGACGAGCGTGGCGACGAACGCTTCGGCCTCGGCCAGCCACCGGTCGAGGTGCTCGTCGTCGAGGTGCTCCCCGGCGACGAGCACCCAGCCGCGCATCGGCCGGCCGGTGATGTCGAACGGCCGCACACCCGGCCGGTCCAACGCCGCCGGGGTCGCTTCCGGGGCGATGCGCACGATCAGATCATCCCCGTGGACGCCGACGGTCATGTTGCCGTAGGTCAGAAACGCCAGGCCGCCGAACATCTTCTTCTCGGTCACCCCGGCCCGGCCGCGCAACCGCTCCCGCAGCCGCTCGGCCAGCACGTCGTCGTACGCCACGATCGTCTCCCTCCAGCCCCCCGATCGTCGGCCACCCAGGACAGGCTGCCACGATGCCGCGGCGGGGTGCCCGCGGCTGGGCCGCGATGGCGGCAGAATTCTTGCGCGGGGATGTCGGGATCCGGGCCGTCCGCTCCGACAGTGAGCCGGCGCCCCGAACCGGGCGCCGGACGGAGGGAGACCGCAGTGAAGTACATGATCATGATGTTCGGTGGGCTCGGCGCGTCACTGGCCGACCGGAGCCCGGAGTGGATCACCGAGATGCAGACCACGATGATGCGGATGGACCGCGAACTGCGCGAGTCCGGCGAGGTCGTGGACAGCCGCCACCTGACCGACCCGACCCAGGCCACCACCGTACGGTTCACCGACGGCACCCCGACCCCGACGGACGGCCCATTCGCCGAGATCAAGGAGTCCCTCGCCGGATACTGGATCATCGAAGCCGGCCACGACCGGGCCGTCGAGATCGCCTCGCAGGTCGTCGCGGTCACCCAGTACCCGATGGAGGTACGGCGCGTCATGGACGAGCCGCCCCAGCAGATGTGAGCTACCGATCATGGCCGATCCGTTCGAGGACCTGCTGCGCGACCTGACGCCGCAGGTCCTCGGCGCGCTCGTCCGCCGGCACGGCCAGTTCGACGCCTGCGAGGATGCCGTCCAAGAGGCCATGCTCGCCGCCACCCGGCAATGGCCCGGCGACGGCATCCCGGACCACCCCCGCGGCTGGCTCACCACCGTCGCCACCCGCACCCTGATCGACCGCTGGCGCACCGACAGCGCCCGGCGCCGCCGCGAAGCCGCCGCCGCGCTCGACCCGACCAACCAGCCACCGCCGGCCGGCGACGACACCCTCGCCCTGCTGTTGCTGTGCTGCCATCCCGCCCTGTCTCCACCGTCCCAGCTCGCCCTGACCCTGCGCGCGGTCGGCGGGCTAAGCACCGCGCAGATCGCCGCGGCGTTCCTGGTACCGCAAACCACCATGGAACGGCGGATCAGCCGCGCCAAGCAACGCATCCGCGACGCCGGTGCCCGGTTCGAGCTACCCGCGCCCGCCGACCGCGCCGGCCGGCTCACCGTCGTCCTGCACGTGCTGTACCTGATCTTCACCGAGGGCCACACCGCCACCTCCGGGCCCGAACTGACCCGGGTCGACCTGACCGCCGAAGCCATCCGGCTCGCCCGCCTGCTGCACCGGCTGCAACCCGGCCAGGCCGAGGTCGCCGGCCTGCTCGCGCTGATGCTGCTCACCGATGCCCGCCGCGCCGCACGAACCGACGTCGACGGCTCGCTGGTGCCCCTCGCCGAGCAACGCCGGGACCGGTGGGACACATCGGCGATCGCCGAGGGACAAGCCCTGCTCACCCGCACGCTGGGCACCGGCCCGGTCGGCCCGTACCAGATCCAGGCCGCCATCGCCGCCCTACACGACGAGGCTCCGACCGCCGCCGACACCGACTGGCCGCAAATCCTCGCCCTCTACGACGTCCTCACCCAGGTCAACCCCGGACCAGTCGTCACCCTCAGCCGCGCCGTCGCTCTCGCCATGGTCCACGGACCCACCGCCGGCCTCGCGGTGCTCGGCACCCTCGACGCCGACGACCGGCTCGCCCACCACCACCGCCTCGAAGCCGTCCGTGCCCACCTGCTCGAACAAGCCGGCGACCACGACGCCGCCCGCGCCTGCTACCTACGCGCCGCCCGGATGACCGCGAGCTTGCCCGAACAGCACTACCTCACCCGACGCGCCGCCGAACTCCGCGACCGCGGTTGAGGCGCTGAGATGGCCTACCCTCGCCCGACAGCCTAGATACCTGTGAACCACTGCCGTCATGCCCTCCGGACGCGACGAATCCGGCGCGGGCATAGGAGGTGGCGGTGCGTTTGAGATCGGCGCTGGGCAGGGTCGGGAGCGCGGCCTTCGCGGTGTGTGGTGCCTGGGCCTGGTTGGTGAAGCGGGACAGCAGCGCCCGGACCCGGATCTGGCGCAATGCGGACAGTAGGCCCGCGCGGCGGGCGGCCCAGAGGGCGCAGCCGGCGCAGATGAAGACGCCGGGGGGACGCCAAGCTCGGCGACCTGGTTGGCCGGTCACTGCCTGCCGCAGCAGCCGCACCGGCGTAGCTCAGTCTCGGGGACGGTTGCGGCGGGACGTGTCATAACCACCTCTCGGTGAGGGCGACGACCAGGGCGCTCACCTCGGGCACGCCGGCAAGCCCGGCCGGCGTGGAGTAGACCCGGCAGGCCAGTGCGCCGGCGGGCGTCGCCGTGTCAAACAAGTCGACACCATCGACGGCGAAGGTAGGCAATGAAGGTAGGCAATCCGGCGAAGCCGAGCGCGGCCGCGTCGGCATCGGTCGCCCCCGCGACGAAGCGAATCGGAACGTCGGCGTACCCGATCTCGTCCAGCGGCTGCCGTAGCCGTTCCCCAGGCGTCCGCCAGTTCGGGCAGCCAGCGAAGTACCACCCCGTCACCGGCACAAAGCCATCCTGCTCCGCGCTAACGCCTACCGGCAGCACCCGTGATCCGCAGGACGTCGGACAGCTCAGACCCGAGCGCCCACTCGACCGATGCAACAAGCGGGCATAACGGATATAACGAGCTTGCCGAGGTGGCGACCCAGGAGTGGGAAAGGCTCGGCTGTTCGCCGACAGAATTACGACCCCATCGGGCGGGTGTCCCGACCAGAGATCAGGACACGCCGCAAGCTAGGTCAGCCGGAAGATCGCCTCGACAAGCAGTCGCCGACCGATCACGCTGCGATCTGCAGATCAACGGTGTGCCCCCGGCACGATCGAACCTGCGCCATCAGTCTGCCTCACTGAAGATGCCGGTTGGGCCGCCGAGGTCCTGCCGTGCCCGGGTGTTCATCCTGGTCTGGTAGGACCCCTGTGAGCTGGTAGTGAACGGCATGCATCGCCGACTCGCGTGTTGCGGTGGTGCTCTACGGGACCCGATCTGCCCCCTGTGTCGATGCTCGTTTCCCATCAAGTTCCCCAACAACTGCGACGCGGGGGCTGGGCAAAATTTCGGTTGATCGAGCTATTTAGCTGCATAAACGTAGAGCAGGGGACGAGAGTCGAACTCGGGTAATCAGTGGGAAGACTGACGAAGCCGAAACCCGCGACATAGGCTCAGTCGGCGTCGGGCCGGCGGGTGCGAGGTCGTGACCTGGGGCTCAGCGGTGGGACAGCGCTAGATGGCACCCTGCTGACGCGGCGTCAAACGGACTCTGACCGCCCTGGCGTTGATGCCTGTCGCCGATGAGATCCCCAACAATCTCGGAAGTCCATCGACAGACATCGAACCGAATCTCGGTTGATCAAGCTGTCTAGCTGCATAAATGTGGAGCGGGTGACGGGAATCGAACCCGCATGTTCAGCTTGGGAAAACCGCCTAGATCATGCGGCTTGGTCGGTGCTCGTCCCGGAAAAACGGCTCTGACGTGCGGCTACGTTGCAGCGTCATCCGGGCTGGTCCGGGTTCAGACGGGTAGGTTCGGCGTCGTTCCCCAACAAGATCCCCAACAAATCCTGGCGGGGAACGGCGCCGGTTCGGGGCCTCCACATCGGAGGTTGACGTTGTACTTCACCACCACACACCCCTTTCCACGTCCGAAGTCCGGCCTCGCGGTCGGCCACTCTGGTAACACCGGACGGCCGCATCTCCGCGCTGCGAGCATCGCACCCGAGCGTTACCAGACCGCTGCCAAGCCTACGGCGGGATCAACAGCAGCACAGCGCCGGCGGCCTCCGGCCGTCCGCCAGGTCGAGCCTGTGGCCGGTGCCCGATGAACATGTCCGCGATGTTCACAGCGATGCTCGGGCGGGTGCCGGCCGGCGTCTGGATGCTGCTCGCGGTGGCCAATCTGGTCGCTACCGTGCTGATGTGGTCGGCGGCGCGGCGGCGGATGCGCCGGGCTGGTGAACGCGTTGCCGACCCGCAGTTGGTTGCCGGTGGTACAGCTCGGACTCGGGACACCGCGTTGACGGTGGCCTCCATGATTCCCGCGGCGTTGTTCTGGGCGATGGTGCTGGCCGGCTCGCTGCACGGTCTGGTCGCCTTTGGCCGCAGCGTGCTGGGCTGGCACGCCGGCTGGGAGTACCTGGTCCCCGGGACGCTTGACGGGGTCAGCGTGACGTTCGCGTTCCTGGCGTTCCGCGCGGTCCGTATGAAGAAGGCCCCGGACCGCTGCTACCGGGTCGTGTGGGGCGCCGCGATCGCCTCGGCGACGGTGAATTTCGCGTACGAGTACACCCACAGCGGCCACAACGTCATTGCGGGCGGCTACCTGGCGCTGTTGAGCTTGTTCGGCATGGTGATGCTGCACGAGTTCTTGGACCAGTTCGAACAGGGCGCCGCGTACGTCAAGCGCGGCAACCCGAAGTTCGGGGCGCGCTGGATCACCTGGCCAACCAACACGTTCTGCGCCGCGGTTGCCTGGCGGAACTACCCGCCTGCCGAGGGCACCTCGGCGACGATCCTGAATGCGATCGCTAACCTCGATCGAGTCCGGGCCGTTAAGCGGGCCGCCCGCGATGCGAAGATCGTCGCCCGCCATCAGCAGGCTTTGGCAGCGGCGCGGCGGCGGGAGGAGTTGCAGGCGGCGATGGCCGGGGCGGGGCTGCCTGGTGGCGGCGATGCCGGTGGCGAGGACGTAGCCGGCGCGGTCGGTGTCCCGGGATCGCTGCCGAGCGCCCCGGCCGTGCCGGTCGAGGTGCCGCGGGAGGTTCCGACGCCCGCCGCTGCGATCCCGCCCGCCACGCCCGCGCTGCCGGCGCCAAGCAGCCAGGACATCGATGATGCACGGGTCACCGGGATGAGGGTGCCGGCGACGGCGGTAACGGTCACGCAATGGGCGAGCCTGTGGGTCAGGATGTGTGCTGACGCAGAGTCCGTCCTGGGCCCGCTCAACGACGATGATGCCCGTGCTCGGTACGGCCTGACCGCGAAGCAGTTGCGCAACGTCCGCCACGCCGCAACCTCTGGCGCGCTGCGGCAGAAGGCGATCACGCTGGGGGTGGAGCTGCCGCCGGGGTATGTCGACAACCCGGCGGGCGACCGCGTCGATGGCCATGACATGGCCGGTGCAGCGGCATAGCGGTGCAACGTTCGGCGGGGCAGGAAGCTTGGCTTCCTGCCCCGCTTCATGGCCGTGCGGTGGTGTCGACGCTGGCGCTGGCCCCGGAGATGATGAGCAGAGTGGCTTCGAGTTCTTCTCGGCCGATGCGGAGCCCGGAGTGCAGGCGGCAGCGGCGGCCAGGTTGAAGCCACGATGATCGCCAAGGTGAACGTCGCTGGCGTCGGCGGCGAGCAGTCTGTGCAGCCGCGTAACGAAGCCGCGGGCTGCGGCCCGCGCGTCAGTGATGTCCGTCCATGCCTCGGTCGGTCTTGGTGTCGCCGCTCCGGGAAGCGTGGTTCAGCCCCCGTCGACAATCGTCGTCGACGCCTGCGGGACGCTCAGTCGGGTGGTTGCTTGGACGTGGACCGGGACATGAGTGTGGACGGCGAGACTCCGAATTCCTGCTTGAAGCAACGGCTGAAGTGGGCGGTGTCGCTGAATCCCCAGTTGAAGGCGACGTCGGTGACTGTGGTGCGGCCGGCTGCGCTGGACAGTTCCCGCCGGCACCGCTCCAATCGCTGTTGACGCGTCCAGCGACCTACCGATATGCCCGATTCGGCGAAGACGAGGTGCACCGTTCGCACCGAGATCCCATGGGCGGCGGCGATCGAGGTCGCTGACATGCTGCGGTCGCCGAGCCGATCCAGGATGTATCGCCGCATTTGCGCCAGCAGGGCCGCCCGCTGGCCGGGGCCGGCCTCATGGGCGGGCGCGGCCGCCGCCCCGAGAAGGTCGATGACGTTGTCGACCGCCCGGGCGACGCGGTCATCGGGGAGACCCGCCATCTCCCGGGCGATGCCGCGGATCTGGTCGGCGGCGATGGCGAGCAGGCCGGTTCCCGGCCCGGCGGCGACGGGCCGGCCTCGGTCGATCATCGCGTCCAGGGACTGCGGGACGCGCGTGCGGGAAACGAGAAAGGTCAGTTCGCGGTGCGGCCCGACCGTGTCGAACGTGCCCTCGCGATCGCTGCTCCAGATGAACAGGTCTCCCGGCTCGATGGTGAACCGTTCGCCCGCGTAGCCACACAGCACGCGCCCGCTGAGGTGTAGCTGGATACCGACTACGTCAGGAGCACCATTAGCAGGGACGTGGTGCCCGCTGAACGAGTCGCATCGAGCGTCCGCGAGCTGAGTGCCGTAGATCTGGCGGTATCGGATTCGGGCGGCGTAAGGCGCTTCGATGGGCGTGGACAAATCCCACTGTATGTGCTGATCGCGCATCATCTCGGCCCACGCCGCGAAGCGGAGGTGCTCGGGCACCGCGTCGGTGGACCAGGTTTGGACGTCGGTCACACCGCCACCTCCCTGGACTGCCGTGGCGAGCGCAATGATCCCGCTCGGATGCCGTCGCGCTGCTTCTCTCCAGATGATCACTCTGCTTGCGCAAACAGGCAAGCGGCCTGCGCGCGCGGTCATGCGGGCGGCATCACTACCGGCCTAATTTCGGGTCCTGGATCGTAACGGGACGATGAAGGGCGGCGGTCTGATGACTGCACAGATCGGCCCCACCGACGGGCTCCGCGCTCCCGGCACAACGACCATCACGGTCCTTCGCGGCCGGGTCCGCTATCGGGACGAGGGTCACGGCACCCCAGTGGTTCTGGTGCACGGCATCGGCCGCAGCCTGGAGGACTGGATCGAGCTGCACAACCTGCTCAGGGGCCGCGGATTCCGGGTCGTCAGCGTCGATCTGGCCGGCTACGGGGAGTCCGAGCCACTCCAGGTACTCCACGACCTCCCTGCCCTGGCCCATTTCCTTGCCGACTTCGCCGAGGCCGTGGGCATTCGCGAGCCGGCCCACCTGGTTGGCAACTCGCTCGGCGGTGCGGTCGCGATGCAACTGTCGGCGCAGGCACCGGAGCGAGTACGCAGCCTGGTACTGGCCAACAGCGCCGGTTTCGGCCGCGCCGTCGCCCTGCCGATACGCCTCATGTCCGTCCGGCCGCTTGGGCGGCTCCTGCTGAGCAGGCCGAGTCTCGCCTCGGCGCGACGGGTGGAGCTCAGTTTCTTTCACGATCCGGCACTGGCTACTGATGACCGCGTTCACCTGGGCTACCGCCTGGCGTTGCGCCCGCACGGCACCCGGGTCTTCCTGGAAACCGCGGGGTCCCTGGGCACGATCCTGGGCGCCCGCGCGGCGTGGCGGCGGGCGTTGCTGGCGGCAGTGGTCGCGCGGCGGGTGCCGACCTTGGTCGTGTGGGGCGACGACGACAAGATCGTTCCGTTCGCCCAGTTGGGCGCGGCGGGTCGGTATCTGCCGTACGCTCGCACGCATCTGTTTCCCGACACCGGGCACATGCCGCAGATCGAGCGGGCCGAAGAGTTCGCCGATCTCGTGACCGGCTTCTGGGCCGGGGCGGGCACCGCGGCGCCGGCCGCAGAGGACCGCACATGATCTACCGCAGTCCCGTGCCCCTGCCGGAGATCCCGAGCGCGCTGCTGTCCGACCACGTCCTGCGCGACGCCGAGCGTCGAGGCGGCAAGCCGGCCCTGGTCGACGCGTCCACCGGCGAATCCCTGACCTTCGCCGACCTGCTCCGCCAGTCGAATACGGGGGCTGCCGGTCTGGCCGCGGACGGACTTCGTCCGGGGGAAGTCGTGGGGCTGCTGAGCCACAACCAACCGTGCTACGCGGTGGCGGTGCACGCGGTCCTGCGAGCCGGCGGCGTGCTCTCGCCGCTGAACCCGGCGATGACTCCGGCCGAGATCGGCAAGCAACTGCGCCACTGCGGCGCCCGTGCGCTCGTGGTCGCGCAACCTTTGGTCGCGGTCGCGCTGGAGGCCGTCGCCGGCACGTCGGTTCAGCGGCTCTACGTGCTGGGAGACGATCCGCGCGTCCGGCCGTTCGACGAGCTCACGAACGGCACGGGTGCGCCGCCGAGGCTCGACCTCGATTCGTCAAAGGCGCTGGCCCTGCTCCCCTACTCCAGCGGGACGTCGGGGCAGTCCAAGGGCGTCATGCTGACGCACCGCAACATCGTGGCCCAGCTCGAACAGCAGCGGATCGGCTCGCCGGTCACCGAGAACGATGTCGTCTGTGGTTTCCTGCCGTTCTTCCACATCTACGGCTTCACGATCATCCTCAATGCCGCGCTGACGGCAGGCGCGACGCTCGTGACCATGCCCCGCTTCGATCTGCGCGGCTACCTGCGGGTCGTACAAGACCACCGGGTCACCCGGGGCCACCTGGTCCCACCGGTCGTGCTCGCCTTGGCCACGGCGCCCGAGGTCGCCGAGTACGACCTCTCCTCCCTGCGCGTGGCCCTCAGCGGCGCCGCACCGCTGGACGAAGAACTGGCCGTCCGCGCTCAGGCGCGCACCGGGTGTGTCATCCGGCAGGGCTACGGCCTGACGGAGACCAGCCCCGGCACTCACTTCGTCTACGACCTCGATTTCTCCGCCACTCCGGCGGGCTCGGTCGGCAAGCCCGTCCCCGGCACCGAGGCCCGGCTGGTCGATCCGATCACCGGCGAGGACGTCGGCGCCGGGCATCCTGGCGAACTTCTCGTCCGCGGCCCGCAGGTCATGGTGGGTTACCTCGACGACCCCACGGCGACAGCCGAGACCATCGACGATGGCTGGCTGCGCACCGGGGACATCGCGCAGACGGACGAGGACGGCAATTTCTACATCGTCGACCGGCTCAAGGAACTCATCAAGTACAAGGGCTACCAGGTCGCCCCGGCCGAGCTCGAGGCCCTCCTGCTCTCCCACCCGGAAGTGCTGGACGCCGCCGTCATCGGCGTGCCCGACCTCGCCGTGGGAGAAATCCCGAAAGGCTTCATCGTCACCCGAGCTGAGCCGGACGCCGACAAGCTGATGGCTTGGGTCGCGGAACGAGTCGCACCGTACAAAAGGCTTCGGGCGCTCGAGTTCGTGGCCGAGATCCCCAAGTCACCGAGCGGCAAGACTCTCCGCCGCGTCCTGAAGGCGTACGACCACGACGCTTCGTCCGCCTGAGCGGGCCGTCACTGCATGCGGACGACGACCTTGCCGGCCTTGGTATGCCCGTTCTCGACACGTGCCAGGGCTTCGCGAGTCTGCTCGAAGTCGAAGACGCGGTCCACGACCGGCCGGATGGTGCCGGCGTCGAGCAGGGCGGTGATCTCGCGGAGTTGGTCGCCGCTGGCCTTCATGAACAGGAACGAGTAGGTCACGTGGCGGCGTCGCGCGCGCCGCCGGATGCGATAGCTGAGGGCGGCCATGGCCAGCCGGACAACGGGGTTGGCGCCGAGTTCCTTGGCGAAGGCGGGGTCCGGCGGCCCGGCGACGCTGATGACTTTCCCGCCCAGTTTGAGCACGTGCAGCGACCTGTCGAGGGTGTCGCCGCCGACGGTGTCGAGGACGACGTCGTAGTCGTGCAGCACAGTCTCGAACGCCTGATTCCGGTAGTCGATGACGCGGTCCGCGCCGAGGCTCCGCACCAGGTCGGTCTTCGCCGCGCTAGCGGTTGTGGCCACGTAGGCGCCGAGATGCTTCGCCAGTTGGATGGCGATGGTGCCGACGCCGCCCGCGCCGGCGTGGATGAGGACCTTTTGTCCGGGCTGCACGTTCGCTCGTTCGACCAGGGCCTGCCAGGCGGTGAGGCCGACCAGCGGGATGGAGGCGGCCTCTTCCATGGTGAGCGTGACCGGTTTGGCCGCGACGTCGTCCTGGTGCATGGCGATGAGCTCGGCGAAGGCACCGATCCGGTTCTGGTCCGGCCGGGCGTAGACCTCGTCGCCGACCTGGAAGCGGGTGACGCGCGCCCCGACGGCGACGACCTCACCGGCGAGGTCGTTGCCGAGGACGAACGGCACTCGGTACGGCAGGATCACTTTGAGCTGCCCGGTACGGATCTTGAGGTCGAGCGGGTTGACGCTCGCCGCGCGGATCCGGACGAGGACGTCGTCGTCGCCCATCCGCGGGTCAGGCACGTCCCTGGCGCGGACGGTGTTCGCGTCGCCATACCGTTCGACCACGAACGCCTTCATCTGTTACTGCCCCGACCGGTAGGGGAGGAACTGCGCGATCTGGGCGTCGATCGGCTGGTGGAGGTTGGCGCGGACGGCGCGGGTGAGGTCGTCGGCCAGGATCTCCACGTCCCCTTTCTCGACGCCGTCGAGGACATGCCGGACCACGTCGGCGGGACTCGTCTTCGGGGCGTCCACGCGGGCGCTCAGGTCGGTGTCGACGTAGGCGACGTAGACCCCGACGACCTGCACGCCCCGGGGCGCGAGTTCGAGCCGCATGGAGTCGGTGGCGCTCCACAGAGCGGCCTTGGAGACCCCGTAACTGCGGCCCAGGGCGATCCAGGAGACGACCGAGGCGATGTTGATGACGGCGCCGGAGCGTTCCACCAGGCGGCCGGCGAACGCGGAGGTGACGGCGAGCGGGCCGAACAGGTTGGTCTCCAGCTCGCTGCGCAGGTCCGAGGTGTCGGGCTCCAGGACCGACGCGACGCGGGCGATGCCGGCATTGTTGACCACGACGCTGACGTCCTGCGCGATCTCGGCGGCCTGGGCCACCGAAACGGGGTCGGTGACGTCGAGGCGCAGCGGGACCACGCGGGGGTCGTCCGTGGCGATGGCGCGGGGGTCGCGGGCGGCGGCGTACACCTTCGCGACGCCGCGGTCGAGGAGTTGCCGGACGAACTCGCGGCCGATGCCGCGGTTGGCGCCGGTGACGAGCGCGGTGTGTTCTGCGAGCTGGGTCATGTCATGTCTCCGAGAGTGAAGGGCGCCCTGAAAGGGCGATGGCAGCGTCCGGCGTCGCGACCCCGATACCGATCGGCGAGGCGACGCACGGACGCAGCAGTCCGGCGGGGAATTCTGGTCAGGCGCCTAGGTACCGGCGCAGCCACTGGCCCATCTGTGCGATGGCCTGGTCGACCTCGGGCACGCGCCCGGCGGCGAGGACGAACGAGTGCTGCCCGGCGGGCATCGGATGCACCTCGGAGGTGACTTTGAAGTCGGCGAGCCGCTGCCCGAGCTCGGCGCCGTCGCCGGCGAGGGTCTCATACTCGCCGTAGTGCACGACGGTGGGCGGCAGGCCAGTCAGGTCGGCGTTGACGAGGCTGATCCGCGGGTCGGCGAAGTCCAGGGCCGGGTCCTGCAGCCAGGCTCCCCGGAACAGTTCCAGGGTGGTGCGGCTGAGCATCTTGTCGTGTTCCTCGTTCTCGTCCACCTTGGGGTTGCCGATGGTGAGGTCGGCCCACGGTGAGACGCTGACGATCGCGCCCGGGGTGGGTTCGCCCTTGGCGAGCAGCCGCAGCGGCAGCATGACGGCGAGGGTGCCGCCGATGGAGTGACCGGTGCTGCCGATGTTGTTCGGCTGGTAGCCCTGTTTGAGCAGCCACCGGTATGCGGTCTCGGCGTCGTCGAGCTGCGCGGGGTAGGGGTGTTCGGGGGCCCGGCGGAAGTCCACGACCAGCGAGCGGGCGCCGGCGGCCTTGGCGATGTGGCCGGCGGCCTTGCGGTCGGAGTGCATGGAGGCGGTGACCGAGCCACCGAAGTGGAAGTGCAGCAGGGCCCGGTCGGGGTGGGCGTCCTGGGGGATGGCCCAGAGGGCGGGGACGCCGTCGGCGTCGACCTCGGCGTAGGTGACGCCTTCGGGTTCGGTCGAGGCCAGGTGGTGGGTTTCGACGATGTCGCGCACGATGCCCAGGTCGAGGCCGGGTGTCGATGACTTCGCGCGCACGCTTTCCAGGAACTGGGCGAATTGTTGTGCCTGTGGACTGGGTCCCACGATGACTCTCCTTCTCTGTGCTGGGCACGCTTGTCGTGCGCAGCCGATGTGCGTACGGGAATGTGGCGTCAGGTCGGCATGCGGTTGAGCTTGCGGACGCTGCGGTCGAAGGTCCGGGCGGGAACGATGCGGCGCAGCACGCTGACGCGGGCGGCGCCCGAGCCGGCCGGGTGGCGCAGTTTCGGTTTCTGGGCGGTGGCCGCGGTGACGATCACCTTGGCGATGACGGTGGGGTCGTCGCCACCGCGCATCTCCTGCTGCATCACGTCGTGGAAGGTGCGCCGGCGCTGCGCGTACACCGGTAGAGGGTTGTCGGCCGGCACCATGTTGGTGTCGAACGGAGTGTTGACGGCGCTGGGCTCCACGAGCAGGACCCGGACGCCGTGTTCGCGGACCTCGTGGTCCAGCGACTCCGAGTAGCCCTCGACCGCATGCTTGCTCGACACGTAGACGGCCATGAACGGGTTGGCGACGAACCCGGCGACCGACGAGATGTTGACGATGCGTCCCCGGCCCCGGGCGCGCATGTGCGGCAGTACAGCCTTGGTCATCCGCATGAGGCCGAACACGTTGACGTCGAAGACGCGCTGGGTCTGGCCGACGGAGATCTCCTCGGCGGCGCCGTCGGCGCCGAGGCCCGCATTGTTGACCAGCACGTCGATGTGCCCGAACCGGTCGATCACGTGCTGGACGACGGTGTCGACCGAGGCGTCGCTGGTCACGTCGAGGTCGAGGTAGGTCACCCCGGGCCGGGCGGTGATCCGGGAGGTGTCGCGGCTGGTCCCGATCACCTGGAAACCCGCGTCGGTGAGCGCGACCGCGGCCGCGTCCCCGATACCGGAGGACGCGCCGGTCACCAGCGCTACCGGTCGTGTTGCTGTCATCGTCGACTCCCTGGTCGTTTGTATTACGCTCATACGACCATAGGGCGAGACTGGGGCGGAGGGCAATGGGTTGGGAGAAATTAAATTATGGTCGTACGCTCAATGGTGCCGGAGGCGGCTGCCAGTGGCCGGCCGGGCAGGGGGAGGGGCGTGCGCAGTGCGATACGGACGAGACCGCAAGCAGGAGACGCGGCGGCGGATCATCGAGGCGGCCGGCCGGCGGTTCAAGGCCGACGGCATCGATGGCGCGGGGATCGCCGCGCTCATGGCGGACGCGGGACTGACCAACGGCGCGTTCTACGCCCATTTCGATTCCAAGGACGACCTGGTCGCTTCCGCGGTGGCCGACCAGCTCCGCGAACAGTGTGAGTCCCTGGGTGCGGCGGCGCCCGGTCACGCCGGGGTCGAGCAGATCCTGCGCGCCTACCTTTCCGCGCAGCACCGCGACAGCCCGGAGCGCGGCTGCCCGTCGGCCGCCTTGCTGGACGAGATCGCCCGCTGTGCGGACGCGACCCGGCGCGCGTACACCGAGGGGGTGCTCAGCGTCATCGACGACGTGGCCGCCCGGGTGGCGCCGCACGACCCGGGCTCGGCGCGGGTGCAGACGTTCAGCATCTACGCCCTGATGGTCGGCACGCTGCAGCTGTCCCGTGCCCTGGTCGACCAGCAGCTCGCCGACATCGTCCTGGAGCAGGGCATCCGAAGTGCCCTCACCCTGCTCGGCGAGGAGGACCCGAGTCAGTGAAATTACGAACGTAATTTCATTTACGGAAGGGGTTGCTGGTGGACTCTCTCCCGCATTATGGTCTTACGATCGTACTCTAATGGCCTCCTGTCGAAGGGACTTGATCTTCATGTCCGAGCAGACCCTGCCCGCCACCGGCCGCGCCTGGCACCTGGAGGACCGCCCGCAGGGCTGGCCGCAGCCGGCCGAGTTCGCCCTGCGCGAGGTGCCGATCCCCGCACCCGGTCCGGGGCAGATCCTGGTCGTCAACGAATACCTGTCGGTCGACCCCTACATGCGGGGCCGGATGAGCGACAAGAAGTCCTACATCGAGCCGTACGAGGTGGGCGCGCCGATGGACGGCCCCGCGGTCGGCCGGGTCCTGGCCTCCAACGCCGAGGGCTTCGCTCCCGGCGACCACGTCGTGCACGTGCTGGGCTGGCGCGACTACGCGGTCCTCGACGCCGCGACCGCCCTCAAGGTGGATCCGCAGGTGGCGCCGCTGCCGGCGTACCTGGGCGTGCTCGGTGTCCCTGGCCTGACCGCGTACATCGGCATGACGAAGTTCGCCGAGGTCGCCGAGGGCGACACGGTCTTCGTCTCCGGCGCCGCGGGCGCGGTCGGCAGCGTGGCCGGGCAGATCGCCAAGCTCAAGGGTGCCGCCCGGGTGATCGGCAGCGCCGGGTCGGACGACAAGGTCAAACTACTGATCGAGGAGTACGGCTTCGACGCCGCGTTCAACTACAAGAACGGGCCGGCCGCCGAGCAACTGGCGCTGGCGGCGCCGGACGGCATCGACGTCTTCTTCGACAACGTCGGCGGCGAACAACTCGAAGCGGCGATCGGCGCGCTCAAGACGCACGCCCGGATCGTGCTGTCCGGCATGGTGTCGCAGTACAACGACGAGAAGGTGGTCGGACCCCGCAACCTGTGGAACCTGTCGGTGACCCGATCGAAGATGCTGGCGTTCATGGTCACCGAGGAACTCGACCTGCAGCCGGAGTTCATCCGCGAGGTCGGCGGCTGGATCTACGCCGGCAAGCTGCATTCCCAGGAGACCGTCGTCGACGGTCTGGAGAACACCGTGGACGCCTTCCTCGCGCTGATGCGCGGCGAGAACCGCGGCAAGATGATCGTCAAACTCTGAACCGGTAGCGGGCAGCGGAGCAAGGGGTACGCCATGTGCGCGGCGTACCCCAGCGCGGCGAGCTGAAGTCTCCAGCTGCCTCAGGTCGCACCTTCGTCCACGGCGGGGTTGTCGGCGAGCAACCGGGTGAGGCCCTCGAGGGCCAGTCCGGCGGTCGAGGGGTTGCCGGTCATCCGGTCGACTATCTCGGCGAGGCGGCCGGGCCCCATCACGGTGAGGACGGTCATGCCGATGTGCGCGGCCGCGAGGCGTACGACCTCGGAGCCGTCATCGTCGCCGACCGCGGCCTCGTAGAGGCCTCGATGTTCCTGGTACGCCTGATCGTCGTCGCGAACCTGGGCCGACAGGATGCGGTATCGCAGGCTCTTGACCGCGAGCTGCCGGGTGGTCTGCAACAGGGTTTCCGAGCCGCACATGCTCATCAGGGACTGGTGGAACTCGGTATGAGCCGGTTCCAGCGCCGTCGGTTCGATGGGCGATGTCCACACCTGCTGGAGCGCTTGCCACGCAGCTTCCACCCGGCTGCGCCAGGTGTCGTCGCGCCGGCGCATCGACAACCTCAAGGCGTGCGGCTCCAACAGGAGGCGCATCTCGTAGACGTCGCGCATCTCGACCGGCGAGAGCTCGGCCACCCGCGCTCCGCGTTGCGGGCTGAGGACCAGCAGGCCGTCGTGGGCCAGGGTGCGCAGCGCCTCCCGCAGCGGGGTGGGGCTGACCAGCCACTCGGCGGCCAGACGCTCGACCGGAACGCGCTCGCCCGGCGCCAGCTCGCCAGTGACGATCGCTTGCCGCAAGCGACGCTCGGCCCATTGGGATCGGGTGGACGGGGGTGCTGACATGATCCGCATCGTACCAGTTGAACAATCTATAGATTATGGATAACCTGGGGCTCCTGTAGCCGAGATGCTCAGGATCACTGCGGGGCCGAACTCCGGAGGTAAGCGTGTCGATTCATGGTGTGGCGTCCGGCAAACGGGCCTCGGCTGCGCTGGTAGCCCTGGTCGGTGCCATCGCCCTGACGGCGTGCAGCAGCTCCTCGTCGGGTGGTGGCTCGTCGCCGTCGGGCGGTGGCTCCTCGCCGGCGAGCGCCGCGGATACATCGGCCTGCGGCACCAAGCCGGGCGTCAAGGCCATCGGAACACCGATCAAGCTGGGCGCGATCGCGACCCAGCAACCCGGCATCGACTTCACCGACGCCCCGAACATGATCAAGGCATATTTCGCCTGCGTCAACGACAACGGCGGCATCAAGGGCCATCCGATCGAGTACGTCATCAAGACCGAGCAGACCCAGCCGGCGCAGATCGCCGCCGCGGCGAGTCAGCTGATCCAGAGTGGTGTGCTGGGAGTCGTCGGAAACATGAGCGTTCTCGAATGCACGGTGAATCACGCGACCTGGGAGAAGCTCGGCTACTACACGATCGGTGCGGGCGTCGCGGCCGAGTGCTATTCCACTCCGAACAGCGCCGCGGTCAACATGGGTCCGCGCTTCAGCACCGTGGGCGCCGTGCAGTTCGCGCTCACCAAGGGGGTCGACAAGGTCGTTCTGCAGAATCCCCAACTGCCAAATGTGGATCATATCGCCGAGGGAGCCAAAGCGGTCGCGGACGCCGCGAAGGTGCCCTTCATTCTGCAGACCGCGCCGCTGCCGATCCGGGACCCGAACTCGATCGCGCTGCGGGCCGTCCAAGCCGCGGGAGCCAATGGCGCGGTCGTTCTCGACTACACGCCGTCGCAAGCCCTCCAGATCCTTCAGGCGGCGCAGAAACTGGGGCTCACGGACCGGGTGAAGGTGTGGGCGTGTTCGACACCGTGCAATACCGACTTCCTGGCCGAGGCGCTCGGCTCCAAGTGGAACAACAAGCTGTTCGTGAATGCCGAACTGGCGCCGCCCAGCGACACGAACAATCCGTCGATGAACTTGTACAGGGCCGTCATCAAGCAGTACGGCCAATCCGTTACCGGCGGGATCGGCCACGGTCGTTTTGAGATCGTTGACCATGTGAGTTGATGGGTGATCTTCATGCCGTGTGGGGTCGCTCGTTGGAGGTACCGCGCGGGGTGTCGCGGGAGAAATGGAACGGAACTCCGGTAGCACGAGACGTCCGCCAAGACCTCTCGAAACCGGAGTTCCGTTGTCCGTGCATTCTGCCACTTTGTCGCCCGGCGAGGCGGATGTGTGGGCCGTGCTGGTGTCCTCGTTGTCGGCCCGCGATGACGGTTTCGGTAGTGATCAAGGCGATGACCTGGGAGGGGACACCATGGTCGTGGATCTGGTCGATCATTTCGCGGTGATCGACGACCCGCGTCATCACTCGTGGGTGCTCCACCCGTTGGCTGCGGTTCTGGTCTTGTGCGCTGCCGCGGTCGTGGCCGGGATGCGCGGGTTCACCGCGATCGCCGGCTGGGTGAGCGACACGCCGCCGTCGATGCTGGCTACGGTGTACGCGCGGTGCGGCAAACCGGCGGCGGTGCCGTCGAAGAGCACGATCTGGCAGGTGGTCACCCGTGTCGACGCGGCCGCGGTGGACGCCGCTGTGGGCTTGTGGCTGGCGGCCAGGGCCGGCATCGACATCGCCTCGGACACCGCCGGGCAGGCCGGCGGCGACCAGGCGCCGATCCCGTGTCCGCAGCACGACCATGAACCGCTCGAACGGCCCGACGGCGACCAGGCGGGGCCACCCCGAGAGATCCTCGCGGTGGACGGCAAGCGGATCTGCGGCGCCAAGGACACCGACGGAAACGCCCCGCACCTGCTCGCCGCCGCCACTCACGAGCAGGGCCTGGTCTTCGCCCAGATCGACGTCCACCACAAAACGAACGAGATCCCGATGTTCGCCCGGCTCCTCGACACGATCGACATCCGCGGGATGCTGATCACCGCGGACTGCCTACACACGCAGCGTAAACACGCCTGCTACCTGTACGGCCGCGGCGCGGACTTCGTCTTCTGCGTCAAGGACAACCAGCCCGGTTTGTTCGACGCTCTCGACGTCCTGCCCTGGCCGGACACCCCGATCACCCACCGGGCCACCGATCGGGGCCACGGCCGGCTCGAGACCCGCACCCTGCAAGTCCTGCCCGCCCCGCCCGACCTGCCGTTCCCGCACGTCAAGCAGGTGTTCCTCGTCGAACGGGCCGTCACCACGATGACCGGCACACCCGTGTCGAACGTCGCGATCCTCGGCGTGACCAGCATGAACCCTGACCGCGGAACGCCTGAGAGCGCGTTTTAGATGTGGCTACTCGGGCGCGTCGAAGGTGCGGCGGGGCTTGCGGATGGCTGGTCCGCGGCGGTCGAGCCAGCCGAGCATGCCGGCGATCGCGGCCCAGCGGATCATGTGCTCCGAGACCTCCGGGTCGGCTTCGTAGTCTCTGGCGAGCCGGCGGTGCAGCATCAGCCAGCCGAACGTCCGTTCGACCGGCCACCTCCGCGGGATCAACACGAATCCCTTTTGTCCCTTAGGTTTGCGGACGATGTCCAAGGTCAGCTTCAACAACCGGGAACACCAGTCCACCAACGCGCCCGCGAAACCACCATCAGCAAGGACATAGCGGACACCGAACATGTGGTACAGACTCAGCAGCGTCCCCTTCGCGCCGTCGCGGTCCTGCACACTGGCCGCGACCACGCACACCACCAGCAGCAAGCCGATCGTGTCGGTGATGATGAACCGCTTCCTCCCACCAATCTTCTTACCCGAGTCATAACCCTGCGTAGTCTTGGGTACGGTGTCGGCGGTCTTGACGCTCTGCGAGTCGATGATCCCCGCACTCGGCTGCGGGTTGCGCCCCTGAGCGATACGCACCTGTTCGCGAAGTTCCGTGAGGATCCGCTCGGTCACTCCACGCTTGTTCCACTGCCGAAACCGGCCGTAAACAGTCTCCCAGGGCGGGAAGTCAGCCGGTAGGTACCGCCACGCACACCCCGTCCGCACCACGTACAAGATCGCATCCACCATCACTCTACGTGGATGCTTCTCCGGGCGGCCCATCCACTTCGGCAGCGGCAGCATCGGCTCGATCAGCTCCCACTGGGCATCCGTCAGATCCGACGGGTACCGACGCACTCGATCCATGCCCGTATATGGATCATGGCATCGTCACCACCCGTCGGACACGCCGTGCGACCCACATCTAAAACACGCTCTGAGACCATCGCGCGAGCCGTCCGCGGGCAATGGAAAATTGAAGTCCTTCACTGGCTCAGAGATACCGTCTACCGCGAGGACGACTCCACCATCCACACCAGATCAGGCCCCAGAGTCATGGCCGCCCTGAGAAATCTCGCCATCGGCGCCCTACGCCTACACGGACGAACCGACATCACCGAAGCCACCCGCTGGGCCACCCGAAACACGGCCAGACCATTCACCCTCCTCGGACTCACACCATGATCCACGATCTCAAAACGGCCGTGCGGGATCGGCAGCTTCAGCCAGATGGGGTTCACGATTGCCGAAATCACCGTCCATGCCCTGAACTCCATAGACGGCGAGTACACGAAGGAGAGCGTCAACCAGGCGTTGAAGAACGTCAAGGACTTCGACACCGGGCAGCTCTGCGAACCGTGGACCTATGGCGACTATCCCTTCCACATTCCTAACAACGTCGACTGGACGACGACGCCGCGGGACGGGAAGATGGTCACCGCCCAGGGGTGCACGGCGATCTCGTCGGCCGACCCGTTGATCGCGGAATATCGCAAGATCGCTGGGAAATGAGAACCGGCATGGCCGAGGCGTCCACCGTACTGGCCGGGTTCTGGCAACTGCCAAGCTGGCCGGATCTTCAGCCCTTTCTCGTCGCCGGGTTGGCGCTGGGCGGGGTCTATGCGCTGTCCGGTGTCGGCATGGTGGTCCTCTACCGGGCGACCGGAGTGCTGAACCTGGCCTTCGGCGGGGTCGGGGCGATGGGCGCCTTCATCGCCTGGCAACTGATCAACAGCCAGGGGGTGGGCTTCTGGCCGGCCTTCCTCGTCTGCGTCCTCTTCGGCGCGGTCACGACGCTGGCCTACGGTGCTGTGTTCGGCCGCCGGCTGGCCGATCGGGACCCGGTGGTCAAGGCGGTCGCGACCCTCGGGCTGACGCTGGTCCTGCTCGGGACGATGGACCTGCTGTGGACATCCAGCGGAGGGCAGTCCCGGGCGATTCTGTTTCCCACCGACAACTCCACCTTCACGATCGGCAGCGTTCAGGTCACCTACACCCAGGTGATCGGGCTGGTCGTCGGCATCGTGGTCACGGCCGTGACCGCCGCGTTCCTGCGCTACTCGAAGCTCGGCACGGCGATGCGGGCGATGGCGAACGATCGTGAGCTCACGGCGGCCCTGGGAGTTCCGGTCCGCCGGGTCGAGGCGGCCGCGTGGCTGGGCTGCGGGGTGCTGTCCGGGGTCGCGGGAATGCTGCTCGCGAGCTTTGTCGCGCTCGATTCCACCACGCTCACCTTTCTGGTGATCTCCTCGCTGTCTGCCACGCTGATCGCCCGGCTTCGCTCGGTGACCGTCACCTTCCTGGCGGCGATTCTCATAGGTGTCGTCGAAGCGGTCATCACGCCGATCTCCGCGCTGTCCGACTACCGGGTGATGACGCCGTTCGTGTTCGCGGCGGTCGCGCTTCTGATCCTCAATCGGCGACGGGTAATCGTTGTCGGCCGGCAGGGTGTGTAAGCGATGGAATCGACCGCGAGGAACGGCGCCGTCGAGCAGGCCGTGCGCCCTGACCCGGCTCGGGGAACTCTCCCGCCCGGGCCGACCGGGCGGAGCCTGGCCGGGTACGGCTGGCCGCGCCTGTCGGTGCTCGCGGTGCTGCTGCTGTTCGTACTGGTGGCGCTGCCGTCCATGCTCAGTCTCTACTACACGGCCGCGATGACCCAGGCCGGAATCTACTCGATCGTGGCCCTGGGACTGGGCGTGCTGGTCGGCCGGGTCGGGATGGTCTCGCTCGGGCAGGCAGCCGTGCTCGCGCTCGGAGCGTGGGTGGCAGCGCGGCTGCTGTTCGCGACGTCCCTGCCGTTCCCGGTCGTTCTGTTGCTGGCCGGGGTGATCACGATGGTGCTGGGCACCCTGGTGGGCTCCCGGCTCTGCGGATGAGCGGCCTGTACCTGGCGCTGATCACGCTGATGCTGGCCGGTGGGATCACTGTGGTGCTGGCGAGCACGAACTTCCCCAACGGCGGGTCCGGGTTTCTCGGCTACGACGGCAGCGTGCTCAAGGCGCCACCGATACGCAGGCCGGGCCTGGCGAACAGCGATCCGGCCTTCTTCCGCTACACGATTGTGGTGGCCCTGCTGATGTTCCTGCTGGTGCTGGCTCATCTGCGGACACGTCCGGGCCGGGCGTGGGCGGCGATCCGGCAGAGCGAGTCCGCGGCCCTGGCGGCCGGGATCAACACCACCCTGTACAAGCTGTGGGCGTTCGCGCTGGCGTCGTTCGTGACCGGCGTCGCCGGCGGTCTGCTGGCGGGCCAGCTCCGCTACCTCTATTCGATCAATTTCCAGCCGCAGGACTCGATCGCGCTGCTCGCCGTGGTCCTGATGGGCGGGGTCTACAACCTCTGGGGCGCGGTCATCGCCGGGTTGCTGATGCAACTGCTGCCGGCGCTGCTGCAGGACTGGGGGGCCTCCTCGAACTGGCTGATCATCGTGTTCGGGATCGGCGTACTGCAGGTGCTGACCACCGCGCCGGCCGGGCTGGCGGATCAGGTGCCGCAGGACCTGGCTCGGCTGGGACGGCGGCTGCGTCCCCAGTCCCGGCGGGCTCGACCCACGGACGGAGCGGCCGAATGATCAACGTCACCGACCTGACCGTACGGTTCGGCGGGGTCACCCCACTGGATCACGTCAGTCTCCGGTTCTCCAGCGGGACGTGCGGGCTCATCGGGCCCAACGGTGCCGGCAAGAGCACCTTCTTCAACGTCCTGAGCGGTTTCGTCCGGCCGGCCACCGGCAGCGTGCAGGGCTTCGGCGAGGACCTGCTGGCCATGGCCCATTTTCGCCGCGCGCGCTGGGGTGTCCGGCGCACCTTCCAGACCGAGCAGGCGATCGAGGAGCTGACGGTGTACGAGAACGTGGCCATGATTCACGAGCACTCCAGGGCGAGCGGCGCTTCCCGGCGCGCGCACGTGCTCGACGCCATCGTCTTCGTGGGCCTGGACATCGACCCGAACGCCAAGGTCGGCGTCCTCACGCCGGGGCAGCGCCGGATGGTCGAAGTCGCCCGGGCGGTGGTGGGGGAACCCAAGATCGTGCTGCTCGACGAGCCGGCCGCGGGGCTACCCGACGAGGAGACCGCCCACCTGGGCGAGGTGATCCGGCAGATTCCGGAACGGACCGGCGCGCTGACCATTCTCGTGGATCACGACATGAGCCTGGTGTCGGCCTGCTGCGACGTCACCGCCGTGCTCGACTTCGGCAAGCTGGTGGCGTCCGGACCGACCGCGCAGGTGCTGCGGGACGAGCACGTGATCCGCGCCTACCTGGGCACCGAGGAGGCACTGTGACCATCTCGCGGCCGTCCGGGGACGACCAGCTGAGCATCGAAGGGCTCAGCGTCCAGCGCGGCGGGCGCACGGTGGTCCACGAGGTCACGCTGGAGATCCCAGCCGGAGAGGTGACTGCCCTGCTGGGCCCGAACGGCGCCGGCAAGTCAAGCACCGTGCTGGCCATCGGCGGCATGCTGCGGCCGGCGACCGGCGCCGTGCGGCTCGACGGCCGCGACCTCGCCCGGCGCGACCCGGAACGGATCCGCCGCGCCGGGATCGCGATCGTGCCGGAAGGCCATCGCCTGCTGACCGAGCTGACGGTCGAGGACAACATCAGGGTGGCCACGTACCCCTTGTCCAAGGAACAGGCGCGGGCCGGCCGGAAACGGGCGCTGGAGCTGTTTCCGGAACTCGGGGCCAGGCTCGGCAACCTGGCCCGATCCTTGTCGGGTGGGGAGCAGCAGATGCTCGCGCTCGCCCAGGCCCTCGTGTCGAAGCCCCGCTACCTACTGATCGACGAGCTCTCCCTCGGGCTCGCGCCCGTGGTGGTCAACCGCCTGATCCCGACCATCCGCGAGGTCGCGGAGTCCGGGATCGGCGTACTGCTGATCGAGCAATTCGCCACGGTGGCGCTCGGCCTGGCGAACCGCGCCCACGTGCTGCAAGGCGGGCGGATCCGGTACTCGGGCTCCGCGAGCGAACTGCGCGAGCGGCCCGAGCTCCTGCAATCGGCCTACCTTCTGACCGGTCGGCACGACGCCTCCCCGGATGTCGCCCTGCCGTGAAACCCGGGCTCAGGCCTCGCCCAGCGCATTCATCAAATGGCGCAGCAGTCGCTCGCGCATGCGCACGGCCGCTTCCGGGTCCCAGCTCCGGAAGCCGGCGCCGGTCTTCATCCCGAGCCGGCCCTGCTCGACGAGCATGCTCAAATATGGCGACGGGGTGGGCGAGCGGTCGAGGTCGGGGAGGATAAACTCCTGGACATCGAGGGCCAGATCGAGGCCGACGTAGTCGGCTCCCTCCATCGGGCCCAGCACCGCCAGCCGCGGACCGAAACTGGACTTGACCACCCGATCGACGGTTTCCGCGTCGCACACACCGTCGGCGACCAGGGCGAACGCCTCCCGCAGCAGCGCATGCTGCAAGCGGTTTCCGACGAAGCCGGGAATGTCGCGCCGCACGTGCACCGGTTCCTTGCCGACCGCCTGCAACAGCGCCAGCGTCCGCTGCACCACCGCCGGTTCGGTGCGTTCCGCTTGAACGACTTCCACCAGTGGAACCAGGTACGGGGGATTCCACCAGTGCGTCCCGACAACTCGTCCGGGCGTGTCCAGGCCGGCGGCGATCTGCATGATCGGGATCACGGAGGTGTTGCTGGCCAGGATCGTGCCGGCAGCAACCGTCTTCTCGAGCTTCGCGAAGATCACCTGCTTCAGGGGAAGCTTCTCGGGAGCGGCCTCGAAGACGAATTCCGCGTCGGCCACGGCGGCCTCGAGCGTTGCCTGCAGCCTGATCCTCCCGGCCGCCGCCACGTCGCGACCGAGAATGCCGAGGTTGGCGGCGACCCGGGCCGGCACCGACGCGAGCGTCTCCGGCTGCGGGTCATGGATCGACACCGGATGTCCCGCCTCGGCGAACACCTGCGCGATCCCGTGCCCCATCAGGCCGGCTCCGACCACGGCGATCTTCGCCCCGTGCATGGCCGACTGGTCAGGACTCGTCATGTCAGACACCTTCCAGGCGGGCCCGGGCCCGCGGCAGCGAAACCGGCTCGGTGCCGGCCACGACGGTGTTCGTCAACGTCCCGATGCCCTCGGCACTGAGGGTGACCTCGTCACCGGCGCGGCACGGGCGGGGTTCGAGCCGGCCGTTTCGACCCCACAACTCGGCCAGGCAACCACCCCCGCAGGTGCCGGACCCGAGCACGTCCCCGGGGTACAGCCAGGTCCCGCGTGACGCGTAGGCGAGCATCTCCTCGAAAGACCAGGCCATGTTGGCGAGCGAATCGCGGCCGATCTCCTCGCCGTTGCGACTGGCGACGAGCTCGATGGCGATCCGGTCGCCCCGGCGGTAGGGCTCGAGCTCATCGGGACTCACGATCCAAGGGCCGATCACGTTGGCGAAGTCCTTGGCCTTGGCGAAGCCGAGACCGAGACGCGCCTCCCGGACGGCGAGGTCACGGGCGGACCAGTCGTTGTAGATCATGAAGCCGGCGATGTGGTCACGAGCCTGCGCGACGGTGAGGTCCCGTCCGGCCCGGCCGACCACCACCGCGATCTCCAGCTCGAAGTCGAGCAGTTCGCAGCCTGGCGGTATCGCGATCGCCTGCCCCGGGTCGTGCATCGCGGCGTGGTTCGTGAAGTAGAAGTGCGGGGCCTCGTACCACTGGGGCATCACCGTGGCGCCGGGGTCGCCCAGCTTCGCCATCCCCTCGACGTGCTGCTCGAAACAGACGAAATCCCTGAACGAGCGCGGGGCGAACGGGGTACGCAGCGTCACCTCCGACAGCGGGATCACCTGTCCGGCCCGCTCGGCCTCGGCGATCAGGCGACGCCGTTGCTGTGCCGGCGCAGTCAGCATCTGCAGAACGTCCGTCTCCTCGGGCAGCGGAAGGAGCCTGTCTGCGACAACCACTCCGGCGCGCGGGCGGCCGCCGTCGTCGAACCGGGCCAGTCGCATCCCGCCGCCTAGCTTCGGTAGCCCGGTATCGACGACCGGTCCAGCCCGGGACGGCGCGCGTTTGACGACATCATCACTCCACGATTGACGGCGGACAGGTGCGATCCTCGGCCAGGCGTCGGACCGTGCACCCATACTATCAATAATAAATAGATTATGTGTACGATGAGATCGACACCGCAGGGACAGGCAGGAGAGTCCATGGCCACGGGCAGCGGGAAACGGATCGCGTACGACCAGTTGTCCTCGCTTCCCCACGGAATCGAGGGGTGCGCCTGGGGAGTGTGGGGCGCCGACGACGAAGTGGGCGCGTTCAACGACGTCGGGCGCGAGGAGGTGCTCGCCGCGCTCGCGACGGTCCGGACCGGCGACGTCTTCGCACTGTCCTGGAACCTGCGACTACCCGAACCCGCGCTCTACGGCCGGGGGCCGCTGCGGCACACCGTGCGCGACGACGGCTTCGGCATGGACGATCACCTCGACGGCTTCTATCCGCAGGCATCCAGCCAATGGGATTCGTTGGCGCATTTCGCCCATCCGGTGCACCGGTTCTACGGCGGCCGGCCGTCGAGCGAGCTCAAGGGCCCAGGCGCCCGCAACGGCATCGACAACCTCGCTCGCCGGGGCATCGTGGGACGCTTCGTGCTGGCGGACCTCGACCGCTGGCGCCGACGCCAGGGCCGCCCGATCGATCACGACGGCGGCGAGCCGATCGCGCTCGACGACCTCACCCGGTGTCTGTCGGCGCAGGGCAGCACCGTGCGGCACGGAGACGTCCTGCTCGTGCGCTTCGGCTGGATCACCTGGTACGAGGGCCTGTCCACCGCCGTCCGAAAGGACTTCGCCGACAACTCGTGGAGCTTCAAGGCGGCCGGCATCGCCCCGGACGCGCAGGTCCCGCGGTGGCTCTGGGACAGCGGTGTCGTCGCCGTCGTCGCCGACAACGTGTCCTTCGAGGCGCTGCCCTTCGACCCGCGCGGGCAGAGCCTGCACGCGAACCTGATCTCCCTGTTGGGGATGCCGATCGGAGAGATGTGGGCGCTCGACGCGCTGGCCGAGGACTGCGCTCGGGACGGCCGTTACGAAGGTCTGCTGATGTCGGCGCCGCTCTACCTCACCGGCGGCACCGGCTCCACCGCCAACGCTGTGGCGGTCAAATGAATGCTCGTCGCGCCGGCCTGGGCGACAAGGTCGTCATCGTCACCGGCGCCCACGGCGGGCAGGGCGACGGGAAGGGCCCCTGATGGACGTCTTCGAAGCCAAGGTCGCCGTCGTCACCGGGGCTGCCGGCGGCATCGGCTTGGGCCTGGTCGAACGGTTCCTCGCCGCCGGTATGCACGTGATGCTCAGCGACATCGACTCGAGCGCCCTGACCAGAGAGGTTGAGCGGCTACGGCGCGGCGGCGCGCTGGTGGCCGGCTTCGTCGCCGACGTGTCGGACCGCGAGCAGGTCGTGCAGTTGGCCGCGGCGACCGTCGAACGCTTCGGCGCCGTGCACGTCGTCTGCAACAACGCCGGTGTCGACGCCGGCGCCCCGTTCTCGGAGATTCCTCCTTCGGTGTGGGACTGGGTGATGGGTGTCAACTTCAACGGCGTCCTGTACGGGTGCCAAGTCTTCCTGCCGCTGATCCGCGAGGCCGGCGGTGGGCACATCGTGAACACCGCCTCGTACGCCGCGCTCTCCGGGAACACGCCCACCGCGACGCCGTACATCGCCTCGAAGTTCGCGGTTCTTGGCCTGTCGGAGAACCTGCAGCACGAGTTGAGCCAGGCTGGTGAGGACATCGCCGTGTCCGTGATGTGCCCCGGATTCGTCCGGACGCGTTTGCCGGCGTCGGAACGGAACCGGCCACCGGGTGTCGCCGATCTGAGCATGCACCCGGTGCGGCGCCTGATCGTCGACGACAACGCGCGCAGGGCCGAGCAGGGTCTCGGCGTGGAGACGGTGGCCGAGCAGACCTTCGAGGCCATCCGGGAGCGCCGTTTCTACGTGCTCCCGCACCGGGACGAAGCCCTGGCCGCCACGGAGGCAAGGCTGCGGTGGATGCGTGACAACGTCCAGCCGGTCGGCCGGCCGGGTCGCCCGGGCCTGCCGCGTGTCGATCGGCGCGGCGTCGTACCGGAAATCGCCACGGGCGAGGCGCCGCCCGTGGCGTGATGGTGCTGGGCGGTGCAGTTTCGCAGGCCGCGTCCGCCGAACGGTGTATGCCCTGGTCGGATGCGCTGTTTTCTTGAATCGGCTGAGCCGGAGGGCTTGCGAACTCATTATATTACGATCATACTTCAATAGGCTCGCAGGTGGCGCGAGCGTGATCGCGCACCAGGTCCGTCGGCCCGACGCACCGGGCTCGGCGATGTCAGGGAAAGAGGAGACAGTCATGGACAACCGTCAAGAAGCACGACACAACGCGGTGACGTCGTACAAGGACGCGCCCACCCGCACCGTCTCGGCCGGTGGCGTCGATTTCGCCTACCGCGAGCTCGGCCCCCGGACCGGTGTCCCGCTGGTTCTGGTGACCCACCTGGCCGCGGTCCTGGACAACTGGGATCCCCGGGTCGTCGACGGCCTCGCCGCGAAACACCACGTCATCGCGTTCGACAACCGAGGTGTCGGCGCCTCCACCGGCACCACCCCGAACACCATTCAGGCCATGGCGAAGGACGCTGTCACGTTCATCCGGGCGCTCGGCCTGACCCAGGTCGACCTGCTGGGTTTCTCCATGGGCGGCATGATCTCCCAGGTGATCGTCCAGGACGAGCCGCAGCTGGTCCGCAAGCTGATCCTCGCCGGCACCGGCCCCGCCGGCGGCGAGGGCATCAAGAACGTCACCAAGCTCTCCCACCTCGACACCGTCCGCGCGCTGCTCACCTTCCAGGACCCCAAGCAGTTCCTGTTCTTCACCCGGACCGCCAACGGGCGCCGGGCGGGCAAACAGTTCCTGGCGCGGCTGAAGGAGCGCACCGAGAACCGGGACAAGGCGATCTCCCTGAAGGCCTACTTCACGCAGCTGTCCGCGATCCACCGGTGGGGACTGGAGCGACCGCAGGATCTGTCCGTCATCACCCTGCCCGTCCTCGTCGCCAACGGCGAGAGCGACCGGATGGTGCCCACCCAGAACTCAGTCGACCTGGCCCGGCGGTTGCCGGACAGCGACCTGGTCATCTACCCCGACGCCGGGCACGGCGGCATCTTCCAGTTTCACGACCAGTTCGTCGCCAAGGCCCTCGACTTCCTCCAGCGGTAGTGCCGGAACGCGTCGCGGCCCCCTCGTTCCCGACCTTTCGGGTGAACGAGGGGGCCGCTTCGCGTAGTGCTCAGCCGAAGAACGCGCCGGCGTTCCGGATGCCCTGCTCGAGGACCTCGTCGGCGAGCTTCGGGTCGGACAGGGCGCGGGACAACTGCAGCGTTCCGACCGCCATCGTGAACAAGCCCAGCGCCTTGCCGTACGCCGACCGCGGATCGTCGGGCGCGAGCCGGCCGGCGATCTCGTCCAGAATGGTCCGGGCGCCCTCGGTGTAGGCGTCCTTGGCCGCCGGCGCGGTACGGCCAATCTCGTCGAGCAGGGCGGCGGAGGGGCACCCGTCACTGGGGTTGTCCCGGTGCTGCGGCGACAGGTACTCGCGCAGGAAGCCCTCCAGCCCCGCCCGGCCCGGCGGCAGCGCGCGGAACTCCTCGGCCTGGGCGCGCAGCTGATCGGCCAGGACGTTCGCGACGAGATCTTCCTTGGAGGTGAAGTGGGCGTAGAACGCGCCGTTGGTCAGCCCGGCGTCGGTCATCAGGGTCGCGACGCCGGAGCCGTCGATGCCGTCCTGCTTGAAGCGATGGCCGGCCGTCTCCAGGATCCGCTGCCGCGTCGCCGCCTTGTGTTCCTTGTCGTAACGCGCCACCGGCTCCTCCATCCGCTCGATCGGGCCATCGCCCAGCACCACCATCCTAACTCATATTCTGACGTACGTAATATTATGACCGGTCGGTAACGGGCGGATTTGGCCGGCCTAGGACGCCGGCTGAGGGCCCAGGAGGCTGATGGCGCCGAACCAGAGAATGCCCGGGTTGATGCGCTCGGGATACAGGGCCTGCATCTTCTCGAAGAACTCCATCGGCGTGGGTGAGCTGCGCAACAGCAGGTCCGCGTCCTCGAGGTAGCGCCGGGTGTGGCCGATGTCGGCGGGGTCGTCCGGGCGAGTGGGGTCTTTGTGGCTGGACACCACGAAGTCGGGGCCGAGAGCCTCGACCTGGTCCAGGGCGCGTCGCCACGCGTCGAGGCCGCCACCCGCGGAGTTGGACAGCGCCGGGTGCACGTTGTTGTAGACGACGTCACCGGCCACCGCCAGCTTCAGGCTCGGCACCCAGAGCACGGTGGTGTCGTCGCCGTCGCTGTGCCCGACCTCGACGGGGATGAGCGCGTGGCCCTCCAGGCTCAGCCCCTCCTCGCCGACGACCCGCACGTCGACCGGGCCCGTCGGGATCTGGCCGGGGAACAGCGCACCCCAGAACTCCGCACGCGACTCCGCGGTGGCGAGCTCGTCGATCTGCGCCTTTGTGCCGACCGTTGCGCGGACCACGGCGTGCGGGAAGCGCTCGAGCAGGACGGGAACGCCGAGCCAGTGGTCACCGTGGCCGTGCGTGATGTAGATCTCCGTGAGGTTGCGGCCGATCTTCTCCACCCAGGCCAGCACCTCGCGGGTGGTGTCGGTGGTGAAGGGCGGATCGACGAGAACGGCGTCGCGCTCGCCCTGGATCAGGGTCGTCGCGATGGGCGACCACACGATCGGCTCGCCGTCGGGAAGGTTCAGGGTGCCGCTGCTCTGCGGGATCGCGGGTGTCATGAAGACGTCGTAGCGCAGTCCGGTCATGGATCTGTCCTCTCTGAATCGGTGCGAACCGGCGGCCATCAGAACATCGTGTTGTTGTTGGCGGCGGTCTCCGGCACGTCCTGCGAGGCATCCCAGTGCTCGACGATCTTTCCGTCCCGCACCCGGAAGAGGTCGATGACCGACCTGCCGCGCTCGCCTGGTGCGTTGACGACGTGGAGGTGGGCGGCCACCAGGTCGCCCTCGCCGATGATCCGCTTCAAGCTGATCTTCAGCTCGGGGAACTGTTCGAGGTACGCCTGCAGCCCGGCCTTCAGCTCCACCGCGCCGGACGCGATGCCCGGGTTGTGCTCGTGGTGCTCGGGGCTCAGGTACGCGTCGATGGCGCTCAGGTCCTGGTTCACCAGGAGCCGTTCGACGTAGTCGGTGACGATCTTCTTGTTGTACGCGGTCAGCCACGGCTGTTGCGGCTTGCGGGTCCGCGGCTCGCTGAGGGTGGAGAACAGGTCGGTGCCGTCGGCCGTGACGGCGGGCACTTGCTGCAGGATGTCCCAGTGCTCGGCGATCTTCCCGTCCTGGAAACGGAAGAGGTCGAAGATCGCCAGCTCGGGGACCTCGGGGTTGCCGGGGACCAGGACGCCGTGGGAGTGCAGGAGCACCAGGTCGCCGTCGGTGATGGCTCGCTTCTCCTCGTAGGTGGCGGTCGGGTACTGCTGCTTCCAGGCGGCGCCGAAGGCCTTCATGGCCTCGGGGCCGTCCGCGGCGAGCGGGTTGTGCTGGATGTAATCGGGCCGGATGTGCCGGTCGATGAGGGTCGTGTCACCCGCTTCGAAGGCGGCGCGCAGCACCCGGGCGACGATGTCCGCGGGCCGGGATCCCTCGACCGTCAGCACAATCTTGCCGGTGGTACGGCCGGTCTCGCCCAGGGCGTGCGCCTTGGCGGCCTCCGCGAGCGGGAAGACGGCCTCGACGTGGGCGCGCAGGTCGCCGGCCTCGACGAGGGCGGCGATGGCCTGCATGCCGGCCTGGTCGGCCTCGACGAGCAGGGCCTCGTAGCGGATGCCCAGCTCGGCGATCTTCGCCAGCTCGTCGGCCTCGACGGGGACGGGCAGGATCGAGACGAGGGTGCCGCCGGGGCGCAGGACGGCGAGGGAGCGGGCGCGGGCCGCCGAGTCCATGGAGATCGGGTCGAGGACCACGTCGACGTCCGTGAGGACCTCGGTGAAATCGGCCGTGTGGTAGTCGATGAGCTCGTCGGCCCCGAGGGAACGCAGGAAGTCGTGCTTGCCGGGGCTGGCGGTCCCGATGACGTACGCGCCGCGGGATTTGGCGATCTGGACGGCGAGATGGCCGACGCCGCCGGCGGCCGCGTGGATGAGCACGCGCTGGCCGGGCTGGACGTCGGCGGTGTCGACGAGGGCTTGGTAGGCGGTGAGGGCGGCGAGCGGGAGGGCGCCGGCCTGAATGTGGTCGACGCCGTCGGGCTTGCCCACGAACGAGCGGGCCGGGCCGATCACGTACTCCGCATGCGCGCCGACCCCGTGCGGGTAGGGCAGCATGCCGAAGACCTCGTCGCCCGGCTTGAACAGGGTGACGCCCAACCCCACGGCCTCCACGACTCCTGAGACGTCCCAGCCCAGCACGAGCGGCAGGCGTTCGATGGTGGTCACCTGAGCGCGGTTCTTCCAGTCGGTCGGGTTGACCCCGGCCGCACGGACGGCGACCAGGATTTCGCTCGGGCCCGGTTCCGGCCGCGGAAGCTCGATCTCCTTGAGCACTTCGGGGGATCCGTACGTGTCCTGGCCGATGGCGCGCATCGTGGCCCGCTTGGTGTTCGTCATGGGTCCAGCGTTGTCGCCGCCGCCGTTGGCTACCATGGCATGAATGCCAACTTTCAGAGAGATCCTGCCATGGCGCGTGCGCACCGGGTCGTCGTTCTGGCCACCGATGGCGTCTACCCGTTCGATCTGGGGATTCCGAGCCGTGTCCTCGGCGCCGCGGACGGCCTCTATGAGGTTCTGACCTGCAGCGTGGACGGCCGGCCGGTCCGCACCGACGCCGACTTCTCGATCACCGTCGAGCACGGCCCGGAGGCGCTGCGGACGGCCGACACTGTCGTCATCCCGGCGTTCGCCGCCACTGCCGTCCCACCGCAGGTGCCCCAGGCCGTGGTGGCGGCGCTCGGGTCCGTGCCTCCAGGCACGCGCCTCGTGTCGATCTGTACCGGCGCGTTCGTGCTGGCTGCCGCGGGACTTCTCGACGGGCGACCGGCCACCACACACTGGAAAGCTGCGGGGCTGTTCCGGGAGTGGTTCCCCAAGGTCGCGCTGGATGCGGACGTCTTGTTCGTCGATGACGGGGACGTGTTGACCTCGGCCGGCGCCGCCTCCGGGCTGGACGTCTGCCTGCATCTCATCCGCAAGGACCACGGCAGCGCGCTCGCCAACCGGGTCGCCCGCCTGTGCGTCGCTCCGCCGTGGCGCGAAGGGGGGCAGGCGCAGTACATCGAACACCCGGTGCCCGACGCCACCGCAGCCGGAACGGCCGCCGCCCGCCAATGGGCCCTGGCACACCTCCACGAACCGATGACCCTGGCCGACCTCGCAGAACGTTCCCACATGAGCCTGCGTACGTTCGCTCGCCGCTTCACCGAGGAGGTGGGCATGAGCCCGGGACGCTGGGTGATCCAGCAGCGGGTCGACCGGGCGCGTCACCTGTTGGAGATCACCGATCTGCCGGTGGACGAGATCGCCGTCCAGGTCGGCTTCGCAGCGGACACCTCGCTGCGACAACACCTCCACGCCGCCATCGGTGTCTCCCCGCTCGCCTACCGGCGCACGTTCCGCGGCCCGCTGGCATCGCACAGTTGAAACACGAGCTGATGCGGGATGGCAGGTCAGGGGGATGGGATGACGATCGGGGTGCCGAACAAATAGAAGTTGCTGATGTCGATCACCAGGGGAGCCGCGTACGTGGGGAAGCGGTCGATGATGGCCTGCTTGTAGGCCTGCCCGTCGTCGCCGAGCAGGTCGCCCGCGACTTCCAGGTAGTGGATCATCTCAGTGAGGACGGCCTGTCCCGCGGGCAGTCCGTGCCCGGGCAGGATCGTGTCGTAGGCCGGGTCGATGAGTTCCTGGAGGATGACCTGCCAGCGGGCGATGTCGTGGTTGCCGACGAACGCATGCGTCTTGTGGTAGACGACGTCCTGCGCCACCAGCACCCCGTGCTCCGGTAACCAGATCAGCAGCTGGTCGGAGGTTTCGCCGCCGGCGAGGGCTTCGAAGACGAACGGGACCCCGTCGATGACCTCGGTGCCTGGGGTGATCAGGACGGTCGGGGCCACCTCCGCCGCAGGTACCGGGATGCCGGTCGGGTCGGTGAGGTCGCCCCGCGCCGCCATCTGATCACGGGTGACCGCCAGCGCGTGAATGGGCGCGTGGAAGCGGGCCGCGCCCTGAAAGTGATCCGGGTGTTCGTGGGTGATGACCAGCCGGTCCAGTGGTTTGCCGAGTCCCTTGGCGTAGGCGACGACCTCGTCGGCGCCGGCGATCGCGATCTGGCCGTCCACCGCCACGAGCCGGCCCGGGGTCTCGATCAGCTGGGTGGTGACGTTGATGTTGTCGTCGGGAGCCATGTAGCTGTGCACCCGTACGTCGCCCTTGTCGATGATGGTGATGGTGCCCCTCATGCTGCAACTCCTTCGGGTGTCTCGCGTTGGCAGGCCGTTGTCGCGCCGGCTGACGGGCGCTCGTGCGGTGTCGGGGTGGTCACCGGCTCTCCTGAGGCGCGCCGCCGAGGTAGTCGCCCAAGTGGAGTTCCACCTCTTCGAGGCCCTTCTCGGCGACGACCTTCTCGAACTGTGGCGCGCGTGCCTGGACTCCGGGCCAGGTCAGGGAGCCCAGGAATTCGGTGTAGGCCGCGCGCAGGTCGGCGTCGGGCGGGAGCGTTGCCCGGTTGACCTGGGCCTTGGCGGCTGCCAGCGCCGTCTTGTCGAACGACGCCAGCCGGATGGCCATGCTGTCCACGAAGCCGTCCAGCTCGGCGTCGGCGACGGCGCGGGTCACCCACCCGTAGCGTTCGGCCGTGTCGGCGTCGTAGTCATGGCTGCTGAGGATTGCTTCGAGCGCTCGATCCCGCCCGACGAGCCGGGGCAGGCGTTCGGTGCCCCCGCCACCGGGAAGAATTCCGGAGCCCACCTCGGGCTGGCCGAACACCGCGTGCTCGCGGCTGGCGTACCGCAGGTCGCAGGCCAAGGCCAGTTCATTCCCGCCGCCCCTGGTCCGTCCGCGGATGGACGCGATGCTGATGAATGGTGCTTTGGACAGCCGTAGCACGAGCTCGGTCCATGCCGGCGTCGCTTCCGGATCGGCCGGCGGCGCGAAGTCGGCAGCCCGGCCGAGATCGAAGTGGTTGCAGAAGAAGCCCGGCGTACTGCTGGTGAGGACGGCAACGTGAACCTGCGGATCCTCGCTGAGCTCCGTGATGACCTCGATCAATCGGGACACGGTCTCCCCGACGATGAGGTTCACCGGCGGATTCGCAAAGGTGATCTTCCGGATTTCCGGGGTCGTCCGGTCCACGCTGATCGTGCTGGATGGTGTCATCGTTCTCTCCAAGGGGTGACCCATGACGGTCCGTGGTGCTGTGGCGCAGCCTCGCCCGGACGCTACGGAGCAGGCGCGGGAAGCGAATCCGTCACCGTGTCCGTCACCGGGTCCGTCACGATGTGGCATGGGGCCGTTGACCATTAGGCTTTCCAGCAAATGGACCTGTACGGACGGCGCCAGGAGCAGGCAGCCCTTGACCGGATCCTTGACGGTGCCCGTCAGGGATCCGGAACGACCATGATGTTGTGGGGCGAACCCGGCATCGGTAAGACCGCCTTGCTCGAATACGTGGCCGAGTCGGCCGCCGAGGACTTCACCGTCCTGCGCTGTCGCGGCACCCGTCTGGAGTCGGAGCTGGCCTTCGCCGGGCTGCACGAACTGCTGTGGCCGGTGACGGAGCCGATCGGTGCGCTCCCGCAGCCGCAGGCGAAGGCCTTGAACGGGGCGCTCGGCACCAGCGGCGATCGGGCGGACCGGTTTCTGATCGGGGTGGCCGTCCTGACGCTCGTCGGCGAGTTGGCCGCGAAGCGCCCGGTTCTGATCATCGCCGACGACGCCCAGTGGCTGGACGAGCCGTCTGCCCAGTGCCTGGCCTTCGTCGCTCGCCGGTTGCGCCTGGAACCCGTTGTCATGCTTCTCGCCAGCCACGACGATCCCGTGGAGGGTCCCTGGGAGAAGCTGCTGGCGATGGAGGTCCGTGGGCTGGACGACATCAACGCAGGGCTGCTTGCCCGTTCCGTCGCTCCGCACGCGGACGAGGCACTGATCCGCCGCACGGTCCGCGCAGCCGCCGGCAATCCGCTCGCCCTTCGGGAACTGCCCACCTCCGTGGCGGCCGGCGACCTCTCGGCGTACCCGCTCGGCGGTGACCAGATCTCCGTCGGTCCCCGCCTGCGACGTTCCTTCCGGGCCCGGATCGAGCGACTATCGGCGGCTGCCCGCACTGCGCTCCTGCTCGCCGCCGCCGACGACCGCAGTGACCGCGACACCGTGCGCCACGCCGGCGGCGTTCTGGGCCTCGACGCGGCCGCGTGGGACGAGGCGTCGCATTCGGGCCTGCTCACCGACGGCCCGGGCGGGCGAATCCACTTCCGCCACCCGCTCATGGGCGCGGTGGTCTACGACGTGGCGCAACCGGAGGACCGCCAGGCCGTCCACCGGGCTCTCGCGTCCGTGCTCAACGGTGAGCACGCCGGCGAGCTGCGCCCGTGGCATCTCGCCGCCGCGGTACAAGCCGAGGGCGGAACCGACGAGAAGGTGGCCCGGCTGCTGGAGGAATCGGCCCGCAGTGCCTGGGCACGTGGCGGTTGCGCCACGGCCGCCCGTGCCCTGCGGCGGGCGGCGGCCCTGTCGCCCGCCACGGACGACGCGGCCCGCCGGCTGGCCTACGCGGCCAGGGCGGCGTGGGAAGCCGGGCAGGTCGACGCGGCGCGGGACATGCTGGATCGGGCCGAAGGGATGTCCTCCGAGGCCACGGTCGCGGTGCACAGCGAAGGGCTACGGGGACTGATCGAGTTCGCGTACGGCGATCTGGCGATAGCCTGCCGTCGCCTGATCCGGGACATGGAACGGGTGGCCGACGCCGGGCAGGCCTTCACCCTCGGCGGCATGGCATTGCGGGCGGCGTGGGCGGCCGGGCGCGGCGAGCTGCAGCGCGAGGCCCTCGAGCGGCTCGAGCGCCGGCTCCCGCGTGGCGACTTCCCGAACGCCGACCTGCTGCCTTCGCTGCGCCGGTGGTGGACGCAGGACCCGGACACCGTCGCCGGAGACCGTGACCCAGCGGTGACCGCCGGCGCCGAGGTCCTCGGCCGGCTCGGCGGCGGTTCCTGGTTCCTGATGCCGCCGCCACCGGTGGCGCTGGCCTGGGGGATCGAGTCCGCCATGGCGGAGGCGCTGCGCGGCGAGATCGACCGGCTGCGGCCCACGGACCAGGTGACCGCCCTGACCCAGGCGCTGGCACAGACGGCGGCGCTGGGCCTCGCGCAGGGCTCCTGGGCCTCGACCGCGGTGAACGCCCTGGAGGGGCTGCAGGTGGCCGGAGAGATCGGTGACGACCACCTGGCGTCGCAGTGCCACAACTGCCTCGGCTGGGTGGCCGCCGCCCAAGGCCAACAGAAGGCAGTCGCCGACTACGCCGCCCGGGCTTTCGAGCTCTCCGTGCCGCGCAACGTGCGTCTGCTCAGCGCCGCCGCACAGTGGACCCTCGGCATGTCGGCACTGTTCGCCGGCCGTGCCGACCAGGCGCTGGACCACCTGGTCCGGCTCACCGAGGACGGACACCACGCGGCGCACCCCACCATCGCGGTGCTCGCCGCGCCGGACGCCGCCGAGGCAGCCATCCACGCTGGGCAGCGGGCCCAGGCCGAGGAACAGGCGCGGCTGCTGCACAGGTGGGCCGACCGGACCGACGCGGCGTGGGCGATTTCCGCGTCCCACCTGGTCCAGGCCCTGCTGGCGTCTGGGGCAGACGCGGAGAAGCAGTTCCGGCTCGCGTTGGACGTACCTGGGGCGCGGTCGCGGCCCTTCGCCTACGCCCGCACGCGCCTACTGTACGGCGAGTGGCTGCGGCGGGCCCGCCGCCGTACCGACGCCCACACCCAGCTGGCCGAAGCCGCCGAAATCTTCCGGCGCCTCGACGCGGCGCCCTTACTCGCCCGCACCCGGGCCGAACAGGAAATGACCGGCCAGCATGTACGCCGCGACCCCACACCCGCCCGGAACGCCGCGTCCGATCTCACCCCGCAGGAGTCCAGAGTCGCCCGGCTGGCCGCGCAGGGGCTTACCAACCGCGAGATCGGGTCACAGCTGCTGATCAGCCCCCGCACGGTGGGTCACCACCTGGCCAACGTGTTCCCCAAGCTCGGTATCGCCTCGCGCGCCGACCTCGCGAGCATCGACCTCGGGGACAGATCGCATTTACCGACATTCCCGGGTCAGGGTCACCGGACCGTTCGCGCCGAAGGCTTGCAGGGAGCCGGATTCCCGGTGTCGCCGGGAGACCCTGACGCGAGATCATCAGTAATCGGCTGATTCCCTGGAGGATGGACGGTCTGGTAGCTAGCCGATATTTTCGCCTGAACCAGGGCGGATGGTGTGGAACGCGTGCCCCGAGTCCGGCGCGATTCACCCGGGCGGCGTTTCGAGGCTGCACTGTCAGTCCGGCTCACTGATCATGCCGATTGGGCCGCCGACGTCCTGCCTTGCCTGGCGTTCCTACTGATCGGCCTGAACTGCTGTGAGCTGGTGCTGCGGGGGATGCATCGCCGACTCGGGTGTTGCGACGGTGCTCTACGGGACCCGATCCGCCCCCTGTGTCGATCCTCGTTTCCCATCAAGTTCCCCAACAATTGCAGCGTGAGGGCCGGGCAAATTTTGGTTGATCGAGCTGTCTAGCTGCACAAACGTAGCGCCAGCGGCGAGAATCAAACTCGGGTAACCAGTTGGAAGACTGACGACCGAAACCCTCGACGTGGGGCTCATGCGGCGTCGGTCCGACGGGGTGCGACGGTCGTGAGCTGGGCCTGAGCGGTGGTACAGCGCTGGATTGAATGCTGCTGGCGCCGCTTCGAACGGACTCTAGCCACCTCGGCGTTGATGCTCGTCGCCAACGAGATCCCCAACAATTCCGTAGGGCCATCGATGGGAGTCGAACGAATTTCGGTTGATCAAGCCATCTGGCTGCATAAACGTGGAGCGGGTGACGGGAATCGAACCCGCATGTTCAGCTTGGGAAGCTGATGTTCTGCCATTGAACTACACCCGCAGCGGGGCTCACTGTACCTGATTCGGGAGGCGCGTGGCGGGAGTGGCTCGTCTTCCTAACTCGTTCTCAGCTTGCGATGGCCAGTGGGCGGGATAAGCGGGCTCGCCACGTGCGGGACAGGGGGTGGGCCGGCGGGGTGGCGGCCAGGGGGAGGGCGCCGCCGGGGCCGTGGCGGCGGAGGGTGGCGGTGTCGATCTGGAGCTCGTAGAGGTGCCAATCGACGGCGGGGGAGGCGCGCCAGGTCTCGGAGAGGGTGGCTATCACGGCCGGGTCGTGGACTCGGATGGCTTGGCCGGTCAGGTAGGCCTCGTCGTCGCTCTCCTCCGGCGGGAAGGAGTGGAGCGCGTAGCGGCCGTCGCGGGCCAGGTCGCGTCGTTTGGGCGAGGCGACGATGAAGCAGTAGAGGCCCTCGTCGGTGATGACCGGGGAGACCGGGTGGATCCGGGGGCCGCCGTCGGGGCGGATGGTGGCCAGGTAGGCCATGCCGGGACCGTACTGCTCGAGGAGCGCGCGGATGGCGGCGGCCAGCGACGGGTCGGCGGCGGCGAAATCGGACCAGGAAGCCATGCGGGCATTTTATCGAACATTTGTTCGAAGCGCCCAGGGAAACACGCCGAAAGAGCAGGTCGGTATGGTGTTGCGATGCTGCTCTCCGACCGCGACCTCGTCAGCGAGATCAAGTCGGGCGATCTCGCCCTGGAGCCGTTCGACCCCGCGCTCATGCAACCGTCCAGCGTCGACGTGCGGCTGGACCGGTTCTTCCGGGTGTTCAACAACCACCTTTACACCCACATCGACCCCGCCGAGCAGCAGGACGACCTGACCGCGCTGGTCGAGGTGGCGGACGGCGAGGCGTTCGTGCTGCACCCGGGCGAGTTCGTGCTCGCCTCGACGCTCGAGGTGATCACTCTGGGCGACCAGTTGGCGGGGCGCCTCGAGGGCAAGAGCAGCCTGGGCCGGCTCGGGCTGCTGACCCACTCGACGGCGGGCTTCATCGACCCGGGGTTCTCCGGGCACGTGACGCTCGAGCTGTCCAACGTGGCCAATCTGCCGATCAAGCTGTGGCCGGGCATGAAGATCGGGCAGCTGTGCATCTTCCGGCTGTCGAGCCCGGCCGAGCATCCGTACGGCTCGGCCGTCTACGGCTCCCGCTACCAGGGGCAACGTGGCCCGACGCCGTCCCGCTCGGCGCAGAATTTCCGGGTCTGGCCGACCAGCTAGCGCCGCCGGAAATACTTATCCACAGGCTCGCAGAAGCCGGTGGCGCGCCCGGTAGGTCCGCTGGAAGGCTTGCCGCATGACGGCGATCCAAGATCCAGCAGCGGCGACCTATTTGGACAAAATCCGCACCCGGGCGTACGCCCTGGGGGTGAACGTGGCTAGGCGCGGCGCACTCGCAGGCCGTGGCCGGCAGCGGCGCCCAGGACCTGTTCGATCTGGCTGCGGCTGAGGCCGGCGGTCGGCACCGGCAGGAACCGGGTGCGACTACGTCCGAAGATCAGCTGGCCAGGAGCCTCCTCGACGGAGCGGAAGGCGTTCCAGGCGTAGGCGTGCCGGGCCGCGAGGCTCGAGCTCGCCACGCCGCCGTCACTGATCTCGTAGGTGGTCAGTTCGCTGTCCCGGAGCGCCTCGCGCGTGCCGGTGTTCACCAGGAACATCGGGATGCCCACGGCGATGAGCGTGCCGGCGAGCAGCAGCGTGAGGTTGGGGCCGCCGGTGGCGATCACGTCGAGCAGCAGGGCGAGCGCGATCGCCGCCCAGCCGATTCCCCGCGCGGTCAGCAGCAGGGGCCGCAGGCCGCGTCGAACGGCCGAGGCGACCAGCCGGGCGTCCGGCCGAGCGGTGATCTGAACCAGCACACCCCAAATGTAACTTTCCCGATAAGTGCCCGAATATGGGCCAGTTGGTGGAGGCGAGCGCGACATGACGGCAGCACAGCGACACCGGTCGGAGCCGGCTCTTCAGGCGATGTGGCGGGGCAGCGGCCGCGACAGCGCGCCTACGGGTGAGTGCACCGTCGAGCTGGAGCCTGAGGTTCTGCGATGGTTGGAGGGACTGCCTACCGAGCAGTTCGCCCAGGCGGCCGTCCATGTCGATCGGCTCAGCCGGTCGGGGTCCCTGGTCCGGCAGCTGGGCGACAAGGTGGGTGAGCTGCGCTTTTACGTCGGCCGGGAGCCCTATCGCGTGACCTTCTGGACCGCGCCCGGCGAGCGGATCGTGCTGTTGACGGCGTTCCGAAAATCCCGCGCGCGCGACCGGCGGGAGATCGAGCGGGCGGTCCGGGTGCTCACCCGCTGCGTGGCCGAGCGGTACGTGGCCGAGGTGCTGGCGTGACCGGCTGGGCCGAGGTACGAGCACGGCGGCTGGCCGAGCCGGGGGCCACGGCGGAGTACGACGCCGCCGAGCTGGGCTTCGATGTGGGTGCCGCGGTTCGCCGGCTGCGGGACGAGCGGGGCCTGAGTCAGTCTTCGCTGGCCGAGACGGCGCGGACCACTCAGCCGGTGGTGGCGCGCTTGGAAGCCGGCGGCGCCTTGCCTACCTTGCCCGTGCTGCACCGGATCGCCCGAGCGTTGGGCTTGCGTCTTGAGATCGGCTTTTCGAGCGACGCAGACGACGACGGCGTTCGGCAGAGACCGGGCCCCGGCGAGAGGGGCGGTGTTCGGGAGGAGGCCCGCCCCAGCGAGGAGGTCGGCATTCGGCAGCGGCCGGGTCTTGGCGAGGAGGTCGGCACTCGAGAGGGGCGCGTCTCGGCAGGGCGGTCAGCTTTCGGAGACAGGCATGAGGATGGCGGCCAGGCGGCGCCACTCCGAGCGGGGGAGGTGGTCGGTAGGGTCTAGCGGCAGCGCCTGGACGGCTACCTGATCGGCGCCCGCGTCCAGGTGGGCGTTGAGGCCGGCGCGGATGTCGTCGTCCGAGCCCCAGATCACCGCCTGGTCGAGGAAGCGTTCGCTGCCCTCGCCGGTCAGGTCCGACGGGTTCAGGCCGAAGCGGCTCAGGGCCTTCGTGTAGTTCGGCATGGCCAGGTAGGTGCGGGCCATCCGGCGGGCCACCTGGTGTGCCTGGTCGCGGTCGGTGCCGAGGTAGACCTTCTGCTCGGGGATGAGCAGGCGGTCCGGGCCGAGGATCTCGCGAGCCTGTGCCGTGTGCGCGGGCGGCATCAGGTAGGGCAGCGCGCCGGCGGTGAGGTCGCGGGCCGCGGCCAGGGCGTTCGGGCCGAGGGCGGCGACCAGGCGTTCGTCGCGGGGGACGTCGCGCAGCTTGTCGGTGAGGAAGTCGCGCAGCCGGGTCAGGGGCTTGATGTAGAGCTCGCCCATCGCCTCGGCGGTGGGTGCGTGGCCGGAGCCGACGCCCAGGTAGAACCGGCCGGGGAACTGGGCCCGGATCCGGGCGTGGCTGGCCGCCAGCCGGGCGCCGTCGCTGCGCCAGATGTCGACGATGCTGGTGCCGACCTTCAGCGTCGACGTGGCCGCCAGCAGGGCCTCGACCAGCAGCAGGTCGTCCGGCGGGCTGCCGCCGATCCAGATCGTGCCGAAGCCGAGGGACTCCAGCTCCTGGGCTGCCGAGGCGGTCTGTCCCGCGTCGTCCGGCCAGTGCTTGCGGGAGATCCAGATTCCGTAGCGCCCGAAGTCGTTCACGGTTCGGATCGTACGATCGTGGGCGAACCGCCGCCGGAGAGGAACGCCGTGTACCTGATGATCTCTACCTACCTGGTCCCGCTCGACGAGGTGGCCAAGGTGCGCGACGAGCACCTGGCTTTTTTGGACGGTCTGGTCGCGCAGGGCACCCTGGTGGCGGCCGGTCGGCAGGACCCGCCGGTCGGTGGCATGGTGCTGCTCGACGTGGCCGATGAGGCGACCGCCCGCGAGGTGATGGCGCAGGACCCGTATGTGCTGCGTGGCGCCGCGGAGTACGAGGCCCGCGGCTGGGCGCCGACCGTCGGGGTGCTGAAGGGCTACATCAAGTCCTGACCGGTCAGCAGCCCGCGGATGCCGAGTTCGGCGCTCACCTCGGGCGGGCACTCGTCGACGATCACCGCGGTGCCCACGTAGGCGCCGGGGAACAGGCTGCTCAGGGCCCGGGCCTGCGCGCCCGTGGCCGCCCAGTCGTCGACTATCAGGACGCGGTCGGCCGGACCGACCAGACCGTCCCGTACGCCCCATTGCTGTTGATCTCCTCGGTGATCGGTGGGGACCGTTGCCCAGGTCATCGGCTCGGCGATGGGACGGCGCGCGCCCGCCCGGTAGGCCTCCACGAAGCCGGCCCCGATCGCCCGCGCCACCAGCGGCCCGACCAGGAAGCCGGTGACCTCGGGCGAGACCACCACGGTCGGCGCGGCGTCCCGGAAGAGATCGCCGAGCGCCTCGCCGAGACCGGCCAGAATGTGCGGATCGCGCCACCAGCCCGAGCGGTTGCTGACCACGTAGCCGGTGCCCTCGCCGGGGTCCGTCCACCCGAAGCGGGCTCGGAGGAGATCACGAAGATCGTCTGACACGCGGACATCCTGTCACCGCGGGCAGGCCGTCCGACCGAGCCCGATGAAACGGGTGGTTAGAACCGAGTCAGACTAGGGGTCAAGTTGATGCAGTGACTCGCTCTGATCGGGCATGCTGTTGCGCGTAACCATGCCGACTCTTCCGCCGGGCCGACGCCCGCTGAGCCCCGCATCCCGCGCCGGCCTCGGCGCGGCCCTTGTGCTGCTCGCGGTCGTGTCCGCGGTGGAGCTCGCGGACGGCCCCCAGGCCCATTTCGTCGGCCTGCTCGCGGCCGTCCCGTTCCTCGCTGCGGTCTTCGCCTTCTGGCAGACCGTGCTGGCCGTCGGCGTGCTGGCCACCATCGTCGGGATGATCTTCGTCGAGGCGGATCCGCCGCAGGGCGTGTCCGGCCTCATCAACGTCGTCGGGATCATCATGTCGACCGGCATCGCCGCGGCGGTGGCCACGATCCGGCAGCGGCAGGCCGACCGGATAGCCCAGCTGCAGCGGCTCGCCGCGGTGGCCCAGCAGGCGGTGCTGCGGCCGATCGGCCCGCAGGTCGGGGCGCTCGCGGTGGCCGGCCGGTACATCTCGGCGACCGCGGCCGCGGACATCGGCGGCGACCTGTACGAGGCGCTGGACACGCCGTACGGGGTGCGGATCATCATCGGTGACGTGCGCGGCAAGGGGCTGGACGCGGTCCGGCTGGCGAGCATCGTGCTCGGGTCGTATCGGCACGTCGCGTACGAGCGGGCCGATCTGAAGGCGGTCGCCGCCGACCTGGACCGGGCCGTCGCCCGCAGCGTCGGGGACGAGGATTTCGTGACCGCCGCGCTGGTCGAGGAGCGCGGCGGCACCCTCACGATCGTCAACTGTGGACATCCGGCGCCGCTGCTGCTGCGCCGTGGGCAGGTGATTCCGCTGGAACCGGACGCGCCGGCGCCGCCGTTGGGCTTCATGCCGGAGGTCAAGACGCGGGTGGAGCGGTTGGAGCCCGGCGACCGGCTGCTGCTGTTCACCGACGGGCTGGGCGAGGCGCGGCGGGATGGCGAGTTCTTCCCGACCGCCGATCGGGCCTGGCGGCTGCTCGGCCACGGCACCGTGGGCGACGGCCTGGCATCGCTGGAGACTGCCCTGGTCGATTGGGTGCACGGCCGTCTCGAGGACGACATCGCGCTGGTTCTGCTCGAGTACGAGGGCCACGACGACGGCCCGACCGTCCCGATCCCGAGCTGGGAAGTCGGCGCCGCCGACCGGCCCTAGGCCGCGGCCGTCCCGGCCTTCTCGGCCGGCTCGGTGACCACCGGGGCGGGTGAGACCGGCGCGTCCTGGGGGACGGGGACCGGGGTGGGCTCGTTCTGCCGGTGCCGTCCGATGTAGTGACGTGGCTGGGTTGCCTGGCGAGGCTCGGGTATCAGACTCTTGATCGCGGCGAACATGGCGCCCCCTAGCGCTTCGACAAAGTCTCTATCTGAAGCAACGACCCACCAGACAGCTCGATACGTCGGGCGCCGGGGCGTCGACGGTAATTGGCTGAACGGTCATCCCGGCGACTGGCCGATCGGTGGGGCTTGATGTGCCGAACGGGCGGTTGGTCACAGAACCACTTGCGGGTTGTCGGCTTCTACCGATGGGTAATACAGTGGGAGTTACTGACGGGTAACTCGCGTTTCACTCGCGTCGTTCGGAAGCGGGGCCAGCTGCATGACTCACTACAAGAGCAACCTTCGGGACCTCCAGTTCAACCTGTTCGAGGTCTTCGAGGCTGATCGTGCGTTCGGCCAGGCGCCGTACGACGAGATCGACGCGGACACCGCGCGCGACGTTCTCACCGAGGTCAACCGCCTCGCGACCGAGGATCTCGCGGCGAGCTACACCGAGGCCGATCGCAACCCGCCGGTCTTCGACCCGGCGACGCACACCGCGCCGCTGCCGGAGTCGTTCAAGAAGTCGTTCGCCAGCTGGATGGCGTCCGAGTTCTGGCGTCTCGACCTGCCCTCCAGCCTCGGTGGCACGCTGGCGCCGCGGGCGCTGTGGTGGTCGCTGGCCGAGCAGATCCTGGGCGCGAACGCCCCGATCTGGATGTACTCCTCCGGCCCGTCCTTCGCGCACGTCGTGCACGCCGAGGGCACCCCGGAGCAGAAGGAGTGGGCCAAGCTCTTCGTCGAGAAGCAGTGGGGCTCGACCATGGTGCTCACCGAGCCGGATGCCGGCTCGGATGTCGGCGCCGGCCGCGCCCGGGCGATTCCGCAGCCGGACGGCTCCTGGCACATCGAGGGCGTGAAGCGGTTCATCACCTCGGGTGAGCACGACCTGACCGACAACATCATCCACTACGTGCTGGCCCGCCCGGTCGGCGTCGAGGGCGTCGGCGGCCCGGGCACCAAGGGCCTGTCGCTGTTCATCGTGCCGAAGTACCACTTCGACCCGGCGACCGGCGAGCTCGGCGAGCGCAACGGCGTCTACGCCACCAACGTCGAGCACAAGATGGGCATCAAGGCCTCCAACACCTGCGAGCTGACCTTCGGTGAGCACGGCACGCCGGCCAAGGGCTGGCTGCTGGGCGACGTGCACCAGGGCATCCGGCAGATGTTCATGATCATTGAGTACGCCCGGATGATGGTCGGCACGAAGGCGATCGCGACCCTGTCCACCGGGTACCTGAACGCGCTCGAGTACGCCAAGAACCGCGTCCAGGGCGCCGACCTGGTGCAGAACGACGACAAGGCCGCGCCGCGCGTCACGATCACCCACCACCCGGACGTACGCCGTTCGCTGATGCTGCAGAAGGCGTACTCCGAGGCCCTGCGCGCGCTGGTCATCTACACCGCGACCTGGCAGGACAAGGTCGCCATCGCGCAGGCGGCCGGCGACGAGAAGGCGGCCAAGGCGGCGGCCAAGGTCAACGACCTGCTGCTTCCGCTGGTCAAAGGCGTCGGCTCCGAGCGGGCGTACGAGCTGCTCGGCCACGAGTCGCTGCAGACCTTCGGCGGCTCCGGCTTCCTGCAGGACTACCCGCTCGAGCAGTACGTGCGGGACGCGAAGATCGACACGCTGTACGAGGGCACCACGGCGATTCAGAGCCTCGACCTGATCTTCCGCAAGATCGTGAAGGACCAGGGTCGCTCGCTGGCCACGCTGGCCACCGAGATGCAGGGCTTCATCGAGACCGAGGCCGGCAATGGCCAGCTCAAGGAGGAGCGGCTCGCGCTCGGCAAGGCGCTCGGCGAGCTCCAGCAGATCCTCGGCGTGACGATGGGCTGGCTGACCGCCGCTCAGGGCGGCGAGACCCGCGAGCTGTACAAGGTCGGCCTCACCTCGCGCCGCATCCTGCTCGCCCTCGGCGACGTGGTGCTCGCCTGGCTGCTGCTGCGCCAGGCGGAGGTCGCGCTCAAGGCGCTGAACGGCGACGTATCGGCGGCCGACAAGAACTTCTACGAGGGCAAGGTCGCGGCCGCGCGGTTCTTCACCCGCGAGGTACTGCCCCGGGTGGGCGCCGACCGGCGCGTCATCGAGAACACCACTCTGGACATCATGGACATTCCGGAAGAAGTGTTCTGATCACTTCACCCCCGGGCGGTGTGCCTTTCGATGAGGCGCATCGACCCGGGGGACGTTTCCGACCAGCCGGTCTCGGCCCGGTGCACGGCCAGGCCCGAGGTGCGCAGCTCGACCTCCCGGCCGTCCCACTGCTCGTCCGGGATGAGCATGATGGACACCTCGGAGACGGTCGGGTTGTGCCCGACCACCAGCACCGTGCGTACCGTGTCCGGCACCGTACGCAAGAGATCGAAGACTTCCGTGCGGCCGCCCGAATAGAGGCCCTTCTCGTAGCGGACCTCCGGCGCGGCCGCGGTCGGGCGTGCCTGAGCCAGCGCGATCGAGACGCCCTGCCAGGTCTGCCGGGTGCGCGCCGCCGGCGAGCAAAGCACCAGGTCAGGCTGGATGCGCTCGTCCGCGAGCCAGGCGCCGGCCGCATCCGCGTCGGTCTCGCCGCGGGTCGTCAGCCGGCGATCGAAGTCGGGGTCCTCGCCGGGAGTTTCGGCCTTGGCGTGGCGCAGGATGACAAGCGTCCGATCGGTCATGGGAACAGCTTGCCTGATTGAGGTCCGGGACGCCTGGGTAACTCCACCTTCGACGCATTGACCCCGGTTAGGACCAAGGAGGCCCGGCGATGGGCATCGGCGGAAGCATCTTCCTGCTGGCGGTGGGGGCGATCCTGGCATTCGCCGTCAACGCCCATATCAGCGGCATCGACATCAACGTCATCGGCTGGATCCTGATGGCCTGCGGCCTGGTCGGCCTGATCATCACCCTCTGGTACTGGAACAGCCGCCGTCGCACGGTGGTGACCCGGCAGTCGCAGACGCCGGTCGCCGGCCCGAGCTACGCGGCCGAGTACCGCGAGACCCGGCGCGACGACGCGCCACCGCCCCCGCCCCCGGGCTACTGAGCTCTCCTCCCGAACCCGCGACGCCGACCGGGCACCAATCCCCCTGGTGCCGGTCGGCGTCGCGTATTTCGAGGTCAGGCGAGCTGGGCGCGGACTGCGTCGGCCAGCGGGGTCGCCGGGCGGCCGATCAGGGCCTCCAGGTCGGTGCGCGGCACGTCGAGAGCGCCCTGCGAGGCGGCCCGGTCCGAGTCGGCGAGGATCTCCGCGACGGCCCGCGGCACGCCCACGCCGACCAGCAGGTCGATGTACTTGTCCTCGGGCAGGTCGGTGTAGGTGACCGGCTTGCCGGACTGGCGGGAGATCTCCTCGGCCAGCTCGGCGAGGGTGAAGGGCGCGCCGCCCAACTCGTACACCTTGCCGGCGTGTCCCTCGCTCGCCAGGACGGCCGCGGCGGCCTCGGCGTAGTCGGCCCGCGGTGCCCCGGCGATCTTGCCCTCGCCGGCCGCGCCGAACAGGCCGTGCTCGATCGCCTGCTGGACGTTGTAGTTCTCGGTGTACCAGCTGTTGCGCAGGATCACGTGCGGCAGGCCCGACTCGGCCAGCAGCCGCTCGGTGATCAGGTGCTCGCCGGCCAGCTTCATGTCGGTCGTGTCGGCCTTCGGGGCGCTGGTGTAGACGACCAGCCCGACGCCGGCCTTCTTGGCCGCCTCGACGATGTTGGTGTGCTGCGAGACGCGCTGCCCGATCTCGCTGCCGGAGATGAACAGCACCTTGTCGGCGCCGGTGAACGCGGCGGTGAGCGAGTCGACGTCGTCGTAGGAGACCTGCTTGGTGGTGATCCCCAGATCGGCGATCTTGTCGACCTGACGGCCGAGCCCGACGATCTCGCTCGCCGGTACGCCCTTCGCCAGCAAGGACTCGATGGCGAGGCGGCCGAGGTGTCCGGTGGCGCCGGTGACGACGATGGTCATGATCTTCTCCCTAATAGGCGACTGTCAGAACAAGACAACCCAGCTGCTCAGAGCTTACTTCCCATTGGGTAGTGGGCACCTTGAAGTGCAGTACTTACCTGAGGGATAGTGTAGGGATGCAGCCAAATGTCTACGAGGCGAACTGCCCGAGCCGACAACTCCTCGACCGGATCGGCGACACGTGGAGCGTCCTGGTGGTGGTGACGCTCGCCGAGGGCATTCATCGGTATACCGAGCTCGCCAAGCGGATCGAGGGGGTGAGCCCCAAGATGCTCACTCAGACGCTGCGCGGGCTCGAGCGGGACGGATTGATCACCCGTACGGTGCATCCGGTCGTGCCGCCCCGGGTCGACTATGCGCTCACCGAGCTCGGCCACAGCCTGTATGCGCTGGTCGAGGGCCTGGAGAAGTGGGCCGAGACGCACATCGAGGACGTGCAGGCGGCCCGGGCCGCCTACGACGCCACCGTTCAGGCGTACAGCGCGAAATAGACGGCTATGTGGTGGGAGATCGCCGCCAGCAGCGTGCAGGCGTGGAAGAACTCGTGGTGCCCGAAGACGCTGGGCCACGGGTTCGGCCGCCGCAGGGCGTAGAAGACCGCGCCGACCGTGTAGATCACGCCGCCCACGGCCAGCAGCACGAGGCAGGCCACGCCGCCGCGGTGCAGCACGTCGGGGAGGATCGCGACCGCGGCCCAGCCGAGCGCCACATATAGCGGCGCGCCGGCCCAGCGCGGCAGGTGCGGCCAGACCACCTTCAGCGCCACGCCGCCGAGCGCCCCGCCCCAGATCAGGCTCAGCATCAGCGTCGCCTTGCCGGGCGAGAGCAGCCGCACGCAGAACGGCGTGTAGGTGCCGGCGATGAAGATGAAGATCATCGAGTGGTCCATGCGCCGCATGATCTGGTAGCCGCGTTCGCTCCAGACCCGGCGATGGTAGAGCGCGCTGATCCCGAACAGGCCGCACACGGTGGCGCTGTAGATGAGGCAGCTCAGAAAGGGGGCGACGCCGGGGCGGCTGAGCGCGATCGAGCTGAGCACGATGCCGCAGACGAGGGCGACGAAGAACGCGTACTGGTGCAGGCGGCCGCGCAGTCGTGGTTTGCCGAGGTCGGCCGGCTTCATCCGGAACGGGGCGGTGGTCGTCACGCCTCCTAGGTTACGGCACCGTAAGTTACTGACCAGTAGTGAAGCCGCTCACCCCGGTGCGTCGGGCAGGATGATGGTCATGAGATTACGGCCGGTCGGGTGTTCCGCGCTGCTGATCGAGTGTCACGACGGCGCCGAGGTCTCCGCCTGGCGGGCCGAGCTGTGGCGCCGCCGGGAGGCTGGTGAGCTGCGATTCCTCGACATCGTGCCGGGCGCGACCACGATCCTGCTCGATGGCGTCGAGCCGGCCGCGGCCGCACTTCTGGCCGATTGGCCGGCGCCGCCCGCCGTTTCGGCGACCGATGGTCGACTGGTCGAGATTCGCACCACTTTCGCCGGAGAAGATCTTGCGGACGTTGCTGCCCGTTGGGGCGTTTCGTCGCTTGTTGCGGCCGAGCGGTTGGCTGCCACGCCGCTGACCGTGGCGTTCTGCGGCTTCGCTCCGGGTTTCGCCTACCTGAGCGGCCTGCCGGAGGAGTGGGCGGTGCCCCGGCTTGCCGCTCCCCGGCCTCGCGTTCCGGCCGGTTCCGTCGGCATCGCCGGGTCCTATGTGGGCATTTATCCGGCGTCCTCGCCCGGCGGCTGGCGGTTGGTAGGAAAAACAGATCAAAAACTTTTCGACGTACGCGAGGATCCGCCCGCATTCTTGCCGCCCGGGACGCGGGTCCGACTGGTGGCGGCATGATCACGGTGATGCGCCCCGGGCCGCTCACGACAATCCAGGACATCGGTCGACCGGGCTACGCCCATCTCGGAGTCCCCCGGTCGGGTGCGCTGGACCAGCCCGCGCTCCGGCGAGCGAACGCGCTGGTCGGCAACGAATTCGGGGCAGCCGGGCTGGAGACGACGCTGCTGGGGTGCGCGCTCCGCTTCGAGGTGACCGCGGTGGTGGCGATCACCGGCGCCGAGGCGGTCGTACGCGTCGACAAGCAGCCGGTCTCGACGGCGGCAGCCTTCGAGGTGCCGGCCGGCGCGGTGCTGGACATTGGCCGGGCGCAACGAGGCGTGCGGTCATACCTGGCAGTTGCCGGCGGGATCGACGTCGAGCCGGTCCTGGGAAGCAGATCGACCGACACGCTCTCCGGCCTCGGCCCACCCAAGCTCGCGGACGGCATGACCCTGCCGATCGGCGCTGGCTCCTCGTCTCCTCCGCCGAATATTTCCGAAAAGTCGGGTGTGCCCGACAGCGGGGAGCTCGTCCTGGGGGTACGCCTCGGGCCGCGGGACGACTGGTTCGAGGCCGCGGGACTGTTCGCCGAGGCGTACGCCATCTCGCCGTTGAGCAACCGCGTCGGATGCCGGCTGGCCGGCAGCGCCCTGACCCGCACCCAGGCCGGCGAACTGCCCTCCGAAGGGGTGGTGCTCGGGGCGGTGCAGGTCCCGGCCGACGGGCAGCCGCTGATCTTCCTGGCCGACCACCCGACGACCGGCGGCTACCCGGTGATCGGCGTGGTCGACGACGTGACGCCGCTCGCGCAGGCGCGGCCGGGGAGTACGGTGCGGTTCCGTGCGATCGATTGACCTGAACGCGGACCTCGGTGAGGGGTTCGGCCGCTGGACCCTCGGCGACGACGAGGCCCTGCTCGACGTCGTGACCTCGGCCAACGTGGCGTGCGGCTTCCACGCCGGCGACCCGGCGACGATGCACAAGATCTGCCGGGCGGCGGTGAAGCGCGGGGTCGCGGTCGGCGCGCAGGTCGGCTATCGCGACCTGGCCGGTTTCGGGCGGCGGCGGATCGACTATGACCTCGGCGAGCTCCGCGACGACGTTTTGTACCAAATTGGAGCGTTGGAAGCGTTCTGCCGGATCGCCGGTGGCCGGGTGCGGTATGTGAAGCCGCACGGCGCGCTCTACAACACCGCGGCGGTCGACGAGGGGCAGGCGTCGGCGGTGATCGCGGCGGTGCGGTCCTACGACCCGGGGCTGCCGGTCCTGTGCCAGCCGGGGTCGGTGCTGGCGAGACTGGCGGCCGAGGCCGGGCTGACCGTGGCCGGCGAGGGCTTCGCCGATCGGGGTTACCGGGCGGACGGGACGCTGGTACCGCGATCGGCCGAGGGCGCATTGATCCACTACCCCGACGCCGTGGTGGCGCGGGCCGTGCGGATGGCCGTCGACGGCGTGGTGGAGGCGGTCACGGGCGAGGTCATCCCATGCGAGGTGGCTTCGATCTGCGTACACGGCGACACGCCGGGCGCGGTCGAGCTGGCCGTACGAGTCCGAGCCGGCCTCACCGCGGCCGGCGTCGAAGTCAGGACTCGTCCATCCCCCGGAGGATCAGCGGGAGGCGGGCCGGCCCGTCCGGCGTGACGACGACCGGCACGCCCCAGTCCTGCCGGGTGAGGTGGCAGGCCGGGAACTCCACGTCGACATCGCAGGTCGCCGCCTGCGCCACCACCTGCAGCACGCCCTTCGGCACGTCCGGATTGATCACCAGGGCCCGGGACAGCTGGGTCGTGCTGCCCGCGCCCTCCAGCAGCAGCTCGGGCGGCGACGCCGACACCTCCAGCCGGGTCGAGGGCCCGAACTGGGTGTCCAGCTTCTGCCCCGGCGCTGGCGTAAAGATCACCTCCAGGGTCAGCGGCCCGGGCGCCACCGGCGACGCCGGCCGCTCGGTCTTCTGCCGCTCGCCGGTTACCGTCTTCAGCACACCGGGCGCCAGCCGGGTCAGCCGATGCGCGCCCGACTCGACCACGAAGACCGCCCCGGCCCGGGTCACCAGGATGTCGCTCGGCTCGGCCAGCCCGATATCCACCGTGGACACCACGTCGGTCGCCGGATCGTAGTGGCGAACCGCGCCGTTGTACGTATCGGCGATCAGCACCGACCCGTCGGGCAGCGCCGCCACCCCGAGCGCGTGCTGCAGGAGTGCCTGCGCGGCCGGCCCGTCGACGTGCCCGAAATCGAACAGGCCCTGCCCGACGGCGGTGTGCAGGAACCCGGCCTCGATGTAGCGCACCGCCGAGGTTTCGCTGTCCGCGATCCACAGCCGGTCGCCGCCGACCGACAGGCCGGACGGCTGGGCCATCCACACATCCGGGATCGGGCCGTCGCGCAGGGCCTCGACCGTGGTGCCGGCATAGACGCCGACCGTCGACCCGGCCGGATCGAACCACCACAGCTCGTGGATGCCGGCCATCGCGACGATGACCCGGTCGTCGTACCAGGCCAGGTCCCACGGCGAGGAGAGGTCGGCGTTGAGGGCGGCCTGGGTGCCGTCGACCGCGGAGCGCCACGGGCGGCCGGAACCGGCCACGAGGGTGATCTCGCCGCCGGTCAGGGACAGGCCGCGCAGCTGGTGGTTGACCGTGTCGGCGACCAGGACGTCATAGCCGACCCGGGAGGCGACCGCCGGCGGGAGCAGCAGAAGGCCCTGCGGCTCGCTGAACGGGGCACCGCGCTCGCCACTGCCGAAGCGGCGGACGAGCGTCTCGCCGTCGGCGGTCAGCTCCACGATCGAATGCCGGGCGGTGTCCGAGACCAGCAGGTTGCCGCTCGGCAGCTCGATCGCCTTGCCCGGGAAGCGCAGCAGCGTCTCGGCGGCCGGCGGCGGCACGTACGGGCCGTCGCCACGGTGCAGCGTGCCGTCCGCGGCGTGCTTCGCGATCAGCTCGTCGACCAGCCGGGACAGGCCCTCGGCATGCCCCTCGCCGGCCATCGACGCGACCAGGTAACCGGTCGGGTCGATCACGGCGAGCGTGGGCCAGGCCTTGGCCGCGTACTGCTGCCAGAGGTGCATGTCGGCGTCGTCGATCACCGGGTGGTGCACGCCATAGCGCTCGACCGCGGCGGCCAGCGCCTGGTGGTCACGCTCGTGCTCGAACTTGGGGGAGTGCACGCCGATCAGCACCAGGGCGTCGCCGTACTTCTCCTCGAGCGGACGCAGCTCGTCGAGAACATGCAGGCAGTTGATGCAGCCGTACGTCCAGAAGTCGAGGATGACGATTTTGCCGCGCAGGTCGGCCAGCGTCAGATCCTTGCCCCCGGTATTGAGCCAGCCTCGGCCCCGCAGTTCGGGCGCCCGCACGCGCGCAGTCATCGCACCATCGTGCCGCACCGGTCTCCGGTACGGGCACGAAGGTGGGCTGTGTCTCTACCCAAGCCTGGACTATCAGTCGGCGGAGCTAGATCTTCGGCGTCAGACTCAGCTCTTCGGTTTCAGGCACAGAATCTGCGTTTTGCCGTCGTTGGTGGGGTTCTGCACGTACGGCTGCTTCGGGTCCTCGCACTTGGTGTGGTCATCGACGATCGACACCACTGTGAAGGCCGACGCGTCGCTGCAGTCCGCCTTCACCGCGGCGTTGCCGTTGCGCTTCACGCAGTCCCCGGTGCTGACGCTGATCGCCTTGCTCTTGTCACCGGCCACCAGGTAGACGATGCCGAGCGCGACGCCGAGCAGCAGCACCGCGCCGACCACGACCGCGATCAGGATCGGCGCGACCCGCACGCGCGGCGTATCGGGCTTGCTGGGGGCGGCCTCGGTCTCCGGCTTGAACTGGTCGAAACGCCCCTGATCGGGCCGGCTCGGCCAGTTGGTGGTGTCGTCCGGGCTCGGCGGCGTCACGGTCGCCCGGCTCGCCGCGCCGGAGAAGTCCGGAGCGGCACCGTTCAGGCCCTGCGCCGGGTAGGGCGCGGTGCCATTGGGGCTGGGCGGCGGGAAGCTCTGGGCCGGGAACGGCGCGGTGCCGTTCGGGCTGGCCGACGGGAACGGAGAGCCCTGCGGCGGGAAATCGCCGCCCGGGTTCGGCGGGGCGTACGGGTTGTCGCGCCCGGCGATATCCGTGGTGAGCTCGCTGTACTGCTCCGGGGGGTTGCTGTTGCTCGGGGCGGGGCTGAAGAACTCGGCGAATGCCGGGCCACCGGGCGGCGGACCGGACGGCGCCGGGCCGCTCGTCTCGCCGAACGGCATTGCGCGCGGCGGCTCGCCACCGAAGGACGGCGGGTCGGCCGGGGCACCGGAGCTGGGGAAATCCGCGGGCGGGGCGACGCGGGCGCTCGCCGAGGCGCGCGCGGTGGCGCGGGCCGGCGACTGCGGAACGATGCCCTGGGCGGGTTCGCCGGCGGGTCCGTTGTGGTCACCCTGGTTTTGCGGGTACGCCGGGGAGCCGAACCCGCCGGGCGAGCCGGGCGCGCCGGGCGCGCTGAATTCGCCGGGTGTGCCGGAGGTACCGGGCGCACCGAATCCGCCAGGTGCGCTGAACTCGCCGGGTGTGCCGGGCGCGCTGAACCCGTTGGGTGCGCCGGGCGCGCCGAACCCGGCGGGTGCGCCGGGGGTGCCAGGCGCGCCGAACTCGCTGGGCGCGCCGGAGGTGCCAGGTGCGCCGAAGCCGCCGGGTGCGCCGGAGGTGCCGAACGCATCGGGTGCGCCGAACCCGCCGGAGGCCGGCCGGTCGTCGAACGATGGCTGCGCGCCAGGAGGCTCCTCGGGCTCGGCCTCGGGCTCCGCCGGGGCTGGGCGGCCGTAGACGCGGGCCTGCGGCGCGGCGACCGGCGGCGGGATCTCGCCCGGGTCGACCGGCGCGACCCGGCTGGCCGACGGGACCGAGGCGCTCGCGGTGACCGGGCGGGCCGAACCGACCGCGGCCGGGTGCTCGACGGGGTCACGCGGGGCGGGCACCGTGCCGTTGCGACTCTCGGCGGCGACCGGCGAACCGGCCGGGGCGCCGCCGAGCGAGGCGCCGGGCACCCGCTGCGGGTATCCGCCGTCCTGGGTCTCGGGGCGACGGTAGAGGGAGTGCTCGTCCGGGGCGTCGGGCGCGGCGCCGAAGGCCGGCTGCCCGGGCTCGAACGGCGAAGCGGGACGATCACCGAACGGCGCCGGCGAAGCGGGACGCTCACCGAAGGCCGCAGGCGCGGCCCCAGGGCGCTCGCCGAACGGAGCCGGGGACGCGGGACGCTCGCCGAAGGCTGCGGCTGCGGATCCGGGGCGCTCGCCGAAGGGAGCTGGGGACGCCGGGCGCTCGCCGAGGGGAGCCGGGGACGCGGGGCGCTCGCTGTAGGCCGCGGCCGCGGAGCCCGGGCGCTCGCCGAACGACGCCGGCGGCTCACCGAACGGCGCGACGGGCCCAGAAGCGGGCCGCTCACCGAACGGCGCGGCGGACCCAGAAGCGGGCCGCTCACCGAACGGCGCTGCAGACCCGGAGACGGGACGATCACCGAACGGCGCCCCGGGCCCGGAAGCGGGTCGCTCGCCGAACGGCCCGGCGGGCCGCTCGCCGTAGGGTGCGGCGGACCCGGAGACGGGCCGCTCAGCGGCCGGCCGGGCGCCGAAGGGCGATGCCTCGTCGGAGTCGCCCGGGCCGAACGGGGAAGCCTCATTGCCGAACTGGGCGGCCGGCGGAGCGGACTCGTAGGCGGCGGGCGAAGCCGGCCGGGCCGAGCCATAAGCCGGCTGGTCGGCACCGAACGGCGCGGCGGGCGGCTCGAGCGGCGAGCCGGCCTGCGGACGGGCCGATCCGAACGCCGGACCACCGGCACCCGGCGACTGCTCGCCCGGCACGGACCGGCCGAACGGGTCGGGCAGCCCACCGCGACCGGGCTCGGCAGCGGGCGGCTGCTCGGCCCCGGACCGGCGTCCGAACGGATCCCCCTGCGCGTCCCGGGAGGGGCGCCCATAGGGATCGCCCTGCCCGTCCGACGAAGGGCGCCCATAGGGATCGCCCTGCCCGTCCAAGGAGGGTCGCCCATAGGGATCGCCCTGCTGGTCAGCCGACCGACGTCCGAACGGGTCGCCCTGCTGGTCGTTCAAGGCTGCGGGCCGGCGCCCGAACGGGTCGCCCTGCTGGTCGTTCAAGGCTGCGGGCCGGCGCCCGAACGGGTCGCCCTGCTCGTCGCCCGAGACCCCCGGCCGGCGCCCGAACGGGTCGGACGGCTGGTCGTCAGGCGAGGCGGTCGAGGCGTTCAGGCGGCGGCCGAACGGGGCGCCCGACTGCTCCTCCGGGTTGGCGTCCGGCGGCTGGCCGAACGCGCTGAACGACGGCTCCGGCTGGGCCGACCCCGGCGGCGGCCCGAACGGCGCGTGCTGGCTGCGGATCGGCAGGTCGGTGACGGGCGCGGGCGGCTGGGCGGCCGGCAGCTCGGACTTGGGCTCGGCCATCGGTGGCGCCGGCGGCACGGTGGCCGCGCCCCGCAGCGGGAAGCCGCCACTCTCGCCCCGCCGGGTCGGGAAGCTCCCGCCCCGCAGCGGGAAGCCAGTGCCCTCGTCGGGGTTGCCGCCGCGGAGCGGGAAAGCGCTGCCCTCGTCGGGGTTGCCGCCGCGGAGCGGGAAGCCGCTCCCTTCGTCGGGGTTGCCGCCCCGGAGCGGGAAGCCGCTCCCCTCGTCAGGGCTGCCGCCGCGGAGCGGGAAGCCGCCGCTCTGCGGGCGGACCGCCGGCGGCGCGTCGGGCAGGTCGCCGAGCGTCGCGCCGGGCACCCGGACACGCTGGTCACCGAAGACGGAGACGCCGGGCGGACGCCCGGTGGCCGGGTCGACCTCGGGGCCGGCGGCCGGCGGGGGCGGCGGAACCATGCCGCGACCGGGCGTGCCGGCCGCGAAGCCGTCGAACTCGCCGATCGTGGCCGGGTCGACCGCGGCCGGAGTGCGCTGCGGCAGCGGGAGCGGGTTGCCCCCGCCGTCGGCCGGCGCGGGGGCCTGCTGCGGCGCCCACGCCGAGCGCGGCGGCTCGGGGGCGTTGCCGGAGGCAGGGACAAAAGGCGAATCGGAAGAACCGGCCGGAGCGGGCGGCGCGAACGGCGAGGAGGCCCCATTCGGCGTGGCCGTCCCGTACGAGGACGCGGCAGTGCCCGGCGAGACCGAACCGTACGGCGAGGCGACCCGCTGCGGGAGCGCGCCGTTGTCCCCCTCGAGCTGCGGCACCCGGGCCGACCCGTACGAGGTGCCGGGCTGGCCGGCGGGCCGGGCCGCGTCGGAGCCCGAGCCGAAGGTGCGGACCGCGGGCACCACGAACGGCGAGCCGCCGTTCGGCGTGGCCGGCGGCGGCGGAGCGTACGAGCTGGGGAAACCATCGGCGGGCGGCGGTGCGGAGGCCCGGCCGGCGGCCCGGCGTCCGTCCGCGTCCGGCGGGAAGTCGTCCGACTCGGGACCGCCCGACGTGGCCTCGGCCGGTTGCATACCGGCGTACTGCCCCTCGGACGTCATGAGCGCCTCCTCGTCAAATCGGCCGTGCCAGCTTTGCACGGACGCGACTCACCGGCGAATCGGACCGGCGCGCCGTGCCCCACTCTCCGGCGAGGGCCATGCGGGACCTCGAACGACGCGGGTGCGCCAGGCCCAGTTCCTCGTCGACCGGCCGAGTCGGCTGGGAACCGTGCCCAACCGTACCGGGCCGGAGCGAGGTGAGGAATCCCGGTGTACGCCCGGAAGGGGACCGTGAACGGATCTTTAAGGGTGTCTTGAAAGACGAAAGGGCCCGTCCGGATGTTCCCGGACGGGCCCTCGTAACGCTCTGGATCAGAAGGTCTTGCGCTGCGCGAAGATGGCGATCTCGTGGCGCATCGACTCGGTCGGCGCGGACTGCCACGCCCGGTCGAAGGCCCGGTTCTCGCGGTTGATCATCCGGCGCTGGCGGACACGGTCGATGATGCTCATGGTGCGGGTCACATCCCTGCTCTGTTCTAGGTAAGTCCATGGTGACTCGCCTAGAACAGAGCGGCAAACGATTTAGGGGGTGATGGTCAGCACTAGCCTAACGATCGAAGGTCGAAATAATCGGTCGCCTAACTTTCTACGTCCAGGACAGCAGGGTCGCTTCTGGGTCGGTGAGGAACTCGCCGACGTCCCGGAGGAACTTCGAGCCCAGCTCGCCGTCGATGATCCGGTGGTCGAAGGAGAGCCCCAGGGTGGTCACCTGGCGGATCTTGATCTTGTCCTTGTGCACCCATGGCGTGGGCTTGACCGAGCCGAACGCCAGGATCGCCGACTCACCCGGCGGCAGGATCGGGGTGCCGGTGTCGACGCCGAAGACGCCGACGTTGGTGATCGAGAGGGTGCCGCCGGCCATGTCCGCCGGCGGGGTCCTGCCCGACCTCGCCACTTGCACAAGTGTGTTCAGCGCCTCGGCCAGCTCCCGCAACGTGAGACGCCCGGCGTCCTTGATGTTGGGAACGATGAGGCCCCGCTCGGTCGCCGCGGCGATGCCGAGATTCACATATTCCTTGACCACGATCTCGCCGGTCGCGCCGGACCAGGTCGAGTTGACCATCGGGTGCCGCTTGGCCGCGAGCAGCACGGCCTTGGCCACCAGCAGCAGCGGCGAGACGCGTACGTCCTGGAACTCGCGACGTCCCTTGATCTTCTCGAGCGCCTTCATGCTGCGCGTGACGTCGACGGTGAGGAACTCGGTGACGTGCGGCGCGGTGAACGCCGAGGCCACCATGTTCTCCGCGGTCAGCTTCCGGACCCCCTTGACCGGGATCCGCTGCTCGCGGGCGGTGTCGAAAACCGCGGGGGCAGGGGCGGCCGCCACCGGTTGCGCCGCCGCCTTGTGTACGTCGTCCCGGGTCACCGAACCCATCGGCCCGCTGCCGGTGATCGACGTCAGGTCGACGCCCATATCCCGGGCCAGCTTCCGCACGGGGGGCTTGGCCAGGACCGGCCCGCTGGGCACCGGCTCCGGCTCCGGAGCCGGGGGCGGCGCCGCCGGCGTTGACGGCGTCGACGGCGTACCCACTCGGGGTCGACGCTTGGCGATAGTGGTTCGCGGGCCGTAACCCACCAGGACCGCCGTCCGGCCGCCTGGGGCCGGACCACCGATCAGGCCCGGCTCGACCGCGCCCTCGGCGGGCGCCACCTCGACCGCCGCCAGCGACTCGGCCGACGGCTCGGGCAGCGCGCCCGCCGACGGGTCGGTGTCGATCGCGACGATCGGCGCGCCCACCTCGACCGTGGTGCCGGCCTCGTGGAAGATCTGGGTGACCACCCCGGCCCACTTCGCCGGGATCTCCACCGCCGCCTTCGCCGTCTCCACCTCGACGATCGGCTGGTTCAGCTCGATCGTGTCGCCCACCTTGACCAGCCAGGAGAGGATCTCTCCCTCGGTCAGGCCCTCGCCGAGGTCGGGCAGGGTGAATTCCTTGATCCGCGACATCGGCGTCACCAGCCGTACGAGCGGTCGACGGCGTCCAGCACCCGGTCGAGATCGGGAAGGTACTCCTCCTCGACCCGGGCGGCCGGATAGGGAACGTCGTACCCGGTCACCCGCAGCACCGGCGCCTCGAGCGAGTAGAAACACTCCTCAGTGATCCGGGCCGCCAGCTCGGCGCCCAGGCCCAGGTTGCCCGGCGCCTCGTGCACGACGACGGCCCGGCCGGTGCGCTTCACCGACTCGTACACGGTCGGCATGTCCAGCGGGGAGAGCGAGCGGAGGTCGATGACCTCGAGGTCGCGCCCGTCCTCGGCGGCCGCCGCGGCCGCGTCCAGCGAGGTGCGGACCATCGGCCCGTACGCGAGGATCGTCGCGTCCGTCCCCGGCCGGACCACCCGCGCCGCGTGCAGCGGGAACGCCTCGGCCATCGGGGCCTCCAGCTCGACCTCGCCCTTCTCCCAGTAGCGCCGCTTCGGCTCGAAGAACACGATCGGGTCGTCCGAGGTGATCGCCTGGCGGATCATCGTGTACGCGTCCGCCGGGTTCGCGCAGCTCACGACCTTGAGACCGGGGGTGTGCGCGAAGAGCGCCTCGGGCGACTCGGAGTGGTGCTCGACCGCGCCGATGCCCCCGCCGAACGGAATGCGGATCACGATCGGCAGCCGTACGTTGCCCAGCGAGCGGTAGTACATCTTCGCGACCTGGGCCACGATCTGGTTGAACGCCGGGAACACGAACCCGTCGAACTGGATCTCGCAGACCGGGCGGTAGCCGCGGATGGCCAGGCCGACCGCGGTGCCGACGATGCCCGACTCGGCTAGCGGAGTGTCGATCACGCGGTCCTCGCCGAAGTCCTTCTGCAGGCCGTCGGTGATCCGGAACACGCCGCCGAGCTTGCCGACGTCCTCGCCCATGATGACGACCTTGGGGTCGTCCTCCAGCGAGCGGCGCAGGCCGTGGTTGAGTGCCTTGCCCAGGGTGATCGTCTCGGCCATCAGTGGGCGCTCCCCTCGAACGACGCGTGGTACCGCTCGAACTCGGCCTTCTGGGCCGCGAGTTCGGGCGAGCCGTGCGGGTAGACGTTGTCGAACAGGGTCACCGGCTGCGGGTCCGGCATGGCCAGCACGCGCTCGCGCAGGTCGAGCGCGAGCTTCTTGGCGGCCTCGTCGACCTCGCCGAAGAAGGTGTCGTCGGCAAGCTGCTGTTTGGCGAGGAACGCCTTCATCCGGGCGATCGGGTCCTTCGCCTTCCACGACTCGACCTCGCTGGCGATCCGGTACCGGGTCGGGTCGTCCGAGCTGGTGTGCGCGCCCATCCGGTAGGTGTACGCCTCGATCAGCGTCGGGCCCTGGCCGTTGCGGGCCTGGTCCAGCGCGGCGCGGGTGACCGCGTAGCTGGCCAGCACGTCATTGCCGTCGATCCGGACGCCGGGGAAGCCGTAGCCGAGGGCGCGGCGGTACAGCGGGATGCGGGTCTGCCGCTCGAGCGGCTCGGAGATCGCGTACTGGTTGTTCTGGCAGAAGAAGACGATCGGCGCGTGGAACACGCCGGACCAGACGAACGCCTCGTTGACGTCGCCCTGGCTGGTGGCGCCGTCGCCGAAATACGCGATCACGGCCTCGCCGTCGCCGTTGCCGGTCTTGCCGTCCATCGTGACGCCCATGGCGTAGCCGGTGGCGTGCAGGGTCTGCGAGCCGATGACGATCGTGTACGTGTTGAACTTGAACTCGTTCGGGTCCCAGCCGCCCTGGTCGACGCCGCGGAACAGACCGAACGGCATGATCGGGTCGATCCCGCGGCAGTAGAGGACGCCGTGCTCGCGGTAGGTGGGAAAGGCCATGTCCTGGGGGCGCAGCGCGCGCCCGGAGCCGACCTGGGCCGCCTCCTGACCGAGCAGGCTGGCCCAGATGCCGAGCTCGCCCTGGCGTTGCAGGGCGGTCGCCTCGGCGTCCAGCCGCCGGACCGTCACCAGGTCGCGGTAGAGCTCTCGATACTCGTCATCGGTGAAGTCGACGGTGTACGTCGTGCCGTCCGCGGTGGTGACGCTGTCGACGCGTTCCCCGTCGGGGGTGAGCAGTTGGACGAAGCCGCCGGCCGGGGCGTCCCCGCCGACTTCGCTTTCGCCTGTCGCCATCCGAGTCTCCCTGTTCATCTCTGCGCCCGCGGCGGGGGTTGCCCGTCCGCGCGGCGAACCGCTGGGTCGCCGCGCCTGACCTTGGTGAGGTTGCCGCGCGACGCTTCGGCGTGGGCGGGGGCCCTGCCGCGTAGTGACGACCCCCACCTCGCTGCCGTCAAGTTTCATCCTGACAGAGAACGTGAGCGGCGTTACAGGTCGGGGAGATCACAGTCGCGAAATTCCCCAGACACATCGGTGCCCTTATTTGTCCTATTAAGTGGTTTTCGTACCATCACTACCGTACGAACAGGTAAATTTTCCCGCTGCCCCCGCTCCCATGCGTCGTTCTCCCCTTTGACCGAGACCGATCCACTCGGATCGCTAGTCCCAGGGGAGGGAACCGGCCGTGCCGGAGCAGCCAGACGACGACCGGGTGCCGCCGCTGAAGGTCATGCGGAAGCGGCTGAACGGGGTGTACCGGGCCGATACCGGCTTCTCCGGGCCGACCCGACGGTATGTGCTCATCGTGGCGCTTCTGGTCGGGCTCGCCTCGGTGCCCACGCTCGCGGCGATCACCGCGGGGTCGAGCGAGATCGCCGACGGCGGCACCGACACGATGGACATCCCGTTCCTGCCGCCGGCCTCGCCCGGCCCGATCCAGAGCCCGCCGAACGCCCGGGTGGGCGCGTCGCCGTATGCCTTGCCGCCCGGGGCCGGCGAGGCGATCGCGCGGGCCGGCCGGCTGCTGGGCGAGGCCGGGCGGCGGCACCCCACTACCAAGATCAAGAGACCGAGCATTCCGTACGCCGGAAAGCACTCCACCCCGGAGAGGGATGCGGCCCGCCCGAAAGCCTCCCCGCGCCCGGGCCGGTCGCCGTCGATGGTCGCCTTTCCGCCCCTGCCCGGACTGCCGGCTCTGCCGCACCTGCCCACGGTGAGCGGCCGCTCCGCCCCGCGCAAGCACCACGACGCTGACCCGCCCGCTGACCTGCCGACGGACCCGCCTGCCGACGCACCGACAGACCCGCCGGCGGACATCGTGGATCCGGCCCAGCTCGCCCGATCCGCTTTTCCCGACATGTCGGATGAAGACCACTGCTCCCACCACCACCGCCGGAGGTCAGTCGTGCCCGAACGCCCGCACAACATCCGCGCCGCCAGCATCCTCGAACGCAGCTACGCCCAGGGCAGCCTGAACATGCGTCACCCGCGGACCGACGACAACCGTGCCGACGGCTCCTACCGCGGCAGCCACCGGGCCGGCAGCCGGCACCACACCGACGACCTGCAGGCCGAGCTGCGCAGCTCCCGGGTCGGCCGGCACCACGCCGAGCCGTCGGAGGATCTCACCGGCCGCTGGTAGAACGGCGATCAGGATTCGTCGAGGCGGTGCCGGTTCGCGTCCAGCCAGGCCTCGATCGCGTCGTGGTCGTCCGGGTCGACGCCCTCCGAGATCAGCTGGGCCACCGCCGCGGTCGCCGGGCTGCGCCGCTCGCCGGTCGCGTAGAGCCGGGCGAACTCGGGAATCATCTCCTCGACCAGGTCGTCGGTCTGCACGGCGGCCGCCTCCGGCAGGTTGCGCCGCCGGGCGGTATACGCCGACCAGGCCCGGGTCACCCGGGGCAGCATGGCCGCGTCGTCCATGTCCAGGACCGCCCGGCGGTGCACCCAGTCGAGCAGGAACAGCCCGGCCACCGCGGGACTCCAGCGCAGCGGGTCGGCCCCGGGCAGCGTCGCCGCGTGGTCGAGCAGCAGGCTCAGGCAGAAATGCAGCGACGCCAGCTCGTCGTCCCGGGTGTGGTCGAGCCCGAACCGGGCCGCCTCGGGACCGGCCAGGAAATCGCGGGCCAGCTCGGTGTTGCTCTGGTGCGGCGGCTCGGCCAGCGGCGGGGTGGTCGCCCTCGGCAGCAGCGCTATCCGCGCCGCGGCCAGCGCTCGGTCGGTCGCCAGCGAGCCCTCGGCCGGCAGCGAGCCCAGGCCGTCGGTGATCGCCAGGTGCCGGTCGACCTCGTCGCGCAGGCGGCCCGGGTCTTCCTCGCGGAACCAGGTCAGCTCGTCCTCGGCGCACATCTCGCGCACCTGCTGGAGGATGCGCTCGGCCGAGGCGCCGACGAACACGTCCTTGGTGATGCCGATGTTGTGGTCGACCAGGGCGACGACCGCGTGCTCGGGGCCGCCGTCGGCGTTCTCGTACGCGAACGTGACCAGATAGGACGTCTGGTCGCCGTAGACATCGCCGTACGCGTAGCAGCCGGTCGGGCGTACCCGCCCCAGCTCGGCCGTCCACGCCGGCGCCTGGGCGCCCCGGCGGACCTCCGCGGCGCCCGCCGCGTCGGGCACGAGCGCGGCGAACACCTCGCGGATGGTGGTGGCCGACGCGGTGCGCCGGCGGGTGGTCGCGGAGAGGAACCCGGCGACGAACTCGCGGACGGCCGTGGCCCGGTCGGCCTCGGCCACCGAGTAGACGCTGCCGAGCAGGGCGGTCCCCAACATCTCGGCGTCCAGCGCGCAGTCGAGTTTCGCTACGTCGCGGGCCGCGTGCAGAACCGCCTCGAACGGACTCGATGATGCCGGCATATCGCGAGCGTACCGGCATGTGGACCGCCGGTGACTACTCCGAACGAACGGTCGTGAGCGCTTCCCGCGCCTGCGCGTACGCGTTGAGCACCTCGCGGACCGGCGCCACCACGTACTCCCGGGCGACCTCGGTGACCGACGCGCGCAGCCGCTGCTCGGCCTTGGCCCGGGCGTGCCGGGCACCCCAGTCGACGATCGGCTTGAGCAGCAGCCAGAGCACCAGCCCGGCGATGATGCCGCCGAGCAGCAACAGCGTCGGCATCGGCACCGCGCCCAGCTTCGGGTAGCGCAGCTCGGGCAGGCTGAGCGCGCGTACCGCGTAACCGGCGACCAGCCAGCCGAGCCCGGCCACCGCGGCCGCGGTCAGCAGCCACTGCAGGATGCCGACCGCGCGCCACCACAGCGGCGTACGGTCCGCGCCCAGGTCGGTCTTGGCGATCGCCCGGTCGAGCGCGTCCGGCAGGTCGTCCACCCTCGAGCGGGCCGCGTTGGTCAGCGCGGGCTTCCAGACCTCCGGCAGCGGCGCGGCCGCGCGATCGGCGACCGCCCGCACCGAGAGGCCGACCGCCGACCGCTGCGCGGCGTCCGCCTCGGGCAGCGACGTGCGGGGCACGATGTCGGTGGAGACCGCGTCGGTGACCGGTTTGTCGCCGAGGTGCAGGCGGCGCAGCGGGTCGGGCCGCAGCCGGCGCAGCCCGCGGACGAGCGGCCAGCCGGTGGCGGCCGTGGCGCGATGCCGGTACGACCCCGCCGTGGCGTCCGCGACCGCGCCCACCCCGGCCGACGCGCAGAGCGCCTCGGCGAGCTGGCGGACGGTGGCCCGGTCGACCTCGTCCTCGGCGGCCGGCGGGCCGATCATCACGGTCAGCGGCTCGCTGACGGTCTGCAGGTCGCCGGCGAGCCGGCGCAGCGCGGCCTGCCGGTCGGCGACCGTCTTCTCCAGCGTCTCGCGCAGCTCGTGCAGCATGCCGGGCTGCTTGGCCGAGGTGGCCAGCACCGGCGCGCCGGGCAGGCCGTCCTCCTCGAGCAGCCGGCGCAGGTCGCCGAGGACGACCTCGGTGTCGTTGGTGGAGAGCCGGTCGGCCTGGTTGAGCACCACGATCGTCACGCCGGCGTGCTCGCGGAACTGGGTCAGGTACGCCTGGTGCAGGATCCGGTCGCCGTACTTCTGCGGGTCGACCACCCAGACCACCTGGTCGACCAGCCCGAGCAGGCGATCGACCTCGAGCCGGTGGCTGCGCTCGATCGAGTCGAAATCGGGCAGGTCCAGCAGCACGAGCCCGCGCAGGGCGACCTCGTCGTCGCCGTCCAGCGCGCTCTCCCGGATGAAGCGCTGCCGGGGGAGCACCCCGATCCAGTCGAGCAGCTGGTTGGCCGGTTCGAGCGGCCCCCAGACGCAGGCGTGCGCGGCCCCGGTGGTCGGCCGGCGCACGCCGACCGGCGAGAGCTTGAGCCGGGCCAGCGCGTTGAACAGGCTGGACTTGCCGCTGCCGGTGCTGCCGGCCAGCGCCACCACGGTGTGGTCGCGGGAGAGCGCGAGGCGGGTGCCGGCCCGCTCGACCAGCGTGTGCGCGGCGACCAGCTCGGCGTCCGGCAGGTACGGATCGACCAGGCGCAGGAATTTGCCCAGCGACTCCAGGCGCTGCGCCAGCTCCTCGGCGTCCACTCGGCCGTCGGTATCGGTCAGCGCCCCACGCACCTTCTCAATCAAACTCATGTGGCGCTCCCCGTCAACGCGAGTTCGGCCCGGGCGGCCTCCACGTCGGCCGCGGCCCGGCGCAGGTCGGCCGCCGGCGCCAGGTCGAGCCCGATCGCCGAGGTGCGGTCGGTGTACCGGGCCGCCTCGGCGTCGAGCAGCTCGCCGACCCGGAACAGCAGATCCTCCCGGGCCCGGTTGGCCAGCCCGCGGATCGCCTGGTCGCCGAAGATGGCTTCGAGCACCTTCTGCGCGGCGACGGTGGTGCCGGCGCCGACCGCGACCTCCAGCCCGGTGGGGATGAAGGCGGTCGAGGTGAAGACGGCGATCATAACGGCCAGCCCGGCGCCGTTGACCGCGTAGGCCGCCCCGCGCGCCACCACTCTCTTCTCCGCGCTCTGCTCGCGGACCAGGCCGAGCACCCACTGCTGCCAGTCGCGGACCAGCCGGTCGGCGCGCTCCGGCAGGTCGGCCGAGGCGCGCTGCAGCTCGGGGGTGAGCAGCGCGGCGCCCGCCGGGTGCGCCTGCCAGGCCGAGTACGCCTGCTCGGCCGCGTCGGTCGCCACCCCGCGCAGCAGCGTGACCAGCTGCGACTCCAGGGCGGTCTGCAGGTTGCGGCCGGGCAGCGGGCGGCCGGTGACCGCCGAGACCAGCCGGTCGCGCAGCAGGCCCACCCGGTTCTCCAGGGTGCGCATGAACTCGCCGGTGCCGACGAACTCCTGCCAGCGGGCGAGCACCTCGCCGCGCAGCAGCCGGCCGTCGCGCAGCCCCTCGACCACGGTCTGCCGGGCGGTGCGGTAGGCGACCGTGACCCGCTCGTCCAGCGCGCGGGCGGCCACCGCCTGCTCGTCGGCCGCGTCGGCCAACCCGGCGACGGCCGGGCCGAGCGCCGCCAGCGCGCCGTCCAGGGTCTGCCGGACGACCGCCGACCGGGCGGTGGCGGAGGCCGCGAGCTGCCCGAACCAGTCGTGCAGCGGCCCGATCACGTCCTCGGCGATCAGCCCCTGGCCGTCCAGCGTGGTCTCCGGCAGCACGAACAGCGGGGCGGCGCCCAGGTTCCGGGCGGCCAGCATCTCCCGCAGGTGGGCGGTGACCTCGCCGGCTGCCTCGCCGGGCACCCGGTCGAGCACGAGCGCGATCACGGTGCCGCGCAGCCGGGCGGTGGTCAGCAGCTCCCAGGGCACGTTGTCGGCGTACCGGGCCGCGGTAGTCACGAACAGCCACAGATCGGCGGCGGCGAGCAGCTGCGCGGCCAGCTTCCGGTTGCCCTCGACCACCGAGTCGATGTCCGGCGCGTCCAGGAAGGCGAGGCCGGAGCCGAGGGCGGGGGCGGACACGATCTGGAGCGTACGGGGATCGGCGCTGGACTCCGGCGTGCGGACCAGGCCCGGCAGCAGCTGGCCCTGACGGAACCAGGGCAGGTCGGACGGGTTGCTGACCAGCACCGGCGAGCGGGTCGTCGGGCGCAGCACCCCGGCGACGCTGACCGGGGCCCGGACCAGGCTGTTGACCAGGGTGGACTTGCCCGCACCGGTGGAGCCGCCGACCACCACGAGCAACGGTGCGTCCAGCCGAGCCAGCCGGGGCAGCAGGTAGTCGTCGAGCTGGGCGACGAGCGCGGCACCGACCCGGCGGGCCTCCTCGGCCGAGGGCATGACCAGCGGGTACGGCGCGCCGCCGATCGCCGCCCGGAGCTGGCTCAGCGCCGTGGCGAGCCGCCCGACGGCGGCCGGCGGCTCGGCGATCACGGGCTCGCCGACATACGGCTCAACCGCCGCCGAGGGCTCAGCGGCCTCGCCAGTAACCGGCTCGACAGCAACGGGCGGGTCGGTCGGCCCGGTGATCGTTGTCTCATCCTCGCCCGGCGTGGCGGCGTTTTGTCCGCTTTCCGGGGCGGGTGAATTCTCGGTTACCGACTCATGATCATCAGGGTTGGGGGCCTCCGCCGCTAACTCGCCCTTAAGGTTTTGATCACTCTCCGCGATCGGCTCGGGGGCGGGCGACGGCTCGTCGTCCGCTGGATCCGGATGTGAGCTATCAGCCTTTAGTCCGCTTTTGGGTGGTGGGTGGGGCGGTTGGATGGGTGACACGACGGCATCCGTAGCATCAGAGTTGTTCCCGGCATCGGTCGAAACCGCGCTCGTCAGGCCCTTCTCGTCCGATCCGGCAGGCTCTTGCGTTGCGGCGTCCACGGCGGAAAGGGCCGATGGACCGACCGCGTCACCGTGCGTCGTCACGCGTAAAGAGTGCCTGATCTATGCATGCAGGACAACTGGTACCGGTATGCCGTGACCGGACAGGTATCTACCGAGGTGCTGGCGGGAGGACGTTCTTGCGCCGAGTTGGCTCAACTTGGATTTGACGGGTGGCGACCCCGTGGCATCATTGAGTCGGTTCCACTCAACCTTGTCCCTGAAGCGAGGAACACACCATGGCACGTGCGGTCGGCATCGACCTCGGCACCACGAACTCCTGCGTCAGCGTTCTGGAAGGAGGCGAGCCCACCGTCATCGCCAACGCGGAGGGCTCCCGGACGACTCCGTCGATCGTCGCCTTCGCCCGTAACGGTGAAGTGCTCGTCGGCGAGGTCGCCAAGCGCCAGGCGGTGACCAACCCCGACCGGACGATTCGCTCGGTCAAGCGGGAGATCGGCACCAACTGGTCGATCGACATCGATGGCAAGAAGTACACCCCGCAGGAGATCTCCGCGCGGGTGCTGATGAAGCTCAAGCGCGACTCCGAGGCGTACCTCGGCGAGCAGGTCACCGACGCGGTCATCACCGTCCCGGCCTACTTCAACGACGCGCAGCGGCAGGCCACCAAGGAGGCCGGCGAGATCGCGGGGCTGAACGTCCTGCGCATCGTCAACGAGCCCACCGCCGCCGCTCTCGCGTACGGCCTGGACAAGGGCTCCAAGGAGCAGACCGTCCTGGTCTTCGACCTCGGCGGCGGCACCTTCGACGTCTCGCTGCTCGAGCTGGGCGACGGCGTGATCGAGGTCAAGTCCACCTCGGGCGACAACCACCTGGGCGGCGACGACTGGGACCAGCGGATCATCGACCACCTGGTCAAGACCTTCCGCGGCGAGCACGGCATCGACCTGGGCGCCGACAAGATGGCCCTGCAGCGTCTGCGCGAGGCCGCCGAGAAGGCGAAGATCGAGCTGTCCGCGGCGACCACCACGAGCATCAACCTGCCGTACATCACGGCCGGCCCCGACGGCCCGCTGCACCTGGACATGTCGCTCTCCCGGGCCGAGTTCCAGCGCATGACGCAGGACCTGCTCGACCGCTGCAAGGGCCCGTTCGAGTCGGCCATCAAGGACGCTGATGTCAAGCTCTCCGACATCGACCACGTCATCCTGGTCGGCGGCTCGACCCGGATGCCGGCCGTGACCGAGCTGGTCAAGAGCCTCACCGGCAAGGAGCCCAACAAGGGCGTCAACCCGGACGAGGTCGTCGCCGTGGGTGCCGCATTGCAGGCCGGCGTGCTCAAGGGCGAGGTCAAGGACGTCCTGCTGCTCGATGTGACCCCGCTGTCGCTGGGCATCGAGACCAAGGGCGGCATCATGCACAAGCTCGTCGAGCGGAACACGACGATCCCGGCGCACCGCTCCGAGGTCTACACGACCGCCGACGACAACCAGCCCTCGGTGCTCATCCAGGTCTTCCAGGGCGAGCGCGAGATGGCGGCGTACAACAAGAAGCTCGGCACCTTCGAGCTCAGCGGCATCGCGCCGGCCCCGCGCGGCGTACCGCAGATCGAGGTCTCCTTCGACATCGACGCGAACGGCATCGTGCACGTGTCCGCCAAGGACCTGGGCACGGGCAAGGAGCAGAAGATGACGATCACCGGCGGCTCCGCGCTGCCGAAGGACGACATCGAGCGGATGATGCGCGACGCCCAGGACCACGCGGACGAGGACAAGAAGCGCCGCGAGGACGCGGAGACCCGCAACCTGGCCGAGCAGCTGCAGTGGCAGACCGAGAAGTTCCTGGCCGAGAGCGGCGACAAGCTGTCGGAGGACAGCAAGAGCAAGATCGGCGACGCGCTCGGCGAGCTCCGGGGCGCGCTCGGCGGCTCGGACATCGAGAAGATCAAGGCGGCCCACGAGCGGCTCTCGCAGGTCTCCCAGGAGGCCGGCTCGCAGCTCTACTCGCAGGGCGGTGACGGGACCCAGGCGGCCACCGGCGGCGCCGACGGCACCCAGGCCCCCGGCGGCGCGACCGGCGCCGGCCCGGCGGCCGGTGGTAGCGGCGGCGACGACGTGGTGGACGCCGAGATCGTGGAGGACGACAAGAAGTGACTGCCGCGGACGACGAGAACGACGGTCAGGCGACCGAGCGGGTCGTCATCCGGGACCGCCGCAAGATAGACCCGAAGGCCGAGGCGAAGGCGAAAGGCTCCGACGAGGTCAAGGAGAAGCCGGGCGGCGGCGCCCACCGCGCCGCCGACCCGGAGGACGGCGCCGCGGTCCCCGCGGAGGAGGAGCCCAAGCAGCCCGCCCTCGGGGCCGAGCTCGAGGCGTTGCGCGCCGAGCTCGACGAGCGCACGCACGACCTGCAGCGGATCACGGCCGAGTACGCCAACTACCGCAAGCGGGTCGACCGGGACAGGGCGGCCGCCGCCGAGCTCACCACGGGTGCGGTGCTGACCGCGCTGCTGCCGGTGCTCGACGACATCGACCGGGCCCGCGAGCACGGCGACCTGGTCGGGCCGTTCGCCTCGGTGGCGGAATCGCTCACCGCGGTGACCGGCAAGCTCGGGCTCACCGCGATCGGCGAGAAGGGCGACGCGTTCGACCCGAACCGCCACGAGGCGGTCGCGCACCAGACGTCGGCCGACGTCACGGAGCCGACCTGCGTCGAGGTGATGCGCCGGGGCTACACGCTGGGCGAGCGGCTGTTGCGGCCCGCCCTGGTCGCGGTGGCCGACCCGGAGTGATCTCACAGGCTGTGCCGCTACTCAAGCCTGGACTATCAGTCGGCGGAGGCTGTGCCTCTACCCAAGCCTGGACTATCAGTCGGCGGAGCTCGTCCCGCTCACCGCTTGGCGGTGGGCGGGACTACCGCTAGGAGGAGGTGGACGAGATGAGCTCGAAGGACTGGCTCGAGAAGGACTTCTACGCCGTGCTGGGCGTGAACAAGTCCGCCTCAACCGACGAGATCAAGAAGGCGTACCGCAAGCTCGCCCGCGATCTGCACCCCGACCGGAACCCGGACAACCGGGAGGCCGAGGAGAAGTTCAAGGCCGCTTCCGAGGCGTACGACGTGCTCTCCGACGACAAGAAGCGCAAAGAGTACGACGAGATGCGCTCGCTGTTCGGCTCGGGCGCGTTCCGCCGTGGGGCGCGCTCCGGCGGTCAGCAGTTCGACCCGTCCGACCTGTTCGGCGGGTTCTCCAACGCCGGCGCGGCGGGCGGCGCGGGCGACCGGCGCTTCGGCGGTGCGGGGTTCTCGGACATCTTCAGCTCGATCTTCTCGGGCGGGGGTCCGGGCGGCGGCGCGGCCCGGCGCGGCCCACGCCGCGGGCGGGACGTGGAGACCGAGGTGACCCTCGATTTCCCCCAGGCGGTCCGCGGCACGACGTTGCCGCTGACGCTGCGGTCGGCCGGCGAGTGCGACACCTGCCACGGCAGCGGGGCCAAGCCCGGCACCTCGCCGCGGACCTGCCCGCACTGCAACGGCAGCGGCCTGATCTCGCGGAACCAGGGCTCGTTCAGCTTCTCCGAGCCGTGCCGCGAGTGCCAGGGCGCCGGGACGATCGTCGACGAGAAGTGCTCGGAGTGCCGCGGCACCGGCGGGGTCACCAAGACCCGCACGATCAACGTCCGCTTCCCGGCGGGCGTGGCCGACGGGCAGCGGATCCGGCTGAGTGGCCGGGGCGAGCCCGGCGACCGCGGCGGCCCGGCCGGCGACCTGTACGTGCAGGTCGGCGTCCGGCCGGACGAGATCTTCGGGCGCAGCGGGGACGACCTCACGCTGACCCTGCCGATCAGCATCGCCGAGGCGGTGCTCGGCGCCGACCTGCGGGTGCCCACGCTGGACGGCCCGGTGACCATGCGGGTCCCGCCCGGCACGCCGAGCGGGCGCAAGCTGCGGGCCCGGGGCAAGGGCGTGGCCCGCAAGAACGGACCACCCGGGGATCTGATCGTCACGGTCGACGTGCAGGTGCCCGACGGTGTCACGGGGGAAGCACGCGACGCACTGGAGCGTTTCGCGAAACTGACCCCGCCGGCTGGGCGGGAACGGCTCGAGGCGCGCGTGCGCCGGAGCAGTTAGGTCCTGATCGGGAGGTGGCGCATGTATGAAGAGATCCACATCTCGGTGGAGCAGGCTTCCGATGCGAAGGTCCTGATCATCTCCGTCGCCGCACGGATGGCCGGGATGCACCCGCAGACCCTTCGTCAGTACGACCGGCTCGGGCTGGTGCAGCCGGGCCGGGCGGGCGGCGGCGGCCGGCGGTACAGCGAGCGGGATGTCGCGCTGCTGCGCGAGGTGCAGCGGCTGAGCCAGGACGACGGCGTCAACCTGGCCGGGATCAAGCGGATCATCGGCCTCGAGCAGATGGTCGGCGACCTCCAGCAGCAACTGCAGGAGTTGCGGGCCGAGCTCGAGGAGGCGTACGCCCGGATCGCCCAGTTGGAGAGCCCGTACGCGGGTCGTGACCTGGTCCGCCAGGAGCGCCCGTCGACGGCCCTCGTGGTGTGGCGCCCGCGCCGGGCCGCCGACAAGTAGAAGCCGTGTCGCCGACAAATAGAAACGGCCCTCCGCGCGGAGGGCCGTTTTCGTCGACTGATCAGCGCCCGAACGTGCCGCCGCCCGTCGTGCGGCCGAACATGCCCAGCCGGCGGGGGTGGCGGACCAGGCCGCCCTCGATCCACTCCGCGTAGTCGAACGCCTCCGGCCGGCTCATCAGCACGCGGCAGTTGTGCGCCCAGATCGACATCGGCTCGTCGCCGACCTCCTCGGCGCGCTCGACATACTTCTTGAGGCGGCGCTTGCGCTGGCTGGACGCATTCTGCCGGACGCCGTCGGCGGCGTAGATGTACATGCAGTGCTGGGCGAAGCGGCGCGCCGGGCACTGCCTGTCCATCGCCAGCTCGAAAAGCGTGGGTGCCAGGACGTCACCGGAGATCAACAGATCCCAGTCGGGAGGCATGGCGTCGAGCGGCACGGACTCGGGGTGATAAGCCCATGCCTGCAGCTCCTCCGGCCGAGGATCGACCGGGTTCGCAAACCCGTAGAAAGCCGACTCGCGCACTGTCACGTCGCCGCCCCGCCGATAAAGTCCGAATAACACACACTTTCCGGAGCCGAACGCTAGCGCGCCGCAAGGTACTTCGGAAGTGTTACAGGGTCACAATCGGATACTGGTTAGTAGCTTTGAGCAGTGCCGCCGGCAGCGTCATTCACCTGCGATAAGACGCGGGCGCGGAGTTGTCGGCGGGCGACAACCGGATGCCTACGCGGCGGACATCGCCGGGGTTCGCTCGACCACCCGGGGTTGCGGGCGGACCCGGCCGCTGGCGACCAGCAATAGCAGGCCGGCACCGCAGAGCACCAGGTTGAAGACGTACGCGAGGCGGAAGTCGAAGTGCTGTGCCAGGCCGAAGAGCGGCGCGGCCAGGATCTGCCCGAGCGGGAACGTGTTGGTGACCATGGTGGTGGCACGGCCCGGGTGGGCGGGCATCAGGTCCTGGACGTACGAGATGCCCAGCGCGCCGACCGTCGAGATGACCATCGCCTGCGGCACCTGGGCGGCGGCCAGCATCCAGACGTGCGTCGCCGACACCGCGATCGCGTGGTACGCCACCGCGCAGAAGACGCCCACGAAGATCAGCCGACGGACCGGGACGCGGGTGGCGAGCGCGCCCAGGGTCAGCATCATCGGGATCTCGAGCGCCGCGCAGATGCCCAGGATCAGGCCGGCCTCGCGGATCGAGCCGCCCAGGTCGTGCTGCACGAACAGCGACATGGCCTGGACGTTGAGCGTGTTCGCGGTGCTGACCGCCACGAAGCTCGCGATGATCAGGAAGAGCGCGGCTGGGCGGGTCGCCGCGCCGGACTCGGACGGGGCCTCGGCCACCCCGGTCACCGGGGTCGCGACCTTGGGCAGCCAGCCGACGATCAGCAGGGCGCCCACCAGGTACAGGGCGCCGGCCAGGCCGTAGGTCCAGCCGAAGCCGTGGGCGGCGAGGATCAGGGCGCCCAGCGGCGGGCCGCCGACCCAAGCCGCCGAGAACAGGGTGCGCAGCGCGCTGATCCCGAAGGCGGCTCGGGACGCGTCCCTCTGCTGCAGGACCTGCCGGGCGTACGCGAAGCTCTGCGGAAAGAGTGACCCGGCGACCGCGGTGAGCGTCACGGTGACCGCAAGCACCGCCCAGTAGTTCCGCAGGACGGCCGTGAGTAGCGCGCCGACCGTCCCGGCGAGCGCCGCGGTGATCAGCAGCTGCCGCCGGATCGGGCGACGGTCCGACGCCCGGCCGATCAGCCAGGACACCGCGACACCGGCGATCGGCGTGACGATCAGGAAGGCCGTGGTGCGCAGCGGGCCGGCGTGCACCGCGTCGGTGAGGAAGAGCGCGAGATACGGCCCGACGAAGGACGTGCCGAGGCCGACCACAATGAAGATGAGCGAGAGCGGGAGAAGCCGGCGGGTCAGGGGTACTACGGCCATGATTCGTTACGTTACGGCGGTCCGGGGTGCCGACCGGAAGCGTTGGTGTCGTCCGTCACGGTGGTTCTGCCTGTGACGTTGTCGAGGTGGACCTAGGCTCTTAGAGTTGAGTGGAAGCCGCTCAAGTTGGGGAGCAGATGAACGCCGAACGTTTGACCACCAAGAGCCGCGACGTCATCACCGGTGCCGTTGCCGACGCGGGCCGTCGCGGGCACGCCACCGTGGAACCGTGGCACCTGCTTCTCTCGCTGCTGGACACCGGCGGCTCCACCGCGCCGGCCCTGCTGCGCGCCGTCGGGGCCAACCCGGCCGACGTGCGCCGGGCCGCGGTGCGTGCCATCGAGCAACTGCCCTCGGCCCGCGGCGCCAGCACCGCCGAGCCTTCGCTGTCCCGGGAGTTCGTCAACGCGATCGGCGAGGCCGAGCTGATCGCGCAGCCGCTCGGCGACGAGTACGTGTCCACCGAGCACCTGCTGGCCGGCCTCGCCCGGGTCGGCGGCGCGGTCGGCCGGGCGCTCAAGGGCGTCGGCGCCACCGAGGAATCGCTGGTCGCGGCCTTCCCTCAGGTGCGCGGCGGCGAGCGCCGGGTGACCACCGCCGACGGCGAGCAGACCTACCAGGCGCTGGAGAAGTACAGCGTCGACCTAACGGCTCTGGCGCGCGACGGAAAGATCGACCCGGTGATCGGCCGGGACGCCGAGATCCGCCGGGTGGTGCAGGTGCTCTCCCGGCGTACGAAGAACAACCCGGTGCTGATCGGCGAGCCGGGCGTCGGCAAGACCGCGATCGTCGAGGGCCTGGCCCAGCGGATCGTGGCCGGCGACGTGCCGGAGACCCTGCGCGACAAGAAGCTGGTCTCGCTCGACCTCGGCGCGATGGTGGCCGGCGCGCAGTACCGCGGCCAGTTCGAGGAGCGCCTCAAGAGCGTCCTCGAGGAGATCCGCGGCTCGAACGGGCAGGTCGTCACCTTCCTCGACGAGCTGCACACGGTCGTCGGCGCCGGCAAGGGCGAGGGCTCGATGGACGCCGGCAACATGCTCAAGCCGATGCTGGCCCGCGGCGAACTGCGGATGGTCGGCGCGACCACGCTCGACGAGTACCGCGAGCACATCGAGAAGGACCCGGCGCTGGAGCGGCGCTTCCAGCCGGTCGTGGTGGGCGAGCCGACGGTCGAGGACACGATCGGCATCCTCCGCGGGCTCAAGGGCCGGTATGAGGCGCATCACCGGGTGCAGATCACCGACGCCGCGCTGGTCGCGGCGGCCGCCCTTTCCGACCGCTACATCAGCGACCGGTTCCTGCCGGACAAGGCGATCGACCTGATCGACGAGGCCGCCTCCCGGCTCCGCATGGAGATCGACTCCCGGCCGGTCGAGCTCGACCAGTTGCAGCGCACGGTCGACCGGATGCGGGTCGAGAAGCTGGCGCTGGAGAAGGAGACCGACCCGGCCTCCCGCGACCGGCTGGCCCGCCTCGAGCGTGACCTGGCCGACCGGGAGGAGGAGCTCACCGCGCTGAACGCCCGGTGGGAGCGCGAGCGCGGCGGCCTCAACCGGGTCGGCGAGCTCAAGAAGCGGCTCGACGAGACCCGGGCCGAGCTGGAGCGGGCGCAGCGCGACGCCGAGTGGGAGAAGGCGTCTCGGCTGCAGTACCAGGAGATCCCCGCCCTCGAGCACGAGATCGCCAGCGCCGCGGCCGACGACGAGGAGGAGAAGACCGAGCCGCCGATGGTCAAGGAGGAGGTCGGCGCCGACGACATCGCCGAGGTCATCTCCTCGTGGACCGGCATTCCGGCCGGCCGGATGATGGAGGGCGAGACCGCCAAGCTGCTGCGCATGGAGGAATCGCTGCAGGCCAACGTCATCGGCCAGCAGGAGGCGGTGGCCGCGGTGGCCGGCGCGGTGCGGCGGGCCCGGGCCGGCATCGCCGACCCCGACCGGCCGACCGGCAGCTTCCTGTTCCTCGGCCCGACCGGCGTCGGCAAGACCGAGCTGGCCAAGGCGCTGGCCGGGTTCCTCTTCGACGACGAGCGCGCGATGGTCCGCATCGACATGAGCGAGTACGGCGAGAAGCACTCGGTCGCCCGGCTGGTCGGCGCCCCGCCCGGCTACGTCGGCTACGAGGAGGGCGGGCAGCTCACCGAGGCGGTGCGGCGCCGGCCGTACAGCGTGGTGCTGCTCGACGAGGTGGAGAAGGCGCACCCGGACGTCTTCGACGTGCTGCTGCAGGTGCTCGACGACGGGCGGCTCACCGACGGGCAGGGCCGTACGGTCGACTTCCGCAACGCGATCCTGGTGCTCACCTCGAACCTCGGGTCGCAGGCGGCCGACTTCACGATGGGCGACGAGGAGCGGCGGGACGAGGTGCTGGCCGTGGTGCGGGCGCACTTCAAGCCCGAGTTCCTCAACCGGCTGGACGACATCGTGGTGTTCCACGCGCTGACCAAGGCGGATCTCACGGCGATCGTGGACATCCAGCTCACCAGGTTGCGGACCAGGCTGGCCGAGCGGCGGCTGCGGCTCGAGGTCACCCCGGCGGCGGTCGACTGGCTGGGGGAGCACGGGTACGACCCGATCTACGGGGCCCGGCCGCTGCGCCGGCTCGTGCAGTCCTCGATCGGGGACCTGCTGGCCAAGGCGCTGCTCGCCGGCGAGATCCGGGACGGCGACACGGTGATCGTCGACCTCGGCGCCCACAAGGAGGGGCTCACGGTCTCGCGCGCCTGACGCGAAACGGCCCCGGGTCTCCCCGGGGCCGCTTTCTTGCTGCTGCGTCTTTCTTACTGCTTCGTCTCTCGCTGGCGGTAGGCCTCCGTCATGAGGACGTCGGTGACGTCGTGCTCACCCTCCTCCGACCAGATCCGGATGCCGTCGCGGTGCAGTTGGTATCGGACGTCTTTGAACCTGGTACGGGTGTCGTCATGGTGAACGACGGTCAGGGTGTCGGCGTGCGGCATGGGACTCACCGGTCCTTAACAGGTCTGGGGCGGCCGCGGTGTGGTCACGCGGCCTGCGTAATGGGTTGGGTGCCCGGATGCGGTCTGCCTCGGCCCCGGCTCTCCGTTGGCGGGGCGGGCGACTCCTGCGGGCAGGGGGCGACGCCGGAGGACTCTGCTGCTCGGCGCACGCCACGATGGGAAGTGTAGGGCTCTCGATCGCCTCGCGTAGCCCCTCAACCAGGCGACCTATTTCCGGATATTTCGGCCATCGTCGCCCGATGTTGCCATAACGTGCCGCCGCGCGCAGCGCGGTCGCGAATGTGGCGGAAGCTCGATACCGTGAGTGGATCAAGATAGGGGGAACAGTGACCGTTCCGAGCTATGCGGCGCCCGGATACCCGGCGCCCGCCCCCAAGACGCGACCCGCGGTCGTGACGGTCGCGTCCTACCTGCTGTATCTGGTGGCGGCCTTCGAGGTGATCAACGCGATCCTCGTCTTCGCCACGCTGAGCAAGGTCAAGGACGCCATCAACGACCTGTACGCCAACACGGGGCTCAGCAACGAGGGCGGCACGGTCGTCGCGGTCGCCTACTCGGTCGGCGCCGTGATCAACGTGCTCTTCGCTGCCGGGTTCGTGATTCTCGGCCTGCTCGACGGCCGAGGCAAGAACGGGGCCCGCATCACCACCTGGGTGATCGGCGGCATCTCGCTCTGCTGCGTCGGGGCGGGACTGGGCAGCGGCGCGCTGACCGGGTCGCTGGAGAACGGCTCGGGCAACCGGGCCGGGCCGACTCAGGCGGAGATCCAGTCGCGGCTGGCCGACGCGCTGCCGTCCTGGTACACCGCGGTGACCACGACGATCACGGTGCTCACGCTGATCGCCATCCTGGGCACGATCATCCTGCTGGCGCTGCCGGCCTCCAACGACTTCTTCCGGAAGCCGGCGGCGGGCTGGGAGGGAGCGGTGTCCTATCCGGGGTATCCGGCTCCGGGCCAGCCCGGGTATCCGGCTCAGCCCGGGTATCCAGCGCAACCAGGGTATCCAGCGCAACCAGGGTATCCGGCTCAGTCCGGGTATCCGGCCCAGCAGCCTGGATATCCGGCTCAGCAGCCGGGTCAGCAGCCGGGGTATCCGGCGTATGGGCAACCCAACCCGTATGGGCCGCAGGGACAGCCGGGGCAGCCGGCTCCCGGGTTGCCGCCCTATCCGGGTCAGCCGACTTCCGGCCAACCGGCGCCGGGCCAGCCTCCTTATCCCGGGTCGCCGGCCGAGCCGCCGACCACGCAGCTGGCCCCGGGCCAGTTGCCGTCGTATCCCGGGGCGGCCGATCCTACGACCAGTCTCGCGCCGGGGCAGGACCCGTCCGCTGAGCCGACGACCTACTTCCCGCCGGCGCAGCCGCCCTCCGAGCCCGCTCCGAGCCAGCCCCCGTCCGGGGACGAGACCACGTACCTCGCTCCGGAGCAGCCGTCCGCCGGCGACCCGACGACTCAGCTGTCGCCCGGGTCGGCGGATCCGACCACCAAGCTGACTCCCGGTCAAACTCCTCCCGACGAGGAGCGACCGCCGGCCAACCCGGCCTGACCTGCTCGGCCTCGCGCCCCGCCCGCTTGATGAGGGCGGGGCGTCGCCGTGTCGGAGGGCGGGTTCCCCCGCGATCAGGCGGCGGCGCGGGTAGGTTCGGGCGCAACGGACCACCTTGGGGAGTCGTCGATGTCGTACCCAACCATGCCGCCGCCAGCCATGTCGCCGGCCGTCGCACCGGCCTCACCCGCCGGCCGGCCGCCGGTCGTGTCGGTCGCTGCCGTCCTGCTCTGGGTGATGGCGGCGGCCGGGCTGATCTATGCGATCACGACGATCGCCGTGGTGCCGGGCACGGTCAGCCGCTTCCGGGCCGCCATCGATGCGACGTCGGGCTCGTTCGAGCAGCTCTCCGGCCCCAACCCGGACACCTACGTCGCCGTCGTCTGGCTCGGCGCGGCGGTCGCGCTGGCGATCGGGGTGATCCTGTTCGCTCTCTACGTGGTGCTCGGCCTCGCCCTGCGCCGGGGCAGCAACACCGCCCGCGTCACGACCCTCGTCTTCTGCGGCCTCGGCGCGCTGACCGGGGCGGCTGCCCTGATCACGGTGGCCGCGGAGCGGGGCGGCGAGACGTCACCCTGGTCGGTCGGCCAACAGCTTTCCCGGGCCTACCCGAGTGGCTGGCTCGGCGTGAACGTCACCCTCGCCGTGGCACAAATCCTTGCGTACGGGCTGGTAGCGATCCTGATTTTGGCCGCCCCCAAGGTCTTCTTCCGTCGGGCCGCGCCCCCGGAGGCGCCGTTCAGCGCCCTCCCGCAGTACGGCAGCACCAACCCCGCGGCCCCGGGCTACGGCCCGGCCCCCGGCTACCCGGCCATCTCCGGCTACCCCCAGCCCGCGCCGGCCGCCGGCTACGGTCCCACGCCCGTCTTCGGCCAGCCCGGAGCCCCCGACCCGAACGTCTTCGGCCCCGCCTCAGCCCCGCCCGCTTTGGGCGGATATGCCCCCGCGTCGGCCCCGCCGGCCGCCTCGGCCCCGCCCGCGCCGGGTTTCGCGGGGCCGGCCTCCGCGCCAGCCGCCCCGGGCCCAGGCCCCTACCCGCCCGCACCGGGTGCCGTGCCTTACCCGCCGGTGCCAGGCGCTACGCCCTACCCGCCCGGGCCGGGTGCCGTCTTCTATCCGCCGCCTCCTGGCACCGGTCCATACCCGCCGGCGCCGCCCTACGGTCAGCCGCCTGCTGCTGCCGGGCAGGGTGTGATGCCGCCGGCCTACGGCTACTATGGCCCGCCCACGGCACCGCCGCCGGCCGGTTATGGCCCGCCTGCCTACGGCCCCGGTTACCCGGTGGCGCCGCCCGGCCACGAGGCGCACTCGGATTGGGCCCGGCCGGCGGCACCCACCCCCCAGATCCAGGGCGCCCCGGCGGCTGAGAGCGCCCCGGCGGCTGAGAGCGCCCCGGCGGCTGAGAGCGCCCCGGCGGCTCAGAGCATCGCCCGAGCGGCCGAGAGTGGCGTGACGGCGACTGAGAGCGATCCTGCGGCTCAGGGCGGCCCACCGATGGCGGAGAGCGAGTTAGCGGCTGAGAGCGGCCCACAAGGGCCTGGGATCGCCCCGCCGGCGGCGACGAGCGAAGCCGCGGCCCAACCCGCAGCCGATGCCGAGACGCCGAAGCCGGGCGGCAACTCGCCCTTCGCGCGCCCCGCCGGATTGGCCGACGACCGGTCGTTCGCTCCGCCGGGTGACACTGGGCCGGGCGAACCCCCGAACCAGACCCCCGATCCGGCCCGCCCCACCCCCGCCGGGGACGAAGATTTCTGGGCTCGGCCGACGGAGTAACTGCTCACGGGGTGTCTCGCATCGACCGCCATGGGTCACCCGAACGGGTAGCTTTGGCTGCGACCGACGTCACCCCATCGGCTGTCCGGGTAGTTCTTACCCATCCGGTCGGAGGGTGTTTTTCGCTGGATGGGTAAACGCCGATCGGGCGATTCACAGCACCCTCTCAGCGCCACGACCGGGTGATCTGTCGCCTCGCCGACCTGTGACGCGGGACATAGGAGCTTTGAGCTGCATCGATGGTTCCGGGAACGGGCGAAAGGGACCAGGGTAACAGTTAGGTTTATTTTCAGATTCACCCAGAGCTGTGTGTCAATAGTCGCGTTCCGCCCCGGCGGGGCGAAAGGTGCCTGTTTCGTTCCAGCCAGTACGCTCGATGGATGGAAGCACGCCACGACCTGCGTAAATTCATCACTGAATTGTCCGTCGCGGAGCGTGGCGCCGTGCTTTCATCGGGTCGTGAAGTTCTCGTGCCGAGCCGCCTCGGCCGAGAGATCGCGCAGCGTGGCGGGATGACAACGGCGAGGTTGGTGCGGACCTCGCCAAAAACGGATCAGCGACCCGAAACCGATCGACGAATTGACAATGTGGGGCACCTCACCCTGGGGGCGGGGATCGAGAGCTCGACACGCACGGGCAGCGACCAGACGGCGGCTGAGGCGTTGCAGGAGGCAGAGACCGACTTCGGGACATGCCTAAAGGTCGTTCGAGAGTTCGGGTTGTCGGCCCTCCTCGATCGACCGACAAGGTGATCGAGATCGGCCTTCTGGCCTGAAAGTCAGCCGGTTCGTTCCTGCGTACATGCAGGAGAATCGATGCAGTTGGTGGAAGGATGGAGATCGTGGGAACTGCGTTGGCGGAAATGACAATGCCTCAGATCTCGCCGCTTGCCGGCGAGCCAATTGAACGTGCCGACGCCGAGCGGCTGGCGGGAGTGCTCAAGGCACTCGCCGACCCGGCGCGGCTGCGGCTGCTGAGCCTCATCCAGTCCGCAACGGACGGCGAGGCGTGCGTCTGCGACCTGACGGCCCCCCTGGGCCTCTCGCAGCCGACCGTGAGCCACCACCTGCGGATTCTGACCGAGGCCGGCCTCCTGGAGCGGGAGAAGCGCGGCGTGTGGGCGTACTACCGCCTCGTGCCGACGGCGATCGCGACAATCGCCGATCTGCTGACCCCGCCGCGTAAGCGGGCTACCAAGAAGGCCCGCTGACAGCTCAGAGCAGCGGATACGCCTGGCGTCACCGTCATGGGGGCGTGACGCCAGGCTGAAGTCCTCGCCCCTCCAGTCCACCCCCGGACCCGAGGAGTCACGGATGAACTACGTTCCGGGTGATCTGCGCGATCAGCTCGCGCACGTGGGCTACGACGTGGTCCAGTCCGGCCTGGTCGTCGGATCGGGCGGCAACCTGTCCGCCCGGATACCGGACGAGGACGCGATCTGGGTCACCGCGAGCGGTTCCTGGCTCGACCGGCTCAGCCGGGGCACGTTCGCCCCGGTCCGGATCGTCGACGGCGAACCGGCGACGGTCGGTGCCCTGCCGCCGGCGCGCGTCGAGCCGACCAGCGAGCTCGCCCTGCACCTGGCGTTGTATCGGGCCCGTCCCGACGTCAACGCCGTCGTTCACCTGCACCCGCAGACGGCCCTGCTGCTCGACGCGCTCGGCGAGCACATCCGGATCGTCACCACCGACCACGCCTTCTACCTGCGGCGGGTCTCCACGGTGCCGTTCCGGCTGCCCGGCGGCCCCGAGGTCGCGGCGCTGACCGCGGCGATGGCCGCCGACGGCACGGACTGCCTGGTGCTCAGCCATCACGGCTGTGTGGTGATGGGCGATTCGGTGGAGCTGGCCCACAAGCGGGCCCGCAACCTGGAAGAGGCCGCCCAGCTGACCTACCGCGCGCTGGCCGCGGGCCGGCTGGAGAACCTGCGCGACTGCCCCGAGGAGTTCCTCGACCGGCTGTCCGGGTCGGCTGCGGTCTCCGTCTGACCTCAAAACGCAACACCTGAGCTCAGAACGCAACACCTGAGCTCAGAACGCAACACGCCGGCGGGTCCGACCCGCCGGCGTGAAAGTACGAGTAACGGCGTCAGTGCCGGCGGTGCGACCGCGGCGTACGTGGCTGCTCGTCTTCCTCGTCCTCGGTGATCGAGTCGACGATGCCCGCGATGCTCGACGCGGCCACCACGCCGATCGCGGCCGCCGCATCCGGGTCGCCGGAGTCGCCCGCCTTCTTCTTGTGCCGCCGCTCGCGGAGAATCTCGATCAGGATCGGCAGCACCGAGATCAGCACGATCAGGGCGACCACCGGCAGGATGTAGTGGTCGATCTTGTCGCCGATGGCGTTGTAGATCTGCTGGGCGAGCGCGTGCCCAATGATCAGGATGCCGTCGACCCAGAGGACGGCGCCGACCACGTTCCACATGAAGAACTGGCGGGCGGGCATGCCCAGGGTGCCGGCCACCGGGTTGAGGAACGTGCGGACGATCGGGATGAAGCGGGCGAGCACCACGGCCTTGGCCGGGCCGAACTTCTCGAAGTAATACTCCGCCTTCTCCACGTACTCCTTCTTGAAGAGCCGGGAGTCGGGCTTGTCGAACATCCGCCGGCCGAAGCGCGCGCCGAGCCAGTGGCCCAGCTGGGCACCGATGATCGCGGCGATCGGCGCGAGGATCAGCAGGCCGGCGAACGAGACCCGGCTGTTCGCCCCGAAAATCGAGTCGGCCACCGGTGAGGACGCCACGCCGGCCAGGAACAGCAGCGAGTCGCCGGGGAAGAAGAACCCGACCAGCAGGCCGGTCTCGGCGAACATGATCGCCACAACACCGATGAGCCCGAAGGTGTGAATCAGGTCCTGCGGGCTCAACGGGTTGAAGGCGAGTTGCTCGGTCAGCGCACGGAGGTCCACGAGAAACGAGGGTACCGGCCGCTGGGTAGCCGGACCCTGTGCGAATCCTGTGGAATACCTTTCACAAACGAGGGTCGACCGGCTCCGACTCGGTCGCGAGGATCGCGAACACCAGTTCGTGCACGCGCCACGGCGGCGCGCCGTCGGCCAGCCGGTCGAGGGCGGCGAGCCCCAGCCCGTGCTCGCGCAGCGCCAGGTTGCGCTTGCGGCCGAGGTTGCGCTGCCGCAGGCCGGCCAGCTGCTCGGGACGGGTGTACTCCGGACCGTAGATGATCCGCAGGTACTCCCGGCCGCGGCACTTGACCCCGGGCTGCACGAGCCGGCCCCGGTCGGCGGTGACGGCCAGACCGTCGTACGGCTTGACGACCATGCCCTCGCCGCCCGCCGCGGTCAGCGCGAGCCACCAGTCGGTCGCGGCCGCCTCGGCCGCCGGGTCGCCCAGCTCGACGATCATCCGCCGGGTGGGCGTGAACAGCTCCGGGTCGGCCGCGACCAGGCGGTCCGCCTGCGCCAGGTGCCAGCCATGGTCCTTTCGCGCGTACGAGACACCGGCGCCGGCCAGCAGCGCGAACGGCGCGAGCGTGATCCCGGTCAGGCCATCGGTCGGCTGCACGTAGGCCCGGTAGGCCGCCGAGTAGCCGTCGATCTCCGAGGACCGCAGCTCGATCCGGTCGCGCAGCCCGGCCACGTCCAGCCCGCGGGCCGCGACCTGGTCGAGCACCGCGAGCGCGGCGGGCAGCGCATGCCGTCCGGCCGCGCCCACGCCGGCGTACCGCTCGCGGATCAGCCCGCCCGCCTTGGCCGACCACGGCAGCAGCTCGGCGTCGACGAGCAGCCACTCCGTCGCCAGCTCGTCGAAGAGCGGGCCGGCGGCGGCACGCACCCGGGCCAGCAGCGGCCCGTCCAGCGAAGGGCCGAAGAACGGCCGCCCGGTGCGCGTCCAGATCGCGTCGCCCAGGCCGGACCGGGACACCCGGACCACAGCCCGCGAGCCCATGTGCTTCTCCTCGCACACGACCTTGCCGACGCCGGCCGCGCGCATGTCGGCCAGCGCCGTCGACGGGTGCTCGAGGTAACCCTCCAGGGTCGACGTCGAGCAGGGCGCCATGGTCGGCGGCAGCCACACCAGGGTGGCCGGGTCGAGCGCGAACCGGCTCATCACCTCCAGGGCGGCGGCCGCGTTCTCGGCGGGGACGGTCGTCCGTCCGTACCCGAAATCGATGTGCCGACGGCCGGTCACGTCCGCGATGTCCAGCCCCTCGTCCGGCTTCTCCGAAATTTCCGGAAGCAGCGGCCGGACGGGCGCGTAGTACTCGCGGGCGGCCGGCACCGCGACGATCTCGCGAGAGGGCCAGCGCAGGGCCGTCAGCGAGCCGCCGAAGACGCAGCCGGTGTCGAGGCAGATCGTGTTGTTGATCCACTCCGGCGTCACGGTCGGCGTGTGGCCGTAGACGACCGCCGCCGAGCCGCGATAGTCGCGCGCCCACGGGTAGCGGACCGGCAGTCCGTACTCGTCGGTCTCGCCGGTCGTCTCGCCGTAGAGCGCGAAGCTGCGCACCCGGCCGGACGCCCGCCCCTGGTAGGCCTCCTTGAGCCCGGCGTGCGCGACCACCAGCCGGCCGCCGTCGAGCACGTAGTGGCTGACCAGCCCCTCGATGAAGGTCTTGACCTCGCCGACGAACTCGGCCGGCTCGCGCTCCAGCTGGGCAAGCGTCTCCGGCAGCCCGTGAGTGAGCTGCACGTTGCGCCCGTTCAGCTTGCGGGCCAGCTTCTGCTCGTGGTTACCCGGCACGCAGATCGCCGTTCCGGCCGCGACCATGCCCATGACCAGGCGCAGCACGCCCGGCGAGTCCGGCCCGCGGTCGACCAGGTCACCCACGAAGATCAAAGTCCGACCATCATGGTGTACGGCGTTGACAGCGCGCCCGGCGTCATCGCGGACGACCTCGTACCCGAGCTTGCGGAGCAGTGTCACGAGCTCCGGCAGGCAGCCGTGCACGTCGCCGACGATGTCAAACGGCCCGGTCAGCTCCCGCTTGTCGTTGAACAGCTTCTCGTAGCGGATCTCGGCGGCCGCGATCTCCTCCGGCCCGCGCAGCACGTGCACCTTGCGGAAACCCTCGCGGGCCAGCGAGCCGAGCGACCGGCGCAGGTCACGGTGCATGCGGGTGAGGACCTGGCGGCCGAACGTACGGTCCGGCCGGCCCTGGGTGCGCTCCCAGGCCAGCGCCTCGGGCACGTCGAGGACGATCGCGACCGGCAGCACGTCGTGCTCCTTGGCGACCTTGACCAGCCCGGCCCGGGCGTGCGGCTGCAGGTTGGTGGCGTCCACGACGGTGAGCCGCCCGGCGGCCAGGCGCTTGCCGGCCACGTAGTGCAGCACGTCGAAGGCCTCGGCCGAGGCCGACTGGTCGTTCTCGTCGTCGGCGACCAGCCCGCGGAAGTAGTCCGAGGACAGCACCTGGGTGGGCTTGAAGTGGCTCTTGGCGAAGGTCGACTTGCCGGATCCGGAGATGCCGACCAGCGCGACGAGCGCGAGCTCCGGTACGTCGATCATGCGGACACCTCCTCTTTCGTCGTGAAGATCGCCATCTGGGTGGGTGCGCCGGTGGCCTCGTGCTCCTCGCCGACCGGCCGGAAGCTCACCGCGTACGCATGCTGGTCTGCGGTTTTGATCGCCCACTCCTGGAACTCGGCGCGGGTCCACTCGAAGCGGTGGTCGGAGTGCCGCATCCCGGTCAGCCCCTCGTAGTGGACGTTGTACTCGGCGTTCGGCGTGGTCACCACGACCGCGCGCGGCTTGGCGTGCCCGAAGACGCTCGCCTCCAGGGCCGGCAGCCGCGGCGGGTCGACGTGCTCGATGACCTCCATGAGCACGGCCGCGTCGTAGCCGCGCAGCCGGTCGTCGCGGTAGGTGAGCGCCGACTGCCAGATCTTGACGCGGTCGCGCTGCCGCTCGGGCAGGCGGTCCAGCCGGAGCCGGCGGGCGGCCACCTCGAGCGCCTTCGCCGAGACGTCGCAGCCGACGATCTCGGTGAACCGGCGGTCCTTCACCAGGGCGGTGAGCAGGGCGCCGCCGCCGCAGCCGAGGTCGAGCACCCGAGCCGCGTCGACGTCGTGCAGGGCGGCCAGCACCGCGTCGCGACGCTGCTCGGCGAGCGGCGCCTTGCGTACGACCGGAAGCTCGGCCTCCTCCTCACCGGTCGGCTCGTCGTCGATCTCCAGCCGCTTCAGGGCGGAGTCGGCGAAGGCCCGCTTGTGCGCCAGGTACCGCCGGGCGATCAGCACCTTCTCGGGGTGGCCGGCCAGCCAGCCCTCGCCCGAGCGCAGCAGCTTCTCGATCTCGTCGGGCGCGACCCAGTAGTGCTTGGCGTCGTCCAGGACGGGCAGCAGCACATACAGGTGGTTGAGCGCGTCGGCGAGCCGGATCGTGCCGGTCAGCCGCAGGTCGAGATAGCGGCTGTCGCCGCCGATCGCCGGCTCCAGCGGGATCGGCTCGGCCGTCACCCGCCAGCCCAGCGGCTCGAACAGGCGGGTGGCCAGCTCGGCGGTGCCGCGCAGCACCGGCACGCGGATCTCCAGCGGAATGGGCTGGGCGGCCAGCTCGGGGCGGTCCTTCGAGACGCCGCGCAGGGCGCTGCGGAAGACCTTGGCGAGCGCGGCGGCGAGCAGGCTGGAGGCCGCGTACGGCCGATCGTTCACGTACTGCCCCAGGTCGAACGCGTCGCGCTGGGCCCGCAAGCGCTGCGGGTCGACGTCGAGCAGCAGCGCCGCGGTGCACCGGTCGTCGGTCGCTTCGGGATACATCACATACGCCGTGCCGGTGGGCACGTCGAACGAATGCACCTTGCCGGGGTGCTTGACCAGCAGGAAGCCGAGATCGGTCGCGGGCGCGTGGGTCGTCGTCAGGGTGAGCAGCACCCGACAATGATCGGCCCGCTAAATCCGTTGCGGCGACTGATTTGTCAGCGGTAGTCGTCCTCCAGCTCGACGACCCGGTGTTGCTCCTGGGCATCCCACTCCGGGGTCTCGTCGTCCAGGGCGGTGGGCGTGTCGGTGTCTTCCTCGAGGCGGGCGCTGGTGGCCTGCTCGGCGGCGTCCGCCTCGGGGGTCTCCAGGTCGATTTCATCCGGGTATGTCATCTTGCGCTCCCCTCGTGCCGTTCTCTGGACCCCAGTTCCCCCTAGCATGCGCCCCAATCCCTCCCCCTCCGAGCGACTGCGGAATACTGCCAACTGGAGGACAGCGCGGTCCTGCCCTCTGTCTTCGACACGCACTGAGCTAGGAGCGCACCGATGCCCATCGCTTCTCCCGAGGTCTACGCCGAGATGCTCGACCGCGCCAAGGCCGGCGCATTCGCCTACCCGGCGATCAACGTGACGTCGTCGCAGACCCTCAACGCGGCCCTGCAGGGCTTCGCCGAGGCCGGCAGCGACGGCATCATCCAGATCTCCACCGGCGGCGCCGAGTACGTGTCGGGTCCCACGGTGAAGAACATGGTCACCGGCGCCGTGGCGCTGGCCGAGTTCGCCTACGAGGTCGCGAAGAACTACCCGATCAGCGTGGCGCTGCACACCGACCACTGCCCGAAGGACAAGCTCGACAAGTACGTACGCCCGCTGCTCGCGATCTCCAAGGAGCGGGTCGCGAACGGCCGCGCGCCGCTGTTCCAGTCGCACATGTGGGACGGCTCGGCCGTGCCGGTCGACGAGAACCTGCAGATCGCCGAGGAACTGCTCAAGGACGCCGCGGCTGCGCACATCATCCTCGAGATCGAGGTCGGCGTCGTGGGCGGCGAGGAGGACGGCGTCTCCGCCGCGATCGACGACAAGCTCTACTCGACCGTCGAGGACGGCCTGGCCACCGCCGCCGCGCTCGGCCTGGGCGAGAAGGGCCGCTACATGACGGCCCTGACCTTCGGCAACGTGCACGGCGTCTACAAGCCGGGCAACGTCAAGCTGCGCCCCGAGATCCTCAAGGAGATCCAGGACGCGGTCGGCGCCAAGTACGGCAAGGAGAAGCCTTTCGACCTGGTCTTCCACGGCGGCTCCGGCTCGCTGCTCTCGGAGATCCACGGCGCCCTGGACTACGGCGTGGTCAAGATGAACATCGACACCGACACGCAGTACGCGTTCACCCGCCCGGTCGCCGACCACATGTTCAAGAACTACGACGGCGTCCTGAAGATCGACGGCGAGGTCGGCAACAAGAAGGCGTACGACCCCCGCGCCTGGGGCAAGCTGGCCGAGAACGGTCTGGCCAAGCGGGTCGTCGAGGCCTGCGAGAACCTCCGCTCGACCGGGACCACCCTCTCGAAGTAATTTCCCGAACGCGGCCGGTCCCCGTCAGTGGGGATCGGCCCCGTCCAACCACCCCGCCCGCCGCCCAAAAGCGGACTAAAGACCCAAAAATGGTCTTGGCAGGTTACTCACTGGTATGTGTACGATCGTCCCCCGACCCCCGGAGGATCATGATCGTGCTCGGTATCGAGGGCTATGAACCCGCGTGGCACCACGACGCGGAAGCCCTCGCGGCCGTTCACCGCACCAGGTTTGTGCGGCTCATCGGGCGGAAACTGCGATCCAGCTGGCTCATGTGGGACATGGCCGAGCGGGGCTGGTTCGCCGACGGCCCGGTGATCCTCGACTTCGGGCTGACGCACGTCGAAATCACGCACCGTAAATTCGACGAGTGCGCGATCACCTGGGACCAGATCGATCTGAACGAACCGATCGACTGGTACGAGCACTTCGACTGGCGCCCCGACCCGCACGCCGCCCTACGCCACGCCCGCGGCAAAATCCTCAAGGCGGTCAACGTCATCGAGCTGATCACGGTGGCCGAGTGGCGCCCGCGAATCCTGCACGCGATCGAGTTCCTCTTCGAGGGCGCCCGCTTGGCGATCTACAACGCCATGGACGAAAACGGCCTGACCGACGTCCCCGAATCCGACCTCCCCGCCACGAACTGGCGCCGCGTCCACATCGCCTGAAACTCGCCTGTGGACACCGGCCCGAGACTGTCAGACCCGCGTGGTTAACTCGACCCCACCCAACGAGGGCGGGGCACGCTCCTCGACGATCACTGCGACATCACTGCCATCGCCACGTCCAGCGTCGCGCCCGCGCCTCGCGCCCGCGCTTCGCGGGGCAGCGGGGCGACTCCGGCCCGGCGGAGCCGACGGGGCCAGGCCAGCGGCCAGAGGTGGGAGCGGGGCCAGTGGCGCGGTGGGGGCAACGGCCGGCGGGGCAATGGGCGAGCGGTGCCACGGTTTGCGGTGGGGCATTGGGCGAGCGGCGTCACGGTGTGCGGCGGGGCGTTGCGGTGGGCAGAGCGACGGATGCGGATGGTCTTGGGTCGGGCCCGCCCGGCGGCCGGGGTCGGAGCCGGTGTTGCAGCTGGCGGCCCGCAGCACCGGGGACTGGACTGGAGCGTACGGTCCAAGCTGCGGAAGGGAAACGCTCGGGCTGGGGTCGTCAGGCGGGCGCTGGAGTGGGCAGCTGCGGAAGGGAAACGCTCGGGCTGAGGTCGTCAGGCGGGGCTACTGCGAGAGGGCGGCCATTGCGGCGTCGAGGGAGTCGGTGATGACGATCAGGTGGGACTGGTCGCCGTGGGGAGACTTGGCGAGTAGCGGGCGTAGCAGGGCCTCGACCGGGAGGACGCGCCAATGGTCGACGCCGAGGAAGACGAAGGCGCCGGACGGGCCGTCGGTCTGGTAGAAGGTTTTCGTCGCGGCCTGGAAGATTTCCTGGACGGTGCCGGCCCAGCCGGGGGCGAAGACGATGCCGCCTCGGGACAGGCGCAGGATCGAGTCTTCCCGGACGGCGTTGGAGAAGTATTTCCCGATCTGGCCGGCGAACAGGTTGGCCGGCTCGTGGCCGTACAGCCAGGTGGGCAGCGCCAGACCGCCGTGCCGTAGCTTTCCCACCACATCGGACACCGCGGTCGCCGGGGCGGGGTAGGCGGCCCGGACCGCGAGCGCCGCCGCCGTGTACGGGTCGTGATCGGCGAAGTGCGGCGCGGCGGAGAGCTGGTCGATCGCCGCCGTCAGTTGGTTGGCCGGCCGGGTGGCGAAGTAGGCGCCCAGGTTTGCCGCCTCCATCACGCCCGGGCCGCCGCCGGTCACGATCAGCCGGCCCACCGACGCGAGGCGCCAGGCCAGCGTCGCGGCGGTCCGGTACGCCGCCGAGCCGCGCGGCGCCGCGTGGCCACCCATGATGCCGACCGCGGCCTTGGCGTCGTGGGTGGCCACCCAGGCCCGCAGCGCCTTGCCCAGCGCGTTGTCGATGCCCGCGTCGTGCAGCCGCTGGGCGAGCGCCTCGCGGATGTCCGGCCCGGCCCCGCCGTGGTCGAGAAAGTGCTGGTAGACCGTCGTGTCGTACATCCCGGCGAAGCCGTGCTGGGCGAAGCCGAAGGACAGGTCCTCGGGGGTGTAGAGGGTCGCCGGGTGCGTCGGGTAGGGCCGCGCGTCGAACGGCGGCACCAGGTGCGCGCCGCGCCGGATGAGGTCGATCTCCACGCCGTCGGTCGCCAGCCGGCAGCCGACGAAGAGCGTGCCGCGCACGTCCACCCCGGTGAAGTCCGGCGGGTCTAGGTCGAGCCGCAACCCGAGGATCACCAGGCCGGCCAGCGAGCGCTTGGCCAGATGCGACTCGAACTCGGCCCGCGACTCGACCTCGAGCGGGCTGTCGTCGAACGGGATCTCCCCGCCGACGACCGGGTGCAGTGGATCTCCGGCCATCCCCGTAGGGTAGCCAGCGTGCGAAACGCGGCGGGATCGCTCTACGGCCTGGCGTACGGCGACGCTCTGGGAAGACCAACCGAATTCCAGGAGTACGCGACGATCGTCGCCACCTACGGCGCCGGCGGGCCGCGGGAGCTGACCGGGTCGCCGGCGCTGGTCACCGACGACACCCAGATGGCGCTCGCGGTGGGCGAGTCCCTGCTGGCGGCGCCCGCGATCACCGCCGAGGCGCTCGAGCCGCTGCTGCGGCGCGCGTTCCTCGAGTGGGCCGCGAGCCCCGACAACAACCGGGCGCCGGGGATGACCTGCCTGCGGGCCTGCGCGGCGCTGACCGACGGGCGGCCCTGGCAGCAGGCGAGCGAGATCGGCTCGAAGGGCTGCGGGGCGAACATGCGGGTCACGCCGGTCGGGCTGGTTCCGGGGCTGACCGACGATCAACGGGCCGGGGCGGCGCAGTTGCAGGCGGGGCTGACCCATGGGCATCCCACCGGATTGGCGGCCAGCGAGCTCACCGCGTACGCCTGCTGGTGGCTCCGCGACGGCCTCGCGCCCGCCGACCTGCTCGCCGCCCTCCAGGATCGCTGCCACGGGCAGCGCGGTGTCTATCGCGGCGATTGGGTCGGCGATCTCTGGGCGCGGTCCTCCTCCGACACCCCGGAGAGCTTCATCGCGCTCGGCTGGGACGAATGCCTCGCCGCGCTCGACCGGGTGAGCGTGGCCCTCGACGCGCGTCGTTTCGACGGCGATCCGTGCCTGGCCACCGGCGCGGGCTGGATCGCGGAGGAAGCGCTGGCCACGGCCCTGTACTGCTATCTGATCTCGCCGGACGAGCCGGGCGCGGTGATCGGGCGCGGCGCGGCGTCCTCCGGCGACTCCGACTCGATCGCCTGCCTCGCCGGCGCCTTCGCGGGCGCCTCCCTCGGCCTCGGTGCCTGGCCGCCGGCATGGCAGACCCGGATTGAGTACGCCGAGCGGCTCGCCCGCCTCGCCGCCGCGTGGGATTGATCGCGAAGATCGGCCCCGCCAGGAATCTATGACGGTGTGGCCGGTTGAATGAGGTTATGCAGAATCTGCTTCCCGAGCCGCCGGCCACGTTCCTGCCCGCCGACGCCGAGGCCGAAAACGCGCTGGCCAAGGCGGCCGAGACCGGCACCGCCGAGGCCTACAAGGCGGTCGCCGCCGCTCATCCGGCGTTCAGCGGCGGCTGGGCCGCCCTGGCCGCCGACTCGCTCGCGGACGACGAGCCCGTCACCGCCTACGCCTATGCCCGTACCGGATATCACCGCGGCCTGGACGCGCTGCGGCGCAGCGGCTGGAAGGGGCACGGTCCGGTGCCCTGGTCGCACGTGCCCAACCAGGGCTTCCTTCGCTGCTTGCACACGCTCTCGCAGGCCGCCGCCGAGATCGGCGAGGCCGACGAGGCGGCCCGCTGCGCCCAGTTCCTGCGGGACAGCGACCCGGCCGCGGCCGACGCCCTGACCTGAGGATTCCCGCCCGCCGAGGGGCCCTACAGCCCCTCGGCCACCGCGGCGGCGATCTTCAGCCAGGCGTCCTTGGTGTTGGCCGACAACTGGCCGTAGCGCAGCGGCTCGCCCGAGTCGATCAGCTTCTCGTACGGCGCCATCAGCACCGCCCTGGTCCGCGCCGCGAAGTGCCGCTGGATCGCCGGCAGGTCGATATCCTTGCGGGTCGGCGGCATGGTCACCACCGAGATGGCCTGCCGGACCAGCCGCTGGCGACCGCTCTGTTCGAGGTGGTCGAGCATCCGGGCCGCGGTCTCGGCCGAGTCGTTCCGGGCCGACATGGTGATCACCAACTGGTCGGTGGCGTCGATGGCGGCCTGCCAGTTCTGCGCCCGTACGTTGTTGCCGGTGTCCACGAAGATCAGCTTGTAGAACCGGCTCACGATCTCGCGGATCTCGGCGAACGCGCCGGCGGTGAGCATCTCGCCGGACATCGCGGACTCGTCCGAGGCGAGCACGTCGAACATGCCCTCGCCCTGCGCCCGCACGTACTGCGAGAGGTCGCCGACCCGGCCGTGCGCGCCCCGGAACAGGTGCAGGTCGCGCATCATGTCCCGGACCGTACGGGCGTGGAAGTCCTGCTGGGCGCGCATGCCGAGGGTGCCCTGGGTCTCGTTGTTGTCCCAGGCCAGCACGTAGCCGCCGCGCTTCTGGCCGAACGTCATGGCCAGCAGCAGCACCGCCACGGTCTTGCCGGCGCCGCCCTTCGGGTTGACGACGGTCACCTGGCGCAGTCCGCCGAAGTTGCGGCGGACCATCTCGACGTCCTGCTTGTACTCCTGCTCGCGCTTGCCCGGGGCGAGCTTGACCAGGCCCAAAGCGGTCTTGTTGAGGATCGCGCGGGCGCCCATCGAGGCGGTCGGCTCGGCCGGCTTGGCCAGGCGGCGGCGGGCGAACTCCTCGGCCGTCGGGGTGCCGTCGGAGACCCAGGGCAGGTCTTGGAACGGGTCGACCGGCGGCGGGCCAGGGGGCTGCTGCTGCGGCGGGGCCTGCGGGTGCGCCTGCGGGTTCATGGTCGGCGGGTACGGGCCCGGCGGCGGCGGTGGCGGCCCCTGCTGCTGTACCGGTGGCGGAGGGGGCGGCATCGGAGCGCCCGGGCGGTAGATCGCGCCGTTGGCCGGCTCGGGCGCCGGGGAGTGCTGAGCCGGGGCCGGACCCGGAGCCGGGATCGGCGGGGGTGGAGGCGGCGGGGGCTGCTGCACGGGGCGGATCGCCTGGGGGACCGAAACGGAGGCGCTCGCGCGCGCGGGCGGCGGCTGTGACCAGGGCGAATCGGGGGCGGCCTGGACCGGCTCGGCCGGGCGCTCGCCCGAGGTGGGCGCGGCGGGCGGCTGCTCGGCCGGGCGCTCGAGATTCGGCCACGGCTGGGTGGGCGGGGGCGTCGGGGGCGCCATCGGCGGGCGCGGCGCCGGGATCTGGGTCACCGGCGCGGGGACCGCGGGCGGAGGCGGGGCGGGAACCGGGCGCTCCGGGCGATACACCGGCGGGCCGACCTGCGGGCCGGACACCGGGACGGGCGGCGGGGCCTGGTGCGGCGGGACCGGCACCGGCCGGCCGTGCACGGGCGCCTCGACCTCATCGGAGTCCCACAGGGGTTCCACGTCCCGGTCGGGAGGCGTGGGGTTCGTCCCTGGGACGTAGACGCGGTCGGCGTGCTCGTCCTCCACGGAAGGGTCCTCCCCGAACTGTCGTACTTCAGTACTACTTCTTCAGACTCGCACAGTAGGTCAGCTCCCGTACACCGCCCAGGCGCCGGGCTCGGTCCACCAGGAACGCTTGCGGCTGGTCGACCCGCCGACCCCGTCGTCGAGGAACTGCACCTCGCCGTCGCGCGGCAGCACCGAGACCGCGCGACCGCGGGCGCGGCGGACCTCGACCTGCACCTTCGTCCCGCGGAAGCGCTGCTTGACGACCCTCGGCACGGCCACCGCCACCTCGACCCGGCCGTCGGTCGGGTCGCCGTCGGCCAGCAGGCGCAGGCCGTCGAACTCGGCGTAGCCGCCGCCGTTGCCGATCACGCAGGCCAGGATCGGGTCGTCGCCGTCGGAGAGAACCGCGTCGTCCACCTCGACCCGGCCGCGCCAGGGCACCGCGCGGCCGTCGTCGTCCGAGCCGCCGAGCAGGGCGCCGTCCAGGGTCACCGAGCCGCCGTCGTTGCGCAGCAGGTCGAGCCGCCGGACCCGGCCGGAGAGCACCGCCTCGGCCACGCCGCGCGGGGTGCGAGGCAGGCCGAGCTGGGCGGCGAGGTCGGTGGTGTTCGCCACATCGAGCGGCAGGAGTGCCACCGCGGGGAGATCGGGCACCGTGCGATCGGCCGCGAGGTCGGCCGGGCGTTTGCTGGGTGGCGGAGCGTACCGCCGAACCAGCCGTCGCAGGACGGCGCGCAACTGGCCGTCCACCGCGGTCGCGATGATCAGCCGGGTCTTCGAGTCGGGATCGGGCCAGGTCAGGCCGTCGGGGCGGGGTTCGCCGTCGAGGCGGGCCAGGGCCGCGTCGATCTCCGCGTCGGAGCCGGCGAGCACGGTCTCGACCCGGGCGCCCGCCTTGGTCAGCTCCTCGGCGCACTGCAGGACCGGGACCCGGGGCGTCGCGCACTCGTTCCCGCAACCGCCGCAGCCACCGCCGCACGAGTCGCCGGCGCCCTCGGCCAGGCTGAGGATGACGACGTCGTACATCAGGCGTCGCCCAGCACCGAGTGGCGCTCGATGACCGCCTCGCGGCCCGGACCCACGCCGACGATCGAGACCCGGGCGCCGAGCCGCTGCTCGACGAACTCGACGAAGTGCTGCGCGTCCTTCGGGAGATCCTCGAACGTACGGCAGCCGGAGATGTCCTGTTTCCAGCCGGGGAGCGTTTCGAAAATCGGGATCGCGTGGTGGAAGTCGGTCTGGTTGATCGGCATCTCGTCGTGCCGGACGCCGTTCACGTCGTAGGCCACGCAGACCGGGATCTCGTCCAGGCCGTCGTAATTGTCCAATTTGGTCAACGCGAAGTCGGTGACCCCGTTGATCCGCTGCGCGTAGCGGCCGATCACCAGGTCGAGCCAGCCGATCCGGCGCGGGCGGCCGGTGGTCGTGCCGTACTCGTGGCCGACCTCGCGCAGGTAGTCGCCGAACTTGTCGTGCAGCTCGGTCGGGAAGGGACCCTCGCCGACCCGGCTGGTGAACGCCTTGAGGACCGCGACCACCCGGTCGATCCGGGTCGGCGGGATGCCGGAGCCGGTGCAGGCGCCGCCGGCCGTCGCATTCGAGCTGGTCACGAACGGGTAGGTGCCGTGGTCCACATCGAGCAGGGTGGCCTGGCCGGCCTCGCACAGCACGACCTTGCCGGCGTCGAGCGCCTCGGACAGCTCGAGCGCGGTGTCTCCGACGTACGGGCGGAGGCGGTCGACGTACGACAGCAGCTCCTTCACCACGTCTTCGGGCTTCACCGCCTGGCGGTTGTAGATCTTCGACAGCACCTGGTTCTTGAAGGAGAGCGCGGCCTCGACCTTCTGCCGGAGGATCGACTCGTCGAAGAGGTCCTGGATGCGGACGCCCATCCGGTTCATCTTGTCGGCGTAGGTCGGGCCGATGCCGCGGCCGGTCGTGCCGATCCGCCGGGCGCCGAGATACCGCTCGGAGACCTTGTCGAGCGAGCGGTTGTACGACGGGATGACATGCGCGTTGGCGCTGATCCGCAGGCGGGACGTGTCGATGCCGCGGGCCTCGAGGCCGTCGATCTCCTGGAACAGCACCGCGAGATCGACCACCACGCCGTTGCCGATCACCGGGGTCACGCCCGGCGTCAGGATGCCGCTGGGCAGCAGGTGGAGGGCGTATTTCTCACCCTTGATCACCACCGTGTGGCCGGCGTTGTTGCCGCCGTTGAACTTGACGACGTAGTCGAGCCGATCGCCCAGCAGGTCAGTGGCCTTGCCCTTGCCCTCGTCGCCCCACTGGGCGCCGACCAACACGATTACCGGCACTTCTTCTCCTGTACGCGCCTCGTACTCAACTCGTACTCGGCGAAGCCCGGGTACTGCCGAAGTTTACGCGACCGACCTGCGGTGCGACGTGCGGAAGGAGGCCGCCGGTAGGATCGGCGCCCGTGCGCGTACTTCTGATCGGGTCCGGCGGGCGGGAACACGCTCTCGCCGTGGGCCTCGCCGCCGACCCGTCCGTGGATTTCCTCGCCGCGGCTCCCGGTAACCCGGGGATCGCGCAGGTCGCTTCGGTGTTCGAGGTGAACCCGGCCGATCCCGCGTCGGTGGCGGCGCTGGCCGTCGAACTGGCCGCCGACCTGGTCGTGGTGGGCCCGGAGGCGCCGCTGGTGGCCGGGGTGGCGGACGCGGTGCGGGCCAAGGGGATCGCGTGCTTCGGGCCGAGCGCCGCGGCGGCGCAGCTCGAGGGGTCGAAGGCGTTCGCGAAGGACGTGATGGCGGCGGCGGGGGTGCCGACCGCTCGGTCGTACGCGTGCACGTCCCTTGATCTTGTTGATCGTGCCCTGGCCGATCTCGGTGCGCCCTATGTCGTCAAGAACGACGGGCTCGCGGCCGGCAAGGGCGTGGTGGTCACCTCCGTTCTGGAGGACGCGCGCCAGCACGCCGCCGAATGCGGAAAAGTCGTGATTGAAGAGTATTTGTCGGGCCCGGAGGTGTCGCTCTTCGTGGTCACCGACGGGACGGCGGCCGTACCGCTGATGCCGGCGCAGGACTTCAAGCGCCTGGCCGACGGGGATGCGGGGCCGAACACGGGCGGGATGGGGGCGTACGCGCCGCTGGACTGGGCGCCGGACGATCTGGTGCCGCGGGTGATGCGCGAGACGGTCGAGCCGACGCTGGCCGAGATGCGGTCCCGCGGTATCCCGTTCGCCGGGCTGCTCTACGTCGGGCTCGCGCTCACCCCCGACGGGCCGAAGGTCATCGAGTTCAACGCCCGCTTCGGCGACCCGGAGACCCAGGTGGTGCTGGCGCTGCTGGCGACGCCGCTGGCCGGCCTGCTGCAGGCGGCGGCGACCGGGAAGCTGGCCGGGCACCCGCCGCTGCGCTGGCACGACGGCTCGGCCGTGACGGTCGTGGTGGCCAGCCAGAACTACCCGGGCACCCCGCGCACCGGCGACGTCATCACCGGCGCCGAGGTCCCGGGCGTGATCCACGCCGGCACGGCCCGCCGCGAGGACGGCGCACTGGTGTCGGCGGGCGGCCGCGTACTGAGCGTGACGGCGGTCGGCCCGGATCTCGCGGCGGCGCGCGATGCCGCGTACGCACTGGTGGACGGCGTCCGGCTGGAGGGCGGCCAGTACCGGACGGACATCGCCCTGAGCGCCGTCGAGGGCCGCATCACCTTCTGACGCGAAAGGGCCGTCCGATGTGGACGGCCCTGCGGCGTGCGTCTCAGGCCTTCGGGATGTCGAAGAGCTTGGCCACGTTGGCGGCCAGGCCCAGGTCGCCCTTGGCCTTGATCTTGCCGGTCATGAACATCATCATCGGGTTGCCGTCGCCGGAGACGACCTTGAGGAACGTGAGCGCGTCCATGGTCATGGCGAGCTTCGGGTCGCGGGCCGGCTGGTTCGTGACCGTGCAGGCGCCGTTCTCGATCACGGTCTCGTAGGTGTCGGTGCCGCCGCCGGGGGCGCCCGAGATGATCCAGTGGATGACGGCCGTGGTGTTGCCGGCCTTCTCGGCGCGGAAGAGCGTAGGCATCCGGTTGAAGACCTCGTCGAGGATCTTCGAGCGCGAGTCGCCGGACATGACCTCGGCGATCTGCGAATCCGGCGTCGACTTGACGAGCTGAGCGAACTCCTTCGGGCCGATCGAGGAGAGCGACTCGGGGTTGAAATCAGTCATCGGTGGACCTTTCGGTATCTGCGCTGTACCTACTCGCCAGTAACCCTAGCGACAATGCCGCTTCTTCGTGCAGTGTGCCACTCCCAAATGAGTGTTGGACAGTCGGCACGCGGATGCCTAGACTCCCCAATATGTCTTTGGGAGATGAGCACGAGGTGGAGGAGAAGGCCGCGCTGCGCGCCATGGCCCATCCGCTGCGCCTGCGGATGATGTCGCTGCTCACGGCCGCTCCGATGACCGCCGCCGAGGTCGCCCGCGAGCTCGGACTGACCCATGCGAACGCCAGCTACCACCTGCGCAACCTGCTCGCCGGCGGGCTGATCATTGTGGACGGCGAGGAAAAGATTCGCGGCGGCGTTGCCAAGCGTTATCGCTACGAGGCCGGCCAGGAGCGCGATCAGGGCAGCCACGGCCCGAGGTCCGACGAGCAGGTGCGGATCGAGTACGCGGCGGTGGCCCACGAGTTGATCCGCCGCACCCAGCACACGAGTTTCCCGGCCGGCCCCAAGCTGCTCGCCGACGCCGAGCTGTGGGTCGACCCGGAGCAGTGGGCGGCGCTGCGCAAACGGGTCAGCGACGCGTTGATCGAGCTGCACCGGATCGCCCAGCCGCCGCGTACGCCCGGCACGATCCGCACCAGCACCACGGCCGCTATGTTCCAGATGGGGGCTGGGGTATGACCGCCTGCACCGAGCGGCACCTCCGCAAGTTGCCCGCCCAGGCCGGAGGCGAGGGCCAGAAGGGCATGCCAAAGGACGGCACAGCATGAGTGCCCTGGCGCCACTGCGGCACCGCGGCTTCCGCTATCTCCTGGCCGGGCGCGCGGTCAACGCGCTCGGCAACGCGTTCGCCCCGATCGCGCTCGCGTTCGCCGTCCTCGACCTCACCGGCTCCGCCACCGACCTGGGCTTCGTGGTCGGCGCCCGGACGGTGGTCAACGTGGCGTTCGTGCTCTTCGGCGGCGTGCTGGCCGACCGGATGCCGAAGAGCGTGCTGATGGTCGGCTCGAGCGTCGCGGCGGCGCTCACCCAGGCCGCGGTGGCCGCGCTGGTGCTGACCCACACGGCGACGATTCCGCTGCTGATCGGCCTCGCGGCGGTCAACGGGATGGTCGCGGCGCTGGCCCAGCCGGCGAGCGCCTCGGTGTTGCCGCTGACCGTCCCGGCCGAGGTGTGGCAGCAGGCCAACGCGCTGGTGCGGATCTTCCTGAACGGGGCCGCGGTCCTCGGCGCGCCGGCGGCCGGCATCGTGGTGGCGGTCGTCGGCCCGGGCTGGGGCATCGCGGTGGACGCGGCCACGTTCGCGGTCTCGGCGCTTTGTTTCGCGGGTCTCGGCGCGGCGATCGGCGGCCGGCGGCCGGCGGCTCCGGAACGGCAGCACGTCCTCGCCGACCTGCGGGGCGGCTGGTCGGAGTTCCGCTCGCGGACGTGGCTGTGGGCGGTCGTGGCCGGTGCCGCCCTCGCCAACATGGCCTGGGGCGGTGGGTTCCTGGTGCTCGGGCCGGTCGTCGCGGACGCGACCTTCGGACGGCGGGCCTGGGGCTTCGTGCTGGCCGCGCAGACCGTCGGGATGATCGTCGGCGGGCTGGTGGCGATGCGGTTGCGCGTACGCCGGCTGCTGTTCTTCGGCACGGTGTGCCTGCTGCCGTTCGCGATCCCGCTCTTCCTGCTCGGCAGCTATCCGCACGTGTGGCTGCTGATCGCCGGCGGGCTGGTGGCCGGGCTGGGGCTGGAGCAGTTCAGCGTCGCGTGGGACACCACGATGCAGGAGCATGTGCCGCCGGAGAAGCTGGCCCGCGTCTACTCGTACGACATGGTCGGGTCTTTTGTCGCTCTTCCGATCGGCGAGATGACGGCCGGCCCGATCGCGCACGCGGCCGGGGCCGGGGCGACGCTGATCGGCGCCGGCGCCCTGCTGGTGCTGTCGGTCGTCGGCATGCTGAGCAGCAGGGATGTCCGCACGTTGCGCCATGGGCTGCCCGCGAGGGCCGTGGAAGAATCGTTCGCGTGACGATCCCGAACGTGCTGGCCGCCCGATACGCCTCCGCCGAGCTCACCGCCCTCTGGTCCCCGGAGGAGAAGATCCGGATGGAGCGGCGGCTCTGGCTCGCCGTGCTGCGTGCCCAGCGTGATCTCGGCGTCGCGGTGCCGGAGGGCGCGATCGAGGCGTACGAGGCGGTGCTCGACCGGGTCGACCTGGCCTCGATCGCGGCCCGTGAGCGGGTCACCCGGCACGACGTGAAGGCGCGGATCGAGGAGTTCAGCGCGCTCGCCGGCTTCGAGCAGATCCACAAGGGCATGACGTCGCGCGACCTCACGGAAAACGTGGAGCAGCTGCAGATCCGGGCGTCGCTCGAGCTGATCCGCGAGCGCATCGTCGCGACGCTCGCCCGCCTCACCGAGCGCGCGGTGGAGTATTCGGATCTTGTGCTGACCGGCCGGTCGCACAACGTTGCGGCGCAGGCCACCACGCTCGGCAAGCGGTTCGCCTCGGCGGCGGAAGAGCTGCTGATCGCGTACGAGCGGCTGGACGACCTGATCGGGCGCTACCCGCTGCGCGGCATCAAGGGCCCGGTCGGCACCGCCGCCGACCAGCTCGACCTGCTCGACGGCGACTTCGAGGCGCTCGCCACGCTGGAGCAGCGGGTCGCCGGCCACCTCGGCTTCAACCGGGTGCTGGGCAGTGTCGGCCAGGTCTACCCGCGCTCGCTCGACTTCGACGTGGTCGCGGCGCTCGCCCAGGTCGTCGCCGGTCCGTCGTCGCTGGCCACCACGATCCGGCTGATGGTCGGGCAGGAGCTGGTCACCGAGGGTTTCAAGCCGGGCCAGGTCGGCTCGTCGGCGATGCCGCACAAGATGAACACGCGCTCGTCCGAGCGGGTCAACGGGCTCGCCGTGATCGTCCGCGGTTACCTGTCGATGGTCGGCGAGCTGGCCGGCGACCAGTGGAACGAGGGCGACGTCTCCTGCTCGGTGGTGCGCCGGGTGGCGCTGCCCGACGCGTTCTTCGCGACCGACGGCCTGTTCCAGACCTTCCTCACCGTGCTCGACGAGTTCGGCGCCTACCCCGCGGTGATCGCCCGGGAGCTCGACCGGTTCCTGCCGTTCCTGGCAACTACCAAAATCCTGGTCGCGGCCGTACGAAAGGGAGTCGGGCGGGAAACGGCCCACGAGGTGATCAGGGAACACGCCGTGGCGGTCGCCCTCGCCATGCGGGAGAAGGGGGTAGCGGTCAACGACCTCTTCGACCGGCTGGCCGGCGACGACCGGCTGCGGCTGACCCGGGCCGAGGTCGACACCCTGGTGGCCGACCGGGCGGCCTTCGTCGGCGCGGCGCCCTCGCAGGTGCGGGCGGTGGCCGACCGGGTGGCGACGATCGTGGCGGCCCACCCCGGCGCCAGGCACTACGCGCCCGCGCCCATCCTCTGAGTCGCGTTGCCTCTGAGTAACGCCGCCGAGGCGCGGCGGAGCTCGACCCTCACGTCGCGCCTCGACGGAAATCGCTCGAAGCCTCCGAACCGGCGACGGCTGGGGGCAGTCGCCGCCGGCCTTTCCGGAGATCGATGCGATGACCGTAAGCGGCCGCGCACACCTCGCCAACAACCCACCTCGCCCATATCACCGTGTGATGGCCAGCATTTAGTTGAAGCTTTCATCGAACACGTGGTCGAGATCACCCCCGAGATTCCCTGCTCAGCGCCGTGAGCGTCGCCTCGCCGACACCGGCCGATGGGCCCTCTACGAGGCGCACAAGGTAGGCTGCCGGTGCTCACACCTATCAGTCAGGAGTGCCCGTGGCTCGCGTCGTGGTCGACGTCATGCTGAAGCCGGAGATTCTTGATCCGCAGGGCCAGGCGGTGGCCAACGCGCTGCCTCGGCTCGGCGTCTCCGACGTCACGTCCGTCCGCATCGGCCGGCGGATCGAGATCGAGTTCGCCGGTGAGGCCGATCTCGAGCGCGCCCGCGAGATCGCGGACAAGTTGCTCGCCAACCCCGTGATCGAGGACTTCGCCGTCCGGCTCGACGCCGCCGCGGCGGAGGTTGCCTGACCATGCGCATCGGTGTGGTCACCTTCCCCGGCTCGCTCGACGACGGGGACGCGGCCCGCGCCGCGCGCATCGCCGGCGCCGAGGCCGTCCGTCTCTGGCACGGCGATCCCGACCTGCACGGCGTCGACGCGGTGGTGCTGCCCGGCGGCTTCTCCTACGGCGACTATCTGCGCTGCGGCGCGATCGCCCGGTTCGCCCCGGCCATGGAGTCGGTGATCGACGCGGCCCGCGGCGGCATGCCGGTGCTCGGCATCTGCAACGGCTTCCAGATTCTCTGCGAGGCGCACCTCCTTCCCGGCGCGCTGACCCGCAATCAGCACCTGCACTTCCGCAACCGCGACCAGTACCTGCGCGTCGAGTCCACTGAAACGGCCTGGACCAACGGCTTCACCCCGGGGCAGGAACTGCTGATCCCGGTCAAGAACGGCGAGGGCTGCTACGTCGCCGACGAACGGACGCTGGACGCGCTCGTGGCCGAGGGCCGGGTCGTCGCCCGCTACATCCGCGGCAACCCGAACGGCTCCCAGCGCGACATCGCCGCGATCACCAACGAGGCCGGCAACGTCGTCGGCATCATGCCGCACCCGGAACACGCCGTGGAGGCGCTGACCGGCCCGTCGCTGGACGGCCTCGGCTTCTTCACCTCCGTCCTGCGAGCCCTGGCCGGGGCAGCCGCGGGCGGACAGCACGCAGGGGGACAGTAATGACGACGCAGCCGGACAAACCCACCGGCTTCGCCGCGACCGATGTGCTCGTCAACGAGTTCGACGGCGGGCCCGACACGGTTCAGCGGGCGCTGAACACGGCGGACGAGCTGCAGCCGCACACCGAGCTCGGCCTCAAGGACGACGAGTACGAGCGGATCCGGCAGATCCTCGGGCGGCGGCCGACCGCCGCCGAGCTCGCGATGTACTCGATCATGTGGAGCGAGCACTGCTCGTACAAGTCGAGCAAGGTCCACCTGCGGCAGTTCGGTGAGAAGGCCCCGCAGAACACCCGGATGCTGGCCGGCATCGGGGAAAACGCGGGCGTCGTGCAGATCTCCGACGACCTCGCGGTGACCTTCAAGGTGGAGTCGCACAACCACCCGAGCTTCGTCGAGCCGTACCAGGGCGCGGCGACCGGCGTCGGCGGCATCGTGCGCGACATCCTCGCGATGGGCGCCCGGCCGATCGCGGTGATGGACCCGCTGCGCTTCGGCGCGGCCGACCATCCGGACACCGCCCGGGTGCTGCCCGGCGTGGTGGCCGGCATCGGCGGCTACGGCAACTGCCTGGGCCTGCCGAACATCGGCGGCGAGATCGTCTTCGACCCGACCTACCAGGGCAACCCGCTGGTCAACGCGCTGAGCATCGGCGTCCTGCCGGTCACCCGCCTGCAGCACAAGGAGGCCGCGGGCGTCGGGAACATCGTGGTGCTGCTCGGCGCGCGTACGGGCCGGGACGGCATCGGCGGCGTCTCCGTGCTGGCCTCGGCGACCTTCGACGAGGAGGCCGAGCAGCGCCGCCCGTCGGTGCAGGTCGGCGACCCGTTCATGGAGAAGCTGCTGATCGAGAGCTGCCTCGAGCTGTACGACGCCGGCCTGGTCGCCGGCATCCAGGACCTCGGCGGCGCCGGCCTGACCTGCGCGCTCACCGAGACCGCGGCCGCGGCCGGCACCGGCATGCGGGTCTGGCTCGAGCGGGTGCCGCTGCGCGAGGCCTCGATGTCGCCCACCGAGATCCTGGCCAGCGAGTCGCAGGAGCGGATGCTCCTGATCGTCACCCCGGAAAACCTGCCGGCCGTACTGGCCGTCGCCGAGAAGTGGGGCGTCTGGGCCACCGCGATCGGCGAGGTCACCCCGGCCGAGGCGGACGGCTCGCCCGGCCGCCTGGTGATCAGCTGGAACGAGCACGTCGTGGTCGACGTGCCGCCCGGCTCGCTCGCCGACGACGGCCCGGTCTACGCCCGGCCGATCCGCGAGCCCGCCGACCTGATCCTGCTGCAGGCCGACAAGGCCGAGACGCTGCCGCGGCCGGCCAACGGCGACGAGCTGCGCGAGACAGTGCTGCGGATGGCCGGCTCGCCCAACCTCTGCGACAAGACCTGGGTCACCGAGCAGTACGACCGGTACGTGCTGGGTAACACGGTGCTGGCCCAGCCGGAGGATTCCGGCGTGCTGCGGATCGACGAGCGCACCGGCCTCGGCGTGGCGCTGTCGGTGGACGGCAACGGGCGGTTCGCCCGGCTCGACCCGTACGAGGGGGCGCGGCTCGCGCTGGCCGAGGCGTTCCGGAACGTGGCGGTCACCGGCGCCGAGCCGGTCGCGGTCACCGACTGCCTGAACTTCGGCTCGCCCGAGGACCCGGCCGTGATGTGGCAGTTCGCCGAGGCCGTCCGCGGTCTCGCCGACGGCTGCCAGCAGCTGGGCACCCCGGTAACCGGCGGCAACGTCAGCTTCTACAACCAGACCGGCGCGGCGGCGATCCACCCGACCCCGGTGGTCGGCGTGCTCGGCGTCTTCGACGACGTCGCCCGGCGGGTCCCGATGGGCTTCCCGCAGATCACCGGCGAGGGCGACCAGATCTTCCTGCTCGGCGAGACGGCCTGCGAGCTGTCCGGCTCGGAGTGGGCGTGGGTCACCCACGGCCACCTCGGCGGCCGGCCGCCGAAGGTCGATCTGGTGCGTGAGCAGCGGCTCGGCGCGCTGATGTCGCGGGCCTCGCAGGCCGGGCTGGTCAGCGCGGCGCACGATCTCTCCGACGGGGGTCTGGCTCAGGCGCTGGTGGAAAGCTGCCTGCGGCACGATGTCGGCGCGCGGATCACGCTGCCGGAGGACGGTACGACGTCGTTCGTTTACCTGTTCAGCGAGTCGGCCGGCCGGGCGCTGATCGCGGTGCCGCGCGGGCACGACAAGGCGTTCGTGGCGCTGGCGGCCGACTACGGTGTGCCGTGCGCCCCGATCGGCGTGACCACTCGGGACGAGGTGCTCGAGGTGCGCAACGAGTTCAGCATTCCGCTGCCGGAGTTGCGCGAGGCCTGGTCGGCGACGCTGCCGAAGCTGTTCGGCGGGGTGGCGGAAATCGCCGGCCGGCACGGCGACCCGGAGCACGCGGCCGACCCGTCCGCTCCCGCGGGCGACCGTGGCGACGCAGTGCTCGCCGCAGCGGCAGCCGGTGCGGCGATGGAGGCGGCGGCGCCGGTCGAGGCGGACGGCGTTCCGGCGGCCGCGGCGCGCTCGGTCGAGTTGGAGATCTCGGAGCAGGCGGAGCCCGCGCCCGGCGGCCCGATCGAAGACTGAGTTCCGGACATAGCAATCGGCCCCGCGTCTGAAGGACGCGGGGCCGAATTGTTGGTACCGGTTTCTAGCCGTCCCAGTCGGACGAACGGCGCTGGCCGGGGTGCGACGGCTGAGCCTGGGCGCGCCGGTTCGGCTGCTCGTTGTAGCCGCCCTGGTCGTACCCGGCCTGGTCGTAGCCACCCTGGTCGTACGCGCCGCCGCCGTATTGGCCGCCGCCGTACTGACCGCCCTGGTCGTAGCCGCCGCCATACTGGCCGCCCTGGCCGCCGCCGTATTGGCCACCTTGGCCACCGTCGTACTGCCCGCCGCCGTATTGCCCGCCGCCGTATTGGCCGCCGCCCTGGCCGCCGCCGCCCTGGCCGCCGCCGTACTGGCCGCCCTGGTCGTAGCCGCCCTGATCGGCGTAGCCGCCCTGGTCGTACCCGCCGCCGCCGTACTGGCCGCCGCCGTATTGACCGCCGTGCTGGTCGTAGCTGTCGTAGCCGCCCTGGTCGGCCTCGGGCTGGTACATGCCGGTGGGCTCGTCGTACCGCTGCTGGGCGCCGCCGCCGTACTGGCCGCCGCCGGCCGGAGCCGCCGCCGCGCCGTAGGTGCCGCCGCCGTAGCCGTCGTCCTGTGCCTGGCCATACTGGGTGGGCTGGCCGTACTGGGCGCCGCCGCCGTACTGCTGGGTGCCGCCGGGCGCGGCGCCGCCGTACGCGGGCTGCTGCTGGTCGTAGCCGCCACCGCCGTACTGGTTGCCGCCCTGCCGAGGGACCGGCGCGCCGTACGGGTCGGGGAACTCGTCCTCGACCGGCCGCTGCAGCATGGTCGGCGCGTCGGCCATCGGCGAGGAGGCCGCCCGCGGCGCCATCATCGTCTGCGCCGGGCCCGGGCCCATGCCCATCGGCGAGGCCACCCGGGTCGCGTCGTTGAACCGGCCCTGGCTCGGCGGCACGCCGCCGCCACCGCCACCCATCGCGGTCGGGTCGTCCTCCGGCCCGCCGCCGCCGTTGTTCTTGCGCCGCATCAGGACCAGCACGATCGCGCCGACGCCACCCGCCACGAGCAGGCCGCCGAGCACGAGGAACAGCGTCGAGCCGGAGCCTCCGCTCGAGTCGGACGCGGTCGGCTTGGTGTTCGTGTTGGCCGGAGCGGTGTCGCCCGTGGACGGAACATCGGCGGCCGCCTGGTCGGTCGCATCCGTGCTGGCGGTGGCCGAGGCCGACGCCGACGGGCTGGCCGACGCCGTGGCCGCGACCGCCTTCAAGATCAGCGGCACGGAGACGCTCTTGCCGGCCGAGGCCTGGACCGACACGGTGGCAGGGCTGAAGCCGTCCTTGAGGGCGCCCACCGAGATGGTGCCGGGTGTGATCGGCTGCGCGTCCGTGGAGTTGAAGGAGTACGCGCCGGAGCCGTTCGTGGTCGTCTCGTACGAGTGGCCGGCGCTGTCCTTCATCGCGACGTTCGCGCCCGGGATGGTCTTGTTGTTCTGGTCCCGGACCTTGCCGGAGATCGACGTGACGGTCTGCGGCTTGTCCGGACCCTTCACGTTGACCGGCTGGCTCTTGCTGTTGGACTCGCCGTTGATCGTCGCGGAGACGGTGACCGTGACGGTCTGGGTGTCACCGGCGTTGACCGTCGGGGCCTTCAGCGTGACCTGGAAGTCTTTGCCGTTCTGGTCGACCTGGGCGATCTGGCTGCAGGTGCCCTGGCACGTCATGCCGGAGACCTGGATGGTGGCCGGCTCCGCCCCGCCGGCGCCACCGCCGTTGTTGCTGTCGCGCACCCGGAAACTCATGCTCACGGAGCTGCCCGACAGCACGTCGGTGGACAGGCTGGTTATTTCCACCTTGGGTGGGTCGGCCAGCGCCACCGCGGGTGCGACGGCGATGCCGCCGACGACAACCGCCAGTAACGCACCGGCCTGGGCCCAGCGGGCTCGTAGGTGCGTTGTCACGTACACCGCCTTCCGGTCGCACGGTCTTCCCGGACTGTCTTTGGGTGCCGGTTACATCCCGCGACTAAAAACACCGTCGGCCACTATGCCTTGTCGTACGCCCATTGCGCGACCCAGGGGCGCGTACCAATCTCGGCGGAGCGGGTCGTATCGTCCCGACGTGTCCCCTGCGCACAATAAATCCGAGTCCGTGAAACACGCGTTGGACGCGCTGGACCGCGGTGCGGAACCCGAGCGTACGGTCCTGCGTGACGCTGTGCGAGCACTGCTGGCCGAGTTGTCGCGCCGAGCGCCTGGCCGTTCGGTGGAGGTGCGAGTTCCACCTTTCGGTGCGATTCAGTGTGTCGCCGGTCCCCGGCACACCCGCGGCACACCCCCCAATGTGGTCGAAACGGACCCGATCACCTGGGTGTTGGTCGCCACGGAGCGTGTGAGCTGGGCGGATGCGCTGCGTGACGGACGTCTCCGGGCGAGCGGCATCCGGACCGATCTGACGGAGTTCTTGCCGCTCGGCGCGGAGACCGCCGACGACTGAGCCCGAGCCGCACCCCTCCGGCTCGCGTACACTGGGCGCTCGGAGCGGACCAGCAGTTCAGATCACACAGGGAGCGACAGGTGCCCCGAGGCGACGGCCGGTTGACCGACGATCTCGACCCCCAGGAGCGCGGCCCCCAGGATGCCTGCGGCGTCTTCGGTGTCTGGGCGCCCGAGGAAGAGGTAGCCAAACTCACGTACTTCGGGCTCTTCGCACTTCAGCACCGCGGCCAGGAAGCGGCGGGCATCGCCGTGAGCGACGGGTCGGGCGTGGTGGTCTACAAGGACCTCGGCCTCGTCTCCCAGGTCTTCGACGAGCCGACGCTGGCGAGCCTGCGCGGCCACCTGGCGATCGGGCACACCCGGTATTCCACGACCGGCGGCTCGAACTGGGAGAACGCGCAGCCCACCATCCGCGCCACCACGGCCGGCACGACGATCGCCCTGGCGCACAACGGCAACTTGGTCAACACGGCCGAGCTCGCCCGCGAGGTCGCCGAGCGTGGCCTCGACGCAACCGGGTCTTCCGAGATCAGCGCGACCAGCGACACGGCGCTGGTGACCACCCTGCTGGCCAGCCGCCCCGACCTGTCGGTCGAGGCCGCGGCGCTCGAGGTGCTGCCGCGGCTGCGGGGCGCGTTCAGCTTCGTCTTCATGGACGAGAACACGTTGTACGCGGCGCGCGACGCCCAGGGCGTACGCCCGCTGGTGCTCGGCCGGATGGAACGCGGCTGGGTGATCGCCAGCGAGACGGCGGCCCTCGACATCGTCGGCGCCAGCTTCGTGCGCGAGGTCGAGCCCGGCGAGATGCTGGCGGTCGACGAGCACGGCCTGCGATCCACCCGGTTCGCCGCGCCCGAGCCGAAGGGCTGCCTTTTCGAGTACGTGTACCTGGCCCGCCCGGACACCACGATCGCCGGCCGGAACATGTATTCGGCCCGCGTCGAGATCGGCCGCCGCCTGGCCAAGGAGCACCCGGTCGAGGCCGACCTGGTCATCCCGGTCCCCGAGTCGGGCACGCCGGCCGCGATCGGGTATGCGGAGGCCTCCGGCATCCCGTACAGCGCCGGGCTCACCAAGAACGCGTACGTCGGGCGGACCTTCATCCAGCCCTCGCAGACCATCCGTCAGCTCGGCATCCGGCTGAAGCTGAACCCGCTGCGCGAGGTGGTTCGCGGCAAGCGCCTGGTCGTGGTCGACGATTCGATCGTCCGCGGCAACACGCAGCGCGCCCTGGTGCGGATGCTGCGCGAGGCCGGCGCCCTCGAGGTGCACGTGCGCATCTCGTCGCCGCCGGTGCAGTGGCCCTGCTTCTACGGCATCGACTTCGCCACCCGCGCCGAGCTGATCGCGAACGGGTTGGAGATCGACGGGATCCGGCGCTCGATCGGCGCCGACTCCCTGGGTTATGTTTCCCTGGACGGCCTGGTGCAGGCGACCGAGCAGCCGAAATCACGCCTCTGCATGGCGTGCTTCGACGGGCAGTACCCGATCGAGCTGCCGGCCGGCAACCTGATCGGCAAGCACCTGCTCGAGGGCGTCGGCAAGCGGGCGTCGATGCCGTCCGCGTCCGAGGAGTCGGCCACCGCCGCGGTGGCCGAGCTCGAGGCGGAGTACGACGACCGGGCGGCGGATCGCCTGGTCAGCAGTCCGGGCGGCAGCAACGCCCTGCAGCACCCGTGATGTTTGTGACTTCTAAGGGGAATACCGTGACCCACGTGTCCGAGCGCAACAGTGCCAGCGGTGCCGACGGCGACCGCCGGCCGTGGACGGCCGGCTCCGGTCGTGGTGCTCGCAAGCGGTCGGTCACGTACGCGGAGGCCGGCGTCTCGATCGAGGCCGGCGACCGCGCCGTGGAGCTGCTCAAGTCGAAGGTCAAGAAGACCACCCGGCCCGAGGTGATCGGCGACCTGGGCGGCTTCTCCGGCCTGTTCCGTCTGAACACCCAGAAGTACAAGAGCCCGATCCTGGCCTCGTCGACCGACGGCGTCGGCACCAAGCTGGTGATCGCCCAGCAGCTCGACATCCACGACACGATCGGCATCGACCTGGTCGCCATGGTCGTCGACGACCTGGTGGCGTGCGGCGCCGAGCCGCTGTTCCTGCTCGACTACATCGCCTGCGGCGAGGTCGTGCCGGACAAGGTCGCCGAGATCGGCGCGGGCATCGCCGACGGCTGCCGGTATGCGGGCTGCGCGCTGCTCGGCGGCGAGACGGCCGAGCACCCCGGCGTGCTGCGCCCGGACGAGTACGACGTCTCCGCGACCGGTGTCGGCGTGGTCGAGGAGAGCGAGATCCTCGGCCGGGAGCGGGTAGAGGTGGGCGACGCGGTGATCGCGATGCGCTCGTCCGGCCTGCACTCGAACGGGTATTCGCTGGTCCGGCACGTGCTGCTGGGCGCCGGCCGGATGCGGCTCGACTCGGTGGTCGACGACTTCGGCACGCAGCGCACCCTCGGCGAGGAACTGCTCACCCCCACCAAGATCTACGCGAAGGACTGCCTCGGCCTGATCGAGGAGACCGAGGTACGCGCGTTCTCGCACGTCACCGGTGGCGGCATCCCGGGCAACCTGGTGCGCATCCTCCCCGAGCACGTGGACGCGGTGGTCGACCGCTCGACCTGGCGCCCCCAGCCGATCTTCGACCTCATCCAGGCCAAGGGCCGGATCGAGGACACCGAGATGGAAGCCACGTTCAACATGGGCGTGGGCATGTTCGCGATCGTCTCCTCCGACGACGCCGACCGTGCGATGGCGTACCTGACGGGCCGCGGCGTCGAGGCGTGGCAGGTCGGCGAGGTCATCGACGGCACCGGCGAGGTGCAGATGATGGGTCAGTACACCCGCGGCTGACCCGATTCGGTGAAACAATCCGCGTGTGTCTATCTGTGACACATGCGGATCTTTCATGTACGGGCTGGATCGGGCGGCCTAGCCTCTAGGCGGACGCACGACGGGGGTGCACATGACCGAAAAATGGAGCGGGATGCGCGGAATCGCGGCCGTCCCGAACTATGTCGTGATGCAGCCGACCACGCTCTGCAATCTCGATTGTTCTTACTGTTACCTTCCGTTCCGGGCGGCGGACAACCGGATGCCGGTCGAGGTGGCTTTTGCGGTGGCTGAGTCGATCGAGCCGTTCGCCCGGGCCGGGCGGTTCTCGGTGGTGTGGCACGGCGGCGAGCCGTTGGCTACCGGGCGTGACCATCTGGCCACGCTGCTCGCCCCGTTCGACCCGGCGGTCGAGCACCACGTGCAGACCAATGCGACGCTGATCGACGATGCCTGGTGCGAGTTCTTCATCGAGCGCGGCGTGCGGGTGAGCGTCAGCGTGGACGGGCCTTCGGCGCGCAATGGCGAGCGGATCGACCGGGGCGGCAAACCGGCGTACGACCGCATTGTTCGTGGTATCGATACGCTTCGCCGCCATCAAATACCGTTCTCGGCGCTGTGCGTGGTCGGCGACCCGCGGCCGGGTGTGGCGTCGGAGTTGTACGGGTATTTTCTCGACCTCGGCTGCGAGGTGCTCGGGATCAACGTCGAGGAGCGGGAAGGCGTGAACACCCGGGCCAACCGGCACGACGCCGCCGACGTGACCGCGTTCTGGGCCGAGCTGGTCGGCGCCTGGCGGCAAGACCCGCGGATCCACCTGCGCGAGGTGGAGTGGTCGCTGCGCTACGCGGCCGCGGTGCTCGACGGCACGGCCGACGAGTTGCTGCCGCGCCGGCTCGACCCGATCCCGACGATCGCATACGACGGGTCGGTGGTGCTGCTCTCGCCCGAACTGGCCGGCTTCCACGATCCCCGCTACGGCGACTTCACCAGCGGCAACGTGCTCACCACGCCGCTGCCGGAGATCCTCGCCGGTGCGGCGTCCAGGACACCCTGGATCGCCGAGTTCCTGCGCGGGGTCGAGGCGTGCCGGGCGAGTTGCCCATATTTCGGATTCTGCGGGGGCGCCCACGCGGCCAACCGCTACTTCGAGCATGGCCGGTTCGACACGACCGAGACCGACCACTGCCGCAACAGCAAGATTCGCCTACTGGAGGGAGTGCTGGACCATGCCCGAGATCACCAGCCCACGGCAGCCTGAGAACGTGGGTGTCGATCCGGTTACGGCCCGGGTGCGAGACACCCGGGCGGGGCTGGCTGCCCTCATCGAGGAGGCGGAGGCAGCCCGGGAGAAGCGCGCCGAGAGCACGTCCGAGGACGGGTCGGCGGTGTGCGCCTGGAACCACTTCGAGAACATCCCCACGTTCTACAACTGGAACAACCGGCCGCGGTAATGCTGGCTCCGCTTCGCATCGCGGTGGCTGGACGGGGCGGGAGTCCCCGTAAGGAGATGGGCGCGAGTGGGTGGCCGTTGCCGGGTGGGCGCGTGTGGGTGGCCGTTGCCGGGTGGGCGCGTGTGGGTGGCCGTTGCCGGGTGGGCGCGTGTGGGTGGCCGTTGCCGGGTGGGCGCGTGTGAGGCAGTCGATTTTCGGCACCGCACACCCCGCGGAGCCGAAAATCGACTGCCTCCTCATCAGCGGGGCGATCGCGGTGGCTGGACGGGGTGGGAGTCCCCGTAAGGAGATGGGCACGGGCGGGCTGCTGGACTGGGTGGGGGTCACCGCCGGACTGGGCGCTGGCGGGGCAGGCGGCGGCGCGGGCAGGCGGGCAGGCGGCGGCGCGGGCAGGCGGGCAGGCGGGCAGGCGGCGGCGCGGGCAGGCGGGCAGGCGGGCAGGCGGCGGCGCGGGCAGGCGGGCAGGCGGCGGCGCGGGCAGGCGCGGGCAGCAGCGGCGCGGGCGGGCGGTGGGGGTGGCGGCTTGGGCTGGGGGCGCTTCGGGTGGTGGGCGCGGTGAAGCGCGCTGGGGGGATGGCGGTTCGGGGGCAGCACTGCCGAGTTCGGCCCGAAGCCCACGCGGGCGGCTAACCCGCGTGGGCTTCAGTGTTGTTTGAACCGTGGGAAGTTGACCGCGACACACGGGAGCACGCGGTCAGCCGCGTGCTCTGTGCAATACGGGTCAGTCAGCGCCTTGTCGGCGACCAGGAGTCCTGGTCGTCATCCGCGTCGTCCTCGTCGTCGTCGACGAACTCATCGTTGTCGTCGTCGAAATGACGGTCGGACTTACTGGCACCCGCCAGTTCGCGCTGCAAGGCGGTGAGGTCGGTGTTCGGGGAGTGGTACTTCAGCTCCCGGGCCACCTTCGTCTGCTTGGCCTTAGCACGGCCGCGCCCCATGGCTCGACCCCCTCGCACAGAATTCGGGGCAGCCCGAAGGCGGGCCCCGATGACGTCAGGCATCTCTCGTGGGTCTTACGGTACATGGACGATGCCGCCTTCGGCACCTCGGGTTGCGTGTGACACTGCCGCGCGTCGCGGGTTTTACACCGCGGAACGCGCAGCGTCCGGTCCAACCACCCCGCCCGCCACCCTAAACGGGACTAAAAGGCTGAGCTTCCTGCCTCTCAGCCGAGGTAGATCGTGCGCAAACGGCCGACCTCGGCCATCCTCTGCTCGGCCAGGCGGTCGGCCGCGACGGCGGGCGAGACGTCCTCCTCGGCGGCGAGCGCGAGGATCCGTTTGGTGGTCTCGAAGATGCCGGTGGCCCGCAGCTTGGCCCGCTCGAAGTTGAAGCCCTCGATCTCGTCGGCCACCTGGATCACGCCGCCGGCGTTCACCACGTAGTCGGGCGCGTAGAGGATGCCCCGCTCGGCCAGGGACTTCTCGATGCCGGGGTGGGCCAGCTGGTTGTTGGCGGCACCGGCGACGATCTTTGCGGCGAGGGCCTGGACGGTGTCATCGTCCAGCGCGCCACCGAGGGCGCACGGGGCGTACACGTCGATGTCGGCCGTGATCAGCTCCTGGACGCCGGCGACCAGCGAAATCTGCGGGTAGGTGGCGCGGGCCCAGGCCAGCGCGGCCTCGCTGACGTCCGTCGCGACCACCGTGGCGCCGTCGTCGATCAGGTGACCGGCCAGGTACTTGCCGACCTTGCCGAGGCCGGCGATGCCGACCGTACGACCGCGCAGCGTCGGCGCGCCCCAGGTGTGCTCGGCCGCGGCCCGCATGCCCTGGAAGACGCCCCAGGCGGTCAGGATCGAGGAGTCGCCGGCCCCGCCGTGCTCGACGCTGCGGCCGGTCACGTAGCGGGTCTCGCGGGCGATGACGTCCATGTCCGGCACGTAGGTGCCGACGTCGCAGGCGGTGTAGTAGCGGCCGTGCAGCGACTCGACGAACCGGCCGTACGTGCGCAGCAGCGCCTCGGACTTGCCCGGGCCCGGGTCGCCCCAGATGACCGCCTTGCCGCCGCCGAGGTCGAGCCCGGCGAGGGCATTCTTGTACGCCATGCCGCGGGACAGCTTGAGCACGTCGGCGAGGGCGTCCGCCTCGCTGGCGTAGGGGTAGAAGCGGGTGCCGCCGAGCGCCGGCCCGAGGGCCGTGGAATAGATTCCGATGATCGCCTTCAGGCCGCTCTGCCGGTCCTGGCAGAAGACGACCTGTTCGTGCCCGCTGGCGTCGATGCCGTCGGTGTCGAACACGCCCATCGCTGCTCTCCTGATCTGGTCGTGGCCCTTGTGAGGCCGATGCCCCGGCTGGGGTGGTGCCGGACAATTGCGAGCGTAGTCGGACCGACCTCCCCGTGATTACGCCCGCGCGGGAAGTTCGTTGCGGCGGAATTCGTGAAAGGATCGCGCCGTGCCGTCACTGTTCGCGTCGTACCTTCGGGTTTACGAACCGCTGACCGCCTTCGACCGGGAGCGTCAGGTTTTCTGGCGCCGGTATGCCCGTGAGGGGCGTGCCCTGGGCCCGGTCGATGGCCCGGTCAAGCAGCGCTCCGCCGTCCTCGAGGCGCTCGGCGCGGGCTGGACGCGCCTGCCCGACCTGCCCGACGAGGCGTACGTGCTGGAGTGGGGCGACACCCTGCTGGTCTGCCCCTGGAACCTGCGCTTGCGGGTCGCCGAGGCGGCGCTGAACGCCCGGGACGGCGTGCCCAGCGTGCTGGCCGACGCGTTCGTGCCGCCGGTGCTGGCCGGCCAGGCCCGGGCGATCGTGGAGGACTGGCGCAGCGGGGCCAAGGTGCTCGAGCACGGCGTCCCCCGGGTGCACGAGCAGATCGCGACGTGGGGCGTACCGCTGCGGTGGTTCGTCTTTATCGACCTTGACGAGCGGGAGATCGAGCTGGCCCCGGGCCGGCGCACGCTGCGCTACCGCACGGAGATCTCCAAGGCTCGCCGCCGGGCCCACCGCGGCGTCTCGGTGCTGCGCAAGTCGCTGGGCGACGCCCCGATCACCGAGGCGGTCGAGGAGGGCACCCGCTGGCTGGAGGAGTTCCATCCCCGGTCGATCGTGGAGCTGGATTACGGCGGCCTCGTCAACCTCCTGCCGGACGACGACCTGGCCGAGGACGATTCACCCGGACTGGTGGCAGCCGGGCTTTCCGCCCTGTCCCGGGGCGACGCGGATGCCGCTTCCGAGGCGTACGAGAAGCTCGTCGATCGATGGCGCAAGGTGCAGCTCCTGGAGCGCTGCAACTGACCTGCCAAAACGGGACTTGTCCCGACAATACGGCCCCCGTGGGAACGCTCCCGAGGCGAATACTCTTCGTAATCACGGCTCGGCGAAGCGTGATAATCGGACTAAACGCGGCACTATCTGGCGTAGAAAACGCGGAAAAATCGGGCATGCTTCATCCGTCTATCTGGGGACGTTCGTCCGTTCGGCCCATGTCGGACATCGGGGACTAGCCGGACCATGAGAGACGCACCGGCCGGCGGGACCCCGGCCGTTGTCTATAGGTACCTGTGGAGGAGTGACCGATGGCATCGCGTACGCACGATCCTGAGCCGCTACTAACGCCGGCCGAGGTGGCGTCGATGTTCCGCGTCGACCCGAAGACCGTCACCCGGTGGGCGAAGGCCGGCAAGCTCAGTGCAATCCGCACGCTGGGCGGCCACCGCCGTTACCGGGAGTCGGAGGTTCGTGCCCTGCTGCAGGGGCAGATTCCCGCGCAGCGTCAGGGCGACTGAACGGACTTCAGTCGAGACGTAGCATCGTTGCAAGGGGCGAGCGCTGGGGAAGGCGACCGCCCCTTCTTCGCGTCTTCAACCAGTGGATCGGCCTCGAACAGTGGATCAGCCTCCGATCGGCGACGTCTTCGGCGAAATGATCAGGGATGCGTACGCGGTGCGGACCGGCATCGGGCCGCGACCGCTCGCCGGCGGCCGGGTGCCGCGTCCGGTGATCGAGGTGATCGAGCGGGACGACGGCCTGATCAACGGTGCGCCGGCCGATCACTACCTGGACGAGCCGGCGGAATGGCAGCCGCACGACCATCGGGCCTTGCGCCTCTGCCGCGGCCAGGTGCTCGACATCGGCACCGGCGCCGGCCGGACCGCGGTCGAGCTCCAGCGGCGCGGCATGGCGGTCACCGGCCTGGACACCTCGCCGGGCGCGATCGAGATTGCTCGGCGGCGCGGCTTGCGCGACACGGTGGTGACAACCATTGACGCGTACGCCGCGAAAGCCGCCACCCGCTACGACACCTTTCTGCTGCTCGGCAACAACCTCGGGCTCCTCGAGAGCGCCGAGCGCGCCCCCGTCTTCCTGGCGGCGCTCGCTCGCATGGCCCGGCCGGGCGCCCGGATCGTCGCGCAGGGCACCGACCCGTACGGCACCACCGACCCGGTGCACGCCGACTACCACCGGCGCAACCGGGAGCGCGGACGGATCGGCGGACAGTTGCGACTGCGGCTGCGGTACCGGCGGCTGGCCACCGACTGGTTCGACTACCTCAACTGCTCGCCGGCGGAGCTGGAGCAGCTGCTGGCCGGCACCGGGTGGGAGCTGAAATCGGTCGACCTGGCGGACAAGCCTTACTACCTTGCGGTCATGGAGTTCATGAGATGACCGAACTGACCCGCAACCAGGTCAAGGTGAGCCGGCGGATCTCGATGGTCCTGCGGCACCGGCCGGAGTCCGCGGGCCTAACCCTCGACGCGAACGGCTGGGTGCCGGTCGCCGACCTGATCGGCGCGCTGGGCATCACCCGCGCCGAGCTCGACGTGATCGTCGAGAACAACGACAAGTCCCGCTTCGCGATCGCCCGGCGCGACGACGGCGTGGAGTGGATCCGGGCCAGCCAGGGGCATTCCCGCCGGGTAGAGGTCGACCTCGGCCTGCCGCCGGCCGAGCCGCCCGCGATGCTCTTCCACGGGACCCCGCGAGAGAACCTCGAGGCGATCCGGCGGGACGGCCTGCGCCCGCGGAGCCGGCATCACGTACACCTCTCCCGAGATGTGCCCACCGCGCTGGTGGTCGGCCGGCGGCGCTCGGCCGACGTGGTGGTGTTCGAGGTGGACGCGGCGGCCATGGCGGCCGACGGGCACGTCTTCCACCGCAGCGAGAACGGCGTCTGGCTCACCCTCGCGGTACCGCCCGCGTACCTCTCGATAAAACCGACAAATCCGGAATAGGGCTGGCTGATCTGCCCTCCACTGTGGCCGAACGGCCCAGGACACCCGGCGGCACGGATAGCGTGGTGCCATGGCGAGGATCACCCGGCGTGAGCGGATGAGTCTCCTCGGTGCGGTCGGTGTCGTCGCCACCCTCGCCGGACTGGCCTTCGGGCTCCCCGCGATCGACCGGGCCCTGCCGGATACCCGCCCGGTGAGCGCCGATGAGCCCTACCTGATCGGCGCCGGCGTCACGGTCGTCCCGCCCGTCGGCGCCACCCTCGACGTCACGGTGACCCGCCCCGGCGGGTCGGCCGGCACCGTGCTCTTCCGGCTCGGCTCGGTGCAGTACCAGATCGCCGTCCGCCCGTTCGACGGCGACCTGCGCGCGGCCGGCGAGCGCCTCCGGCAGCGGATCACCGCCACCTCCGGATACCAGGTCACCGGCCCCCAGCTCGGGATCACCACGGCCGGCGGGCTGGCGGGTCTGCAGGGCGGCTACACCGCGCCCGGCCGCAGCGGCCGGTACGTGGTCTTCGTCGCCGACCGGGACAGCGTCGAGGTCACCATCAGCGGCGCCGATCTCGACCTGGCCCGCACCCTGCCGCAGATCGAGGCGAGCACCCGCACCCTGCAGACCGACGGGCGCGATCGGTGACGCCGGCCGCGGTCCGCCCCGCGCCGGACGGGGCCCGGCTCTCCGCGCTCGCCCGCGTCCCGGCGTTCTGGGTGGTGGCCGCGCTGCTGTTGGCCGGGGCGGTCCGGATGGCCCAGCTCGCCGGGCGGCTGGCCGGGACGTACCCGCTCGCGACCGCCGCCGCGGTGGTGCTGTTCGGCCTGCTCGCGGTGCCGTTCTGGCTGGTCGTCGCCGAGCTGGACTTCCTCGAGCGGGAGCCGATCGAGCTGCTGGTGCTGGCCTTCGCCTGGGGCGGGCTGGTGGCGACCAGCGTGTCGATCCCGGCCAGCACGGCGCTGGAGGACCTGGTCGCCAAGCTCGGCTCGCCGCACCTGGCCGCCGACTGGGGCGCCGCGCTGGCCGCGCCCTCGGTCGAGGAGACCGCGAAGACGCTCGGCGTGGTGGCCATCGTGCTGGTCGCCCGGGCGCAGGTGAACAGCGTGCTGGACGGCGTCGTCTACGGCGCGATGGTCGGCCTGGGCTTCCAGATCGTCGAGGACATCGTCTTCGCGGTCGGCGCGGTGGCGCTGGCCGGCCAGGGTGACCAGATCCAGCCGGTGATCGCCACGTTCCTGCTCCGCGGGTTCCTCTCCGGGGTGTGGAGCCACACGCTGTTCGGCGCCCTGGTCGGGGCCGGCATCGGCTACCTGGTGGTGCGGCGCGACCGGCGGCCGGCGCATCGGCTCGGCGCGGCCCTGCTGGCGTTCCTCGCGGCCTGGGCTTCGCACGTGCTGTGGAACTCGCCGCTGCTCGGCGACGGCCCCGGCAACGGCACGCTGGCGCTGCTCGGGGTGCTGTTGCTCAAGGGGCTGCCGCCGCTGGCGCTGGTCCTGGTGCTGGTGCGGCGGGCGCACGACCGGGAGGCCGACTACTACGTCGAGCGGCTGAGCACGCTGCGCGATCCGGAGCTCATCACGGAGGGCGAGCTGGAGGCGCTGCGCTCCGGTGCGAAGCGGGCCGCGGCCCGCCGATTCGCCGGCGAGCGGGCCGGCCGGGCCGGGCGGCGGGCGGTGCGCCGGTTGCAGGGCGCCCACGCCCGGGTGGCGGTCGAGCTGAGCCAGGCCGGGGCGCCGAACTACGACGACGTACGGGAACAGCGCAAGGTGCTGCGCGAGCTGGGCCACCCGGAGGCGATCGCCGGCCCGCGATCGTGGCGGCACACGGCCTCCACGATCGTCACCACCGTGGTGGCGATCGCCGTCCTCTGGGTGGCCCTCTCCGCGCTAGGCGGTGCCTAAGGCCCTAGACCTGGGGCGGAAGGCCGCCGTCCCCGTCGACGATCTTGTCGGGGTTGCCGTCCTGGTCGAGGTCGACCATGGTGATGTCGACCTTGCCGTCGCCGTCGGTGTCGAACTGGAACAGGTCCGGCTTGCCGTCCCCGTCGGTGTCGGACACCCACACGTCCGGCTTGCCGTCGCCGGTCGTGTCGTTGGCGATCAGGTCGACGCGGTCGTCGCCGCGCGTCTCCACGGTCTCCTGGGGCTCGGTCATAGGTTCTCCCTCAAGGGGCTCAATTGGTCGTGTGAACAGTAGGACCAGCGGGCCACCAGCGCGAGTGGGGGCTGTGATGAGAGTCGCTGGAAAGCCCCTGACCGAGCGGTAACCTTTCCCCTCATGGATATCGCGGCCGACGGCCTTCAGGCACTGCTCGACGCCGGGGGCGGCGGCACCCTAGGCGAGCGGATGGGCGTCAAGCTTCTCGAGGCCTCCCCCGAGCGGGTCGTCGGCACCATGCCGGTCGAGGGCAACACCCAGCCGTACGGGCTGCTGCACGGCGGCGCCTCCTGCGTGCTCGCCGAGACGCTCGGCTCGGTCGGCGCGGTGCTGCACGGCCAGAGCGTGGACCGGCCCTTCGCGGTGGGCGTCGACATCAACGCCACCCATCACAAGGGCGTCCGGTCCGGCCTGGTCACTGGGGTGGCGACGCCGGTGCACCGGGGCCGGACGATGGTCACCTACGAGGTGGTCATCACCGATGACCTGGACGAGCGGATCTGCACCGCTCGGATCACCTGTCTTCTGCGCGGAGCGTGAAATCCGGTGCTTGTTCTCCCGACCGCGAGCGTTCCTTGACCGATCCACGTACCTTTCTTGACGTGACGGAGGTACCACAGCACGCTTTCGACGACGCGGCGCTGGTTCTGCAGAGCGCGCTCAGCGGCGACAGTGACGCTGTGGTCGACACGTTCGACGCGGTCGTCGACCGATCCGGGGTCGTCGGGGCCTACGACGTGGCCTGGTGCCTCGCCGCCACCATGGTCGGCCAGATCCCGTCCGGCGGCGCCTGGACGCTGGATTTCCCGGGCATCGACGACGCGCGCTACGACAAGCGCTGGGTCGCCCGGTTCGTCAGCGCGTACGTGAATGGCGACATCCCGACCGGCGAGGCCCTGTTCGGCGCCGCGATCGCCGACGGTCAGCTGCCGGACTGCCTGCTCGCCCTGGCCGGCTCGACGGTGGCCACGCTGCGCCACCGAGCGGCCTGAGCCCTCTTTCCCGATCAGCTCTTCTTGAGGTAGAGCGCCTTCGCGTACTGCGCGGCCGCGGCCTCGTTGTACATCGCCGCCTGCGCCATGTACCACTCGTTGTCGGAGAGCGCCTTGCGCGACTGGCTCGTGCCCGACCAGCGGATGTCGGCATCCACCTCGGACATGCCGCGCGCCTTGAACTGCCGCCGCATCGCCATCTTGCCCAGCCGGAACGTCTCGGCGGCCTCCTCGGCCTGCTTCATGGCGGCGAAGGCCTTCTCGCTCAGCGCCTCCGCCAAGGTCCACGCCGCCTGTTCCGCCGCGTTCGTGAATGTCAGCACCCCGCTCCTCCTCGAAAAGCGCCTGTCAGCGTCATTTGATGTTGTTGCTCGTCGATCTGGACAACACTCTCGTTGACCGCCGCGCGGCCTACAAGTGTTGGGCTGAGTTTGCTGGCTCCGCTCGGCGGGGACGGCAGGATGGTCGGCGACAGTCCGGAAAGCGACATCGGCGGCGGATCAGGGGCGGATTGCGTACGGCGGGGGTCACGCTCGGCCGCCGGTCTTCCCCTACCAGCCGGAAGTCACCGGTCGAGCGAGGGTGAGCGGCCACCGGATGTCTCTTCGCCTCACAGGTTTCCGCCGGGTTTCCGTTGTGGCATGGACAAAGGGCCCATCGACGGGGTCACCGTGTCGGGTAAAGGTTTAGCGGTGACCTCACCGCAGGCGTCTCGCCGAGGCTCGTTCGTGGCACCAGCGCTGCTGTTCGTGGCGCTGCTCGGCGGCGCGCTGTTCTTCGGCGTGCTGGCCATGTCCGGGACGAACCAGACGCCCATCACCACCGACAACGCGGCCGTGACCGATCCGTCCCCGTCCAAGACGGCGCCCGCCGCGAAGACGATCGCCACCACCCGCCCCAGCGTGACCGCCACCCCACCGGCGACCGGCCGCACCGGCTCACCCTCCGCGAACGGCCACACCCGCTCCCCGTCGGCGGCCGTCCGCTCCGGCTCGGCGTCGGCCGACGCCCGAGCGATCGTCCCGCCGGCCCGCAAGGCGGCGCCCGGCCGCACGGAGACCCAGGTCGAGGGCGACTACTGCGCCCAGGCCGGCGCGGAGGCCAGCAGCGTCACCGGCGACCACCTGGTCTGCACGGCAACGGAGGCGAACGACCACGGCCGCTGGGTCGACCAGGGCTGAGCGGGGGTCACGGCCGCAGCCACACCGCCTCGTCGCGGTGTGACTCGAGCGGGGCGGGATAGTCCACCGTGCGGCGTAGGTCGGCCGGGAGACGCCACGGCTCGTGCACCGCCGGGCCGTCGATGCCCGCGAGTTCCGGGAGGTAGCGGCGCACGTACGCGCCGTCCGGGTCGAAGCGGTGGGCCTGCCGGATCGGGTTGAAGCGGCGGTAGGGCCGGCTGTCGTTGCCGGTCCCGGCCACCCACTGCCAGTTGCCGGAGTTGTTCGGCACGTCCCCGTCGAGCAGCCAGCGGAAGAACCAGCGCACGCCGTGCCGCCAGTCGACGCCCAGGTGCTTGGTGAGGAACGCCGCGGTGATCAGCCGGGCCCGGTTGTGCATCCAGCCCTCGGCGCGCAGCTGGCGCATCCCGGCATCCACGATCGGCACCCCGGTGCGCCCGTCCTGCCAGTGCCGCAACGCCTCCGGGTCGTCGCGCCACTCGTCGTTCGCGCCCGGCCGGTATGCCGCGGTGGAGAGCCGCGGAAAGGCCAGCGCGACCTGGTAGTAGAAGTCGCGCCAGCAGAGTTGCCGCAGGAAGGGGTCGGCCTCGAGGGTCAGGGCGGCGTCCGCCACCGCCAGCGGGGAGAGACAACCGAAGCGGAGGTACGGGCTGAGCCGGCTCGTTCCGTCGCCCGGAAGGTCGTCGTGCTTCTCGCCGTACGTCGCAATGCCGCGCAACCATGCGGTGAGCCGGCGCCGGCCCTCGGTCTCGCCGCCGGGCGCGGCCTCCGGCGACTCCCCGTGCGGGATCTCCGGCAGGTGCCCGACCGCGATCTCCGGCAGCATGATCCGTCGCGGCGTGGCCACCTCGTCCCGCCATTTCGCGCCGGTCCAGGCCCGGTGGTAGGGCGTGAACACCCGATAGGCGTCGCCGCCGCTCGGCCGTAGCGCGCCGGGATCGACGATCGTCCCCCCGGGAAACAGCCGCAGCGCGATCCGGTCCTGGTCGCATTCCGCGCGCAGGCGGGCTTCGCGCTTGCGGGCGTACGCGCTGACGTCCGCCGCCAGACCCAGCATGGTCGCGCCCACCTCGCGGGCGACCTTCAGCGTCTCCTCGATCGGGTCGCCCGCCCGCAGCACGAGGTCGCCGTCGCGCTCGCGCAGCGACGCCCGCAGGTCGGCGAGCGACTGGTGCAGGAAGCGGGACCGGTTCGGCGAGAGGTCGCCGAGCCTGGGGTCGAGCACGAACAGCGGGACGACCCGGTCGGCGTTCGCGCAGGCGGTGGCGAGCGCCGGGTTGTCGTGCACGCGCAGGTCACGGGTGAGAAGAACGACGGCGGTCCGGGTCACGGCAGCACCGCGGTGCCTGGGCGGGTGAGCAGGCTGCGGATCGCGACCGAGGCGCGGCGGCCGGCCGGCACGGTCGCGCGCCGGGCGAAGACGTCGTAGTCGGCCGCCTCCACCTCGTCGAGGATGCCGCCGTAGAGCCGGTACGCGGTACGGATGCAGGCCTGCGAGGCGGGCTCGAGCAGGGGAATCCCGGGGGCGGCGAACGCGTAATGGCGGCGGGCCCGGCTCACCTCGTACGCAAGCAAGGGTTTGATCTTGGGATTGTTCGGGCGTAGATCGGCGAGGGTGAGCCCGAACCGGGTTAGGTCCTCGATCGGCAGGTAGACCCGGCCCAGCCGCAGGTCCTCGGCGACGTCCCGGATGAAGTTGGTGAGCTGGAACGCGAGGCCCAACTGCCGGGCGGGCTCGCGCGCGGCGAACCGATCGGAGGCGCCGAGGATCGGCAGCATCATGGTGCCGATCACGGCGGCCGACCCGTCCATGTAGTCGAGCAGGTCGTCGTAGGTGGGATAGGACGTGACCGTGAGATCCATCGCCATGCTGCGCAGGAACCTCCCGAAATCGTCCACATCCAGGTCGAACACCGCGATGGTGTGCAGCACGGCGGGCAGCAGCGGATCGTCCACCGGCTCGCCGCGCAGCCCGGCCACGAACCGGTCGGACCACTCGGTCAGCCGCGCGGCCCGCTCCTCGGGCGGCAGCTCCTCGGTGCGGTCGACGATCTCGTCGGCGTAGCGGGTGAAACCGTAGAGCGCGTGCACATGGCGCCGCTTCCAGGCGGGTAACAGGCGGGTCGCCAGGTAATACGTGCGGCCATGGTGCTTGTGCAGGAGCCGGCAACGTTCGTACGCGGCCGCCAGGTCCGCTTCCACTGTGTTCCTCCGAATCGACGCACGAATCGACGCAACTTCAAACCTAGGGTACGGTAAGTCTCGTGGCCAATGACACGCTCGAGGGAACTGGCCGCCGCACGCCGCTGCTGCTCGACGCGATCGAGGGCACCCTGGCCGACTTCCTCGGCGCGCAGATCGTCGCGCTCGACGGCACCGACCCGGCGCTCGGCGGCCTCGCCCGCACCACCCGCGACCTGGTGCTCGCCGGCGGGAAGCGGCTGCGGCCGACCTTCGCCTACTGGGGCTGGCGCGCGGTCAGCGACGATCCGGTCGAGCCGGTGCTGCCGGCGCTCGCCGCGCTCGAGCTGATGCACACGTTCGCCCTGGTGCACGACGACGTGATGGACGAGTCGGCTACCCGCCGCGGCCGGCCCACCGCCCATCGGATCTTCGCGCGGCAGCACGGCGCCCGGTTCGGCGAGTCGGCGGCGATCCTGGTCGGCGACCTGTGCCTGGTCTGGGCCGACCAACTGCTCGCCCGTACGCCGATGCCGGCCGCCACCCTGTTCGCGGTCCGCGCCCGGTACGACCGGATGCGGGTCGAGGCGGTCGCCGGGCAGTACCTGGACGTTCTCGGCGAGCGCGACCCCGGCCAGTGGTCGGTCGAGCGGGCGCTGCTGGTGGCCCGGCTCAAGACCGCCAGCTACAGCGTGCAGCGGCCGCTGCAGTTCGGGCTCGCGCTGGCCGGCCCGGCCTCCCAGGCCGCGCTCGACGACGTGTTCGAGCGGTACGGCGCCCTGGTCGGCGAGGCGTTCCAGCTGCGGGACGACCTGCTCGGGGTGTTCGGCGACCCGGCGGTCACCGGCAAGCCGGCCGGGGACGACCTGCGCAGCGGCAAGCCGACCGTGCTGCGGTTGCTCGCCCGCGGAGCCGCCGACGCCGAGGCCATCGCGGCCACCGGAGCCCCCGAGGTGGTCGAGGCCATGATCCGGGAACGTGTCGCATCCGCGGTCGCCGTGCTGGCGGACGCGCCGATCGCCGACCAGGCCCGGGCGGCGCTGGTCGAGCTGGCGGTCCGCGCGACCGAGCGCCCGGCATGATGTCCGCCATGCGATACGTATCCGGACCTACCGACCGGGTCGTCGTGGTGGGCGCCGGGCTGGGCGGCCTGGCCTGCGCGCTGCACCTGGCGGCGGCCGGCCGGCAGGTCACCGTCGTCGAGCGGGAGCCGATCCCCGGCGGCCGGGCCGGTCGGCTGGTCGACTCCGGGTTCGAGTTCGACACCGGGCCGACCGTGCTGACCATGCCGTCGCTGATCGAGGAGCCGCTCGCGGCCGTCGGCGAGCGGCTGTCCGACTGGCTCGACCTGCAACCGTTGGATCCGGCATACCGGGCGTACTACCCCGACGGCTCCACTATGGACGTACGCACCGACACCGTGCGGATGGCCGCCGAGATCTCCCGGGTCTGCGGGCCGCGCGAGGCCGACGGCTACCTGCGGTTCGTCGACTTCGCCCGCAAGCTCTGGCTGCTCGAACGCGACCACTTCATCGGCCGCAACCTGGACACCCCGCTCGACCTGGTCAACCTCAACCTGCTCAAGCTGCTCGGGATGGGCGGCTTCCGCCGGCTGCACACCAAGATCAAGCAGTTCTTCCGAGACCCGCGCACCCAGCGGATCTTCTCGTTCCAGGCGATGTACGCCGGCCTCGCGCCGCACGACGCCCTCGCGATCTACGCGGTCATCGCCTACCTCGACTCGGTGGCCGGCGTCTTCCATCCCAAGGGCGGCATGCATGCGGTTCCCCGGGCGCTGGCCGGCGCGGCCGAGAAACACGGCGTCGAGTTCCGCTACGACACCACCGTCACCCGGGTCGAGATCTCCGGCGGCCGGGCCATCGGGGTGATCACCGCGGACGGCTCGCGCATCCCGGCCGACGTCGTCGTGCTCAACCCCGATCTCCCGATCGCCTACCGCGATCTTTTGCCTTCGGCCGGGTCGCGCTCGCTGCGCTACTCGCCCTCCTGCGTGGTCCTGCATGTGGGTTCCAGGCTTGCGTACGGGAAAATCGCGCACCACAACATCCATTTCGGGGCGTCGTGGCGTCGCACCTTCGACGAGGTGATCCGGGACGGGCTGCTGATGAGCGACCCATCCCTGCTGGTGACCAACCCGAACCCGAAGACGTACTACGTGCTGGCCCCGGCACCCAACCTCGAGACCGGCCCGATGAACTGGCGGGGCGGGCTCGGCGCGCGATACGCCGACTCGCTGATCCGGACCCTCGAACGGCGCGGCTACATCGGCTTCGGCGACGGCATCGAGGTGCTGCGGGTCGTCACCCCGGCCGACTGGGCGGACCAGGGGATGGCGGCCGGCACGCCGTTCGCGGCCGCGCACACGTTCCGGCAGACCGGCCCGTTCCGGCCGGCCAACCTGCATCCGGCGTACCCGAACGTGGTCTTCACCGGATCGGGCACGCAACCCGGCGTCGGCGTGCCGATGGTACTGATCTCGGGAAAGCTCGCCGCCGCACGAATCACCGGAGGAGTGTCATGACGACTGCTCATCTCGTCGACGTGGTCGACCTGTCTGGTGGCGGGCTCGGCTCATGACGGCCGCGCGTGAGGCTCATCTTGTCGACCTGGTCGACTCGGCCGGGGTTTCGGTCGGCGCGGCGACGGTCGGCGCGGCGCACACCGCGCCGGGGCGCCTGCACCGGGCGTTTTCGGTGTTCCTGCGCGAGCCGGCCACCGGGCGAGTGCTGCTGCAACAGCGAGCGGCGAGCAAGACGCGCTTCCCGCTGCGCTGGGCGAACACCTGCTGCGGGCACCCGCTGCCAGGGGAGGACATCGCCGTGGCCGCCCGGCGCCGGCTCGCCGAGGAACTCGGGGTGGCCGGGGCCGGGCTCGCCCCGGCCGGGGTCTACACCTATCGCGCCGAGGACCCGGCCACCGGGCGGGTCGAGCACGAGTACGACCACGTCCTGCTCGGCGACCTGCCGGCCGGCGCCGTGCCGCGGCCCGATCCGGCCGAGGTGGCCGACCTCCGCTGGGTGTCGCTCGCCGAGCTGCTCGACCGGCTGGCGGACGATCCCGACAGCTGTGCGCCGTGGCTGTTCGGCGTCACCTCGCGACTGATCGAGAACTCGGCCAAGCCCCATCTGCCCCGGCCCGATGCGGGCCGGTTCGACGCTCCGGAGCGGTCGGGTGGGCGATGACGCGCTGAGCGCCGGAGCGGTGGCGCGCCGCCTCGGGGTGGCGGTCACCACGCTGCGCACCTGGCACCAGAGGTACGGGCTGGGGCCGAGCCGGCACGTCCCCGGGCAGCACCGGCGGTACACGGCGCAGGACCTGAACCGGCTCGAGGTGATGTTGCGGCTTACCTCCCAGGGGGTGGCGCCGGCTGAGGCGGCCGCCTGGGTTCTCTCGGCGAATCGTGCCGTCCGCGCGGTCTCCGCGTCGCCGGTTGACAGCCCGGTCTCTCCGTCTCCGGTCGACCGCCCGGTCTCTCGGTCGGGGGGTGACCATGCGGTCTCTCGGTCGGGGGGTGACCGTGCGGTCTCTCGGTCGGGGGGTGACCGTGCGGTCTCTCGGTCGGGGGGTGACCGTGCGGTCTCTCGGTCGGGGGGTGACCGTGCGGGGTCAGGGGGAGACCGTGCGGTCTCTCAGTCAGGGGGAGACCGTGCGGTCTCTCGGTCAGGGGGAGACCGTGCGGTCTCTCAGTCAGGGGGAGACCGTGCGGTCTCTCAGTCAGGGGGCGACCGTGCCGTCTCCGTGCCGGCGGTTGACCGTGCCGTCTCCGGCGGGCCGGGCCGTGATGGTGGCGGGCGGGCTATCCCGGTCGGGCATGTCACCCCGGCGGCGCGAGGGCTCGCGCGGGCGGCGATGCGGCTGGACGCGCCGGTGATGCGAGCCATCCTCGAGAACGAGGTTGCCGAGCATGGGGTGGTCACGGCCTGGGACGACGTGGCCATACCGGTGCTGGTCAGGATCGGCGAGCGCTACCAGGCCACCCAGCGATTCGTCGAGGTGGAGCACCTGATCTCGCGATGCGTCAGCGAGGTGCTCGGGGCGGTGCCGCGACCGGCGTCCACCCCGCGAGTGCTGCTGGCCGCGGCCGACGAGGAACAACACACGCTGCCGCTGGAGGCGCTGGCCGCGGCGCTCGCCCAGGCCGGTGTGCCCTCCCGGCTGCTCGGCGCCCGGGTGCCACCCCGTGCCCTGGAGGACGCGGTGACCCGCACCGGGCCCACGGCGGTGGTGCTGTGGTCGCAGATGGCCGACACCGGCGACGTCCGCCAGCTCGCCCGGCTGGGCGACCACCCGCACCGGCCCCTGCTGCTCGCGGCCGGCGGCCCCGGCTGGCCCGCCGCCCTGCCCGCCGGGGTGGCCCAGCTCACCACGCTCGGATCGGCCGTCGCGCTGCTCCAAGCCGCCGTGGTGTGACGTTTGCGCAGCTCAGGAGCGATCGGAATACCGGTTTGGAGACCGGGCGGTCGATCACGTATGCTTTCCAAGCCTCAAGCGGGGCCCGGTTGGGGTCTACGCCGCGAAGTGTTGCAGACGTGCGATACTGGCGGAGTTGCCCTCATCGTCTAGTGGCCCAGGACGCCGCCCTTTCAAGGCGGTAGCACGGGTTCGAATCCCGTTGGGGGCACTGGTAGGTTACTAGCGGCACTTGCTAGGAAACCAACCAGGCACAGTTACATAGCAAGGTCCTGTGGAGCAGTTGGAGTGCTCGCCGCCCTGTCAAGGCGGAGGTCGCGGGTTCAAGTCCCGTCAGGACCGCAAGCAACACCAAGGCCAGGTAGCTCAGTTGGTACGAGCGTCCGACTGAAAATCGGAAGGTCGGCGGTTCGACCCCGCCCCTGGCCACAAGATCAAGTCAGCCCTGACCAGCGGGAACGCCGGTCAGGGCTGATCTCTATCCGGGGATGCGGGCCGTCCGATCGCGTGAATTGCTCACGGATTGCTCACGGCGGCTTTTCGAGCGGGTCGGTGATGCGTCAGAAGCTTGGCCGCCTGCTCGATCTGCGCGGCCGTCTCGGAGCGCATCAGGTGCGCGTAAACGCGCCGGGTGACCTCCGGCGTGGAATGCCCGAGGATCATCTGAACGATCTCGATCGGGACGCCACCGGCCAGCATGAGCGAGCACGCGCCGTGCCGGGTGTCGTGCAGCGGGCACGGCGGTAGGCCGCACGCGGCGACGTGCTGCTCGAATTCGACCGTCACCCGATCCGGTCGGAGCGGGATGCCGTCCGGTCGGCAGAACACCAAACCGTGATCTCGGTAGTCGATGCCGTAGAACTCGCGCTCCTCCTGTTGGGCCTCCCGGTGCCGAGCGAGAGCGTCCTGAGCTGGCTTGGCGAGCGGCACCCACCGGCGGCCCTTGCGCGACTTTGGCGCCTTGAACAGGCGGCCCACGTGCACCTCCCCGCACACCGGGCACTTGGCCTGCTCGGGCGTGACCTGTGTGCGCGTGACGGACACGATCGTCTGCCGGACGCGTAGCCCTGCGCCGTCAGCGTCGAGATCCGACCAGCGCAGGCCGCACAGCTCGGCCCGGCGGAGGCCGGCGTACGCGGCGAGTTCGTAGAGCGCCGACAGCCGGTCGTCGAATACGTATTCCAGGAACCGCGCGGTTTCCTCGGGCTGCCACACCTCGGGCTCGTCATCCTCGTCAATGGCGTCTGCCACGGGGATCGAGTCCATCCGTCCGACGGCGGGATTCAGCGAGATCAGCCCGGCGCGCTGGGCGGCGGAGAGCGCGGCGCGGATCGTGCGCCGGTAGCCGTCGATGGTTGCTGGAGTCCGCTGCTCGATCCGGCGACCGACGTTGCCGGCAGGTCGCTCGCCCTCGATTGGCAGCGCCAGATCGGCGAGCACATCCTCGATATGGCTACGCCGGAGGTCGCGTAGCAACTTGTGACCGAGTTGGGGTCGCCAGGCATCGCGGATGTGCCCTCGGTAGTTCTTGATCGTGTTGGGGGATTTCTTGGCGGCGATCAGCGCCTCGATCCACTGATCGAGCCACTTGCCGAGGGTCATGCGCCGATCATCTGTCCACGTCCCGGCGTTGAGCTTGGCCAGTTCAGCAGTGAGCGCTTCCTCCGCCTCGGTCTTGGTCTTGAAGCCACCTCGGGTCGGCTGTTTGCGCTTGCCGGTTTTGGGGTCGATACCTGCGTCTACTACGAATGACCACGAGCCGTGCGGTTTGCGGCAGCTCTTGACGCGCTTGCCGTCCGGGGTGCGGCATTGGCAGCGCTTGAAGACGGAGCCTCGCAAGCGGGGGTCCCCTCTCGGATCGATGGGTGCGGGCCACCGGCACGCGTCGTCCACAGCTCGGCGCGACGCGTGCCCGGCGGCCCTGCGGTTGGTGGAGGTTTGGGTCAGGCGGCGAGATGCCTCTCTGCCGGGTCGTTGTCCTGAGCGTCGAGCCAGGCGTGGAAGCGGTGCACCGGCACGATCCAGCGGCCCCGGATGCGCTTGGCGGGGATCTCGCCGGCCCGGATCGCCTGGTAGGTGCCGCCGAGGCTGAGGCGGAGCAGGCCGGCGACCTCCTTGACGGTGTAGGTGGCCGCGCCGCCCGCGTGGGGTCGGGTCGCGGTAGTGGTCGCGGTATCGGCGTGGGTGAGCGTGATGACGTTGGCCATCAGGGGTTTGCCTCCCGTGCGTGCGATGCGGTCGGGTCGCGCAGAACGGCCCTAGGCGCCCGTTCGGCGCATGAGGGGTGGTTCGCCGAGGGCGGCGCGAGTGCCGCCGTGGAGGGCTTCAGAGCGGCCCGCTGAGAGGTCCGTAGACGCAAGATCTCAGCGTGGTTGGTATGACCGGATGCACCGATGTCTCTGCGGGCGTCTCAGCGGGCCGCGCCTCGGCCATGTGTCGGGTTGATCGGTACGGCTTGTTGGGTGCCGGGTTTGGGGGTCAAGCCGTACAAGCCGTACCGGGGGCTTGTTTTCGCAGGTCAGCCCCGGTACGGCTTTTTCGGGCCGGTACGGCTAAGCCGTACCGGACTGGTCAGCGTCGTGGTCCTGGTACGGCTCAAGCCGTACCGGGCGTAACAAGCCGTACCGGGGGTGAGCTGCGGAAACGTCGTCTTGGTACGGCTTGTACGGCTGGTACGGCTTACCCGCGGCCTCGGCCTCGGCCGGCTCGGGTGGCGGGCAGTAGCGCTCCCACGCGTCGATGAACGCGGCCCGGTGGAAGCCCTTGACCCGGCCGACGGGCGGCTCGAAGCGGATGTTCTCCGAGACGATCTCGTACTCCTTGAGCAGCACCCCGAGCTTCATCGCGGTCAACCCGGTGCCGCCGTTGTACTCGGCCCACGGCGACTCAGGCAGCGCCTTGAGCCGGTCGAGCAGCACGGTGGAGGGCATCGCGTCGAAGCTTTCGAAGACGGTCCGGCAGTCGATCAACACCTTGAGCCGGTCGGAGTACTCGACGTCGCCCTCGCGGGCCGCGTTGAGCGCGAGCGCGGCTTGCCGGGCGCGTTCGGGCCAATTCGCCCCGGCGAGGTCACCGATGGCGATCAGCGGTTCCCAGGTGTCGGCGGCCCGGTCTTCCAGCGGCATGGCCGGTTCGGCGTTTTCCAGCTCGGTCAGGTTCGGCCGCAGCCAGGCGGTCAGGTCGGCGGCGAGCTGCCTCAGCGCCGGGCCGTCGCGGCGGGACCGGAACGGCGCCACCTTCTCCGACGCGGTCCGGCGCCGCATCTTGACCACCACGGCCCGATCTTCGATCGTGTCGGGCATCGACCCGATCCCGGCCAGAGCCGCCATCGCGAAGGTCGGGATCCGTTCGAGTTCCTTCTTCGTGTGGTCCCATCGGGTCATCGGCCGGCCACGCTGGTGACCAGCGTTGAGCAGGCCGCGCAGTTCCTCGTTCGACTCGGCCGCCTTACCGCCGAAGACCGTGTCGGCCTCATCCAAGAGGATCGTGGGCGGGTCAACGTTGGTGATCGAGCGGCAGATCGCCGCGGTCGACGAGTTGACCGTCATGAACGGCCGGTAACAGGTGCCGTCCACCACGTCGAGGAACCGCGACTTGCCGCACCGCTTCTCCGGCGCCTTGATCACCAGGCGGGGCGCGTGGGTCCACGCCTGTTGGGCGTGAGTGGCGGCGATCCACAACACGGCGGCGTCGATCGCCTCGGCCGAGGGCAGGATCACGTATTTGGTCAGGACGGCGTGGAGGCGATCGAGGATCGCCGCGCCCTCGGGTGGGCTGGGGTCGGTCATGCGGCAATCCTTCGGTGGCAACGGATTCCGCGTGGAATCCGCCGGTGATGGCGGCGTGAATGTCGCGGTGCGTCTGCTGCGCCGCTACGCCCGCGTCGTGCAGCGCCGCGTAGGCGTCGTGGGTAGTGAGCGCCCCGGCGGCGACCATGCGGGCCACGCCGCGGGCGGCGCCGTAGAGGGTGGTGCGGCGGCAGCCCTCGGGGGCGCGGGCGACCGCGTCGAGGTGCGCGGCGAGCAGCGCGGCCGGGGATGAGATGCGCCGCCCGTTGGTCGTCGGGGTCGGGGCCGTAGCCGGGCTGCCGGCGGGTGGCGCGTCGGCGGGTCGGCACGCGGCGATCAGCGGCGGGGGCATCTCAACCTCGGCCCGGCCACCCACCCACCGGTACGGCTGTCGGGTGCCGGGGTGGATCGAGGGCGGCGCGACGACGTACCCGCCGTCGGCCTTGATATCGATGCCCGGGTGTCCGCGGAGCTTGCCGGCGAGCCGGCCGCCGGGGTGCCGGTAGTGCAGGTGCCAGCCACCCGACCCGGAACGGGCGCACCGGGTCGCCGGCATCAGCTCGCGCAGCACGGCGCCGCCGTTACGCGGGTCGATGTCGAGCACCACCCGATCACTGACGGTCCCGGTACGCAGGGCCAACAGCCCGCAGGGCACGGCGGCCTGCATGGCGCGGATGCGGTCGGGGTCGCAAGTCGCGGCATAGAAGCCGTGGCAGGTCAGACAGTCGCAGGCTTGCGGGTCGTGGCTCGGGTCGTCTTCGACCTTCGGGCAGGCCGGGCAGTTGGCTACCGGCCGTTTGCTGCGGCCGAGCCAGAACACCGGAATGCCCTCGCCGGCCAGGGCGAGCGCTGCCGCGAGCAGGGCAGGGTCGGGCATCGGAGCACGCTCCTTGCGGATCAGGGGAGCCGATGGCGGATCCGGCTTGCCAGCGAGGGCGGCCGGGGTGTGGGTGGGGCAGCGCGGCCCTACCAGGTAGGGCCGCACCTGTTCGGCGGTGTGGCAGTAGCGGCCCTCGGCGCCGATCCAATGGCCGCACGGCGCCCCGGCCCACATCGGTCAGGCCGCTTGGGAAGCCGTCGTGTCCGCCGGCGCGCTCGACGCGTAGGGCAGGACCTCGAGCGACGCGTCGTGTCGAGCGGCCGCGGGACGCGACGCGTCGAGGGTGGCCATGCCCGACGCGTCGGCCCGGGCCTGATCCGACGCGTCGCCTCCAGCTCGGCGCGACGCGTCGCCGGTGTAGACGGCCCATGCCCGGGCGACCGCACCGGAGCCGGGGAACAGGTCGTCGAGCGTGTCGCCCGCGGCGGCGCCGAGCAGATCGAACACCCAGCGGCAGAACACGGCCGGTTTGGCGCCGACGACCCGGCCCGGAAGGGTGGTCATCGGGGCAATGCCGTGCACGAGCGAGTCGACGCGTCGCGCGGCGATCGTCACGCGACGGGTCGGGTCGGCGGGCCGGCCACCCGAGTAGATGACCGGTTCCCATGCGTTCAGCGGCCACCGGCTTGCGGTGGGTCGCTCGCCGCGGTGCCACGCCGCGACCCGCACCCCCGGCGGGCAGAGCGCCAGCACGGCGGGCAAGGCGGCGGCCGAGGTGGACAGCGCCCACCCGTCGTAGCCGGCCAACCGGGCGATCAGGGCAGCGTGGTCGACCTCCCCCGCGTAGTCCGGGTGGCCGCGGTACAGCCACGCCTTCCCCGGGTACGGCGGGTCGGCGTAGGCGAGCCGTAGCGGGCGGCCGTCCGCGACGGCTACCGGCTTCCCGGCCGCGCGGCCGAAGCGGTGCCGGGCCTGCCGGCACCGGGTCGAGCAGCACACCGAGTCCCGCCGCGCCCGGGCCGGGATCGGCTGCTCGCACCACGCGCACACCCGTCGCGTCTCGCCGGATCCACGCGACGCGTCGCGCGTCGACCGACCGCTGCAGGCGCGACGCGTCGTGTTCCACCACGGCGGGACGCGACGCGTCGCACTCGACGTCGACCGCTGCCGAGATGGGGAGCGCGGTCATGCGGCGGTCCGCGGCTGCTGAGGGTGGTCGCTGATCGTGGCGAGCGTTCCGGCGGCGTGCCGCAGGGTGCCGCGGATCGCGGTGGCAGCGTTGCCCGCGGTGTCCACCCGGCCGGTCACGGACTGCCGGTGCCGCCACCCAGCGCCGCGGGTGTCCATGTCGAGCAGCCAGCTACCCGCCGTGTGCCGTCGGATCGGCTCGGCCCAGGTGGTCAGGACCTCGCCGAGGTGGCCAACGATCCCGGCCAGCGTGCGGACCAGCGCGGGGGCTTCGGCCTCGTCGACGGGTTCGCGGAGGGCCGCGATTGCGCCGAGCAGGACGGGGCCGATCCGGGCGGCGGTGTGCAGGCCGGTCGCGTCGGTGAACTCGGCCGGGCTGATGCTGTGCGTGTTGACGCAGGTCAACACGACCCCTCGGCCGCGGCGGGTGAGCGCGAGCCCTTCGCACCGGTCGTCGTCCGGGTCGCAGCCGCAGTTACCGTCCATCAGGTACTCGCCGTGCTGCGCGGTGAGGCTGCCGTGGTACAGGACCGGCTCACCCCAACCGATCATGTTTGCGCAGGTGCGGGCCGCGGCCCGCATGCCCGCTTCCAGGTACTCGGCGTCACGGGCCGCCTTGTCCAGATCGGCGAGCACCGTGTACCAGCGCCGATCGTGGCGGGTACGGTCGCGTTCCTGCTCGCGGGGGCAGATCACGCAGTCGAGGGCGGGGATCGCGTCGGCGATCGCACCAACCGTCGTCGCCAGGGCGGTCAGCGCGGCGTGCCGACCGCCCGCGGTGACGGTGACACCCGGATGCCGATCGGCTGCCAACGCGTTGACCAGTTCCTTCACGGTGCCCGCGCGGAGCCTGCTCATGCCGGCCCCAGTCCCGGTCGCCGGTCGATGGCCTCGATCCAGGCCGCGGCGACGGCGGCGACCTGCACCAACTCGGCGCGGATGCGTGCGGGGTCGGTCTCGGCGAACGCCTCCGCGACCTCCTCGAACAGGATGGATCGCCAGGTGGGATAGCCGGCTTCGGCCTCGCGCTGGCAGGCGTTGCGGGCGGAGTCGCGCAGGATGACGTCGTACTTGCCGCCGGTGCCGTCGTCGTGGTTCTGCTGCCCCCATTTGTCGTCCTGCCGTTCGCGCTCATCGGCGACGGCGGCGAGCGGCCCGTACGGGTCGGTAAGCCTGGCCGCGGCCCGGTCGTACCAGAGCCGGCCGCCGCGCTGTCAGTCGGCTCGCCGCACCGTGGCGAGGTGGCGGTCACCGCGGAGGTCGCCGCGACGTGGTGGGGTGTGGATGGCCAGACGCTGTCGTACAGAAGTCGCGCCCAGACGTGGCGGATCGTCACCCGTGAGGACAACGGATGGCAGGTCAGCCGAGTCGAGGCGCCGGCGTGGTGCGGCGGCTACGTGCTCGCGTCGAAGTGCCGGACGTAGAGCAGGCCGGGTTCGTCGGATCACCACGTGACACACCCTGACCAACGATCGACGTCCATGATCGCCAGGTTGATCCAAGGAACAGAACTTAGCCGCGCGGACGCCACCTCAAGTGACTCGCTGCGGTTAACTTCATTCATTTACCAGGTGACGTCTATAGCTTCGTCTCGAGCGGGTATCGATTCAGCCCCATTTGGAAGCCGAGCAACGATTTCAGTCTTGCTCCGAGCTTCTTTCTCATCGATTATTAAATCCTCGACCGCTCTCTTAACTAGAGGGCGCCGAGAGCGGATTTTGATGTCATCGCTTAGCTTGAACTTCTTCTCCTTTTTTCCGTCGGCAACAAGTCGATCTTCGTGAAGCATCGAGAAGAAGGCTTGGGCTTCGGCGCGCATCGTTTCTTCAAGCCATGCGTCATCGCCGAGTACGGCCGGATCCACGAATTCTTCGTTCCAATCCTCAGCAAGCTCTGTCTCGAGGAGAACGTCTTCGCAAGCCAAAATTAGCGCGTCGACTTCAACCAACTCGCGCGTGTCGGAAAAGATTCGCCGCTGCTGCATTAAGGCAATACCGTATTCAGACAACGTCGCCACTCGTCGGGAGATCTTAAGGTCCTCGCTCGGCACCCGGCCTACGCAGTCAAAGATCACCGCGTACATCCCGTTTCCCGAGCTGGGCAGAAGTTCAGGAAGCGGCATAATGCTAATGTGCTGAGAACGCCAAGCGCTAAAGGGTATCTCCTTCTCAGTGCGGGCAACCCTGGCCACCAAGATCCGCTTTCGAAGAGTCGGCCCCTCCCGCATCGAGCACGGATGCGGGAGCACCATGACGAGACCTTCACCCGATGGATCTTCTTCCTCAGTGACTCCCGGAATTTGAACGCCCTGGAAGACGTCACCGGTCATGTGAGGACGGAGCGGGTTCACGTGATCTTCTCGAGCGAGGTACAGCTCTCTAGCCCGCCGGGGCGCTTCGAGTTCCGGCACGCCGCCCACCCTCCATTCGTGCGGCCACAGTGCTCACACGTCTAGCGGCCACAGTGCTCACCTGTCAAGCTGCTCACACAGGATGCCAGGCTTCATCCCGGCATCCCTCAACCTTTAGGTCGTCGATGGATGACTGGCCCGCCATCCTCGAAGATCGAAACCTCGTACTGTCTCTCGGGATAACGGTCCTGCCAGTCAGGCTCCACTCGATCGAGGAGCTCTTCAGGTGAGTGATGTAAACCTGCAAACTCGATAAGAGCGACATGAGCGGAGGTGCCGAGACGATAGAGCTTGCGCGGACTAACGTATCGATCGGCTAGGAGCGGCGTGTCAAGCCAGACAGCCGGCTCCGGAATCGCGCAATTCTCTGCGAGCAAAGAACACAGTGCACAGAGGCGGGCGATCTTGAGTCGGTTCTCACTGCTGACGCCACCGCCATGACGCCATTTGCGGAGCGCCGGTACGCTGACATCCAAAAGGTCAGCGACTGTCGCCCAAGCGAATCCCCATCTGCTAGATAGCTCTCTCAGAAGTTCATTTGAAGGTGCTCTACCCTTCTCTGCTGTGCGCTCGTTCAATGCCATTTCGAGCGCCCGCCGGTGACCCTCAGCTGCATCGCGATCGAGGTCGCGTACGCCTTCCCGCAGCCATCCGAATTCGTCGGCAAGATCCTGCGAGGCTGTTTGGGTGTCTTCGAACGCGACTTCCCATGTCAGATTCTCGTCAGCGGTTGCATGGGAGTCCATCTCAACGGCAGTACGATCCGCCCGATCACTCATGAACTAATTCCTCCCGTTCGTGATTCGCAGGCGGCGTCATTGCGATCTGCGCGCGGAGTTCTTCGGTGACAGTGGCAGTAAAAAGGTTCTTGGTCAAGTCATGTAGCCTATCTACCGCTGCCATAACGTCGTCGACACTGTTGAATTCTCTCTGTCGAGGGCGCCACGATCCGTCAAGATCCAACATAAATACAGGCGCCGTTCCAGGAGGTCGTGTAATCCGTAGTCCGGTACCCATGCTCTGTCGGAGCGCTGGCCGTCGAAGCGCACCCCAGCGCATTGACAAGAAGAGATCAGGACCTGGCTGGAGCCGAAGCGCGCCGGTGTAGTCAGTGGGCGTTTCGGCACCCACGAGCTGGAGCGGGCCAAGCAGAAGCGGGGAGACCCATTCTGCCCAGTCCACCGAGTGGTGTGCCGACGAGGTGTGCAACTCATCGAGGTAGCGCAGTCCGACGCGCTCAATGCTTATGATCGCGTGTGTTCGGTACAGCGCAACCACAAACTCCCGGAGGACAGCCCGGAAGGTTAGGTAGTCGTCGTACCTGGTCACCTCAAGCGTGGCTGCATTTTGACGTACAGTGCATGCCTCGGTGCGACTAGAATTTGACATAGTTAGGAGAGCCGGCTCCAGAAGTCCACGGTGTGCACCGAACCCCAGAGACGTACGTTCCAGCTCGCTGTCTTTACCGATAGACGAGTGCGAGAATCTTGACGACAACGCCTCCGCCAAGGATGGCAGAGCCGCGCGGATCCTAGGTGTCGATGGGTATCTGATCTCGAACGCAGTCAGGAGCACTGGGTACGGTGTTGCCGAGCTGCTCACCTTCGACCCTCCCTCGGGCTACCCGGTCCTAAGACCGTACCTGTAACCTTGCCTGTAACTCAACAGCAGACCAGAGATGTGACCAGATGTATACCCTGAAACGAGGCCGTTGGACGCGTCAGGAGTCCTAAAATCACCCAGTTGCCGGTCCGAGGGGGTACGAACGGGCACCGGCGTGGTCATCCTGTCTGATCCGCACTGGACCGCGTCCTAACTAACGTGCGCCAGGGCGGCCCAGTTCAAGTGGCGTTGGCCCCGCCGTCGTGGCGCCGGCAGTGCACGCCGTCGAAACGCATGCTGCGCGCTCCCGCCGGCCAGTAGGGCAAGGGCGGCGGTACTACCCGCCGTTCGGGTGCCGCCTGAAGCGGGGTCGCGACCAGGGTCGTCGCTGCGCCAGAGGCGAAGGTCGCGACGAGCTTGGTCGTATCGACTCGGGACCGGTGACGGGCCAAGGTCCTGTCGGCCTGATCGCACAGATTGCTCACGAAGGCATTGACAACCGATCGATCTGAGCGACAACCAGCGACAACGCACCTGCCTCGTCGTCAGCAGCGCCAGATGTCACGGGTCAACGATCGATTTCAATCGGCAAGCACACTCGCACCCTACGGATCAGAAGGTCGGCCGACGCCTTGCCCCCGTACGCCAGATGGGCACGTGCCGAATACGTGCCGAGACCCCCGCCGCACCTTAAAATTGGCGCGGTTTCCGCAGGTCAGACGGCTCGCCACATGCCAGCCGATGTCGCCCTCCGCAGGCGACGCCATTAGGGTGCGCTCAAGGACCCACGCGGACAAAGTCGCCGGTGGGGGTCTCGTACACGCAAGCGATGTTGACACTGTGCAGGAGCTGCACGAGTTCCGTTCCAGGGTCGGACGGCAGCAGCACTGCCCGGGATTTGTGGTCGACATACCGTGCGTAGTCCAGAACCTGCCCGAGAGCGAGCCGCACATGGTTGCGCGATGCCGAACTCTTGGCCTCGACGACTTCCTCCCGGTCAAGGTCGAAGAGATCCGTGTAGAGGGCATGTCCAAGATCAGGCAGCCAGATCTCTTTGCGCGAGGCACTTGAGCCAGACGCTTCGAGCCAGGCGGTGTAACGCCGCACCATGTCGGCCTCTCGTCGTTCCGCGGTTGTCGGTTCCCGGTTCGGCTGCACCTGGAAGGTCTCGGCTAGGTGCGCCTCGAGCGGTACATCGCGGACGGCTGGCTTGGTCACGGCGGGCCGCAGCTCCCGGGTCACAGGTGCTAGGGCGTCGACAGGTAGAAGGCGGAACACGATCACCTTGCGCACGTTCTGCAGCCGATCTAGCGCTTCTTCTGCGTACCACGGGTGGCGGGTATCGACGCGGAATTCGCCGAGGTACCGGACGCGAGACCGGCCTGCCTCTTCGAACAGGCGGGGACGCAGCTCAAGCTGAACATGGTCGCGCAGCTGGAGGTTGCCGCGTGTGAAGACCTGGTCGTCGAGTTGTCCTTCGCCGGTGTAGTGAAAGGCGCCATCCGACTTCCGGCCGTCGAAGTCGTAGCCGTAGCGGCTGCCTGACGAGGAGGAGAACAGCAGAAGGTTCTCGGTTCTGGCCACCGTGTCATGCCGTTTTGACGCGAGCCGCCGGCTAGAAGGCTTGGGCGGCGGAAGCCGTGAAAGTTGAGTCGGGTTTTGTTGATCGTGGTCGGTTTCTGGTGTGGTGATGGGGAATCGGCTGTCATGCGGC
>NZ_JOJL01000018.1 GCF_000721705.1 Actinoplanes subtropicus
TCAATCACCAGACACCACGCGAAGCACGTGTCTGCTATCGTCCACCCATCGCCCTCGCGGCATAAAACTCCGGTGTCCGGTCCCGGGGTGGAACTTCAGTCCCGGACCGTGATCTGTGGCTGGCGCGATGGTCGTCGACGGTCGGGTACGGATTGTCCGATCAAACGGCGGTCGACGGCGCTGTGCGCGCACTCAACGCCGAGCGCCTTGCCCGGTACGTCACCGGTGTGTAACCGGTCCGTGCACGACGGTCTCGGGCGTCATGGGCTAAGCGTGGGTCCGCAGAACGTAGTGGTAGTTGCCTTTCCCGACGGTGCGGTTGAGGGTGGCCGTGATCGAGGCGGCGTTGTCCCGTGGGCCCTGGACGTACAGGGGCTGGCCGTTGCGGCCGAACGTGATTGCGCTGGGTGGCGTCCATTCGCCGAGATGCCGGGCGACCAGGTCGAAGTCGGGGTGCGGCTCGAATCCCAGGCACGTGCGTACTCGATGCCACCGAACACCAGATGCTGGACGAGGTCCAGCCCGACCGGCAGTGGCGGCTCGTCGTGGGCGTCGAAGTAGAAGGCGACGAACGCGTCCAGATCACCGGCGGCCATCGACCTCGGCCCGAGGGTGTTCTTCAGCCCCAGGCAGAAGGTGTCAACCAGGTACCCGCAGACCGTCACCCGATCGCGGCGCTCCTGACGGGCGACAACCACGTTGGCCAGACCGCCGTGCAGGTCGGAGCGGTCGAAATCGACATCAGGCCACTCGGGATGCCCGGTCACCGTCAGCCCACCGCTCCACCGCGGACTCACCCAGCAACCCACCAACTGGTGCGGGTTGGCGGCGGCCTGCTCTGCGGCCATGGCCCGCACCAACGCCGTCACCCGCGCGGCGGGGACCCCGACCGTACGAGCGATCTGCTTGGGCGTACATCCTTGGGTCCGCAGCGTGCGCACCCGCTCGATCAACTCGTCATCCGTGCTCATTTACCTGGTCCTTCTCCAGCCGCACTGCTTGGGTCACCCGCTGTTGCCGGCTGCTGCCCACGCCCGTGCCTGGGCGAAGGCCCGCAGCTGATGGTGTCGTCGTCTACCTGCGGGACACGGCATCCTATTCGAGGAGTACGGGACGACACGATGCCTCGTCAGCGTGATGACCAGCCTGGGCACGCGGTATCGAGTAGGTCGTCCGCAACGGCCGCCGATGCTTGGTCAGCAGGTGAACACGTAACGGGCGTAGGTGTCCATGTGTCTCCGGCGCCGAGCAGGCCGTCCCGGGTGGTGCAGCCGGGATCCAGGCTGTCAACCGTGCCCTGCTGGCCCGGTTGCTGCGCGATGTGGAGCAGGCGTGGCGGCGTGGCTGGCAGCCGGCCGAACTGGTCCGGGTGGCGCGCCGTGAATGCGGCGCACGGCACGGCCGGCTGATGGTCGATGGCATCGCGGCGCGGATGCGCGGCTATCCGAAGGCGGCCGTCGACCAGCGGTGGCAGGCACAGCTGACGATTCTCGACGCACGGGTGTGGTGGGAACACGATGACCATTACGTGACGGTCTAGGGTGACCGGCTGGGCCTGGACCGGGCCGCGGTGATCACCGTGATGATCGGCGTGCTTTATCTGCTCGCGACGCTGCCGGCGATCGAGGTGGTCGGTCCGCCGCCTGGCGATGCCCGGCCGGCTGGGGCTGCCGCACCGGCCGATCTCGACCAGCGGATGCTGGATCGGGTTCGGGCGTTGCTGGCCAAGGCGGAATCGACCGACTTCCCAGAGGAGGCGGACGCGTTCACCGCCAAGGCACAGGAGTTGATGGCCCGGCACCGCATCGACCATGCCCTGCTGGTAGCGGCTACGGGCGAACGCGACCAGCCGGTCACCCGGCGGATAGCCGTCGACAATCCGTACGAGGCGCCGAAGTCGCTGCCGCTTCAGGTCGTCGCGGAGGCGAACAGTTGCCGGGCGGTGTGGACGAAGCGGTTCGCCTTCACGACCGTCGTCGGCTTCCCCTCGGATCTGGACTCCACCGAGTTGCTGTTCACGTCGCTGCTCGTTCAGGCGACCAGGGCGATGACCCAGGCCAAACCCGCCACCGACGAGTACCGGCGCAACACCACCCGCTCGTTTCGGCAGTCATTCCTGACGGCGTACGCGTCGCGGATCGGTGAACGACTCAGCGCCGCCGCCGACGAGGTCGGCCAGGAAGCGGTCAGTTCTGGCCGGGACTTGCTGTGGGCAATCCTGCGGCCTTGGCGCATGCGAGCAGTCGCCGGTCGTAGGTGACGAAGGCGATCAATGTCGTCCCGGACTCGTTGGTGAGAACCTGGGCGGTGGCGAGGTGGATGGCGTCGAGGCTGCGCAGCGTCGGCTCGGCGTACGCGGCTGCGGTCGCGCGGATGGTGTTGTCGATCTCCAGTCGGAAGAGCCGTCCGACGGCCGCCGGGACACCGATCAATGCCTGCGGGGCTGACCGGCGCAACGCCCGCGGCACTTCCACTTCGACGAGAGCGGACGAGACCAGCGGCACGTCGTCGTGGGTGTTGAGCCAGGAGACCAGGTCAGCGCTGCATGCTTCCTGCCGAACCAGCTTGACGACGGCGGCGGAATCCAGATAAATCACCAGCGCTCCTCGTCTCGCATCGCGGCGACCGTGTCGGCAACGTCCACACCCTCGTCACCGAGCTTCGGCGGAAGCGGAACAGGACCGCCGCCGGCCGGGGCGACGGCCCGGCCCGAGGCCACCAGCTTGGCCAGCGTCGACCTGTCGTCACCCACCGGAACGAGCCGGGCAATCGGGTGCCCCCGGTCCGTGATCTCCACGGTCTCGCCACCGCGCACCCGAGCCAACACCTGGCTTGTGTTCTGGTTCAGCTCCCGCACACCGATACGCTCCATGCAGCCGAGTGTAGAACAGAATGTTCTACGTCACCAGTCGCTCGGCCGCGGCGGCTTCGATCAGGTTCCTCGTTCATCTTGACCTGCGCAAACGCAGCGACAACGGGTCACCGACTATTCTCGCCGGTTGGTTCGCACGGTGTTGCCTTCGGCCCACGGTACTGGTCTGGGGGCGACCCCAGACCCCACGGTCCGGTGGTCGCTCTGGGCGGTTCGGTCACAGCCGGAGCTTGGCGGCGCCTGAAATCCCGGCGCCGCGACTTGACGGCACTATTGGGCCCCATGACACGTTGCTTGACGACAAGGAACGTCAAGGTGGGCCGCTCACGGCGATAGGTATGACTGGCAGCACGGCCGGCCGCCGGGGACACTGCGGTTTCGGTCGGCGAACTCAAGGAGGCGGTAGCGGCTCGAGCCGTACCGTGAACGCCGTTGGCGAACTGCTGGGAAAGGCCCGGCGGCAAGCCGCCGGGCCGCACCACCGCGATCAGCCGTTGATCGGTACCCAGGTGTTCTGGTCGGTGAGATCCTTGAGTTGCAGGCCCTCGGCGATCTTTCGGATGATCGCGTCGGGCACCGCCGAGGTGAAGTCCGCCACGCCGATCAGGTAGTCGCCGTGTTTGATCGTGCACGAGTGGCGGCCGGCGAAGCAGTTCAGGCCCTCGGCCAGGGGATCCTTGGGCTTGCCCGTCGAGACGACGATCTTGACATTGCCGGGCAGCACCTCGTCGACCGTGGTGGCCGGGTCGGCGACCGGGCCGGCGTGCAGGTAGACGTCGGACTCTTCGCTGCTGTTCGCCGCCGCGGTCTGCTTGACCGCGATCGCCTGCCAGCCCGAGGGCAGGTAACCCAGCTTGTACGGCACCTTGAGCTGGTGCTTCTTCGCGGAGGTGACCAGCTTTGCGGATATTTTCACCGCATCGGCGCGGGTGAGCGCGACGTGGTCGTAATTCGGCACCAGCGTGGCCCAGGCGCCGTCCCGGTACTGCCAGGCCAGCGCGGTGCGGACGTACTTGGTGACCTTGTCGACCGGCGAGAGGTAGGTCAGGTCGATCGCGATGGCCGGGCGGCCGCCGACATCGACGGTGTACCGCTCACCGACCCTGAGGGTCGAATCCTCGCCGAAGGTGAAGTCCCCCGGATCCCATACGCCGGCCCCGTATACCGTGATGGTCGCCCCGGCGTACGGATAGTTCGTGCCGTCGGCGTCGGTCCAGACGTCGCCGTCGCGGTATACCGGAATCTGCTGGTAGCCGGCGGTGATCTGACCAACCGGGCCGACCTGATACGCGCCCACCCGGTAGTCACCGAGCGTAGAACTGAAGTCGACCTTCTTCACCGGAAGTGGCGACGGTGTGGTCACCGGACCGGTCGGCCCCGAGGCCGCCGGCTGGGCCGCGCTGAGCGTGTCCGCGCTGCCGGGCAGCGTGTTCACCGCCGCGAGCACCACACCGAGACAAGCCGCGACGCCCACGGCGCCGGCCGCGACCGCACGCCGCCGCCGGATCCGGCGGCCGCGGGCGATGATGTCATCGGTCGTCGTGTGCGGCGCGGGCGCCCCGCCCCGCACCCGCTTCAACACGTCCAGGATGTCGTAGGACATTGTCGTTCCCTTCGTATGCATAAAGAGTGATGTCGGCGGCGGCCAGCACGGCGCGCAGCGTGTCCAGACCCCGTGCGCTCTGGCTCTTGACGGTGCCCGGCCGGCAACCCAGGACTTCAGCGGTCTCGTCGACGCTGAGACCCTCGAGGAACCTCAGGACGAGGACCGCCCGCTGCCGGGCCGGCACCCGCGCCAGCGCGGCCCGCAGCCGTAGCCGTTCGTCGACCTCGTCGGCCGGATCTTGTCCGCCGACCTCGGGCAGCGCGTCCCCGGCCGGGCGCTCACGCCGCCACGGCCGGCGTTTCTGCCCGATAGCGGCGCGGACCACCATCGTGCGGGCGTACGCGTCCGGCGTCGCGACCTTGTGCCAGCGCAGGTAGAGCTTGGCCAGCGCGGCCGCCACCGCGTCCTCGGCCGCCTGCCAGTCGCCGCAGGTCACATAGGCGAGCGCGCGCAACGGCTCGAACCGCCCGCGCACGAACTCGCGGAAGTCGTCCTCGGCTTCCAATCGGTGTCGCTCCCTCCGACGTCTCGGTCGTGTGTCGCCGGTAAGAGGCGAGGCAGCGCCGGCGAGGTTGCACGCCCGGACGACGAGTTTTCCCGTCCCGGTCAACCGCGGGACGGTCCGATGCCGATAACCCGGGCAGGCGGCAGGAAGCATTCGGTGTCGCCGGCTAGTCGTCTACATCGGAGTGAACGAATGTTTGAACCAAGGTTTACTCTCGGTTCAGGCTTACGCTGCGGATAGCCGCGGAAAGCACTGCTGGACGAATCGCATGGGACAGGAAGCATGCCAATTGATCCAGATGATGGCTCGAGTCCGGTTCCCGCGCGCGTCGAGGCGCAGGCGCAACAAGCGCTGGATTCGACCATCGTGTACGTCCCGGCCCACCCTGGTCCGAAGCCGGGCAGCGGCGTCGTGCGCTTCGAGACCCGCCGCCTTCCCGGCGGCGAGGCCGTGGGCGTGGCCTATCGCAGCCAGTCGGCGCTGGTGGAGGCGCTGGGCCACGCCCAGCCCTGGATAGCCTTGCCGCTGTCGCGCCTGGAACTGATCCTGGGTGCCGCCGGCATTGCTCGCACGCTGATCGACCCCGCGGCCGAGGAGTCGGCCGTCTGGTGGACCCCGGAACGGGTGTCCGCCTTGACCGAGCGCCTGGATGGTGAACATGGGTAGCGGCTTTCAGACGACGTTGCAGGACCTGGCCAACGCCGCGGGGTCGTTTCACGACGGCGCGGACCAGTTCGCCAAGGCGCTCGGTGCCATCACGACGCTCAAGGCCGACTCCGGTGACGGCGGGCTCGACGAGACTGTCCAGGCCGTCCTCGCGGCTATCGACGCCCTGCACAGCCGGGTGGTCCAAGGGCTGCGGGAAACAGGTGACAACCTCGACAAGGTTCGCGCGGACTACCAGCGGTCGGATGTGAGCTCGCGGGAGCTCTACGACGACATCATGCGGGCCGAACCGATCGACAAGGGCTGAGGTAGCGACGGTGGCGGAGCTTTGGGTGGGCGGTGACTCCGCTTCCCTGCGTACGGTGTCGGAAGCTCTTGAACCTTGCGAGTCACGAGCGAAAGCCGTCGTCGGCGTCATCGGCGACGACGTGCGGAAGATCACGCAGGACAACAGCTGGAGCGGCGACGCCGCGACGGCGTTCGCCACGCACTGGGAGATCGCCTCGGTGGCCGCCTCCGCGGTCGGCTCATTCTGCTCGGCCGCGGCGCATATCTTGAGCAACCTGGCGGGGCAGCTCGACAAGACCGACGCGGCTCTGCGCCAAGCGGCGGCCGACGCCCGCGCCCAGGGTGCTCCCATCGGCTCGGACGGCCGTCCGATCACGGGACCGGTCAGCGCGGCCGAGTACCAGGCCGCGGCCGAGTACGAAAACGTCTGGCAGGTGGCGCAGGACGAGGCGGAAGGCTTCCGCGTCGAGGCGAACCGGGCGCTGCAGGATCTTCTGAACGAGATGATGAAGCTGGTCGACGGCGCCGGCGACGGGGTCGAGCTGGCCGGTGCGGACAAGGTGGCGCTGGCCGACTATCTGCGCGGCATCGGGGCCATTCCCGCGGCCACCCGCGCCCACGTCGACGGCCTGGTCGAAACGGCCCGCGCCGACTACCAAACCCGGCGGGCGGCGTGGCTGAAGGAGCGGGACGTGGCCCGAGCCGAGCAACGGGCCATGTCGCTCGACGTCAAGCTCGCCCGCAGCGGGGCATTACGCGATCTCAACGCCCTGCAAGGCGAGCTGGATGCGCTGACCCGCGAGAGCCATCCGATCGCCGGCATGCTCAACGTGAGCGTCGGCGACGTGGTGGACGGTGTGCGGGCGCTGAGCGGGGCGAGCAAGGCCGCCGAGGGGTCGAAAGCGCTCAGCTTCCTGGACGACGTGCCGGTAATCGATGTCGCCGCCGCCGGTCTGGGCACCTATTTCCAGGCGACCGACGACATGTCCAAGGGCGAGAACGCGCCTCGAGCGATCGGTGAGGACCTCACGGCAAACGTCGCCGGCCTGGCCGCCGGCGCCGCCGTGGGTGGCGCGGTAGCGGGCGCGATCGCGGGCGCACCGGTGGTGGCGGTAGCCGCCGGCGCGGCAATCGGAGGCGCGGTCGCGGTCGGCGTCGGCGACCTGGTCTACGAAGGCTTCCACGAGCACTGGGACGAGGACATCCAGAAGGACGGCGTGGTCGGCGGACTCCTGGCCGGGACCGGGCACACGTTCGAAAGCACCGGCCGCGACCTGGGCAACCTGGCCAAGGGTGTGGGTGGCGCGGCGAAGTCCGTCTGGCATAGCGTTTTCGGCTGAAACCGGGAGGTGTCGAATGGGGCGAAAGCAACGACGGCGGCAGGCCCTCGCCGCCGCTGTTCCGGCACCCTCGGCACCGGACCGCAACGGCGCTCGCCTAGGCATCGGCCTCATCTGGACCGTCGTGATGGTGGTCATCGTCGTGGTCGTCGTCTTCGCCGGCCTGCTCCTCGGCGGCGAGTGGTACGAGTGGTGGCACCACCACGGCGGCGCGGATCAGTCGTGGGTCGTGCCGGTCGGCGGCCTGATCGGCGCCCTCCTCGGGATTTCGATCTGTCACCTGGCTCGCGGCTGGGTGCAACGCCTGCGGTTGTCGCGTCTGCGGCACGGCGGCGTCGCCACGACCGGGCAGGTGATAGCCCGCCTCGACGAGTACGCCAGCAACCCACGCGGCCCCGGCATGACCTTGTACCGGGTCAGCGTGGCCTGGACCGACGAAACCGGGCCGCAGATGGGCGAGCGCCGCTACCGGTTCTGGGGCCACGGCGACCGGGCATTCGAGGAACTGACGGAACGCGGGACCGAGGTCAAGGTCCGCTACCCAGCCGGCCGTCCGCGGCGCTTCATCATCGACATCCCGTACGCAACCACCATGGCCGACCAATTCCTCTGAACCTCAGGCAGCGCGCTACGCACGGCACTTCGATGCGAGAACTCCGCCCCGGTGGGCCCCTTGTAGTAGTCCCGCGGGTGATGTGTCGCGGTGGGCACTTATCTGCGATGAAGGAAAGATGTCTGATATGGCGGGTTCGCTCGGTGATGCTAGCCTCGCCCGCTGACGGTCCATCGATCCTCGGTGGCCGATTCACCCGTATAGGGATAGACAGAGGCCTGGGAGCATAAGGGAGAGGTGTCCTGGTGTTCGATCGGCCGGGCGAGGACGAGGAGCCCGACGCGACAGTGGCGATCGGCAGTGAGTCCGAGCCGACCGTCTCCCTCGGCGACGGGTCCGAGAAGACGATCGCGATCGGCGGGGAGTCCGAGGCGACAGCGGCGATCGGCGACGGGTCCGAGAAGACGATCGCGATCGGCGGCGGGTCCGAGCCGACGGTGGCGCTCGGCATTTCGCCCGACGCGACGATCGCTATCGGCCCTGGCCACGTTGCACCCGGTCAGCACGAGCCCGGACATCAAGAACCCGAGCGGCGCCGGCCGGGCCGCGGCGGGCTCGCCGGTGCGGCCGATGGCCTGCTCGGCAAGGGCCGGGAACTGGGTGAGCGGCTAGGCGCCAAGGCCCGGCAGGAGCTGGGCGGTGACCAGCATGTGACACGCCGCCGGCTGCTCGCCGGCGTCTCGGGCGTGGTCGGCCTGGCGCTCGCGGGCGGCATTGTGGTGGAGGCGACGCAGAGCCCGTCACATCAGCCGCGGGCGACGGCGAACTCCCGCGGGCCCAACGGCCCGCGCTCCGCTGGTCCGACCGAGAACGCCCCCACATCTGCGGCGCTGCCCGAGCAGCGGCGCCCGGTCCGCACGCTCGCCGAGTACCGCAAGCTGGTGCCCGGGGCGGCGTTCCCGGCCGACGCGGTAGCGCTGACCATCGACGACGGTCCGCACCCGGTGTGGACCCCGAAGATCCTCGGCCTCCTGGAGAAGTACCACGTGCCCGCGATGTTCTGCATGATCGGCAACCAGGTTCTCGGGCACGAGACGGTCGCCCGGTCGGTCACCGACGAGGGGCACCAGCTGGCCAACCACACCTGGAGCCACCCGATCACCCTCGAGAAGGAGCCGCCCGCCACGATCCGGCGGGAGATCGTCCGGGCCCAGGACAAAATCTACGACACCACCGGTTACGCGCCGAAGCTGTTCCGCTCGCCCGGCGGCGCCTGGTCGAGCACGGTCTTCCAGGCGGCCGCGCACAACGGGCTCATCCCGCTCGACTGGAGCGACGACCCGCGCGACTGGTCCCGCCCCGGCGTCGCCAAGATCGAAAGCAAACTGCTCGCGGCCAAGCCCGGCGAGATTCTGCTCTGCCACGACGGCGGCGGCGACCGCTCGCAGACCTATGCGGCGCTCAGCAGCGTCATCCCCGCGCTGGTCGCCCGCGGTTACCGGTTCGTCGCGCTCTAAGAAAGTCGGATGGTTTTCGGCTCCTGCCGAGACTCCCGACGGTGACCGATTGGGGGAAGAGACTCGTAGCCGATTTTCAGCCCTTACACAACTTGGTCACAGAGGCCGCCAATATCGGCGGGACAAAGTATGACCATGACCCTGATAGTTGGGCAAACAGTCGGCCCGGCGACGGCGCCGGTGGAATCGCGCCGGGGCGCCGCGATCTGGGAACGGCAGGCGCTCGCCGTCCTGCTGATCGGCTCGGCCGTGCTCTACCTGTGGAACCTGTCCGTATCCGGGTGGGCCAACTCCTTCTACGCGGCCAGCGCCCAGGCCGGTTCAATGTCGTGGAAGGCGTGGCTGTTCGCGTCCCTCGACCCCGGCAACTCCATCACCGTGGACAAGCCGCCCGCGGCCATGTGGGTCATGGGGCTGTCGATGCGGATCTTCGGCGTGAACAGCTGGGCACTGCTGGTTCCCGAGGCTCTGATGGGCGTCGCCAGCGTCGCATTGTTGTACGCCGCCGTGCGCCGCTGGTCCGGCCCCGTCGCCGGCCTGCTCGCCGGTGCGGCGCTCGCGCTGACCCCGGTCGCGGTGCTGATGTTCCGGTACGACAACCCGGACGCCCTGCTCGTCCTGACGCTGACCGCCGCCGCGTACACGACCGTACGCGCCGTCGAATCGGCGTCCTGGCGGTGGCTCGCCCTCACCGGGGTCCTGCTCGGCTTCGGCTTCCTCACCAAGATGATGCAGGCGTTCCTCGTCCTGCCCGGACTCGCCTTGGTCTACCTGGTCGCCGCGCCCACCGGCATCGGCCGCCGGATCCGCCAGCTGCTCGGCGCGGGCGCGGCCGTCGTCGTCTCGGCCGGCTGGTTCGTCCTGCTGGTCTCCCTGTGGCCGGCCTCGTCCAGGCCCTACATCGCCGGATCGACCAACAACTCGCTGTGGCAACTCGCCATCGGCTACAACGGCATCAGCCGCATCCTCGGCCGCAACCGGGGCGGGGGCGGCCACCCGACGGCGTCCGGCGTCGGCGGCGTGGGCGGCGGCGGACATACGGCGCTACGGGCGACGGCCCTCGGCGGCGGCCACGCGATAGGCGCCAACACACCCGGCATCGGCCGCTTGTTCGGCGCCGGCTTCGGCCCGGAGATCTCCTGGTTGCTACCGGCCGCCCTGGTCGCCCTGCTGGGCCTGTCCATCGGCACATGGGGTCGCTCCCGCACCGACCGCACCCGTGCCGCGGCCATCCTCTGGGGAGGCTGGGTCATCGTCACCGGCATCACCCTGAGCTTCATGAGCGGTACGGATCACTCGTACTACTCCCTCGTCCTCGCCCCCGGCATCGCCGCACTCGTCGCCATCGGCGCCCGGCAGTTCTGGGTCTGGCGCTCCCCCGCATCCGCCGACCAGCCCCGCCCGCTGCTCGCCCACGTCGCCCTGGCCGCGATGCTCCTGGCCACCGGGATCTGGAACTTCGTCCTGCTCGGCCGATCCACCTGGGCGCCGGGCCTGCGCTGGTTCATCTTGCTCGCCGGGGTCCTGGCGGCGGCCGCGATGCTCGTCCCAGCCTCCCTACCGCGCCGAGCCCTGGTCGTAACGACCGCGACGATCGCAGTCGTAGCCGCCGGCACCGGCAGCGCGGCCTGGGCGATCGCCACCGACGGATCCGCACACACCGGTTCGTCCCCCGAAGCCGGCCCCGCAACCGCCTCCGCCACGGGCAACGGCAGCAGAACCGGCCGCGCTCAGGGCAACGGCCGCGGCACCGGCAAACGCGGCCGGAACGCCGGCCTCCCCGGCCGGCGAGGCGAAAGCGACGCCAACCCCGCCCTGGTGACGCTCCTCGAGGCCACGACCGGCAACCGCTGGGCAGCCGCGACGAACGGCTCCATGCAGGCCGCCCCACTCCAACTGGCAAGCGGAAAATCCGTCATGGCCATCGGCGGCTTCTCCGGCAGCGACCCCGCACCGACCCTCGCCCAGTTCCAGACCTACGTACGCGACGGCGAGGTCCGCTACTACCTGGCCAACGGAGCCGGCGGAACCCGCCGCTCCGGCAACCGCGGCCCATCCATCAGCACCTGGGTCTCCACCCACTACACCGCGACCATCATCGGCAACACCACCGTCTACGACCTGACCAGCCCCAAACCAAACTGACCACAGAGATCCCCGTATTACATCCAGCTGGCGGGGAACGGGCCTTGGCAAAGCCTTGCCCGGGCCTCCACTATCCGAAGTAGCATCAACGGTCATGACTGTGTTGACTGGCGATCGCCTGCCATCCGTCCTGGCCGCCGGTGTCGCCGCCCTGATCGGGGTTACCGGCGCTGGTGTGCTCAGCGTGGCGCCCGCATCCGCGGCCGCTCAGAAGCCGTCGCCCGGGTCCGCGGGGCTCGGCGACCGGCTGTACCCGACGCTCGGAAACGGCGGGTACGACGTCCAGAACTACGATCTCTCGCTCGACTACGCGCGGAAGGACCCGGCCCAGCAGATCACCGGGAACGTCACGATCACCGCGCGAGCCATCCAGAGCCTGTCCCGGTTCGACCTTGATTTCGCCGGTGACGCGGTCGGCGCGGTCACCGTCGACGGCAGGAGGGCCGCGTTCACCCGGTCGGGGGAAGAGCTCGTCATCACGCCCAGCCGCCCGATCCGCGACCGCGCCGTCTTCACGGTCGTGGTGAGCGGCTTCCGGGCTACCCCGGTCGCTCCCGACGCGGATGCGCCGGTCGGCTTTGTCAAGACGCCCGACGGCACCGTGCTCGCCGGCCAGCCCGCCTCGTCGCACAACCTCTTCCCGAGCAACGACCACCCGAGCGACAAAGCCACGTACACGATCAAGATGACCGTGCCGGACGGATGGACCGCCACCGCGAACGGCACGCTGGTCCGCACCAGCGAGAGCCACGGTCGCGAGTCGTGGGTCTACCGCGAGAAGAACCCGATGGCCAGCGAGCTGGTCCAGGTCGCGGTGGGTGACTTCCTGCAGTACTCGCGGGGGAAGGTCGACGGCATTCCGATCCGCGACGTGGTGCCGCGCCGGCTCGCCGGCACCCTGCTGCCCAGGTTCGCCAACGAGCTGGAGCAGATGAAGTGGATGGAGAGCAAGGTCGGCAAGTACCCGTTCGAGAACTACGGCGTGGTCGTCATCGACGGCAACCTCGGCTTCGCGCTCGAGACCCAGACGCTGTCGCTCTTCGACACCGGCTCGTTCCCGTCCGACTCGGCCGGGCTCGACCCGGTGCTGACCCACGAGCTGGCGCACCAGTGGTTCGGTGACAGCGTGGCGCCCGAGGTCTGGAGCAACGTCTGGCAGAACGAGGGCCACGCGTCCTACTACGAGGTTCACTACGCGGCCGAGCACGGCACACTCAAGACGTACGTCGGCTTCGACACGCTCGAGGCCTACTACAAGAACAGGTACGCCCGCGGTGACCAGTACCGCGCGACGTACGGCCCGGTGGCCCGCCCGCTCAAGTCGGACTCGATCTGGGACGTCTTCAACCCGAACGTCTACTCGGGTGGCTCGGTCGTTCTCTACGCCCTCCAGCAGCAGGTGGGTGATCGCAAGTTCGCCAAGATCGAGCGGGACTGGGTGCAGCAGAACAGGGGCAAGTCGAAGTCGACCGAGGACTTCATCGCCCTGGCGTCGAGGGACTCCGGGCAGGATCTGCGCGGCTTCCTCAACGACTGGCTCTACGGCAGCAAGACCCCGCCGATGCCGGGTCACCCGGACTGGACCGTCACCCCGGTGACGCCGGCGACCACGGCCGCGGCGGCGCCGGCAGCCCCACTCACGTATTAGTCACTGCGGGTTCAGGCCGGGGCGCGTCGCCCGCCCCGGCCTTGAACGATCCGCATTTCGCGTCTTGTGGACTGGTCACCGCGCGAGGATCAAGGCCACCGCGGCCCAGAAGGCGAGACAGAACCCGACGACGCCGACCCAGACCGCGACCAGCCAGGCGCGCTCGGCCGGCGGCCGGACAACCTCCTCGGGACGCGGACGGCCGGCCAGGACAAGGGCCACCTCGTGCGGCGACAACAGCGATTGTGCTGATCTGAGCATCTGTGCCTCCCGACATCGGTTGGGCTGGGATGCCTCAAGGATCGCCCACCGAACGCCGTCACCGCCTCTGCCGGAAGTCCACGGTCACGACCCGGACACCCGCCGATCGGCCGATGAGACCACCCACGAGTTGATTCGTTCGGCGCCTGGACCGGCGTTTGCGGGGGTGGGGAGCCGGCCTCCACCACCTCGTGGGCCGCGCCGGCCGCGGCCATCGCGTTCGCCCACGTCCCGGCCTCGGCGCCGCTGACCACGGTGCCGACCTCGTCGACGAGCGCGGCGCCGGCCCCTTCGCTCCATTCGGCGAACAACGCCCGGGAGCGCCCGGCCAGCACCACCATGTCGGGGTAGGCATGCGCCAGACGAAAGATCCGAGTGTCCCCGGCTGAACGCTCACCCATCGGCTGGCCGGGTTCATGACAGCGGACGTCAACTCCATGCCGGAGCAACGCGACGGTCGCCGACAGGCCGATGACCCCGCCACCGATAGCTGCCACGTTCATACCGGCCGACGCTATCAGCGCCCGGCAGCGACATGGGCGCGCGAACTACCTGGTCCGTCTTGCTGCGGTTGCTCGGCCCGGCACCGGTGCCGGACGGCGAGACCTGAGGGCACACCTTTCCGCGTACGCAATCCGGCAGTTGTTCGACCGCGCCGCCGCCTCGACGACGTGCGGTACGGCGACGGACACGCTCCGTGGCTGACGCATTCGTGTTCACCCATATGGTCGGCGACAACAGCCGTTGCGCCGATCCCCGGTTGCTCCCCCGCGACCAGAGAATGGTCGGCGCGGCGGGGGCAGACATCCGCCCCCGAACTGTGGAGTGCCTCGAAATGAGCGGATGGCAGCCGTCCGGCTACACGACTGTCCGTCCGCTCGGCGCCGGCGCGTCGGGCAGCGTCGTGCTCGCCACGCACGACGAGACCGGCGCCCCGGTCGCGATCAAATACCTCACCCGCGAGCTCGGGGACGACACCTCCTTCCGGAATGCCTTCCGGCAGGAGGCGCGGCTGCTCGGGGAGATCAACGACCCGCACGTCTGCCGGCTGTACGAGTACGTCGAGTCCGCTGCGGGCGCGGCGATCGTGATGGAGCTGGTCAACGGGGTGTCGCTGCGGCAGATGCTGCGCGCGCACGGCGCGACCACCCCGGAGTCGGCGCTCTGTGTGCTGAAGGGCTCGCTCAGCGGGCTGGCCGCCGCGCACGCCCGCGGCGTCGTGCACCGCGACTACAAGCCGGAGAACGTCCTGGTGACCGGCGAGGGGCAGAGCAAGCTCGCCGACTTCGGCATCGCCGTTCCGGTCGGTCTGGGTGCGGAGACCCTCGTTTCCGGTACGCCCCGGTACATGGCCCCCGAGCAGTGGACGGGCGCCCCGGCGACGCCCGCCTGCGACATCTACGCGGCCACTGCCACCTTCTTCGAGTGCCTCACCGGCAAGCCGCCGTACGACGGGCCGAACCTGTTCGCCCTGCACGAGCAGCACGCCAACGCGCCCATCCCGACCGATCCGGCGCCGCCGCCGGTGCACGACCTGCTGCGGCACGGCATGGCCAAGCAGCCCACCGACCGGCCCCAGCACGCCCATGCCTTCCTGCACATCCTGGAGCAGGTGGCGGGCGCGGCGTACGGCCCGGATTGGGAGAACCGCGGGCTGCGCGATCTGGCCCGCCGGGCCGCCCTGCTCGCCGCGCTGTGGCCGTTCCCGGACGGCACCGGGGGCGCCACCAGCCTCGCCACCACGGCGCTCGGCGCGGCCACCCAGCGGCTCGGCCCGGCCCGCCGTGGTCGCAAGCGGATCGCGCTGGCCAGCAGCGCCATCGTCGCCGCGCTGCTGCTCGGCGGGGTCGGCTATCACTACGCCGCCGCGACCGAACACGCGGCGCTCGCGGGCGGCAAGGCGAGCCCGGCCACGGTCGATCCGCCGGCGACCGGGCCGTCCGGCGCGAACTCCCCGGGGGCGACGGCCGCCGCCTCGGCGAGCACGCCCGCCGCCTCGACCCCGGCCGGCACGGTGACCCAGGGCGCGACGAACGGCCCGACGCAGCCGGCGGATCCCGGCACCACGCCCGGTAAGTCCCCGTCTCCCTCGACCTCCGGCAAGCCGACGGTCAAGCCCACCACGCCCGCCCCATCCCCGTCCGCGTCGGTCAGCACCTCCCCGGCGCCTCCGCCGGACACCACCGCCCCCACCGTCGGCACGGTCAGCACGAGCCGGACGTTGATCGAGGCGGACGGCTGCCGGTACGGCTACCGGACGAGCACGATCTCGGCCACCGTCACCGACAACAAGAGCGGCCCGGCCGCGCTGAAGGTCAGCTTCCGCTACGCCCTGGGCGGCACCACCTCGACCGTCGCGATGAGCTCGGCCGGGCAGGGCGTCTTCCAGGGAACGATCGGCCCGCTGCCGATGCCGGAGACGGAGACCCGCATACCGATCTCCGTCGTGGCCGTCGACGCCGCCGGCAACTCGGGCAAGTCGGCGTCACCGGCGTACGTGACCCTCCAGAACTACTGCACCCCCGGTTAGGAGTACGCGGTGTCCGCAGCGCAGAGGCCGGGGGAACCGGTCGACGACCGGGCCATGCGGCCGCCCGCCGATCCGTGGGCGACCATCGACCGCCCGGCCGAGACCGTGTACCTCGGCGGTCCCGACACGACCGTCCACCTCGGCCCGGCCGCCCCCGCGGCGCACCCGCCCCAGCCGAATCCGACCGTTTTCGACGACGAGTTCCGTTTCGGTCCCGGCGTACCGGCCGCCCCGCCGGCCGCCCCCGGCTGGCCGGCCGCCGCGCCGGCCAAGCGGCCGCGCCCGCTGTGGCGTCGGCTGGTGTCGATCCTCTCCAGCCTGCTGACCCTGGCGCTGGTCGTGATCGTCGGGCTCTACCTGTGGGAGAGGCTCAGCCCTCTGGTCGTGGAAAGCGCCACGGTGGCCGTGCCCCGTCCGGCCGGGAACCGCTGCGATGTCACCGTCGAGGTGGTCGGCACCGTACATACCAACGGCAAGCGCGGCACCATCCGCTACCAGTGGCTCCGCTCGAACGCGTCGCCCAGCACCGTGCTCACCGAGCAGGTCGGCAGCGGCCAGCGCACCGCCACCATCACCCTCAAATGGACGTTCAACGGCGTCGGCACGACCGCCGAGACCGCCACCTTGAACATCACCGAACCGACGCCGATGGAGGCCCAGACCGCGGTCGCCTACCACTGCCGGCGCGGCTGACCGGAGGGCTTTCTCGCCGCTCCTGAACCAACACGTTGGGGCTGTCGTTCGTCATACGGGCTGACTGGTCCTTCGTCGAACTCGGGAGCGCCCGCGATGTATGCAGTCGGTATCGACATCGGAACCACGTATACCGCCGCCGCCGTCTGGCGGGACGGTCATGCGGAGATCGTCCCCCTGGGCAGTCGATCGGCGGCTGTCCCGTCGGCGGTGTTCCTGCGCCCGGACGGTGCGATCCTGACCGGGGAGGCCGCCGACCGCCGCGGGCTCGGCGAGCCGGACCGGGTCGTCCGGCAGCTCAAGCGGCGTCTGGGCGACACCGCCCCGATCCTGCTGGGTGGCACCCCGTACTCGGCCGCGGCGTTGACCGCCCGGATTCTGCGATCGGTGCTCGATGTGGTGTCCGCCCGGGAAGGCGAGCCGCCGGCAGCGGTCTGCGTCGCCCATCCGGCGGGCTGGGGGCCGTACAAGGCAGACCTGATGCACCAGGTGGTTCGTCTCGCCGACCTCGATCATCCCGTACGGTTCATCACCGAGCCGCAGGCGGCCGCGTCCTTCCACGCCCACCAGAAGCGGCTGGGCCCGGGCGCGGTGGTGGCCGTCTACGACTTGGGCGGCGGCATCTTCGAGGCGGCGGTGCTGCGCAAGACCGCGGACGGCTTCGACCTGACCGGCGAGCCGGAGCGAAACGAGCGCCTCGGCGGCGTCGAACTCGACGACGCGATCCTCGAGCATGTCGTCACCTGGGTCGGGGGCGCGCTGGAACCGCTCGAAAAGACCGATCCGGCGGCGATCGCCCGGTTGCGCGCCGAGTGCGTGCAGGCGAAGGAGGCGCTCTCCGCCGACACCGAGGCGACGATCCCGGTGCTGCTGCCGACGCTGAGCACGGAGGTTCGCCTCACCCGCTCGGAACTGGAGGAGTTGGTCCGCCCGCTGCTGAGGGATTCGATCGAGGCCCTGCGCCGGACGATCCACTCCGCCGGGTACGCACCCAAGTCGCTGGGGTCGGTGCTGCTGGTGGGCGGCTCCGCGCGGATGCCGATCGTCGCGCAGCTGGTCAGCTCCGGGTTGGGCCGCCCGGTCACGGTGAACGACAACGCCACGCACGCGGTGGCGCTCGGCGCGGCCTGGCAGGCGAGCGGCGCGATGGCCGAGACCCGGCCGGCACCGGCCTCTCCCGCCGAGCCGCCGTCCGAGCCGACGGGCGAGATCCCCGTGGTTGTCGAGCCGGTCGCCCAGATGCCCCCGCCGGTCGTGGCCGGCCACCACCTGCCGAGGCGGCCGCTGGTGCCCGCGGCCGGTTTCGCGGGCCGGGTCACCGTCGGCCCGGCGGGAGCCGGGCCCATCGCCGCGCCGCCCGTACCGCCCCTACCGCCGCCGGCCAGGCCCGCCGCGAAGTCCTCCCGTGGACGGATCACGGCACTCGCCGTCTCGGCCGCCGCGGTTCTGCTGCTGGCGACCGGCGGCACGGCCTGGGCGCTGACCCGGCCGCGCGGCCCGGAACAGGCGGCGTCCGTCCCGTCGTCCGCTCCCGCCCGTCGCCAGGCCGCCGCCGTCATCGCGGCCGACGAGAAGTGCACGGACGAGATGAAGAAGAGCACCCGCTGGGTCTGCCTCACCAAGGCGACCCTGCACGACAACACCTTCACCGTCTGGTATCAGGCCGACTGGAACGGCACTCGCCCCGACCTCCAGCACGGCTTCCACCTGCACATCTACGGCGGCGACGGGGCAAGCCCGGACGAGGCGACCATGGGCAGCCAGGCCGTCAGGCACAGCAAGTACTACTTCGAGGACCAGGAGCCTTCCGTACGCAGGACGTCCGACCCGGACTTCCAGGCGATCGGCGACGCCAAGAAGGTGTGCGCCCGCATCGCCGACAGCGGCCACGGGCTGGCAAAGGCCCACGACGGCACCTACCACACCGGCAACTGCATCCCGATCCAACGCTACTGACCCGGACCCGAGGCTCTCTCGGCTCAGCGTCGGATCAGCGGCGTGAAGTCGATTTCGATGTCTTGGCCGGCGACGGTGACGACGACACGAGGATTGTCGCCGGCGGCGGCGAGGTAGCCGGCGAGCGTGGAGAGCAACATGTCAGGTCGGCTCTCGATGCGGCTCATCTCCGACTGGGTAACGCCCATCGCCGTGGCCAGCTCCATCGGGGTGAGGTCGGCCGCTTTGCGTACCGCTGCGAGGTTCTCGGCATAGATGCGGTCGGCTTCCGCCATCTCGGCTCGGATGCCGTCGATGCGCTCGGCGGCGCCACGTCGCGACCGCAGGCGGGCGATCCGCTCCTGCGCCGCCTCGGTACCGACGAAGTTGAACTCAGGCTGGCTGGTCATCGCCACCTCGATTGGTCATTCTGAGGTAGGCCGCAATCACTTGGTCGGCGCGGCTGCCAACGCTGTTGTAGAACACGTCGCCCATCTGGGCCTTGTTGTTGCCGAACAACACGATCACCGGCGGAGCATCCGGCTGGAACCAGACGATCAAGCGGATAACACCAACAGCATAATCGGTGCCGGATCGGTACCACGAAGTTATTCGATCGCGGCTATGTTGGCGGCCTCGTCGGGGTCTGGTTCCGGGGTGTCCAGAAAGGCTCGCAGGACCTCGACGGCTACGTCCGGTGCCAGTCGTTTGAGGCTCATGGCCAGCACGTTCGCGTCGTTCCAGAGACGGGCGCCGCGGGCTATCCACGGGTCCCAGGCGAGCGCGGCCCGCACCCCGGGGACCTTGTTGGCGGCGATGGCCGTGCCGGTGCCGGTCCAGCACATCACGACGCCGTAGTCGGCTCGGCCGTCGACCACCGCCGAGCCGACGAAGCGGCCCAGGTCGGGCCAGCTCTCCGCCGCCTCGGGGCGGACCAGTTCGTGGCCGGCGTCGGTCAGGGCGGCGACGACCGCCCGGGTCGTCTCGTTCTCGTCGTCGCTGGCGAACGCTACCCGCATGGTCGCAGCCTATGCCGCATCAGCGATCCGCCAGATCAGCGGGCCGCCGCACCATCGGGCCGCCGCATCAGCGGGCCGCCAAATCAGCGGGCCGCCGCACCATCGGGCCGCCAAATCAGCGGGCCGCCGCACCATCGGGCCGCCAAATCAGCGGGCCGCCGCACCCATCGGGCCGCCGAAATCAGCGACCGGCCGGAGCAGCGGCCCGCCGGATCAGCGGCCGGCCAGTTGGTCGCGGCGGCGGATGAGGTGCGCCGTCTCCCCGGTGTTGGCGGCCAGCTCGATCGCCCGGTCGTAGGCCGCCCGGGACTCCTCGCTCCGGCCCAGCCGGCGCAGCAGCTCGGCCCGCGTCGCGTGGAACGGGTGATACCCCGCCAGCGGCAGGCCGTCCACCTCGGCGAGCGCCACCGCCGGACCGTCCAGCTCGGCGATGGCGATCGCTCGATTCAGCCGTACGACCGGGGACGGGTCGAGGCGGGCCAGCTGGTCGTACAGGGCGACGATCTGCGACCAATCGGTGGACCTGACGTCGGGCGCGGAGGTGTGGACGGCGTTGATCGCGGCGAGGACCTGGTAGCGGCCCGGCGGCCGGCCGGTGGCCAGGCGCTCGCGGACCAGCGCGTGCCCCTCCGCGATCAGCGACCGGTCCCAGGCGCCGCGGTCCTGGTCGGTCAGGGTGACCAGCTCGCCGGTCGCGGAGAGTCGCGCGGGGCGGCGGGCCTCGGTGAGCAGCATCAGCGCCAGCAGGCCGGCCACCTCGCCGTCCGCGGGCAGCAGGGCGCGGACCAGCCGGGTCAGCCGGATCGCCTCGGCGGTCAGCTCGCCGCGGACCGGTTCCCGCGCCGGGTCGGAGGTCAGGTAGCCCTCGTTGAAGATCAGGTACAGCACCGCGAGGACGCCGGTGACCCGCCGCGGAAGGTCTTCACGGTAGGGAACGCCGTACGGAATCCTCGCGTCCTTGATCTTGGTTTTGGCCCGGGTGAGGCGGCGGCCCATCGCGGTCTCCTGGACCAGGAACGCGCGGGCGATCTCGGGCACGGTGAGCCCGCCGACCATCCGCAGGGTCAGCGCGACCCGCGACTCCATGGCGAGCGCGGGGTGGCAGCAGGTGAAGACCAGGCGGAGCCGATCGTCGTCGATCGCGCCCAGCGGCTCCGGGGCATCGGACCGCAGCATCGACGCCTCCTGATGCTTCTCCGCCCGCTTGACCTCGCGGCGGAGCCGATCGACGGCCTTGCGGTACGCGGTGGTGGTGAGCCACGCGCCGGGATTGGGCGGGACGCCGTCGGCCGGCCAGCGCTCGACGGCGGTCGCGAACGCCTCGGCCGCCGACTCCTCGGCGACGTCGAGATCGCCGACCCGCCGGGCCATGGTCGCGACCACCCGGGCCCACTCCTCGCGGTGCACCCGGGCGATCACCTCGCCGATCTCGGTCATGCCGAGAGAAAAGGCCGCAGCTCGATCCGCCGGTTGCACGCCTTGGAGCCGTCGGCGGCCATCCGGAGAGCGGCGTCGAGGTGCGGCGCCTCCACGATCCAGAAGCCGACGAGGTACTCCTTCGACTCGATGTACGGCCCGTCGGTGAACACCGGCTCGCCCTCCCGCGCGTCCACCACGGTGGCCGAACCCGGCGACGCCAGGCCGCCGGCGAAGACCCAGTTGCCGTCGGCCCGGAGCCGCTCGTTGAAGACGTCGATCGCGGCCGCCTCGACCGGATCGGCCATGACCGGGCCGTTCGCGTCGTCGTGGAGCACGGACATCAGGTACTGCGCCATCGGAATCATCTCCTCGTCGGGTGGCGGCCTTCACCCCCGCTACGAACGACGCGGCCCCGATCCGACACTCAATGTTTGTTCATCGCGATCAGGATCACGATGATGGCGATGACCACGACGGCGGCGGCCACCGCGGCGGCGATCTTCGCGGCGCTGTACGGGCGTTCCCCGGCCACCTCGCCGGTTCGGCCGTTGACCAGGATGTTGTAGGTCTTGCCGGCGTGCAGGTAGCAGGCGATCCAGACCGGCAGCAGCATCAGCTTGAAGGTCACGTCGCCGTACTGCGTGTCGACCTGGCGCACCCGCTGCTCGTCGCCGCCGATGTCCGCCCGGCAGTCCTGCTCGATGACCGACGCCATCCGGGTCTTCGCCGTCTCCAGCCCACTCTCCGGCTCGACGTCGTAGCGCAGCGTCTCGTGGCCGGCCAGGTACTCCGGGCGGTACGCCTCGGAGTCCGGCAGCGGCCACGGCTCGAGCTTGTCCAGGTGCTTCGGGGCGACCCGGGTGGTGCCGGTGATCAGGACGTCGTCGAAGTCGCGGGCCACCGTGCCGCTCGCCGGCCACCAGCGCGTCTTCTGCACCTCGCGGGTCCGGGTCTCGCCGTCCTCGGTGTAGGTCTCGGTCTCCCAGTAGTGCTCGCCGCGCTCACCCCAGTAGTTCGAGACCGTGCGGGCGTCGTACGTCCAATGGGGCAGGTACGTGCTGCGCGACGACTCGGCCGCGGTGACCTTCTTCAGGCCGCTCGGCGCGAACCACCGCGACGACGTCCAGCTCTTCAGCGCCTCGCGCAGGGCCGGCCGGTCCACCCCGAAGGGCAGCACCGCCTCGGGCAGAACCATGTCGCCCGCGGAGAGGTCGGCGACCACGGGAGCGCCGCAGAACTGGCACCGGTCGGAGATCTTGTCGCTCTGCGTGACCGCGCCACAGCCCTTGCAGGTGAAGACGTGCGGCGCCAGCGTCGCGATCGGCTTCCGGGGCAGGCCGGCGAACTGGGCGTACGAGTGCTCCTGGATCTGCCGCCCGGTCGGCGCGAGAGGCGTCTCGGCGCCGCAGTACGGGCACTTGAGCACGGTGGTGCCCGGGGCGAACTCGACGTTCGCCCCGCAGTTGGCACACGGGTACTGCGTCTGGCTCATCGGCGGTCAGCCCTGCGGCGGGAGCGGCGGCGGGACCTGGGCGAAGATGCCGCCCAGCTCGGCGACCTGACCAGCGGCGGTCCACGCTGCCATGCCGTTCTTCCAGACCAGCGTCTCCCGGCGCAGCGAGCCGCTCGCGGCCATCCCGGCAAGACCGTTCTGATCGTACGGTCCCTGCTGCTGGCCGTTCACGCCGACGAACCATTCGGCGGCGTTCGGCAGCGGCGGCGGTGCGGCCGAGGCCGGCGGGCCGGCGGGCGTCGGGGTGTTCATGGCCTGGGTCGCCCGCTGGCCGGCGGCCATGCCGAGGCCGAAGCCGAACGCCTCGCCCGCCCCGCCGGTGTTGTTGGCGGCGTCCTCCATCGCGTTCGCGGCCTGGAACTTGGTGTAGTTGTCCAGGTTCCCGACCACGCCCATCGAGGTGCGCTTGTCCAGCGCCTCCTCCACCTCCGGCGGAACCGAGATGTTCTCGATGATGAACTTGGGGATCGAGAGGCCGCTCGGCGCGAGTTCGTCGGTGAGCACGGTGGCCAGCGTCGAGCCGATCGCCTGCTGCTTGGCGGCCAGGTCGAGCATCGGCACGTTGGCCGTGGCCAGGGCGCTGCCGAGGTGGCTGACCACCATCTGGCGCAGGTACTCCTGCACCTCCTCGGTGCGGAACTGCGGGTCGGTGCCGACCAGCTCGCGCAGCAGCGCGGCCGGGTCGGAGACGCGCATCGCGAACGCGCCGAACGCGCGCAGCCGGACCATGCCGAACTCGGGATCGCGCACGATCACCGGGTTCTGCGTGCCCCACTTCATGTCGGTGAACTGCCGGGTGTTGACGAAATACACCTCGGCCTTCCACGGCGACTCGAAGCCGTACTTCCAGCCCTTGAGGGTCGAGAGGATCGGCATGTTCTGCGTCGTCAGGGTGTAGGTGCCCGGCGTGTAGACGTCGGCGACCTGCCCCTCGTTGACGAAGACGGCCGCCTGCGACTCGCGGACGATGAGCTTGGCGCCCATCTTGATCTCGTTCTCGTACCGCGGGAATCGCCAGACGATGGTGTCTCGACTGTCGTCGAGCCACTCGATGATGTCGATCAGCTCACCCTTGAGCTTGTCCCAAAGACCCATGCGGAACTCCTCGACGTGGTCACCGTGCGCAGATGATCGCGCGGCGACGACGCTATCAACTCACGACCAGCGTCGTCGCGCGGCCTCACGGAGAGAATCGCCTGATCGGGCGGGGTTTCGCGGGCTTTTGCCGGTCCCCGACTGCCCGATACCGGACACTCGGCCCTGGTTCCGGCCGGCCGGGCGGGTGGTTGGCAACGGGTCGTGGCGGTGCGATCGTCGAGCTATCCATCGACGCCGGGGGTGGCTGTGCCGGACGACGACCCGTACCTCTGGCTGGAGTCGCTGGACTCGCCCGCGGTCCGGCGCTGGGTGGCCGACCGCAACGCCGAGACGCTGGCCGCGCTGGGTGGCGAGGGCTTCGTGCGCCGGCGCGACTCGATCCGGGAAGTGCTCGACAACACGGACCATATTCCGTGGCCGGGGTGGCGGGGCGACGGGTTCTACTACAACTTCTGGACCGACGCCGACCACCCGCGCGGGCTGTGGCGCCGGACCACGCCCGATCAGTACCGCCTGGACGAGCCCGCCTGGGACGTGCTGCTCGACCTCGACGCGCTGAACGCGGCCGAGGGCGAGAGCTGGACCTGGGGCGGGGCGACCGTGCTGCGCCCGGGCTTCGACCGCTGCCTGATCAGCCTCTCCCGCGGTGGCGCCGACGCCGGCGTGGTCCGCGAGTTCGACCTGGAGCGCCGGGTCTTCGTCGCGGACGGGTTCGTCCTGCCGGAGGCGAAGAGCGACATCGGCTGGATCGACCGGGACACCGTCTACGTCGCGACGGATTTCGGGCCGGGTTCGCTGACCGCGTCGGGCTATCCGCGCCTGGTCAAACAGTGGCGGCGCGGCACTCCCCTCGCCGAGGCGACGCTGGTGTTCGAGGGGGCGACCGAGGATCTCGACGTGGGTGCCGGCCACGATCCGACGCCGGGTTTCGAGCGCGACCTGGTCACCCGGTCCGTGGATTTCTACCGGGCAAACCATTTCTTGCGTACGCCGAGCGGCGCCCTGGTCCGGATCGACGCCCCGGAGGACGCGTGGCTGCACGCGTACCGCAATTGGCTGCTGATCCGGCTCCGGTCGCCCTGGCTGTCCCATCCGGCCGGCGCGCTGCTCGCCATCGCCTTCGACGAGTTCCTCGGCGGCGGGCGGGATTTCGCCGTGCTGTTCCGGCCGGACGAGCACACGTCGCTCGGCACCTGGCGGTGGACGCGGAACCACCTTCTGCTCACCACCCGGACCGATGTCAAAAGCCGGGTGCACATCCTCACGCCGGGCCCGGAGGGGTGGCTGCGGCGGCCGATTCCGGGCGCGGCCGAGTTCGACGAGATGTCCATTGTCGACACCGATCCCGACCGGGACGACTCGTACGCCATCTGCTTCTCGGGGTTTCTGCGGCCGACCACCCTGGGGCTGGCGACGGTCGGCGGGGAAATGACGGTGGTGAAGAGCGAGCCGGCGTTCTTCGACACCGAAGGGCTGACGGTGCGACAGTTCTTCGCGGTCTCCGCCGACGGCACGCGCGTGCCCTATTTCCTGGTCGGCCCGGAGAACGCGGGACCTACCCTGCTCACCGGCTACGGCGGCTTCGAGTTGTCGATGACACCCGGCTACGACGGTGTTCTCGGGCGCGGCTGGCTCGCCCGCGGCGGCGCCTACGCGGTCGCGAACATCCGGGGCGGCGGCGAATACGGTCCCGACTGGCACCGGGCCGCGCGGCGGGAGAACAGGCTTCGCGCGTTCGAGGATTTCGCCGCGGTCGCCGCCGATCTCGTGGCCCGGGGCCACACGACGCCGGAGCGGCTCGGGATCAGCGGAGACAGCAACGGCGGCCTGCTGATGGGCGTGATGCTGACCCGCTATCCGGAGTTGTTCGGGGCGGTGGTCGCCTCGGTGCCGCTGCTGGACATGCGCCGCTACACCAAGCTGCTGGCCGGCCATTCCTGGATAGCCGAGTACGGCGACCCGGACGACGAGGCCGACTGGGCGTTCCTGCGGGAGTACTCGCCGTACCAATCGGTGCGGCCGGCGCGGTCGTATCCGCCCGTTCTGCTCATCACGTCCACTCGGGACGATCGGGTGCATCCGGGGCACGCGCGCAAAATGGCGGCTCGGCTCCGGGCGTACGGGCAAGGGTCTGGTATTTCGAGAACGTCGAGGGTGGCCACGGCGCGGCCGCGGACAACGAACAATCGGCCACGCTGGAGGCGCTGACCCAGGAGTTCCTGTGGCGCACGCTCGATCCGCCGGGCGCCGGGTCACCCTTGCCATCGCCGGCGCGATGAGTTCGGCCCGGGTTATTGCCCGCGAGCGCGTAGCCCGGCTATCTTGCATCGCCTTCAACGCAATTCTCAACCGGGAGACATAGCGATATGACCGCCATTCAAAGCCCCGCCGCGACGGGTTCGAAGTCCTGGATCGCCGCGCTGCTGCTCTGCTTCTTCCTGGGCAGCTTCGGCATTCACCGCTTCTACGTCGGCAAGGTCGGCACCGGCATCCTGATGCTGGTCACCTTCGGCGGCCTGGGCCTCTGGACGCTGATCGACTTCATCATGATCGCGATCGGCAAGTTCTCCGACAAGCAGGGCCTCGCGCTCGCCCGCTGACTCTTGGCGCCGGCCGGGCGTCCTCAGGGCGCCTGGTCGAGTCGGCCGACCGCGTCCATCAGCAGCCGCCAGAAGGCGGCCACGTCCAGCCCGACCGCGACCTCCGCGTTCGGCGTCCGGCCGGTGCGGCGATGCAGGTCGACCACCGTCGCGCCGCGGGTGTACGCCCCGGCCAGCTCGACCGCGACCGGCGCGGCGACGGTCCGCACGATCGACGGGTCGAGCACCGCGGCCACCGCGATCGGGTCGTGCACCGGCGGATGCTCGAACCCGAACACCCGGCGATAGGCGCTCGCGAAGAACGTCATCAGCTCGGCGCAGATCACCCCGAGCCGGGTGCCCATCGCCAGGAAGCCGGCGATCACCTCCTCGGTGGCCAGCGCCTGATGCGTGACGTTCAGCCCGATCATCGTGACCGGCAGCCCCGAGCGCAGCACGATGTCGGCCGCCTCCGGGTCGGTGACGATGTTGAACTCGCCGTACGGGGTGGTGTTGCCCCGCTCGGTCGAGCCGCCCATGAAGACCACCCGGCGCACCCGCGGCACCACCTCGGGATGGGCGCGCAGCAACAGGGCCACATTCGTCAGCGGGCCGGTGGCGATCAGCGTGACCGGCCCGCCGGCGCCGGCGATCAGCCGCCGCATCAGCTCGGCCGCGTGCACGCCGGCTGCCTCGCCGACCGGCCCGTCGAGGTCCGGGCCGTCGAGGCCGGAGGCGCCGTGGATGTCCTCGGCGACGGTCAGCTCGCCGACCAAGGGCCGGGCGCAGCCGGCCGCGACCGGGACGTCGGGGACGCCGGCCAGGGCGAGGATCCGCAGCGCGTTGCGGGTCGTCTTCTCCAGCGTCTGGTTGCCGGCCACGGTGGTGACGCCGAGCAGGCGCAGCCGCTGGTCGCCGGCCGCCAGCAGCAATGCCAGCGCGTCGTCGTGGCCCGGGTCGCAGTCGATGATCACCGGTTCCGCCATCAGCCCTCCCGCCCGGCGGCCATCCACGCGGCCACCTGCGTACGCGACGTGAAGCCCAACTTGATCAGGATATTCCGGACGTGGCTCTCGACGGTTCGCTCCGAGAGGACGAGGCGGGCGCCGATCTCCCGGTTGGTCAGGCCCTCGGTCATCAGGCGGGCGACCTCACGTTCCCGTCGGCTCAGCGCGCCGTCCTCCTGTTCGCCCAGTGCCCGGCGTACGGCCGCCTCTCGGTCCAGATTTTGACCTTGTTTCTTTCCACGCAGCCCGGCGGTCGCCTCGGCCAGCGCCGGGGCCATGCTCGGATGCACGCCGGAACCGATCTCCGCCCGCAGCCTCTCGGCCGCGCCGAGCAGCACCGGATCCCGCTTCGCCGCCGCGAGCGCGCCGACCAGATAGCACTGCGCGACCCGGTCGTCGATCTCGCGGGCGATCCGCAGCCCCTCGGTGAGCGGCTCGATCGCCTCCGCGGCACGGCCCGATCCCAGGATGGCGTATCCCAGGTTCATCAACATCATCCCGAGGCTGTAGGAATCGCCGGCCGCCCGGCTGAGCCGAACCCCCGCCGCGGCCGCGATCGCCACCGTCTCGAGATCCCCGGTCGCCAGGCCGTTGAGCGCGGCGGCCTGGTGCGTCATCAGCGTCGCGCCGAGATCGTCCAGGCCGGCGGCGATCGCCCGGGCCTCGGCCAGCAACTCCTCCCCCGACTCGCCGCGCATGGTCGCCGCGATCGAGGACATCGAAAGACATTGCGAGAGTACGTCCGGCAGCCCGGCCGCCCGGGCCGCCCCGACGCCGCGCTCGAGCACCCGCCCGGCCGTCGCCGGATCGTTCCGCAGCACGGCCAGGAACCCGCGCGCGAAGTACGTCCACGGGTGCGCCACCGGCGCGGCCAGCACCTCGTCCAGCCACCGCGCGCCCTCGCCGGTCGCCCGGGTGATCCAGTACCAGATCAGCGCGGTCGCGATTCCGGTCGCGCGTACGAAGTCCCCGCGGTCGAGGCAGGCCCGCAGCGCCGCCCGGATGTTGTCGATCTGCGGGCTCAGCCACGCCAGCGCCGGCGCCAGCCGATGCCGGCCGGCCGCCGAGAACTCCTGGCACCGCGACAGGTAGTAGTCGGCGCACCGCACCTCCACCGCCTCGGCCTCCCCCGACTCGCGCAGCCGCAGCCACGCGTACTCCCGCATGGTCTCGTGCCAGCGGAAACCCGCGCCGTCCCGGCCGAGCAGCGACTTGTCGACCAATGAGGACAGTGGCTCCAGCGCCGGCGTCCCGGGCAGCACCGCCTCGACGTCCTCGAGCGTGAACCGCCCGGCGAAGACGGCCAGCCGCGCGAGCAGGCTCCGCTCGTCCGGCGTGAGCAGGTCGTAGCTCCACTCGATCGCGGTGCGCAGCGTCTGGTGACGCGGCAGTGCGGCCCGGTTCCCCACGGTGAGCAGGCCGAAGCGGTCGCTCAGCCGGTCGCGCAACTGCTCCGGGCTCAGCACCCGGGTCCGCACCGCGGCCAGTTCCAGCGCGAGCGGCAAGCCGTCGAGCCGGCGGCACACCTCCGCGACGGCATCTTTGTTTGCCGAGGTCAGCTCGAAACCGCCGGTCGCCGCCCCGGCCCGCTCGACGAACAGCCGGACCGCATCGTCGCCGGCCAGCGGCGGCACCGGCAGCACCTGCTCGCCCGGCACCGACAGCGGCTCCCGGCTGGTCGCCAGCACCCGCACGCCCGGCGCCGCGCGCAGCAGGTCGCCGGCCAGCCGGGCGGCCGCCGCCAGCAGGTGCTCGCAGTTGTCCAAGACCAAGATCAAATTCTTGTCCCGGGCGTACGCCCGGAGCAGCGCACCCGGCTCGGCCGCGGACTGATCGCGCAGATCGAGGGCGGCGAGCACCGCCGACGGGACCAGGGCCGGATCCCGCACGTCGGCCAGCTCCACCAGGTAGGCCGGCGGCAGCGCGGCGACGGCCCGGACGGCCAGCCGGGTCTTGCCCACGCCGCCCGGCCCGACCAGGCTGACCAGCCGCGCCTCGGCCAGCCGCCGGCGGCACTCGGCCAGCTCGCGGCGGCGGCCGACGAAGCTCGACGACTCCGCGGGCAGGTTGCCATGCACGCCACTGAAATTACGCGTATTCAGTACTGCCACGGATGCCCCGGACGCCGCGCCTACTTACCGTGAAGGTCATGTCACAGCAACTTCTCGAGGCCCCGGCGTTGTCTCTCCCGCGCCTGCACGTGCTGCGCCTCGGCTACCTGATCCTCGGCGGCGGCCTGGTCGTCTACAAGTGGCCGCTGCTGTTCCACCACGAGCACCCGTGGCCGCTGATGGATAGCGTGGTGGAGTGCATGCTGGTCGCGATGTCGCTGCTGGCCCTGCTCGGCCTGCGCTATCCGGTGAAGATGCTGCCGATCCTGCTCTTCGAGGTGGCCTGGAAGCTGATCTGGCTGGCGGCGGTGGCCCTGCCGCTCTGGCTGCACCACGAGATGGACCCCGCCGCGCGCGAGCTGGCCGGCGAGGTCCTCTGGGTGGTCGTCATCCTCGCCGTGATCCCGTGGCGCTACGTCTGCACCGACTACCTGTCACGCCCCGGCGACCGCTGGCGCTGAGGCCTGTTTCGCCGCCGTCAGCGGCCACCCCCGCGGAAGACCTCGGCCACCGTGCGCAGGATGACCTTCGCGTCCAGCCAGAGCGACCAGTTCTCGATGTAGTAGTTGTCGAACCGGGCGCGGTCGGAGATCGGCGTGTCCCCACGGAGGCCGCTGACCTGGGCCAGCCCGGTGAGGCCGACCGGCACCCGGTGCCGCATCGCGTATTCGGGGTAGTCCACCGAGAACCGGTCGACGAAGTAGGGCCGCTCCGGCCGCGGCCCCACCACGGTCATGTCCCCGCGCAGGATGTTCCACAGCTGGGGCAGCTCGTCGAGCGAGGTGCGCCGCATGAATCGGCCGAACGGGCCGACCCGCGGGTCGTGGCCGATGTTCCAGTTGGTCTGCGACTCGGCCTCGTCCACCGGGCGCATCGAGCGGAACTTCATCAGGCTGAACGGCTTGCCGTACCGCCCGATCCGCTGCTGGCGGAAGATGATGCCCTTGCCGCCCTCGAGGAAGCTGCCCACCGCGCAGAACAGCAGGATCGGGCTGAGCAGCAGCAGCGCGACGGAGGCGAAGAGCACGTCGGCGGTCCGCTTGACCGCCCACTTCGGACCGGAGAGCGTCGGCCGGCGCAGCGGAACCACCGGGATCGCGCCGATGTGGTCGGGCGAGCCGACCGAGCCGGGGAACTCGCGCAGCCGCGGCACCATCCAGAGGTCGGTCTCGGCCAGGCCGGGCGCCCGCACCGCGCGCAGCAACTGGCTCTCCGGGCAGTCGATGTCCGCGATGATGACCACGTCGCACTCGGTGTAGCGGACCAGTTCCTCGAGGTCCTCCAGGTGGCCGACCAGCGGGTTGCTCTCCCGCTTGAGGTGCGCGGTGGTCGGCACGTCCACGAAACCGGCGAACCGCAGGCCGTACTGCGGATAGCGGCGCAGCAGCCGGGCCAGTTCGATGGCGATCGGGCCGCCGCCCAGGATGATGGCGCCGTGCTCCACCCAGCGGCGCCGCCGGGCCACCAGCACGGCCATCCGGCTGATCGCCCGGGCGGGCAGCAGCAGCACGGCCGAGGCGGCGGCGAGCCGCAGGAAGCCGTCCACGTAGTCGATCGAGTTGTGCCGGGTGGCGACCGCGATGGCCACCACGGCCGTGGCGGCAAGGAAGCGGAAGTACAGCTGCGGGATCTCGTCCAGCACGCTCACGTGCCGGCGGGCCCGGTAGAGGCCGCCGACGGCGAAGGCGACCGCGGCGACGAGGGCCACCGCCACGGAACCCTTCCAGTACTTCTGGTCCCAGGCGATCGGCGCGAGCAGCGCCACCAGGTCGATCGGCAGCGCGAGCATCCAGGCCCGCAGCGACCGGGTGCGGCCGGCGCTCGCCGACGGGATATAGGGAAGCACGACCGTGGAGCGCGCGCCGCCGTCCAGCACGAGGCGCTCGGTGGGCGGCTCCTCGGGGCTGCGCCGAGGCGCCGGGACGGCGCTGATCGGCGTCTCGCCGCTCGGTGCCCACCAGTCGAAGAGATCGGCCGACCGCGGCCCCGCGCCCGCAGGCGGGCCTGGTGAAGGGCTCGTCTGTACCATGTCGTGCATCCCCCGTGCCAAGAAAGCGGCCAACACAACCGCGATCGAGCCGGAATGCTAAGGCCTGTTGTCGGTTCACACCACCGATTCGCTGGTGCCCGGATTCATGCCTTTTGATGATCGTCGAAGGATTCGCCCGGATTCGGAACCGGACAATTGCTTAGCACCCCGGCATCGGATCACCGACATCGAAGAAATGTAATTCATCACAGTCGGCCGACGCAGCCCCGAGGCGAGGACATGGGGGCAGTGGGGGCTTGCCAGGCTCAGTACGATCGCACCCATGCCGACCAGACAGCCGATGCAAGACCGCGACGCCACCGAAATCATCGGCCTGGTAAGCGACTACGACGCCGACGGCACGCCGGCCACGCATGCCGCGCCCAAGAAGCGGATGAGCCGCCGCGCCAAAATCATCTTGTGCGTGGTGCTCGTGCCGCTGATCCTGGTCGGCATCGCTCTCGTCGGCGGCGGCCTCTATCTGCACAACGTCGAGGGCAAGGTCGACCGGGTCGACGCGTTCACCCAGGTCCCCGAGGCCAGCCGCCCGCAGAAGGACGCGGCCGCCAAGGGCGCGGAAAACTTCCTGCTCCTGGGCAGCGACACCCGCGACCCGAACAACACCGGCGGCTCCCGCAGCGACACGATCATCATCCTGCATCTGAACAAGGACCAGTCGGCGGCCCAGCTCATCTCCATCCCGCGAGACACCTGGGTGCACATCCCCAAGGCGGCCAACGGCAAGTACGGCAACACCGATTCGAAGATCAATGCGGCATACGCCTGGGGCGGCGTTCCACTGGTGGTGCAGACCGTCGAGGGGTACACGGGCGTCCGTATCGACCACGTGGCCCTGATCGACTTCTCCGGCTTCAAGGAGGTCGTGGATGCACTCGGCGGCGTCAACATCGACGTCGAGACGTCGTTCACCTCGACCCACGCGCTGAGCGGTCCCGGTGGCGTGCGGCACTTCAACAAGGGCCCCCAGCTGATGGACGGCGCAGCGGCGCTCGACTACGCCCGCGAGCGGTACTCGTTCAAGGACGGCGACTTCGCCCGCATCCGCCACCAGCAGCAGGTGATCAAGGCGATCCTCGACAAGGCCGCGTCCGGCGGCATGCTCGGCAGCCCGGCCAAGCTCAACGACTTCCTCAAGGCCACCGCCGACACGGTCAGCGTCGACAAGGGCCTCAACCTTCTCGACATGGCCATGCAGCTCCGTCACCTGCGCAGCGGCAACCTGCACTTCTACACGAGCCCCACCAAGGGCACCGGCATGATCGGCAACCAGAGCGTGGTCATTCCCGACAAGACCAAGGCCAAGGCGCTGTTCGACGCCGTTCGCACGGACAACGACGCCGCCATCGCCCAGTTGGCCACCGACTGAGCGCAGCCGTCAAAGGCCGGCCGGGAGACCACCCGGCCGGCCTTTCGGCTGTTCCGGTCCCCCCGATGAATGAGGGCGGCGGCTACTCGGCGACTATGACGTGAACTCCGCCGCCGGGAAACTGGGCGCACAACTGAGTCTTGCCGTCCTGCGTTCGCGCGAAGAGCCGCACACCGTCAAGCGGCGGCGTGGGCGGTGGCTCGGGAAGCAGCACGAATGACGGCTCGATCACGAGGTTCTTGGCCGATCCGCCCATTCCCTGGGTCAGTTCGACCCGAGTGGCCGGGTGCGGCTTGCCGATCCAGCCTCGGCCGGTGTCGGCCACCTGGCGTCCGGCCTTGTCGAACACGCCCGGCTGCCAGAGGTTCGCGCGTACGGTCGACAACCCGCGGTCCGCGCCGAAGTCGACGGCCGCGGTCGCGCAGTTCATGATCTTGGTATCGACGACCGCGCCGGAGGGATCGTCCTGGGTCGCCCCGGCCACGAACTGAATGCCGATCTCCGCCCCCGGCCCGTCATGGTTGCCGCCCAGCACTGTGCCGCCGACCCAGCGGCAGTCGCGCGCCGAGATGCGCACCCCGACGCCGCCGTTGAGGTCGGCGTAGCAGTTCACGCAGCTGATCGCGGGAGCGGCGAGATCGAAGGCCACGTCCTGCCGGATTCCCCAGCCGTGACAGTTCACCAGAGAGGCGCCCGAGGAGTCGCCGGCCAGGCGGAAACCGATCGCCTTGTTCTCGAACGCCAGGCAATTGACGAACATCGAGTCGTGCGGCCCGTTGAAGTTGAGCCCGTGTCCCTCGTTGTCGTGCGACCGCACGGCGGTGAGCCGCGCCTCCATCTGGTGCGACGGCGCCGGCAGTTCGGCCGCATTGCCCCATTCGGAGTAGACGCCGTCTTCGCGGCAACCGTGCACGATGACTTCGTTGAGCTCGTAGCCGTAGCCATAGACGCGCAGCCCGTAGCCACCCCGCTCGTTCGCCGGTTTGTTGCCGTCCAGCGTCAGGTCGCGGATGCTGAAGTAGCAGGCGCCGCCGCTCCCGCGCGTACCGGTCAGCTCGTCGAAGCCGTCGGTCTCCAGAATCGCGCTGTTGGCCCCGGGGTGCAGCCGCAGCACCGACAGGTCGCCGCCGGCTCCCCGCAGATGTACGCGCGAGTAGAGCCGCAGCCCACGCGTCAGGTAGATGCCCGGCGGGACGAAGACGACGCCGCCGGCGGGCTTGGCGGCGTCCAGGGCGCGCTGGAGGGCCGCGGTGTCGTCGGTTCGGCCGTCGCCGGACGCGCCGAAGGTCCGGACGTCGAACGCCACGCCGGCCGGCAGTTCGCCGGTCATGGCCGGTGGCTCCTGGCCCATTGCCGAACCGACGAGGCCGCCAACACCGGTCGCGGTGCTCGCGACTCCGCCCAGCAGCACGGCACGCCTCGACACCGACGGCAAGCGCATCGGTCCGCCACCGCGGCGTGCGACCGGCAGCTCGGCGGTCCCATCCGCGTTCCAGGCCGGCGACCCGGGGCGGCGCCGTCTGAGCGCCGTGCCGGTCAACCAGCGATTGCCGCCGGACCTGAGAGCGGTGATCAACTGCCTCACCGCACGAGCGTATCCGACGGGGTGTATGCCGATCCGCTCTCGCTCGACGCCGGTGACCGCGCACGGGGCATTGCGGAACGGCGAGATCCTTTATCCTTCGTTCCGGCACGTCCGGCTGGAGGACAGAGAGCGTGAGGAACGTGGTAGTGGGGCAAGGGTTGGCCGGACCGGGCGATCGGACCGGGGCGAGCGGAACGACGGACCGATCGAAACGCATCGCCTTTCTCGAGGGCGTGCGCGGCGTTGCCGCCATGTTGGTCGTCGTTCAGCACTTGTTCGCCGAGCAGTTCCCCGCCTACCGGGAGTGGACCACGGCGCACCTGGACCTCGGCCGGGTCGGCGTGGTGGCGTTCTTCCTGGTAAGCGGCTACGTGATTCCGCTCAGCCTGGCCGGCCAGACGCTCACCGCGTTCGCCGTTCGCCGGTTCTTCCGGCTCTATCCGGTGTACTGGCTGGCCTTGCCCGTCTATGTGGTGGCGAACGTGGTCACCAACTCGTCGTGGGAGGGCGCCGGCCCGTTCGCCGTGATCCTGAACATCCTGATGCTGCACGGCCTGCTGGGCCTGGTCAGCATCCTGCCGCCGGCTTGGACGCTGAGCATCGAGCTGTTGTTCTACGCGCAGTCCGCGGCGGCCAAGGCGCGGCGCCTGCTCGACGCGTCCGTTCACCTCGGCTGGGCCTGGCTCGCGTTCTACCTGCTGTTGTGCGTCGGCGAACGGGTCACCGGCCGTGACCTGCCGACGACCCTGCCGATGCTGCTCTTCGTCGCCAGCCTGGGTCATGCCATCCATCTGCGGGACGCGGCCGGTCGCCGAGCCTGGCAGGCCCTTCTCGCCGGCGGCGTGCTGCTCGTGCCGCTCGGCGCCTACGTGGGCGTCGACGGCGACGGCCAGTGGCCGCCGTTCACCTATTCCGTGTCGTACCTGGGCGGTCTGGCTCTGTTCGGCGCACTGTACGCGCTGCGGCGTCGCGCCATGGCTCGGCCGCTGATCTTCCTTGGCGGCATCAGCTACGCCGTCTACCTGTTCCACCCGACCCTGATGACAGTGTTCGAGAGCCTCCACGGATTCGCCTACGTGGCGGCCTGCCTCGTGAGCGTGCCCCTGGTCGCCTACGTGGTGCACCGCCTCGTCGAGAAGCCGTCCATCGACATAGGACGGCGGCTGACCGCACGCTTGCGACGGCCGGCGCCTCCGTCGGCGGTACGGGCGTCGGCCGCGCCGTGAAGCGCTGAAAGGCGGCGGCATCCGGTCCTCCGGGTGCCGCCGCCTTCGTGCACGGATCAGCTGTGCCGCTGCCAGAGGTCACGCAGCGGGTCCCACTTGCCGCCGAGGCCCTCCTCGCAGAGGGTCTCCATCATCAGGGCGCTGCCGACCGAGTCGTCCCGGTCCCACCAGATGCCGCAGAGCGCCCGCCCGGTGCCGTCGCGGTACGCGTACTCGACGTACTTGCCCGGGGCCTTGCTCACTCCGCCCGTCTGCCGTGAGGCCGGCTCGATGCCGGGAGCGATGCCGTCGCTGCTGAGGTTCAGCTGCGCCCGCCACGCGCGAGCGCTGTCTTTCTGGGCCGCCGACTTGAACTCGACGAAGTGCAGCGAGACCGCGTAGTACCGGCAGAAGACGTGCTTGCTCTCGTCGACGCCCAATTTCGGGCCGTCCGGCTCGCCGTTCACGGCGCACGCGCCCACGGATCCGAGCCAGGGCTGGGCCAGCGCGGAGAGCTCGCCGTCAAGCTTGGCCCGGTTGATCGCCAGCTGGCTCGCCTCGTACGGCGGAAGAGCGTTCAGGTCATCCGTCTTGGGGGCGGAGCTCGGCTTGTGCGAAGGTGCGGCGCCGCCGGCGGAATGACCGATGAAGTAGCCACCCACGCCGGCGGCCAGCACGGCGACCACGACGCCGGCGAGCAGCCCCACGACGCGACCACGGCTCTTCGACGGCGGCGACGGAACGATCCGCCGGCCGTCCAGCGCCCGGTCGCCCTCCGACGGACGCGTCACCGGCAATCCCCACGCGTCCACCTGCGGCTGCGCCGACTGCCACGACGGGGCCGGCGCGGCGGAGGCCGGCGACCCGGACGACGGCGCTGCGGACCAGGCCGGCGATCCGGACGACGGGGCGCCGGACCAGGCCGGTGATCCGGACGATGGGGCGCCGGACCACGCCTGCTGCTCGGGCGGCACCGACCACTGTCGGGTCGGCGGAGCGGTGTCCTGATACGGGCCGGGCAGGCCGCCCTGATACGGGCCCGGGCCCTGGCCGGGCTGCGGACTCCACGGCTGCCCCGGGTGCTGCTGCGGCTGCGCGGCGCCGGTCTGGGAAGGCGCGGTCCATTGACCTGACGCGGGTGGCGGCGGAGTGGGGTACGACCCCTGTTCCGGCCATCCGCCTTGCGCTCGATCAGCCGGCTCCTGGGGTACCTCATCAATCACGTGGCGCAGAGTATCAGCGGGCAGCCATGATCATCGACCCCTGCTCCGCCTCCGACCAGGGCGGCTGTCCGCGGTACGACACCCGGCCCGCCGTGCCCGGCGGTCCCTCGCTCAGGACGCGCCGACCGACGTGCCTTCGGTCAGCGGGACGGCTGCCGGGGTCGCGGCCGTACGGGCGATGCGGTGGGCGAACCACGCCACCACCAGGGCCTCGCAGATCAGGAGTTGCACGAACAACTGCTCCGTCCGGTCCACCCAGAAGACCGAGACGGCCAGGCCGCCGAGGGCGATCACCCGGGAGCCGATGCCGGACACCACGTAGCGCCGCGGGGGGGCCCAGATCATGTGCCGGACCGACAACCACGTGGAGAACATCAGCAGGCCCTTGTACGCACAGAAGGCGGCCAGCGCGAGAAAGCCCAGCCTGCGGAGATCGTCGGCCAGCAGACCACGAACCCACGGCAGGAACAGGACGATCGCCGAGACGAACGCCCAGCCGGCCACCGTCAGCAGGCGGGTCGGATTGATCCAGCGGGTCTTGCGGCCGAGGACGACGTCCTCGCGGGTGGTAGCCGACAGCGTCACGTGGAACGGGCCGAACGCCAGGTCCATGGCGCGAAGGACGATCACCGCCTCGGGACCGGCCAGCGCGCCGGCCACCGACGGCAGCGCCACCGAATAGGCGAGGTCGACCGAGGCCGTGACGAAGTACGCCGCGCCCACCCGCACGCTCGCCCAGTAGCCGGGTCGAACCGCGCCCGCGGTCAGCCGCTTGCGGGTCGCCAACAGCCAGGCGAGCACGGCCACCTGGCCGGGCACGGCGGCGATGTCGACCCGGACGCCGGCCAGGGCGAACACGAGACCACAGACGATCGTTCCGGCGGCCACCACCTGCGGGATCAGGTTGGCCCGGGACGTCGTCCGGGTGTGTGCCATCGCCCAGAACGCCCCTTCGAGCGGCAGTTGCAGCAGCACGGGGGTGAGCATGAGCAGGCGGTCCGTCCAGGTCACCCCGGGAAGTGCCACCGCGGCCGAGACGCAGCCGATCACCGCGACCGGCGGGATGCTGGCGGCGGCCGCCCGGCGCGCCCACGACTCGACGTCCCAGTGCCGCGGTAGCAGACCGGCCGAGATGGGACGGCCGATCAACGACTCCATCAGAGTGAACGGCAGGGCGAGCAGCGCGCCTTGCAGCGCGACCAGGGGCAGCCGGCTGCCGTCCGCCCAGGATGCCAGCAGGAACAGGCAGACGCTGGCGAGCCGCGACAGCGCCTGCACGGATAGCTGCGAGCCTTGCAGTTTGCGCGCGACGCGCAACAAATGGGTCATCGGTAATGGCGCTCTCGTGCATTCCGGTCCACCGTCGGCCCGGGGTTCAACAGAATGACCGTGTCGTCGACGGTCGGCCGGTTCATCACCACGGTCTCCGCGGCGGAGCCCGGTTGCAGGCGCACCGTCTCCTCGAGCGCGGGATCCCAGGCCCGAGCGGGGCCGGGCGGAGACATCGCCGGCCGCTCCGCCCCCGCATCGGGGCCGGGGAGCTCCTCCGGCCGCCGGGCAGAGTAGGCGAGAAACAGCGCCAGGCACGCCATGGCGTCGCCGTACTCCCAGACCTCGATCATGAGAGCGCCGCAGACCAGACCGGACAGCGCCGCGACATACACCACGTAGTGCGGCCGGTCACGCGTCCGGCGCCACAGCCGGAACAAGCCCCAGACGACCAGACCGGCCACCACGGCGGCAACCAGATAGCCGAACTGCAGGACGACGCTGACGAAGTAGTTGTCGACGAACACCTGCGGGGAGTCGGCCGCCCGCGAATAGGTGGCCGCGCCGACACCGCCGACGCCCAGCCCGTACCACGGCGCGCCGTGGGCGATCAGCCTCCCCCACACGGTGAAGCGCTCGAACAGGCTGTCCGAATCGGTGGCGCCGACCGCCGCGAAGCCGCCGACGACCAGCACCACCACGCCGATGCCGAGGAGGCGGGCCCGCCGGCGGGCGGCCTGGTCGCCGCCCCGGTTGAGAACGACCGCGGCGACCAGGCCGCCGGCCAGCAGCAGCGCCCCGGAGCGGCTGGTGCTCAGTGCCAGACACACCACGGCCGCACCGGCCGCGACGTGCCAGACGACGTGCCGCGGGCGCAGGGTCCGTACCAGGAACAGCGCGGCGTACCCGAGCAGGAACGCGCCGGCGAGCAGGCCGAGTTCGGCGTTGACCTCGGTGAGTCCGGAGGCCCGGAACGTGTCGCCGATCAGCCGGACGGCCCGCCCCTCTTGAAAGCCGAACGCCACGAGCCGGGCCGGACCCAACGCGTACTCGACGACCGCCGCGACCCCGTTCCCGATCACCAGCCATGCGGTCACGGTGAGCAACCGATGCAGATCACGGACCGGCAACCCGGCGAACACCAGGAGCAGGACCACCGGTAGCACGGTGATGCGAGCGCCGGCCGCGGTCTGCGCGAGGCCGTGGTTCGCCACGCCGATCAGGACCCAGACGCCGAAGATCAGGACCGCGGGAACCGCCCAGGCCAGCTGTTGCCGGGAGGGCGGGCGGCGGATCAGTGCGCGGCACATGAGCGAGACCGCCACGACCGACGATGACAGGCTGAGCGCGTACTCCCGGCCGCCGAACGTGTGGCTCATCAGCTCGTCGACGTGGATCATCCAGAGACCGAGCGGCGCCATCAGCACGACCAGGACGTACGTCATGCCCGCCAGCGGACGCACCGCGGCCACGCCGAGCCCGGCCAGCACGACCGGAAGCAGCGGCGGCAGGCCCAGGAGAGCGGCCAGCGGCACCGCGACGACGACGGCGGCGGCCATGACGAGCGCCCAGCGCACGACGGCCCAGCGCGGGATCCGCCACCGGTGAGCGCCGGGCGGCCGCGCGGCACGGCGAGTCATCGCTGCGATGCGTCCGGCGCGGCGGGCGGTCCGGCCACGGTGTCCGCGGCCACCTCGGCATATGCCCGCTCGATCGCGCTGACGTGTGCCTCCCAGCTCAATGCCCGGCCGTCGGCGGCGGCGACGCCGGCCATCCGGTCGTACTCCGGAGGCGGCATGGTCATGGCGCGGCGCAGGACGGCGACGAGATCCTCGCGGCCGTCGAAGGTGAGCAACGCGCCGTCGGACGCCATCGGTGGGCGAGCGACGGTGCTGGCGAGAATGGGGCGACCGGCACGCAGGGTCTCCACGCAGGAGATCGGGAAGTTCTCCGCCCACTGGCTGGGAAACAGCAGCCACCCAGCCTCCTGGAGAGCGGCCTGCTTGCCGGCCGCGTCGAGGAAGCCGAGTGGGCGCACCGAGGGCACGTCCCGGGCGGTGGCGGCGAGCAGGTCACGCAGCGGGCCGTCGCCGGCCACCAGCAGCCGGGCGCCGGGCGGCGCCAGGGCGGCCGCTGACCGCCAGGCGTCCAGCATCAGGTCGACACCCTTGTGCGGGCTGAGCGCGCCGAGGAACAGGAACGTGCCGGTGTGCCCGCGCCGCCAGACCGGTGGCGGGCCCTCCTCCGGCACCGCCAGCGGCACAACCCGCCCGGGCAGGCCCCGGGCGGCCGGCACGTGCCGCTCGACGATCTCGCGGGTGCGCTCGGCCGGCCAAAGCAGGGTGACCCGGCGGAACCGGCCGACGAGCCACGCCGAGCGGAGTTGCAATGCGGCGTCCAGGGCGGTGGAACGGCCCCGGTTGGCCAGCGCGTTGTTCGGATCGGCGAGCGCGTAGTCGTGCACGGTATGGCAAATCGGGTACGCACGGGCCAACCGGGCCAGCGGCAGCGCGCCGAGGCCCTGCCAGTTGTGCACATGCACGAGGTCGGGCGCGAACGCCCGGATGTCGGAGAGGCTCAGCCCGGTGGGGTCGGCGACGTCACCGAGGTGGGTGAACGCCTTGCGCAGCGCGTTCGAACGGCCGCCGAGCCGATCGCTCACCCGGGCATGCACCGCCCGATCGGCCGGGTCGGCGTGCACGGAGTCCCGGCTGAAGACCTGGACGTCGTGCCCACGGCCGCGCAACGCGCCGGTGAGGTCCCGGACATACTGTTCGGCGCCGCCGCGAATAGCGAACGACGAGTGCACCATGGCGATCCGCACGTCAACCTCCCTGCCGTGCCGCCATGGTCTGGCCCGCACCGGCGTCAGAGGTTAACAGGGCAAAAAGATGCTCGGTGGCGGCCCGCCAGGAACGCCCGCCCGGCGCTGTCGTGGCGGGCGGCAGGGCGCCGGCCTCCACCTGGCGCAGGGCGCGGATCATCGCGTCCCCGGTCCAGCTGTCCATCCGCACGGCCGCGCCGCCGGTGGCCTCCAGCAGGGCCGGGTCCGGCGAGATGACCGTCGGCGTGCCGAGCCGCAGTGCCTCGGCCGCGGGCAGCCCGTAGCCCTCGAAGTGGCTCGGCATCAGGAAGGCGTCCGCGCCGGCCACGGTCGCCGCGTATTCGCCGTCGCCCAGCCGGTCCAGGAACAGCACCCGCGGCGCGGCGGCGGACTCCGCCGCCACCCGGCGGAACTCCTCGGCCGGTTGCCCGCCGGTCAGCACCACGAGGTGGTACGCGGACAGCTGGGCGACCGCCTCGATGGCGAGTTCGACGCCCTTGTGCGCGGCGTGCCCGGCAACGACCAGGTACCGGCCACCGCGATGCCGGACGGCGGCGATCGGCTCGGGCAGTGCGCCGGGCGCCACGCTCAGGTCGCTGCCCGGGTGCCACACCGAGGTGCGCGAATACGACACGTCGTAGATGCCGAGCAGGTCGTGCCGGGTACGCGCGGACACGCACAGCAACCGCGCCGACCGCCCGATCGCGGTGCCGTAGCTGAGCCGCCGGTACTGCTTGACCGACGCCGACAGGTCGTGCGGCCACAGCTTGAACGCCAGATCGTGCACGATCGTGGTGACCGGCAGCCGGCTGCCGCGGATCGCCAATGAGGGGCTGAGCGACAGCACGCGGGTGTCCATGGCCGTCCGCCCGGTGGCGCGGCGAAGCGTCTCGGTGGCCGCGGCGATCGTGCCGACCCGGCCGTGATCCTGGCTGCTGAGCACGTCGACCTCGGTCGACCGGTCGTTCGGCGGGGTCCAGCCGGACGGCGCGGCAACTATCCGGAGCGGCCGGCCGGCCGGCCAATAGCGCACCACCTCGCTGAGAACGCGGGTGATCCCGCCCGCGCCCACCCCGCTGCAGTCGACGATCGTGCTGGTCACCGTGCTCCCCCGGGCGAAAGGCGCCGCTCAGCGGACCGCATGGTCGATCCACTGGGCGATCTGGATGGCGAACTGGTCGGCCGAGAAGGTGGCCGCGTGCTCCTGAATACGCCGCGGGGAGAGCTCGCCGAGCCGGCGGACCGCGGCCGCGTACGGTCCCGGCTCGCGGGAGTCGACCAGGAAGCCGGTCTCGCCGTCGACGACCGTCTCGAGCAGGCCGCCGCGGCGCAGGCCGAGCACCGGCGTGCCGCACGCCTGCGCCTCGACCGGGATGATGCCGAAGTCCTCGTGGGCCGGGAAGAGCAGGGCCCGGGCGCCCCAGTACAGCTGTCGCAGGCGGGCGCGCTCCGGGCGTACCTCGAAATGGATCGGCACCCGGGCGCCGGCGGCGAGCTTGCGCAGCCGCTCCTCCTCCGGCCCGGAGCCGGCGATCACCAGGGGCAGGCCGGCCGCGTCGGCGATCTCGATCATCAGGTCGAAGTTCTTGTACGGGATCCAGCGCCCGATGCCCAGCAGGTAGTCGCGCGGCTGCGACCGGTCGGCCGCCGGCGCGTCCGCGAAGTAATAGGTGTCGACCGGCGGGTTGATCACTACGGCGTCCCGGCCCCAGAACCGCTTGATCCGGCCCTGCACCTCGCGGGAGTTCGCCGCGTACGCGTGCACGTGCCGGCTCAGCCGGATGTCGGCCGACTGGAGCACCTTGCGCGGCACCTTGAGCAGCGGGTGCGAGCCCCGCCCGTCGAAGTCGGGGCTCCACACGTAGCGGGCCGGCGAGTGGATGTAACTCAGATGCCGGGTCTGCTCGGGATCACCCAGTTTGACCGTGTGCGCGAAGGCGTGGCTCGACGAGATGACCACGTCGAACTTCTGGTTCGTCAAGGTGCGCCAGACCAGCGGCATGGCCGGCAGGGCGAGGGCCTTGCTCTGCTTCAGCGGGGTGCGGGCCAGCCAGGACTGGCTCAGCCGCAGCCGATCGGTCTGCACGCCCTCGTCCGCCCAGAGGACCAGGCGTTCGGCATGCGGCAGCAGGTCGGCGATGGCCAGGAAGACGGCCTCGGAGCCGCCGGTGGCGCCGAACCACTCGTGCACCATCGCGACCGAGCGATCGGCGAGCAGGGGAAGCCGCGGCAACCACGCGGTCCGGTCGGGCAGCGTCACGCCACATCACCCGCACGGCACAGCCCATCCCACTGCATGTCTTTCTCCCCGTTTTGCCGGCCAACACGATGGCCGGATCAATAAAGCCGTTCACGTTCACCGTTGTCAACCCGGCGACGGACCGGCGGGAAGCACCGATGATGTGACATCGATCTACTCGGCGGCCGGCGAGCTGTACTACGACCTGGGCATCGACGCCTGGGACTTCGAGATCGGCAACGACCTCCGTCATTTCTGTGGACCCGCTGTCACAGGGCGGCCCGCGGCGCCGTAGGCGACGCCGGCTAATGAGCGGGGCAAGGCTCGTTCTCGGGTGCCAGGCCGAGGGCGGCCAGCTCCGCCAGGAGGTACGCAAGGTCCCCGGCCACCTGGTCCGGCCCGGGGTCGGACACCCGGGACCGCAGTGTCAGGTACTCGGTGAGAGGGCCGCCGGCCCCGAACACGTGCCGCAGCGCGGACCGCCACGCCTCGGTCGTCCCGCCCGGCACCGCGGCGAGCCGTACCTCGATGATGGACAGCCCGGCGTCGGTGAGCGACTCGATGCCGGCGGCCGGTTCGGGCCACGTGCGCGCCACGTGACCGAGGTCGAGGCAGACGCCGAGCCGCTCCTTGTCGATGCGGCTGAGCGCGGCGACGGTCTGCTCGGGGGTGTCCAGCACGCAGCCGGGCTCGGGCTGGAAGCCGACCCGGATGGCCCGCCCGTTCTGCCAGGCGAGGTCGGCCAGCCCGGCGGAGAGGCGGCGCAGGATGCCGGCGCTCGCCTTCTCCTCGGCCTCGGCCCAGCCGGCCCGCGGGCCGAGGCCGATGCTGCCGACCGCGCCGCGCACGGCGTCCTCGTCGAGCAGGTCGAGCAGGATGCGGGCGAGGTCCAGGGTGTACTCGCGGCGGGCGGGCTCGGTCCACGCGGGGGTGAGCTCGCCGCCACCCTCGCCGAAGGGCGCGCCGCTCAACGTAACGACCTCGAGGCGGCGGGCGTCGAGCTCGGCACGAAGCCGGGTGCGGGCGCGGCTCTCGACGGCCAGGGTGGCGGCGAGCGCGGGGGAAAGCCAGAGGTTCACACCGAGCGCGTCCACGCCCAGACGGGCCCGGACGGCACCGTACGTGTCGAGCTGCCCGACGATGCCAGGTAGATTGCTCTCGGGTCGTGCGACCGCACAGCTGAGGTGCACGATCCGGCCGGAAGGATGTCTCAGCCGCATCAGAGTCCTCCCCGGGCGTGTGAGCCGGTGCATCTGCACGTGCATCGGCGCGTGCTAGGGCGTCCAGTATGGACCATGTCACGCGCGTCGATCGACGTGCGCGATCCGGTCCGGCGGGTTGCCATGACGCCTCCATCCGTGGGGTCGACCTGACCTCGGATACGAGCGTCATGTGTCCACAGGATCAGCGGCGTACGCGCCGTGCGACGTTGTGACCCGCACGAACATGATCCGGGGCCGCCTCAATCATCGTCCTTCGTGGATATGTGCGGCCAGGGTGACCTGCCGGTAGGTACGCGTTCGGGTGGCCGCGCCAGGCTCCGAAGAGCGCTATCTATGTGCGCCATATGCACTTTCGGACACGCACGCGACGCTCACCCGTGCGAGCGCATGCCGGCGCCCCGCTGCCGGCCGCGCCGAGCCGCGGGCCGGCGCCGCCGGCGCGCGGCCCGGCCGCCCGCTCGCCGACCCGACGTTAGAAACCTCCAGGTGGAGGGCATTCTTCGGAAAAGCCCCGTCCGAGGAGAGCCGCGATGAAACTCGGTCATCACGACGACGACGAGTCGAAGACCGCCACCGTCGCCCCGCAAGACTCACCGGAAGCCGCCCACGCGCGCGCTCGCGGCGCCGAGGACTTCGACCTCGCGGCGGCGGCCACCACCCGGACCGGTGCCGACGCCAACGAGATCGGCGAGACGATCCCGCCGTCGGCCGGTCCGAGCAGACCGTCACAGCTGCGGCCGCGGGGGATCTTCGCCGCGGTCCGGCGGACCTTCAAGCAGTACTCCGAGGACAACATCTCCGACTGGGCGGCCGCGCTCACCTACTACGGCATCCTGTCGATCTTCCCGGCCGCGCTGGTGCTGGTGTCGCTCCTCGGGTTCCTCAACAAGAACGGCCAGCAGACCGTCACGGACACGATCAAGGATCTGACCGGGAACAAGCAGATCCAGGACCTGACCGGCACCGTGCTCGGCCAGGTCCAGGGCTCGGGCAAGGCAAGTTTCGCGGCGATCCTGGGCATCGTGGTCGCGTTCTGGTCGGCTTCCGGTTACATCGCGGCGTTCATGCGCGCCTCGAATGCCGTCTACGACGTGCCGGAGGGCCGGCCGATCTGGAAGACGCTGCCGATCCGGGTCGGCGTCACCGCGGTGGTCGGCCTGATGCTGATCGTGTCGGCCTTCATCGTGGTCTTCACCGGCAGCCTGGCCCAGGTGGTCGGTGAGAAGCTCGGTTTCGGCGGGGTCGCGGTCACCACCTGGAACATCGCCAAGTGGCCGGTGCTGGTGATCCTGATCAGCCTGATGTTCGCGATCCTCTACTGGGCCTCGCCGAACGCGAAGACCGGTGGTTTCCGCTGGGTCAGCCCGGGCGGGATCTTCGCGGTGGTGCTGTGGCTGGCCGCCTCGGCCGCCTTCGCGATCTACCTGGCCAACTTCGCCAACTACAACAAGACCTACGGCACGCTCGGCGGGGTCATCGCCTTCCTGGTCTGGCTGTGGATCTCCAACATCGCGATCCTGCTCGGCGCCGAACTCGACGCGGAGCTGGAACGCGGCCGGGCGATCGCGGCCGGCCACGACCCCTCCGACGAGCCGTTCCTCGAGCTGCGCGACTCCCGGAAGCTCAAGAAGGGCAGCGAGAAGGGCCTCACCGTCGACTGACCCGATCACTTGCACAGCATCTTCCCCATCCGCCGGCCGGCCAGCGTGAGACCGACTGCGAGCAGCGCCAGCAGGTAGAGCACGTCGACCAACTGGCGCGGGCCGACTGGGCCGAGGCTCAGCGCCCGGGTCAGGTCGACCGAGCGGTACAGCGGGGTCACCTCGATCAGCCAGCGCACCGGCGCCGGGTAGTGGCCCGGCGGCACGAACGTGCCGGAGAACAGGAACAGCGCGAACTGCGCGGACGCGATCAGGTCGAAATCCTGCCAGCTGCGGATCACCGTCGAGGTGGCCATGCCGAGCGCGCCGAACGCGAACCCGACCAGGACCGTCGCCGGCAGCATGGCGAGCGCCCGCATCGCCGTCGTGAGGTCGAGCGCCACCATGATGACCAGGAACGCGGCCGAGTAGAGCACCCCGCGCACCATCGCCCAGGCCAGCTCCCCGAGGGCGATCTCGATCGGCCGGATCGGCGTCGCGAGCATGCCCTCGTACAGGCGCATGAACTTCATCTTGCCGAAGAAGTTGAACGTGGTCTCGGACAGCGCCCCGGTCATCGCGGCCGAGGCGAGCATGGCCGGCGCGACGAACTCCGCATACCCCACCAGGCGGCCGTCGGGCAGCCGCAGGTCGCCGATCAGCGCGCCCACGCCGATCCCGATCGAGAACAGGTACAGCACCGGCTCCACGAACCCGGAGATCATCACCACCCAGTACATCGATCGCAGGCAGCTGATGTTCCGCTCGGTCACCGACGCCGCGCGCCGCCCACTCCCCTCGAACACAGTGCCTTTCCAAGAGGCAAGCCGGGGCAGGACCAGACTGACCATCGGCATCTCAGATCACCAACCGTCGGCGGAACCGGGAATGGGCCAGCCGCCAGCCCAACACGCACCAGGCCAGCAGATAGATCGCGTGCCACAGGCCGATCAGGCCGGGCGCCCGGCCGAGCATCGCGTCCCGGCACAGCTCGACGCCGTGCCACAGCGGCAGCAGCCAGGCGACCCAGCGCAGCAGGACGGGCAGCGACTCGACCGGGAAGAACACCCCGGAGAACAGCGACATCGGCAGCACCGCGAAGCGCAGCAGGATCGGCAGGTAGCTCTCGCTGCCGACGGTCGCGCTGTACGCCACCGTCGGCGCCGCCACCGCCAGCCCGGCCAGCGCCGCCACCGGCACCGCGAGCGGCGCCCACCACGAGCCGACCGCGCCGAACAGCACCCCGACGCCGAGGAACACGGCCGCGCTGACCACGATGCGGAACAACATGTACGCCAGGTGGCCGCCGAGGATGTCGGCCACCCGCAGCGGCGCCGCGGCCTGCGCGAAATACACCTTCAGCCACTCGAAGTTGCCGAACACCGGCCAGAGCGACTCGCCGATCGCGGTCTGCACCGCGGTCGACGCGATCAGGCCGGGCACGATCCAGTCGAGATAGGGCACGCCCGCCACCCCGCCGGTCACGTACGCGCCGACGCCGAGGCCGAACCCGACCATGGTCAACAGCGGCATGACCAGGGTGGACAGTGCGCTGGCCCGCCACGTGCGGCGGTAGTTGACCAGGTAGTACTCGAAGACGTAGGCCCCGGCGGTCATCGCGGCCCGCCGATCGCGTGCGGTGGACCCATGGTCACGACTGAGTTAACGTTAGTTTCGGACATCATGGCGGCAAACCTTCCGAGTCGGCGGTTAGGGTGTCCGAACCCGAGGGGGCCTCGGCCCTGTCGTCCTCCCGCTCCGGGCCTCGCCCGGGGCGGGAGTGTCGTGCCAAGCCCCAAAACACGCGCCGTCATCAGTCCACCAACGTCCGGCCGGTGAGGTGCAGGAAGACGTCCTCCAGGCTGCTGCGACGGACCAGCACGCTGGCCGGCATCAGCGACCGCCGCTGCACCTCGGCCGTCGCCTCGTCGCCGTCGTCGACGTAGAGCAGGACCCGGTCGGGCAGCACCTCCAGCCGCTCGCCCAGGCCGGCCAGCTTCTCCGCATACGGCTCCTGGGACTCGGCCGCGAACCGCAACTCGACCACCTCGCGCGTCGAATACCGCTCGATCAGCTCGCGCGGTGAGCCCTCGGCGGCGATCCGCCCGCCATCCATCACCACCAGCCGATCGCACAACTGCTCGGCCTCGTCCATGTAGTGGGTGGTCAGCACCAGCGTCACGCCCTGCTGCTTGAGCCGGAACAGCCGCTCCCACACCAGGTGCCGGGCCTGCGGGTCGAGGCCGGTGGTCGGCTCGTCGAGCAGCACCATCTCCGGCTCGTTCACCAGCGCGCGGGCGATCGTCAGCCGCCGTTTCATACCGCCGGACAGGGGCTCGACCTTGCTGTCGGCGCGCTCGGCCAGCTGCACGAACTCCAGCAGCTCGTCGGCCCGGCGGCGGGCCACCTTCCGCGGGATGCCGAAGAACCGGGCGTAGGTCGTCAGGTTTTCCCGTACGGTCAGCTCGATATCCAAATTGTCCAGCTGGGGGCACACACCGAGCCGCGCCCGAATCTTCGGACCGTCCCGCCGCGGATCAAGACCGAGGATCTTCAGTACGCCGCCGGTAGGCGGGGACACACACCCGATCATGCGCATGGTCGAGCTCTTGCCGGCGCCGTTGGGCCCGAGGAACCCGAATGCCTCACCCCGGCGCACCTCGACATCGATGCCGTCGACCGCGGTGAAATCGCCGAACCGCTTGATCAGACCATGAGCGTGAATGAGCTTGTCCACGCCGCCGACCCTAGGTGGCGGGTACGACAAAAACCTCCGAGTTACTCGGGCGGCGCCGTCGCACCCTGAGCCGCGGAAACCAGCTCGCCGGTCAGCTCGACGACCGCCGGAAGCTTCACCGGCGTGCCCGAGTCGTACCGCACCGACCAGGTCAGGCCGTTCTTGCCCGGCGCACGGCGACCGACCACCCGCACCCCGCCCGCGTTCAGCGGGTGATGCGACGTGTACGCCACCGACTTCGTCACCCGCGTGCGCACCTGATCGGGCAGCTCACCCGGCTCGAGCAGCAGGAACCCGATCACCGGGGCGTCCACCAGCACGGCGTACTCGTCGCGCTCCTCGGCCACCTCGGACGGGATGATCCGCAGCTCCCGCCCCGACCACGCCGCCTTGTGGATCTCGTGCCAGCCCAGCCGCTTACCGCCGGGCAGCCACAGCCCGAGATTGGTGGCCACCAGCGCCTTGTCCCCGTCGACCGGCGCCCAGGTCAGGACCCGCTCCTCCGGCTCGAGGGCGGGCTTCAACGCCGCGGGCAGCTTGGGCCGCCGCCGAAGAAAACTCACAATCCACCTGCCGCCTGTTCGCGCAACGCGCGTGCCTGCTGTTCCAGCGAGAAGAGCTCCCCGGCCAGCGCCAGGTACTCATCCTTGTACGCCACCGGGTTCACCCGCTGCACCTTCGATTTGAGATCACGAATCCGGGTGGTCACCGAACCCATCTGCAGCCGGGCCAGGGTGATCTGCACATACCGCGGGTCGACCATGCCGTCCACGTGCAGCGGCTCCACCGACAGCTCCGAGATCAGGCCCTTGCCGGCCAGGTCGTCGCAGGAGTCGCGTACCTTCTCGATCCACACCACCCCGCCGGCCGAGACCGACTGCACCCCGCCGGCCTCCTGGATGGCCGTACGGATCGCCTGGTACACCCCGTCGCCGTAGTTCTCCGGGCCGACCGTGTCGAACATCGGCCCGGCCAGCACCGGCTCCTGCAGGGCCAGCTTCAGCGACTCCCGCTCGACCTGCCGCTGCGGCGCCTCCGCGGCCCGGGCGACCGGTGCCGCCTCCGCCGGCGTGGAGCCGCGCAGGGCCGCGTTCACCGCACGCTGCACCGGTTCCAGATCCATCCCGAGGTCGCCGGCGAGCTTCCGCGCGTACTCCGGCCGCTTTTCCCTGTCCTTGATCTTGGCAACCAGCGGCGCGGCCCGGCGCATCGCCTCGACCCGCCCCTCGACCGTGTCCAGATCGAAGCGCGCGATCGTGTGCCGCAGCGCGAAGTCGACCAGCGGCTCCCGCCCGGCGATCAGGTCGCGCACCGCGAGATCGCCCTTGGCCAGCCGCAGCTCGCACGGGTCCATGTTGTCCGGGCTGACCGCGATGAAGGTGCGCCCGACGAACCGCTGGTCCTCCTCGAAGGCCCGCAGCGCCGCCTTCTGCCCCGCCGCGTCCCCGTCGAAGGTGTAGATGATCTCGCCGGTGAAGCTGTCGCTGTCCATCAGCAGCCGGCGCAGCACCCCGATGTGATCGACGCCGAACGCCGTGCCGCAGGTCGCCACCGCCGTCGGCTCGCCCGCCTCGTGACAGGCCATCACGTCGGTGTACCCCTCGACGATCACCGCCCGGCCGCGCTTGGCGATCTCCCGTTTGGCCTGGTCGATGCCGTAGAGCACGTGCGACTTCTTGTACAGCGGCGACTCGGGCGTGTTCAGGTATTTCGGCCCGTCATCGTCGTCGAACAGCTTCCGCGCCCCGAACCCGATCACGTCCCCGGTCAGGTCCTTGATCGGCCACAGCAGCCGCCGCCGGAACCGGTCGATCAGCGACCCCGACCGGGCCGGCTTGGTGAGCCCGGCCGAGTTCAGCTCCTCGGCGGTGAAACCCTTCTGCCGCAGGTGCTTGGCGAGCGCGTCCCACGAGTCGGGCGCGAACCCGCACCCGTACCGCTCGGCGGCGTCCCGCCCGAATCCGCGCTGGGCGAGAAACTCGCGGGCCTTCCGCGCCCCCGGCGTACCGAGCTGATCGCGATAGAACTCGGCCGCCGCCACATGCGCCGCGAGCAGCCGCTGCCGATGCCCCGTCTGCGGCCGCGGCGCGCTCGGGGAATTATCCGTCTCGTACCGAAGCTGAATGCCGGCACGGGAGGCGAGACGCTCAATCGACTCGATGAACGACAGATGCTCCGCGTCCATCAGGAATTTGATCGCGTCTCCGCCCTGGCCGCAGCCATGGCAGTAGAAGACATTTCGGGCAGGAGCGACCGTGAAGGACGGGGTCTTCTCGTCATGGAAGGGGCACAGCCCCTTCAGGTTGCCGCCGCCCGCGGGCCGCAACGTCACCGACTCGCCGATGATGTCGGCGATCGACGTCCGGTCCCGGACCAGCGCGATGTCCTCGTCCTTGACCCTGGCCACGGCAGACATCTTGCCTCGCGTCAGGCTCGCGCCGCCACCAGGGTCCGGTGCCAGGCCACCGCGGCCGGGTCGGTGAGCGACGCGACCTGGTCGATCACCACGCGTAGTGCCGCGGCGTCACTCTCCGCCATCTCGTACAGGGGCCGAAAAACCACGTCCAAACCTTCGGGCGTACGGGTGAGAGCGTCCACGAGCTCGACAAGGATCGTCCGTTGCTGTTCGTACCAGCCTTCCGCCGCCCGACTCCGCATCACGTAGCGCAACGCCATGCCCTTCAGCAGCGCGCACTGGTTACGCACCGTTCGCGGGACGATGAGGTCGGCGTCGTACCGGCGGACCGGCTCGGTCCCGAAGCGGCTCTGCGTGGCGCCGACCGCGGAGGCGACGAACCGGCCGGTCAGGATGCTGGTCATCCGTTTGAGGGTGACCTGGGCGGAGTAGGTGCCGTCGTAATCGGCGACCGGCGCCACCGCCGGGTCGGCCAGCAACTGGTCGAGGGCGGCGGCGAGCGCGTCGGCCGGCTCGTCGGAGTAGGTAGCGGCGACGTCGGCGCACAGCTCGGCCCGCTCGGCCGGGTCGTCGAGCAGCGGGCGCAGCGTCAGGTAGCCGCCGTGCACGCCGTCCTCGACGTCGTGCACCGAGTACGCGACGTCGTCGGCCCAGTCCATCACCTGGGCCTCGAGGCAGCGGCGCTCGCCGAGGTCGCCGGGGCGCATCCAGTCGAAGACCGGCCGGTCGTCGGCGTAGATGCCGAACTTGCGGGTGCCGGGTTTGCGGGGCCAGGGGTATTTGCTGCACGCGTCGAGGGAGGCGCGGGTGAGGTTGAGCCCGCCGCCGGGGACCTTCGCCTCGAGCCGGGTCAGCACGCGCAGGGTCTGCGCGTTGCCCTCGAAGCCGCCGCAGGGCTGGGCGACCTGGTCGAGGGCGGTCTCGCCGTTGTGGCCGAAGGGCGGGTGGCCGAGGTCGTGGGCGAGCCCGGCGACGTCGACGACGTCCGGGTCGCAGCCGAGCCGGGCGCCCATCTCGCGGGAGATCTGGGCGACTTCGAGGGAGTGGGTCAATCGGGTACGCAGGAAATCGTCCGACCCGGCGGTGTGCACCTGGGTCTTGGCCGCCAGCCGGCGGAACCCGGCCGAGTGCAACACCCGGGCCCGGTCCCGCTGGTATGGGGTTCTTCCGTAGCCGCTGTCCTTGGTCGGTTCGGGTATCCACCGCTGGGCGTCGAACGCCGTCATGATCTCAGCCTAAGCGGCCCGTCCCGCTTGCCGATGTACTAGACGTGGAGTCCGATTCGCCGTCGCGCAGCATCACGATCCTCGCCCGCCTGGTGGTCATGGCCGTGGCCGGGCTGCTCTCCGTGGGCCTGGTCGTGGGCTTCGCCATCTACAGCTCGTCGGCGCAGGCCAGCGCGGGCCGCGAAATGGCCCGGGTCAGCGACGGCATGAGCGACCAGTGGAACGCCGACATGATGCACGACGGGCTGCGCGCGGACGTGATGTCGGCGATGTACGCGACCAACGACGCGCAGCGCCAGGCGTACGGCGTCCAGGACGTCACCGAACACGCCAAGACGATCCTGGAGATGTTCGACGCGGCGGCCGCCGAGGCCCCGACCGACCTGCAGCCGCAATACGCCGCTGTGCGTCCCCGCCTGGTCGTCTACGCGGACACCGCGGTGTCCCTGGTCGAGACCGCCGGCACCGATCACGCCAAGGCCAAGGCGCAGCTCGAGGGCTATCTGGCAATCTACTCGGAGCTCGAGGAGAAGCTCGGCGCGCTCGACGACGCGATGCTCAAGGCGGTCAAGGCGGCCAGCGACAACGGCACCGCGAAGGCCCGGAGCAGCGACTGGATCATCGTGCTGGCCGGTCTGGCCGGGGCGGTCATCACGGTGCTCGCCGGGTTGCTGACGCTGCGGGCGATCCGCCGGCCGCTGCGCGAGATGCTGACCGGCCTGCGGGCGGCGGCCGGCTGCGATCTGACCGTACGGGTGCCGGTGCTGCGCCGGGACGAGCTCGGCGAGATGGCGGGCGCGCTGAACGGCGCGATGGGCGCGCTGCGGGACACCGTGGCGGCGACCTCGGCGAGCGTGGGCACCCTGTCGGCGGCGAGCGTGGACCTGCGGACGCTGGCCGGCCAGTTGGACACCTCGGCCGAGCAGACCTCGGCGCAGGCGCACAGCGCGGACTCGGCGGCGCACAACGTGTCGTCGATGGTGAACGACATGATGGGCGCGACCGAGCAGATGGCCTCGTCGATCCGGGAGATCTCCCGGCAGACGACCTCGGCGACGGCGACCACCAGCGAGGCCAACCGGAACGCGGCGGAGACGGCGGCGGCGGTGGCCCGGCTGAGCGAGGCGAGCCGCGAGGTCGGCGACATCGTCCAGCTGATCACGAACATCGCCGAGCAGACGAACCTGCTGGCGCTGAACGCGACGATCGAGGCGGCCCGGGCCGGCGAGGCCGGCAAGGGCTTCGCCGTGGTCGCCACCGAGGTCAAGGACCTGGCGCAGGAGACCGCGCAGGCGACCGCGGACATCACCGCGAAGATCTCGGCGATCCAGGAGATGACCTCGGGCACCGCCGACGCGATCGCGGCGATCACCGCGGTGATCGAGCAGATCGACGACGGTCAGCGGGCGATCGCGGCCGCGGTCGAAGAGCAGTCGGCGACCACCGACCTGATGTCGCGCAACGTCGGCGAGGTGTCGTCGGCGGCCGCCGAGATCCGGGCCACGGTCTCGAACATCACCCGGTCGACGGACGCGACCGTCGGCGGGGCGAACACCACCCGCGGCTCCGCCGAGCAGGTGAGCTCGGCGGCCGGGGAGATCCAGACGCTGATCAGCCGCTTCCGCTACTGACCGGGCTTCTTCGCGGACAGCACGCAGAACTCGTTGCCCTCGGGGTCGGCGAGCACGACCCAGCTCACGTCGCCCTGACCGATGTCGGCCGGGCGGGCCCCCATGTCGACCAGCCGCTCGACCTCCGCCTCCTGATCGTCCGGGCGCAGGTCGAGGTGCAGCCGGTTCTTCGCCGTCTTCCGGTCGGGAACCGGGGTGAAGAGCAGGCCGGGCAGCTCGCCGGGGGACCGACGGATCTCCACCTCGTCCGGCGCCTCGTGCACGATCACGTACCCGAGCGCCTCGGCCCACCATCGGGCCAGACGGTGCGGATCGTCGGCGTCCACGACGACCTGTTCCCAGCTGATCGGCATATGGCCGCCTCCTTATCGAAAAGTGACGATCATGTTACGCGCCTTGGGCGGAAGCGACTCGTCTCCGCCCCGAAGGGCCCGGGTTCTCCACGCCGTCCGAAGGACCAGGCGTCGGTAACAGCACAGCCCCGAAGGGGCCCGGGTTCTCCACGCCGTCCGAAGGACCAGGCGCCGGTAACAGCACAGCCCCGAAGGGGCCCGGGTTCTCCACGCCGTCCGAAGGACCAGGCGCCGGTAACGGTGCAGCCGCACAGGGGGTGCGACCCCGATCCGTACGGCCGCCTCAGGATGGCCCACGGTGACGGCGAGAAAGCAGGGGGAAACAACGGTGCCCGGCGTTGATCACTGTTTACAGGAGGCCATGGCGATCCCCGGCGCGGTCGGGGCCAGCATCGTCGACTACACCACCGGCTTCCCCGTCGCCACGACGGGCGCCGCACCGAACGACGACCACGAGGCCGCCGCCGCAGGCACGGCCGACGTGGTCCAGGCCGCGAACAGCCGCTCGCTGTTCGTCTCGGCCGTCCCGCACGACCTGCTCGAAGACCTGATCATCACGACCGCCGGCGGATACCACCTGTTGCGGCCGGTGCAGACCGACTTCGACAGCCGGCTGGTCCTCTACGTCTGGCTCGATCGGGTGCTGGGGAACCTCGCGGTGGCCCGCCATCGCATGCAGAAGCTGGCCGACGACCTGGTAGCCACCTGAACCCAAGGAACGGAGACCGTGTGACCCCCTCGACGACCGTCGCTCCGGGACGCCTGCTAGCGCAGGTGGCCGGGGAGCGGCAGACCGGTGCGCTGGTGGTCGGAGGCCATCCCGGCGGCGCGGTCTACGTCCTCGAGGGCCGGATCATCTACGCCGAGTCGGCGGCGGCGCCCGGGGTGGGCGAGCTGCTCACCGCATCCGGCCGGCTGGCCGGGCGCACCTGGCAGCACGCGCTCGACCAGGGCACCGCCACCGCCCGGGTGGGCCGGATGCTGGTCGAGCACGGTCACCTCACCCAGGGCGAGCTGGAGCTGTGCGTGCTCGGCGCGACCTACGACGCGGCGTACTTCGCGCTGGCGCCGCCGGACGCGCCGGTCCAGTTCCACGGCGGCGTCACGCACTGGCTCGGGCCGGTCGTGCACATCGATCCGGCCGCGGTCGCCCGGGAGGTGCGCCGGCGCGCCAAGATGCTCGACGACATCTTCCCGGACCCGCGGGTGGACACCGCGGTGGTCACGCCGATCGCCCGCCCGCCGCGCGAGCGGATCACGCTGACCGCGCCGCAGTGGGAGCTGCTGGTGCACGCCGACGGGCAGCGCACGCCGGCCGATCTGGCCTTCCTGCTGGGAAAGGCGGGCTTCGCGACCATCCAGGAGCTGCGCCGGCTCGCGGCCGCGGGTTTGCTGGACCTTCCCGACGTACGCGGAAAAGCTCCTGAATTCGTGCGGCTCCCCCGGTCCCGAGGGACGGCCGTGGACGCCCGCCGGGCCCATCCCCGGCGGGACGACTCGCCGACCGTGCCGGTGGTCTCCGGCATGCGACCGGCCGCCCCCGGTCCCCCTGCCCCCGATCCCCCCGCGCCGGCGCCCGCACCGTCCGCGCTGACCGAGGAGACCAGCGCCCACGGCACGGTGTACCGGCCGCCCCGGCTGGCCCGCCGCAAACCCGGCGCGAAGCTGCCGAAAGAAGTCGCCGCCGAGCCCCCGCCGCCGCACCCCGGCACCGACGAAGTCCTGCTCAAACGCATCCGCACCGCATTGAGAGCCTTGCGGTGACGCGCGCGCCTCCGACCTTCCGACGAGAAAGAGAGACCGAGGATGACGGTGGATCCGGCGGTGCTCGAGGAGCTCAACCGCCTGCGTGCCAGGGTGCCGGAACTCTCCGGCAGCGTGCTCGCCACCACCGACGGGCTGGTGGTCGCGCACGACGCCCACGGCATCGAGCCGGACGGCCTCGCCGCGCTGGCCGCCGCGCACCTCGCGCTGGCCCGGCGGTTCGCCCACGCGGTGAACCACGGCGAGCTGCGGGAGTCGGTGGTCGAGTGCGATCGCGGCTACATCACCACCTACACCGCGGGCCCGACCGCACTGCTCACCTTGGTCACCTCCGGCGACGCGAACCTCGCCATGGTCCACCTGGAGGCGCGGCGATGCGTACGCCGGCTGGTTCGGATCTTGTCGGTCGAAGCGAAACCGCAAGCCCGGCCGGAGATTCCCACGCAGGCCGGCCCGGCGGCGCCGCTGGCGCGGCGCACCCCGATGGCCACCCTGCCCACCAACGCCCGGCGCCGGCAGGCGACGGGTTGATCCGAGACGGGAGCGGCATCCGCCGCGACCCACCCGGTACCGCCGTCGAGCGGCGGACCGCCATCCCACCGCATACGGAGGAACTTCCATGGGCGACATGGACACCGCACTCAAGGAAATCATGGAGATCGACGGCGCCATCGGCGTGGCCCTCGTGGACCACACGAGCGGCATGGCGCTCGGCACCGTCGGCGGCGGCAAGGAACTCGACTTGACGGTCGCGGCGGCCGGCAACACGGACGTGGTCCGGGCCAAGCTGCGGGCGATGGAGATGCTGAACATCTCCGAGAAGATCGAGGACATCCTGATCACGCTGGACACCCAGTACCACATGATCCGCCCGCTGACGAGCCGCGCCGGCAAGGGCCTGTTCCTCTATCTGGCCCTCAAGCGCGACCGCGCCAACCTGGCCATGGCCCGCCACCAGCTCAGGCGCATCGAGAACGACCTCGACGTCTGACCGGCCCGATGCCCACGCCGGGTGGGGAGGGCCTCATCAAGCCCTCCCCACCCGGCGGCAGCCCCGTCAGTAGGGCTGTGGGTTCTTGCGGGCGGCGTTGCCGAAGGTTTCCAGCAGCACCTCGCGTTCGCCGTCGGTGAGGTTGGTGGTGATCAGTTTGCTGTGGTCGCCCATGCCGTGGAAGCGTTCGCCCAGCCGGTCGAGGTTGCCCTGGTCGGTCACCAGGAACAGCGCCGACGTGCCCTCGGTGATCTCGGTGCGGATCGTCTCCAACTGGTCCCTGGTGATGCCGGCGTCCTCGGTGGCCTTGCTGATCGCGCCGATCGCGGCGCCGGCCGCGCCGCCGATGACCGGGACCAGGAAGAGCGTGCCGGCCAGCAGGCCCCAGAGGGCGCCCCAGCCCGCGCCGCGCCAGACCGTGTCGTGGCCGTGGTGTGGCCGCTCCGGCTGGGCGGCGCCGACCGGCCAGGTGACCACCGCGTGGTCGAGCAGCTTGACCAGGCCGTCGGCCTCCGCGTCCTTGAGCTGCTCGGACGCCCGCTGTGCGCCGTCGGGGCTGTCGAACTTCCACACCGTGAAGGTCGTCATGTCGCGCTCCTCGAAGAAGACCCGGGGCTGAGGCCCATGCTCGGCGGCGCCGATGTCCGATCCCTCATCCCGGGCGGACGAAATTCCGGCGGGCCAGCGCCGCGGTCAGCAGCAGGGGCGTCGTGGCCAGGGCGAACAGCAGCGGCAGCGGCGCCGGCAGCCCGAAACCGGCGTAGAGGACGACCGCGAAGACCTCCGCGCCGAAGCCGCTGACCGACAGGACGGTCGTCCGGGCGCGGCCCGTGATCGACTCCTGGAGGCCGGTCTCCGCGCGGATCATGGCGTACTGCAGCAGGCCGAACGCGGCGGCCACCGGGACCATGCCGATCAGGTGCGGCACGAGCGCGCCGGCCGCGAGCAGGGCCGCCGAGGCGGCCACCACCAACGGCAGGGACGCGGCGTAGCGTCCGGCGAGCGCGCTTCCCGCGGCCATCGCCAGTGCGACAAGGGCATACAGCAGCGGTACGCCGGCCGTCGGCGCGCCCTTGTCGCGGGCGAGCAGCGGCAGGTACTCGTCGAGCGCGGTGAACCCGGGCAGCAGCGCGGCGACCGCCACGAGCATGATCGTGCGCCGGTCCTTCACCGCGTCGCGCAGTCCCGAGCGCAGGAGCCGGCCGTAGCCGCCGGTGTCGCTTTCGTCGCCTTCCCCCGGCGTACGCACGGCATCGGGAAGGCGGAGCGCGAGGAGACCGCCCAGGGTGACCACGACGATGCTCGCGACGCCCACCAGGGGGTAGCCGCCGAGGGCGAGCGCCGGGGTGGCCAGCAGCGTGGCGGCGAGCGTGGCGAGGATGCCGACGGTGCCGGCCCGGCCCATGACCTTGGCGTAGTCGTCCCCGGCCAGGTCGTAGACGAGCGCCTCGAGCGTGCCGGAGGCGAGCGCGCCGCCCAGCCCCCACAGCACGAAGCCCAGCGCGAAACCCGGGAAGGCCGGCCAGATCAGCCACAGTGCGTAACCGGCGGCGGTGAGCAGCTCACCGATCGCGTAGAGCCCGCGGCGGGACCAAGCGTCGGCCAGCGCGCCGGAGGGCACCTCGAAGGCGAACGAGACCACCGACCAGATCGCGAACAGCACGGAGATCTGGCTGGTGGACAGGCCCGCGTCGGCGAACAGCAGCGCGTAGACCGGGTAGAGCAGCACACCATCCGCACAGGCACGGACGGCGTAGAGAAGGCGAGATCAGCGTCGCGGTGGATGCATGGGTCCATCCTCCCGGAGCGGTCAAGCCAATTCGGCCTCGTCGGCCGCCGCCCGGCCGGACTCCCAGCCCTCCAGGCTGTCGACGCGGCTGCCGCGGGCGCGGACCGTACGCGGGAAGGAACGCGTCACCGCCTCGCGGACCCGCAGGTCCCGCCCGCGCAGCACGGGCAGCAGGTCGCCGTGCTGGGCGATCTCCTGCCGGGTGGCCCGCTCGAGGCGTTCGCCGATGCGCACCGCGTACGCGACCAGGAAGCTGCGCCGGAACGCCTTGATCCGCGCCTTGCCCTTGACCGGCTCGTCCCGCGCCATCGCCCGGTTGGCCTGCACGAGCAGCGACGTGTAGAGCAGCTCGACGCCGTCGATGTCCGCATCGAACCCGAACACGGTCGAGAAGGCCAGCTCCGGCGACCACACGGTGTGGCAGTGGTTGGCCCGGGCCACCGCGTCGAGCAGGCTGGCCTTCTCGCTCTCGTACGGATGATCCACGCCCACCCGGCGGGCGAGCGGCGTCTCGTCCGGCGCCGCGGTCAGCACCTCCTCGATGCTGTGCCGGGCGATCAGCTCCTGCGCCTTGGCCGAGAAGGCCTCGGCCTCGGCCGGGAAGTCGGTCGACTCGGCCTTGGCGAGCAGCGCCCGGACCCGCTCGAGCACCCGGTTGTCGGCGCCGCGCAGCCGTTTCCCGGGCGCGTCGCCGGGGGCCGGGATCAGCTTCTCGATCGCGGGCAGCCGGCGCAGTTCGAGCAGGAGGCTCAGGGCGGCGTCCAGGCCCTTGATGCGGTCCGGGTGACCCTTCGCGCTCGGCAGCTCCTCGACCTGCGCCCGCCATCGAGGGTCTATGTTCGGAAATTTCGTGAAATATGATCTCGCTGCGTCGGTCACCCGATGGGCCTGCAGCGGATTGCCGAGCCGAGCCACCACCCGATACAGCTCGGCCGGCTGCCACCCGCCGCGGAACAGCTGATCGACGGCCTGGGACACGGCCGCGTCGAGCTCGGCGTCCACCTCGCCGGCGGGTGCCACCGTGAGCGCGTCCAGGCCGTCCTCGTAGCTGAGATCCCCCCGCAGCACGTCCTGGATGATGGTCATCCGCCGGACTCGTCGGTCTCGGCGCCCTCGGGGACCGTGTCGTCGTCGCGGCTGTCCAGCCAGCCGTACGGCAGGGAGACCTTGCCCGGCGAGTTGACCCGGCCGCGCGGCTGGCCCAGCGCCTCGACCGGGAACGGCAGCGACGGGTCCAGCTTCTCCAGCAGGTCGTCCAGCTCGGCCAGCGACGAGATCATGGCGAGGCTGCGCCGCAGGTCACCGCCCACCGGGAAACCCTTCAGATACCAGGCCACGTGCTTGCGGAAGTCGGCGCAGCCGTGCTTCTCGTCGCCGAGCGCGTCGACCAGCAGCTCGGCGTGCCGAGACATGATCTTCGCGACCTCGCCGAGGGCCGGCAGCACCGGGCGGTAGCTCGCGCCCTGGGTGAACGCGGCCTCCAGGTCGGCGAACAGCCACGGCCGGCCCAGGCAGCCACGGCCGACGACCACGCCGTCGACGCCGGTGTGCTCGACCATGCGCAGCGCGTCCGAACCCTCCCAGATGTCGCCGTTGCCCAGCACCGGCACGTCGAGGGCCTGCTTGAGCGTGGCGATCGCGTCCCAGTCGGCGCTGCCGGAATACCGCTGCTCGGCGGTGCGCGCGTGCAGCGCCACCGCGGCGACGCCCGCCTCCTGCGCGATCAGACCCGCTTCCACATACGTCAGATGGTCGTCGTCGATGCCCTTGCGCATCTTGATGGTCAGCGGAATGCCGTACTCCCGGGCCGCCTCGACCGCCTGCCCCACGATGCGGCCGAACAGTCGCCGCCGCCACGGCAGGGCCGAACCACCACCCCGCCGCGTGACCTTGGGGACCGGACAGCCGAAGTTCAGATCGATGTGATCGGCGAGCCCGTCCTCGCCGACCAGCCGGACCGCCCGCGCGGTGACCTCGGGATCGACACCGTAGAGCTGGAGACTGCGAAAGTCCTCGTCCTCGGCGAAGGCGATCATCTTGAGCGTCTTGGGAATCCGCTCGACCAGCGCCCGAGTGGTGATCATCTCGCACACGTAGACGCCGCCACCCTGCTCGCGACAGAGCCGCCGGAACGCCACGTTGGTGATCCCCGCCATCGGCGCCAGCACGACGGGCGGGTTCACGGCGTGGTCGCCGAGCAGGAGCGGTGAAGTCACGCCCTATAGCGTGACACGCCCGGCCCGGCGACCCCGAATCGCCCGCTCGCTACCGCCCGTCCTCCCGCGCGATCAACGTATCCAGCATGCCGACGATCTGCGTAACCCCGCCCTGAACCTCAGCGACTGTCGCGGTGATCTGGTCGACCTTCCCGTCAAGCTGGTCGACCCTCCCGGTGAGGCGGTCGACCTTCCCGTCAAGCTGGTCGACCCTCCCGGTGAGGCGGTCGACCTTCCCGTCAAGCTGGTCGACCCTCCCGGTGAGGTGGTCGGTCTTATCGTCAATCCTGCCGACATCCAGGACGAGGTGGTTAACAGTGCTGGCGAGCTGATCGACTCTCCCGGTGAGGTGGTCGACCTTCCCATTGAGTTGGTCCAGCTTCTGAGTGTGTTCCGACTGCGTCTTTCCAAGGGCTTGAATGGCTTTCTTATGAGCGCGAACGCCCTCGGCGATGTCAGACAGGTCGCGCTCCTGGCTGGCGCGTAGTCCTGATTCCTGGTCCAAGCGCTCCTCCACGGCGGTTAGGCGTTGATCAAGGTCTCCAAGGGTGGGGGTCATCGACGTCTCCAGAACAGGGTAAGGGGATCAGCCCTCATACTAGCCTAGTGACTACTAGTCGCGCGATGGCCGGTGGCTGTGTGGGAGGGATTCTTCTGGCAGAGTCGGTGACGTGAGTGAGGGGTTGAGCCCGCGACGACTGGTGGTCGTGTTCGAGTCGCCGACGGCGGAGGCGATGCTGCGGTTCGCCGTGGAGGCCGGCTTTCAGTCCGTGCTCGTCGAGCCGGATCAGTCACGCCTGCAGGGGACGCCCCGGCCGCATGGCGACCTCTTCGTGCACGATCTCGACGCCGCGCACCTCGACGAGCACACCGACGTCGTGCTCAGCGACCATCACCGGGCCGAGATCGGCGAGGTGCTCAAGGCCGCGCTGGCGAGCGAAACCCGGTGGATCGGCATCCTCGGCAAGCCCACCATCGAGGGGCCGCACGTCAAGATGCTGCGCGACCTCGACGTGCCGGAGGATCAGATCGCCCGGGTGCACCGCCCGATCGGCCTCAACATCGGGGCGAGGACCCCGGCCGAGATCGCCATCGCGACCCTGGCCGGGCTCATCGCCGACCGGAACGGCCGACCGGGCGGCTTCACCTTCTGAGACTCAGCAACCCGGCAGGCGCTGGATCAGGTAGTCCTCGATCTGGGAGAGACCGACCCGCTCCTGCTTCATCGTGTCGCGGTCGCGGACCGTCACCGCGTCGTCGGTCAGGGTGTCGAAGTCGACCGTCACGCAGAACGGGGTGCCGATCTCGTCCTGGCGGCGGTAGCGCCGGCCGATCGCCTGCGAGTCGTCGAACTCGACGATCCAGCGCTTGCGCAGCAAGTCGGCCAGGCCGCGGGCCTTCGGCGACAGCTCCGGGTTGCGGGACAGCGGCAGCACCGCCACCTTGATCGGCGCGAGCCGGGGGTCGAAGCGCATGACCGTGCGCTTGTCGACGCCGCCCTTGGTGTTCGGCGCCTCGTCCTCGTCGTACGCCTCGAGCAGGAAGGCCAGCACCGCGCGGGTGAGGCCGGCCGCTGGCTCGATCACGTACGGCACCCAGCGCTCCTGCTTCTCCTGGTCGAAGTAGCTGAGGTCGACGCCGGAGTGCTTGGAGTGCGTGGTCAGGTCGAAGTCGGTGCGGTTGGCGATGCCCTCGAGCTCGGCGAACTCGCTGCCGCCGAACTGGAAGCGGTACTCGATGTCGACGGTCCGCTTCGAGTAGTGCGAGAGCTTCTCCTTGGGGTGTTCGTAGTACCGCAGGTTCGACTCGGACAGGCCGAGCCCGCGGTACCAGTTCCAGCGCTCCTGGAGCCAGTACTCGTGCCACTGCTCGTCGGTGCCGGGCTCGACGAAGAACTCCATCTCCATCTGCTCGAACTCACGCGTACGGAAGATGAAGTTGCCCGGGGTGATCTCGTTGCGGAAGCTCTTGCCGACCTGCGCGATGCCGAACGGCGGCTTCTTGCGCGCCGCGGTGGCCACGTTGTTGTAGTTGACGAAGATGCCCTGGGCGGTCTCCGGGCGCAGGTAGTGCAGGCCCTCGGCGCTCTCGGTCGGCCCGAGGTACGTCTTCATCAGGCCGTTGAACATCTTCGGCTCGGTGAAGGTGCCCTTGTTGCCGCAGTTCGGGCAGTTCAGCTCCTGCAGCGAGGAGGGCAGCGAGCCGTGCTTGGCCTCGTACGCCTCCTCCAGGTGGTCGGCCCGGAAGCGCTTGTGACAGGACTGGCACTCGGTGAGCGGGTCGACGAACTCGGCGATGTGGCCGGACGCCTCCCACACCTGGCGCGCGAGGATGACGGCGGAGTCGAGGCCGACGATGTCGTCACGCTGCTGCACCATGGTGCGCCACCACTGGCGGCGGACGTTCTCCTTCAGCTCCACGCCCAGCGGACCATAGTCCCAGGCCGAGCGGGTTCCTCCGTAGATCTCGCTGGAGGGGAAGACGAAGCCACGGCGCTTGGCCAGGCTGACGACGGCATCGATACGGTCGGCGGGCATGTTCCTCCTACGCCGGCTGGGTGTCGGCGGGGACAGCTTGGTAATGGATCCGGACGAAGTGCGAGATTACTCCCCGATCTCGCAGACCTCGAAGGCGCCCGTGGTCCGATCGGACCCCAGGTACGCCTCGAGCTGGGCACTGCTGCCGTTGTCGTAGGTGGCCTCCACCGGCATGGAGAAGGTCAGCACGTCGAACTTCCCCATCGTGTACGACCGGACGACCGGCTCCCCGGCCACCCGCCGGCGGAACTCGGCCTGGCTCTCGTCCTCCCGCGCCTTGTCGCAGAGCAGGTCGTACGCCTTGTCGTACTTTCCGTCGCGCAGCGCGTTCAGATAGCCGCTGACCGCCGCGTTCGCGTGCTCCTGGGCGGAGCTCTGGGAGGAGGCCAGCACGCCGATCATCGCGCCCAGGCCGCCGCCGCAGACCAGGACGACCACGCCGACCGCGATGCCGATGCTCAGCCCGATCCGCTTGCCTCGCCCCTCGACCGGCGGGGCCGGGAACGGCGGCTGGACGCCCGGGCCCTGCGGCGGTGCGGGAACGTGCGGCGCCGTCGTCATATCGCCAGATTAGCGCCTGGGTCGGAGTGGGAGACGGGCTGCGGCGTGGCCCAGCCGCCGCCTGGGCGCACACCCAGACGATACCTGGACCTCGCCTCGCTCCGGCCCCCACTCCGACCCAGGCGCTCGTCAGCGCCACGGCTCGGCGGCCCGGTCGCTCGGGGTCACCACCACCTCGCCGCCGGGCTGGGCGCTGGCCAGCGTCTCGAACGCGGAAGGCTCGTCGACCGACTCGGAGAGCAGCGGGGTGGCGTGCACCTTCACGTCGAAGGCGCCCAGGGCGCGCCGGTAGGCTCCCACCGACTCCCACTCGGTCACCAGCGTCCAGTGGGACGGCTCCTCGATGGCCCGGGCGAGCCGGCCGGAAAGATAGCCGGGGCGCTCGGCCAGCGCGGTGAGGGCGGCGTGCGCCCGGAGCACGAAGCCGTCCTGCGTGTCCGGCGGGACGACGAAGCGGTTGAGCACGAGCATGCGACGAGCGTACGCAGCGCGAGGAGGCGACACGGTGGCACCGTCCGAGAACCTGTTGCGCCGGCTGGCCCGGGTGAACCCGACGACGGCGTTCCTGGTGGCGCTGGTGCTGATGCTGGCCGGGCTGTTCCTCCCCGGCATCGTCGGGGCGGCGGTGCTGTTCGTGCTGGGCGCGGGGCTGGCCGCGCTGACCTACACCACCTGGGCGGTGCAGCCGCCGGCGACCCGTGCGCTACGCGTGCTCATGCTCGTGCTGCTGCTCGCCGCGGTCGTCGCGAAGGCGCTGTGAGAGCGCGACTTCTGCCGCTGGCCGCGGTTGGTCGCGAAGGCGCTGTGAAAGCGCGACTTCTGCCGCTGGCCGCGGTCGTCGCGAAGGCGCTGTGAAAGCGCGACTTCTGCCGCTGGCCGCGGTTGGTCGCGAAGGCGCTGTGCGGCGCGACTCATGCGCTTTTGACAATCATTATCATTGTCGGAGACAGTTGGCGGTATGCCCCGCGCCCTGCTAGCCGTGCTCCTGACGCTCGCCGTCGCGGCCGGTTGCGCCGGGCGGGCGTCCGCGAACGGCTTTTCCGCCGGGAAGCTCACCGTGGTCACGGCGTTCTATCCGCTGCAGTTCCTCAGCGAGCGGATCGGGGGCGACGCGGTGACCGTCACGAACCTCACCAAACCGGGCGCCGAGCCGCACGACGTCGAGCTCAACCCGCGCCAGGTCGCCCAGGTGGCGGATGCCGGGCTCGCGGTCTACCTCAAGGGCTTCCAGCCGGCCGTCGACTCGGCCGTCGCACAGGAGGCGAAGGGCCGCTCGTTCGACGTCTCCTCGGCGGTCGAGCTGTTGCCGTACACCGGCGGCGAGTCCGAGGACGGCAGCAAGGATCCGCACGTCTGGCTGGATCCGGTGCGGTTCGCCACGATCGCCGGCGCGCTGGGCGAGCGGCTGGCGCAGGCCGACCCCGCGCACGCCGCGGACTACCGTTCCCGGGCGCGAGACCTTCAAAATCAACTTCAGGACCTGCAGCGGACGTACGCCGGAAGCCTCACCACCTGCCAGCGGCACGAGATCGTCACCAGCCACGAGGCGTTCAACTACCTGGCCGGCCGCTACGGCCTGACCCAGGTCGGGATCACCGGCGTCTCCCCCGAGGCCGAGCCGTCCCCGCGCAAGCTGGCCAAGGTCGCCGCCCAGGCCCGCTCCACCGGCACCACCACGATCTTCTTCGAGACGCTGGTCAGCCCCAAGGTCGCCGAGACCATCGCGCGCGAGGTCGGCGCCCGCACCGCGGTGCTCGACCCGCTCGAGGGGCTCACCGACAAGAATGCCGACTACTTCTCCGTCATGCGCGCCAACCTGGCCGCGCTCACCACGGCATTGGGGTGTACCACATGAGCGTCGTCGACGTACGCCATCTGGCCGTGGGCTACGACGGCCGGGAGATTCTGCACGACGTCTCGCTCGCGGTGCCCGTCGGCGAGGTGGTCGCGATCCTGGGCGCCAACGGCTCCGGCAAGTCCACCCTGATCCGCACGATCCTCGGCCTGGTCCCGATCGCGCGCGGCGACATCGACCTGTTCGGCACCCCGCAGAAGAGGTTCCGGGACTGGGCCCGGGTCGGCTACGTCCCGCAGCGGCTCGGCGCCGGCTCGGGCGTGCCGGCCACGGTCGGCGAGGTGGTCGCCTCCGGCCGGCTGGCCCGGCGCGGCATCTTCCGGCCGCCGGGCGCCGTCGACAAGGCGGCGGTCCGGGCGGCGTTGACCAAGGTCGGCCTGCTCGACCGGATCGGCGACCCGGTGGCCACCCTCTCCGGCGGCCAGCAGCAGCGCACGCTGATCGCCCGGGCCCTGGCCGGCGGCCCCGACCTGCTGGTCCTCGACGAGCCGACGGCCGGCGTGGACGCGGCCAGCCAGGAGGCGTTCGCCGCGGCGCTGGGCGAGTTCGCGGCCGGCGGCGGCACGATCCTGCTGGTCGCGCACGAGCTGGGCCCGCTGCGCCCGCTGATCGACCGGGCCGTCGTGGTGCACGAGGGCCGGATAGCGCACGAGGGCATCCCGCCCGAGCCGGCCGGCCACCACGCCCTTCCCGGCCACGACCACGTCCACCCGCACGCCACCCCGGAGCAGGACAAGATCTGCGTGTCGCCGACCGACCGGATCACGGCCCGCTCATGAGCCTGTTCGAGTACGACTTCATGATCCGCGCGCTGATCGGCGCGCTGGTGATCGGGCTGGCCGCCCCGGCGCTCGGCATCTACCTGGTGCAGCGGCGGCTGTCGCTGATCGGGGACGGGATCGGGCACGTCGCGCTGACCGGCGTCGGCGTGGGCCTGCTGCTGCACCACTCCCCGGTGATCAGTGCGGTGATCGTGTCGGCGGCCGGCGCGGTCGGCATCGAGCTGATCCGCCAGCGCGGCCGCACCTCCGGCGACCTGGCCCTGGCCCTGCTGTTCTACGGCGGCATCGCGGGCGGCGTGGTGCTGGTCGGGCTCTCCGACGACAGCAGCAACGCGAACCTGATGCAGTACCTGTTCGGCTCGCTGATCACCACGTCGCCGCAGGACCTCGTGGTGATCGTCGTGCTCGGCCTGGCCGTGCTGCTGGCGATGACCGCGTTCCGGCCGGCCCTGTTCGCGGTCTGCAACGACGAGGAGTACGCCCGGGTCAGCGGCCTGCCGGTGCGCACGCTGAACATCCTGATGGCGGTGACGACCGCGGTCACGGTGACGATCGCCATGCGTACGGTCGGATTGCTCCTGGTTTCCGCTCTGATGGTCGTCCCGGTCGCCGCGGCCCAGCAGGTCACGCGCGGTTTCCGCAGCACGATGGCGCTGGCCATGGTGATCGGCCTGGGCGCGGCCGGCGCCGGCGTGGCGGTCTCCGCCGAGATCGACACCGCGCCCGGCGCCACCACGGTGCTCCTGGCGCTCGGCGCGTTCGTGGCGATCTCGCTCGGCGGCGGCGTGGCCCGAGCCCTGAGAAGTCGCGCCCACCAGCCACGCGAGGTGGAGCCGCCCGATGTCGTCCTGCAGAGCTGAGAGATAAATTGGTTGGGAACCATGACGACGACCGGTTATGAGGCCTACGAGTCGGCCGGAGAGCTGCTGCGCGCCCTCTCCGCGCCGATCCGCGTCGCGATCGTCGCCGAGCTCGGCGTCGGCGAGCGTTGCGTGCACGAGCTCGTGGCGAAGCTGGGCGCACCCCAGCCGCTGGTCTCCCAGCACCTTCGGGTGCTGCGCGGGGCCGGGGTGGTCCGCGGTGCGCGCCGCGGCCGCGAGATCGCGTACTCGCTGGTGGATGATCATGTGGCGCACATCGTCGCCGACGCCGTCAGCCATGCGCGGGAGGTCCGATCTTGAACGTTGACGCCAACGCTCAGCGCAACACCAAGCAGCGCAGCGCGGTGAGCGCCGTGCTCAACGACGTCGAGGGCTTCAACAGCGCCCAGGACCTGCACGCCCTGCTGCGCGAGCGGGGCGAGCGGGTCGGGCTGACCACGGTGTACCGCACGCTGCAGGGCCTGGCCGACGCCGGCGAGATCGACGTGATGCGCCCGCCCGGCGGCGAGCACCTGTACCGCCGCTGCAGCCAGGGCCATCACCACCACCTGGTGTGCCGGGCCTGCGGCCGGGCGGTCGAGGTGGAGGGCCCGGCGGTCGAGTCGTGGGCCGAGCGGGTGGCCGCCATGCACGGCTACACCGACGTCTCGCACACCATGGAGATCTTCGGCACCTGCCCGGACTGCTCGGTCAAGCGGTAACACCGTCCACGTGCGACGCTTCCCCCGTGAAGCTCTACGCCGAGCGGCTCCCGACCGCCATCCGTCAACTGCTCACCGACCTCGCCGTGGTGGTCTGGGTCTACCTGTGGATCCGGGCCGGCCTCTGGGTGCACGACATGGTGGAGAAACTGGCCGTCCCCGGGCAGCGGCTGCAGTCCGCCGGCGGCGGCATCGCGGACAACCTGGCCGACGCCGGCGGCAAGATCAACCGAGTGCCGCTCGTGGGCGACCAACTGGTCAAGCCGTTCAACGGCGCCGCGTCGGCGGCCCGGGCGATCGCCGACGCCGGGCGGCAACAGCAGCAGCTCGTCCACCAGAGTTCTGTGGTCCTGGCGATCGTCGCGGTCGCGGTGCCGCTCGCGCTGGTCCTGTTCCTCTGGCTTCCGTTGCGGTTGCGCTGGATGCGCCGGGCCGGGGTGGCTTCGGCCGTACGCGCGGAGCCGGCCGGGCGAGATCTGCTGGCCCTGCGGGCGCTGGCCGGGCAGCCGCTCGACGAGCTGACCCGGCTCGGCCCGGACATCGCACAGAGCTGGCGCAACGGCGACGCCGAGGCGCTCGACGCGCTGGCCGCCCTCGAGCTCAGGCGGCTGGGCCTGACCGCGTCGGGTCGTCGCCGTTGAGCGTCTCCTCCTCGAGCTCGTCGGCCTCGTCGATCCAGCCGTGCCGGTAGAGCGGGATCCCGGCCCAGAAGGTCAGGAACCACAGCGCCGCGAGGGCCCCGAGCACGATCGCGACCGGGCGGCTGAGCAGGTAGTCGACGATCAGGAAGATGCTGCTGACCATCGCGACCAGCAGGAACGCCAGCCCGCCGGTGATCATCCGGTGCGCGTAGCGGACCAGTTCCGGCTTGCGGCCCTGCCGGAACAGCGCGCTGTGGAAGGCGACCGGCGAGATCAGCATGGCGGCCGCCCCGGCGGCGGCGAGCAGTGCGACCACGTACAGGTCGCGCTGCAGCACCGAGACGCGCGGGAACCCGTTGCTGAACGGCAGGGTGAGCAGGAAGGCGAACAGGATCTGCACGCCGGTCTGCGCCACCCGCAGCTCTTGGAGCAGGTCGGCGAAGTTGCGGTCCCACCGGTGCTTCTCGGTCTCGTTCGCGAGCCGGGGCCGTTTCTCCGGTCTCATGCCGGCCGGATGCGGGCCAGCGCGCAGTCGGCGACCGACTCCGGCGCCTGCTCGGGCGCCCAGTGGCTGACCCCGCGCAACACCACCAGCTGGAAGTCGGCCTCGACCCAGTCCCGGGTGCGCAGCGCGGCGGTCCGGCCGACGACCGGGTCGTGGTCCGGCCAGATGTACGTGGTCGGCACGGTGATCACCCGCGCGCCGCCGAGGTCCGCGCCGGACAGGGCGCGGTACCAGTTCAGGCCGCCGGTCAGCCGGGCCGGGTCGGTGCGCATCGCGTCCACGTACAGCCGGGCGCGGTCGCCGATCGGGCGCAGCATCCCCTTGAGCACGGCGCCGCCGCCGGCCAGCAGGGTGCGCTCGGCGATCGGCGAGCGGAACAGGAGGGTGTAGGCGAACCGGGCGCGCTGGGTCGGGCGTACCCGCAACGCCAGCTGCAGCGCCTTGGGGTGCGGGACGGAGATGGCGGTGAGCGTGCGGACCCGGGCCGGGTGCGTCGCGGCCAGCAGCCAGCCGATCTGCGCGCCCCAGTCGTGGCCGATCACGTGCGCCGACTCGATGTCGAGGGCGTCGAGCACGGCGACGGCGTCCGCGAGCGGCTCGGTGATCCGGTAGGCGGAGACCGCGTCGGGCCGCGCGCCGGACGAATATCCGCGCTGGTCCAGGGCGTACGTGCGCAGGCCGGCGGCGTGCAGCCGGGGCAGGATCGGATCGAACTCGCGGTGATCCTGCGGGAACCCGTGCAGCAGCAGCACCGGGTCGCCGTCCGCCGGCCCGCCCTCGTACACGTCGAAGGTGAGCCCCCGCGCCTTGATCTCCATGTTGTTGATCACTCCTCCGCTGTCGCACGCCTCCGACCAGTGTTAGCGTCATCGAAGCACATGTAATCCGACAGGGGAGCGCACAGCGCTGAGAGTGCGGGGTGACCCGCAGACCCTCGTACCTGATCTGGGTAATGCCAGCGCAGGAAGCTCGGTCTTTTCTCCAGCCGCGCCGTGGCACACACGGCGCTGCGTCTCCTCCCGGTACCTAAAACTGGGAGGTCAACTCATGGCAACCACCAACACCAACCGATGGCGCACGATCGACATCGTGATCGCCTCGATCGTCGCGGTCGCGTTCGGCGTCATCTTCTGGGCGTGGGGCCTGCTCTGGAACGGGCCGCTCGCCGGCATCACCGAGCCGGTCCGCTGCGTGATCTACGGCATGTGGCTGGTCCCGGCCGTGCTCGGCGCGCTGATCGTGCGCAAGCCCGGGGCCGCCTTCTACACCCTCACCATCGCCTCGCTCGTCTCGGTCGCGATCGGCACGAGCTGGGGGTGGACCCTGGTGGTCCAGGGCCCGCTGGAGGCGCTCGGCGCCGAGCTGATCTTCGCGGCGTTCGCCTACAAGCTGTACAACCTGCCAGTGGCCATGCTGGCCGGCGCCACCGCGGGCGTCGTCGCATCGGTCTACGACGCGTTCGTCTGGTACCCGGGCTACTCCTGGGCCACCTTCCGGATCCCGTACATCCTGGTCACCGCGGCATCGTCGCTGGTGATCGCCGGGATCGGCAGCGTGCTGCTGGTCCGCGCCCTGGCCCAGACCGGTGTGCTCGACCGCTTCCCGGCGGGCCGGGCGCGCGCGCTGGTCTGATTCCTGGTTGCATCTGAATCATGAGTCGGGTCGAGTTGCGGGGTTTCGGGTGGCGGCATGCCGGCCGCCGCGCATGGGCGATCCGCGACGTCGACCTGACCATCGAGCACGGTGAACGGGTGCTCCTGCTCGGCCCGTCCGGGGCGGGCAAGAGCACCCTGCTCGCGGCGCTGGCCGGCCTGCTCCCCGACGACTCCGGCGAGGCGGCCGGCACGGTACGGATCGACGGGCTCGAGCCGCACACGGCCCGCGGCAGTACCGCTTCCGACGCCTGGTCCTCCGGACGGCGCGGAGAACCCGGGCAAGGGGTGGGCATCGTCTTCCAGGACCCGCAGACCCAGCTGGTGATGGCCCGCAGCGGCGACGACGTGGCGTTCGGGCTGGAGAACCGTGGGGTGCCGGCCGCCGCGATCTGGCCGCGGGTCAGCGACGCGCTCGACCGGGTCGGCTTCCCGTACCCGATCACCCGCTCGACCGGGGCGCTCTCCGGCGGCGAGGCGCAGCGGCTCGCGCTGGCCGGGGTGCTCGCGCTGCGGCCCGGCCTGCTGCTGCTCGACGAGCCGACGGCGAACCTGGACCCGGCCGGGGCCGAGCTGGTCCGCGAGGGAATAGCCCGCTCGCGGGACGAGGAGACCACGCTGATCGTGGTGGAGCACCGGGTGGCCGAGGCGCTGCCGCTGGTCGACCGGGTGGTGGTGCTCGAGCCGGGCGGCGGGATCCGGGCCGACGGCGCGCCCGAGGTGGTGTTCGCCGCGTACGGCGATCGGCTCGCCGCCGAGGGCGTGTGGGTGCCGGGGTTCACCATCCCGCCGCTCAAGGCCGGCGCCCCGGCCGCCGGCGAGCTGGCCCGCGCCACCGCGGTCACGGTCGGGCAGCGGCTCGCGCCGGTCTCGCTGAGCGTCGGCGCGGGCGAGGTGCTGACCGTCACCGGCCCCAACGGCGCCGGCAAGTCGACGCTGGCGCTGGTGCTGGGCGGGCTGCTCGCGCCGACCGGCGGGCAGGTCACCGCGTTCGGCGACCCGCGCCCGCCGCACAAGTGGAAGGCCACCACGCTGACCGGGCGGATCGGGTCGGTCTTCCAGAACCCGGAGCACCAGTTCGTCACCACGAAGGTGGCCGACGAGCTCGCGGTCGGGCCGCGGCGGCTCCGGCGGGGCGACGCCGAGATCCGGGAGACGGTGGACGCGCTGCTCGACCGGCTGCGGCTGACGAGGCTGGCGGAGGCTAACCCGTACACCCTCTCCGGGGGCGAGGCCCGCCGGCTGAGCGTGGCGACGGCGCTGGCCACCGCGCCGCGGCTGCTGGTGCTCGACGAGCCGACCTTCGGGCAGGACCGGCGTACCTGGATCGAGCTGGTCACGCTGCTGGCGACGCTGCGCGACGAGGGGCACGCGGTGGTGGCGGTCACCCACGACGACGAGTTCGTGCGAACGCTCGCCGACCGGACGTTCTCGCTCGGGTCGGCCCGCCTGTCCGACCCGCTCCCCCGGCGGCGCTCGTGAGCTTCGCCCTGCAACCGGTCGCCGATCCGGCCGCGCCGCTGGCCCGGCGCAACCCGGTCGCGAAGTTCGCCGCCGCGCTGCTGTTCGCGCTGCCGCTGGTCACCACGCTGGACCCGCTCACCCCGGCGCTCGCGCTGGCCGTCGAGCTGACCGTGCTGCCCCTGTTCGGCGTCCGGTACGCGGTGCTGGCCCGGCGTGCCTGGCCGCTGCTGCTGGCGGCCGCGAGCGTGCTCGTCACCCTGGTGCTGTTCGCGGCCGATCGCTCCGGCCGGCTGCTGGTCGACCTCGGGCCGTTCGCCATCACCAGCGGCGTGCTGGTCACCGCGCTCGGGCTGGTGCTGCGGCTGTTCGCGATCGCGCTGCCCGGCGTAATCGTCTTCGCCACCACCGACCCCACCGACCTGGCCGACGCGCTCGTGCAGAACGCCAAGGCGCCGGCCCGGTTCGCGGTCGGCGCGCTGGCCGCGTTCCGGCTGCTGCCGCTGCTCGGGGCCGAGTGGCAGATGCTGACCCTGGCCCGGCGGGCGCGCGGCGTGGACACCGGGATCCGCGGGTTCCCGGCGATCGCCTTCGCGCTGCTCGTGGGCGCGTTGCGGCGCGGCACCCGGCTCGCGGTGGCGATGGACGCGCGCGGCTTCGATTCGGCCGTTCCCCGTACGTACGCAAGAAGGCAGGTTTTTTCGAAGGGCGACTGGTTGCTGATCGTGGGCGCGGTCGTCCTGACCGCCGCCGTGCTCGCGACCACGGTGCTGACCGGCCAGTTTCGACCGATCACCGCATAGTCCCTAGGCTGTCCGGGTGCCTCGCCCCAGCCTGCAGTCGATGCTGACCGACGCGCGAAGCGGGGTGCTGCTGTTCGGCATCACCCCGCCGCGCCGGAGCGCCACCCAGGAGCGGATCAAGGAGATCGTGGCGGTCACCCTCGGGCGACTGTCCGCTCTGGATCTCGACGGCCTGATCCTGTACGACATCGCCGACGAGTCGGACCGGAACGCGGCCGACCGCCCGTTCCCGTATCTGCCGACCCTCGACCCGGCGGTGTTCCACGCGGAGCACCTCGGCGACTGGGAGCGGCCGGCGATCATCTACCGCTGCGTCGGCAAGTACGACGAGGACGAGTTGCGCACCTGGCTGGCCGGCGTCGACCCGGGCCGGGTGCTGAGCGTCTTCGTCGGCGCCTCGGCCGGCGACCAGCCGGTGCGCACCGACCTGCGCCGCGCCCAGCAGCTGCGCGCGGAGATCCGCCCCGAGCTACCGCTGGGCGCCGTGGTGATCAGCGAGCGGCACGCCCGCTCCGGCGACGAGCACCGGCGCATGCTGGCCAAGCAGGAGCGCGGGTGCGGCTTCTTCGTCTCCCAGGTGATCTACGACGTGGGCGGGACGAAGAACCTGATCTCCGACTACTTCTACGCCTGCCGGGAGCTGGGCCTCCCGCCCCGCCCGATGATCTTCACGCTGTCGCTGTGCGGCTCGGAGAAGACGCTGGAGTTCCTCAAGTGGCTGGGCGTGGACGTGCCGCGCTGGATGGCGAATGCCCTGCGCCACTCGGCCGACCCGCTGGAGGAGTCCTACCGGGAGTGCCTCGGCATCGCCCGCGACCTGCGGGCGTTCTGCGAGCGGCTGGGCATGCCGTACGGCTTCCACGTGGAGAGCGTCTCGATCCGCAAGGCCGAGATCGAGGGTGCGACCCGGCTGGCCGCGGAGATCGGCACCCTGCTGCGCGGCTAGGCGGCGGGTTGCAGTGAAGATAGATCGTCGGCGGTCAGCCGCACGGCGCCGGCCGCGATGTTGTCCCGCAGGTGCTCCTCACGCCCGGTCCCCGGGATGGCGAGCACGTGCGGCCCCTGATGCAGCGTCCACGCCAACCGCACCTGTTGCGGCGTGATCCCGTGCCGGGCGGCGACCCGCGCGACCGCCTCGTCGTGCTCCCCGCTCGGCCCGGCCTCACGCCCCGCCCCCGCGATGGCGAAGAAGGGCACGAACGCTATTCCCCGCTCGCCGCACACGCGTAACAGTTCGGCGTTACGCCGCAGATCAAGCGAGAAACTGTTCTGCACACAGGCGACCGGCGCGATGGCCGCGGCCTCATCCAGTTGCTCGAGCCGCACCGCGGAGAGCCCGAGGTGCCGAATGAGCCCCTCGTCCCGCATTTCCGCCAGGGCCGCGAACCGTTCCCCGATCGAGTCGGTCCCCCGGAAGACCCGCAGATTCACCAGATCCAGGCAGTCCACCCCGAGCCGCCGCAGATTCTCCTCGACCTGATACCGCAACTGCGCGGCCGTCCGAGCCTCACCCCAGGCACCATCCGGCAGGACTCCCGGCCCGACCTTGGTGCCGATCAAAACCTTTCCCGCGTACGGGTGGAGCGCGCGCCGAATGAGCTCGGTCGCATACCGAACGGGCCCGTCCCCCAACCCGAGAATCCCCCCGGGCGAGAAGTAGAAAGCCGCGGTGTCAATGTGGTCGACCCCCAGGTCAACCGCACGCCGCAAGACACGAATCGCATTGTCGCCATCCGGATCCACGGTGAGCCGCATCGACCCAAACCCCATCCGGTTGACAGCTCGATCCCCAAGCAGCCAGGTCCCCGCAGCCGACGCCTCAAGCACCGCAGCACACTACATCGCCCGCGCGATCAGTTGATCGACCCCGGCTCCGCCAGCCACCTGACCTTCTGCCCGGTAACCGCCGCGACCCGTACGAAGTCATGGTCGTAGTGCAGCAGCGTCAGCCCGTGCGCCTCCGCGGTAGCAGCGACGAGCAGATCAACCGGGCTGGCCGAACGATGCGTTCCGCGTGTCGTCATGCCCTCCTGAACGCCCTGGGCGCGCTGGACGGCCCTGTCCGGCATGACCACCCAGCAGTAGGAGCGCCGAAACACCGACTCGATCGCCTGACGATCCGTCATCGACTGGGCACCGCGCAGGACCTCCAACTCGGTGAGCGGGCAGACCGAGAGGACGCCGGCGCCGATCGCCTCCCGCCATGTCGCGCGCAATTCGCTATCGCGCACGAGACGGACGAAGGCGCTCGTGTCGACCAGGAAGCCGTTGGTCCTCATCGGCGATAGTTCCGCTTGTCGAGCAGTTCATCGAACATGCCCGTCTCGGCCATGGCCACGAGCTCGTCGAAGGCCTCGAGTCGCCGCCGACGTTGATCGAACTCGCGAAGCGCCGCGTTGACCGTTTCCTCCCGGCCGGTGGTGCCGAGGTGTTTCGCGGCGCCCGCCAGCGCGTCGTCATCCAGGTTGATGAGAACCTCGCTCATGGACGCCTCCGCCGGTCCGCCGGCATCTTCAAGCATGACGTCAGTTGTCATGAGACTAGCCTAGTCACGTGCCGGCGAGGGCCGCAATACAGGTGAAGACCAAAACCTGAGGTGGGGATCAGAACCTGTTTCGGCCATGCGGGAAGGGCAACGCCGGGGAAGGCTTGCCGAGCACCCCGGCGAGGCTGGAACGATGGGGGCATGCTGGTTGCCTTTTCCGTGACGCCGATCGGTGTGGGTGAGTCGGTGGGAGACCTCGTCGCCGAGGCGGTGCGGGTCGTGCGCGCCTCCGGCCTGCCCAACCGGACCGACGCCATGTTCACCACGATCGAGGGCGAGTGGGACGAGTGCTTCGCCGTCGTCAAGCAGGCCGTCGAGGCCGTGGCCGCGGGCGGCGCCCGGGTCAGCCTGTCGCTCAAGGCCGACGTGCGGCCCGGCGTCACCGACGCGCTCACCGCCAAGGTCGCACACATCGAACGGGCGCTGCAGGAGTGAGACGCCTGGTCATGTGGGACGTCGACTGCACCCTGCTGCGCGGCGGCGGGCTGGCCGGCCGGGCCTGGAAGGCGGCGTTCACCGAGATCACCGGGCTGGAGTGGCTGGCCGATCCGGTTTTCGGCGGGCGCACCGACATGGACATCTGCGCCGAGGTCTTCGCCGCGCACGGCGTCACCGACTGCACGCCCGAGCGGTTCTTCACCCGATACATAGAACATGTCACGAAAAATCGGCATGAGTTCGGGCAGTACGGGGCGCTCATGCCGGGCGTGCGCGCGGTGCTCAGCCGGCTCGGCGACAACCCGAACGTGGTGCAGACGCTCGTGACCGGCAACGTGCCCGAGGTGGCACTGGCCAAGGTGGCCGCCTTCGACCTCACGGACGTCTTCGACGCCGAGGTCGGCGGCTACGGCACCGACGACGCCGTCCGGGCCACCCTGGTGCGGCGCAGCCTGGAGCGGGCCGAGGCGAAGTACGGCGAGCGCTTCGCCCCGGTCGTCGTCGGCGACACCGTGCACGACGTGACGGCGGCGCTGGCCAACGACGCCTACGCGGTCGGCGTGGCCACCGGCTCGACCAAGATGGCCGACCTGGTGCTCGCCGGCGCGCACGCGGTGCTGCCGGATCTCTCCGACGTGGAGGCTACGGTGCGGATTCTGACCCTTTAGGGGGCGCCACCGGGTTGGGCAGGGCCCCGCCGAAGCGGCGGTCGCGCCCGGCGTAGAGCTCGCACGCGTACCAGAGGTGGCGGCGGTCGAAATCGGGCCAGAGGGTGTCGAGGAAGACCATTTCCGCATACGCCGACTGCCACAGCAGGAAGTTGGACGTGCGCTGCTCGCCGGACGGGCGCAGGAACAGATCCACCTCGGGTACCTCGGGATGGTACAGGTATTTCGCGATCGTCTTCTCGTTGACCTTGTCGGGGTTGAGCTTGCCGGCCGCCACGTCCCGGGCGATGGCCGCGGTCGCGTCGGCGATCTCGGCCTGGCCGCCGTAGTTCACGCAGAACTGCAGGGTGAGCGTGCTGTTGCGGCGGGACATCTGCTCGGCGGTCTGCAGCTCCTGGATCACGCTCTTCCACAGCCGCCCGGCCCGGCCCGACCAGACCACCCGCACGCCGAGGTCGACCAGCTGGTCCCGGCGGCGCCGGATGACATCCCGGTTGAAGCCCATCAGGAAGCGCACCTCTTCGGGCGATCGCTTCCAGTTCTCGGTGGAGAACGCGTACGCCGAAAGGTAGGGAATGCCCAGCTCGATCGCGCCCTCGATGGTGTCGAAGAGCGAATACTCCCCCTGCTCGTGGCCCTTGGTACGAGAGAGCCCGCGCTCCTTGGCCCACCGCCCGTTGCCGTCCATCACGAGCGCGACGTGGCGCGGCAGCGACCCCTTGGGCAGCTCGGGCGGGCGGGCCCCGGACAGGTGCGGGGTGGGCGGACGCGGCATCAGAGGGTCTCCCGTCGATCGACAAGCGGGAGCGAGCGCAGCGCCCGCTCCATGTGCCATTGCAGGTGGGCGGCGACCAGGCCGCTGCACTCGCGGCGCACCGGCGGCTCGGACGCGTCGGCGACCGGCCAGTCGCCGTCCGTGAGCGCGCTCATCAGGGCCAGTGTGGCGGGCGCCGGGTGGGCGGCGCCGGGCGGCCGGCAGTCGGGGCAGACCGCGCCGCCGGCCGGCACCGAGAACGCGGCGTGCCGCCCGGGGGCGCCGCAGACCGCGCAGTCGGCGATCGCCGGCGCCCAGCCGGCCGTGGCCATGGCCCGCAACAGATACGCATCGAGCACCAGGCTGCCCGCGTGCTCCCCGGCGGCGAGCGCCTTGAGCGCGCCCAGGGTGAGCTGGAACAGCCGCAGCGACGGCTCGCGCTCGACCGGGGTGAGCCGCTCGGCGGTCTCGGCGATCGCGCTGGCCGCCGTGTAGCGCGGATAGTCGGTGAGGAACTGCTTGCCATACAGCGCGACCGCCTCGACCTGACTGACCGAGTGCAGCGAGCTGCCCACGCCCTCGGGCGAGCCGGCCAGCTGCAGGTCGACGTGGCCGAACGGCTCGAGCCGGGCGCCGAAGCGCGACATCGTGCGCCGCACGCCGCGGGCCACCGCGCGCAGCCGGCCGTGCCGCCGGGTCAGCAGCGTGATGATCCGGTCGCTCTCGCCGAGCTTCTGCACGCGCAGCACCACCGCGTCGTCGCGGTAGAGCTGGCGGCGGTAGCCGGATCCGGTGGGCACGGAAGCCATTCTGCCCCGGCCGTACGACAAACCCTGACCCGGATCTCAGGGTCATCTAGGGGGCGGCTCAGTGAGAGGACCGATGGTGTTCCCCAGGGACCCCCGAATAGCGTCAGGGCCATGACCACGACCCTGATCCGGCGCGCCGGAGTCCTCGCCCTCATCGCCACGACGACGGCCGGCCTCAGCGGCTGCGCCGGGGTGATCGGGGCGAAGATGACCTACGACGACACCGAGAAGGGCAAGATCACCGACATCGTGCTGGCCGGCGGGGGCGGCGACGTGACGGTGACCACCGCCCCGGTGACCGAGACGACGATCCGCCGGGTGGTCCGCCAGGCGTCCAACCCCGGCACGCCGTACCAGCTGCAGGGCACGACGCTGACCCTGGACACCATCTGCGGCATGCACTGCTCGGTCTCGTACGAGATAAAGACCCCGCCCGGCGTGAAGGTACACGGCCGGCTGGGGTCCGGCGACATCCGCCTGGACAGCGTGGCCGACACCGACCTGGAGCTCACCTCGGGCGACCTCACGGTGACCAACGCGACCGGCCCGGTGCAGGTCCGCGCCACCTCCGGCGACATCCACGTCAACGACGCCAAGAGCTCGGTGAAGGTCCAGTCCACCTCGGGCGACATCGAGGCGCTCAACGCCGCCGGCCCGGTCGACGTCCGGGTCACCTCCGGCGACGTGCAGGTGTCGCTGGCCGCGCCGAACTCGGTGACCGCGCACGCCACCAGCGGCGACGTGACGGTCAACGTGCCGGGCGACGGCAAGTACAAGCTGGTGACCAGCCACGGCTCCGGCGATCTCAGCATTCAGGGGCTGGAGAACGACTCGTCCGCGAAGAATGTGATCGACGTGCGGACCGGCAGCGGGGACGTCAACGTAACCTCGGTTTCGTGAGCTTCTACCAGCCGCTGGGCGACGACCACTATGCACCGACCGAGTTCACCGAGTCCCCGTGGGACAGCGCGATGCAGCACGGCGGCCCACCCGCCGCGCTGCTCGGGCGCCTGCTCCGCCTGGACGGCCTGCGGCTGGCCCGGATCACGGTGGACTTTCTCGGGCCGATACCGCGGCGCGAGTTCCGGGTCGAGGTGTCGCCGCTCAAGCCGGGCCGGCTCACCGCGCTCAACGAGGCCCGGATGGTGGTCGACGGCCGGGTCGCGGTGACCGCCCGGGCCTGGCACATCGCGCCCGGCCCGCAGCCGCCGGTGGTGAGCGAGCCGGCGCTGCCGCCGCCGCTGCCCGAGCGGGAGGACGTCTTCGACGGCTCCTGGGGCTACGGCCGGGCGACCGAGTGGCGGATCACCAGGGGCAGCCTGAACGGCTTCGGCGAGACGCACGCGTGGACCCGGGTGCGGATCCCGCTGATCGACGGCGCGCCGATCGACGGGCAGGACCGCGCGCTGATCGTGGCCGATTCGGCGAACGGGCTCTCCGCCGAGCTGCCCTGGGACAAGTGGCTGTCGATCCCGCCGACGCTGACCGCGACCATGCTGCGCGAGACCGGCGACGAGTGGGTGCACATGGCCTGCCGCACGACCCTGAGCGACGACGGCCTGGGCCTGGCCGAGGCGACCCTGTCCGATAGTGGGGGAAAGATCGGGCAGGTCGCCCAGCCGCTACTTGTCCGAGCGCGCTAGCGCGTACGCCGGCGCCGGCGACACGGGCACCCGCCGGCGCGCTGCCCCCGGCAGCAGGGCCGGGCGCCGCCCCGCCGCGACGTCCTCGACCCATCCCACCGCCAGCACGATCAGGCACAGCAGGGCCGCCACCACGGCGAGCCGCCAGCCGATCCCGACCCAGCCGAAGATCGGCAGGCCGGACCACTCGGCGAAGCGGGCGACCGCGACGATCACCGGCACGTGCCACAGGTAGATCGTCAGGGCGCGCGCGTTCAGCACGGTCAGCACCCGGCTCGGCCGCACCATCGGCGACACCCCGAGGGCGACCAGGATGAACGCGGCCGACCAGAGCGCGTTGGCGAGCGGGATGTCGTTCAGGTCGAGCCCGCGCGGCCCCGGATGGGTCAGCGCCCACGCCGCCCCGGCCGCGGCCAGCACCCCCACCAGCCACCACCGGCGGCGTCTGAGCAGACCGTCGTGATGGGCGAAGCCCAGCAGCCAGGCCCCGCCGTACAGGGCCAGGTCGTGCAGCACCGGCGGCGGGCGCAGACCCGCGAAAGTGATCACGGCAAGCGCCCCGTACGGCACCAGAACCGAAACAAGCGGAAATTTCCGGAATGCCAGTAGCAGCACCGGCGACAGCAGCACCAGCCAAAGGAAGTCGCGCAGGTACCACATCGCGGCCAGCCCCTCGAGCCAGAACCCGGTGGCCGGCGGATCCTGCAGCGGGAAGGCCCACAGCAGCACCCGCCAGTCCCAGACCAGCCCGATCCCGAGCATCGCCGGCACCGCGACCCCGACCAGTACCCAGAGCGACGGCAGCAGCCGGTGCAGCCGCTTCTCCACCGCCCACGGTCCGTAGCGGTCGAGCGAGGCGGCCATCAGCGAGCCACCCAGAGCGAACATCACCGACATGGCCGGGAAGACGATGCTGAGCGCGGCCCAGCCGGTGGAGTGGTAGACGACCACGCGGACGGTCGCGACGGCACGCAGCAGGTCCAGGTACTGGTTACGCGTACGCATAGGACCACTGGCTTACCCAAGCCGCGACCAAGGTCACAAATCAGAGTGAATTATCCCATAATACGCAAAACTAGAAGCCCAACTTGCGCAATTGACGGGGATCACGCTGCCACTCCTTGGCCACGCGCACGTGAAGATCGAGATAAACCTTCCCGCCGAGAAGCTGCTCGATCTCTCCCCGGGCCCGGCTGCCGACCTCCTTGAGCCGGACGCCGCGCGAGCCGATCACGATCGACTTCTGGCTGTCCCGCTCCACGTACAGATCCGCGTAAATCTTGGTCAGGCCACCCTCGACGATCATCTCCTCGACCAGCACCGCGATCGAATGCGGCAACTCGTCCCGGACCCCTTCGAGCGCCGCCTCCCGAATCAGCTCGGCGATCAAAACCTGCTCCGGCTCATCGGTCAGCACGTCATCCGGATAAAGCTGCGGCGATTCCGGCAAATACTTGATCATCACGTCCACCAGATGCTGCACCTGATGCCCGGAAACCGCGCTCACCGGCACGACCTCCGCGAAATCGTGCAGCCGGCTGACCGCCAGCAAATGCTCCGCCAGCCGCCGGGAATCGACGAGATCCACCTTGGTGACCACCGCGACGACGGTCGCCTTCAATTCGGCCATCTCGGCCGAGATGAACCGGTCGCCGCGCCCCACCGGCTCGTCCGCCGGGAAACAGATGCCGATCACGTCGACCTCGCTCCACACCTCCCGCACGAGGTCGTTGAGCCGCTCCCCCAGCAATGTCCGCGGTCGATGCAGCCCCGGCGTGTCCACGAGCACGAGCTGCGCATTCTCCCGGTGCAGAATCCCCCGGATCACATGTCGCGTGGTCTGCGGCTTGTTCGACGTGATGGCAATCTTCTGCCCGATGATGGCATTGGTCAGCGTGCTCTTCCCGGCATTCGGCCGCCCCACGAAGCACGCGAATCCGGCCCGGTAAACGCCGTCCGCCGCGTCGCTCCGCGCCGCTTCCACATGCCGGTGCGCCTTCCGAGCGTTTCCCTCCATCATTTTGGGCGTACGCGTGACAGCTACCCCGCCGGTTTCCGGCCGTCCCGCTTTCTCACCAGATCGGCCCCGCTCGCCGCGCTGCCCGGTCCCGCCCGTCCGGTCTTCCCGCGGCCCGCCCCCTGAATGATGCGTCCGGGAACCGCTTTGAGCACCGCCCTGCGGCCCGGCCTCCTCCGCGCCAGCCCGCCCCGCGGCACCCGCACCCGCGCGCCCACCCGAGCCCGCGCCGGCCCGCCCCGCGGCACCCGCACCCGCGCGCCCACCCGAGCCCGCGCCAGCCCGCCCCGCGGCACCACCGGCGGAGCGCTTGGCACCGCCGGCGCCCGACCGCGCCCCGCGTCCGCCGTCGCTCGCGCTCTCGGCCCGCCGGACCGCGCGCCGCTCCTGACGCCGCAGTTCGTTGCGCTCGCCAGGGGTGAGCCGCCGCTCCGCACCCGACTTATCGCCCCCGCCGGATTTGTCGCCCCGGCCCGACTTGTCCCCCACGCCCGGCTTATCGGTCATGCCGTAACCGTGCCGAGCAGCGCGCCGGTCGGGCCGGCCACGTGAATCGGCGCGTCCCCGGACAGGTCACGCACCGCCGCGTGCCCCGCCCCGTCCAGCTCCGACGCCTCGGTGACGACCGCGGCCGCCTCGATCTTCGTTGCGCCGGACGCCGCCGCCGACGCCACCGCGAGCTGCAACGCCGTCACCGCCAGGCTCGGCAGCGCCACCGTCGCCGCGGCATAGGTGCGACCGTCCTGGTCACGTACGGCCGCGCCCTCGACCGCACCCACCCGCGCGCGTGCGCTTCTCGCCAGGGTGACCAGCTTGTTGTCCTCGGCGCTCAGCGCCGAACTGTCGGCGGTGGCGGGAGTCAGGTCAGGCATCGGCGGTCAGTCTTTCCTCGGTCTCGGTCTCGGTATCTGATTCGGCGGGCTGCTCCGGCCGCGCGACCCGGCGCACCAGCACCGAATCGATCCGGTTCCGCCGCCCGGTCGTGCCCTCGGCGACCAGGTGCAGGCCACCCACGTCGACCTCGGCCCCGGGGATCGGCACCCGTCCGAGCGTCTGCGCCAGCAGCCCGCCCACGGTCTCCACCTCGTCGGCGGGCAACTCCACACCGAAGATCTCGCCGAGGTCCTCGATCGGCAGCCGGGCGGTCACCCGCACCGCGCCGTCCTCGAGGTGCTCGACCGGGGGCCGCTCGACGTCGTACTCGTCGGTGATCTCCCCGACGATCTCCTCGAGGATGTCCTCGATCGTGACCAGCCCCGCCGTGCCGCCGTACTCGTCGACGACGATCACCAGGTGGGTGCGGGCCGACTGCATCTCCGACAGCAGGTCGTCCACCGGCTTCGACTCGGGCACGAACGTCGCCGACCGCATCAGCTCGGCCACCGCCTGCGCGGTCGCCGCCGGGTCGCCCGACTGGGTGCTCCGGATCACGTCCTTCAGATAGAGCACGCCCAGCACGTCGTCGACGCTCTCGCCGATCACCGGGATGCGCGAGAAGCCCGACCGCATGAACAGGTAGAGCGCCTGCTCCAAGGTCTTCGACGTCTCAATCCACACCATCTCGGTGCGCGGCACCATCACCTCGCGGGCGATCGTGTCACCCAGCGCGAACACCGAGTGGATCATCTCGCGCTCGCCGTGCTCCACCACGCCGCGCTCCTCGGCGAGGTCCACCAGCTCGCGCAGCTCCACCTGACTGCCGAACGGCCCCTCCGGGAACCCCTTGCCCGGAGTCACCGCGTTGCCGATCAGGATCAGCAGCGAGGCGAGCGGGTTCAGCACCTTGCCCAGCCAGCGGACCAGCGGCGCCGAGGCCCGGCCGACCGCGTACGCGTGCTGCCGACCCACCGTCCGCGGGGCGACGCCGACCACGACGAAGCTGACCACGGTCATCGCGCCCGCCGTGACCAGCGCGGCCCGCCAGCCGACCCCCCAGCTGTCCACGGCCACCAGCGCGATCAGCGTGGTCGCGGTCAGCTCGCAGATCAGCCGCAGCAGGAGCAGCAGGTTGAGGTGGCGCACCACGTCCTTGGCCACCGCGGCCAGCGCCGCCGCGCCCCGCTGCCCCTCCCGGGCCATCTCGGCGGCCCGGGCCGGCGACACCGTGGCCAGCGCCGCGTCGGCCATCGACGCCAGCCCGGCCAGGAACACCAGGGCCAGGGCAACGGAGATCAGTTGTACGTCCGGCAGGCCCGCCGAGGGCTGGCCTGCCGCGAGTAGATGAGCCGGCTCCACGGCGATCAACCGGCCTGCCGGCCGGCCCGCCACGCTTGCAGCAGGCGGTTCTGCAGCGAGAACATCTCCCGCTCCTCCTCCGGCTCGGCGTGGTCGTAGCCGAGCAGGTGCAGGGCACCGTGCACGGTGAGCAGGTGCAGCTCGTCGGCGGCCGGGTGGCCGGCCGCCACCGCCTGCTTGGCGGCCACCTCCGGGGCCAGCACGATGTCGCCGAGCAGCGCCGGCTCACCGCTGCCGGCCTCGCCCGGACCGTGGTCGACGCTGCCCTCGTCCATCGGGAACGCGAGGACGTCGGTGGGGCCGTCACCACCCATCCAGCGGTGGTTCAGCTCGGCCATGTAGTCGATGTCGACGAGCAGGATCGACAGCTCGGCGAGCGGGTTGACCCCCATCTCGTCGAGCGCGTACCGGGCCACCGCGAGGATCGCGTCGGTGTCGACCTCGACTCCCGACTCGTTGGCGATCTCGATGGACATAGGTGTGCTCTTTACCCCTTGAACTCAGCGCCTACGCCCGGACCGGCCACCGCCACTGGCGGCGCGCCCGGGCACGGCATGAACGGATGTGGCGTGTTGCTCCTGCGCCTCGTCGTACCGCGCATAGGCGTCAACGATCTCGGCGACCAACCGGTGCCGGACGACATCGGCGCTGGACAGCTCGGCGAAGTGCACGTCCTCGACATTCTGCAGGATCTCGCGAACCACCTTGAGCCCGCTGGACGTGCCGCCCGGCAGATCCACCTGGGTGATGTCGCCCGTGACCACGATCTTCGATCCGAAGCCGAGCCGAGTCAGGAACATCTTCATCTGCTCGGGCGTCGTGTTCTGCGCCTCGTCCAGAATGATGAACGCGTCGTTAAGACTCCTACCGCGCATATAGGCTAAGGGGGCGACCTCGATCGTGCCGGCGGCCATCAGGCGGGGGATCGACTCCGGGTCGAGCATGTCGTGCAGGGCGTCGTAGAGCGGGCGCAGGTACGGGTCGATCTTCTCGGTGAGGGTGCCGGGCAGGAAGCCCAGCCGCTCGCCGGCCTCGACCGCCGGGCGGGTCAGGATGATGCGGCTGATCTGCTTCGCGGTCAGCGCCTGCACCGCCTTGGCCATCGCCAGGTACGTCTTGCCGGTACCGGCCGGGCCGATGCCGAAGACGATCGTGTTCTCGTCGATGGCGTCGACGTACCGCTTCTGGCCAAGCGTCTTGGGCCGGATGGTGCGCCCGCGCCGGGAGAGGATGTTGAGGGTCAGCACCTCGGCCGGGCGCTCGGACGTGTTCTCCTCGAGCATGGTGGCGGTCCGCCGCACCGAGTCGACGGTGAGCGTCTCGCCCTTCTCGATCAGCTCGATGAGCTCGGAGAAGAGGCGTTCGGCGGTGGCGTTCTCGGCCGGGTCGCCGGTGATGGTGATCTCATTGCCGCGGACGTGCACGTCGCTGGCGAGGGTTCGCTCGATGAGCCGCAGGATTTCATCCTTGGCACCCAGCAGGTTAACCATGATCTTCGGGTCGGATACCGAGATCTTGGTCTGCACCCGCGCCGCGCCGCTGGAGCCCGCGCTGGAAGGGTTCGGCGTACCGGTCATAGGGCGGCCCGCAGGCCTCCGCCACCTGCTCTCATCTGCTGCGTCGCTGACACCGGCGACGGGTAGGAAAGGATCGTGCCATCGTATCCGGTTGGCCGGTTCGCCGCCGATGCCATTATCGGTCGCTCACTCGTCGCCGTCCCACGCCGCGCCACCGTCGAAGGTCTCCTGCACCCGGGTGAAGCGGTATGTCGCCCAGTGCATCCGGACGATCACCCCGTGCTCATCGCGGGTGAGCCGCAGCAACTCGCCGGCCTCCCGCCCGGCGACGGTCCGCAGCACGTCGGGCCGGCCGGGCAGCGGCCGGAAGACGGCCGGCGGCCGGTCGGCCGGCGACCCGGCGATCCGGGCCTGCAGCGCGCCCTCGTGCCAGGAGAAGACGAACTGGCCGCCCTCGCTCCACCACACGCCGAGCGCCGATCGGTATTCGCGGGGCGCGGGCGGCGCCGGCCGCCACGGCTTGATCTCGGCCGGGTCGGCGTCGACGGCGATCCGGAGCAGCTCGTGCACCAGTTCGTTGATCTCCCCGGCGGTGCCGGAGGAGCCGAGCACCGCGGCGCCGAGCCCGTCCGGCGCCGCGTCGCCGCGGCGACCGTAGACGCCGGCCAGGAAGCCGGGCATGGCGCCGTCGTGGCCGACGTGCACGGCCCGGCGGGCCTGCGGGGCGAGGATCAGGCCGAGGCCGAAGCCGCTGGCCCAGACCGTCTCCTCGCGGGGCGTGAGCGGCCAGCGCATCTCCTCGAGGGTGGCCGCGGCGAGCACCTTGCCGTCCGGGTCGGCGGTCTCCGGGGAGACCAGGAACGCGGCCCAGCGGGCCATGTCGGTGGCGGTGCTCCACAGCTGGGCGGCGGGGCCGACGCCGCCGAGGTCGGGTTGCGGCTCGGGGCGGGCGGCGTCGGAGTATTCGTCGACGAGGTAGCCGACCGCGGCCTGGGCCGGCCGGCCGACGGTGGTGGCGGCCAGCCCGAGCGGGGTGAGGATGCGGTCGGCGAGCAGGTCGTCCCAGGTCGTGCCGTGCAGCTTGGCTACCAGCTGGCCGAGCACGGCGAAGCCGAGGTTGGAGTAGTGGAACCGCCGGGCGTTGGGCAGCACCCGCTCGGCCTGGTCGAGCTGGGCGAGCAGGTCGGCGGCGCCCGGGGTGACCAGGGTGTCCCACACGTCGCCGGCCGGTTCGCGCTGGAAGCCGGCGGTGTGCGAGAGCAGCCGGCGCGGGGTGGCGTCGCCGTGCGCGGGCACGTCGAGGTACGCCGAGATCGGCCGGTCGAGGTCGAGCAGCCCCTCGTCGCGGGCCCGCATGACGAGGACCGCGGTGAAGGTCTTGGTGACCGAGCCGATCCGGAAGCGGGTGTCCGGGCCGAGCGGGTGGTCCGGGTTGCCGGAGTCGCCGACGGTGAGCACCCAGGGCTCGCGGTCGGCCCGGTGCAGCGCGACCGACAGGGCCGGGACGCGGCCGTCGGCCTGGGCCTTGCGGGCGGCGCGCTCGAAGCGGGCAGTGGCGCTCATCGGGGGGCCAGCATCGGGCCGAGTGGCTCGCCGCCGAGGACGTGGGCGTGCACGTGGAACACTTCCTGCCCGGCGTATTCCCCGGTGTTGAAGAGCAACCGGAAGCCCTCCATGAGCAGGCCCTCGCCCTCGGCCACCGCGGCGCAGGCGGCCAGGAGGTCGGCGGAGCCGGCCGGATCGTTCCGGGCGAGGGTGACCACGTCGGGGTGGTGCTCCTTGGGGATCACCAGGACGTGCACCGGCGCCTTCGGGTCGATGTCCCGGAACGCGAGCGTGGTGTCGGTCTCGTGCACGACCGTGGCCGGGATCTCGCCCGCGACGATGCGGCAGAACAGGCAGTTGTTGTCCACCTACGAGATCTTAGGGTGAGTGGATGGTCGACATTCAGGACGTCATCGGGCGGCTCAGCCTCGAGGAAAAAGTGTCGCTGCTGGCCGGGCAGGATTTCTGGTCGCTGCCCGCGATCGAGCGGATCGGGCTGCGGTCGCTGGTGATGTCGGACGGGCCGATCGGCGTACGCGGGACGGGCTGGGCGCCGGACGATCCGTCGGTCGCGCTGCCGAGCCCGACCGCGCTCGCCGCGGCCTGGGACCCGGCGCTGGCCGAGACGGCGGGCCGGCTGCTGGGTCAGGAGGCGCGGCGCAAGGGCGTGCACGTGGTGCTCGGCCCGACGGTGAATCTGCAGCGGACCCCGCTCGGCGGCCGGCATTTCGAGTGCTATTCGGAGGATCCGCTGCTCAGCGGCGAGATCGCGGTGGGCTTCGTGCGCGGCGTGCAGGCGCAGGGAGTGGGCACCACGGTGAAGCATCTGGTCGGCAACGACTTCGAGACCGACCGGATGGAGGTGGACGTCCGGATCGACGAGCGGACGCTGCGCGAGATCTACCTGGCGCCGTTCGAGCGGGTCGTCGCGGCCGGCGGGTGGGGCGTGATGAGCGCGTACAACGGGGTGAACGGCTCGCCGATGGCCTCGAACAGGCGGATCCAGCAGGAGATCCTCAAGGACGAGTGGGGCTTCGACGGCGTGGTCGTCTCGGACTGGCGGGCGGCCCGTTCGACGGTGGGCGCGGCGCTGGGCGGGCTCGACATCGCCATGCCGCAATTGGAGAACCCGTGGGGCGCGGCGCTGGTGGCGGCGGTCCGGTCCGGCGAGGTGCCGGAGGAGCTGATCGACGACAAGGTACGCCGGGTGCTGCGCCTGGACGCCCGGGTGGGCGCCCTCGGCACCCCGGCGGAGATCTCGGATGTGTACGACGGTGACCGGATCGCGCACGAGGTGGCGGCCCGCTCCTTCGTGCTGGCCCGCAACGAGAATTTCACGCTTCCGCTCGAGCCGGCCGCCCTGACCCGGGTGGCGGTGATCGGCGCGCTCGCGATGGACGCGCGGGTGCTCGGCGGCGGCAGCGCGCAGGTGTCCCCGCCGCACACGATCTCCCCGTTGGAGGGCCTGGCCCGCGCGCTGTCCGGAGTGGACGTCGAGTATGCCGTCGGTGCCGACCCGCGCCCGTTCCTGCCCGCCCTGCACGGCCCGACCCGGGTGACCATTGGCTCGCACTCCTTCAGCGTCGACCCCGCCGCGGTCCGCTGGATCGGCTCGCTCCCCGGCGGCCTGGACCCCGCGCGGGTCGACGGCCTCCGCCTGGAGACCACCTGCACTCCGGACGAGACCGGCCCGCACACCTTCGCGGTCTCCGGTTTCGGCACCTTCCAACTGAAGATCAACAACATGCTTGCGTACGAGGGTTCGCTGCACCCGCCGAACACCGGCCGTGCCGAGCTGCTGCTGTTGCCGCGCGAGCAACGGGTCACCGTCGAGCTGACCGCCGGCGTGCCCGCCGAGATCGTCCTCGACCAGTTCATCGCCCCCGGCGCCGCCCATTCGGTGGCCACCACCCTGGGTCACCGCCCGCCGCGCCCCGACGAGGACGGGATGATCGAGGAGGCCGTCCGGCTGGCCGCCGAGTCCGAGGTGGCGGTGGTCGTGGTCGGCACCACCGAGCAGGTCGAGTCCGAGGGCTTCGACCGCACGTCGCTGGCCCTGCCCGGCCGTCAGGACGAACTGGTCTCCCGGGTGGCGGCGGCCAACCCGCGCACGATCGTCGTGGTGAACGCCGGCTCCCCGGTCCTGATGCCGTGGTCGTCCGAGGTGGCGGCGATCCTGCTGACCTGGTTCCCGGGTCAGGAGGGCGGCGCCGCCCTGGCCGACGTCCTGCTCGGCGTGACCGAGCCCGGCGGCCGGCTGCCCACGACGTGGCCCCGGGCCGAGGCCGACTGCCCGGTCCTCGCCATCGAGCCCCGGGACGGCGTGGTCTCGTACGACGAAGGGGTCTTCGTCGGCTATCGGGGCTGGCTGCGCTCCGGCAAGGCCCCGCTCTACGCGTTCGGCCACGGGCTCGGCTACACCACGTGGACCTACGACGAGCTGGCGGTCGACGCCACCGAGGCGATGGTCACGGTGAGCAACACGGGCGCCCGCACCGGCCGCGAGGTGATCCAGGTGTACGTCTCCCCCACCACCCCCGACCCGTCCCGCCCGTCGCGTTGGCTGGCCGGCTTCGCCAACCTCGAGGCCCACCCCGGCGAAACGGTCACGGTCCGGGTCCCGCTCCCCGAGCGCACGTTCCAGCTCTGGAACAACGGCTGGCAGACCATCCCCGGCGACTACACCATCCATGCCGCCCACGCCGTCGACGACCTCCGCCTGTCGGCAACCCTGACGATCCCGGAGGAATCAGCAGCGGGACTGCCAGGCCGCCCATAGCTCGGCGTAGCGGCCGCCGGCCGCGACCAGTTCGGTGTGGGTGCCCTCCTCCAGGACCGTGCCGTGTTCGAGGACCACTATGCGGTCGGCGGTGGCCGCCTGGGTCAGGCGGTGGGCCACCAGCAGCGTGGTGCGGCCCCGGGTCGCGGCCAGCGCCGACTCCTCCAGGGCCCGGGCGCCCGCGCTGCCCGCCTCCGCGGTCGCCTCGTCCAGGATCGCCACGGCCGGGTCGAGCAGCACGAGGCGGGCCAGCGCCAGCTGCTGGCCCTGCGCGGCGGTCAGCGGATGCCCGCCCTCGCCCACCAGCGTCTGCAGGCCGGCCGGCAGCGCCGTGGCCCAGTCCAGCGCGCCGACCGTCGCCAGGGCCTGCCGGACCTCCAGGATCGACGCGGACGGGCGGGCCAGCCGCACGTCCTCGACCAGCGGGCCGGCGAAGACGTGGGTCTCCTGGCTGATCACCGCGATGACGCCGGGCGCCAGGTCGTCGACGGGGATGCCGCCGGCGTACGCCGTACCGCACTGCGGGCGCAAGATGCCCGCGGCGATGGACGCCACCGTGGTTTTCCCGGCTCCGGTGGAGCCGACCAGCGCGACCCGCTCGCCCGGTGCGACCCGCAGGGTGATCTCGCGCAGCACCGGCACCCGCTCGTCGTAGGCGAAGCACACGTGGTCGAGCTCCAGGTCGGCCTTGTCCAGCCGGATGTCGCCGGCCGGCGCGACCGGCAGCGTGCCCACGCCGACCAGCCGGGCCAGGCTCGCGCCCGCCTCCTGGATCTCGTCGAAGGTGAACAGGATCATCCCGATCGGGTTGAACAGCCGGTGGAAGAGCACGGCCGCGGCCGCCGTCTCGCCGACCGTGACCCAGCCGGCCCGGACGAACCAGAAGCCGGCCGCCAGGATCGTGGCGAGGCCGACCAGCTCAGCCCGGTTGATCCGCCCGACGAACCGGGTGAACAGGGTGAACACGCCGATCGACAGGTCCCGGGCGCGGGCCGAGGCGCCGTCGATCGCGGTCAGGTGCCGATCCTCGATCCGGTACGCGTGGACCGTCCGCACCCCTTGCAGGCTCTCCATGAGCAGTTGCGAGCGGGCCCCGATCGCCGCGCGCTCCCGGGCGTAGATCGGCGCCGAGCGGGGCAGGTACCAGCGCAGCGCGGCCAGGTAGAGGGGCATGGCGGCGAGCCCGGCCAGCCCCAGCCGCCAGTCGAGGCCGAACATGGCGGTGACGCTGAGCGTGGCCAGCAGGACCGCCGAGATGACCGTGGGCAGCACCTCGGCGGCGGCCGCCCCGATCGCGGCGACGTCGGCGCCGACCCGGGAGAGCAGGTCGCCGCGCCCGGCCCGGTCGAGCACGGTGGCCGGCAACCGCAGGGCGATGCCGACCGTCTCCTCGCGGAGCGTGGCGAGGATCCGTTCGCCGAGGCGGCTCACCAGGGCCGTGGTGACGCCCGACGCGACGCCGCCGATCAGCGCCGCGACGACCACGACGAGCGCGATCGGGAAGAGGGCGGCGGGGTGGGCGTGCTCCCGTACGAGATCGACCAGCCGGCCCAGCGCGGTCACCGGAACCACCGACGCGGTCGCGGCGACCAGCCCGACGGCGATCGTGACCGCCAGCTCGAGCCGGCGGGTCCGCAGCTGGCCGAGCAGCCAGCCGCCGGTCTGCCCGGGCGTGGCGACGGGCAGGGTCATCGCAGCACCGCCGCGCGGTATCCGGGGTCGACGGCGACCAGCGAGGCGTGCGTGCCGGTCGCGACGATCTCGCCGTCGCGCAGCACCACCACCCGGTCGGTGACCGCGAGCAGCGCCGGGCTGGTGGTGACGATCAGGGTGCCGAGCGTGGAGCCGGGGCTGTGCCGCAGGTCGCGGATGCCCCGGGCGATCGCGTGCTCGGTGACCGCGTCGACCGCGGTGGTGGGGTCGTGCAGCACCAGCAGCCGGGGCATGGCGAGCAGCGCCCGGGCCAGGGCGAGCCGTTGCCGCTGGCCGCCGGAGAGGGCGGAGCCGCGCTCGGCGATCGCGTGGTCGAGCCCGTCGGGGTGGGCGTCGACCACGTCGTCGGCGGCCGAGGCGTCGAGCACTTCATCCAGGCCGATTTGTCGCGACAGAACGATGTTTTCCCGAATCGTTCCGGAGAACAGTTCGGGGTGGTGGGGCGCGACCAAGGTGTCCGGCGAGCCGTCGTCGTACAGCAGGAGCAACTCCGACGGATCGGTCTCGACCACCACGCCGAGGCACTCCCCCGACGTCGGCAGAACCGGCGGCCCGGACAGATCGCCCGCGACCGGCGTAGCCGAGAGCACCTCCGAGATCCGATCGGCCGAGGCCCGGGCGGTCGCCACCCAGGACGGCGCCGCCGACAGCGTCCCGAACGGCTCCCCCAGGAACGCGGCCAGCCCGATCACCGTGATCAGCTCCCCCGCGCTGATCCGCCCGGTCAGCGCGAACCAGCCCGCCGCGATCGCGATCCCGCAGGCCAGCAGCGTGCTCACGGTGGTCGAGGCGGCCTGGAACCCGCCCTGGGTGCCGGCCGCGAGCAGCGTCGCCCGCAGCGACTCCCGGCTGACCGAGTGGTACCGGGCGTCCGCCGCCTCCTGCGCGCCGATGCCGCGCAGCGGCCGCAACCCGGTGACCAGGTCGGTGGCGAGCGACGAGGCGCGGCCGGCGACCTCCTGCCGGGTGGCCACCCGCCGGGTGATCAGCGGTGCCGCTCGCTGCAGCGCGATCAGCACGACCGGGGTTCCGGCCAGCACGACCAGGCCCAGCGGTACGGAGATCAGGCACAGCCCGACCGCGCTGACCGCCGTCGCGACCAGCGCCCCGATGATCCGCGGCACGTAGTCCAGCAGATAGGACGCGTGATCGGCGTCGGTGGCCGAGATGGTGAGCACGTCCCCGGTGCGCACCTCGGCGCGCGGGTCGAGCACCTTGGCGGCGACCTCGAGCCGCAGCGCGTGCGACTCGTCGGCCAGCGCCCGCATCAACTGCCGGGCCCCGGTCCGGTACGCCGTGGTCAGCAGCAGGAACAGCAGCCCGAGCAGACCCACCCACTCGGCCAGCCGGGCCAGCGACCCGGTCGCCACCGCCCGGTCGACGGTCTCCCCGATGAGGATCGGCACGGTCGCCTCGCACCCCTGGTGCAACGCGATCAGCGCGCACCCGGCCATCAGCCGCCATCGATTGCGGGCGACCGCCCGCCAGAGGATGTTCACCGCGTCCTCCCTTGCCCGGCGGCCTCTCGCAGTTGACCCCACCAACCGCCGCCAGATCAAGGGGCCGTATCCCAGAGCGGAGACGATCTAACGCTCTGTAATGACGACCACTTTGACGCAGCGTAGTTTTTTGCTATTGTCGGACAGGTCCGATTCACCCCATATGCGCGGTGGGCTCGGGCGACCGCCATGACTCTGGGTAAACACCGCCGCGAAGGGCTGCTCACCGTGACTTACGACCTCGACGAAACCACGATGCGCCGACTCGTCGCCGCGGCCCTCACCACGCACCGTGAGCGGCCCGGCCGCTTCCTGGCACTGGCCGTCGCCGCCGCCTCACCGCTCGCCGACGTCGCCCGTACGGTCGAGCGCATGGTCTTCGAGGAGACCTTCGAGATGGACGCGCAGACGATGACCACCGAATACCGCCGGTACGAGGACGACAGCCTGTTCTTCCTGGTCCTCGACCGCCGGACCGGCCTGCCGGCGGGCGCCGCCCGGGTCGTCGACGGCGGCGGCAAGACCCTCGACGACGCGCCCGCGTGCATCGACACCGACCTGTCCACGATCGTCGCCCTGCACGGCATGCACACCGGCCGGATCTGGGACTTCGCCACGCTCGCCGTGCTGCCCGCCTACCGTGGCGGCCGCTCCGGGCTGGCGGTCAGCTCGCTGCTCTACCGCACGTTCCTCAACGCGGGGCGGCTGGCCGGCGTACGCCACCTGGTCGCGATGCTGGACTACCGCGCCCACCGCAACCTCAAGCTGATCGGCGTGGAGTTCGCGCCGATGGCCGGCTCGGCGCCGTTCGACTACCTCGGCTCGCCCTCGACCGAGGCGCTGCACACGCCGTTCCCGGAGCTCATCCCCTCGATCGCCCGGCAGGCCGGCCGCCTGCGCCGGCCCGGCTCGGACTTCCGCGGCAGCATCCGGGGCCGTGGCCTGCGCAAGATGATCACCCGCCGGATCGCCGCCCGGGTGGCCGGCCAGATCTCCTCCGGCGACGGCCTCGACGCGTCGATCGTGCTGCCCGGCCTGGACCGCCGTCAGCTCGAGCGGGCCCGGTAGGTCTACGTCGCTCTACCAGCGCCCGAGGCGGGCGGAGAGCACGGAGAGCGCGGCGACACCCGCGGTGGAGGTACGCAACACCTCGCGCCCCAACCGCACCGCCACCGCCCCCGCCTCCTCGAACGCGGCCCGCTCGGCGTCGGCGATGCCGCCCTCCGGCCCGACCACCAGCACGATCTCGCCATCGGTGGGCAACTCGGCCCCGGCCAGCCGCACGGTGGCCTCCTCGTGCAGCACGAACCCGGCCGCCGCGCCGGCCAGCCGGGCCGCGATCTGCTTGGTCGAGCAGTCCGGTTCGCCGCCGACCACCGGCAGCCAGGCACGCCGGGCCTGCTTGGCGGCCTCCCGCGCGGTGGCCGCCCACTTTTCCCGGGACCTGGCCCCGCGCTCGCCCCGCCACTGCGCCACCGACCGGGACGCGGCCCAGGGCAGGATCTCGTCCACCCCGATCTCGGTCATCGCCTGCACGGCCAGCTCGCCCCGGTCGCCCTTGGCGATGCCCTGCGCCACCACCAGCCGGGGAGCGGCGGCCGCCGTGCGCTCGCGGGCGGTGACCCGCACCTCGACGGTGCCCTTGCCGACCGCGATGACCTCGGCGGTCGCGACGCCGCCGCGCCCGTCGGCGAGGATCAGCGCCTCGCCGGCGCGCAGCCGCTGCACGGTGGCGGCGTGGTGGCCCTCCGGCCCGGTCAGCGTGTAGGACGGGCCGGCGGGCAGGTCGTCGACCAGGAACAGGGGCGCGGACACCGGAGAATTATGCGCCGCCGGACCGCTGCGCCAGCACGGTGACCACCGCGAGCAGCGCGGTCACCACCGCGGCCAGGACCGCGAAGCCGACCCGCTCCCGGCTCGGGCGGCGCCGCCAGGCCAGGCCGGCCGGGCCATCGACCGGTTCCAGCACGATCTCGCTCAGCGCCGCCCCGGCGGCGCCGGCGGTCAGCCGGTCGGCCGGCCGGTGCCGCAGCAGGCCGGCCAGCACGCCGGTGAGCGGGCCGGCCCGGCGGGGCGGATCGGGGCGCTCGCCGGCGATGGCCAGCAGGGTGGCGTCGATCGTCGGGCGCGCGAACGGCGGCCGGCCCTCCACCGCGTAGTAGAGGGTGGCGCCCACCGACCACAGGTCCGACTCGGGCAGCCCGATCCCGTCGATCAGCCGCTCGGGCGCGAGGTATTTCGGCGAGCCGAGCACGATGCCGGCCGCGGCGAGCGCCCGCAGGCCGACGGTGGTGACCGCCGGGCCGAAGTCGGTGAGCATCGCCCGGCCGTCGTCGGCGATCAGCACGTTGCCCGGCTTGATGTCCAGGTGCAGCAGGCCGGCCCGGCGCACGGCGTTCAGGCCGTCGAGCATGGCCAGGCCGATCTCGGCGACCCGCAGAGGCGACAGCGGGCCGGACTCGTCGATCACGTCCTGCAGCGAGCGGGACGGGACGTACTCCATGACGATCCACGGCTCGTCGTCCGGGATCACGTCGAGGACGCGCACCACGTTCGGGTGGCGCAGCCGGGCCAGCTCCCGCGCCTCGTGGACCGTCCAGGCGAAGAACAGGCCACCCGCCTCGGGGGCGAGACCCTCCGGCAGGGCGCAGCGCTTGATCGCCACCGGCCGGTCGTCGGTGCGGTCGCGGGCCAGCCAGACCCGGCCCAGGCCGCCCCCACCGAGGGGCTTGACCAGCCAATATCGGTCGGCGACGAGCTGACCCGTCCGCACCAGGGAAGCATGCGATGTCACGCGATGAGCTCGATCCGGAGGCGCGGTGCGGACACTCCCGCACCGTACGTCATTCTCCTAAGAGAGAGCTGAAGGTGCCCGCGATTTGATCAAAAGTGGTGAGGTCCCGGGCCCAGTCCGTCCGCGGCGTCCGCCAGTCCAGGACGATGCTCTTCCGGCTCGCCGGATCGGGGATCACCACCTGCATGGCCCGCATCGTGTCGCCGCCCCGCTGGTAGGTGAACTCCCACACGGTCGCCTTCTGCCACCACACGTCGTCGGGCTGGTCCACGATCCGGATCCGGCGGTACCCGGGCAGGCCGATCGTCGACTCCTCGCCGGTCAGCATGGCCACCGGATTGAGCGGCGTCGACACCACCCGCGCGGACAACTGCGGGGTGCCGTGCGGCCCGGCCGCCGCGAACGGTCCGGACTGGCCGGCGCTCCACGACTGCGGCAGCGCCACCCGGAACTCGCCGGGCCGGACGTGCCAGACGAAGCCCTTGGGCGGCGGCGCCGGGGCGGCGACCTCCACCTGCACGGCCGAGGTGGGCGGCGGGCCGGCGGTGGGCTGCCGGCCCGGCCGGGTCACCACGAGGATCATGACCAGCGCCGCGATCAGCACGACCAGGGTGCCGGCGAGCACGACCGTCCGCCGGCCGGCCCCGCGGGACGCCGCCGGCCGACTCGCGACCGGTTCCGGAGCCGGGTCAGCCCGGGTGGAGGGCGCCGGGGCGGGCAGCGCCGGGCCGGCGGACGGCTGCCGGATCGCCGCCCGCAGCCCTTCCTCCACCGCCTCCGGGCCGAGCCGGGCCTCCGGGTCGATGCGCAGCAGGCCGGCGATCACCGGGACGAGCGCGCCGGCCCGGGCCGGCGGCTCGGGCGGGCCCTCGGTGAGCGCCAGCAGCGTCGCGGCCGTGGTGTCCCGGACGAACGGCGGATGCCCCTCGACCGCGTGGTAGAGCGTCGCGCCCAGCGACCACAGGTCCGACTCGGGCAGCGCGACCCCGTCGTACAGCCGCTCGGGCGCCAGGTATTTCGGCGAGCCCAGGATGATGCCGGCGGTGGCCAGCGCCCGGACCCCCTCGGTGGTGACCGCCGGGCCGAAGTCGGTGAGCATCACCCGGCCGTCGTCGGCGATCAGCACGTTGCCGGGTTTGACATCCAGATGCAGCAGACCCATCCGGCGTACGGCCAGCAGCGCGTCCAGCACGGCGAGGCCGATGCCGGCCACCCGGGCCGGCGGCAGCGCGCCCGACTCGTCGATCACCTGCTGCAGCGAGCGGGACGGCACATACTCCATGACGATCCACGGGTCGTCGTCGCCGGGCAGCACGTCCAGCGTGCGCACCACGTTGGGGTGGCCGACGCCGGCGAACGCCCGGGCCTCACGGACCGTCCACACCCGGAAGAGATCCTGCTCGTCCCGGGTGAGGCCGTCGGGCACGGCGCACTTCTTGAGCGCGACCAAATCGTCGCCGGCCTCGTCGTGGGCGAGCCACACGCCGCCCATGCCCCCGGCGGCGAGCGGACGCAGGAGCCGGTAGCGCTCGGCGACCCGCTGCCCCACCGTCACCATGCCGGTCACTCCGAAGATCAATGTGTGTCATTGAGCAAAGATGACCGTACTGCATGGACGCTCAGTGCGGGAGGGATCGCTCTACGGGCTCGCGCGGCTGGCGGCGTGGCGTTATGGTCGGCCCTGACTTCCTCCGTGGCGAAGCTTGGCGATGAGGCACATGCGGATACCTGGATCTGGTCGGCTCTGGCGGGCGCTGCCTCTCCTCTCTGCCGGTCTCCTCTTTTTGGCACCCTCGGCGGCACCGGCGGTCGAGCCGGTCCGCTATCAAGCGGCCCCCTCGGCGGCCGATCTGGCGATCGAGTTCGAGGCGCTGCTCGGTCAGCACTCGGTGCTCGCGGCCGACCTGATGCGCAGCCGCATCCGCGGCGACGACGACTTCGTGCAGGCCGCGAACGCCGCGCTGGGCAAGAACACGACGGCCATGACCAACCTGGTCGGCCAGTTGTTCGGCAAGGCGGCGGCCGACAAGTTCAGTCCGATGTGGTCCGAGCACATCGTCACGCTGTTCTCGTACGCGGGCGCGCTCGCGGCGCAGGACGCCGCCGCCCAGGCGGACGCGCGCAAGGAACTCGTCGAGTACGAACAGGAGCTCGGCGACTTCTTCGCGGCGGCCTCGCACGGGCGGCTGTCCCAGAAGGCGGCCCGTGGGGCGATCGTCGAGCATGTCGGACATCTGACAGCGCAGGCCGACGCGTACGCGGCCAAGGACTACGCCGGCGCCGACCAGATGTACCGGATGGGCTATCAACACACGTACGACCTCGGGCTGACCCTCGCGAACGCGCTGCTGCCCCCGGCCGACCGGGCCACCCTGCAGCAACCGCTCTGGCGGCTGCGCTCCCAGCTGGGCAAGCTGCTCGCCGAGCACGCCGCGCTGGTCGAAGACCTCACCCGCGCCGCGGTGACCCGCTCGCCCGACTTCGCCGCCTCCGGCCAGATGATCAACGGGAACACCAAGGACCTGACCGCCGCGATCGACACGCTGTTCGGGGCGGCCGCGGCCAAGCAGTTCCAGTCGCTGTGGGCCGACCACGTCGAGCAGTTGGTGGCGTATGCGAGCGCCGAGGCCGCCGGCGACACGGCCAAGCAGAACGAGGCCAGGACCGCGATGGCCGACGTCGAGAAGCGGATGGGCGCGTTCCTCTCCGGCGCCACCGGCAAGCGGATCAGCACGCCGGATGTCACCGCGGCGCTCCAGAAGCACGACATGATGCTGATGAGGCACGCCGACGCGTACGCGAACAAGGACTACGCCACCGCGCACGACGTCGCCTACGACACGTACCAGGAGATGTTCGACCTGGCCCGGACGATGGCCGACGCGTTCGGCGCGTCCGTCGCGGCGAAGCTGCCGCAGGGCGGCGCCCAGACCGGGTACGGCGGCCTGGCCGCGATCGTGGAAAAACACTGATGCCGCCGTACGCCCGGACCACGGTCCTGGCCGCGCTCGGCCTCGGGCTGCTCGCCGCGCTGGCCGGCGCCGCGCCGCCCGCCGCGGTCGGCCGCCCCGGCACTGCCGTCGTGGCCGCGCCACCGGCCGGCGACCAGGCGCCGGCCGAGGCGTTCAAGTCGGTGCGCACCTTCGACGAGGTGGCCCTGCCGGTCCGGCTGCGGATCCCGGCGCTCCAGGTGAACGCCAAGATCGAAAAGCTGGGCCTGCAGAAGGACGGCACGATCGCGGTCCCGGCCACCACCGACATCGCCGGCTGGTACGAGTACGGCCCGCGTCCCGGCCAGGCCGGGCCCGCGGTGATCCTCGGCCACGTCGACTCGACGGCCGGGCCGGGCATCTTCTTCGACCTCTACCGGGCGCGGCCGGGCACCACCATCCAGGTCGACCGGGCCGACGGCAGCTCGGCCACCTTCCGGATAACGCAGGTCACCAAGGTGCCGAAGGTGCAGTTCCCCACCGACCTGGTGTACGCGCCCACCCTGGACCCCACCCTCCGGCTCGTCACCTGCGGCGGCAGCTTCGACCGGGCTCGCGGAAGCTACCGGGACAATGTCATCGCGTTCGCCACGCCCGCCTGAGCGGGCCCACGGCCGCGTGCGGCGCTGGGGTGTCGCGGTGATCGTGCTGCTGGCCGGGCCGCTGCTCGCTCCCCCACCGGCGCAGGCCGCCGTGCCGCTGCCGGTGGCCGGCGTGCTCAGCGGCGGCGGCGAGACGACCCTGGTGGTCGACCTGAGCGCCAGCAACGGCACCGGTAAGCGCAGCGTCGAGGTCACCCTGAACGGCCAGAAGGAGAGCGCCGACCTGGTCCCGGTGATGTCCGACGGCCTGGCCGTCACGATCGTGGTGGACGCCTCCACCGCCGGCGCCGCGACCCTGCCGGCCTGGCTGAGCGCCGCCGCCCGGTTCATCCTCGAGGCGCCCACCAGCACCCAGGCCGTGGTCATCCCCGACCGCCGCCCGGCCACCCCGGCCACCGGCGCGCTGCGCGGGCCGTCCGGCGTGGTCGGCGCGCTCACCGGCATCCGCGCCGACGGCGACCGGGACACCACGGCCGCGCTGACCCTGGCCCGCTCGCAGTTCCCCCGGGTCGAGACCGGCCGCCGGGTGGTGGTCCTCTACACCTCGGCGGCGAACGCCGGCGGGACCCGCGCCGCCGATCTCGCCGACGACTTCCGCGCGGCCGGCACCATCCTCGTGGTGGTCGGCACCGCCGCGGCCAGCGGCTTCTGGTCCGACGCGGCGGCGGCGACCGGCGGCTTCTTCGCCCCGGCGAGCGAGCCGGTGGTGGTGCCCGCCCTCGATCAGGTCGAGTCCACGCTGCGCGACCGCTACCTGGTGTGCTTCGCGACCCCGCCGAAGCTGCCGGCCACCGTGAACGTCCGGATCGACACCGGCGACCTGACGCTGACCGGGGACGCCGTGGTGCCCGCGCCGGGCGCCGCCCCGGGCGGCGCCACCCGGGTGCGGAGCACGATCGTCGGGTCGATGCTGATCGCCACCGGGCTCGCGACCGTGGTGGCGATCGTCATCCTGCTGATCGCGCGCGGCCGGCGGCCCCGGCCCGCGGCCGGGCCGCCCGCGCTGACCAGCGTCTTCGTCGGCCGGGCCCGCGCGCCGCAGCCGGCCCGGGGCCGGGCGGTCGTGCCCCGGGAGCACGGCACGCCCTGGTCCTGACCACTCCCGACCGACTCAGCCCCAGTTCTGCGGGGCGGGCTGCCGGGTGGTGACGTTGATCCGGTTGAAGAAGTTCGTGGTCGCGATCCACAGCACGATCGCGGCCAGCTGCTTCTCGTCGAAGTGCTTGGCGGCCTCGTCCCAGATCTCGTCCGGCACAGCGTCCGCCCGGTCGGCCAGCCGGGTGGCGTACTCGGCCAGGGCCAGCGCGGCCCGCTCGGGCTCGGTGAAGTACGGCGTCTCCCGCCACACCGGAACCGCGAAGAGCCGGTCGTCGCTCTGGCCGGCCTTGCGCATCGCCCGGGCGCCGGAGTCGACGCACGGCCCGCAGCCGTTGATCTGGCTGGCCCGCAGGTGGACGAGCTCCAGCACGACCGGGTCCAGGCCGGCCGAGTGCGCCGACTTGTAGAGAATGTTGACCGCCTTCACGGTGTCCGGCATCAACGCGGTGGGGTTCTCGAGACGAGCAGTCATCGTCTTTCTCCTTCGATTTCGCCGGCGCCGTCACATCGGCGCGCTCTGGTTCGTCGGTGGGTAGACGAAGGCCGTACGGCGAATGTGACCGATGTGGCATAAGCCACAAAGGGGGCGGGACAACGATGGACAACGTGGTGCTGGCGGATCAGTTCGAGGCGAACCGGCCGCGGTTGCGGTCGGTGGCGCTGCGCATGCTGGGCAACACCGCCGAGGCCGACGACGCGGTGCAGGAGGCCTGGCTGCGGTTGAGCCGCAGCGGCGGCGACGAGGTGGCCAACCTCTCGGCCTGGCTGACCACCGTGGTCGGCCGGGTCTGCCTGGACATGCTGCGGTCGCGGACCGCCCGCCGCGAGGACGAGTACGCCGCCGAGCAGCCGGCCGCCGCGGCGAGCCCCGAGGAGCAGGCCATGCTGGCCGACTCGGTCGGCCTCGCGTTGCTGGTGGTGCTGGACACGCTGACCCCGGCCGAGCGGCTCGCCTTCGTGCTGCACGACATGTTCGCGGTGTCGTTCGAGGAGATCGCGCCGATCGTCGGCCGCTCGCCGGACGCGGCCCGCCAGCTCGCCAGCCGGGCCCGTCGCCGGGTACGCACCACCCCGAACGCGGGCACGCCCGCCGACCGCCGGGTGGTCGACGCGTTCCTGGACGCCTCCCGCGGCGGCGACCTGGGCATGCTGCTCGCCCTGCTCGACCCGGACGTCGAGATGCGGATCGGGCCGGTCAGCCAGCAGCGCGGCGCCGACGGGGTGGCGCGCTTCTTCGCCGGCCGCGCGCAGGCAGCCCGCCCGGCCCTGCTCGACGGCGCGCTCGGCATCGCCGTGGTGCTCGAGGGCGCGGTCAAGGTCGCGCTGCGGGTCACCATCGTGGACGGCCTGATCACCGTGCTGGACGCGATCACCGACCCGACGCAGCTCGCCGCGTTGAACGTCGAGGTGCTACAGGACTAGAACGATCCGCCCGTTCGTGTCGCCGGCGGCCTGGCGTGCCCAGGCCTCGGCGACGTCGGCGAACGGCACCAACTCGTGCGCGACGGTCAGCCGGCCGGCGGCCGCGAACGACGCCACCTCGCCCAGCGACTCGGCCCGCTGCGCCACCGAGAGCGCGTTGTTGGTGTAGCCGAGCACCCGCAGCGAACCGCTGCGCAGCGTCGCCGAGTCGATCGGCGCGGTCGGCGCGGCCGTGCTGCCCAGGTTGACCAGCCGGCCGCCGGGGCGCAGCACCCGCAGCGCGGCCGCGGCCGGCACCCCGAAGACCGGGTCGAGCACCAGGTCGGCCGGCCCGGTGGCGACCCGCAGCCGGTCGGCGAGTGAGACCGGGTCGTCCTCCGGGAGCAGCCGGACGGCCTCCTCGGCGCCGAGCCGGATGGCCCGCTCGAGCGCCGCCACCGAGCGGGACACGGCGATCACCCGGCCCGCGCCGGAGAGCAGGGCGAGCTGGATGGCGGCCTGCCCGACCACGCCACCGGCGCCGAGCACCACCACGGTCTCCCCGGGCGTCAGCCCCCCGGTACGGGTCAGCGCCGAGTGCGCCGCCACCGCGGAGAGCCCGAGCGCCGCGATCAGCGGCAGCGGCACCCCGCGCGGCAGTGGCACGACATCCACGTACGGCACCGACACGGCCGCCGCCATGCTCCCGTCACCGGGCCGCATCCCGGCCGAGGTGGCGAACCACACCGGCGTGCCGTCGTCGCGGTACCCGGCGCCCTGCACCCCCGGCACGTACGGCGTGGCCGGCACCCCGAAGTAGCTGGTGCCGGTCGCGCAGAGCAGGTCGAGCGGGGTGATCGGCGCGGCCGCCACGGTGATCGGCACCTCGCCCGCGCCCGGCACCGGCGCCGGCCGCTTCTCCAGCGCCGGGGGCCGGCCACAGATCCGCAGCACGGCCGCCGGGATCATGTCGCGATGTCCGGGTAGGGCAGCGCGAAGTGAGCCATCCGCGCGCCGTACGCCTTCTGGTATTCCAGCGGCTCGGTGTTGTCCCGCTCGAACATCGCGATGAACAGGGTGAGCGTGAGGAACGGGTGCGCGCCCAGCTCGAACAACTTGCAGTGATCATGCTCGACCAGCGCCGTGCGTTCCTCGTCCGTGAAGCGCTGCCACGTGCTGGCCTCGCCGGTGACGCAGTTGAGCACGGCGTTCGCGCGTTCCGCCTCCCACCAGCTGACCATCTCGCCCGGCGAGTCCCGGTAGCGTTCGACCAGGGATGGGTCGCGGTCCACCGTGTACAGGAACTTGTTCAGCAGGTACTTGCTCATGCCGGCGCTCCGTTCGGGTACCAGGTGAAGTAAGCCTCCATCGTGTGGAAGAGGTCAAGGGTGTCGACGTAATCGGCCTTCGCCCCGGCGCCCGCGACGCCCATCATCAGCATGAAGTCCATGAAGCCGTGGGTGGCGTTGCCCGGCGCGTGCAGGCTCTCCAGCGACACCTCGCGCAGGCAGTTGTCCAGGTCGCCGGTGGCGATCCACTCGACCGCCCGCCGGTCGAACTCCGGGTCCGGCCCGTGCGGCCCGAACTGCCGCGGGCCGCCCAGCTCGAGCGACAGGTGCCCGGTGCCGATGACCGCGACGCGGAGATGCGACGGCCACTCCTCGACGATGCGGCGGATGGCCTCGCCCAGCTGTACGAACCGCTTCGGTTGCGGCAGCGGCGGCGCGAAGATGTTCGTGTAGATCGGCACGATCGGCAGGTCCGCCTCGGGCCGCAGCGTGATGATCGGGCAGGTGACGCTGTGGTCGATCCGCAGCTCGTTGCTGAACGCCAGGTCGAAGCCCGAGTCCAGGCCGGCCCGCAGGATGTGCGCGGAGAGGTCCTCCTGGCCCTTGAGCAGCATCCGCGGCAGGCCGAACTCGCGCTCCTCGTTGTACCAGTTGGCGTCGTAGAACGGCGCCTTGCCGACCAGGAACTGCGGCATGTTGTCCAGCCACAGCTGGTGGAAGTGATCGGAGCCGACCATCACCAGCACGTCCGGGTTCGCCCGGGTCAGCGTCTCCCGGAACGCGGTGATCTTCCGGACCCACTCGTCGGCGAACGGCGGCCGGTCCTCGCCGGTGGAGGTGCTGGCCCGGTAGTAGAACGGATGGTGGGTGGAGGCGATGACCGCGACGATGCTGGCCATAGTCAGTCCTCTCGGGGTTCGTAGACGGCGTTCCGGTCGACGGTCAGGTAGATCTGGTTCGCGATCGGCCGGCGGCGCTCCTCGGCCAGCTGGCCGAGCAGCCCGGCGGCCCGGGCCAGCAGCGCGAATCCGCGCAGCAGGTCGGTCGGCAGGCCCAGGTCGGCCAGCGCGGCGCCGCAGACGCCGGCGCCGTTCAGCGGGAGCCGCCTGCCGAGCACCTGCGGGTGCACCCGGCCGATCGCCTCGAACAGCCGCAGGTGCGGGCCGCGCAGGCCCTCCTCCTCCGCGATGGCGATCAGCACCGGCGTGCGCGGGTCCTGCTCCTTGTGCACCGGGTGGCCCAGGCCGGGGACGAACCGCTTCTCCTCGCGGGCCCGGCGCACGGCGGCCAGCGCGATCGCGTCGTAGTCCCGGTCATCGCCGGCCGCGGCCGGGGTGTCGTCTTCGGCGCCGGCCGCGGCCAGGGTGTCGGCGAGGAACTTCCCGCAGTCCTCGGTCACGCCGAGGAAGCGCGAGCCGCCGCCGAGCAGGCCGGCGGCGAGGGCGCCCTGCAGCGAGTCGGGGGCCGAGAGGTAGGTGAGCCGGGCCGCGATCGCGGTGGGCGTGAAGCCGTGGTCGGCCAGCGCCACCAGCACCGCTTCGAACAGCCGCACCTCGCCCGGCGTCGGCCGCCGCCCGGCGACCAGCCAGAACGCAAGCTCGCCGAAGCCCACCTTGCCCATCAGGTCGGCCGCCAGGTCCTGGCCGAGCAGGGAGATCGAAGAGGCGGTGGACGTGCCCAGCCCGGTCGGGAAGCTCAATTCTGACGAAGCCACGCGCGGATCTCCTCACCGTGTTCGTCGAGTCCCGGCGGCGGCAGCTCGTACGCCGGTGGGGTCTCGGAGAAGGTGATCGGGTTGCGGACGCCGGGAACGCCGCCGGCGGAGATCACCGGATCCAGGCCGAGCGAAGAAGCGAACGCCACGCCGCCGTCGATCGTGTTGATCGGCGCGCACGGCACGCCGGCCGCGATCAGGTCGTCGAACCACTCCTGCCTGCCCCGCTTGGCGAGCCGTTCCACCAGGATCGGGCGTAGCTCCGCGCGGTTCGCCGTACGGTCCTGGTTGCGGGCGAAGCGCGGGTCGGACGGCAGGTCGGGCAGGTCGAGCACCTGGCACAGCTTGCGGAACTGGCCGTCGTTGCCGGCGATCACGATGAGCTCGCCGTCGGCGGTGGGCAGCGGCTCGTACGGGAAGAGGCTGGGGTGCGCGTTGCCCATCCGGAACGGGACCGTGCCCCCGGCGACGTACCCGCTGGAGTGGTTGACCAGGCCGGAGAGGGCCGACGAGAGCAGGTTGACCTCGACGTGCTGGCCGCGCCCGGTGGCGGCACGATGGTGCAGGGCGGAGAGAATGCCGATCGTCGCGTGCATCCCGGCCATCACGTCGAACACCGAGATCCCGGCGCGGTACGGCGGCCCGTCGGCGTCGCCCGTCAAGCTCATCAGCCCCGAAATAGCCTGAACCATCAGATCATATCCGGGCAGATCGGACCCGGCCCCGGACCCGAAGCCGCTGATGCTTGCGTAAATGATCTTCTCGTTGAGCGACAACACGGACGCATAATCAAGCCCGAAGCGGGCCAGACCCCCCGGCTTGAAGTTCTCGATCATCACGTCCGCCCGCGCGGCCAGCGACCGCGCAAGCTCTTGATCATCGGGGTCCTTCAAGTTCAGCGCAATAGACCGCTTATTCCGGTTTATCCCGAGATAATAGGTCGAGACGCCGTCACGGACCGGTGGCATCCAGGTCCGGGTGTCGTCCCCACCGGGCCCCTCCACCTTGATCACCTGAGCACCGAGGTCGGCCAGCAGCATCGTCGCGTACGGCCCGGCCAGGATCCGGGAGAAATCGGCCACCAGCAGACCGTGCAAGGGACCCTGCGCCATCATCACCGCCCGTTCTGCGGACACTCGTCCGCCAAGTCAGCTTGCGCTGTGGGAGCAGGACTGTCAACAACGTCGGCTCGGCTTATTGACCCCGGGCGTGACCCGGCGCACACTGGCGCCACTCGCCCTGCCCGCTCTGCGGACAGTGGTCCGGAAACCGTGAAAGGATGGGCGATGAGCGACAGCGACCGGCCGGTGATCTTCCGAAACGGCCTGGTTCTCACCCTGGACGACGCGCACACGGTGCTGCCCGGCGCCGACGTGCTGATCATTGACGGCCGCATCGCCGAGGTCGGGCCGGGCCTGACCGCGCCCGAGGGCGCCGTCGAGATCGACGCCACCGGCGGCATCGTGATGCCCGGCATGGTCGACACGCACCGGCACATGTGGCAGACCGCCATGCGCGGCTACGGCGCCGACTGGACCCTCACCCAGTACTTCGTCTGGTACTACCTCGAGTCCGGCAAGCTCTTCCGCCCCGAGGACATCTACGCCGGCAACCTGCTCGGCGCGCTCGAGGCGATCGACTCCGGCGTCACCACCACCGTGGACTGGTCACACGGCCTGCAGACCACCGACCACGCCGACGCGGCCGTGGACGCGCTCGAGGCGGTGCCGGGCCGGTTCGTGCTCGCCTACGGCAACATCCAGCAGGGCCCGTGGGAGTGGTCGACCTCCGACGCGTTCCACGACTTCTACCGCCGCCGGATCGACGGCGGCAAGCTGGCCGGCTTCCAGCTCGCGTTCGACATCCCCGGCGACCCCGCGTTCCAGGAGAAGGCGGCCTTCGAGGTGGCCCGCGACCTGGGCGTCTCGGTCACCACGCACGCCGGCGTCTGGGGCGTCACCACCGACGACGGCATCCGGCTGATGTACGAGAACGGCTTCATGACCCCGGGGACGGTCTACGTCCACGCCGCCTCGCTCAGCAGCGACTCGTACCACCGGATCGCCGCCACCGGCGGGTCGGTGTCGGTCTCCACCGAGAGCGAGCAGAGCGCCGGCCAGGGCTACCCGCCCACCTGGCAGCTGCGCAAGCACGACGTGCCGGTGTCGCTGTCGATGGACACCAGCGTGTGGTGGAGCGGCGACCTCTTCTCGGCGATGCGCACCACGCTCAGCGCCGACCGGGTCCGCGAGCACCAGGAGGCGCACGGCAAGAAGGAGACCGTCACCCACCACCAGCTGCGCGCCGAGCAGGTCGTGGACTGGGCCACCCGGGGCGGCGCCAAGGCGCTCGGCCTGGACTCCTCGATCGGCGCCCTCACCCCGGGCCGCCAGGGCGACGTCGTGCTGATCAAGAACGACGCGTCGCCGGCCATGTTCCCCGTGCTCAACCCGTACGGTCACGTGGTCTTCCAGGCGCAGCGCGGGGACGTCGACACCGTCGTGGTCGGCGGCAAGGTGGTCAAGCGCGACGGCAAGCTGGTCGGCGCGGACGTCGCCGCGGCCCGTGCCAAGGTCGCCGCCACGGTCGACTACCTGCGCGAGACACTGGGCGAACAGGCCTGGGAGCGCGGCATGAACCCGGAGATCCCCGAGGCCCGCGTCCTGCACAACCCCTACCAGTACACCAAGTAGGGTTCCCCGTCATGACCGACTGCACCGAGCGGCACCCAGCCGGACATAACGACGGCCTCGCAGGCGAGGGCCAGGAGGGCATGACAAAGGTGACTCAGCAATGACCGACAGCGGAAGGGGCGCGGGGCCCGATTTCATCGAGGCGCTCGCCCGCGGCCTCGACGTCCTGCGCTCCTTCCGCCCCGGCACGCCCGCGATGACGCTGAGCGAGATCGCCGGCGAGACCGGCCTCGCCCGCCCCACGGTCCGGCGCATCCTGATCACGCTGGAGGCGCTCGGCTACGTCCGGGCCGCCGAGCGGGGCTATGCGCTGACCCCGCGCGTGCTGGAGCTGGGCATGGCGTACGTGAACGCCCTGAGCATGTGGGACGTCGCCCGCCCGCACATGGAGAAGCTGGTCGCCCAGACCAACGAGTCCACCTCGATGGCCCAGCTCGACGGCGGCGACATCGTGTACGTGGCCCGGGTCGCGGTTTCCAAGATCGTCACCCTGGCCGTCACCATCGGCACCCGCTTTCCCGCCCCCGCGACCTCGATGGGCAAGGTCCTGCTGGCCGCCCTCCCGCCCGCGGCGCTGCCGGCCGTGCTCGCCGAGCCGTCCCGCTCCGGCATCACCCCGCGCTGGCAGCCGTCGGCCACCGACCTGGAGGCCGCGCTCCGCGAGGTGCGGGCCAAGGGCTGGGCGCTCGCCGATCAGGATCTGGCGCCCGGCATCCGCTCGATCGCGACCGGTGTGCGCGACGGCGACGGCACCGTGATCGCCGCGATCAACGTGACCGTGCACGCCGCGGAGACCTCGGTGGAGACCCTGCTCGAGGAGCATCTGCCCAGGCTGCTTCGCACCGCCGCGGACATCGGCCACGACTGGTCGCTGACCGCCGCCGTCCCCGCGGTAACCGTCTGACCGCCCGACGTGCGGATCCGGCCGCCCGATGCCACAGTTGACATTGTGAAGACGGTGGACGATCTCTTCGAGCCCCCGCCCGACCGCTGGGGCCTGCGCGGCGATCCGTGGGTCTGGCAGGCCATGCGCGATCACCTGGCCGGTTCCTACCTGCCGCCCACCCTCGGTGAGGTCGAGGCGATGCTCTACACGGCCTTCAACCGCCTGGTCGCCGTCGACCTGGCCACCGAGACCGAGCCGTCGGTGTTCCGCGAGGAGTTCGCCCACGGCGGCATGTCCTCCGGCAGCATCCACCTGGAAACCTGGCGCGTCGAACTGATCCCGCTCCTGATCGAAAGAGCCAGAACCAAGATCTAAACCATTCCGGCGTACGCGTGCGACAGGTCCCCGGTCGACAACGCGACCGCCTGCAACAAAAGGCCGTGGACGCGCCTCTCGCGGGTAGTTGTGGCCGGGCCTATTCGGCCCTGCGCAGAAGCCGGAAGTCGCGCCGGCGCAACAGCCTCAGCACCCACGCTGCCGGATAGCCGAAGGCGCGCAACCCCTCCGCGGCCGGCAGCACGTCGATCCGGTCGATCGCGAAGACCCGCCCGCCGGCCACCACCTCACAGCGGCCGGCCGCCTCGACGTTGCGATACCAGGACACGTCCGGCCCATAGGTCAGCTCGGCCACGAAGTCGTCGCCGAGCCGGGCCAGCAGCAGCGGCGTCTCATACCGGCGGCCCGTCTTCCGGCCCACGTGCCGAACCAGCGCCAACGGCCCGACCCCGGCCCGCGCCATCGGCGTCGTGACCCGGTTGAGCGTGTTCTTGAGCAGCCACAGCCACCCACGCCGAACCCGCCACGCCGGCCCCCGCCGCCCGCTCACCACACCACCCGCGAACGCCCCGGCCTCATCGCTCGGCCCGCACATGCTCGACGAAGCCGGCGCGGTCGACGTCTGGGCACTCGGAGCCCGCACGGTCAGCGCCCGGGCACTCGGAGCCCGCATGGTCAGCGCCCGCCTGCCCCCGGTCGGCGCCCAGATGCTCGGGGGCGGCGCACGGCGAGCCGGCGGCAGTTGCGACGACGGCTTGGCCGGGGGCGGCGTCGTCCACCGCGGCCGCCTCGGAGATGGCTCGGTCGAGGGCCGTGGCGAACTCGGGGGACGACGCCTCGACGAGCTGCCGGGAGATCTGCCGCAGCTGCTCGACCTGCTCCGGCGTGATCGCGTCGAAGACCAGGCGCCGGGCCTCGCGCACATGGTCCGGCGCGGCCGCCGAGAGAACGGCGAACCCTTTCTCGGTGAGCATCGCCTCGGTGCAACGGACCTCGCTGCTGTGTACCACGCGCCGCACCCAGCCCTGCCGTTCCAACCGGCTCACCGCGTGCGACAGGCGCGACGCCGAGCCGCCCGCGAACAGGGCCAAGGCGTTCATCCGCACCGGGCGGCCGGGCGGGCGGGAGAGCGCGCTCAGGATCGAATACTCGAAGAAATTCAGGCCGGAATCCCGCTTGAGCTGGGCATCGATCGCCGAGGGCAGGCTCATCAGCAGCGACATGAGGGACATCCAGGCGACCCGCTCGTGGTCGGTCAGCCAGGGGACGTCGGAGTTCGGCGCCGTGTTGTTCACCACCAAAGAGTAGCCGTCTTGAACATTCAACACCGCCCGTGGCAAGCTTCGTATTGAACATTCAATACTGGTATCCCAAGGAGCGTCTTCCCGTGACCGTTCTTCGCATCGACGCCAGCATCCAGGGCCCGAATTCGGCCAGCAGCGAGCTGGCCGACATCGCCGAGGCCGAATGGCTGGCCGTCCGGCCGGAGACCACGTTCGTGCGCCGCCACCTGGGCGCCGACCCGCTGCCGGCGGACGCGTGGCCGAACGCCATCCACGCCCGGTTCGTCCCCGAGGAGCAGTACACCGACCAGCAGCGGCAGGCGCAAGCGCTGGCCCGGACGCTGGCGGCCGAGCTGCGGGACGCGGACGCCGCCATCCTCGCTCTGCCGTTCTACAACTACGGCGTCTCGCAGCACGTCAAGACCTGGATCGACCTGGCCATCGCCGGCGGCGAGCACGGCGAGCGCCTGCTGGACGGCAAGCCGGCCATCGTGCTGACCACCCGCGGCGGCGGCTACGGCCCCGGCACCCCGCGCGAGGGCTGGGACCACAACACGGCGTACCTGCGCCGCATCGTCGCCGATGTCTGGGGCGCCGACCTCACCCTGATCGAGCGCGAGCTGACCCTGGCCGGCGTCAACCCGGCCATGGACGCCCTGATCGAGCCCGCGGCGCTCCTCAAGAAGGCCGCCCACGAGGCCGCCACCCACGCGGGCCGCACCCTCGCCACCCGCTGACTCCGCAAGGCCACACAAGTACAAGGACGAAGACCGCATGAGAACGGGCGACGCCGGATGGCGTCGCCCGTTGCTTTTCGGCCGGCGAAGCCGGCCGTACCCGGCAGCTCAGCCCGGATGCCGGCGGCAAAGGCGCGACCAACGACGGCGATCGCCTGGCTGACCTGGGACTCGTGCCGTCGCGTACGTCCGCATGGTCTTTGTCTCTGTTCCTGGAGCGCGCCCGGCAAACTAATGGCCGTTGAAGGCGTCGCGCATCCGGCTGAAGAAGCCGCCCTGTTTGCTCAGCTCGGCCACGTCCTCGCCGCGGGTTTTGGCGAACTCTCGCAGCATGCGCTCCTGCTCGGCGGTCAGCTTCGTCGGCGTCTTGACGTCGAGGTGCACGAAGAGGTCGCCCCGGCCCTGGCCGCGCAGGTGGGGCACGCCCTTGCCGCGGATGCGGAGCGTCGAAGCGGGCTGGGTGCCGGACTTGACCTCGATCGCCTCCTCGCTGTCCAGCGTCTTGATCGTCAGGCGGGTGCCGAGCGCCGCCGCGGTCATCGGGAGGGTCACGCGGCAGTGCAGGTCGTCGCCCTTGCGGGAGTAGACGTCGTGCGGGCGCTCGTGGATCTCGACGTAGAGGTCGCCGGCCGTGCCGCCGCCGGGGCCGACCTCGCCCTGCTGGGCCAGGCGGATGCGCATGCCGTCCTCGACACCGGCCGGGATCTTCACGGTCAGCGAGCGGCGGGTGCGGACCCGGCCGTCGCCGGCGCAGGTGGGGCAGGGGTGCGGGATGACCGTGCCGTGGCCCTGACAGGTGGAGCAGGGGCGGGACGACACGACCTGGCCCAGGAACGTGCGCTGGACGCTCTGCACCTCGCCGCGGCCGCCGCAGGTCTCGCAGGTGGCCAGGTGGGTGCCGGGCGCGGTGCCGGCGCCGGAGCACTGGGTGCACAGGACCGCCGTGTCGACGGTGATCGGGGCCTCGACGCCGAACGCCGTCTCGACCAGGTCGAGCTCGAGCCGCAGGATCGCGTCGGCGCCCGGCCTGGTCCGCGGGCGCGGGCCCCGCGAGCCACCCGCTGCGGTGCCGAAGAACGCGTCCATGATGTCCTGGAAGCCGACGAACGGGCCGCCCGGGCCGCCGGGACCACCCGGGCCCATGCCGCCGCCGGGCGCGAGCGGGTCACCGCCCAGGTCGACGATCTGCCGCTTCTGGTCGTCGGAGAGAACCTCGTACGCCGCGTTGATGTCCTTGAACTTCTCGGCCGCCTCCGGGTCCGGGTTGACGTCCGGGTGGTACTGCCGAGCCAGCTTCCGGTAGGCGCGCTTGATCTCGTCGTCGGTTGCTTCCCGGCTCACGCCGAGAATGCCGTAGTAATCCTTGGCCACGGGGTTTGGAGTCCTCAATGTCAGCGCGATTCCATCAGTTCTGTGCCAGCAGGTCGCCCACGTAGCGTGCCACCGCACGCACCGTGGCGATGGTGCCGGGGTAGTCCATCCGGGTGGGCCCGAGCACACCGAGCCCACCAACGATAGTGGCCCCCGGCCCATAGCCCGTGCTGACCACCGAGGCCGACCGCAGGTTGTCGATCTCGTTCTCGTCGCCGATGCGCACCCTGGTCTTGCTGGGCTCCAGGTCGCCGATGAGCTTGAGCAGGATGACCTCCTCCTCGAGGGCCTCGAGCACGGGACGCAGCGTGCCCTGGAAGTCCAGCACACTCCCCCGGGTCAAGTTCGCCGTTCCGGCGAGCATCAGACGCTCCTCGTTCCGCTCGACGAGCGTCTCGAGAAGAACGGTGGCCAGGCACGCCATCGTGTTGCGCCGGTCGGGCGGGCAGTCGTCGACCAGGCTCTGCACCAGCGGCGGGGTGTCCGAGAGCCGCTGGCCGCCGAGTTTCTCGTTGACCTTGCGGCGCAGGTCGAGCACGTCGTCGGCGGGGATCGGGCCGGGCAGCTCGACCAGGCGCTGCTCGACCCGCCCGGTGTCGGCGATCATCACGAGCATCAGCCGGGTGGTGGAGATCGGAACCAGCTCGAGATGGCGCACGCTCGAGCGGGCGAGCGACGGATACTGCACGACCGCGACCTGGCGGGTCAGCTGGGCCAGCAGCCGGACCGTGCGGTGCACCACATCGTCGAGGTCGACCGCGCCGACCAGGAAGCGCTCGATCGCCCGGCGCTCGGCCGGGCTGAGGGGCTTGACCTTGGAGAGGCGGTCGACGAACAGCCGATAGCCCAGATCGGTGGGGACCCGGCCGGCGCTGGTGTGCGGCTGGCGGATATACCCCTCCTCCTCCAGCACGGCCATGTCGTTACGCACGGTCGCCGGGGAGACGCCGAGCTGGTGCCGCTCGACCAGGGCCTTGCTGCCCACCGGCTCCTGCGTCTCGACATAGTCCTCGACGATGGCCCGCAGGACCTCGAGTTTGCGGTCATCAAGACTCATATGACCCCTCCCTCGCGGTCGAATTGGCACTCCGGGCGACAGAGTGCCAGTCTACGTCGCCGTGCGCGGCAGCGCGATGATCGAGTGGACTGTCTATTCATCGACTCGTTCCGCATGTCGGTCTCGACCAGGGTTGAGCAGCGGTCCTACGGTTGCAGCCATGACTGAACCGCCGAGACCGCCCGGTGACCCATATGGGGCAAACGACCCGACTTCGGGTTCGACACCGCCCCCGGCGTCCCCGCCCCCGCCTCCCCCGCCGACCGGAGGCTACGCGCCACCCCCGCCCGGCGACTACGTGCCTCCACCGTCCGGTGGGTACCCGCCCCCGCCCGGGGGCTACAACCCGCCGCCCGGGGGCTACAACGCGCCCCCCGGTGGGTACAACGCGGCCCCCGGTGGCTACAACGCGCCGCCCCCGCAGTACGGCGGCGGCACCGGCGGCATCGACGACCGCAGCTGGAATCTGATCAACCACTTCGGTGGCGCGGCCGGCGCCTTCCTCAGTGGCGGCGTCGGCGGCTGGATCGCACCGCTGATCGTCATGCTCTCCCAGGGCACCCGCTCGCCGTACCTGCGCAGCGAGGCGGTCAAGGCGCTGAACTTCCAGATCCTCTGGTCGATCATCGGGGTGGTCGGCTGGGCCACCTCGTGCATCGGGATCGGCATCATCATCACGGCCGCGGCCTGGCTGGTGGCGATCATTTTCGGCATCGTCGCCGGCGTCAAGGCCAGCAACAACGAGCCGTACAACTACCCGATGTCGGTACAAATCATCAAATAGCACTGCGGAGGCAAGGGAGGCGCCGGGTCGGGGGCCCGGCGTCACACGAGGTCGCGGATCACGGCGTCGGCCAGCAGCCGGCCGCGCAGATTCAAAATCAACTGCCCGTTCGCGTACGCCTCGGGCACCAGCAGACCGTCCTCGAGGGCCTGTTTGGCCCCGCGATCGTCGACGCGCGCCAGCGGGATGCCCTCGGCCAGCCGCACCCGGAGCATGACGTCCTCGACCCGTTGGTCGCCGGCGGTGAGCAGTTCGCGGGCGTGGCCGGGCGAGACGCCGTCGGCCAGGCGCTTCGCGTACGCCGCCGGGTGTTTGACGTTCCACCAGCGGACGCCGCCGACGTGGCTGTGCGCGCCGGGGCCGAGACCCCACCAGTCGCCGCCGGTCCAGTAGAGCAGGTTGTGCCGGCAACGGGCCGCGGCCGAGGTGGCCCAGTTGGAGACCTCGTACCAGGTGAAGCCGGCCGCGCTCAGGGCTTCCTCGGCGGCCAGGTAACGGTCGGCGGCCACGTCGTCCGACGGGTACGGGAGCTCGCCGCGGCGCATGCGGGCGGCCATCCTGGTGCCGTCCTCGACGATCAGGGCGTACGCGCTGACGTGGTCGACGCCGGCGTCGATCACGGTGCGTAGCGAGGCGGCGAAGTCGTCCGGGGTCTCGCCGGGGGTGCCGTAGATCAGATCCAGGTTGACGTGCTCGAAGCCGGCTTCCCGGGCCTCCTGGGCGGCCTGGGGCGCTCGCCCCGCGGTGTGCTGGCGGTCGAGGATCTTGAGGATCGCGGGGCTGGACGACTGCATGCCCAGGCTGATCCGGGTGAAGCCGTTGCTGCGCAATTTACGTAGATAGGCCGGGTTGACCGATTCCGGGTTCGCCTCGGTGGTGATCTCGGCGTCGGCACTCAGGGGCCAGACCTCGTTGATGCCGTCGAGGATGCGGCCCAGGTCGTCGGCGCTCAGCAGCGTCGGGGTGCCGCCACCGACGAAGACCGTGTCCACTTTTTCCGGATTTATTGTGTTTTTTGCTAGCTTAATCTCGCGGAGGACGGTGTCGACGTAGGTCTCCCGACTCGCGCCGTCGCCCAACTCGCTGGCCGTATACGTGTTGAAGTCGCAGTAGCCGCAGCGGCTCGCGCAGAACGGCACATGAACGTATACGGCAAATCCGTTTTTTCCGGCGCTCGCCGCCGCGTTCAGCGGGAGGCTCCCGTCCTGCGGAACGGGTTCGCCATCGGGAAGTGCGCCGGCCATCCGTCAAGTGTGCACCGGCTAATCTTCGGCCATGGATCTGGTCCGTGTCGCCACCGCCGCCGGCGTGACCACCGTTACCTTGGACAGCCCGGCCAACCGCAACGCGCTCTCCACGCCGCTGATGACCCAGCTGCTCGAGGCGCTCTCGACCGCGCTGACCGACCCCGCCGTCCGGGTGGTGGTCCTCTCGCACACCGGCCCGGTCTTCTGCTCCGGCGCCGACCTCAAGGAGACCGCGGAGGCCCGGGCGACCGGCCGCGTCCCGGCCGAGCTGCTCGCCGACGTGCTGGCCGCGCTCTGGGAGTTCCCGAAGCCGGTGGTCGCCCGGGTGGGCGGGCCGGCCCGGGCCGGGGGGCTCGGGCTGATCGCCGCGGCCGACATCGCGGTCTGCACCCGGGAGGCGACGTTCGCGTTCTCCGAGGTGCGGCTGGGCGTCATCCCGGCGGTGATCAGCGCCACCGTCCTGCCCCGGCTGGCCCCCCGCGCGGCCGCCGAGCTGTATCTGACCGGCGACGTCTTCGACGGCGTCCGGGCCGCCGAGGTGGGCCTGGTCACCGCCGCGGTCTCGGCCGAGGGGCTGGAAGCGACCGTCGCCGGGTATTGCGACGCCCTGGTACGCGGCGGGCCGCTCGCCCTGGCCGGCGCCAAGCAGCTGCTGCGGCGGGCGCCGGCCGCCTCGATCCGGGCCGAGCTGGCCGACCTGTCCGAGCGCTCCGGCGCCTACTTCCGCTCGGCCGAGGGCACCGAGGGCGTGAACGCGTTCCGCGAGAAGCGCGACCCGTCCTGGGTGCCCTCGGCCGAGCGGGATGTCGTGCGGTGACGACCTTGACGTGCGGTCGTTGATTACGCTTGTTGCCTATCCCGCGGGGGCCGGTCGAGGAGGTGTGAGTGCGAAAGACGCCGATCGTTGTGCTCGCCCTGGTCGCGATCGTCGGCACGCTGGTCGTGGTGATAGTGGCGCGCAGCATGTCGGGCAACATCAAGATCGCTCTGCCGCAGATCGGTCCCGCGTGCACCGTGTCGGCCGACGGCGAGGTGACTCTCGACACCGTACAGATGGCCAACGCCGCGACGATCACCGCCGTCGGGATCCGCCGCGGGATGCCCGAGCAGGCCGTGGTGATCGCGCTGGCCACCGCGCTGCAGGAGTCCAAGCTGGAGAACCGGGAGGACGGCGACCGCGACTCGATCGGCCTCTTCCAGCAGCGACCCAGCCAGGGCTGGGGTCCCGCCGACAAGATCAAGGATCCGCGGTACGCCGCGGACAAGTTCTACTCGGCCCTCAAGAAGATCAAGGGCTGGCAGAAGATGCGGGTCACCGACGCCGCCCAGCGGGTGCAGCGGTCGGCCTATCCCAACGCGTACGAGAAATGGGCCGACGAGTCGGCGGTCCTGGCCCGCGCCCTGACCGGCCGTGCGACCGGTGCGGTCGCCTGCACGGTCACCGGCACTCCGGCGCTGCGCGGCGCGGCGGCCGCGGCGGCGCTGATGAACGGGTTGAAGCTGGACTGGGGCAAGGGCCTGAGCAAGCCGGTCGCCGCCCAGGCGGCCGGGCTGACCGTGAAGGTCACCGATGCGAGCTCGGGCTGGCAGTACGCGCACTGGCTCGTTTCGCACGCCTCGGACACCGGCCTCGAACGGGTACGTTTTGCTGACCTGGAGTGGTATGCCCCGAACGGCACGTGGCAGCCAGTAACCACGGGCGCCGGGGCGGACGAGCGTCAGGTCGTCGCCCAAGTCTTCACCTGACGTCGGAAAAGTCCCCGACGGCGGCCGGCCCACCCGGCCGAGGCCGATAGCTCTCCGTGATGTCCATCGATTTACTATGCAAATAGCGCAGCGTATAGGCGAACATGGACAGACAGCTACCGCCCTGGTACTAAGAAACACGTGTCGAGGGCGATCGAATGGATCCTGCTGGGTTCGGGTAGCTGTCTGGCGATCATCTACGGCGTCCGCCGGCACCGCCCCGCCCGCGTCGGCCCGTGGTTGCTGCTCGCGGGTTCCGTCGCCGCGATCGCGATCGGCGACATCTTCTACGCGGTCGACGCCATGTCCGCCGCCGAGGCCTGCTACCTGGCGATGATCGCGCTCGTCGCCGCGGCCCTGGTGCAGTTCACTCGGGGCGGGTCGCTGCTGGTCGAGCGCGCCCGGCTGATCGACCTGCTGGCCTGCGCCTGCTCGGTGCTGCTGCTGGTCTGGGTCGTCCTGATCGGCGACCACGCCCCGCTCTCGCAGATCTCGCCGGCCGACGTGATCGGCGACCTGCTGCTGGTCGCCGTGACGGTGCGGCTGGCGGCCGCGGCCGGGCGCAACGCGGCGGCCGGGCTGCTGCTGGCCGGCTCGGTCGCGATGCTGGCGAGCGACATCGCCTACCCGCTCGCGCCGGGTCCGCTCGCCGAGACCGGCTACATCGTCCTGTACGTGACCTGGGGGCTGGCCGCCCTGCACCCGTCGATGACCCGGCTGACCCGGCCGATGCCGCCCCGCGCGACGCCGTGGCGCGGGCACTGGGCGGCGCTGCTCACCGCCGCGGTGGCCACCCCGCCCGCGGTGCTGCTGATCGAGGCGCTGACCGGCCCGGTCCACGACGGCGTGGTGATCGCGGTGGTCGGCGGGCTGACCCTGCTGCTGGCGATCACCCGGCTCGCCGACTCCATCTCGCAGAACGGCCGGGCCGCGGCCCGGGAACGGGCCCTGCGCACGGCCAGCGGCGCGCTGGTCGCGGCGGCCGACCTGCCCGCGGTGGAGGAGGCGGTGCACGCGGCCGTCGCGCAGTTGATGCCGCCCTCGTCCGTACGGGAAATGGTGTTCAATGCCGACACTCCGATGACCAGGCCGCCAGGCCCGAGCGACCGCAGCTGGTGGAGCGACGAGTCGGGCGACGAGAACACCCTGGTCTGCCCACTGTGGCTGGAGCCGCTGGAGGTGGCCCGCCCGAGCGGCGGCGCGCTGATCGTCACGGCGCGGCGCGAGGTGCTGGCCAACACGCGGGACGCGCTCGAGGTGCTGGCCGGGCAGGCGGCCATGGCGCTGGACCGGATCTCGCTGGTCGAGGCGGTCGGCCGGCGGGACAGCGACCAGTACCTGCGTACGGTGATCGGCAACACCGCCGACCTGATGCTGGTGATCGACGACGACCAGCGCATCCGGTACGCCAGCCCGGCCGTCCACGACCTGCTCGGCGACGACCAGTTCTCGCCGCTCGCGACGCTCACCGACCTGGTCCACCCGGACGACCGGGGGCCGGTGCGGCGGGCGTTCCGGTCCAGCGGGGACGGGAAGCTCTTCTGCTCGCTCCGCCGGGCCGACGAGTCGCAGATCCTGGTCGAGGCAACCTATCGGGACCTGCGGGAGGACCGGCTGGTCCGGGGGTACGTGGTGACGATGCGCAATGTGACCGACGCGCACGACCCCGGGGAGCGGCAGCCGCATCGGGACCATGTGGACGAACTGCCCGCCTGGGTGAACCGGCGGAGTGCTCGGCACAAGTTCCGGTATTGAGCTCGTACTTTCCGGTTTTTCGGACATGTCGGAAGCGCCGGACCTGAACCAGGTCCGGCGCTTCCCGGTTTTACCGCCGCGTGATGCCGCGGCGACCGCTGACACCCGCCACCAGGGCCACGCCGATGGCGGCGAGGACGACCTGGAAGAGCAGCTCGATCCAGTCGACGCCCTTGGTGTCCGCGACACCGAAGGCACGGGCGATGACCGTGCCGAGCAGCGCGGCGACGACACCGATCACCATGGTCAGCCAGATGGGGATGTTCTGCTTGCCGGGTACGACCAGCCGGCCGAGCGCACCGATGATCAGACCGACGATGAGCGCGGTGATGATGCCGGTGACAGTCATTGGGGTTTCCTCCTCGGAGTGGAGCAATCCGTTGCGTCCGTCGAGCCCCACATTTCCCGAGCACCGAGGAAACCAAACCGGCCTATTTCTTGCTCGCACCCTTCGGGTCGGCACTGTCGGAGGTCGACAGCGCCGCGATGAACGCCTCCTGCGGCACCTCCACCCGGCCGACCATCTTCATCCGCTTCTTGCCCTCTTTCTGCTTCTCGAGCAGCTTCCGCTTCCGGGTGATGTCACCGCCGTAGCACTTCGCGAGCACGTCCTTGCGAATGGCGCGAATCGTTTCCCGCGCGATGATCCGGCTGCCGATGGCCGCCTGGATCGGGACCTCGAACTGCTGCCGCGGAATGAGCTTCTGCAGCTTGGCCGCGATGGTGACGCCGTAGTTGTACGCCTTGTCCTTGTGCACGATCGCGCTGAACGCGTCGACCGGCTCCCCGTGCAGCAGGATGTCGACCTTCACGAGGTCCGCGACCTGCTCGCCGGACGGCTCGTAATCCAGCGAGGCGTACCCCTTGGTCTTGCTCTTCAGCTGGTCGAAGAAGTCGAAGATGATCTCGGCGAGCGGCAGCGTGTAGCGCAGTTCGACCCGCTCCGACGAGAGGTACTCCATGCCGAGCAGGCTGCCGCGCCGGCTCTGGCACAGCTCCATGACCGCGCCGACGTACTCGTTCGGGACCAGCACGGTCGCCCGTACGACCGGTTCGTGGATCTCGGCGATCTTCCCGTTGGGGAACTCGCTGGGGTTGGTGACGACCCGCTCCTCGGCGTCCTCGGTGAAGACGCGGTAGACCACGTTCGGCGCGGTGGAGATCAGGTCGAGGTTGAACTCGCGCTCCAGCCGCTCGCCGATGATCTCCAGGTGGAGCAGGCCGAGATAGCCGACCCGGAACCCGAAGCCGAGCGCCGCGGAGGTCTCCGGCTCGTAGACCAGGGCGGCGTCGTTGAGCTTGAGCTTGTCGAGCGCGTCCCGCAGCGCCGGGTAGTCCGAGCCGTCGATCGGGTAGAGGCCCGAGTAGACCATCGGCTTGGGGTCCTTGTAGCCGCCCAGCGGCTCGGTGGCGGGCCGGACGTTGCCGGTGACCGTGTCGCCCACCCGGGACTGGCGGACGTCCTTCACGCCGGTGATCAGGTAGCCGACCTCGCCGACGCCGAGGGCGCCGGCCTTCTCCATCTCGGGCGAGACGACGCCGATCTCGAGAAGCTCGTGCACCGCGCCGGTGGACATCATCTTGATCCGGTCGCGGGCCTCGATGCGGCCGTCGACAACCCGGACATAGGTGACGACGCCCCGGTAGACGTCGTAGACCGAGTCGAAGATCATCGCCCGGGCGGGCGCCTGCGCGTCGCCGACCGGCGGGTCGAACTGCCGCACGATCTCGTCGAGCAGGTGGTCGACGCCGACGCCGGTCTTGCCGGAGACGCGCAGCACGTCCGCCGGCTCCACGCCGATCAGCTTGGCCAGCTCCTCGGCGTACTTCTCCGGCTGTGCGGCCGGCAGGTCGATCTTGTTGAGCACCGGGATGATGTGCAGGTCGTTCTCCATCGCCAGGTACAGGTTGGCGAGGGTCTGCGCCTCGATCCCCTGCGCGGCGTCGACCAGCAGCACGGCGCCCTCACAGGCGGCGAGACTGCGGGAGACCTCGTACGTGAAGTCGACGTGCCCCGGGGTGTCGATCATGTTGAGAACCGCGGACTCGCCCTGCTTGTCGCCCTCACGCACCACCCAGGGCATCCGCACGGCCTGCGACTTGATCGTGATGCCGCGTTCCCGCTCGATGTCCATCCGGTCGAGATACTGCGCCCGCATCTGCCGCGGATCGACCACCCCGGTGATCTGCAGCATCCGGTCGGCCAGCGTCGACTTGCCGTGGTCGATGTGCGCGATGATGCAGAAGTTCCGGATGCGACCAGGGTCGGTAGCCCCGATCACATTCACACCGTCGAGCGGTCCAGGCACGATCTTCCGTTCTTCTCAATCCAGGTAAGCCCCACCAAACCGGCGGCGCAGCCGAGCCAGAACAGACTCCAGCGCGTTCTATCGTCCCACGCCCGCGCGGAACGCCCCGCCCACACCCGTTCAACCCCCGGCGGCAGCCCCCGCTCACACCCGCTCAACCCCCAGCGGCAGCCCCGCCCACACCCGCTCAACCCCCAGCGGCAGCCCCGCCCACACCCGCTCAACCCCCAGCGGCAGCCCCCGCCCACACCCGCTCAACCCCGAACGGCAGCCCCGCCCACACCGGGCGACAGCCCCCGCCCCGGGCGCAGCACGCGCAGCCCCGTCCGGCGCGCGCAGTCACACCCGCTCGAGCTGCGCATGCGGCGGCGGTGGCAACTCCGCCGTCACCACGTCACCGGCCCGGATCGGCCCGCCACGCAGCACGACACCCATGACGCCGGCCTTGCGCACGACGGTCCCGTCCGCATCCCGCCCAAGCACCTCCTTCAGCAGCCCCTCCCGAAACCCGTTGATCTGCCCACACGGATTCCGCAGCCCCGCAAGCACCACAGCCGGCCGCAGGTCGTCCCCACCATCCCCCGCAGCCGCGATCGCCACCGCCGAAGCCGCCGTCTCCCGATCAAGCTCCGCCCGGGCGGCAACCTCCAGCACCGCCCTGAGCGGCCCGCCCTCACGCTCCCCAAGCACCTCGCCGTCTCCCCTGCCGGCCACGCCCGCCGTGCCTATCGCCGCCGGCGGCCCGAAGCGAAGGATCGTGCCCACTGGCAGCCCGAGCAGGTCGATCCCGCTCGTGGTCACGTTCTCCCCGAGGTTGCCCGCCGCGACCGCGTACCCCTTGGCCCCGACCTCGGCGAACAGTTCCTGCTGAATCAGGTGCACCTGCCGGAAGTTCGGCTGCGTCGGATCGGCCCGCACCCGGCCCCGATGCTTGACGTGCACTCCGGCATGCACGTCACCCTTCACCCCGACCCCGGCGATCAGCACGATCTCGTCCCGCACCGGCTTCGTGAACGAATACGTGTCGTTACAACTGACCGCCACGACCGTCCCCTGCACAGCCTCCATGCCCCGAGTGTCGCCGACCCGGCGCCCGCCGTACGACCCGGTTTCCGCGCCGTGGGCATGACGTCGCGCCGGCACCTCTCCGGCACGAAACATGCCACCCGCAGCCACGCGGGCTAACCGGCCCGCCAACGCCCGCAAGAGCATCGGCGCGCTTGAGGCCTGCTTCCCGTGCAGCCTGCTGCCGTGCAGCGCTTCCGTGCGGCGCGCTGAGGCCCGTTTCCGTGCGGCCGCTTCCATGCGGCGCGCTTGAGGGCCACTCCCGGCGCTTCCATCCGGCGTGCTTGAGGGCCACTCCCGTACGGCCGCTTCCATCCGGCGTGCTTGAGGGCCACTCCCGTACGGCCGCTTCCATCCGGCGCGCTTGAGGGCCACTCCCGTACGGCCGCTTCCATCCGGCGCGCTTGAGGGCCACTCCCGTGCGGCCGCTTCCATCCGGCGCGCTTGAGGGCCACTCCTGTGCGGCCCGCCTCCCGTGCGGCCCGCTCGTCAGTCGGGCGGCTCCAGGAACAACGCCGACAAACGCGGCAATCTCCTCTGCATCTCCTCCTCATTGTCGAAATCCCACAAATCGGCCGCGTCGGGCCGCGTCGCCGGCTGCTCCCCCGCCGGCAACTCGGACCCGGTGGCCTGCCGATACGCCTCGGCCCCGATGGCCAGCACCTCTTCCGCCTCGAACACCGCACCGCTGTCCGCCGCGGCGCGCACCGCAGGGAGATCGGCCAGCGAATCGGGCGATTTCACCGACCGCGCCACCGCCTCGCGCCCGTGCGCGATCAGCCACCCACGGAAGCTGTCGAAGCCCTCGTCGGAACACCCACCGTTGATCAGATAGGCCGCCGCCCACAGGTCCTGCGTGCCGGAGGCCACCATGACCTTGTCGAGGTGGCGGGCCCAGGCGACGATCTCCTCCGGGTCGCGGGCGGCCAGGTCGGCGGTGGCGCGTTTGGCCACCTCGCCCGGGGAGGCCGGCCGATCGGCGGTCGCGCGATCGATGACCGCCCAGAAGTCGTCGGTTCTCATGGCCAGGATCCTGCCAGCCGGGTACGACATTTAGCTTTGATGTTGAGCCTTGAAGATCGATTCGGGGCTTCGTAGGGTGCGTCGGGTCGGGTCCTTCCGGTACGGCTCGGTATACGAC
>NZ_JOJL01000019.1 GCF_000721705.1 Actinoplanes subtropicus
GCTGCTTCCACCAGTCCAGGAACTTCGGCTGCCAGCCCTCGAGCGCCCGCTGCAGCCGCCGGTCCCCGGCGAGATTGACGTTGTTCGGGATCCGCTCGGTGTAGTCGATCGTGCTCAGCGGCCCGGTCGGGGCCGGTGCGGGTCCGGTGCGCGCGTCGGTGGTCATGGCTGGAAACATGCCACAGATACCAGACGTGGCGCTACCCATATGTAGAATAAATTAAGTCAGGTGGAGCGCGAGCAGGACGGCGCCCGTGACCACGACGTAAACCTCGAAGGCGCCGCGGAGGGCGGTGGGGGCGTTGCGCAGCTCCATGAAGTGCAGGCCGACCACGCGTACCTTGATCAAGGCGATCGTCACGACCGCGCAGCCGATCGGGGTCGACATGCCGCCGCCTTCGATGCCCAGCAGCCAGCTCGACAGCGTGGCAACGACGAGTGCCGGAAAGACCCACATTGTCACGCCACCAGGTAGAAGAGCGGGAAGAGGAGGAGCCAGAGCAGGTCCACCATGTGCCAGTACGCGGCCGCGCCCTCGGCGAGCAGCAGTTTGCCCGGGCCGAGGGACGGGCGGCGGGACAGCACGACGAGGACCGTCAGCGCGCCCAGCCCGATCGTCAGGTGAGCCAGGTGGATACCGGTGAACACGAAGTAGTACATGAAGAAGTCGTTGCTGCTCGGGGTGTGTCCGGCGCGGATCACGAGGGCGTACTCGGAGCCCTTGATGGCGGCGAACCCGAGCGCGCACAGGAGCGCCCAGGGCAGCGTCCGTGCGGGTCGGCCGGTTCGCAGGTGCCGCAGCCCGCGGACGACCAGTGCCGAGGCGGTGAGCAGGAGCAGGGTGTTCAGCAGGCCCAGGCCGGGGTGGAGGGCCTGCTGAGACGCTCGGAACATCGCCGGGTGCCGGCCGTGCAGCACCGCGACGAAGCCGAAGAACACCGAGAACATGATCATGTCGCCGAACAGGAAGACCCAGAGGCCGGACTCGCCGGGGATGTGCTTGGTCCGGGCCGCGGTGGCGGTCACGCGGCGGGTTCGAGGACGGCCGCGGCCCGGTCGTCGTCCATCCGGTTGGCGGCCCGCACCAGCAGATAGGTCATGACGAGGAACCAGGCGCCGAACGCGCCGGCCGCGACCCAGAACGAGAGGATGCCGTTCCAGGCGAACGGGCCGGTCTTGAAGAAGGTGAGCAGGACGCTGGGCGCGAAGAGGAAGGCCATCCAGAAGTTCAGGTACGCCGACCAGCGCGGCAGCAGCGGCGTGGGGCGCTTGTCGGCCAGGATCGCCACGCCTACCACGACGGCCTGCCCGATCGCCGGGAAGGCGTTCATGACCAGGGTGATCCAGGCCAGGTCGTTGAGGGCCATCGTGATGTCCGGCGAGCGGTCCGGCCGGTAGGCCGTCGCCGTGAAGAGCAGGACCGGTACGAAGATCGCGGCCACGTTCGCGGCGCCGCACACGAGTTGGGTGGCGGCCAGCGGCGCCAGCCTCGGGTCGATCCGCCGGATCAGGCTCGACAGCGCCGCGACGAAGGGCGCGGTCACCACGGCGCCGGCGAGCATGAGTACGAGACCGGCCCGGATCGAGGTGGCGTGCTCGGTGTAGAAGGCCGCTACTCGCTCCGCCGACCAGCTGGGCGCCATCGGCGGTATCCAGTGACAGGTCACCAGGGCGGCGAAGAACAGTGCGACGAACAGGTAGCCACAGCTCGCGCTGGCGACCAGGATTCTGCGGGACACGGTGGATTCTCCTGTGCCGGAAGGGAAGATACGGGGTGCGTCAGGCCGGTTCGCTCAGGTACGGGAACTCGGCGCGCGGCGTCCCGGTGGCGTGGCCCGCGTCCAGGCCCATGGTGACGGGAGCGTTCAGCACGATCTCGAACATCGCTTCGGGGGCCGACTCGGCGAGCCCCCTGCCGTTGCGGGCCTTCGCACCGAAACCCGCCTCGGTGCCCACCTGGTAGTGCAGGACGTCCGGGAAGATGATGTCCCGCGTCGCGGTGCCGTAGCCGTTCGGGTCGGAGTGTGTGTCGTTGGCGGACACGAGGGCCGCGACCTTCCGGCGTACGAGATCTCCGTAGTTGTCGAGGTCCTCCCGCGGATCGGTGGCGTTGTAGTCGTCGAAGCCGGCCTCGGTGACGTCGAACAGCGTGTTGACGAGCGGTTTCGCGCACCGGTTGAGCTGCAGCCAGCCGCCGTGGTGGTCGTCGAGCGCGGTGGTGGCCCAGAGGCCGATCGTCGCCGATCCGATGAGATCAGCCGGCACTTCGAGGACGATGGCGGTGACGTTGGTGCCGGCGAACAGGTTCGCGGCCCGTCGCGGGTCGAACGCGGAGAGGTCCACCGTGGTGCCGTTCCGGAGTGCGGTCACGACGGCCGTGACGACCGTGCCGTCCAGGTAGAACGGGTCTCCGGCCCGGCCGGCGAAGACCTTGACGCCATCCGGTGTCGTGACGAAGTCCTCCGTCAGGCCGGCCGCGACCAGGGTTCCCGAGGCGTTGCGGTCGGTGGCGTCGGCACCGGCGAGCCGGTCGAGCACCCAACCCTGCCGGCCGTCCGGTCCGGCCGCGCGGAACCTGACCCGGAACGTCAGATCCTGCACCGCGTCGCCGTCGAGGTCGAGGTGGAACTCGTACAGCGCCTCGGGGTGGAAGCCCTTGTCGGCGGAGACCGGGTTGGTGTTCATCACGAAGACCGTGCCGCTCTCCCCCTTGAACAGGTAGACATCGCTGATGTCCAGGCGAGGGTCCTGCTTTGCGGCAGCTGAATCCTGGTGGTGGGACATTGATCGACCTTCCGTACGGGCTGAGCCGGACAAGACATGACGACGCATCGTGACCTGGGCCGATCGCGCGCCGCCAATGCCTATCCGGTGGATAGGCATGCCGGTTCGGCATCGGCCCTCCTGCGGGTACGTGGTGCGGCCGGTGAGGTTGGGATGGATCACACGGGATCGCCCGGTTCCGCGGGGCAGGATTCGGCCGATCTCGGGCACGGATGTGCAAGCAACCGGTCCGGCCTCCCTGGAAGGCTTCCCGGCGTGACAGAAACACAGGTCAGCGGTCCGGCCGTCGTTGAGCTGGACACCTCCTGGCTGCCGCCCGGCGAGCGGCATGCGGCGGTGGTGGACTTCGTCAACCGCGAGGTGATCCGGAACAGGGTCGTGCACCCGGAACCGGTCGCCAGCAGGTGGAACGCCAGTAGTCTCGGGCCGGTGCGGGTCACCAGGGTCGCCACGGTCGTCCCCGACGGGTGCCGGCCCGCGATCTCCGCGCGAGCCCCTCGGCACGTGCGTGCGGACGGTCCAGCCAGGGTGATTCTGAAGGTGCAGCTATCGGGCAGGTCCGTCGCCGTCCACGGCGGACGGCAGAGCGTCATCGAGGCCGGTCAGCTGGCGGTGCACGACGGCACCCGCCCGTACGCCTGGGTCTATCCCGGCGTCGGCGAGCAGGTCGCGTTCCGGGTACCGCGGGCGTTGCTGGGGGTGTCCTCGGCGGATCTCGCCCAGATCTGTTTCCATCCGATCGGCCGGGAGAACCCGATCGCCGCTCTCGTCGGGCCGCAGCTCGTCGAGATGGCCGGCGATCCGCGCCTGGCGGCCGACCCGTACGCGGAGGTCGCCGTCACCGCCGCTCTCGGCCTGGTCCGCGCGGCGATTCTGTCGGAGCTCGCGAAGCGGGATCCGTACCGCACGCCGGCCGACGACGGGTTGCCCGACCGGATCATGGCGTATGTCCGCGACAATCTGCGAGAACCGGGGCTGTCCCCGCAGCATCTCGCGGAGGCCCACTTCATGTCGGTGCGGCAGCTGTACACCGTGCTGGCACGGATCGGGGCGACGCCCGGCGACCTGATCCGCAGGCTGCGACTGGAGCAGGCCCGCACCGAGCTGAGCCGGCGGGAGCCCGCCGAACCGCCGCCGATCGCGGCCATCGCCCGGCGCTGGGGCTTCTCCGGCCCCACGCATTTCGCCCGGGCCTTCCGCCGCGAGTACGGCGCGAGCCCGCAGCAGTGGCGGCTGGCTCACGCCCGGGTCAGCGAGTCTCGGACTTCCTGAACTCGCTCGGCGTACGGCCGGTGTGCAGCCGGAAACGGCGGGTGAAGTGGCTCTGGTCGCTGAAGCCGACCGCCTGGGCGACCTGGGCGATCGAAAGTGACCCGGCCCGCAGCAACCGGCCGGCCTGCTCGATGCGCACCCGCTCGACGTAGCGGGCCGGCGACGAGCCCACGTGGGCGGTGAACAACCGGGAGAAATGGTGGCGGCTCATGCCGGCGACGGCGGCCAGCTCGGCCAGCCCGATCGCCTCGGCCGGCCGGTCGTGGATGTGGTCGAGGACCCGGCGGATCGCGGCCGAGCCGGCGGCCGGCGGCGGCTGTTCCGGCTCGGGGCTGTTGTCGCCGTAGCACCGCAACAGGTGCGTGATCAGGGCGACCGCCACCGAGTCGAAGATCAGATCCTGGCCGGGTGCGGCCGGTGCCGCAGCTCGGCCCGGAACACCGAGGTCAGGTGGTCGATCGACGGGTCGAAGAGGGCGAAGTGGTTGACCAGCCCGGCCCGGTCGTAGCCCGGGATGTCCAGCTCCCACGCCATCCGGTGCAGCGATGCCGGGTCGATGCTGACCCGCAGGCGGGCCGGGATCTCGCCGTCCCAGCGTGAATCCATCCCGGCCGGCATGAGCACCGCCTCGCCGGGATACATCGGGCCGCCGACCGCGTGCCCGCCGCGCTCCTGACGGACCCAGACCGACGAGCCGATCGGGACCGCGAGAACGTGGTGGTCGCGAGCCGGGGCGAAAATGCCGTCGGCTCGGTATCCGCCGTACTCGTCCAGAGCGACGCCATGCCATGAGCGCGACCCGCTGCTGGCGTGCAGAGGCCGCGACGCAAGATCGCGCCGGACCTCCGCCAGGCTCCTGGCCATCGCACCCCCTGGCTCATTGCCGGACCGAGAGTAGGGCAGGCCCGGCCGGCGGTGCTAACTCGGCCAGGGCGATACGGGCAAAGACGTCGATCTCCGGTCGGGCGTGGTGCCTGCGGTAGGCCAGCGCGACCGTACGGGGAGCGACGCCGTCCAGCCGGATGTAGCGGACATCCGGCCGCCGGTAGAAGAGTGGGATGCCGGCGGGAAAGACGGCGAAGCCGTCGCCGGATGCCACCGCCTCGAGGCTCTGGTCGATGCCCGCGGGGTGCTGCTCGAGCCGGGCGCCGGCCGGTCCGGTCCCGGATCTGCGGAGGCCGGACCGCCATTCCGGTACCTCGTCCGGATCCTGGAGCAGGGGATAGCCGGCGAGCGTGTCGATATGTAAGGACTCGGCCTGCGCGAGCGGATGGTCGCCGGCGAGAGCCGCCACTCGCGGCTCCGGGAACAGGGGCACGGTTTCGAGGGTGTCGTCCGGCAACGGCAATCGTACGAAACAGACGTCGACCGCACCGCTCGTCAAGTGGTCCGCCTGGCCGGTGATGGCGGTGTGCAGGACTTCGACGGTGACATCACGCGCCAGCGCCTTGAACCGGCGAACGATCGGGGTGATGATGACGCCCGGCGGGAGACCGACGGTGAACTGGCTCTTCTCGTGTGCGGCGAGATGGGCGCGACGCTGAGCGGCGACCGCCGCGGCCAGCAGCGGCCGGGCATCCTTCAGGAGTTGATGGCCGGCCCGGGTGAGCGCGGTGCCGATCGGGCCGCGGCGCAGAAGCAGGACGCCGAGGTCGTCCTCGAGGGCACGGATCTGCCGGCTGAGCGCGGGCTGGGTCATGTGCAGCCGACCGGCGGCGCGCACGAAGCTTAGTTCGGTGGCCACGGTGGTGAAGTACCGCAGCCGTCGAAGGTCGAGATCCATGGCCGCCAGGTTAAACAGATTCTGTCGCCCGGCACCGCGGCGAGACCTCGCCGGCCCGCCATCTGCAGCGGAGATCGCCGGCTCTGCAGAAAAAGTCCCATGCCGCTTCGGCATGACACTTACGCCGATCGGCATTGGCGTTCACCGGAACGGTCGCCCACGATTGGCGGGAGGACTGACCCGACGAGAGGAATGGAGAAACCGATGAAGTTTCTGCGATGGATGCTGAGGGAAACCCTCGTCGGGGCGGTGTTCCATGCCTTGGCCTGTCGACTGACCGAGGAGCGCCGGCCCGCGGAAGTGGTTTCCGGAAAGCGGGTCTAGGCCGGGCCGAGAGCGGCGATCGATATCTTCGCGAATTTGTCGATGGCCGGCATCTTGCGGTTTTTCGGGTACGCCAGGGCCACCATGCGGGGCGCGACTCCGCTCAGCGGGACGTAGCGGATGTCGGGACGGCGGTAGAAGTCGGCGAAGCCGGCCGGGAAGACGGCGAATCCGGTGCTGGACGCGACGGCCTCCAGACTTTCTTCGATCGTCGTGGGCCGCTCGGAGTCGGTGTCGTCGCCTCCGGTGCCCCGCCATTCGGGCACCTCTGCCGGGTCCTGCACCAGGTGGTACGGCATCAGCTCGGCGATGTCGAGGATCGGGGAGCGCGCGAGGGGGTGCTCGTCGGACAGGGCCGCGATGCGCGGCTCGGGGAACAGGGGAACGATCTCGAAGGAGTCGGCCGGCAGGGGCAGCCGGACGAAGCAGACGTCGACGCGCCCGTCCAGCAGGTAGTCGACCTGGTCGGTGAGGGCCGTGTGCAACACCTGCACCTTCACGTCCGGCGCCAGCGCCCGGAACTGGCGGACGATCGGGGTGACGATCACTCCGGGCATGAAGCCGATCGTGAAGTGGTCCTCCTCGCGTGCGGCCAGGCGCACGCGGCGTTGCAGGGCGAGCGACGAGGCGAGCAGTGGGCGCGCATCCTCCAGCAGTTGGTCGCCGGCCGGCGTGCGTGCGGTGCCGACCGGCCCGCGGCGCAGCAGGGTTACGCCGAGGTCGTCCTCGAGGGCGCGGATCTGCCGGCTCAGTGCGGGCTGGGTCATGTTCAGCCGTTCGGCGGCGCGCACGAAGCTGAGTTCGTCGGCGACCATCACGAAATAGCGGAGGCGTCGCAGGTCGAGATCCATGGCGACATATTAACCACAGCTGATTTCGAATCCGAGCGGGCGCCGGTCATGCCGGACCGGCATGACGGTTTCGCGAAAAGGCATTGGCGATACCCGTCATCGGGCGACGATGATCGATCGGCGCACGACGTGAAACGGTTGATGAAGGGGTTGCGGGTATGCGGCGTTATGACGTCATAGTGGTTGGTGCCGGCACCGGCAACATGCTGCTGAATGACGAACTGCGGCATTTCCGTACGGCGATCGTCGAACCGGACCGGTTCGGCGGCACCTGCCTGAACCGCGGCTGTATTCCGTCGAAGATGTTCGTCGTGCCGGCCGAGATCGCGACGAGCGCGCGACAGGGGCGCCGGTTGGGCGTGCGTTCGACGGTGGACGGCGTCGACTGGCCGGCGATTCGTGAGCGCGTCTTCGGCCGGATAGATCCGTTGCACGAGGCGGCGGTGAAGCACCGGGAGAGCCAGGGGATCGACGTCTTCACGGAACCGGCCCGCTTCGTGGGGCCGGGGGAGTTGCAGGTGGGCGACGAGCGGATCGGCGCGGACCGGATCGTGGTGGCGGCCGGGTCAAGGCCGGTGATCCCGGCGATCACGGGCCTGGCGGCCGTGCCGTACCACACCTCCGACACCATCATGCGGATCGACCGGCTGCCGAAGTCGATGGTGGTGGTCGGCGGTGGCTTCATCGCCGCCGAGATGGGCTTCGTGTTCTCGGCTTTCGGCTGTGACGTCACCGTCGTGCAGCGCGGGCCACGCCTGCTGATGGCCGAGGACGACGATGTGTCGGCGGCCTTCACCCGGCACGCGGCCGGCCGGCATCGGCTGATGCTCAACAGCGAGGTCACGAGGGTCGACCGTGTCGCCGGCGGCGTCGCGGTGACCGTCGAGGACGCGAACGGCACCCGGCTGGTGGAGGCCGAGCAACTGCTGCTGTGCGTCGGACGTACGCCGAACACTGATCTTCTTGACGTCCGGGCTGCCGGCCTCGAGATTGATAGGCACGGCCATCTGAAGGTCGATGAGACGGGCGCCACCACGATGCCCGGCGTGTGGGCGCTGGGCGACGCGGCCAATCATTTCCAGCTCAAGCACCTGGCCAACGCGGAAGCCCGGGTGGTCCGGCACAACCTGCTGCATCCGGGCACACCGCGTCGACTGCCCGTTCTCGCGGCGCCGCACGCCGTGTTCTCCGAGCCGCAGGTCGCGTCGATCGGGCTGACCGAGCAGGCGGCGCGGGAACAGGGCGTCGAGTACCGGGTGAGCCGCCGCGACTACGCCGAGACCGCGTACGGCTGGGCACTGGAGGACACCACTAGCTTCGTCAAGATCCTCGCCAGCCCGGCCGGCGGCCGCCTGCTCGGCGCTCACCTCATCGGCCCGCACGCCGCGCTGCTCATCCAGCCCCTGATCCAGGCGATGATGCTCGGCCAGACCGCGCAACAGCTGGCGAACGAGGTGCTCTACATCCATCCCGCGTTGACCGAGGTCGTGGAACAAGCGCTGCTGGCCCTCTGACCGCAGGGTGGATTCCTTGCCTTCCGTCAAATCCATCGGCCGCTATCAGGTCGACCGGCTTCTCGGCGCGGGCGGCTTCGGCGTCGTCACCCTGACCGCGAAATGACAGCAGGCGTGCGGGCGGCAGCCACCCGCAGGCAAGGACTCTACCGATCGCGCCGGCCCACAGCGCCGCCGGAATTCCGGCTGTCGCGGCGATGAGAGCGCCGGCGATCGCGCCCAGCGGCCGGAGGCCGAAACTCACGGTCTGGGACGCGCCCCTGGTCTGCGACCGCAGGTGAGCCGGCACCACGAGCGCGAACACCGAGCCGACCGGCATTGACTGGTCTGGATAGAGTGGGCTGCGCCGACGAGCTTGGGGGAGTCCGATGGCTGAGCCGATGTCCCGCCGTACGCTGCTGCGTACGGCCGCCGGAAGTGTGATCGCCGCCGGCCTTCCGGTCGCCGGGAAGACCGCCGGGAAGACGGCGGTGCCGCTGCTGCGGCAGCTGGACGAGAAGATCCGGGACGGCATGGCCCGGTACGGCATACCGGGCGTCGCCCTGGGACTGTGGTGGCGTGGCGCCGAGTATGTGCGCGGCTTCGGCGTCACCGACGTCGATCACCCGGCGCCGGTGGACGGGGACACCGTCTTCCGGGTCGCCTCCACCACCAAGACCTTCACCGGCACGGCGATCATGCGCCTGGTCGAGCGTGGCCGCCTCGACCTGGGCCGTACGGTCCGCAGTTACCTGCCCGACTTCCGTACCGCGGACGCCGCCGCCTCCGGCCGGGTGACGCTGCGGCAGGTGCTCAACCACAGCGCCGGCTGGCTCGGCGACGACTTCGTGGACACCGGCTCCGACGACGGCGCCCTGGCCCGGTATGTCGCCGCGATGTCCGGGCTGCCGCAGCTCACCCCGCCCGGCCGGGTCTTCGCCTACAACAACGCGGCCCTCGCTCTGGCCGGCCGGCTGATCGAGGTGGCGACCGGCCGGACGTACGAGCACGCCGCCCGCGCCCTGGTCCTGGACCCGCTGCGGCTGGCACACAGCGGCTTCTCGCTGGCGGAGATCCCCGGCGCGACGTACGCCGTGCCGCACGACATCTCGACCGGCAAGCCGGTGCCCGCGCCGCAATTCTGGGCACTGCCGCGCAGCATCACCCCGGCCGGCGGGCTGATCTCCAGCGCCCACGACCAACTGCGCTGGGCCCGCTTCCACCTGGGCGACGGCCGCGGCCTGCTCACGCCGCGGTCGATGCGGTTGATGCAGTCGCACCCCGGCCCCGGCGGCACGCTCTTCGTCGAGTTGGACGGCGTCGGGGTCACGTGGCTGCTGCGGCCGACCGCCGAGGGCCCGACCGTGGTGCAGCACGGCGGCGACTGGGCCGGCCAGCACTCCGGCTTCCTCATGGTCCCCGAGCGTGACTTCGCACTGACCGTGCTGACCAATTCGGAGGGCGGCCCCGGCCTGCTCGCCGAGCTGTTCTCCGACGACTGGGCGCTGAGCCGCTTCGCCGGTGTCCACAATCTCCCGGCCACCCCGCGTGCCCTGCCTCCCGCCGCCCTTGCCGGCTACGCGGGCACGTACCGCTCGCAGGAGGTCTACTTCGACGGTTCGCTGCTGACGTCCTCGCTGGACCTGGTCGCCGATCAGGGCGGGCTCAGCGTACGGCTGTCCGGCACCGAGGCCCTGCGGTTGGCCTTCTACCGCCGGGACTACGTCCTCGCCCTGGCCCCCGACGGCACCGACACGCACAGCCGCGCCAACTTCGTCCGGGACCCGGACGGCACCGTGGGCTGGCTCCGCTTCGGCGGCCGCCTGTGGCGCCGCGGCACCGTGGCCGGCTTGCGCGCCGGCGGCGGCCGAGCCCTCCTGCCCGGCACCCTGCCGCACCCGGCCCCGCTCTGACGGCCCGCTCTGACGGCCCGGTGTGCCGCGGCCGCGACGCCGCCGCAAGGACGTCGGAGCCGTTGTCGTACGGGCAGACCTTTACCTCCTGGGCCGGCCGCTGGTAGCCGCTCGCGCCGATCGCGGCACCGGTTTCGTCACTCTGCGAACCTGGACGGATACGCGGAGTTACGATCCTCACCGGCTCGCTCGGCCGGACCGTAGGAGGACCTCGCATGTCCCAGTCCCAATCCAGGATCCGTGCTCGGCTGGTACGCGCCGGGTTGACGGCGGGCGCGGTGATCGCCGCGATGCTCGTCGCGCCGCAGGCGGCCTACGCCGGGACCGGGGTGGGGCCGATGGTCGCCCCGCTCGGCGGCACCGCGACGATCGGCGACCCCAACTCGAACTTCAACACCAGCACGACGGCGGTGGAGCTGTCCAGCGGCCCCTGCCCGGACAAGTACACCGCGCCGAGCGCCACCGGACCGTGGGCGGCCACGGTCACCAACCGCAGCGCGAACGCCATCACGTTCACGGTGCCGACCACCGGACCGACCGTCGGTTCGAACGGCGCGGTCAAGCCGTACTACGTCTGCGCCTACGACGCGGCGGTCGCCTCGAGCAGCCCGCGCACCGGGGCCGGAAGCATCTATCTCGGTACGCCGGTGATGGTCAACCCGTTCAGCGGCGTGACCGGCGGCGGCAACCAGATCACCGTCAACACCAACCAGAACGCGACGCTCTTCGCGGGTCTGAACACGGTGGCCGCGGTGTTCACCACGTCCTCGTGCAACCCCACCCTGGGGTCGTCGAATCCGGCGAACCTGGTCGGGACCAGCGTCAACAAGCAGCCGAACAACGCGAGCGTGAGCCTCACCGTGCCGCCGGGCGTCGTGGCCATGAACGGCGGCGGGCCGACGATGTACAGCCTCTGCCTCTACGATGGCTCCGGCCCGTCCGGCGGGCTGCTGTCGATGGCCCCGTACAACGTGAACGCGGTGAGCCTGAGCCCGGCCAGCGGCTCGTACCTGAGCAGCGTCCTGGTCACGGCGAGCTCGCCGATGGCCTTCCTGTCGGGCGTCACCGCGCCGGTGGTGCTGGTGGTCGGCCCGGGCGCCGGCTGCCCGGGCATCTATTCGACGTCCCCCATGAACGGCGTGACGCCGATCGTGGTGGGCAGCGGCAGCATCCGGAAGGTGTCGAGCAACCGGGCCATCGTCACGCTGCCCCCGCTGTCGCTGCAGAACAACCAGCCGACCGGCTACCAGCTGTGCTTCTACTCGAGCAACAACCCGCAGTCCGGGTCGCTGATGGGCACCAGCAGCTACACCGCCGGAACCGTGGCCACCCCCACCGGGGTGATTCCCGCCGCGGGCCCGGCCGCCGGCGGAAACACGATCACCGTCGTCGGCAGTGACTTCCCGACCGATCCGGGCCGCATCACCGCCACCCTCGGCGGTACACCGCTGACCAACATCCAGCCGATCAACGACAAGGCCTTCACCGCGCTGGTGTCGCCGCACGCCGCCGAGGACGACGTGACCCTCCTGGTGACCACGCCGGGCGGCACCAAGGCGCTGCCGGGTGCGTACTCGTTCACGAATCCGATCCAGATCACCCCGACCACCGCACCCAATACGACGTCGAGTGTCGACGTGGACGTGCAGGGCTCCGGCTTCATGTCGATCAACTTCGGCTCCGGCGGATCGGCCGGCCGGGTGTTCCTGGTCAACGGCACGTACAACGGTGCCGACACCGGCGCCGGCGTCCTGGCGAACGGGCCGGTCGCGGAGTGCCGGAACGCCCTCGTGGTCACCGACCAGGAGCTGGTGTGCACGCTGCAGCTCAACCGGCGGCTGAACAACACCGCCACCGGGTTCTTCGACCCGATCGGCTACGTCCACAGCGTGACCGACATCTCGACGACCGCCGGCAGCCGGGTGATCGGCTCCCCGTCCGGGAAGTTCAGCCCCGACGACGTCGGCCAGCCGATCGCGCAGAACCTGAACACCAACATTCCGCAGAAGAGCACCATCACCGCGGTGCTGAACTCGAAGATGGCGGTCATGTCGCTGCCGTCGCCGCAGGCCGGTTCGCCGATCACGGCGACCGTCGGCGGGGTGGTGCACAGCCTCACCGGCACGCTGACCACGACCTCGGGCAGCGCCACCGTCAGCGTCGCCGCGCCGGACTCGTTCAGCCGGGCCGACATCGGCCGGCTGTTCAACACCGGCACGCCCGGCATCCCGGACGGGACGACCATCGTCGCGGTCGCGCCGGGCGGCGGAAGTGCCACCCTCTCCGCCCCCGCCTCGCTGAGCACCCAGTACCCGCTGGCGGGCGCGACCATCGCCGACGGCTCGTCGACGCTCTACAGCAGCGCGCTCGTGTCCAACGACGTCGGCTCGGTGATCGGCCCGAACTCGCTCGGCATTCCGGCCGGCACGACGATCAGCTCGGTGGTCGCCAACACGAGCGCCGGTCTCTCGGCCGCCGCCGGCAACGGCGGCGGATCGGGCACGCTGACCCTGAACAAGCCGATCAGTGCTTCCCTGTACGCGGCGGCGCCGGTGCTGAACGGCGCCTACAACCTCGTGGTGGTCAGCAATGGGGCGCCGAACGCGGCCATGACCGACCCCGAATACTCGCAGACGGACGTCACGAGCGGCTCCACCTTCACGGTCGCGACGTTCTGATCGCCTTCAGCAGCTGGGTGATGTCCCGGGCGCTCGTGGGCGGGGCCAGGAGGAACCCCTGGCCGTGGTCGCAGCCGAGGGCGCGCAGGGTGTCGAATTGCGTGCGGGTCTCGATGCCCTCGGCGGTGACGGTGACGTTGAGGTCGTGGCAGAGCTGGATGGTGCGGTGCACGACGGCGGACGCGGCGGCGTTGTCGGTGTCGGACAGGTCGGCGACCAGCTCCCGGGCGAGTTTGACCGTGGTGACCGGGAGCCGGGACAGCGCGGCGAGGTTGGCGTGGCCGGTGCCGAAGTCGTCGATGGCCAGCTGGATGCCGCGGTCGGTCAGGTCGGACAGGGTGTCGTCGGGGCCGTCGACGGCGGTGCTCTCGGTGATCTCCAGCTGTAGCGCGCTCGCCGGCAGGCCGGACTGATCCAGGATGTCGTCGATGGTGGCGACCAGGCCGGGCTCGGACAGCTGCAGGGCGGAGACGTTGACGCTGATCAGCAGCGGGTGGCCGGCCGCGTGCCAGCCGCTGCCGCGCTGGCAGGCCTGGCGGAGCTGGGACATCCCGAGGGGCCGGATCAGGCCGGTCTGCTCGGCGAGCGTGATGAAGTTCTGCGGGCCGAGCGTCGCGGTGGTGCCGCGGCGCCGCCAGCGGGCCAAGGCCTCGACCCCGATGAGGGAACGGTCGGCGAGCGCGTACAGCGGTTGGAAGTGCGGTTGGAATTCGCCGCGTTCCAGCGCGGCCGGCATCGCGACGGCCAGCCGATGGCGGCGCAGGTCCTCGGCCGCCCGGGTCGGGTCGAAGACGGCGTACGGCCGGCGGTCGGCGTCGGTCCAGGCCAGTGCGATGTGCGCGTTGCGCAGCCAGTCGTCCGCGGTCGTGCCGGCCACGCGGTCCTCGACGATGCCGGCCGTGGTGCGCAGCCGCAGCTGGTAGCCGTCGACCCACGGCAGGCTGGCGTTGCCGATCGCGTGCTGGGCCAGGCGGGAGAGCTTGATGCCCTCGTCGACGCCGGTGGTGCCGCTGACGACCACGACGAACTGTTCGCCGCCGAGGTGGGCCAGCAGGTAGCGGTCCGACGCGCCGCGCAGGTCGGCGACGACTTCCCGCAGGCGTACGCCGATGGTGCGTAGCAGATCGTCGCCGGTGGCGTGGCCCAGGGCGTCGTTGAGGTCGGCGAAGTCGTCGACGCGCAGCAGGCAGACGCTCATCCGCGCGTCGGGCCGGGCGGTGGTGATGACCGCGCCCAGGTGTTCGCGGAGGCTGACCCGGTTCGGCAGGTCGGTGACCACGTCGTGCAGCAGGGCCTGGTTCAGCTCGCCCTGCAGGCGACGCTGCTCATCGCGCCAGGCGACCCGCTCCGAGCGGTTCAGCTCCTCCGCGGCCAGCATCGCGGTGTCGCGCAGGGCGGCGGTGAATCCGTCGGCCATCCGGCCGAGCAGGGGCTGGATCCGCGACCGTACGGCCGGCTCGTCGCCGCCGACCAGGCCCGGTAGCCGCTCGGCCAGCAGCGGCAGGCTCACGCCCAGCACCCCCGGCGCCGCCACCCGTGCCGCGACCAGGGCGGCGCCGACCTGCCGGGCCGGCGCGGGGTCGAACGGCTCGGCCCGGGCCGCGGCCACCAACAGCCGCAGCTGCTCGCCCAGCACGACCCGAGCGTGGGCCTTGTGCGGCAGGAACCCCAGCGCCGCGATCTGGCGCAGCCAGTGCTGCGTCAGGGCGTCCAACGCCGGCTCGTCGGCACCGTCCGGACCCGTCCGCGTCATGACGCCGTCCCCGATCACGTCCGGCCGGGCACCCTGCGTGATCGGCCGTCGCCTAGCGTGCACCGTGGACGGATCACACCGCTACGAGTGCCGCCCCTAGTCGCTGGCAACCTGGGGATGCCGGCGTTCCCGCAAGTCCTGGCGCCGCGCGGTCCGATTCGCCCGGCATGACGCCTCGGTCGTTAGGCGTCAAATGCGAAAACGGGCAGGGAAACCGTCACTCAGGAGAGTGATGCCGCTGCTATCGGCGGCGGCCGACCGCCGCCAGGACGGGCTGCGGCAACTCGTCGTCCTCGGGGTCGGGACGCCATTGATCGACGCTGACCACCCCCGGCGGCAGCAGGTCGAAGCAATCCTCGATCAGCGCGGCCACCTGCTCCGGGTCCCGGACCACGAAGGGCGTCGGGGTCTGCTCGTACAGCTTGCGTACGGTCTCCTGCTGCGCACGACCCTCGGGCGTCGACTCCAGCGTGCCGTGGGACAGCGCCAGGTAACTGCCCGGCATCAGGGCGCCGCCGAACTCGCGGATGATCGACCGCGGGTCGTCCCGGTCGGGGATGAAGTGCAGCACCGCCACCATCAGCACGGCCACCGGCTCGGAGAAGTCGAGGAACTCCAGCAACCTCGGATCCCGCAGGATCGCCTGCGGGTCACGCAGGTCCCCGCGGATCGCCGTCGCGTACCGGTTGGCACTCAGCAGGCTGTTGCTCTGCTCCACCGCGACCGGATCAATGTCGACATACACCACCCGCGTGCCGGGATGCGTCTCCTGCGCCACCTCGTGCACGTTGCCCAGCGTCGGAATGCCCGAGCCGAGATCCAGGAACTGCCGCATCCCGGCCTCGGTCAGCCAGCGCACCGCCCGGCCCAGGAAGGATCTATTCGCCTGAGCCAGCAACCGCAACTGCGGCATCGCCTGCTCCGCGTGCGTGAAGAAATCCCGGTCGACTCGGAAGTTGTGCACCCCGCCCAACGCGAAGTCGTAGACCCGCGACGCGTTCGGCACCGTGATATCGACGCCCTCGGGCACCCATGCGCTCGACTCGGTCACCGCCACCCCGCTTCCGGTCCACCGCCGAGTGATCCGGCCAGTCTACGGAGGAAACCGATCCCGCGGGGTCCCGCGCGGTGTGGAAAACCGAGTGCGTACGCCGTCAGCCGGCCGCTACGTTGGCCGCGATGCGAGAACCCGACGCCGCCTTCGCCGACCCCCGCCAAGCAGTCCTCTATGACACCTTCAACGGGGACGACCGGTCCGATCTCGACGCCTACCTGGCGATCGCCGGCGAGGTCGGCGCCCGCCGCGTGATCGACATCGGCTGCGGCACCGGCGTCCTGGCGATCCGGCTGGCCGGCGCGGGCTGTTCGGTCCTGGGCGTCGACCCGGCCGAGGCCTCGCTCGCCGTCGCCCGGGCCAAACCGCGGGCCGGCCTCGTCACCTGGCTCCACGGCGACGCGACCGCTCTGCTCGGCCGGAACGAGGCCGCCGACCTGGCGGTGATGACCGGCAACGTCGCGCAGGTGTTCGTCGCCGATGAGGACTGGGCCGCCACCCTTTCCGCGGTCCGCGCGGCGCTCCGGCCCGGCGGCTGGTTCGCCTTCGAGACCCGCCGCCCCGAGGTCCGGGATTGGGAGAGCTGGGACGTCGCCCCGACGCCGGTCACCCTGCCGGACGGCCGCACCGCCGTCGTGACCCGCACCGTGACCGACGTGTCGCCGCCCCTGGTCACCTTCGAGGGCTCGACCACCATCGGCGACGAGGTGCTGCGCTCGACCTCGACGCTCCGGTTCCGCGAACGCCAGGAGGTCGAGCGGGACCTGCTCGCCCACGGCTTCACCGTGCCCGACATCCGCGACGCCCCCGACCGCCCGGGCAAGGAGCACGTCTTCCTCACCCAGCGGCAGTAGGACGACACCCGGGCCCGCACTCCGACCGGCCCCCGCGACGTGAGCTTTCAGCGGAATTTCAACGGCGATTCACGGGTCGGCGCTAGCCTCCGTGTCGATCTCTGATCCGCCATCCGGGCGTCCTGGCCGCCGACCCCAGCGGCTGCCAGGGCGCCCTTTCTCGTGCTTTCCCGGGCCGGATGTTACGGCTCCGATAGCGACTCTTCCTGCGCTCTTAAGATCCGGCCGCCGAGACTTCCGGCATGACGACGATCGATGGTGGCCGGGGAGCCGCCGCGTGCTGAGGTCGTGGCGCCGGCCCGGGCGGCGCGTCACCGCGTTCGGTGGCGTGGCGCTCACCCTCCTCGGCGCCGGGATCGCGGTGGGCGGCGTCTTTCCGGGCAGCGGCCAGGCGGCCGGTCCGGACCGCGCCGCGCTGAGCGCCGCGGCCGCCGACCAGTTCGTCACCGGCGAGTCCACCGGCTTTCCCCGGGCCCCGGGCGAGTCGCTCACCCGCCGATCCGTCACTACCACAGAAAGCGGTCTGAACTATGCCAACTACTCTCGTACCTATCAGGATCTGCGTGTCTTTGTTGGTGGCGACGTGGTCGTCGTCACCGATCGCACCGGTGCGGTAAAGAGCAGTTCCGCGGGGTCGGCGCCGATCGACGTCGACATCACGCCCCGGGTGCCGGCCGCGCGGGCGGTGGCGGTCGCCCGGCAGCGGCATCCCGGTACGGTCGCCGGCGACCCGGCTCTCGGGGTGGTCGCCGGCGACCGGTCCCTGCTCGTCTGGCAGGTGGTCGTCGAGCACGGCGGCGCCGGCCGGGTGCACGCGTTCGTGGACGCACACACCGGCGACTACGTGGGCTCGTGGGACGAGTACTCCACCGGGATGGGCACCGCGGGGACGGCGTCGGGGGACATGCTCCAGGCCAGGTTCGGGCGGGACGGCATCGACGGGAGCGGCGGTACGCCCCGGAAGGTTGCCGGCCCGGACGACGTCACCGCGTTCTACCGCTGCGCCGGGACCGACAGTGCCGCCGACGACGAGGCGACGGACGACCGGACCATGCTCGGGCGCGGCGTCTTCTGCCACACGCCCGGCGGCGACAGCGGCATCTCGAACGAGACCGGCGGCCTCGTCGAGGGCACCGCCGACATCTTCGCCGCCCTGGCGGAGGGGCTGGTCGACCCGTCGCGGGCCGGCGACCCGAACTGCTGGTACCCGGCCATCCCGAACGCCGACGTGCGGGCGGCGGCCGGCCCGCTGAACCACTGGTTCCACCTGATCGCGGCGGGTTCCGGCTGGGCCGGCCCGACCTGCGACGGCGGGACGGTCAAGGGCATCGGCATCGGGCCGGCGGGCCAGATCTTCTACCACGCCCTGCTGCGCAAGACTTCCGGCTGGACGTACCGCCAGGTGCGCACGGCGACCCTGGAGGCCGCCCTGGAGCTGCACCCGAACGGCTGCACCGAGTTCGAAGCGGTCCGGGCGGCGTGGGACGCGGTACGCGTACCGTCGCGGGAGGACCCGGCGTGCACCGCGAGCTCGACGCCGGCCTTGACGTCGGCGCCGGCCGGGACGCGGCTGGCGAACCCGGCGGACTTCGACATCGCGGACCGGGCCGTCGTCGAGTCCCCGATCACCGCGAACCTCCCCGGCAAGGCGCCGAAGACGCTGAGGGTCGACGTGGACATCACCCACAGCTTCCGCGGCGACCTGCAGATCGACCTGGTCGCCCCGGATGGCACGGCCTACCGCCTCGAGTCGTCGAACCGGCTGGACTCGGCCGACGACGTCAAGCGCGGCTTCACGGTGGACGCCTCCGCCGAGCCGGCGGCCGGGACCTGGATGCTGCGGGTCCGGGATCGATGCGCCGGCGACACCGGCGTCCTCAACTCCTGGGCCTTGACCTTCTGAGCCGACAAGTTATCGTTCTGCACCCGATCTCCGACCGACGGGCCGCACCGCATGAGACGCAGCTATGTCCTGGTCGCCCTGGCGGTGACGACGCTGGTGGCCCTGGCGTTCGTCATTCCGCTGGGCCTGCCGGTCGGCAGCGCGGCCGAGGACCGCGCGCTGCGGGAGGCGGAGCGGCAGGCGCTCGGCCTGTCCGCCGTCGTCGTGGTGGCCACCGACCGCGATCTCGTCCAAAACTCGATCATGAGTACGCGGGCGGGCCAGGACGGCCGGCTGGCCGCGCACCTGCCGGCGCTCGGCACGGTCGGCGCCTCGAAGGTCCCGGACGCCGACATCGAGCGGGCCCGGCAGCGGCCGGGCGCCACCCGGGTCGACGTCCCCGGCGGGCTGGCCTACCTGCGCCCGGTGGCGCTGCCGCAGGGCCAGGTCGCGGTGATCGAGGTGTACGTGCCGACCGCCACCCTGCAGGCCGGGGTGGGCCAGGCGTGGCTGGTGCTCGTCGGTGAGGCGCTGGTCCTGGTGGCGCTCTGCACGTTCCTGGCCGACCGGCTCGCCGCCCGGGTGGTCCGCTCGTCGCGCGACCTGGCCCGGACCGCGGCGAGCCTGAGCGCCGGCCGGCTGCACGCCCGGGCCCAGCCGAGCGGGCCGCCGGAGATCGCCGAGGTGGGCGCGGCCCTCAACGGCCTCGCCGACCAGTTCCTCGAGTTCCTGGCGGCCGAGCGGGCGCTGGCCGCGAACCTGTCACACCGGCTGCGGGTGCCGCTGACCGCCGTACGGCTCAACGCCGAGGCGCTGCCGCCGGGCGCCGATCGGGACCGGCAGCTGCACGTCGTCGACCGCCTGGAGCAGGAGATCAACGCGGTGATCGTCGAGGCGAGCCGGCCGCTGGCCGCCCGGCCGCGACTGCGCTGCGACCTGGCCGAGGTGGTCGCGGACCGGGCGGCGTTCTGGGGTGCGCTCGCCGAGGACCAGGAACGGCCCTGGGAACTCGGCGAGATGCCGGCCGAGCCGATCATGGTGCCGGCCGCGGTGTCGGTGGTGACCGAGGCCCTCGACGTGCTGCTGGGCAACGTCTTCCACCACACTCCGGAGTCCGCGGCCTGCCGGGTCTCGGTGGAGCGGGGCCCGCAGTCCGCCTCGGTCACCGTGCAGGATGCCGGTCCCGGGTTCGCCGATCCGGAGGCTGCCGTCCGGCGCGGCGCCAGCGACGGCGACTCCACCGGGTTGGGTCTCGACATCGCCCGGCGGCTCGCCGAGGAGACCGGCGGGCGTCTCGAGATCGACCGCGGTGAGCTGGGCGGGGCGCGAGTGGTGCTCACGCTCGGGCTCGCGCTCGCCGACGACCCGGCCCAGCCGCCGCCGGCGGCGCCGCGTGGACAGTTCTGGAAACGGCTGGGCGGTACCCATGCGCGCCTGTGACCGGTCAGGCCGGTTCGCCGGGCGGCGAGAGCCGGATGCCGACCCCGCGCACGGTGTGCAGGTAGCGCGGCGCCGCGGCGCGTTCCCCGAGCTTGCGGCGCAGCCAGGTGAGGTGGACGTCGACCGTCTCGGCCGAATGGCTCTCCGACGGCCACACGTCCTGCAGCAGCTGCCGGCGGGTGACCACCGTGCCGGCCCGCCCGGCGAGGTAGGCCAGCAGGTCGAACTCGCGTCGGGACAGGCTCAGCGGCGTCCCGTCCAGAGTGGCCGTGCGGGCCCGCCGGTCGACCACCAGACCGCCCACCACCAGCTCGGCGCTCACCCGCCCGGCGCCCCGGCGCAGCAGCGCGGCGATCCGCGCCTCGATCTGCTCGGCCGAGTACGGCTTGACCACATAGTCGTCCGCGCCGGCCCGTAGCAGCCGGATCATCTCGCTCTCCTGCTCCCGGGCGGTCGCGACCAGGATCGGCACGAGCGAGGTCGCCCGGATCCGGCGCAGCACCGCGGTGCCGTCCAGGTCGGGCAGGCCGAGATCGAGGACGACCACGTCCGGCTGCCACGTCGTCACCTCGTGCAGCCCGCCCAGGGCCGTCTCGGACAGCCGCACCACGTGACCGCTCGCCACCAGTAGCCGGCCGACCGCGTCGCGTACATCCGGATCATCTTCGATCACCAGCACCTGCGGCATGGCTACGAAGATACAACCGAGGGAGTCTGTGATCATGCTGCGTAGCTGCAAATATGTCGCCGCTTGGATGGCCGTGGCGGCGGTGGCTGTCACGGTCTCCTGGCTGGGCGTCCGGGTCGGGCTGGCGCCCGCGCTGACCGCCGAGTCCCCGGTGGCGATCGACGTCAATCGCCGGTACACCGAGGTCCACCTGGGCTTCGACGACGTGACCCCGGCGCCGTCGGTGTCGAGCACGCCGAGCCGGCCGAAGCCGTCCAAGTCCGCGACCGTGGCGCCGAGGCCCGCCGCGACCAAGCGCCCAGCGCCGAAGCCGTCGACGACGCCGTCGGTGCACCCGGCCACGTCCGCGCCGGCCGACCAGAAGGAGTACGAGATCACCGCGGAGGGCGGCACGGCGACCGTGGCGTACTCGGCCACCCGGGTCGACGCCGTGGACGCCCAGCCGATCGACGGCTACGTGGCGAGCTACACCCGGCGCAGCGACACGACCATCGTGATCCGGCTGGACGGCCCGGCGCACTCGTCGGTGATCACCGCGTACTGGCTCGACGGCCCGCACGCGCGGATCGCCGAGGAGTACGCGGGATAGCGGCCGGCGGTCGGCCATGTCACAGTGCCGCGCGCGTTCTCAACCCACGCCCCCGGGCAACCGATTGGCGAGACCGCAGAAGCCAGTGCGTGGGAGGACGGGTCGATGGCGCGAGCCGAGGAGATCAAGCAGGCGTTCGACGAGGTCATCACCGATGGCGTACGCCGGGGGATGCTGCACAACCTCGCCGAGGACGAGCGCCTCGACGGCCGCACGATCACCCTGGCCGGACGGCACCTGGTGAACTTCGGGTCGTGCAGCTACCTCGGACTGGAGACGCATCCGGCGATGCGCGCCGGGGTGATCGACGCGGTCGACCGGTACGGGACGCAGTTTTCCTCCTCGCGCGCGTTCCTCTCGGCCCCGGCGTACGGCGCGGCCGAGCGCGCCCTCACCGCGCTCTTCGGTCGCGAGACGATCCTGACCCCGAGCACGACCCTCGGTCACCTGGCCGCGCTGCCGACCGTTCTCGAGTCCGGCGACGTGCTCCTGCTGGACCACCAGGTGCACCACAGCGTCCAGACCGCCGCCAAGCTCGTGCAGTGCCAGGGGACCAGGGTCGAGCTGATCCCGCACAACGACCTGCGGACGCTGCAGCGCCGCCTCGACGAGCACCGCTCCAGCCACCGGCGGGTGTGGTACGCGGCCGACGGTCTCTACAGCATGTACGCGGACTTCGCCCCGATCGACGAGCTCAACCGGCTCGTCGCCGCCAACGACAACCTCTGGCTCTACCTCGACGACGCGCACGCGTTCTCCTGGATGGGCCGGCACGGTCGCGGCTACGCGCTGGAGAACCTGAGCCCGCTCGCCCTGCGGCGCAGCGTGGTGGCGGGATCGCTGAACAAGTCGTTCGCCGCGGCCGGCGGCGCGATCACCTTCCCGGACGCCGAGACCCGCCGGCAGGTGTTCACCGTGGGCGGGCCGCTGATCTTCTCCGGTCCGGTGCAGCCGCCGATGCTCGGCGCCGTCCTGGCCTCCGCCCGGCTGCACCTGTCGGAGGAGGTGGTCGCCCGCCAGAACCGGCTCACCGAGGTGATCCGCCTGTTCAACCAGCTCGCCGCGGAGAACGGCCTGCCGGTGGTCAGCCCCAGCGAGGCGCCGATCCGCTGCGTCGGCGCCGGGCGGCCCGGGGTGGCGTACAACCTGACCGGCCGGCTCCGCGACGCCGGCTTCTTCGTCGACACCGCGACGTTCCCGGCGGTGGCGGCGAAGCGCTCCGGCGCCCGGATCGCGCTGACCGCACATCACACCGACGACGACGTCGCGGGTCTCGTCGAGGCCCTCGCGGACGCCCTGCCCCGGGCTCTCGCCGACGAGGGCGACGACCTCGCGACGCTGCAGCGGGCGTTCCGCCGGCAGCTCGCCGGCCGGCCGGTGAGCCTGCGCTCGTCCGTCGCCCACGTGCCGGCCGCCCGTTCCGGTGGGCTTCGGCTGGAGGAGCACACCACGATCGAGGCGATCGACCGGGCCGAGTGGGACGCGATGCTGGGCGGCCGGGGCGTGTTCGACTGGCAAGGGCTGCGTGCCCTGGAGGACGCGTTCGCCGGCGATGACGCGGAGCCCGAGCACCGCTGGTCGTTCCGCTACTGGATCGTGCGGGAGGCGGGGACCGGCCGGCCGGTGGCCGCCACGTTCTTCACCACCGCCCTGTGGAAGGACGACATGCTGGCCGCGCCGCACGTGTCGATCGAGGTCGAGCGGCGGCGCGCCGAGGATGCGTACTACCTCACCTCGACCGTCGTGGGGATGGGCTCGCTGCTCAGCGAGGGCGACCATCTGTACCTGGACCGGACCGGCGACTGGCGCCCGGCGCTGCGGCTCATCCTGGCCGCCGCCCGCGCCGAGGAGGACCGGACCGGCGCCGCCGCGATCGTCCTGCGGGACCTGCCCGACGGCGACGCCGGACTGCACGAGGTGCTGCTCGGCGAGGGCTTCGCCCGGGTGCCGGTGCTGGACACGTGGACTCGCTCGATCGACTTCGCGGGCGACGCCGACTTCCTCGCCGGGCTGCCGAAGAAGGCCCGCTACCACCAGCGCACCAAGGTGCTGGCCTGGGAGGAGCGGTACCGGATCGACACGTACGCCGGTGGTTCGGCGGAGGCCGCGTCGCTGTCCGCCGAGGATCGCGACCACCTGTACCGCCTGTACCGCGACGTGCACGCGCGCAACCTGGAGCTCAACGTCTACCCGCTGCCGCGCCGGCTGCTCGACGCGGTGCTGGCGCGGCCGGGCTGGGAGCTGGTCACGCTCACCCTGCACGACGGGCCCGGCGAGCCGGTCGCGTTCGCGCTTCAGCACGTCGGGGCCGAGCACGTCCAGCCGCTCTTCGTCGGCCTGGACTACCGGTACGTGGCGAGTCACCACTCGTACCAGCAGACACTCTGGCAGGCCGTCCGCTCGGCGCAGCGGCACGGCGCCCGGCGGGTGCTCTTCGGCATGAGCGCCGACCTGCAGAAGTCCCGGTTCGGCGCGAAGCCTGAGCGACGCTGGGTCTACCTGCAGTCCACCGACGGTTTCCACCACGACGTGCTGAACCGGATCGAGGAGGGACTTGCCGTCGGAGCCTAAGGTTCCGCCGGATCGGGCCGACGAGGCACATGTGAGCGAAACTCCACCGGAGTGCCACGGGGACCTCGCCGAGCTGATCGCCCGGCTGGCGGCGGACTTCGTCGACGTGGCCCACGGGGGCGCGGACGGCACGCTCGACGCCGACGCGGAGGCCGTCTCCCGGACGGCCGGCGCGGTGGAGATGGTGCGGTACGAGAAGGCGCCCGACCGCCAGCAGTTCGTCCCGGCCCACCGCTACGGCGCAGAGCCGCACCTTCCCCAGGTGCTGCGCCTGATGGAGGCCGGCCCGCTGGCCGACCTCCTCCAGGAGGGGCGGGCACTGATCCCGGCCGGCGAGGCCGCGGAGGTCTTCGGCTCCGGCCCGGAGCGGGTCACCGTGGTGGCGCCGCTGGTCGAGGAGCGCGCGGTGTTCGGCCTGATCTGCTGGCAATTCGCGGCGGGCGCCGGCGGGGTGCCCGAGGCCTGCGTACGCCTGCTCGATCTGTTCGGTCATCTGGTTTCCCGCACGCTCGCGGCGCGGCGGGCCATCGCCGGGCTGGAGGCCTCGGAGCTGCGGCACCGCTCGGTGCTCGACGAGATCGGCGACGTGGTCGTGCGGATCGGATCCGACGGCAACCTGTCGTACGTCAACAACGCCTGGCACGAGCTGACCGGCCGGCCCGTCGTCGACACGGTGGGCGCCGATCCGATGGCCAACGTGCACCCGGACGATCGCGCGCTCGCCGCCGAGCACATGGTCGCCGCGATGGCCGGGCGCCCGGGCGTACGGGAGGTGCGGTTCCTCGCCAAGGACGGCAGCGTCCGCTGGATGGAGGTCAAGGGCCGGGCGGTCTTCGACGCCGAGGGTGTTCCGGTGGGCTTCTCCGGCGTGCTGCACGACGTCACCGAGCGCAAGGCCGCCGCGGAGGCGGTCGGCGCCGCGCGGGACGAGGCCGAACGGGCCCGCGACGTCGCGGAACGGGCCAGCCGGGCGAAGAGCGAGTTCCTGTCCCGGATGAGCCACGAGCTGCGCACGCCGCTCAACGCGATCCTCGGCTTCTCCCAGCTCCTGGAGTTCGCCGAGCTCGGCGAGGACGAGCAGGACAACGTCCAGCAGATCCGCCGCGCGGGCCGGCACCTGCTCGGCCTGATCAACGACGCCATGGACATCTCCCGGATCGAGTCGGGGAACCTGTCCATGTCGCTCGAGCCGATCCGGGTACGTGAGGTGGTCAACGCCAGTCTCGATCTGGTCCGGACCACGGCGGCCGATCAGCACATCACCCTGGCGATCACGGTGGAGGACGCGGTCACCTTCGTCCGCGCCGACCAGCAGCGGCTGACCCAGGTGCTGGTCAACCTGCTGTCGAACGCGATCAAGTACAACCGGCCGGCCGGCCGGGTCGACGTGCGCTGGCAGCGGCACGAGGGCGACGGCCGGGTCCGCATCGAGGTGGCCGACACCGGCATCGGTATCGCGCCCGACCGGCTGGCCGACGTCTTCACCCCGTTCGAGCGCCTGGGCGCCGAGACCACCGAAGTCGACGGCACCGGCATCGGCCTGACGCTGACCAAGAGCATGGTGGCGGCGATGGGCGGCCGGCTGACCGTCGACAGCACAGTCGGCAGCGGCTCGACCTTCACCGTCGAGCTTCCGCTCGCCGCGGCGCCCGCGGACGAGAACGGCCCCGTCGCCGCTACCGAACCGGAGTCGGAGACGGTCGTCTACGTCGAGGACAACCCGTCGAACCTGACGCTGATGCGGCGGATCTTCTCGCGGCGGCCCGGCATCCGCCTCGTGACGGTCACCAACGGCGCCGACGGCGTCGAGACCATCCAGCGGGTACGGCCCTGCCTCGTGCTGCTCGATCTGCACCTGCCCGGCAGCGATGGCGGGGAGATCCTGGCCGCGGTCCGGGGGCATGTCGATCCGGCGGTCGCGGCCACGCCGGTGATCATGGTGACCGCGGACCTCACGCCGGGCACCGAACGGCGGTTGCTGGCGGCCGGCGCCAGCGCCTTCCTACCCAAGCCGGTCGACATCGCGTCCCTGCTGGCGCAGGTCGACGCCCACGCCCTGCGTGCCGTACGCGCCTGAGGAGCCGCTCGTGACGGGACAGATCGAGCCCGCGGTGGGAAGCCTCCTGGCCACGGCGATCGGCCAGGCGGTGCGTACGCCGCTGCACTCGCTGCTGGGTTTCCTGGAACTGCTCGGCACCACCGACCTGGACGACGAGGGCCGGTCGCTGGTGCGCGAGGCGCGGGCGGGCGGGGAGGCGTTGCTACTGGCCGGTGACCGCGTCACCGCCCTCGTCCAGGTGCTCACCGACCCGCGGCCCGGCCCGGCCGAGCGGATCCCGGTCAAGCAACTGCTCGCCGAGGTCGCCGCCACCGCCGACCCGGTCGCGCCGCCCCGCACGGAGGTGAACCCGTACGTGCCGGCCACGGTGGACGGCGACGGCGACGCGCTGCGCCACGCCCTGCTGGGCCTCGCCGAATGCGCGGTACGCCACGACGGGCGCGACATCCGGCTCTCGGTGGAGCGGACCAGCGCGTTCGCCGATCGGACGGTGCGGATCCGGGCCTGCGTACGGTGGGACGGCGCCGGGCTCACCGCGGCCGAGATCACCGCGCTGACCACCGACACGCCGCCGTCCGGCACCGAGGACCCCATGCTGCTGCTCACCAACCGCATGATCCGGCGGCTGGGCGCGCAGCTCACCGTCGCCGAGACACATCGGGTGACCACCCTGGCCCTCGATGTCGACCTGCGCGCGACCGGCGTGGCCGCGGACGAGCCCGCCGGTCGCCCGGCAACCCTGCGGGTGCTCCTGATCGAGGACAACCCGGTCAATCGGCTGCTCACCGAGCGCCAGCTCCGCCGGCTCGGGCACGAGCTCGACGTGGTCGAGGAGGGCCTGGCCGGCCTGAAGGCGCTGCGTGAGGGCGGGTACGACGTCCTGCTCGTGGACCGTCACCTGCCCGACATCGACGGGGTGGAGGTCGCCCGGCGGGTCCGGGCGGCCGAGCGCGACGGCCACCTGACCGGCCGGACGCCGATCGTCGCGGTCACCGCGGACGCGTCGGCCGGGCATCGGGAACGATGTCTCGCCGCGGGCATGGACGCATTCCTGACCAAGCCGCTGGATCTCACCCAGCTGCAGGAGACCCTCCTCGAGGTCCTCAGCCGCCCCGGACCCACCGCCGCCCAGGTCGACCCGGCGGCGATCACCCGGCTGCGACGCCGCTGCGACGGCGACGAGGAGCAGGTACGCCGGATGATCCGGGCCTATCTCGACGACCTCGAGGCGCGGGTGGACACGCTGGCCTCGGCCGTCGCGGAGGCCGCGCCGCTGCGAGTCCAGGCGGCGGCCGAGACGCTGCGCGAGGCCAGCGAACTGCTCGGCGGCATCCGGCTGGCCCGCGCCTGCGCCTTCGTGGGCATGGCCGCCGCCGACGGAGACCTGGCCGGCGCGGCCGCGGTCCTGCCCGACCTGCGCGCCTCGCAGGACGAGGTCCGCGCCTGGCTGGAGGGGATGCTCGGCGAACCGGCCCTGGCGGCCCGGTCCGCCTAGGGAAGCTGGGCTCGGCCGGTGGCCCTCGGCGTTGCCCGGCCGACGAAGCGGGACGGCACCAGGGCCGGAATCGGGCCGGTGTGCGGCGGGGTGGTCAGGGCCGGGATTCGCGCGGTCGGGGTGCGGCGCGGCGGGGTCGCGGGGGGCGGTTCCTCGGCGGACCCGCCCGGCAACGTCACGATCTGGTCGGGCACGAGGCCCAGCCGCGTGTCGTGCGCGATCATGATGGTGGTACGGCCGGCCATCAGTCGGCGCAGCGGTTCCATGATGCGCGCCGAGGTCTCCCGGTCCAGGCCGGTCGTCGGCTCGTCGAGCACCAGGATCGGGGTGTCGCGCAGCAGCGCCCGCGCGATGGCGATGCGCTGGCGCTGGCCGCCGGAGAGCAGCCGCCCCCGATGCCCGATGTTCGTGTCGTAGCCCTCCGGGAGCCGGGCGATGAACTCGTGCGCCTCGGCCATCCGCGCGGCCCGGATCACCTCGTCGGGACTGGCCGACGGCCGCCCGTACGCGATGTTGTCGTAGACGCTGCCGCCGAAGAGCTGGCTTTCCTGATGCAGCAGGGTGACGTTCTCGCGGAGCGTCGCCAGCGGCATCTGCCGGATGTCCCGCCCGTCGATCAGGATCCGCCCGGCGGCCGGGTCGTAGAAGCGCAGCAGCAGCTTGGTCACGGTGGACTTGCCCGCGCCGCTCGGCCCGGCCAGCATGACCAGCTCGCCGGGATCGGCCGAGAAGGACAGCCCGTCCACCGTGGAGCGTTCGGCCCGCGGATACCGGAAGCCCACCTCGAGCACGTCGATCCGGCCCCGGGCGCGCCACCCGTTGTCCTGAGCGCCGCCGTCCTCCACCGCGGGCGGGATCTGGGCGAGGTCGTCGAGCCGCTCGACGGCGGCGGCCGCCTCGGCCGCGGTGAGCGAGAACTGCCCGAGCGACTGGATCGGCGGGTAGAGGTAGCCGAGGAAGGCGGCGAAGGACAGCAGGCCGCCCAGCGTGATCCGGCTGGACGACAGCTCCCACGCGCCCATGCCGAGCACGACGAGGATGCACACGGTCTCGACGACCTGGACGATCGGCCCGTACATCGAGCTCAGTCGCGCCTCGGCCATCCGCGCCTCGAGCCACGTCCGGCCCTCCTTGGCGAGCCGCCGCTCCTCGACCTGCTGCCGGTTGTACGCCTGCACGACGGCCTGGTTGGACAGGCTCTCCTCGACGACGCTCGCGATGCTGCCGTTGCTCTGCCGCTCGTCGAGGGCGGCCGCCTGCACCTTGCCGCCGATCGAGCGGGACACCAGCCAGAACACCGGCACGAGCAGGCAGGCCACCAGGGCAAGGTCCCAGCGGATCACGAACGCGGCGGCCGCGAACGCCACCACGCTGACCAGAGCCGTGACCGTACGGATCAGCCCGGACGCGACCAGCCCCTCGATCGCCTCGACGTCGTCGGTGAGCCGGGTCATCAGGTCGCCGAGCCGGCTGCTGTCCAGGAAGTCCAGCGGCAGCCGCTGCACGCGGGCGAAGACGCTGTTGCGCAGCCGGAACAGGAAACGTTCGCCGGCCAGCGAGGTCATGCAGTCGGCGCGGAAGGTGGCGAACGCCCCGATGGCCGCCGCGCCGAGCCACAGCGCGGCCGGCGCCCAGAACGCGGACAGTTTCCTGGCGGACAGCGCCTCATCTGTTATGACGCCGAACAAATAGACCGCCGCCACCTCGGAACCGGCCGCGAGCAAGGCCAGCGCGCCGCCGTACATCAGCAGTTTCCGGTCCGGCACGGCAAACGGCCAGAAACGTTTCAGGGTGCGCCAGGCGGTGCCGATCTGCCCGCCAGCAGAATGGTTTGACATCGTGACCGAACGCCCTTCCCGGACATGGAGCGGGGCCGGCGGATCTCCGCCGGCCCCGACTTGGCCGTTACCGTGCCGGCTTGTGCGCGGTAGCCTTCGGCTTCGCCGTCGTGCACGCCGACTTCTTGGCGGCGGGCTTGGCGGCGGGCTTCTTCGGGAGGATCTTGATGGCCATGTCGGTGGCCCCTTTCTCTCGTGTTTCCTCAGCCAGAAGGCTCGAACGAGAAGAAAGCTATGCCCGGTCCTTGTCCGTCGAGTGTGCGCGTCCTGTGATCCCCGGGTGAAAACCTTAAGGGAGTCTTAGTCGCCCGGCGACGAATACTTATCTTTACATGTATCTATTCATGGAGGATGAGGGGACGCTCCGCTTCCATATCAGTTGATCCATATCTGGCCTTTTCTTATTCCATTGGTCCTCGTCTTTGGGTTAACTGTCGCTACCACCCCCCTTCGGGCCGACGAGGAGCCCTTTGATGAAACCTGTTCTCGGCACCGTGCTGACGGCGATCACCGTCGCCGCCGGCACCGTGACCGGCATGGCGCTGCCCGCACAGGCGGCGTCCGTCTCGGTCACGCCTTCTTGTGCCGCCGTCACCAGTCCCGGCATCATGCGCTGTTTCGCGCTGCGCCGTACCGACCTGAAGTCGGTGCGGGCACTGGCGGCTGCGGCCGCCCCGTCGGGTATCAGCCCGGCGGATCTGAAGAGTGCTTACGCTCTGCCGACCGGTGGCAGCGGCGCCACCGTGGCGATCGTGGACGCGTTCGATGACCCGAACGCCGAGTCGGACCTGGCCACCTACCGTTCCCAGTTCGGTCTGCCGGCGTGTACCACCGCGAACGGCTGCTTCAAGAAGGTCAACGGCAGCGGCCAGACCAGCCCGCTGCCGACTGCGGATAGTGGCTGGGCGGGTGAGATCTCGCTGGATGTGGACATGGTCTCGGCGGTCTGCCCGAACTGCAAGATTCTGCTGGTGGAGGCGGCGTCGGCCGATGACAACTCGCTGTTCGGCGCGATCGATTCGGCGGTGTCGCTGGGCGCCAAGTATGTCTCCAACAGCTGGGGCGGCTCGGAGAGCAGCAGCGAGACCAGCCAGGACGCCGACCTGAACCATCCCGGCGTCGCGATCACCGTGTCCTCCGGCGACGACGGCACCGGGGCCGAGTATCCGGCTACCTCGCGGTATGTCACCGCGGTCGGTGGTACCTCGCTGACCAAGTCGTCCTCGGCCAGCCGGGGCTGGACCGAGAAGGCCTGGACGAGCGCGGGTTCGGGTTGCTCGGCGTATGAGAGCAAGCCGACCTGGCAGACCGTCACCACCAGCTGCTCCAAGCGGGCCGAGGCCGATGTCTCCGCGGTCGCTGACCCGGCCACCGGTGTCGCGGTCTACCAGACCTACGGCGCGTCCGGCTGGTCGGTGTATGGCGGTACCAGCGCCTCCGCGCCGATCATCGCCGGTGTCTACGCCCTCGCCGGTACCCCGGGCAGCTCGGACTATCCGGCGTCCTACCCGTACGCGCACCAGAGCAACCTCAACGATGTGACCTCGGGTAGCAACGGCAGCTGCGGCGCGCCGATCTGCACCGCGGGCAGCGGCTGGGACGGCCCGACCGGGCTCGGCACCCCCAACGGTGTCGCCGCGTTCAGCTCCACCGGATCCGGCGGCGGCGGCACCGGCGGTGGTGGTGGTACCTGCACCGCGGGCCAGCTGCTGGGCAACCCCGGCTTCGAGTCCGGCAACACGACGTGGACCGCCAGCAGCGGCGTCATCACCACCGCCTCGGGCAGCAGCACCCCACACGCCGGCAGCTACTTCGCCTGGCTGGACGGCTACGGCTCGACCCACACCGACACCCTCTCGCAGGCCGTCACCATCCCCTCGACCTGCACCACCGCGAAACTGTCGTTCTACCTGAGCATCAACACCGCCGAGACAACCACCTCCACCGCATACGACAAACTGACGGTCAAGGCCGGCTCCACCACCCTGGCCACCTACAGCAACCTCAACGCCTCGGCGTACACCCAGAAGACGCTCGACCTATCCGCCTACATCGGCCAGTCGGTGACGTTGACCTTCACCGGAACCGAGGACTCCAGCGCGCAGACCTCGTTCCTGATCGACGACACCGCCGTCAATGTGAGCTGAATCCGGCCCGGGGCGCGCCGCGACAACCACGTCGCGGCGCGCCTTCGTCGTTCACGTGCGTTCCGGCGGCGCCATGCCAGCGGGGCACGGCGATATCCCGCGATCGGGCCGGGCGACCGGCTCCGGCGCGGGCAGGCGTCGGCCACTATGGTGCCGCCGTGGCTGGTCACCACCTCCATGAGTAGGGCCAGGCCCAGGCCGAAACGGCGGTCACCGGCGGTGCCGCCGCGGTGGAAGCGATCGAAGAGGCGGTCGGCGTCGGCCGGATCGAAACCCTCGCCGGTGTCGGCCACGGCGAGTTCGACGTGGTCCCGGACGGTGCGCACGGTCACCGTGATCAGGCCGCCCGGTGGAGCGTGCGACAGGGCGTTGGCCAGCAGTTCCGAGACCACCCGCCGCAGCGCGGACCGGATGCCCCGGACCGGCGCCGGGCCGTCGGGGCGGCCAGGGTCATCCGTACGGCGCGCTCCTCGACCCGGGCCGATTCGCCGGCCACCGCGACCGCGGCGAGGGCGGTCAGGTCGACCGGCTGGCGGGGCAGGCTCCCAGGCCCTCACCCGCTACATGGACGCTATGCTGGCCGAATTCGGCCTGACCCGGATCGCCTGGCAGGTCCTCAACGTGATCGGAGACGCCGGTCAGATAGCCGAAACCGACATCCTGGCCGCCCTCGCCGCCAACGCCGACGCGGCCACGCTGACCGCCGCCATCGACACTGTCCACACCGACGGCTGGGCGACCCGACCGGCGCCGGGCCAGCTCGCCCTCACTACGGGAGGCAACCGGCGCCTCACCACCGTCGCCTCGCGGGTCGACGCATTCCGCGAACTATCCACGTCCGGCATCAGCCCGGAGGAATACCGCACCGCCGTCCGTGTCCTCGAACGCATGACCCACCACCTCGAATCAACAAACACCCAGCCCAAGAACTCATGACGACGGCGGCCACATCGACGGCTCCGGCTTCATGTGACCCGAGTCAAAAGGCTTTGGCGAGCGCGATCGAGTGCCGCACCGCGGTCGGGTCGTCGACGACCCGCAACATTTCGGCGGCGACGGAAGCCCGCGGCGTGAACAGCCCGAACGGCAGGTTGCGGTCGCGCGAGCGCCGGATCCGTGCGGGTGCCGGCCCGTCGGTCAGCCGCGAGGGCCGCAGGATAGTCCAGTCCAGGTCGCTCGTCCGCACGATCTTCTCCGCCGCCCGCAGGTCGGTGAAGCCCTCCCGCAGCATTCGACTGAGCAGCGGTTTGACCACGAAGCGGGTCAGCGGGTCGTCGCCGCGATCGATGTACGGCCCCGATGCCGAGACCACGAGCAGCCGCCGCACGCCGACCCGGCCCATCGTCTCGGTGATCGCGGCGGCGCCCTGGCTGCAGACCGTGGATGGCCCGCCTGGGCGCGGTCCGAGCGCCGACAGCACCGCGTCCTGGCCCTTGACCGCCGGCGCGATCGCGGCCGGGTCGAACGGGTCGGCTTCGACCACCTCGAGCCGCTCGTCGGACACGGCAAGCCGCGCAGCATCGCGGACCACGGCGGTGACCCGATGGTCAGCGGCGAGAGCGCGCTGGACGATCTCGAGGCCGATGCGGCCGGTGGCTCCAAAGACGATCAGGCGCATGACGACATCCCTAGGTTGGTAAGTACTTACTCACCACTAGGATGGTTAGTAAACGCTCACCATGTCAAGGGGAAAAGATGGCCCAGACCCGCGAGCTGATCCTCGACGCCGCGCTGCGAGTGATCCGGGAACGCGGCCTGGCCCGGGCCACCACCAAGGAAATCGCGAAGGCGGCCGGCTTCTCCGAGGCCGCGCTCTACAAGCACTTCGCCGACAAGTCGGAGATCTTCCTCGGCGTGCTGCAGGAGCGGTCGCCCGGTTTTCAGCCGCTGCACCGGGCCCTCGGTGCCGCGCCCGGCAGCGGGACCGTCGAGGGCAACCTCGACGCGATCGCGACCGCCGCGACCGCGTTCTACCACGACAACTTCCCGCTGTTCGGGTCGATCTTCGCGGAGCCGGCGATCTTCGACATCCACCGCTCCCGGCTGCGTCAGCTCGGTGCCGGGCCGCACAAGGTCAACGACCGGCTCGCCGGCTACCTGCGAGCCGAACAGGAGCTGGGCCGCGTGCGCGCCGACGCCGACCCGGTCGCCGCGGCCGGGTTGCTGATGGGCGCCTGCTTCCAGCACGCCTTCCTGAGCCACTTCCGCGGCGGCGCCCCCGACCGGGGGGCCGTGACCGGCTACTCGGCTACCCTGTGGGCCGCGCTGAGCCCTTCCGGGTGACAGCCGACGCACGACAGGTAGTCGATCGGGCCGGTTGGTCAGCACACACGGCTGCGAGACGATCGCGCGGAGGGCGCAGCAGCGCGGATGCGCGCAACAATTTCTATACGAATACGCCATGGTCGCGTGCACCTGACCGTCTGGATCATCCCGCGGCGGCCGGCGGTATCCTCGGCCCACATGAGCTGGCTGCCTGACGACTTCGTCCACCCCCACTACGTGCCTGTGCCCGACACCGCGCTTCACCTGCGGCCGATCCGGGAGGCGGACACCGCGCTCGACTACCCCGCCGTGATGGGATCCCGAAAGCGCTTGTGGGAGATCTTCGGCCCAGCCTGGTCTTGGCCCAAGGAGACGATGACCTATGACGAGGACCGCATCGACTTGCTGCGGCACGAGAAAGAGATAGCCGCGCACCAGTCGTTCAACTATGCGCTACTGGACGAGCCGGAGACGGCGATCCTCGGCTGCGTCTACATCGACCCACCCGAGCGCACCGGCTCCGACGGCGAAGTCTCCTGGTGGGTGGTAGACCACCTTGTGGACGGTGACGCGGAACGCGCGCTCGACGCGCTCGTGCCGCAATGGATCGCCACCGACTGGCCCTTCCAGCAGCCCCGCTATCTGGGCCGCGACATCACCTGGCAGGACTGGCTCGCGCTGCCGCGCGCCTCGTGACCTGGACCGCGCCGCCGGCGGTCGCCTGGGTGCGTACCCGCAAGGGTCTGCACCGTGGCGGTCTCGGCCGCCCGGCCGGACGCGGCCCGCTGCCGGGCGGCCGTCAGCGGCAGGCCGGGCGGGGCGGGAGCCGAGGCGACCACGCGGCCGTCCGTCATCGTGAAGACCCAGCCGCAGGCGCCGGGGCAGGCAGCCGGCCGTGGTCGGCGGCCCAGGCGAGATCCTGCTGGATCTGCCGGTCCTGGTTGCGCACCAGCGCCGGGCGGCCCATCCGAGCTGGCGTGCCCCCTGGCCGGGGTGGCCGTCAGGCCAGCGCGCTGTCGGCCCCGGCGAGGAACGACTCGACGGCCGCGGCGACGGTCTTCCGGCCGAAGGCCACCGCCAGGTTGTTCTGGAAGAGCATCTCCTTCACCTGGCTGGCGCCGCTCGGCGGGGACGGCGGCGGGGCCGCGTGCGCGGCGGCCACCCGCTTGGCCACCACGTCGGTCGCGGCGAGCGCGCGCTGCTGGGCCGGCTTCAGCTGGGTGGCCGCGATGGCGCGGGCCTTCTCGGTCGGCGGGATCCCTCGGGTGATGCCCATCGTCCTGATGGCGTCGTCGTCCGCGGCGAAGAATCCGATCACGCCGGCCGCCTCGGCCGCGGCGACGCTGCGGTCGTAGACGCTCAGCAGGACGCCGGCGCTGAGATACTGGCCCTCGGCCGAGCCGGCCGGTCCGCCCGGCACCGGCACGAAGTCCAGATCGTGGCTGGTCAGCGGGGGTAGCGAGATCTCCAGCCCGGAGCCGAAGGTCATGGCGACGTGGCCGGTGATCAGCGGGTTCTTCGCCGAGTCGTTGTGCGCCGCCGAGGTGATCTCGCCCGGCGCGGCCGCGTGCCGCTTGCGCATGCCGTCCCAGTACGTCAGCCACTCCGCCAGGTCCGCCGCGGCGTAGCCGAGCTTGCCGGATGCGGTGAACAACTCCTTCCGGCGCTGCCGCAGGAAGATCTCGAAGGCGCCGACGTCGTCACCGCCGCCGTCGGACACGCCGTACATGTTGTGCCCGAGCGTCTTGGTGAGCTTCGTCGCGTACGTGGTGAGGTCGGTCCAGGTCCAATCGGCCCGCGGCGGCGCGACCCCGGCGTGACTCAGCACGGTCGCGTCGTAGGTGACCAGCACGCCGCCGGTGCCCGACGGGACGCCGTACAGCTTGCCGCCGATCCGGCCGGCCTCGAGCAGCGCGTCCGGGAACCCGGTCAGGTCGAGCTGGTTGCCGAGGTAGCCGTCCAGCGCGCGCAGCACGCCCCGGCCGGTGTACTCGTTGACGAGCGCCGTGTCCATCTGGATGACGTCGGCCGCCTGGCCGCTGGCGAGGTCGGCGTCGAGCTTGTCGAAGTAGCCGTCGTAGCCCGACGACTCCGTCTTGATCGTCACGGACTTGTGCTTCTGACCGTAGATGTCGAGGGCCGCCTGGTACGCCTTCGTCCGCGCGTCGCCGCCCCACCACTTCATCCGCAGCGCCGCGCCGCCGTTCCCCGAGCCGGTTCCGCCGCGGGCACAGGCGGCGGCAGTGGGCAGGGACGCGGCAGTGACGAGCGCCCCGCCCATGCGGATCAGGCCCCGTCGCGAAACAGTCGTCGACACGGAGTTCAGTGTGTGGACTCGCGGGGTTCCGCATCGACGATTCGGAAAAACTGATCCGAAGCCGCACCCGAGCAGTGTTCAAGGCGCCGTCGCGCCGGCCGAACTGAGGCGAACAAGGGCCGAACGAGCCCCGGCGGGCCGAGAGCGGGTGATCATGCGTACGAACTGGCTGTCCCGCCGAGGCGTTCGGCGGATCGCGATGGGCGGTCTCGCCGTCGGCCTCGCCGCCCTCGCCGCGATCACCATCGGCGGCACGTTGAGCACCCGGCGGGCCACCGATCAGGTGCGCGCGTCGAACCGGGTCAGCAGCGCCTGGGAGAGCGTCTTCGTGCAGGTCAGCACGGAGGACGAGGCGCTGCACGCGTACCTGGCGACGGGCGCCGAATTCGACCGGCTGGGGCTGCGCGCGGCGATCGGCGCGGCCCAGGAACGGCTCACCTGGATCGCCCGGACCGGCGGCAGCGACGCCGCCTTCCAGGTCGCCCAGATCCAGCACTACTACCAGCAGTACGAGACCACGCTGCGCGCCGTCGTCACCGCGGGCCAGCAGGGCCGCCAGGCCGACGTCGAGGCCAACATCCAGCCCGCCGCCCTGGAGTTCGCCCAGCTGCGGCGGATGTCGGTGGCGAGCGTCGAGCGCGAGCGCCGCGAGCTCGAGGCGTATCTGGCGGTCGTGGACCGGCGGAACCGGGCGCTCCAGTCGCTCGCGGCCGGGGTGTTCGCCCTCGACCTGATGACCTTCGTGCTCTCCAGCGCCATCCTGATCGCCTACCAGCGCCGGGTCGAGCGCCAGGCCGAGACCAATCACCACCAGGCGATGCACGACTCGCTGACCGGGATGGCCAACCGCGCGCTCTTCCGCGACCGGGCCGAGCAGGCGCTGCATCTCGCGGCCCGGACCCGGCAACCGGTCGGCATCGTGGGGCTCGACCTCAACGGCTTCAAACAGGTCAACGACACGCTCGGCCACCACATCGGCGACCTGCTGCTCAAGCACGTCTCGGAACGGCTGACCGATTGCGTACGCGAAACCGACACCGTCGCGCGCCTCGGCGGCGACGAGTTCGCGATCCTGCTGCCGAACGTGACCTCGGTCGGCAACGCGACCGAGGTGGCCCGGCGCATCCTGGACGCGATCCGGGAGCCGATCGAGCTCGACGGGAAGCCGGTGTCGGTGGGCGCCAGCATCGGGGTGTCGGTCTTCCCCGAACACGGCACCGAGCTGGACGCCCTGCTCCAGAAGGCCGACAACGCCATGTACCAGGCCAAACGCGGCAAACTCGGCGTCTGCGTCGTCGACCCGCCCAGTCCCGCGCTCGCCTCGTGACGGTGTCGGTCAGGCGCCGCCGGCGGTGACGATCGCGTCGGTGAGGAAGCCGGCCAGGAGGCCGAGCAGCAGGCCCCAGGTTGTGATCTCCTTGACGCCCATCTTGCGGCCGACGGCGAGCAGTTCGATCACCACGTACAGGATCGAGCCGGCCGCCAGGGCCAGGAAGGCGATCGAGACCGTCTCGTTGGTGAAGCGCTGCCCGACCAGCGTGCCGAGGAAGGTGGGGCCGCCGCCGATCAGGCCGAGCGTGGTCAGGTAGCCCCAGGACGGGCGGTCCCCGGCGGCGGCCAGCGGGGCCACGATGCCGAAGCCCTCGGTCGCGTTGTGCAGGCCGAAGCCGACGATCAGCAGCACCGCCAGCGCGATCTCGCCGGAGGCGGCGGAGTTGCCGATGGCGAGCCCCTCGGCGAAGTTGTGCAGCCCGATCCCGGTCGCGATCATCAGGGCCAGCTGGCCGGCCGGGCTGCGCCAGCCCGTCGCCTGGGGCGCCAGGGTCACCTGTGCCGCGGCCCGGTCGCCGCCACCGGCCGGCACCGCGACCGGCTCCGGCGCCGGGACCGCGACCGGCCGGGCGGCGCCGCCGCGCCGGGCCACCCAGCGGTCGAAGTAGACCAGGCCGAGCAGCCCGGCGCCGAGCCCGGTGGCCAGGACGACGCCGTTACCGACGGCGGAGCCGTAGTGGTGCTCGCCGAGCGCGCCGTCGATCGGCTCCCAGGCGTGCGCCAGCACGTCCCACAGCAGGAACACCAGGATGCCGACCGCGGTCGCGTTGAGCATCGCCCGCAGTCGCGGCGCCGGGTTCCGCAGCCGCCCGATGGGCAGGCCGAGGAAGATGGTGAAGCCGGCGATGGCGCCCAGCAGGGCGATCTTGGTGGCGGACATGGGGCGCTCCCGACGCGAGGTCTACAGGCAAGGGGAGGCTAACCTAAGGCTCGGCACTCCTACAAGTCGTAGGCCGGCGGGTGTAACCCTGGGACGTATCTGTTCCCGGGGGTGAAGCCGTGGCGATTCCACGACGGAAGGCGGAGGCCGCCGAGCGTACGGAGCGGGCCTTGCGGGCCGTTCCGGCCGACGCCTACGCCTCCTGGGAGCACATCTACAACGACAACGTGGCTCGGCTCTACCGGCTGATGTTCGCGAAGGTCGGCAACCGGGCCGACGCCGAGGACCTGACGGCCGAGGTGTTCCTGGCCGCGGTGCCCCGGGTTCGCCAGGCGGCGAGCGTCGGCGAGGTCCGCGCCTACCTGCTGGCCGTCGCCCGTACCGTGCTGGCCGACCACTGGCGCCGTACGCTCGGGCATCAGATCACGACGATCGATCCGGGGGAGTTCGAGCAGATTCCCGAGCCGCCGGCGGTCCCGAGCACCGGTGCGGCGGCCGGGCGGGTGGCCCGGCTGCTCGAGGCGCTGCCCGAGCGGTACCGGCGGATCCTGCAACTGCGCTTCCTGGAGAACGCGACCATCCGCGAGACCGCGACGTCGATGCAGATCACCATCGCCAACGCCAAGGTCCTGCAGTTCCGCGCGCTGCGACAGGCGGCCGCGATACTGGACGGCGAAGGAGGGGTGGACCGTTGATGCGCGAGTTCAGCCGCTATGTCGACCGTCTGATCCGGCGTCGGCGGCCCCAGCCGTTCGTGATGACGGCGGAGGAGGCGGAGGCCGTCCGGGCCGCCATCGCGATCCGCGCGGCGACCTCGGACGAGCAGGAACCCCGCCCGGAGTTCATCGCCGGCCTGCGCGAGCGTGTCGCCGGCAGCGCCGAGACGTTCGACCCGCCGCGGGTCACCGCGCCGCGCGGCCGGCGCACGTTTCTGATCGGCACGTCCGCGGCGGCCGCGGCGGCGGCCGTCGCCGTGGCCGCCGACCGCACTCTCGGCGGCGGCCCGGAGCGGCCCGCCGTCTCGACCGCCCTGGACCCGGCGGACGGTGGTTCGTGGCACCGGGTGCTGGCGAGCAGCGACCTGCCGGGCGACGGCGTGGTCGGCTTCGAGACCGATGTCGTCTCCGGATTCGTGATGCGTATCTCGGGCGTGCTGTCGGCCCGGTCCGGCACGTGCACGCATCAGGGCTGCCGACTCGGGTTGAACGCGCCGGAGAAAAGGCTCGCCTGCCCGTGCCACCGCACCTCTTTCGCGTACGACGGAACGGTCATCCGGTCGCAATTGCCGAATCCGCCCGCCCCGTTGCCCTCCTTCCACGTGCGCGAGGTCGACGGCGAGATCCAGATCTTGCTTCCGCGGGAGTGACCCGGTCAGCCGCCGACGTGGCGGAGGACGGCCAGCACCCGGCGGTTGTCGTTGTCCGAGGCCGGCAGCCCGAGCTTCGCGAAGATGTTCGCCACGTGCTTCTCCACGACCCCGGGCGTGATGACCAGGGCCGCGGCGATCCCGGCGTTGGACCGCCCCTCGGCCATCAGCGCGAGCACCTCCCGCTCCCGGGGAGTCAGCGACGCCAGCCCGGTCGTGTCCCGCCCGGCCCGCATCAGGTGGCCAACCACCTCCGGGTCCAGCGCGGTGCCGCCGTTCGCCACCCGGGTCAGCGCGTCCACGAAGTCGGCGACGTCGGCGACCCGGTCCTTGAGCAGGTAGCCGACGCCGGACGGCCGGTCGGCGAGCAGCCGGGTGGCGTAGCGGGTCTCCACATGCTGCGAGAACACCAGCACGCCGACGCCGGGATGGTCGCGGCGGATGTCGATCGCGGCGCGCAGCCCCTCGTCGGTGTGCGTCGGCGGCATCCGGATGTCGACGATGGCCACGTCCGGCACGGTGGCGGCGATCGCGGACCGCAACGCCTCCGCGTCGGCGACCGCCGCGCACACCTCGAAACCGCGGTCGGTCAGCAGCCGGACCAGCCCCTCGCGCATCATCGCGGCGTCCTCCGCGATCACCACCCGCATGCCGTCGCCTCCGTTCACACGTGTGTGGGCAGCTCGATCTCGACCCGGGTCGGACCGCCGGCCGGGCTTCGCACCCGCATCCGGCCGTCCACCACGCCGATCCGGCCGGCCAGACCGGAGAGGCCGGCGCCGTGCGGGTCCGCCCCGCCGACGCCATCGTCCTCGACGGACAGCAGCAGGCCCGCGCCGGATCGGACGACCGCGAGCTCGATCCGCGTCGCCCGGCTGTGTTTGGCCGCGTTCGCGAGCAGTTCGGCGGCGCAGAAGTACGCGATGGTCTCGATCGCCGGCGCCGGCCGGTCGGGCAGCTCCACGGTCACCGCGACCGGGATGGCGCTGCTCGTCCCGAGCGTCGCCAGCGCGTCGCCGAGTCCGTTGTCCAGCACCGGGGGGTGGATCCCGCGTACCAGATCGCGCAGTTCGGCCAGGGCGTCCTTCGCGCCGCGGTGGGCGAGCGCGACCAGTTCGCGGGCCTGCGCGAGGTCCGGTGGCGGGCCGTCGGCGCCCAGCTTCTCGGTCGCCATGCCGAGGTTCATCGCGAGCGTGGCCAGCCGGACCTGGGCGCCGTCGTGCAGGTCCCGTTCCAGCCGGCGCATCATCGCGGCCGCGTCGTCGATCGCGCGGGCCCGGCTGGCCTGCAGTTCGCGGACCCGCTCGGCGAGCCGGCGCGGACCGAGCAGCCGGCGCATCGCGGCCAGGTCCAGCGTCGTGCCGGCCCGCATCAGCCACGGCGCGACCAGCAGCATGGCGAGGCCGGCCGCGGCGATGAGGAACGTTCCGGCGAACGTCCGGGTAGCGATGGTGCCGAACGGGGTGAGCGCCCGCACCGGCCCGAGGACGGTGCCCGGCGGGTGGTTGCGGAACAGCGGCCACCACACCGGGTAGCTGAGGTTGACCAGGCCGAACACGTAGCAGAACGCGCCGTAGCCCTCGGGGACGGCCAGCGGCACCTTGAGTAGGGCATACCCCACGGCGCGCCAGCCCGGCCGGTCGGCGGCCGCCACCTGCTCGCCGAGCAGCCGGTCCGCGAGCGCCCGCTGCGCCGCCCCCAGCGCGCGCCCGAGCGGGACGGCCAGCACGACCAGGAGCACGATGGTGAGCGGGAACAGAACCAGGAAGACCGGTGCGACAACCGGGGCGGGGCGGCTGGAGAACGCGCCGGTCCCCCAGAGGATGAGGACGCCGGAAGCCGGCACGATCGCCGGCACGGCCAGGACCGCGACCGCCGTGACCACGCCGGCGACGCAGAACACCGCCCGGCGCAGGGCCGGCGTGGTGAACGGGGCGCGCAGCGCGGTCATCGGCTCATTGTCACCGGTCATGCGTCGCGATGCCGGAGTAGCACACTGCCGCACAGGAGCGCCACCGCCGCGTACCCGCACATCAGCGACGCGCTGACCCAGCCCGCGAACAGCCCGGGCACCGGCGAGGTCACCGCGATCGAATTCAAGAGCATCAGCAGCGGTACGAAGCGGCCGACGGCTATCCCGCTTTCGCCGAACAGCCCGGCCACGATCATCGGCACGAACATCAGCCCGAACAGCGTGCCGATCGCGGCCCCCGAGTGCCGCAGGACCGTCCCGATGCCGACCCCGATCAGTGCGGTGGCACCCAGATAGACGCCGGTCAGCAGGACCGCGCGCAGGATCGCCGGATCGCCGAGCGAGGCGGCCGGGATGGCGGTGCCGCGGATCGCGAGCTGCCCGCCCAGGTAGCCGGCGAAGCTCGCGGCCAGGCCGACGGTGAGCGCCGCCGCGCCGCAGACGGCGGCCTTCGCGGCCAGCACGGCCCGGCGCCGCGGGACGGCGGCGAACGTCGAGCGGATCATCCCGCTGCCGTACTCGCCGGTGACGATCAGGACGCCCAGCCCGCCGAGAAGCAGTTGGGCGAGGATCGCGCCGCCGAGGCTGTCGTCGAGGATCTGGGCGGCGGTGGCGACCGGGGTGTGCGATCGGTACCCGAGCCCCACCCCGACCCCGGCCGCGGCCATCGAAACCACCGCCGCGACCGCCAGCCACCAGGTCGACCGGACGCTGCGCAGCTTGATCCACTCCATCCGGACCACGTTCTTCATGACGCTCCCACTCCGCGGTAGTCGGTGGTTTCCGAGGTGAGCCGGAAGAACGCGTCCTCCAGGCTGTCCCCGCCGGCGGCGAGTTCGGTGACCGTCGTCTCGGCCAGCAACCGGCCGCGGCCGATGACCACCAGCCGGTCGGCGGTCAGCGCCATCTCGGCGATCAGGTGGCTGGAGACGAACACCGTCCGGCCCTCGGCGGCGAGCGCCCGCAGCAGGTCCCGGATCCAGCGGATGCCCTCCGGGTCCAGCCCGTTGACCGGCTCGTCCAGCAGCAGCACGCCCGGGTCGCCGAGCAGGGCCACCGCGACGCCGAGCCGCTGGCGCATGCCGAGCGAGTACGTGCCGGCGCGCCGGTTCGCCGCCCCGGACAGGCCGACGACGCGCAACACCTGTTCGACCCGGGATCCCGGGAGGTCATTGCTTGCGGCGAGCGCGGTCAGGTGCGCCCGGGCGCTGCGGCCGGGATGGAACGCCCCCGCGTCGAGCAGCGCGCCGACCGACGTCAGCGGCCGGGTCAGCTCCGCGTACCGGACGCCGCCGATCAGTGCCTCGCCATGGTCCGGGGCGTCCAGGCCGAGGATCATCCGCATCGTCGTCGACTTGCCGGACCCGTTCGGGCCGAGGAAGCCGGTCACCGCCCCCGGCCGGACCCGGAAGCTGAGCCCGTCGACGGCCACCCGGCCGCCGTAGCGTTTGGTCAGTTCACGTAGTTCGATCACACGATCGACGCTAGGCAGCGCGGTCCGTGGCCAGAAGCCGGTAACCAGCCGACTCCGCCTGGGGGTTTCCACCCCTCGGTCACGGCTTGTCAAATGCTGTCGAGGCCCTCAGCAAGACTATGAAACAGATCCCCATCGAGCTTTGAGCGTGACTTAGGCGCGTCAGGGCGGCCGGCTGGGCGGTACCGTTCGTCCATGGCCGTGCCGGAAGAGATCGCGCGCAGCAAGTACGTCAGCCTGACCACGTACCGCAAGGACGGCACCGCCGTGATGACCCCGGTCTGGCAGGCGACGATCGACGGGCTGATGTACATCGTGTCCGACGCCGACGCCGGGAAGGTCAAGCGCATCCGCCGCGACGGCCGGGTCCGGGTCACGGTCTGCGACCTCCGCGGCCGCATCGCTGAGGGCGCCCCGACCGCGGAGGGCACCGCCCAGGTCCTCGACGACGCCGGCACCCGGACGGCCCGGGCGATCGTGGCCCGCAAATACCTGCTCTCCCGGGTCGGCAACTGGCTGGCGAAGACCTTCCACCTGCGGAAGGCTCCGGTCATCGGCATCACCGTCACGATCTGACCCGCGCATGTCCGGCCTTCCGGGCGTATGGTGAGCTGAGTCACAGGTCTGGCCGTCGATGACGCCGGAGGGCCGCCATGGAGTTACGAGCTCGTCTATTTGTGTTCCGGGCCGATCTGTTGCTGCGCGCGGCGAACCGGCGGCGCCGGCGGCAGCTGGGCGCGGAGCTCGCGGCGTATGTCAGCCATGCCGAACTGAACGACCTGCATGCCCTGCTCGACACGTATTCGGACGGGCAGACCCACGAGATCCGAGAGATCCTCGACCGGCAGCAGGCGGGTCGGCTGTGGACGGCGCGGCTGCGCGGCTGACCACCAACGGCGGCCCGGCATCATGGGAGTCATGTCCGGCTTCGCCCCCGTCCCGCTGCCCGTCTGCGAGCCGGATTTCCGGGCGGAGGCGCTCGGGGCCCAGATCGAGGCGTGGATCTCCGCGGAGCCGATCCGAGCGCTCGTCGACCGGTTCGGCGGCACCCTGCCTTCGGCCGGCCTCGGCGCGCTGCTGACCTGGCTGGACGACTTCTCCCGGGAGCACTGGGACTATCGCCGGAGGAAGGGCGGGGCCGAGCGTGACCAGGTCGAGGCGCCGCGGTTCGACGCGCCGACCGCCCGGCTGGTCCACGACGCCGCCACCGCGCTGCAGCTGGTCGACGCGCGACCGCCGGCCCATCGGTCGTACGACCACCTGCTCGTTCTCGGCGGCCTGGCCCGGTCCTGCCTGCAGCGCGCCGAATACGCGGCGCGGCTGATCGACCGGGGCCGGGTCGCCGTCCCCGAACTGGCCGCGCTCGGCAGCTTCCGGCCGCTGGGCCGGGCCGAGCAGGAGGTGCCCGGCCTCGCCGGCTGCGACTACGAGGTGGACGCGATGGACGCCGGCCTGCGCGCCGCCTTCCACCTCGACGGGCCCCCGACGATCGAGGCGTCGGACGGCCCGGTCGGCCACAGCTCCTGGTCGGTACGCACCTACCGGCACCCGGCCGGTGTCGACGTGCACGTGCTCGCCGCGCCGTCGAGCGAGCCGGCCGAGCGCCGGGCCCACACCGCGGACACGTACGAGTTCTGGGCGCGGCGGACCGACCTGCGCGCCACCGACCGGATCCTGGTGGTCACCTCCCCGATCTACGTGCCGTTCCAGCACGCCGACGCTGTGCGCATGCTCGCCCTGCGGTACGGCTGCGGGATCGACACGGTCGGCTTCGACCCGGGCCGGGCGAGCGTGCCCCTCGCGCCGGGCGCCACCAACCCCGACCGCTATCTGCAGGAGATCCGTTCCGGGATCCGCTCGATGATGAATCTGCACCGGGCCTGGGTCACAGGAGGTTGACAGGAAGCGCTGACTACGGTGGCGGCCATGCGTTTCCACCGATCCGGACGCCGTACGCTAGTAGTGGCATTTCCCCTGGTGGCGGCTATATTGATCGCGGCGGGGTGCAGCAGTCACAGCGCACCGCACGCAGCGTCCGTGGTGCGGGCGAGCGCCTCCGCCGCACCCTCGGAAGGCGTAACTCCCGTTCCGGTTTTCGACGGCAAGCGCCTGCCGGCCTTCGGGCCGCCGCCGGCGGCCGAGCCGATCACCGCGCCGACCGGGGCGCTGGCCCCGATGTATCACCGGCTCGCGGTGCGCCAGCGGGTCGCCTTCCTGACCATGGATGACGGCCAGGTCCAGTTGCCCACGGCCGGCCCGCTGATGGCGGCCGCGCACATCCCGTTCACGATGTTCCTGATCGGCCCGGTCGCCGCGAAGAACCCGCCGTTCTTCCAGCGGCTGGCGAGCGAGGGCGGCGTGATCGAGGACCACACGCTCACCCACCCGAGCATGCGCGGCTTGCCGTATGCGACCCAGCGCCACGAGATCTGCGGCGCCCGCGACCTGCTGCACGCCACGTTCCACATCACGCCCCGGTTCTTCCGTCCGCCGTACGGCAATTACGACGACAACACCCTGCGGGCGGTCCACGACTGCGGTCTGCAGGCCGCCTTCGACTGGACCGAGACGGTCAACAACGGCAAGGTCTACTACCAGACCGCGGTCCACCGCATCGAGCCCGGCGACATCATCCTGATGCACTTCCGGCCGGCCTTCGTCAGCGACGTCACCGCCGCCCTGACCGCCATCCACCAGTCCGGCCTGACCCCGGCCCTGCTGGAGAACTACGTCAACTGAAATCGGCCGGATCAGCGGCCGTTGTTCCGGTCGGTTCCGGCGGCAGCCAGAAGCCGCAGCAGCCGTCGTGCCTCCGCGCGGCGGCTCGGTTTTCGTGACCACAGGCTGACCGCCGCCGCGCCCGTGTAGACCAGCGATTTCGTCGCGGGCCAGACCAGCAGCGCCACGCCTAGCAGGGTGGGGTCGAAGTGTTCCATCGCCGGGGTTCTCCTCAATGAGTTCCGATACTCCTTGAGCGTGAACCGAGGCCGGGCGTTCCCGCCCGCGCGCTGACTTAACACCGACGCACCTTTACAATTTTCGTTGCGAAATGGATTGTCGTGATCCAATTCCGCTTCCCACCCCCGGCGAGCCGCCAAGGTCGACGGGACCGGAATTTTCGGAGGTTGTTCCGCCATCGTGGACCGTGGGATCCTGAGCATCTGACATAACTTGACGACACTCTGCGCGGTTCGGAGCGTGCTGCGTGGCCATCGCACTCCCGGGTCGGGATCGGCTTCCCCCGGGGCCGAATCGTGACTTCGTCGAGGCGATGCATCTGCTCTACGACCTTGCCGGGCGGCCCGCCGCCCGCGCGATCAGTCGGGCGATCTTCAAGCAGTCCATGCTGGAATCGGTCTCGCACGAGACGGTGAGCGCCGTGCTCCGTGGCGACAAGATTCCGACTTGGGGCAAGGTGCAGTCCATCGTCACGGTGCTCGCCGTGATGGCGGTCTCCGAGCAGAATCTCGCGACCCTGCTTCGGGACACTCACCGGCTCTGGATCAGGACCAGGCCGGCTCAGCGGCCCGAACCAGCGGTTCCGGCTCCGGAACCGGCTCCGGAACCGGAGGCCGTGCCGCCGCCTTTGCCGCCCGCTCCCGGGCTCGATGCCGACCGCGTGGCCGGTCCGGCCGAGCAGCCGATCGTCGGCAGCCTGCCGGAGCGCAACTCGCACTTCACCGGGCGGGAGATCCTGCTGGACACGATGCGCCAGCATCATCAGAACCATCCGCACGCGCCGCTGGTGCTCTACGGCCTCGGCGGGGTCGGCAAGACCCAACTGGCCCGGGAGTACGTGCACCGTTTCGCCGATCAGTACTCCGTGGTGTGGTGGGTGCCCTCCGACCGGCCCGAACAGGCCCGGGCCTCGCTCGTCAGTCTCGCCGAGCGGCTCGGCCTGCCCTTGCGCCACAACTCCGAGCAGACGATCGCCGGTGTGCTCGGCCGGCTGGAGTCTCAGCAGGTCAACTATCTGCTCGTCTTCGACGGCGCGGAGGGCGACGACATCCGCGGCTTCCTGCCGTCCGTCGGTGGCAACGTCATCGTGACCAGCCGCGATCCCGCCTGGTCCCACGGCAGCGGCAACATGGGTCTCGAGGTGCCCGACTTCGATCTGGCCGAAGCCATTCAGTTCCTGCGCAAGCGGGACGGCCAGATGACCGGTCACCAGGCGGGCGAGGTGACTCAGCGGCTCGGGCGGCTGCCGCTCGCTCTCGAGGGTTTCGCCGCGCTGCGGCTGGCCACCGAACAGTCCTGGGACGACCTGCTGGCGGGGCTGGACGATCCGGAGCCGCAACTGCTCTCCAGCGCGGACGCGGAGCCCGCCCACTACCCGTACACCGTGGCGGCCGCCCTGCAGATCGCCCTGGACCGGTTGGACACCGCGAACCCGGCGGCCGTGCTGGTGTTCGAGCTCTTCGCCTGGTTCGGGTCCGAGCCGGTGTCGATCCCGCTGCTCCGGCGCGGCGCGGCCGGTGACGTCTCGCCCCGGCTACGACGGACCCTGAGCAATCCGATCGAGCTGCGGCGGGCCGTGCAGGACATCAACAAGTTCGGCCTGGGCCGGCTGCACACCGAGGACCAGCGGATCGAGGTCCAGCCGCTGATGCGCCTTGCCCTGCGCGACGCGCTCTCGGGCGAGGATCAGGAGCGGGCCCGTCAGAACGTGCAGGAGATTCTGACCGCGGCCGACCAGGGCTGGCCGGACGACCTCGGGCTCTGGGACATGCACCGCGCGATGGCGCCGCACGTTCTGCCCGCGGATCTCATCCACGCGCACAAGATGCCGGCCTTGGTCGCGGTCCACCACCAGATCCGGTACCGCTACCTGATCGGTGACTACGACGACGCCCGGCGGCTCGGCGAGGCGGCGGTGCAGGCGTGGCGCGGGTCCGACCTGCTCGGCCCCGATCATGGCCTGGTCCTGCTCGCCACCCGGGAATGGGCGAACGCGTTGCGCGCGCTCGGCCGATACCGTCAAGCCCGGGAGTTGACAGCCGATGCCATGCAGCGGCTCCGGGCCAATCCGCAGTACGGCGAGGACCATCCGTACGCCCTGGACATGGCCCGTAGCCACGCGGCCGACCTGCGGATCGCCGGTGAGTACCAGCAGGCGCTCGCGGTCGACCAGGCGAGCTGGCAGCGGCACGTGCTCCGATACGGAGCGGAACACGACCGGACGATCGCGAGCCGGCACAACCTCGCCGTCTCCCTCCGGCTGCTCGGCGACTTCGCCGCGGCGGAGGAGGTGGACCGGCAGGAGGTGAATCATCACCGGCGTTTCCGGGGCGAGGGCGACCGCCTCACCCTGCTGTCGGTCAACGCCCTGGCTGAGGATCTCTACGGTCTCGGCCGGTACCGGGACGTCATCGAGGTGCAGACACGCTCGCTGGAGATCGGGCAGCGCCTGTTGCGGCCCGGCGACCACGGGATCCTGCACGCCCGCCGCACCATTGCGCTGGCCCGGCGCAGGATGGGCGCGGTCGACGTCGCGGCCGAGCTCCTGCGCGAGACGTACGACGAGTTGGTCGCCTCGTTCGGCGCCGATCACGAATACACCCTCGCGACCGTCATGAGCTATGCGAACGCGTTGCGGGACCGGCGGCGGCCCGGCGAGGCCTACGCGTACGCGGTCGACGCGGTCACCGCGTACGAGCATGCCTTCGGTTCGTCGAATCCGCTGACCCTGGCCGCTCAGGTCAACCTGGCCGTCGTCCTGCGGGCGCGCGGCGAGCGATACCAGGCCCGGCGGGCCGACGAGGCGGCCTACCGGGGTCTTTCGGCCGGGGTGGGTGAGCGTCACCCGTTCACGATCGTCGCCATGATCAACTTAGCGACCGACATGGCCCTCGCCGACGAGCGGGACGCCGCGCTCACGCTTTCCGAGCGAGCCTGGTCGATCGCGAAGGAGGTGCGCGGAATTTATCACTCGGACACGCTGGCGGCGGCGGCCAACTTGACGATCGATCGCCGCAGCCCGGGTGCCTCGGCGCCCACGCTCGACGAGGTCCTGGCGGATCTCCGTCGTACGCTGGGGCGCGACCATTCCATGGTGGCCGATGTGGCCGCCGGGATTCGGATCGAATGCGATATCGAGCCGCCGTCCACCTGACGCGGTGCTGACAAGAATTGACAAACCTGATCTGACAACTCTTGACAACGGCGATCGGCGGCAGGTCGCTAAATTTCCCACGGGAGGTCTACCATGTGCAATGGACATTCTGCGCATTTGGTAAAATTCGGACAGTAAAACGCCGCGTGTACGCTGCCGTTCCGCGGTGCGGAAAGCGTGGCGGGAAGGATATTCCGTGAACGCCGTTTCCGTGCCCGATGAGGCCGCCGAGCCACAACCGATCCCGCTGATCGACGTCTCGAACATCCCTCTCGACCTGATAAATGCGGCCTCCGGCGTCCTGGCCCGGTCACTCCGTCAAGTCATCGCCAGCATCGACGATCCGCACGGTGTGATCTCGGCGTTCCAGTCCGTCACCCCAGACGTATGACCGTTGACCCGGTGCGTACCGCCCAGCGTGCGGCCGCGCCTTGGCCGTACGTCACGCTGGACGTCGCCGCCCTCCGCGCGAGCGGGTGGCGGCCCACCCCCCTGCGAGAGGTGGTCCTGAAGGTTCACCAACGCTGCAATCTCGCCTGCGACTACTGCTATGTGTACGAGCTGGCCGACCAGAGTTGGCGAGGGCGACCGGCCGCCATGTCGGCGGAGACATGGCGAGCGGCTCTCGACCGGCTTGCCGACCACGTCCGTGTACATGATCTGCGGAGCGTCCGGGTGGTTCTGCACGGCGGCGAACCTCTGCTGTACGGCCGCGGCCGGCTGGCGGAACTGGCGACCGCCGTGCGTGCGTCGCTACCGGGGACCTGCAAGGTCGAAATGGGCATGCAGACCAACGGCGTACGGCTCGACCCGGCGATGATCGAGCTGCTCCGCCGGCACGATATCCGGGTCGGCGTGAGCCTGGACGGCGTCGAGGCCGACCACGACCGGCATCGGCGTACGCGCAACGGGCGAGGCAGCTTCGCGGCCGTCGCCGCGGCTCTGGAGCTCCTGCGTCGGCCGGAGAACCGGCCGGTCTTCGGCGGCATTCTCTGCACCGTCGCCCCGGACACCGATCCGGTCGCCGGCTACGAGCAACTTCTCAAGTTCGAGCCGCCGGCCATCGATTTCCTCCTGCCGCACGCGAATTGGGACGAGCCACCCGGCCGGCCGGGCGCCGGCGAGACGCCGTACGCCGACTGGCTCATCGCGATCTTCGACCACTGGTACACCGCCGGTCCCGAACCGCCGGTGCGGATCCGGCTGTTCGAGGACATCATGCGGCTCGTGTTCGGCGGCGACAGCGGAAGCGAACAGGTGGGCCTCAGCCCGTCCGGGGTGGTCGTGGTCGAGTCGGATGGCGCGTTCGAACAGGTCGACGCACTCAAGTCGGCGTACGAGGGCGCCTGCGCCACCGGCCTGGACGTGCGGCACGACGACCTCGACGCGGTGCTGGCCGACCCGGGAATGATCGCCCGGCAGATCGGGCTGCGCGCGCTCTCTCCGGACTGTTTGGACTGTCCGCTGCATCGCGTGTGCGGGGGCGGCCACTACGCCCATCGGTACCGCCGGGGCGAAGGCTTCCGCAACCCGTCCGTCTACTGTGCCGACCTCGCCAAGCTCATCAACCACGTGTACGGCCGCCTAGCTGACGACGTCCGGCAGCTGGTGTCCTCCTCGGGAGCGCCATGACCAGGTATCACAGCCTTTCACCGGAGACCTTCACCGCGCTGGCCTCGGGCGCCGGCGGCCCGGAGGCCATCGATCGGCTCACGGAGGCCCAGGTCAGTAAGCATCTCCTGCTGATCGGCCATCTGCTCGACAACTGGCCGGACGACCTGCCCGGGCGCGCGGAGGTCACCGCGACCCTGGAACGGGTGCGGTGGGCCGCGCCGGATCGATTCCGCGAGGTCATCGGCGCGCCGCTGGTCGGATCCTGGACCGGCATCGCGACCCGGGCGATCGAGCACGGCAGCGCCGCGCCGGTCGACTTCCAGCATCTCGGCGCGCTCGCGGTGACGGCCTGCGCATCGGCGGGCATCGACGGGTCGGCCGACGCGCCGGTGTACCACGGCGCGATCGTCCTTCCCGGCCGGGGAGCCCTGGAGGTGCCGGAAGCCGCCCGGGCGGAGGCGTTCGTCGAGGGCGGACACCTTCGCGTACGGGTGTGGACGCCGGACGGCGAGGAAACCCTCGATCTGGCCGGCGAAGGCTGGCATCCGGTGCGGGCGCTGCGAGCCGAAGCGGGCGGGCTGGCGATCACCCTGGGGCTGGACGACGTGCACCCGTACCGGCACGGGCATCATGCGCCCCCGGCGAACCGGCTGCCCGACGCGGAGGTGGCGCTCTGGCAGGAGGCGTTCGCCCGCGCCTGGAGCCTGCTCGCCGAGCTGGTGCCGGCCCGGGCCGGGGAACTCGCGGCCGGCTTGCGCACCCTGGTCCCGCTCGTGCAGGAGGATGCGCGCACCGCCCGGAGCGCGACGATCAGGCACGCCTTCGGCGTCTTCGGCCTCACGCTCCCGCCGTCGCCCGAGGAGTTCGCGGTAACGATGGTGCACGAGTTCCAGCACTCCAAGCTGAGTGCGTTGCTGGACCTCATCCCGCTGACCGACCCGCGCCACGAGCGCCGGTATTTCGCGCCGTGGCGCCTCGACCCGCGCCCGCTCCCCGGCCTGTTGCAGGGTGTCTACGCCTTCGTGGGCGTGGCGGACACGTGGCGGGCCCTCCGCCGCGCGCCGGGGATGGCGGAGCTCGCCGAGCGTCGCTTCGTGGAATCACGGCTTCAGGTGGACCGCGGCCTCCGCTCGATCGAGGAGTCGGGTGCGGTGACGCCCGCCGGAGCCCGGCTGATCGCCGAGTTGCGCAAGACCACCGACGAGATGCTCGCCGAAGTGGCTCCCGCGGACCTGGTGCGTACGGCCGAGGACGACCTGCACCGCGTCCACGAAGCCTGGCGGGAGCGCAATCGGGCGACGGCGTCCGCCTGACCCGGCCGTTCTTACGTCGGGGGCGGCTCGATGTCGCCCTCCAGCCGGTAGCCCTGCTCGGCCAGCACGACCTCGGGGTGACCGCTGCCGAGCGCGCGGCGCAGGCTGGCCAGTGACTCCTGGAAGAGCGCCTCGGCGGCCTCGGCCGAGCCCGTCGCTCGCAGGTCGTGGGAGAGGTTGATGGCCCGCATGACCACGTACGGGTGCTCGGCGCCGTCCCGTGCGTCGGCCGCGCCGCGGTCCGCTTCCCGGCTCAGATCGAGCATCGCCTGGGACAGTTGCAGCGCCTCCTGGTGCCGACCCGCCCGGGCGTGATCGGTGGCGAGCGAGACTCCGGCGCAGATCGTGTAGGGGTGGTCCGGGGCGAGCACCCGGCCCAGCTGATCGAAGCAGTCGGCGTCGAGAGTCTGCGCCACCTCGACATCGCCGACGGAACGCCGGGCGATGGCCTCGTTGACCTGCGCGACGAGGCTCAGCGGGTGGGTCGGGCCGAAGTTCGCGCGGTAGCGGCGCAGCGCGTCGGCGATGTGCCGGAGCGCCTCCTCCACCTCGCCGACCTCGCGCAGCACGTTCGCGTAGCTCATCGTCGCCGCCACCGCGAACTCGTGGTCGGGGGTGAACCGCTTCTCCGTACGGTCGCGGATCTCCCGCATGACCTCGGCCGCCTCGGCCAGCCGACCGACCTTGCGCAGGATGATGGCGTACGTCCGGCCGGCGAGCAGGACCTGGCTGTGCCCGGGCCCGGAGCGGTCCTGAAGCACACCCCGCCACGCCTCCAGCCGTTCCAGCCCGGCGCCGTACGCACCCAGCCCGTACTCGCTGCGGGCCAGATTCATGTAGGCGTACAGGGCCCGCGGGTCGGAGGCGTCGACATCCGCCCAGTGCGCGGCGATCTGCCGGTCCAGGGCCTGGGCCTCGAGGAACCGGCCGAGCATCCGGTAGTCGACGGCGAGGTTGGCCTCGGCGCGCAGCGTGTACGTCTCGCCCGGCCCGAAGACCTCCCGATGCAGCTCGACGTTCTCCCGGTCGAACTCGAACGCCTCCTGATAGCGGCCCGCGATCCGCAGGTCCAGGCCGACCTGGTTGCCGGTGATCAGCGTGAATTCGTGCCGTGGGCCGAGCAGCGGATTGGCCGGGAAGCGGCGGTACGTGTCGGCCATGACGGCGGCGGCCGTCTGGCTGTCGCCCAGGGTACGCGTGGCGTTGGCGAGCTGGGCCTTGGCCATCAACGTCTGCTCGCCGTCCGGGCCGAGCTGGGGGTCGCCCGGCACGTCGGCCCACGCCTTGGCCGCCTGATCGGCGAGATAGCGGCTGTTCTCGTAGTCACCGCTGAGGTAGAGGTAGCGGGAGTGGTCCAGAACCGCCTGCCGCGACGCGTACGTCTGCGAGTGAATCATGTCGGCCGGCTCGATGTGCGGGCCCATGTCGCGTTGTCGTTCCCACTCGCCGTGCTCGTCCGGGTCGCCGGGGTTGGCGGCGGCGAGGAGGTTCTGCACGTTGCGGAGAGTCTCCTCGCGCTGCTCGGGGCTGAGCGTGTCCCGCAGGACGCGCTGCACCAGGCGGTGCACCTGGATGCGCTGCAACGGGTCGACCTTGGCGAGGCCGTACCGGCTCAGATCGCGGACGGTACGGTTCATCGGGATCGACGCGCCGAGGATGGTACGCAGCGGCTCGGTGACCGCGGCCTTGCTGCCGTGCCGCAGCAGCGAGAGCGGGATCGGCTCACCGCCGAGATAGGCGAACAGCGCGAACAACTGCGCCGTCGCCTCGGCCGCGTCCCGCAACTTTTCCACCGCCAGGCCGACGAACGCGGCGACGGTCAGCGGGTAGTTGGCCGGTTTGCCCTCGTCGAGCAGTTCCTTGGTGTGGCTGTCGAGCAGATCGATGTACTCCCGGACCGGCATGGCCGTGGCGAGATACCAGGCGACCGCTTGTTCCAGCGCGAGGGGGAGATCGCCGAGCCGCTCGGCCAGCTCGTCCGCCTCCAGCGCGGAGATGCGCGGATTGCCATGCACGTCCCGGCTGCGGTTGGCGAGCAGCTCGATGCTCTCCTCGCGCTTGAAGACGTCGACCTCGATGGCGACGCCGACCTTGCTCCACTCCTGGATGCGGGTGGTCACGATGACGTGGCCACCGGTGGAGGGCACCAGTTGCTGCAGGCTCGACGGATCGTCGGCGTTGTCGTAGACGAGCAGCCAGGCGAGATCGCTCCCGGCCAGGGCGTCGAGCACGGCCCGGGCGGTTTCCTGCCGGTCCTCCGCGGAGGGCAGGCCCAGCCGGTCGGCGAGTTGAGCGAGGGAGTTGAGCACGGTGGCCGTCTGCTCCGCCGGGATCCACCAGACCAGGTCGTACTGGTCGAGGTGGCGATAGACGAACTCGATGACCAGCTGGGTCTTGCCGACACCGCCGAGGCCCTGCAGGGTCTGCGGCAGCACGGACGTCGTGGAACTGGTCCGCAGCGCCTCCGCCAGGCGGTCGAGCAGGGCCACGCGACCGGTGAAGTTGCGGTTGCGGATCGGCACGCCGCTCCAGATCAGGCCCGGCTCGTCGGCTCGTCGCCCGCGCGTGCGGGTGTCGCCGCTCAGGACCGGCCCCGGCCGCTGGGACGGCCGGGTGCTCTCGGCCGTGATGCCACTGGCGACGATGGCGAGCCACTCCCGCAGATCGGCCTCCACCGGGCCGGTCTCGATGTCGGCCAGACGATCCACAAAGGCCAGCAGCGGCGGAACGCCCGACTCGGACAGGGGTAGCCGCTCCATGACGCGGATGGCCGCCGGTATGTCGCGCCAGATCTGCAGCGTGCGCAGCTCCGGAACGTCGCCGATGACGGTGACCGCGTCGGCGATGTCCACGATCGAGATCTGGGTCAGGCTGTCCCGCAGCCGATCGCGGTCGGGCTGGGCCAGCAGGAACGGGCCGACGACATCGTTGGCCAGCTCCATGAAGCGGGACGAGGCCTCACCCGGGTGGTGCTGGTGCACTATCCGGGCCAGGGTGCGCAGGCCGCCCGAGACGGCCACCGCGGCGGCGACGGTGGTGGACAGGTCGTCCTGCACGGCGTCGTGTCGCGGTGGATCGAAGGGGCGCTTCAGCGCGCTGCGCAGTTCCTGCACCCGGGCGTCCCGTGCGGCGCGGTCGGCCAAGCCGGGGACCTGGAGCAGAGAATCGATCAAACCGTCGAGTTGGCTTTGGCTAAAACGCGCTTCTGACACGGGTATCCACTCCGACGCGCCGCAGATCCTCGGAAGGAAAGGATATCCAAGTACGGTACGGCGTGGAATCGCCGGAATCACTGAATGGTGCGCGGCGCGCCGTCGCACGCGAATTGGTGCGACGCGAATATCGATCTCCCGGGGTCGTTGCGGCACCGTGCCTCGGAATCATTCACCTACCGAACTGGATACCACCACCCGGCGATCGGGCTCGCGGGTGACCGATTGTCGGCTGCGGAGGAAACCCCATCCGACCAGGGCGGCGGCCAGCACGGTGAGGGTGAGCCCGGCGATCGTGACCGCGTGCTCGAACTGCGCGGTCTGTGCGGCACTCCAGTCCGGGGTGGCGATGCTGCCGGTGAAGACCGCCGCGAGGACGGTGCCGGTGATCGCGATGCCGGCGCCGGAGGTGACCTCGGTGGCCGTGTCGGTGAGCGCCGCCCCGATCGTGGTCCGGTCGGCGGGCAGGCCGCGGAGCACGTTCGTGCCGGCGACCACGCCGACCACCCGGATCCCGGCGGCCACGATGACCAGGGCGAGGGCCACCCAGACGTACCCGAAATCGCTCAGCAGGGCGTAGACGGCGAGCCCGGCCACCACCGTCGCGGCGCTCAGCCACGCGGCCCGCTCGAGGCCGACCCGCTTGACGAACGGGTTGAGCAGCGCGCCGCCGGCGACCAGGACGATCACCTGCGGCAGCAGGCCGATGGCGGCGAGCGCGGGCGACCAGCCCCAGTCGAGCTGCAGTTGCAGGGTCACCAGGTAGCCCAGGCCGGCGGTGGCCAGCCCGGCTGCGGCCTTGAACGCCAGGCCGCTGGCGACCAGCGGATGCGCTACCAGCTCGAGGTCGAGCAGCGGGTGCCGCGCCGAGCGCTCGCGCAGGACGAAGAGGCCGCCCGACGCGACGGCCGCGGCGGTGACCGCCCACGGGAGCCACGAGCCGGCGCCCTCGTTGACGAACAGCGTCGGCGCGACCAGCGCGAGCACGATCGTCGCCGTGCCGAGCAGCGCGCCGGCCAGGTCGAGCGGGTCGCGGTGCAGGCCGGCCGGGTCGTCGGCGGCGATGCCGAACCGGATGCCGAGGAAGGCCAGCCCGGCGATCGGCACGTTCACCAGCAGCAGGACCTGCCAGGGCGCGACCGCGAGCACGAAGCCGCCGGCGGTTGGGCCGATCGCCAGCCCGACCAGGCCCACCGTCGAGATGATGTTGATCGCCCGGACGCGCAGCCCGTCGTCCTCGAAGAGCCGGAAGGCCAGCGCCATCGAGCCGGGTGTGGTCATCGCCGCCGCCACGCCCATCGCCACCCGGACCGCGATCAGCTGCTCGGCGGTCGTCACGAAGGCGGTCGCGAGGCTGGCCACGCCGAGCAGGGCGAGCCCGACCAGCATGACCCGGCGGCGGCCGAACCGGTCGGCGACCGCGCCGAAGGCAAGCATCAGGCCACCGAACACCACCGCGTACGCGCCGGTCACCCACTGCAGGGCGGTGGTCGAGGCGGGCAGCTCGCGGCCGATCGTCGGCAACGCGACGTTCAGGATCGAGTTGTCCAGCATCTCGAAGAGAAAGACGGCGGACAGCCCCGCCAGGGCGACCCAGGCATCCCGCAGCGACCGCATGGCAGACTCCTTTCACGGCGTCAGTTACTCGACTAAGTTAAGTCACTAAGCTTAGTCGCACAAGAGAGAGTGAGGTCCCTCATGCCCAGGACGGGAGCGCGCGGCGGCCCGCAGACCCGGGCGAGGATCGCCGAGGTCGCGGCGCGGATGTTCCTCGAGCGCGGCTTCGACGGGGTCACCGTGGCCGAGGTGGCGCGCGAGGCCGGGGTGTCGAGCGTGACGGTCTTCAAGCACTTCCCGCGCAAGGAGGACCTGTTCCTCGACCGCACCGTCGACGCCGTCGAACTGCTGCGCTCCGCCGTCCGCGACCGCGCCCCGGGCGTCGACGTCCTGGCCTCGCTGCGCGCCACGACGCTCCGCCTGGTCGACGACCGCCACCCGCTCTCCGGCGTCAACGACAGGTCAACACCGTTCTTCCGTACGGTCGCAGCCTCCCCGGCCTTGACGGCCCGCGCCCGCGAGATCGCCGCCGAGCTCCAGCAGACCCTGGCCGACGAGCTGACCCACGACCCGTCCTTCGACGGCGACGCCGCCCTGCTGGCCGCCTTCTTCATCGCCGGCTACGGCACCGTCCTGGTGGAAACGGCCCGCCGCCTCATCGCGGACGACCCCCGCGACGACGTGCTCGCCGACCACCGAGCCCGCTTCGAGCGACTCTTCGACACCCTCACCCACGGCTTCGCGGGGCGCTGAGCAGCGTCGATGAGCATTGGTATCGCTGGCGGTAGTATCGCGGCGGATACTACCGTCGGCGATACTAACCTTCGGCGGAGCGCATCGCGGGGGAGGCGTAGCCGGTCGGGACTCGTACGCCGGCCAGCCAGGCGGTCAGGCGGTCGGCCTCGTCGTGCAGGGCTCGGGACGCCCACGGCGGGACCTCCTCGAGCAGGTGCACGCCGACCACACCGGCCGGGTTCTGGGTCCAGCAGCCGACTACCCGGCCGTTCACCCATGCGGTTGTGCCCGCGTTGCCCGTACGGTCGAAGAGGTGTTGGCGGTGCGGGCCAAGGTAGAAGTCGCGGGTCCGCCAGCCCATCACGGTCGGGTCGAGGACCGGCAGCAGAGCCACCCACGGGCCCGGGTCGGGCGCCTCGTCGACGTCGTCCGGGAGCAGCCAGCCGGTCTCGCCGCCGGACAGCGTCACCGGGACCGCCTCCAGGGCGGCCAGCGCGGCACGGACCACCGACTTGGTCGAGCCCAGCCACCAGACGATGTCGTCCTCGGTGCCGGGGCCGAAGCCGGCCAGCCAACGTTGCACCAGCTCGCGGTAGCCGGCCGCCGCGTCCAGCGAGGGCGGCACCGCGCCCAGCCAGTGGCTCATCAGGGTCCAGCGCGGCCGGGAGACGGGCCAGCGGCCGGTGTTGACGCCGCGCACCACGTCGGCGGTCAGGCCGAGATGGGTCAGCACCCGGGACGCCGTCCACTGCTCGGCGGCGGAGGTCTGGACGCGTACGTCGATCAGCGGAACGGCCCGGCGGATCTCGCCCGCCGGAAGCCCCTCGGGCTTGTCCGCCAGCAGGTCCAGGACCTCGGCCCGGCCCCGCGCGAGCCAGTCGGCGGGCAGCCCGGCCCGGACCACGTCCCGGGTCATCCGGGCCTGCTCGGTGCCGGCCACCCGGGCCGACGCGCTCGGCCAGGCCGCCGGCAGCAGGTCGCGCGGGAAGACGAACAGCGTGCGCCGCATCGCCAGCTGCTTGACCAGGCTGCGATCGGTGTAGAGCGCACGGTCGAGATCGGCGACCGTGCAGTCGTCGAAGCGGGCCCGGCAGGTGAGATAGACCGTGGCCGGCTCGGTGGCGTGCAGCACGGTCAGCGCCCGGGTCACGGCCTCGGGGGAGTCGACCCGGAAGGCCGGCGCCAGCGCGTGCCGGACCGCCAGCCTCGCCCGGCGCTCGTCGTCGGTCACCAGGCGCATCGCGCCATCCTGTCACGCCCACGCCCTACCCTTGGCGCGTGCCCGCCGAACGCCTGCACCGCGTCGCCGTCCTCGTGCTCGAGGGCGCGAAGCCGCTCGACGTCGGCATCCCGGCGCAGGTGTTCACGACCAGATCGAGCATGCCGTACGAGGTCCGCGTCTGCGGTCCCGCGCCCGGACTGGTCACCGGCGGCGACGGCCTGTCCTACCACGTCGCGCACGGCCTGAGCACGCTCGACTGGGCCGACATCGTCTTCATCCCCGGCTACCGCTTCCCCGACCGGGAGGACCCGCCACCCGCCGTCGTCGACGCCCTGCTCGCCGCGCACGCCGCGGGGAAACGGCTGGCGGCGATCTCGACCGGCGCGTTCGCCCTGGCGGCCACCGGCCTGCTCGACGGCAAACGGGCCACCACGCATTGGCATTACACCCGCCAGCTCGCCCTCAAGCACCCGCGCGTACGCGTGGACGAGAACGTGCTCTTCGTCGACGAGGGCAGCGTGCTGACCTCCGCGGGCGCCGCCTCGGGCATCGACCTGTGCCTGCACATCCTGCGCGGCGACCTGGGCATGGCGGCCTCCAACCACGCGGCCCGCCGGCTGGTCGCAGCCCCCTACCGCAGCGGTGGCCAGGCCCAGTACGTGCCGCGCAGCGTCCCCGAGCCGCCGGGTTCGCGGTTCGCCGCGACGCGGGAGTGGGCGCTGCACCGGCTCGACAAGCCGCTCACCCTCGAGATCCTGGCCCGGCACGCCGCGGTCTCGCCGCGCACCTTCTCCCGGCGCTTCCTCGAGGACACCGGCTACACGCCGATGCAGTGGGTGCTGCGTGCCCGCATCGACATGGCCCGCGAGTTGCTCGAGCTCTCCGGGCGCAGCGTCGAGCAGATCGCCGCGGATGTCGGCATGGGCACCGGGTCGAACCTGCGCCTGCACTTCCAGCGCCTCCTCGGCACCACGCCGAGCCAGTACCGCCGCACCTTCGGTGGCCAGATTCTTGCGAACCCTGGCGCGCCAGCCACTGTCGATCTCCCGCCCGGCGAAACAGGCTAGGGGCATGACTCGCATTGCCATCAACGGATTCGGCCGCATCGGGCGCAACGTCCTGCGCGCCCTGCTCGAACGGGACAGCAAGCTGGAGGTCGTCGCCGTCAACGACCTCGCCGAACCGCAGGCCCTCGCCCGTCTGCTCGCCTTCGACTCCACCTCGGGCCGGCTCGGCCGCCCGGTCAGCGTGGACGGCGACACCCTGGTCGTCGACGGCCGGCGCATCAAGGTGCTCGCCGAGCGGGAGCCGGCCGCGCTGCCCTGGGCCTCGCTGGGGGTCGAGGTGGTGCTGGAGGCGACCGGCCGGTTCACCTCCGCCGCGGCCGCCCGGGCGCATCTCGGCGCGGGCGCCCGGAAGGTGCTGGTCGGCGCGCCCTCGGACGGCGCCGACGTGACCATCGCCTTCGGCGTCAACACCGGCGCGTACGACCCGGCCGCGCACACCATCGTCTCGAACGCGTCGTGCACGACCAACGCGCTCGCCCCGCTGGCGGCCGTGCTCGACGAGCTGGCCGGCATCGAGCACGGCTTCATGACCACGGTGCACGCGTACACCCAGGAGCAGAACCTGCAGGACGGCCCGCACCGGGACGCCCGCCGGGCCCGGGCCGCTGCGGTCAACATCGTGCCGACCACCACGGGCGCGGCCAAGGCGATCGGCAAGGTACTGCCCAACCTGGACGGCCGACTCTCCGGCGACGCGATCCGGGTGCCGGTGCCGGTCGGCTCGATCGTCGAGCTGAACACCACGGTGAGCCGGGACGTGACCCGCGACGAGGTGCTGACCGCGTACCGGGTGGCCGCGGACGGGCCGCTCGCCGGGATCCTGGAGTACTCGGACGACGAACTGGTGTCCTCGGACATCACCGGCAACCCGGCGTCGTCCATCTTCGACTCGAAGCTCACCCGGGTCGACGGCCGGCACGTCAAGGTGGTCGCCTGGTACGACAACGAGTGGGGCTTCTCGCACCGGGTCGTGGACACCCTGGAGCTGATCTCGGGGTGAGATACCCCGGCGGGGGTACGCGGACTGACCCCCGCCGAGCGACGACCCGGGCGGCGCCCGGCCATAGCGCCGGCGGCATGACAACCGTCCTGAATTCGCCGGTCACCGCCATGCCGCGGTATCGACCGCGCACCATCCTCGCCCTGTGGCTGGCCGCGGCCGGTCCGATGGGCATCCTCGCCTGGGTCGTCGCGCCCGCCGTCGCCGGTCCGGACCCGGCACCGGGCAGATTCGCCACGTGTCTGATCGCGGCGTTGACCGCGGGACTCGTCTGGCAGTTCGTCCTGGTCCTGATCGTGGTCTATCGCGAACGCGGAAGCCTGCGCTGGTCCGTCCTCAAGGACGCCCTCTGGCTGCGCGGCGGCCGGTTCCTCTGGTGGGGCCTCGCCGCGATCGCGGCGATCGGCGTGATCGAGGCGCCAGTCCGATGACGGCGGCCGGGGTGCTCTTCAGCTGGCTGCTCGCCTGGGGGCTCGGCTTCGGCGCGCGCGACCGGGCCCAGGCGGTGGTGATCGCCTACCGGGCGGGGCTGGTCACACCGTAGTCCGTCGTCTCTACGCTTTTCCCTGCGCGGTCGTGCCCTTTGGTCCCTACGCGGTCGTGCCGAGCAGGCTCTTCTCGGGGAGGCCGCAGGCGCGTTGGGCCTTGCGGGCGTGGCTGTCCATCGACGCGGCCATCGCCAGCAGCTGGGTGACCGTCTTGGCGTCCGGATCGTCGAGGTGGCCCTTGCCCACGATCGTCTTCAGCGTGTCGACGTCGTCGGCCAGATCGTGCGTGGCCTCCTTCAGCTCACCGTGGAAGAAGAGCAGGTCCGCCCGGCTGTTCAGTGCCTTCTCGGCGTCGTCGAGCTCGGCGACGGCCGGCTCGTCGCTGCCGCCCTTCTTGCCGCTGCTCGCGGCGGTGTCGTCGCCGAGCCCCTGAACGGCGTCGCACACCTGGCCCTTGGCCCAGGCATCGGCGGCGAAGGCGCCCCCACCCCCGAGGACGACCAGCGCGACGACCGCGATCAGGGCGAGCTTCTGCCCGACGCCCGACTTCTTGACGACCAGCCCCGGTGCCCCCGCCGTAACGATGTAGGCCGGCTGGCCGTCCGGCGGCACGTCCCAGGACGGCGGCTGGTAACCGGGCGGTTGGTAACCGGGCGGCTGGTAACCGGGCGGCGCCTGTGGCGGCGGCTGCTGCTGATAGGCGGCCGGCGGCTGGTAGCCCGGCTGCGGCTGGTATCCGGGCGGCCCCTGTGGCGGCTGCTGCTGGTAGGCAGGCTGCGTCTGTGGCGGCTGCTCCTGATATGCGGGCGGCGGCTGCTGCTGGTATGCGGGCGGCGGCTGCTGCTGGTAGCCGAGTGACGGCTGCGACTGCTGCTGGTAGGCGGGCGCCTGCGGATATACCGGCGGCGGGGCGGCCTGCTGATACGCCGGGTCATACCCGTATTCGGGCTGCTGGGCGTGCTCGTACTGAGTCATCGGCCGGTCCGTTCCTAGAGGCGTCCCCTCCCCTTCGGCAGAACCACCCCGAACCTGACCCCACTCACCCCGCCGGTTCCGCCTGCACCTTCTCCCGCCGGCGCCGCCCCCAGCTACGCGTCTCGTCCAGCACCAGCGCGTCGATCGCCGCCACCAACTCCCGCTGCCGCTCCGGCGTACGTTCCGCCTCGGCCAGCAACCGATACTGCGAGATCTCCGCCTCGGCCTTGGCCCGCGCCTCCGACGCCGCCAGCCAGTCGTCATGCCACGAAACAATCCGCCGCAGCCCGGCAAGGAAGGCCACCGACGCCGCCACCGTCGCCGTGATCCAGGCCGGCGCACTCAACGCCGCCAGCACGGTCGCCGCCCCCGCCAGAAACAGCGCCCCCGACTCCGACAACACGTACCGCATCCGGGTCCGGCGCATCTGCCCCCGATACCAGTCGAGCTGCACCATGGCATGCACGAGCGCCCGATCCCCCAGCTCCTCCTCAGAAAGCCGCCGGTCAATCTCGATGAGCTGCTGCCGCTGCGCGTGCGTCACGCCCCACAGTCTGCCGTGAAGGTCAAGAAACCTGCGAAGGCGACGAATCCTTCCGCCGATGCGACCCCACACCGGGCCGCCCGATCAGCTCGACGTTCTGCAGCGTCGGCTCGTCCAGCGGCACCCGATACCGATACGTGATCCCTTCATCCCGCACCACGAAGTCATCCGCATCGGGCCTTCGCCACGTCAGGATCATCTGCCCATACTTCTCGGCGAGCTTCACGAGAGCCGGAAAGTTGTCGACGTTGACGACCGGCTTCCCCGGCGGGCTCGGCATCGGCTCGACATGCACTAGATGCTGCGGATAGCGACGCTCGATGTCGGCACGGGTCCGCACGGGCATCTTGCGGAGGGCGGCGAGGAGGACCACGGCGGCGATCGCGATCGCACCGATCAGGGCGAGAATCGCATAGGACCGGGCCTGCGCGGCCATCATGAGGGAATAGCCGGAGATCGTTATCTCGCGTGCCTTCGTGACGTCGGAGGGGGCTGTGCCCGTGGTGTCCGTCCTGAATTTTGCCTGTGGGCCGGTCGTCATCTGGACCGCGTCCACGACGAGTGTCAAAGGCGCGGCCAGGACGGGAAGGCCGCCTGATGTGACCTGCGCGGACAGTTCGATCGCCACCTGCCCCTTCGGTCCGGCGCCGATCGCTTCCGCCGCCTGGTCAGCGCGGGCGACCAGAGCGGGCAGGTCGAGGGTGACGGTTGCGTCGAACCTGGTGCCGGTGAACTGCGTTTTCCTCACCAGCGTCTGGCGGGTGTGCCAGCCTGTCCCGTTGGACAACGTAGCCAGGAGCGTGAAGAACCCAGCCGGCCCCTCATAGTGCGCATTGAGGTCGACACGGTTGGCGAGCTTGCGGAAGATCGGGTCCGGCGACCGTGCCGTTGTGTCGTCGTAGGCCGGGGACTTGGGCACCTTCGCAGAATAGGAATACGTGATCGACTGGTCGGGGGACTTCTCGCCGGCCCGCGTCTCGGCGATCGGCTTGATCCAGCCGAGCACTCCCAACGTCACGCCGAGCAGGGTCAGTACCGCTGCGGCCGCCGCTGCGGTCCGTAGCACGGGCGACAGGCGCTGTACCGCCTTCAGGACCGCCGCCGCGGTCGCCAATGAGCCCGCACTGCCCGACGACATGGCCTTCACCCTTTTCTTCCGGCGCCCGCGTGGTATGTCTCGCCGTGTTCGTGCCTTCGCGGCTCCCCCGCTGATGACGAGAAAGCTGAGCATGCTGATCCCACTCGGGCCCATCAGCGGCTTCAGCCACACGCCACCGTGCGGAATGTGCAGGATCGGGCGGCCGATCATCTCCTCGGTCGTGGGATGCAACAGGTCGGTCGACTCGTTGTTGTCGCCCTTCATCACGAATCCCGCGGAGCCGTTCCCGCCGATGATGCGATGCAGGATCCGCTGCCCGGGACTTTTCCCATGGTAGGCGGCGATCTGCCCGACATGGTATGAATCGGCCTTCATGACGAAGACCAGATCACCCTGGTAGTAGACCGGGTTCATGCTGATGCCCTGGGTGATGACGTAGCCGATCCGCTCGGTCATGAAAGCCCAAGCACCGATGGCCGCCATCCCGAGGATGGCGGCCACGATGTACGTACGAAGAGATCGCTGGATCGGTTCCCCCGGATTCGTGGAGCTAACGTCAGCCTCGCACTCCGAGTCGCCGAATGAAGCGGGTTAGGCGACGGCCAATCCGACGCTGGTGATTCCGAGGTAGTAGCCGGCGACGGAGGGGTTGGCGTCCATGGTGTCGCACGTAACGGTGGCCGTGGCGGCGGTGAGGGTGACCACCGGTGCGCTGGCGTGGAGGACAGGGCCGGCGTTGATGTTGCCGGCGCACGACCACTGGGTCGCGCCACCGCTGAGTCCGCTGCCACCGGTCGGGGTGATCGTCAGGGTCTTTCCGTTCGCGCCGGCGACAACGACCACGATGCGAGTGGTGTGCGTGCCGGTGCCGTCGGTTGTCAGGGTGACGGAGTTGACCGTCGCACCGTTGATCACCTGGCTGACGGCGCCGCCGATGAACTGGTTGTCACCGCCGACGCCGGGAGTGCTGCCGCCGGTGAACACCACACCGGCGCCGGTCAACGCGGTTGTACCTGCCGCGACGACACCAGCCGCAACGACACCGCCGGCGATCTGAAGCATGCCGAGTGAACGCATAGGATCATTTCCCCCTGTTTTCGGTAGCCAGCTGGACGGTCGCCCTCGTGGCTCTTGTTAGGCGGGCTTCCGTGCTCGCCGTTTGACACCTGATGAATCGGTTGGGGGTCCGTGACAGTGAAGGTTTGGGGGCCGCTTTTCTGGCAGATTCCTGTGGGTTCGCCACACGGGTTTCACCGGACGTGCTAAGGCACCAGCGGTCCCGGGTCGCCCACCGGGGACGAGGGCGACCAAGGCGTCTGAGAGAGTGGGATGGGTGGGCGAACGACTGCTGGAAGCGGACTGTGCGAGCTGTGTCGGGCTCTGCTGTGTGGCGCCGGCGTTTGCCAAATCGTCGGACTTTGCCATCACCAAGGCGGCCGGGCAGGCCTGTCCGAACCTCGGGGGTGACTTCCGCTGCGGGATTCATGAGCGGCTGGAGGACAAGGGGTTTCACGGGTGCGTGGTGTTCGACTGCTTCGGGGCGGGGCAGCGGATCAGCCAGGAGACATTCCCGGGGCAGGACTGGAAGAGCGCGCCGGAGATGCTGGGGCTGCTGGCGGTCGTACGGCAACTGCACGAGTTGATGTGGTTGCTGACCGAGGCGCTGAAGTTGGACGCCGCGGAGCGCGTACACCCGAAACTGCGGGACGAGCTCGCCCGGATCGACCACCTGGCGGGCGGAACGCCCGCCCAGCTCAAGGGGCTGGACGTGGACGGGGAGCGGCAGAAGGTCAACCCGCTGCTGCAGAAGGCCAGTCAGCTGGCGAGAGCCGGCACGCCGCGAAAGGACTACCGCGGGGCGAACCTGATCGGGCGGAAGATGCGGGGAGCCGATCTGCGCGGGGCCAACCTGCGCGGGGCGCTGCTGATCGGGGCGGACCTGCGCGGCGCGGACCTGCGACGGGCCGATGTCACGGGGGCGGATCTGCGGGGGACCGACCTGCGGGGCGCGGATCTCACGGGTGTGCTCTTCCTGAGCCCGTCACAACTGCGCTCCGCGGTCACCGATCCCTAGGATGTCGGGCATGCAGAGCGTGTCGGGGTGGGTCTGGCTGCTGACCGTTCTTGGCATCGTCGGGCTGTTGCTGTTCGACTTTTTCTTCCACGTACGCAAGGCGCATGTGCCGTCCCTGGCCGAGGCGGCCCGGTGGACGGCGATCTACATGGCGATCGCCCTGCTGTTCGGGCTCGGGGTGACCATCTTCGCCGGTGGGCAGCGGGGGGCCGAGTATTTCGCCGGGTACGTGACCGAGGAGGCGCTGTCGGTCGACAACCTCTTCGTGTTCCTGCTGCTGCTCGGCAGCTTCAAGGTGCCCCGCGCCGACCAGCAGAAGGTGCTGCTCGTCGGGATCGCGGTGTCGCTGGTGGCGCGGACCGGGTTCATTTTCCTGGGCGCGGCGCTGATCGACTCGTTCGCCTGGGTGTTCTACATCTTCGGGCTGATCCTGCTGGTCACCGCGGGCAACCTGCTGCGGCAGGAGGGCGGGGAGGAGGAGCCGCCCGACAACATCATCATCCGGCTGGCGCGGCGGGTGCTGCGGACCACCGACACGTACGACGGGGACAAGCTTTTCACCTACCGGGACGGCAAGCGGATGATGACTCCGATGCTGCTGGTGATGGTGGCGATCGGCGGGACCGACATCCTGTTCGCGCTGGACAGCATTCCGGCGATCTTCGGGCTGACCCAGAACGTGTACATCGTGTTCACCGCGACCGCGTTCTCGCTGCTGGGGCTGCGGCAGCTGTACTTCCTGATCGACGGGCTGCTCGACCGGCTGGTCTATCTCTCGTACGGGCTGGCGGCGATCCTCGCCCTGATCGGCGTGAAGCTGATCCTGCACGCCCTGCACGAGAACAACGTGCCCTTCATCAACGACGGCGAGCCGATCAACGCCGCCGAGATCTCCACGCTGGCGTCCCTGGCGATCATCGTGGGGATTCTGCTGATCACGGTGGTGGTGTCGCTGCGGAGCCCGAAGGGCCGGGCGCAGACGTACGTGGCGGCGGCCCGCCGGCACGCCACCGAGTTCCTCGAGGTGGAGACCGAGCCGAAGTACTGCGACGACCTGTTCCACAAGCTGCTCGGCGAGGAGGCCAAGCTGCGCACGCTGCCGGAGAAGTACCGCGCGCGGATCCGGGCCGAGGACGAGCTGATGGATCTGCTGCAGCGCGCGCACGAGCTGCACGACGAGCGGGTCGCGGCCGGGCGCTGCTTCGTCCCGGCCGGCGCGTCCTGAAGCCCTCAGAGCTGGCGGGTCGTCGAGCCCATCTCGTCGTCGGCGGCGCGGCGCGGGGTGACCCGGCCGCGGGCCGAGTTCCCGGCCAGCCGGGCGGCCGTCCGGCGGACCTGCTCGGCGCGGTCGAGCGGCTCCTCGGCGCCGGCGAGCACGCTGGAGAGGTCCGTCGTCTCGACGCCGCCGCGGTCGTAGCTGACCCGGCCGGCCACCAGGTTGGCCACCCGGGCGGCCAGGTCGGCGGCGCGGGCCTCCAGGTCGGGGGCGCCGCGCAGGGCGGCCTCGTCGGCCGGGCGGCCCGGCCGGGAGTGCGCCCGGTCGTCGAAGCCGGGGCGCACGACCTGCGGCGGGGTCACGCCGAACTCGGCCGGGCCGGCCGGCGCATAGCCGGAGACCGTCGCCGCGGCGACCGAGCCGGCGGCCGGGCCGCTGGGCAGATACGGCTCCGAATAAACGGACGGCTCAGAATAGACGGACGGCTCCTCGTAGACGGGCGCCTCGGCCACCGCGGCGGCCCCTAGCAGCGAAACCGTCTGCCCCTCGCCGCCCTGGTAGTTGGCGAACTCCGGGCCGATCACCAGACGGGACAGCATGCGGGCCTGCGGCGCCGGGATGCGGAGCTCGGCGGCGTGGTCGACGCGGTAGCGGGCGATCGCTTGGCGTAACACGTTGGCGAGCCGATCCGCGTCACCGACCGTAGCGAGATCGCCACCCGCGAAGACCAGCGCCGGGAACGCCCCACGGGGGCCGGCGCAGACCAGCTGGATCTGCGTGACGGTGGCCGAGCGGCCGGTGTCCCGGTTGCCCGGCTGCACCCGCAGGTGCTGCGGGAAGGGCCAACTCAGCTCGCCGGTGGCGCCGGTGGAGGCATCCCGGTAGACGACCCGCTCCTCGGTGACGACGACCTCGGTCTCCTCGGGCAGGGTCCAGCGGGGAAGGGAGCTGGGCTCCTCAAACGCGTACTCGGCGACGGCGCAGCGGCCCGCCCAGAGCACGCGGGAACCGGACGCGTCTGCGGCGTTGCCGGACGCGGCCAGGAAAAATCTGTCGGACATGCTCGCCTAACCCCCCAGTCGGCGGCCGCGCGTCGAGCGCGGTTGCGTTGATTACAGCCGGGCGCATACGTCCTCGACAAGTGACCGGCCGCGAATCACACCGGATTTCCTGACGACAACATGACAGGCTGATTCTGCTGGGACTTTTGGCTGATCCGCCGTCACTTACGGTTACTGAATAGGCCCGCCGGGGGAGTGGGTGAAGCGACGGCAACACTGTCCGTAACCGGCGCCACCCCACCGGCGAAGCGGTCGAGATCGGTCTCCACCCGGCCCGGGAACCAGTCGCCGGCCGCGCGCCGGGTCAGCTCGGCGACCGGCGGCGGGGTACGCCCGGCGATCACCACGAGGTTGCCGAAGCGGCGGCCGCGCAGCACCGCGGCGTCCGCCACCAGACACGCCACGGGCAGCGCCGCGCGGATCGTGGCGACCTGCGCCCGGGCATAGCGTAGCGGCGGCCCGTCCGCGACGTTGGCGATCAGCCGGCCGGCCGGCGCGAGCACCCGGGCGACCTCGCGGGCGAACTCGACCGACGCGAGGTGGGCCGGGGTGCGGGCGCCGGCGAAGACGTCCAGCACGACCACGTCGTAGCTTGCGGCGCGCATGCCCTCGACGGCCGCACGCGCGTCCCCGACCCGTACGCGGACCTTGGCCTTTGACGGAAGAGGCAGCTCGCGGCGGACCAGTTCGACGAGGGGGCCGTCGATCTCCACCACCCGCTGCGGGGAGTCCGGCCGGGTCGCCGCGAGGTAGCGGGGCAGGGTGAGCCCGCCACCGCCCAGATGCAGCGCGCGCAGCGGCTCGCCCGGCGGCGCGAGCAGGTCGATCGCCGCCGCCATCCGCCGGACGTACTCGAACTCGAGGTGCGCCGGGTCGTCGAGATCGACGTAGGACTGCGGCGCGCCGTCCAGCATCAGGCTGTACGCGGCCCGGCGGTCGGGGTCGGGGATCAGCTCGGCGACGCCCGAGGCGACCGTCTCGACCAGCCGACCCGATCCTCTGCGCTGCGCCACGTGACAAGTCTCCCAGGTCGGGCACGAGAGCCCAGGAACGAGTGTAATTTCCTCAAAAACCCGAAATAGCATCCCGTACGTGTTTTAACTGGTTTTAATCGCGTACAGGAGGTGGGCCGTGTCGACGAGCAACGTGCTCGCACAGATCATCGGTGGCGGGACCACGCCGGTCCAGCGCCCCGCCGGCCCGCCGTCGGCCGGGGACATGCCGGCGATCCTGGCCGCCGCCCAACGCCGGGCCGGCCCGCCGCTGCGGATCCGCCGGCACCTCTCCGACGAGGGCCTGCCGTTCTGGCGTTGGGACTGCGAAACCTGCGGCGAATACGGCGGCGGCCGCCACCACCCGGACGCGGTCTCCCGGGCGACGCGCCACTGCGCCGAACACCCGAACCACCCGTCCTCGCTGCTGCCCCCGGCCGTCTGCCGCCAGCGCGACGCCTTCCTCCCCTTGCACCCCATGCTCTTCGCGGTCGACGACGACCCGCCGCCCCCGCCGCTCTGATCAGCCTTGAGTCGCGCTTGGCGTACGTTGTGCGTACAGTCGAGCCATGAGCGCGAAGGCGGAGCGGATGCACCTGCGGGTGGATGCTGAGCAGAAGGCGTTGCTGGAAGCGGCCAGCGACGCCACGGGCGAGAGCGTGTCGACGTTCGTGTTGAAGGCGGCTACCGAAGCGGCGGCTGATGTGCTTGCCGATCGGCGAGCATTCCTGCTGGATGAGGGCGCATGGCGGGTGTTCGACGAGGCGCTGGCCCGCCCAGTTCAGGATGTCGCGGGTCTGCGAGAGCTGCTCACCACACCGACCGTCCTCGACGAGCCGGACGAGGTTCACCGTTGAGCTCCCGCTTCTCGCCGGTTGAGCCGATGTCGGCCACGCACGCGGTTACCGGCTTCGACTGTGGGTCGCCAGCCCAGTCCGTGTGGCTGACCGAGCATGCCCTGCAGGCGCACCGCGCCGGCCTGTCCCGGGTGTACGTCGTCGGCGACACCGACGACCAGGATCGGCGGGTGGTCGGCTACTACACGCTTGCGACCGGCAGCGTCGCCCCGGCGGATGCGTCGCCGCGGTTGCGACAGGGCGCGGGCCGCTATCACCAGCCGGTGGTGATCCTGACCCGGCTCGGCGTCGACCGGAGTGCCCAGGGCGCGGGCCTAGGACGTGCCCTGGTGGTCGACGCGCTACGCCGAATCGCCGCCGCGGCCGAGGTCATCGGTGTGCGGGCGGTGCTCATCCACTGCGAAACCGATGCGGCCCGCGACTTCTACCTACGCCTGGCCAAGTTCGAGCCCAGCCCCACCGACTCGATGCACCTGCTGCTGTTGATGAAGGACCTCCGCCGAGCCCTCGCCGGGTGACTGCCTCCTGCTCAGAATTGCGGCGATCCGCTCGATGCGCGGGTCGGCGGCGATCTGTTCGAGGCTGAGGGTCAGTCGCATCCGCCAGTTCGGGTACTCGTCGACCGTGCCGGGCAGGTTGGGCTGGTCCAGCTCGCCCAGCACGTCGTAGAGCGAGGCCGTGACGAAGCGGCACGGCGTGCGGGCCAGGAACTCGTGCATCGCCACCACGACCTCGTCGTCGCTGCTCGTCGCGGTGATCAGGCCCTCGGCTCGCAGCAGTGCCTTGAGCTCCGCCCGGTCCCGGTCGGCGGCCTTCGTCTCCTCCTCGACCGGGCCGGCCAGCTGGCCCAGCCGGGCCCGCACCCGGACCTGTTCGCCGGTGAGGAAGCCGCGCGCGGTCGGCAGGTCGTGGGTGGAGATCGTGGCGAGCGCGTTGCGCGGGTACTTCGCGGCCGGCAGGTACCCCTGCTCCGGCTCGTCGTAGTCGCGGGTGAACCAGAGCACCGCCGAGCCCAGCATGTTCATCCGCTCGAGCCCCTCGGTGACCTCGGGCAGCACCGTGCCGAGGTCCTCGCCGATCACCACGGCACCGGCCCGGCTCGCCTCCAGCGCCAGGATGCCGAGCATCGCCTCCGGGTCGTAGTGCACGTACGTGCCGCCGGCCGCGCCCATCCCCGGCGGCACCCACCACAGTCGCCACAGGCCGGCCACGTGGTCGACCCGCAGGCCGCCGGCGCTCGCGAAGATCCGGCGCAGCATGTCGCGGTACGCCGCGTACCCGGTCTCGACCAGCCGGTCCGGCCGCCACGCCGCCGCGCCCCAGTCCTGCCCGAGCTGGTTGAACGCGTCCGGCGGCGCGCCGATGTGCACGCCCTCGGCCAGCACGTCCTGCAGCAGCCAGCCGTCCGCGCCGCTCGGGTCGGTGCCGACGGCGAGGTCGAGCACGATCCCGACCGGCATGTCGCGGGCGGCCTCCTGCACCGCGTCCAACTGCTCCTTGAGCAGGCGCTGGAGCCAGGCGTGAAAGGCGATCCGATCGCTGGTGAACGAAAGGACCGCGGGGGAGTCGGGGCGGCGGAACTCGGGCGGCCACTCCTGCCAGTTGGCTCCGTACAGCTCGGCGAGCGCGCAGAACCGGGCGAAGTCCAGCAGTCCCGGGTCGGCGGTCAGGTCGACCTCGCCGGCCAGCGGCCAGAGCATCTCCAGCGCGGCCCGCTTGGCCTGCCAGACGGCGGTGTAGTCGATCAGCTCGGCCGTGGCCGGCTTGAGCCGATCCACCTTGGCGCGCAGCGCGGGGTCGGCCCGGCGGTACTCCGCGGTGTCCGAGACCCGCAGGTAGAGCGGGTTCGCGAAGCGCCGGCTGGAAGGTGCGTACGGCGAGGGCGGCACCGGCAGCGTCGGCGTGATCGCGTGCAGCGGGTTGAGCAGCACCAGGCCCGGGCGGCCGGCCTGGCCGACGAAGGTGCGCAGGTCACCGAGGTCGCCCATGCCCCAGGAGTCGGCCGAGTGCAGGGCGTACAGCTGCAGCATCCAGCCCCAGGTCTCGGGCGGGGCGGGCAGCTCGGTCGGCACGACCACGAGGGTGATCTCCTGCCCGCCGACCTCGAGGCGGTGCCAGCCGAGCGGCACCGACCCGGAAATTTCCGATAAGTCGGAAATGTGTGAGCCGTCTTCCAGGGTCAGCCGGCCAACCGCGGGTAATGCCCGGGTTGTCCCGGCGCGAACCACGATCGTGCCGGGCAGCCGCCCCACGTCGTCCCGCGACCGCACCGCGGCCAGCGACGACGCGATCGCCGCCGGCGAGGAGGCGTCGACCCCCAGCAACCCGAGAACCCCGGCGACCGACTCCGCCGAGACGTCCTTCCGCAGGCGATGCCAGTCCTCGTACCAGGTGGCCACCCCGTGCGCCTCGGCCAATGCCACCAGATCGGCGTCCATCCCGTACCCCTCCGCGTCGTCCTCCCGCTTTACATACCTTGCCTGATTCGACGGCCGCCTCGCTTGCACAAGTGGGTCAGGATGGAGCACATGTCTGCAGTGGCGAAGTGGTGGTCGCGGGCGGCCGCGGCGGTGACCGGCGTGGTTCTCACGCTGGTGGTGCCGGTGCACGCCTGGGCCGCCGGTAACGGCGTGGCCGATGTGGCGGCAGAGGCGGCGAAATATCGCCGGCGGGGCGGGTTCGGCGTCTTCGGTTTCCTCGGCGGCCTGTGCTGCCTGCTCGTGGTCGGCGGGATCGTGCTGATCGTCCTGTTGATCGTCCGCGGCCGCCGGAGGCGGTCCTAAGACACCGGCACGGGTGATATCGGGGGATTCCCAGCGGCCTCCGAGGGAGCGCACCTAGCGTGGAGCGGTGCGGATCCGCAGGGTCGCCCTCGGCGGCGGCATCGCCCTGGTGTTGTGCGTGCCGGTGGTCATCTCGGTCGCGGCGAGCGCGAATCCCGACAAGCTGATCTCGCGCGGCCGCCCGGCGGTCGCGTCCTCCGATCGTGGTGGCCATCCGGCCGGGCAGGCCACCGACGCCGACCCGGGGACCCGCTGGGAGAGTGCCGCCGGGCCGGGCACCCAGTGGGTGCGGATCGACCTGGGCGCGGTGCGTACGGTCGACCGGGTGCTGCTGCACTGGGGCAGCCAGTACGCGCGGACCTATCGGGTGCAGACCTCCACCGACGGCGCGAACTGGACCGACGTCTACGTGACCCGCTCCGGCACCGGCGGCGTCGAGGACCTGAAACGGCTCGGCGGCGCCGGCCGGTACGTCCGGGTGCTGGCCACCCAGCGCGGCGCCGACAGCGGCGGCTACGCGCTCTCCGAGATCAAGGCGTACGGCCCGTCCGCGGCACCGCTGCCCGCCGTGTCCCCGGCGACCGGCTCGCTCGCAGCCGGCCTGGACGACCCGCGGAAGAAGGAGACCGCCCTCGAGCTGGTCTCCAGCGCCGAGAATTCGACCCTGGCCTGGCGCCACGAGTACGGCTACATCGAGGACATCGGCGACGGGCGGGGCTACACGGCCGGCCTGGTCGGGTTCTGTTCCGGCACGTCCGACCTGCTCGCGGTGGTCGAGGAGTACACCCGGCGGGAGCCGGGCAACCCGCTCGCCGCGTACCTCCCGGCGCTGCGCACCGTGGACGGCTCGGACTCGCACGCCGGCCTCGACCCCGGCTTCCCCGCCGCCTGGCGGATGGCCGCCCGCGACCCGGTCCTCCAGAAGGTGCAGGAGGACGAGCGGGACGCGATGTACTTCCGGCCCGCGGTGCGGCTGGCCGAGTCCGACGGCCTGCGGGCGCTGGGCCAGTTCGCCTACTTCGACGCCGCCGTCGTGCACGGCGTCTCCGGCCTGCGCGCCATCCGGCAGAACGCGCTGGCCCGGGCCGAGTCCCCGGCCCAGGGCGGCGACGAGATCGCCTACCTGAACGCGTTCCTCGACGCCCGGGTCAAGCAGATGCGCGCGGAAGGGGCGCACGGCGACACCACCCGGGTGGACACCGCCCAGCGCCTCTTCCTGCGTCGCAGCAACCTCGACCTGACCGGCCCGCTGACCTGGCAGGTCTACGGCGACAGATACCAGATCGCGGCGTCCTAGGCCTTGGTCCACTTCTGGTTGGACGTCCCGGCGCAGTCCCACAGCTGCAGGGCGGCGCCGTTCGCACTGTTCCAGTCCTTGACGTCCACGCAGCGGTTGGCCGAGACGTCGACCAGGTCACCGGCCGCCGACAGGGTGAACCGCTGGACCGGGTTGCCGTTGCAGGTGACCAGCTGGATCGGTGTGCCGTTGGTCAGCGCGCCGCCGGCCGGGTCCATGCACTTGCCCATCGCGCGCAGCGTGCCGTCGCTGTTGAAGGTCCACTGCTGCGCCGCGGTGCCGTTGCAGTCGTACATCTGCAAGCGAGCCCCATCCACCGGGTTGGCCCCCGGGATGTCGATGCACCGGCCGCTGAAATTGCTCTTCAGCGCCGAGGCGGTGCCGCCGTCGTTGTTCCACGCCGAGACGCGGACGTAGTCCACCAGCATGGTCTGCGGGAACGACGTGCTCGCGTCCGGGTTGCCGGGCCAGGAGCCGCCGACCGCCACGTTCAGGATCATGAAGAACGGGTGGTCGAAGACCCAGGTGTTGCCGTTGATCTGGGCCGGCGTGGCGCGGAAGTACTCGCTGCCGTCCAGGTACCAGACGATCAAATTCGGCGACCAGTCCACCGCGTACGTGTGGAAGCCGTCGCCCAGGGGTGAGCCGATCGTCCGGTTGCCGCCGACCCCGTTCGCGCCCGAGTAGCCGGGGCCGTGGATCGTCCCGTACACCGTGTTGGGGGTGTTCCCGACGTTCTCCATGATGTCGATCTCGCCGGTGGTGGGCCAGTTGTTGCCGCCGAGCATCCAGAACGCCGGCCACATGCCCTGGCCCTTCGGGATCTTGATGCTGGCCTCGAAATGGCCGTAGGTCTGCGAGAACTTGTCCGCGGTCAGGATCCGCCCGGAGGTGTACGTGCAGCTGCCGTACCAGCAGCCGTAGCCGGCCGGGTTCTCCTTGCGCGCGGTGATCGCCAGGTGGCCCTGGCCGTCCTGGTACACGTTGCTGGCCGAGTTCGTGTAGTACTCGAGCTCGTTGTTGCCCCAGCCGCTGCCGCCGGTGTCGAACTTCCACTTCGACGAGTCGACCGGGCTGCCGGCCGCGCCGTTGAACTCGTCCGACCAGGTGATCGCGCCGACCGAGGCCTCGGCCCGGTCGTTGCGGGCGCCGGCCCAGAGGCCGGCCGTGAGGGTCGTCGCGACCACGGCCGCGGCGAGCAGGATTCTTGTCGTACGCATGGGGATCCTCCGGGGAAGAGGTGCGTTTTCGGCAACAGTCTTAATAGATAGACGGTTGTCGTCAACCTCGGCCCCGGAAATCGGCCCTTTGTTACACCTTCGCGAACAGGTTGGGCAGCTTCGGGGGCTCCCAGCCGGGCAGCGACGTATGCGCCTCGAGCACCCGGTAGGTCACGCCCTTGTACGTCACGAGATCGCCGACCTGGTACGACACGAACGCCGCCCAGGCCTTGGCGGTGGCCGAGGATGAAGCCGACGGCGAGGGCGTGGCCGACGGTGACGGGGAATCCGAGGGCGACGGGGAATCCGAGGGCGAATCCGACGGCGCGGGCGAGTCGGACGGCGAGTGGGGCGGCCAGGGCGAGTCGGACGACGGGGCGGAAGCGGACGGGTCGGCGCTGGGCGGCTGGGTCGGGCAGGTGAACGCCCGGACGAAGTCGACGGTCATGTCGGTGGCCGACTGGCCGTCCGTGGCCATGTTCAGCACCAGCGTGAGCGGCCCGCCGGGCTGGGAGCGCTGCAGCCGCAGGCTCGGCTTGCCGTCCACCGACCAGATCACCGTCTGCGGCGACCAGTCGATCGCGTACGTGTGGAAGGTGCGCCCGGAGGTCGGGTCGATGCCGCCGTCGATGGTGTCGAGCGTGCCCAGCGGCACCCGCCCGGTCTCGTCGAGCACCGCGAACGCGCGCCAGACGCCGTTCTCCCGGCTCACCCTGATGCGCGCCTCGGCGTGCCCGAACGCGTCGGTGAAGCTCCGCTTGGTGCGCAGCAACCGGTCGACGTGCAGCTCGCCGCCCTCGATCCGGGCGCCGCCGTCGGCCGGCCCGCCGTCGTCGCGCAGCAGCGACCACTTCGACAGGTCGAGGGCGCTCTCGTTGAAGTTGTCCTGGAAGGTGCTGCGGCCGTAGTACGCCGCCGCGTCCCATTTGTGCACGTCGGCCGAGGCGACATCGCTCCGCCCCGGAAGCCAGATCGCGACCGCCAGACCGGCGGTCGCCACCGCGAGCATTGCCGCCGCTCGCGGACGAATCCACCAGGACGACGGCTTGCCGGTGCGATGACGTGCCTCGTGCACCACAACCCCCTCAGATAACAGCAGGCACGACTTTTTCGAGGTGGCGTGTGCGAGGCAAGATCGGACGAGGAGTTTTAAGACTCTCTTAAGGAAGTCGGCTGGAGACCCGAACGGTGGTTCCGCCGTTACCGGTCGTGAGCTGGAACGAGTCGGTCAGCTCCTGGGCGAGCCACAACCCCCAGCCGCCGGGCTGGTCGGCGGCCGGCCGCACGTGCGCGAGCGGCCGCGGTTCGGCCAGGCCGGCGCCCGAGTCGCTCACCTCGCAGACCAGGTCGCCGTCCTGCCGCCAGACCGCCACCCGGCCCACCCCGCCGCCGTGCCGTACCGCGTTGGTCAGCAGCTCGTTGACCGCCACCACGAAGTCGTCGAGCCGGTCGCCGGACAGTCCCGCCGTGCCCACGCAGGACGCGACGAGGTGCCGCAGCGCGGTGATCGAGCTGTGGTCGAACGACTCGGCGAGCAGAACCTCGGTGGTGATGTCTCCGACGGTAGGCGACGTCCGATCTTCTCGCAGGTCGGGGAAGCGGCGGTTAAGGGAGATATGAAATGGTCCTGTCATGCGCGTCGGGCGGGACACCGGGTTCCAGGCCCCGCTGTGGCGGGCGATCGCGGTCTACCGGATCGCCGCGCTGACCTACGCCACGATCCTGGTGGTCCGCAACTTCACCCACTACCAGCGGCCGATGCTGGCCTGGCCGGTGCTCGCCGGCATGGCCGGGTGGACCGTGTTCACCACGTACGCGTATGCGAACCCGGCCCGCCGCAACCCGCCGCTGTTAGTCGCCGACCTGCTGCTCACCGCGTCCGCGCTGGCCGCCAGCGTGCCGATCGTCGGCCGGGCGGCGCTCGAGGCGGGCAAGCCCACCCTCGCCGTCGCCTGGCACGTCGCGCCGGTGCTGGCCTGGGCGGTGGCCGGCGGCCGGCGGGGCGGCATCGCGGCCGCGGTCATCATGGGCGCCACCGATCTGATCGCCCGGGCGCACTACGACCAGGCCGCGTACACCGGCTCGGTCCTGATGCTGCTGGCGGCGATCGCGGTCGGCTATCTGGTCCGGCTGGCCGAGGACGCGCAGGAGCGCCTGCAGCGGGCGGTCGAGCTCGAGGCGGCGACCCGGGAGCGTGTGCGGCTGGCCCGGGACATCCACGACTCGGTACTGCAGGTGCTGGCGCTGGTGCAGCGGCGCGAGTCCGGCGAGCTGGCCCGGCTGGCGGGGGAGACCGAGGCGGCGCTGCGCAGCCTGGTCGCCCGGCACGCCGCCGAGACCGTCGACGACCGGTCCGAGGCCGACCTGATGACCCTGCTCGGCCCGTACGCGTCGGCCAGCGTGACGATCTCCGGCCCGGCCGATCCGGTACGCCTGCCCGCCCCGGCCGCCCGGGAACTGGCGGCGGCGGTCGGCGCGGCCCTGGACAACGTCGGCCGGCACTGCCCATCGGGCACCAAGGCGTTCCTCTTGATAGAGGACGAGCCGGGCGAGGTCGTGGTGACCGTCCGGGACGACGGCCCCGGCATCGCCCCCGACCGGCTGGCCGAGGCGGCGGCCCAGGGTCGCCTCGGCGTGGTTCAGTCGATCCGCGGCCGGGTCGCCGACGTCGGCGGCCGCACCACGATCGTGTCGGCGCCGGGCCAGGGCACCGAGGTGGAGATGAGGGTGAGCAGATGACCCGGGTGATGGTGGTGGACGACCACCCGATGTGGCGCGAGGGCGTCGGCCGCGACCTGGCCGCGGCCGGGTACGAGGTGGTCGCCGCGACCGGCGAGGGCCGGCAGGCGGTGCGCATTGCCGGCGCGGCGCGCCCCGACGTGGTGATCCTCGACCTGCAGCTACCCGACGTGTCCGGGGTCGAGGTGATCAACGGGCTGCGCGCCGAACTGCCCGGCGTCCGCATCCTGATGCTGTCGGCCAGCGGCGAGCAGCAGGACGTGCTCGACGCGGTGAAGGCCGGTGCGGCCGGCTACCTGCTCAAGTCGGCCGGCCTGCCGGAGTTCCTGGACGCGGTGAGCCGCACCGCGGCCGGCGACACGGTCTTCACCCCCGGGCTGGCCGGGCTGGTGCTCGGCGAGTTCCGGCGGCTGGCGGTGGAGCCGTCCGGGCCGGACGCGACCGCGCCGAAACTCACCGAGCGGGAGACCGAGGTGCTGCGCCTGGTGGCGAAGGGCCTGTCCTACCGGCAGATCGCCGAGCGGCTGGTGCTGAGCCACCGCACGGTGCAGAACCACGTCCAGAACACGCTCGGCAAGCTCCAGCTGCACAACCGCGTCGAGCTCACCCGCTACGCGATCGAGCGAGGCCTGGACTGACGGCCTACTCGTAGTCCGGCGGGTTGGTCTCGTGGATGGCCAGCTCCTCGGCGCTCGCGCCACCGCCGGCCGCGCCCGCGTCGTAGGCGACGCTGTCCGCCTCGTCGTCGAAGCCGTAGCCCTCGTCCGGCGCGACCAGGCGGCCGACCGGTTCCGGGTCGTCGTAGTCCAGCTGGCCGTCGTCGTACAGGGAGACCTGCGACTTCGGGTCGGAGGTCGGCGAGGCGCCCCACACGTCGGCGTCGAAGTCCCGCTGCTCGGAGCTGTCGACCGTCTCGTCGTACGGGTCGCGGCGCTGCGGGATCGGGTCCTCCGCGCCGTAGTCGGGCTGCTCCTGGCGCAGCCGGTAGTCGAGGGACTCGCCCTCCCGCGCCTCCTCGGCCGTGTCGCCGAAGCGGTTCGAGCCGCCCGGCCCGACCCCGGCCAGCGCGGCCGGGTCGGCGCCGTCGGCCCAGCGGCTGCTCTCCACCGAGTCGTAGGCGTTCGAGTCGTCATCCGCGGTATCCGGCAGCCCGGACGACTCCGGGTCGGAAACCTCGGTCGGGTAGTCGTTGTCTCGCATGGTCGCAATCTACCCGCGTAATTGCCCGCTGATACTTCCCGCGTCGCCCAGCAACGCCCACACCACCTTGCCGTCGGCCAGCGGCAGGCTGCCCCACCGCCCGGCGGTCGCGTCGATCAGCAACATCCCGCGCCCGCCCGCCGCGGTAGGTGCCACCGGCGTCCCCGGATACGACGGCGTAACCGTCGACCGATCACGCACCGCAACGCTCACCCCGTCGCCCACCGTGGCGATCAGCACCACCATCGACGTCTTGGCGTGCGCCACCGCGTTGTTCACCAGCTCGGTGACCACGATGCAGGCCGGTTCGGCCAGCTCGTCCCGTTCCCACCGGGCACACGCGGCCGTGATCACCTCCCGGCACCGCCGCGCCGCGCTCACCTCGGGCTCCAGGTCAAGCGCGATCCGCCGGTCGCTCCGCGGCTCGCCGAGCTCGTCGAAGGCCCGCCCGCAGTCCGGCTGGAGCGCCCACCCCGACCCTCGCCAGCGCCCGCCGCGTGCATCACAGAGCGTCAACTGTGCCGCCGGCCAGAAAGTCGTCTCCCGCCGTACGTCCCGCATCACCCCCGCGGCCACCGCCGGCTCGCCGAATTCCAGCCCCCCGACGTCGACCACCACCGCTTCCGGCTGCCCCGCCAACACATCGAGCAACACGTCACGCACGGTCCGCGCGGTAGTCCCATCGAGCACCCCGCTAAACCGAACCAGCGGATACGGCCGGGCGCTGTCCACCAGGTGTCGCACCTCGCTCGACATGATCGCTCCATTGTGCATAACGCGTCCTCTCTCCGCATTTCCACAACCTCGAGGACCGTCATTCAGTGCATAACCGTCAGCAATACCCGCTCTTCGCCGTCTGATGCACTCTTCCACCTCGTTACCGAGAGTCGTTTCGGTTGGTCACCCTGAGTGATTCGCTTTTCGCGCCTCTGGCCGTACGCTCGAAGCCGAGTCCCGCCTTTTGCAGCCCGGCTCACTGCCGTCCCGACCCCGGTGCCGCGGCCGCCGGGCTGTCCTGCAACGAAAACCGAAAACCTCGCGCGAGAGACGCGTTACGGCCTGTTGCTGCAGGTGGTCGCGCGGAGGAGGCGGGGCCGCCCGCATCGGCGGGGACTCGTGACGCGTACGGTCAGAGGTTGGTCTTGGAGGTTTTTGTCCGCTTATCTGCGGATTGCCGCCGCTCGTAGGCCGGGGCTTGCCGGGCGTGGCGGGGCCGTGGCGTGGTGGTGCTGCGGCTCGGCGTAGCGGGTCAGCGCGATCACCGCCAGCAGCGTCGCCACGAAGCCGGTTGCCGCCAGCCAGCCTCGGCCGGGCACGATGCGGTCGCCGAGCAGGAGCAGGCCGACGATCGCGGCCGGTACCGCGCCGGCGGCGTCCATCGCGGCCACCGCCGCCGTGGTCGAGCCGCGTTGCATGGCCAGGCCCAGCAGCAGCTGGCCGACAAGCGAATGGATCACGACCAGGTAGAGCAGCGGGTTGGTGAGGAAGCCGACCAGCGTGTGCTCGTTGGTCAGCGGACGGGCCGCGATCGCCGCCGCCGAGAAGTCGACGCCGGCCAGGGAGCCGAGCACCACCGAACCGAGCGCGCCGTGCAGGCGCGCCGCGAAGAAGCCGAGCACCGCCATCACCAGCACCGACGCCGCCAGCAGGAGCACCACGACCGGGCCGATCCGGCGGGAGTGGGCCGGCTGGGCGGCCAGCACCAGCGCGGTGATCCCGGACAGCAGCAGCCCGAGCAGCAGCACCTCGGCCGTGGGCAGGCTCCACTTGAGCAGCAGCACGCCGAGCACCGCGGTCACCCCGAGCCCGGCCGCGACGCTGGCCTGCACCAGGAACAGCGGCAGGTCCCGCCGGGCCAGGAAGGCCAGGATGAACCCGAGCGTCTGGCAGGCGATGCCGAGCAGGTAGGTGCGCTGCCCGGCGAGCCGCACGAGCAGGCCGGGGTCGAAGGTGTGGTGCACGCTGGTGCGCGCCGCGGCCATCGACTGCAGCAGGTTGGCCACGCCGTACGCCATGATCATGGCGGCGAGGAAGAACCAGCCGGGTGCTACCACCTGACGCACGATAGACCAGGTACGCCGTTTCGCTCAGCGCTTCGGCCGGGTCAGCGCGGTCAGGACCGTCTCGTGCAGCGGCCCGTTGGTGGCGATCGCGGCGGTCTTGTCGGCGGGTGGCCGGCCGGTCAGGTCGGTGATCGTGCCGCCGGCCTCGGTGACGATCGGGATCAGCGCGGCCACGTCCCACAGCGACAGCTCCGGCTCGACCATGATCTCCAGCGCGCCCTCGGCCAGCAGCATGTAGCCGTAGAAGTCCCCGTACGCCCGGCTCCGCCACGCGCTCAGGCTCAGGTCGACGATCGGCTCGAGCCGCCCGGTCTCGGCCCACCCCTCCAGGCTGGCGAAGCAGAAGCTCGCGTCGGACAGCCGGGTCACCCCGGAGACCCCGATCCGGGTGGCGGCGTGCTGGTGCCTGCCGGCGAAGGCGCCGAGCCCGCTCGCGGCCCACCACCGGCGGCCCAGCGCCGGGGCCGAGACCAGCCCGGCGACCGGGGTGTCGCCCTCGAGCAGGGCGATCAGCGTCCCCCAGATCGGCACGCCGCGGACGAAGTTCTTGGTCCCATCGATCGGGTCGATCACCCACCGGCGGCTGCCCGGCCCGGCCGCCGCCTGGGTGCTGCCGAACTCCTCGCCGAGCACCCCGTCGCGCGGCCGCGCCCGGGCCAGGGTGCCGCGGATGGCCTGCTCCACCGCGGTGTCGGCGTCGGAGACGGGAGTCAGGTCGGGCTTCGACTCCACCCGCAGGTCGAGCGCCCGGAACCGGGACATCGAGATCGAATCGGCGGTGTCGGCGAGCAGATGAGCAAGCGCGAGATCGTCGGCATATCCGGCCATGGCAGGAAACCTAGCCCATCCGGCCGGCCGGGTCAGGCCGGGAGCTCGGGCTCGGGATGGTCGCGCGAGTCGAGCTCGCCGGCCCGGGAGGCCAGCAGGCGGCGGTAGGAAGCCAGGCGGCGCGGGTCGGCCTTGCCCTCGGCCACCCACGCGTCCAGCCGGCACTCCACGTCGTTCGGGGTGTGCCCGCAGTTCGGCTGGTCCTCCACGGTGCCCTCGACCAGGTCGGGGAAGCCGTGCAGCAGGCTGTCGGCGCTCACGTGGGCCAGGCCGAAGCTGCGGATGCCGGGGGTGTCGATGATCCAGCCCGGGTCCTTGCGGGAGCGGCCCACCGGAGGCAGCCGCAGGGCGACCGCGCTGGTCGACGTGTGCCGGCCCTTGCCGATCGCGCTGACCGTGCCGACCGCGCGCAGGGCATCCGGCACCAGGCGGTTGACCAGGGTGGACTTGCCGACGCCGGAGTGACCGACGAGCACCGAGATCTGGCCGGCCAGGCGACGCCGCAGCTCGGCCAGGTCGCTCTCCGGCTGCACCAGCACATACGGCAGGTCGAGCTCGGCGTAGTAGTCGAGCACCGCCGCCGGGGCGGCCAGGTCGGCCTTGGTCAGGCAGAGCAGCGGCTCGATGTCCGCGTCGTACGCGGCGACCAGGCACCGGTCGATGAACCCGGTGCGCGGCGGGGGATCGGCCAGGGCGCTGACGATGACCAGCTGGTCGGCGTTGGCGACCACCACCCGTTCGAGCCGGCCCTCGGGGGTGGTGTCGTCGTCGTCCGCGGTGCGGCGCAGCACCGAAGTCCGCTCCGCGATCCGCACTATCCGGGCCAGCGCGCCGGCCGCGCCGGAGACGTCGCCGACGACCGCCACCCGGTCGCCGACCACCACCGACTTGCGGCCCAGCTCGCGAGCCCGCATCGCGGTGATCACCGGGTCGTCGGCGGCGCCGTCCTCGCGCACGCAGCCGTACCGGCCCCGGTCAACGGTGATGACCAGCGCGTCGACGGCGTCGTCGTGCTTGGGCCGGGTGCGGGTACGCGGGCGCGACGAGCGGGCCGGCCGGATCCGGACGTCGTCCTCGTCATACTCCCGCTTGCGTCCTGGCAGATCTAGCTCCTCGCCACGAGTCCCGCCCAGAGTTCGGGGAACTCGGGCAACGTCTTCGACGTACAACCTACGTCGGTGAGCGTGATGCCCGGGACGGCGAGGCCGATAACCGCGGCGGCGTGCGCCATCCGGTGATCCGCATACGTCTCGAAGGTGGTCTCGTGCAGCGGGCGCGGCTCTATCCGCAGCCCGTCGGGGAATTCGGTGACCGACGCGCCCGCCTTGGTCAGCTCGGTGGCGAGCGCCGCAATCCGGTCGGTCTCGTGGCCGCGGATGTGCGCCACCCCGCGCAGCTCGCTCGGCCCGTCGGCAAGGGCGGCCAGCGCCGAGATCACCGGGCTCAGCTCGCTCACCTCGGACAGGTCGGCGGTGACGCCGTGCAGCGCGCCGGTGCCGCGCACGGTCAGGCCGGACTCGTCCTGCGTCACCTCGGCGCCCAGCCGGCGCAGCAGCTCGATCACCTGGCCGACCGGCTGCCAGCTCTCGGTGGGCCACCCGGCCAGCGTCACCGACCCGCCGGTGACCATCGCGGCCGCGAAGAACGGCACGGCGCCGGAGAGGTCGGGCTCGATCACCCAGGTGTGCCCGCGCAGGACGCCGGGCTCGACCGTCCACATGTCGGGGACACTCTCGTCGACCGCGGCGCCGGCGGCGCGCAGCATGTGCGTCGTCATCCGCAGATGCGGCGCGGACGGCACCGGCGGGCCCTCGTGCCGCAGGACGAGGCCCTTGGTGAAACGCGGCGCGGAGAGCAGCAGGCCGGAGACGAACTGGCTGGACCCGGACGCGTCGATCACCGCCTCGCCGCCCTCGACCAGCCCGGACCCGCGGACCGCCAGCGGCAGCCCGCCGGTCGGTGACGCGTCGATCGCCACGCCGAGCGAGCGCAGCGTCGCGACGATCGGGCCCATCGGCCTCTGCCGCGCATGCGGGTCGCCGTCGAACTCCACCGTGCCGTCGGCCAGCGCGGCGACCGGCGGCAGGAACCGCATGATCGTCCCGGCCAGGCCCACGTCGACCCGGGCCGGCCCGCGCAGCGGCCCCGGCTCGACCCGCCAGCGCTCCTCGTCGCTGGTGTCGACCGCCACGCCGATCGCGCGCAGACCGGCCGCCATCAGCTCGGTATCTCGGGCGCGGAGCGGCCGCTCGATCACCGAGGGGCGGTCGGCGAGCGCGGACAGGATCAGCGCGCGGGCGGTCATCGACTTGGAGCCGGGCAGCCGCACGGAGGCGGTGGCCGGGCCGGCGGCGGTGGGCGCGAGCCAGCGGCGAAGTTCGGCGGTCACGAGGCCATTCTGCCGCCCGGCACCGACAATTCCGCGGAGCATTCCCGCCCCCCGGGATCGTGCCGGTTGGCGTACCGTTGCGCACCATGTGCGGGCGGTACGCGACCACGCGGAGCGAGGCCGACCTCAGCGATCTCTTCGAGGCGGTCGACCTCACCGAGGGCCTGGGGCCGAGCTGGAATGTCGCTCCCACCGACCCGGTGCCGGTGGTCCGCGTGTCGCAGAGCCACGACGCCCGGGTGCTCGACACGGCCCGCTGGGGCCTGGTCCCGCCCTGGGCGAAAGACACCCGCGGCGCGGCCCGCATGATCAACGCGCGCTCCGAGACGGTGGCCACCTCGCCGGCCTTCGCGCCCTCGTTCGCCCGGCGCCGCTGCCTGGTGCCGGCCGACGGCTGGTTCGAGTGGCTGCGCGACGGCAAGCAGAAACAGGCGTTCTACATGACCCCGGCGGATGGCTCCGGCCTCGCCTTCGCCGGCATCTGGTCGCCCTGGGGCCCCGAGGCGCTGCTCACGTGCAGCGTGCTGACCACGGCCGCGGTCGGCGGCCTGGCCCGGGTGCACGACCGGATGCCGCTGGTCCTGCCTCCGGAGCGCTGGGCGGCCTGGCTGGCCGGCGGCGGCGACCCGGCCGAGCTGCTGCGCCCGATGACCGAGAGCGAGCTCGCCGCGATCGAGGTGCGCCCGGTCGGCCCCGCGGTCGGCAATGTGCGCAACAACGGGCCCGAGCTGCTCGCGCCCCCGGCGGCGGCCAAGCTTTTCTGACCGAGCGACGGAACGGGAGTTTTTGTCGACATATGTTCGCTTTTTCGGAGGCGAACTTTGTTTCGAGATAGATAAGCCCCTTGTTCTGATCTCCTACCGTGCGATACAAACCAGCGCCGGAGTGGTACCGGTCCGCATGGTGCGGACGGGTCACCACATGCAACACCGGTCCCACGGGGGAGGTGGGCTGATGACACGGGCTCGTATGCCGCGTCCGCACGAAGTTGCCATCGCACGACGCGACCCACGACTGCTCGCAGCAATCCAGGAACGACGCTCCGACGAAGCATGGCGCACGCGTGGCGCCTGCCGCAGCGTCGACCCGGAAACGTTCTTCCCGGCTCCGAACGAGCCGTCGGAGAGCGCGGTATCGCTCTGCGGAACCTGCACCGTCCAGGGTCCGTGCCTGGCCTGGGCGCTCCAGGTCGGGGATTGTCACGGGGTCTGGGGCGGCACCACACCGCGGGAACGCCGGGCGATGCTGGTCGCCTGGCGCGAGCGGGTGAGGCCGGACGGGGAGCCCGTCGACGACGGGCCGGACGAGGAAGACCGGCGGTTGCTCACGCTGCTCCCGTTGTCCCGCTGATTTCGCGCCGCACGAGCGGGCCCGCCCCGACCGAAGATGTTCGACGGCGGGCCATCGAACCATGCCCACCTGATTTCATGGTGCGGTGACCGACATCGCGATTCCGACACCGCGCGGACCCGCCGGTATTCGACTCGTCGAACCGGCCGGGCCGCCGGTCAGCGTGCTCCTCCTCGGGCACGGGGCCGGTGGCGGCGTCGACGCGCCCGACCTGGTCGCGGTGCGGGATGCCGCGACCGCCGCCGGCGTGCGAGTGGGTTTGGTCACCCAGCCCTACCGGGTGGCGGGCCGGCGGGCACCTGCTCCGGCCGGGCAGCTGGACGAGGCGTGGAGTGCGGTTGTCGAGTACCTCGGCGTACGCAAGCTGCCCTTGATCTTCGGCGGAAGGTCGAGCGGAGCGCGAGTCGCCTGCCGGACCGCGACGATCCTCGGCGCCGCGGGGGTTCTCGCCCTGGCGTTTCCGCTGCACCCGCCGGGCAAGCCGGAGAAGAGCCGGGCCGACGAGCTGCCCGCCGGCCTGCCGACGCTGGTGCTCAACGGCGACCGCGACCCGTTCGGCGTGCCCGAGCCGGTCGGCCTGGTCGAGGTGATCGTGCGCCCCGGCGCCACCCACGACCTGCGGAAAGACGTCAAGACCACGGCGGCGCTCGCGGTCGGCTGGCTGCGCACGCACGGCTGGGCCCGATGAGAGAACGTGAGGGAATGCAACTTGCGCGTCTGCGGTTGTACCCCTCGCGAGCTTGTACATCGAAAGGGGTTTCCAGAGGTGCGAGCCGGAATCGAGTACGCGGCGCGCGGCAGCGACGACATTGCCCGGGTGCGTAACCTTTTGTCATCTCCGGAGTGGCCCGCGGCCGAGCCTTCGCCCTCCAGCCCATCGGTGAGTGTCAGCACACCTGCCGTTTTCGAAGCGTCCACTGGGGCACTACCCGTATCCTCGGCGGGACGGTCGAGGGGGGAGCAGAGGGTGGCCCAGACAGAACGGACAGAGGAGCGCCGGGCGCGCTTCGAGCGCGACGCGCTGCCGTTCGTGGATCAGCTGTACGCGGCGGGTTTGCGGATGACGCGTAACCCGGCCGACGCTGAGGACTTGGTGCAGGAGACGTTCCTGAAGGCGTACTCCGCGTTCCACCAGTTCGAAGAGGGCACCAACCTCAAGGCGTGGCTGTATCGCATCCTGACCAACACCTACATCAACTCGTACCGGCGCAAGCAGCGTCAGCCCGTCCAGGCGCCGACCGAGGAGATCACCGACTGGCAGCTCGCTTCGTCCGAGTCGCACAGCTCGGTCGGCCTGCGCTCGGCCGAGACCGAGGCGCTCGACCGCCTGCCGGACAGCGACATCAAGGACGCCCTGCAGCAGCTGCCGGAAGACTTCCGCCTGGCCGTCTACCTCGCCGATGTCGAGGGTTTCTCGTACAAGGAGATCGCCGACATCATGGGCACGCCCATCGGCACCGTCATGTCCCGGCTGCACCGCGGCCGGCGCAACCTGCGCAAGCTGCTCGAGCAGTACGCCATTGACCGGGGCATCACCCGGACCGCTTCGGAACCGCAGGAGGCGTGACCCGAGATGAGCGGCGTGAACGGCGAGGAGCACGAGGCTGACTGCAGCGAGGTACTCGAGGAGGTCTACCTCTACCTGGACCTGGAGTGCAGCGAGGACCGGCGGGCGCTGATCCAGAAACACCTGGACGAATGCAGCGGCTGCCTGCGCGAGTACGGCATCGAGCACGAGGTGAAGGCCCTGGTGGCCCGTTGCTGCGGCGCCGAGAAGGCGCCGACCGAGCTGCGCGAACGCCTGCGGCTCAAGCTCGACCAGCTCGAGATCCAGGTCGAGACCCGGGAGTACCTTCCCTGATCTTCACAGACGAAAGCCCCGGCGAGCCGCCGGGGCTTTCGTCTGTCCGAGGCCCGAACTCAGGAGTTGGGGCGCTTGCCGTGGTTCGCCGCGCTCTTCTTGCGGGCCTTCTTCTTGCGAGACTTCTTGGCCATGGTTGGACTCCTGTTCGTGGCACGTTTCCCGGCCCGATGGTAGACGGCGCATCCGGCCCGCCGGGACTCACCCACGACCGATCCATGATTGGATGACGCTGACCGACTGCTCGACGAGGAGGAGTGACCCCGATGGCCGACGAGATCCGCGCCGAGATGGTAGCCAACGTCTGGAAGGTGGTGGCCAAGCCCGGCGACACCATCACCGAGGGCGACACCCTGGTCATCCTCGAGTCGATGAAGATGGAGATCCCGGTCGTGGCCGAGACCGACGGCACCGTGGCCGAGCTGGCCGTCAACGAGGGCGACGTGGTCCAGGAAGGCGACCTCATCGCCGTAATCGGCTGATTCTGGTCGTTCTTTCGTTCACCCGGGCCGTCGGGGAGACCTTGAGCGTTTCCCTTCCGCCGCTCCGACCGTACGCGTCAGACAGGCCCCCGGTGCGCCCGGGCCGCAAGCCGCAACACCGGCTCCGACCCCGCCCGCCGGGCGGGCCCGGCCCAAGACCAGCCAAAACCCCGCCCCCGCCGCATACCCGCACCGCTGTCGCTGCCCGCGCCCCGGCTCGCCCCGCCCCCCAGATCTTGATGCGTACCCGTTCGCCGCGAACGCCCACTCTCCGACCTTCGCTCCCCTCCACCTGCTCTGATTCCGTGAGGCAGCCACCGCAAGGAGATCAACCCACCACTCCGCAACAATCGCCCCCTCAGATCTCTGCAGCGGTGGCCGGGGTGTGGGGCAGCGCCCCACGGTCTTCCCCCGCCCCCCGGCGCCCGACAACCCGGTGGACAACCCCAAAAACTTGTCACACCACCCCCTAACTTGTCCCCACCCAGTGCCGGGGCGGGGGTGGACTGTGGCCGGGCGGGGGTGGACTGTGGCCGGGCGGGGGTGGACTGTGGCCGGGCGGGGCGGGGTGGCCCGTGACCTGGGCTCGGGGCCGCGGAGCACCCTGGCGGGGCGACCGCTCGCGGGGTATAGCGGCCGCACACGGAGGGGCCGCCGGGCGGGGCACCCCGGCGGGCGTGGAAGGTGTCTGGCTGGCAGGCCGCCGAGCGGGCACCTTGGCGCGAGTGGTGGGTGCCGCCCAGCACGCGGGCGCGGGGATGGGACAAACGGCCGCGGGCATGGGACAAAGTTGCTGGCACGAGGGACACACCTCAATGGCAAAGGCCCGTGGATGGCCTATTGTCTGCGCCGCTTGACCGGGTCTCACAAGATCGACATGTTCTTTGGGCGCCACGGCCCGTTTCCGCGGAATGACAATCTGTTATCGGAATCTTTGGCACATAGCTGGCTATTGGCATAATCACTCGGATTGGCACTTGATTTTGATTTTCCCATCGATAGGTTGGTGCGGTTGGTTCGGTCCGCAGCCACACCCTCCGATGGCGCCGGCCAACGCTGCCGAGTCATCACGGCGGGTGCGACGCTCTCCCCCGGGCTTCGCGTGCGCGTCGTGGCGAGCCGGGGAACCGTGTTCGTTGGGGTGAATCCGCGTCAGCGGTAGGGCCTTCTTCCCGCCCGAATCCGTCAGCTAACCCGGTAGGCGGCCGAGCGGAAGAAAGGCCACAACACCAGTGCCACACCCCCGCACGAGGCTGAGAGCACTCGTGGTCGCGGCGGCGGCGTTCGCGATCACGCTGACCGGCGCTCATGCCGCCAGCGCCGCGCCATCGACCGCCACGCAGCTCGACCAGCAGCAACGAGCCCTGGAAAAGGTCGTCGAGTCGTACGACGCGGCCAACATCAGTCTTACCAAGACCAAGTCGGATCTGCAGAAGCTGAAGGCCTCGATCGGCCCGGCCAAGGCCGCGCTGGACCACGCCAGTTCCCAGATCGGCACCATTGCCTCGACCGCCTATCAACAAGGCCGGATCGGGCCGATGAGTGCGCTGCTGAGCGGCGACAGCAGCGATCTGATCGACAAGCTGGGTTACCTCGATCAGATCCAGCAGGCCAACCAGCACGACATCGACACCTACACCCAGACGACGCAGACCTTCACCCAACGCCAGGCCGAGTTGAATTCGACGCAGGCCAAGCTGACGGCGCAGGTCTCGAACCTCGCGGCGCAGAAGGCGAGCATCCAGGCGAAGATCGACTCGCTCAAGGCGAAGTCGAAGGCCGCGGGCCCGAGCAGCGAGACGTCGTCCGGCCCGAAGCAGGCGGCGCCGCACCTGGCCGGCTCCGCCGGCAAAGCGGTCGACTACGCGTATGCCCAGCAGGGTCACGCTTACCAGATCGATGGCACCGGGCCGGAATTCGACTGTTCCGGCCTGACCATGATGGCGTGGAAGGCGGCCGGCTACTCGCTGCCGCACAACGCCGCCGCACAGTGGAGCGCGGTGGCCCACATCAGCCGTTCCGAGCTGGCTGCGGGCGACCTGGTGTTCTACGACAACCTCGGGCACGTCGGCATCTACGTCGGCGGCAACCAGATCATCGACGCCGCGCACCCCGGTTCCGGCGGCGAGGTCGAGGTGCGATCGATCAACCGCGGTATGCCGATCTACGGCTACGGCCGGGTGACCTGAGCCATCACGTAGGTCAAAGGGCGCAACGGGCCGGCACCTGATCGAGGTGCCGGCCCTTCCTGCTCAGTCGCGGCGCCAGCGCAGCAGCAGACGATTGCGGGCACGCCCCCGCTGCCGGGGAATGACCGCCGTCCGGATCATGCCGGCCGCCGTCGCCCGTGCCGCCGGCCCGAGATCGGGCGTCGCCTGCGCCAGCTCCGCGACCGACCGGCCGCCCGCTCGCCCGGCCACCTCCGCGAGCCGCCCGGTAACGATCGCCGCCACGTCCGCGCGCGCCGACGGGTCGATCCACGCCGTCACCACCAGCGCGAACAATGCCGCCTCGGTGACCCGGTCGAGCCCGCCACCGAGCAGGTCGAGCAGCAGCCGCCGGCGGCCCGACGGGAGCCAGGGCTCGTCGGCGCCGTGGTGCAGCAGCCCGAGGCAGGCCCAGATCTCCGCGGCCGCCACGTCGGCCGGCGGGTGGGCGAGCAGGGCGAGCAGGTCGTACGGCTGCACCATGATCAGCTGGACGGCGTCATCGTAGGCGGCCGGCGGGTGCGCCCAGGACAGCGACGCGACCTGGCGCAGCCGGCGCACCGCATCGGCCGAGGGTTCCGGGGCGGCCGGACCACCAGGGCCCGGCCGAACCGCGGCCGGATCACCCGAGCCCGCGCCCGAGCCCGCGCCCGAGCCCGAGCCCGCGCCCGAGCCCGCGCCCGGGCCGACCGCGCCCGACTCGCCCGCGCCTCGCTGGGGCAGGGGCGCCGCGGCCGGGGCGCCGCCCAGCCACGGGATCTCCCGGCAGCAGTCGGCCAGGTCGGTATGCTCGTGCGACTCGTCCGGGTGGTCGCGGATGAAGTCGGCCAGCCGCACCAGGTGGGCGACGTCGCCGTCGGCGCGGTGCCGCAGCCGGTGCGCCGTGTGCACCGCGCAGTCGAACTCGGGGTCGCGCTCCAGGGCCCGGTCGACCCAGTTCAGCGCGTCGTCGAGGCGGCCGTGGTCGGCCAGGGTGCCGGCGATGTCCGCGTATACCGAGAGGTCGTCGGGGTCGTGCGCGACGGCCCGGCGCAGCGCGGCCAGCGCCTCCGCGACCCGGCCGGCGCTGCGGTACGCGTAGCCCAGCCAGATCTCCGCCAGTTTCGACGGCCGGGCCCGGGCGCCGCGGGCCGCCCAGTCGACCGCCAGCGTGGTCTCGCCGATCCGCCGGGCCAGCGCCGACCCGGCGCCGAGCAGCATCGCGTCATCCGGGTGGGCGTCTACCGCGTGCCGGGCGACGGTCAGATACGGCCGGAGGGTGTTGCGGGTGGCCGACGGCGCCGGATCGCCCACTGCGGTGCACAGCCGCATCAGGAGCTGGACGAGCAGGCCGGGCTCGATGCGCAGCGCCAGGCCCGGGTCGTCGACCCACGGCACGCCGGCCCAGTCGGCCCCCGGCGACCGGCCGCTCGCGGCGGCCAGCAGCGGCAGCGCGTCCTCGGGGTGGCCGGCCGCGGCGAGCAGGTGCGCGCGAGCCGCGAGCCCGCCGGCCGACACGTGCGGCGCGAGCGGGAAGAGGTCGAGGCCGCCGCCGGGCTGCGCCGCGAGCCGCCCGAGCAGTTCATGGGCCTCGGGCAGGGTGGGCGCGTGGGTCAGCGCTCCGGCGAGATGGTCGGCCGCCTGCTGCGGCTCGTCGCGTGCCAAAGCGGATCTTGCCTGTTTAAGGGCGCGGTCGGCGGCGCGGCGAACATCCACGAACGAGAACAGTAGGCGAAGAGTGCCTCGAATGTCAGTACCCGCCCGTGCGCATTAGTGCTCGAAACGTTGACTCTGTAAGCTACTTCTTGCAAGACTGCGCAGGAACTGCGCGAGAAGCGCTCAACAGGGGAGGAACGCGTGGTGCAACGAGGCCAGGGAATGGCGGCGGACATCGCGGAACAACCGGCAGGATTCGCCCGGCTTCTGGACGGTCCGCACGCGTCCGCCATCGCCGAGGTGGCGGCGGAGGTGGCCCGGCGGCGGCCGCGGAATGTGATGTTCGTTGCCCGGGGCACCTCCGACCATGCCGCCCTCTACGGCGCGTACCTCAGCGAGATCCGGCTGGGCCTGCCGGTGGCCAGCGCGTCGCCGAGCGCGATCACGCTGTACGGCGCCCGGCCCGACTTCACCGACACGCTGGTGATCGGGGTCAGCCAGAGCGGCGGCTCGCCCGACCTCACCGGGGTGCTCAGCGCGGCCCGGGAGACCGGCGGCCTGACCCTCGCGGTCACCAACAACCCCGACTCGCCGCTCGCCCGGGCGGCCGAGCTGTCGATCGACGTCGCCGCCGGGCACGAGCGGGCGGTCGCGGCCACCAAGTCGTACACGGCCGAGCTGCTCGCCCTGCTGGTGCTGGTCGAGGGGGTGCGGGCCGGCGACGGCAAGCTGCCGGCCGAGGAGCGGGCGGCGCTGGACAAGCTGCCCCAGCTCGCCGAGGACGCGCTGGCCGATCCGGCCGCCGACGCGCTGGCCCAGCGGTACCGGTTCGCCTCCCGGATGGTGACGACCGGGCGGGGGTACGCGTACCCCACCGCCCGCGAGGCCGCCCTCAAGCTGATGGAGACCTCGTACCTGCCCGCCCTGTCCTTCTCCGGCGCCGACCTGCTGCACGGCCCGCTCGCGATGACCGACCCGGACGTGCCGGTGCTGGCCGTGGTCGGCGACGGCCCGGGCGGCCGGTCGATGCGCGACGTGGTCAACCGGCTCGCCGAGCGCCGCGCCGACGTGGTCACCGTCGGCGCCTCGGACGTGCCGGGCGCCGCCGGCCGGCTGGCCGTGCCCGCGGTCGCCGACGAGCGGCACAGCGCGCTGCTCGACATCCTGCCGCTGCAGAAGCTCGCCCTGGCGCTCGCGCTGGCCCGCGGCGAGGACCCCGACGCGCCGCGTGGACTCAAGAAGGTAACCACGACCCTGTAGAAAAGAAGCGTGTCCACCCTGCGCGATCTGGCCGAGGAGCACACCGGCCTCGGCCCCGCCGACATCGACCACCTGCACCGGCTCGCCGGTGACTGGCAGCTGCTGTCCGACCTGTCCTTCGCCGACCTGCTGATGTGGGTGCCGGTCCGGGCCGAGCCGGGCAAGCCGCGCGACTTCCTCTGCGTGGCCCAGGTGCGGCCGACGACGGCGCCCACGGCGTACCAGGACGACCAGGTCGGCAAGATCGTCGGCGGGCCGGAGGTGGCCCATCTGGACATCGCCTTCACCCAGGAACGCATCTGGCGGGAGGGCGACCCGGTCTGGTATGGCGACACCCCCGCCCGGCACGAGGCGATCCCGGTACGCCTGCGCGACCAGCACGACCGCGAGGAGGGCTGGAGCGAGGTCATCGCGGTGATCGGCCGGGACACCAACCTGTCCACCGCGCGCACGCCCAGCCAGCTCGAGCTCAACTACCTGACCACGGCCGACGACCTGGCCCAGATGGTGGCCGACGGCACCTTCCCGCCGCCCCGGCACCCGGGGGAGACCACCTCGGCGCCGCGGGTGGGCGACGGGCTGATCCGGCTCGACGCCGGCGGCAAGGTCACCTACGCCAGTCCGAATGCGCAGTCCGCGTACCGCCGGCTCGGTTTCAACGCGCACCTGGTCGGCGAGGAACTGGCGACGCTGACCAGCCGGCTGGCGGCCGACCCGCTGGAGGGCACCGACACCGCGGAGCGGATCCTGTCCGCGCTGCGCGGCGAGTTCCCGCCCCGGCAGGAGGTCGAGGCCCGGGGCGCGACCATGCTGACCCGGGCGCTGCCGCTGCTGCCCGCCGGGGTGCCGATCGGCGCGCTGGTGCTGGTCCGCGACGTCACCGAGGTGCGCCGCCGGGACCGCGCCCTGATGACCAAGGACGCCACGATCCGGGAGATCCACCACCGGGTGAAGAACAACCTGCAGACCGTGGCCGCGCTGCTGCGCCTGCAGGCCCGCCGGGTGGACGCGCCGGAGGCCCGGATGGCGCTGCAGGAATCGGTGCGCCGGGTCGCCTCGATCGCGCTGGTGCACGAGACGCTATCGATGTCCAGCGACGAGGCGGTCGAGTTCGACGGGATCGTCGACCGGGTGGCCAGCGCCGCCACCGAGGTCGCGGCGACCAGCATCGCGGTCAAGATGCGCCGGGAGGGCACCTTCGGGGTGCTGCCCGCCGAGATCGCCACGTCGCTGGTGATGGTGCTCAACGAGCTGCTGATCAACGCGGTCGAGCACGGCTTCCCGGCGCCCGAAGAGGATGCCGAGCCGATCGAGACGCGGACGGATCCGGCCGAGGTCGTCGTCTCCGCGCATCGTTTCCGCAAGCAGTTGCACGTGACGGTGGCCGACAACGGGCAGGGCCTGCCGCCCGGGTTCGTCGCCGACGCCAGCGGGCGGCTGGGCCTGCAGATCGTCCGGGCGCTGGCCACCGGCGAGCTGCGCGGCAGCATCGAGCTGCGCAACCGGGCCGGCGGCGGGACCGAAGCGGTCCTCGTCGTGCCGCTCGCCAAGCGTTAGGTGACGGGCGGGCGGACGAAGAGGGCGATCGTGAAGCCGCCGACCCGCCAGGTGACGAGCTGGTCGTAACGGGACCAGGACGCCGTCGATGTTCCGGCCGAGCGCGAAGATCTCCGGCACGGTCCGGGTGGCCGCGCTCGAACTCGCGATCTCGTCCCGCCAGGGCTGCGGCCGGGCCGCCTCCCAGCTCACCACCAGCCAGGTCGCGACGACCGGCACCAGCCAGCAGATCTGGTCGCGCATCCAGCCGGGAGCCAGGCGCCGGGGGAGCCGCACGGTGGTCACGGGGGACAACAGTGGCAGGCGTCGCTGTGCGCCTGGCGAGGGTGTGCTGGTACGCACACTCCCGGAATCTGGACCGCACTGGCCGAGAATGCCGGGCCGTGAGAGGCTTACCGACATGACCGCTGCCGTTGACCGCCGCTTCGTGGCCCGCCGCCACGTGGATTACGGCCGTGTCCGCAGCGCGATGTGTCCGGCTTACTGACGCCGCCCGATATGAGTTCGGGCGCGAGACGCGGCCGGCACTCTCCTGACACAGTCGTCACGAGCCTCACAGGTGCCGTGAGCGTCGCAGTGCATGCAAAAACCTGCGCCCACGAAAACCCGGAGGACCGCCGACATGGCGCCCAGCAGCACCCCAGCTACGCCGACCGCCCGCCCCCGCAAGGCGCGCGGCGAGGGCCAGTGGGCGCTCGGACACCGCGAGCCGCTCAACCCCAATGAGCGCAGCAAGAAGGACGACAACCCGCTGAACGTCCGCGCGCGGATCGAGAACATCTACGCGCACCGCGGGTTCGACTCGATCGACCCGGCCGACCTGCGCGGCCGGTTCCGCTGGTGGGGGCTCTACACCCAGCGCAAGGCGGGGATCGACGGCGGCCGGACGGCCGTGCTCGAGCCCGAGGAGCTGGAAGACAAGTTCTTCATGCTTCGCGTACGGATCGACGGAGGGGCGCTCGACCTCGATCAGCTTCGTACCATCGCCGGGATCGCCCAGGAGTTCGCCCGGGACTCCGCCGACATCACCGACCGGCAGAACATCCAGCTGCACTGGATCCGGGTCGAGGACGTGCCGGAGATCTGGCGCCGGCTCGAGGCGGTCGGCCTGCAGACCACCGAGGCCTGCGGCGACTGCCCCCGGGTGGTGCTGGGCAGCCCGGTGGCCGGCATCTCGACCGACGAGGTGCTCGACGCCACCCCGGCCATCGACGAGATCCTGAAGCGCTACATCGGCGACCCGAAGTACTCGAACCTGCCGCGCAAGTTCAAGACCACGATCGGCTGGCTGGCCGACACCCCGTACCAGGCGAACGACATCGCGCTGATCGGCGTGGTCCACCCCGAGTACGGCCCCGGCTTCGACCTCTGGGTCGGCGGCGGCCTGTCCACCAACCCGCGGCTGGCTGAGCGGCTCGGCGCCTGGATCCCGCTGGCGGAGATCCCGGACGTCTGGGAGGGTGTCGTCAGCATCTTCCGCGACTACGGCTACCGCCGGCTGCGGCACCGCGCCCGGCTGAAGTTCCTGCTCGCCGACTGGGGCGTGGCGAAGTTCCGCGAGGTGCTCGAGAAGGAGTACCTGGGCCGCGCGCTGATCGACGGCCCGGCGCCCGACCTGCCCGAGAAGGCGATCGACCACATCGGCGTGCACAAGCAGCGGGACGGGCTCAACTACGTGGGCGCGACGCCGGTGGTCGGGCGCTCGTCCGGCACCCAACTGGCCCGGCTGGCGGACCTGGTCGAGCGGCACGGGTCGGCGCGGGTGCGGCTCACCCCGTACCAGAAGCTCCTGGTCCTCGATGTTGCCGACGACCAGGTGGAGTCGCTGGTCACCGGGTTGCGCGGGATCGGCCTGGAGGCCCGGCCGTCCAGCTGGCGGCGGGGCACGATGGCCTGCACCGGCATCGAGTACTGCAAGCTCGCGATCGTCGAGACCAAGAAGCGCGGCGAGGACCTCGTGTCCCGGCTCGAGCAGCGGCTCGGCGACTTCGACACGGACATCTCGATCAACATCAACGGTTGCCCGAACGCCTGTGCCCGCACCCAGGTCGCCGACATCGGCCTCAAGGGCCAGCTGGTGATGAACGCCGACGGCGAGCAGGTCGAGGGCTTCCAGATCCACCTGGGCGGCGCGCTGGGCATGGCCAAGGGCGAGACCGCCGGCTTCGGCCGCAAGGTCCGCGGCCTCAAGGCCACCGCCGAAGAGCTTCCCGGGTACGTGGAGCGCCTCGCCACCAACTACCTGGCCGACCGGTCGTCGGCGCAGGAGTCCTTCGCCAACTGGGTGGTTCGCGCGGACGAGGAGCTCGTCAAATGAGCGACGCCCGGTCGACGCCCCTCTACTGCCCCTACTGCGGGGAAGAGGACCTCTATCCCAACGAGGCTTCGCACGGCGCGTGGGAGTGCCACTCCTGCGCCCGCGTTTTCACGGTCAAGTTCAACGGGTTGCTGTCCAAGGGAGCTAACCGATGACCATCGTGGCCGCCACCTCTCTCAACCTCGTCAGCCTCGGCTCGGAAAAAACAGAGCCGGGCCGCCGTACGCGGGACGAGCTCGAAGCCCTGGCCCGCGACGCCGCCGCCGCGCTCGAGGGCGCCCCGGCCGAGCGGATCGCCAAGTGGGCGACCGACACGTTCGGCGCGCGGTTCTGCGTGACGAGCTCAATGGCCGACGCCGTCGTGGCCCACCTGTTCTCCCGGGTCTCCCCGGGCGTCGACGTGGTCTTCCTCGACACCGGCCTGCACTTCCCGGAGACGCTCAAGGTGCGCGACACCGTCGCCGCCACCATGGACGTCAACGTCCGCTCGATCCGTCCGCGGCTGACCGTGGGCCAGCAGGACGGCGAGTTCGGCCCCCGGCTGTTCGCCCGCAACCCCGACGAGTGCTGCTTCCTGCGCAAGGTGGAGCCGCTCGAGCGGGCCCTGACCGAGTACGACGCCTGGGCCACCGGCCTGCGCCGTGACGAGTCGCCGACCCGCGCCAACACGCCGGTCGTCGCCTTCGACGCGAAGAAGGGCAAGGTCAAGGTCAACCCGATCGCGGCCTGGAGCCAGGCCGACGTGGACCGCTACATCAGCCGGTGGAACGTGCCGGTCAACGAGCTGTTCAAGAAGGGGTACGGCTCGATCGGCTGCTGGCCGTGCACCCGGCGGACCAAGGCCGGCGAGGACCCGCGCGCGGGCCGCTGGGCGATGTTCGAGAAGACCGAATGCGGCCTGCACGTCTGATCCTCCCCGGTCTGACCGGCCCGGACCGGCTCGTTGTCGTCCTGGTGGCCCACGGCAGCCGGGACCCGCGGGCCGCGGCGGCGACCGAGGCGCTGGCGCGCGCGGTCCGCCGGGCCCGGCCCGGATGGGACGTCCGGGCGTCCTACCTGGACCACGCGGGCCCGCGCCCGCTGGAGGTGCTCGCCGCCCTGCCGCCGGGCCGCCGCGCGGTCGTGGTCCCGCTCCTGCTGACCAAGGCCTACCACGGCCGGGTCGACCTGCCCGCGGTGCTGTCCGCGGCGGCCGGCCTGCCGGTCTCGGTCACGCTCGCCGACGGGCTGGGCCCGGCGCCCGCGGTCATCGAGGGTCTGGTCCGGCGGCTGCCCGCCGAGCGGCTCGACGCGGTGGTGCTCGCCGCGGCCGGCACCCGCGACGCGGCCGCCCGCAAGACCATCGACGGGGCCGCGGAGGCCCTCAGCGCCCGCCTGAGCCTCCCGTGCGCGGTGTCCTATGCCTCGGGCGCCCCGCCGCTCCCGGGCGCCGCCGTGGATCTTCTGAGGGCCGCCGGCGCCCGCCGGGTCGGTGTCGCCGCCTACTTCCTCGCGCCCGGCCGCCTGTACGACCTGGCGGCCCGCTCGGCGCTGGAGGCCGGCGCGGTGGCCGTGGCCGAACCGCTCACCGACGCGCCGGAGATCGCTCGTCTGGTGACGGCCCGGGTGGACCGGAGACTCGCCGGCGCCGCCCTCACCCTGGGTAGCGCTGCGTGACTCTCCGATCCGCGGCGCGCGGTCGACAACGGAGGGTAAGGCATCGCAAACTATTCGTTTGCGCGGGCTCGCAATTTCGAGATCATTTCGCGAAGCGCGGACGAAACTCGACGTGATCGAATTCGCGCTCTCCGGAACCTCTCAGGAATGTGCGCGCTCCGTAATCGAGTCGGAACAGCAAGACGCCCCGGTGCCGATCGGCCCGGGGCGCAAATGCTTCGGGGGGATTGTGTCAGGCGGTGGGAGCGCCGACCCGAAGGCCACCGCGACGCTTGACCGCGCGCCGCTCGTCCTCGCTCATCCCGCCCCACACGCCGGCGTCCTGACCGGACTCGAGTGCCCACGCGAGGCATTCGGAGGTCACGGGGCACCGCCGGCACACGGCCTTGGCCTGCTCGACCTGCAGGAGCGCGGGGCCGGACGTCCCGATCGGGAAGAACAGCTCCGGGTCCTCGTCGCGGCAGATCGCATCGTGACGCCAGTCCATGGCGGCAACACTCCTTGTTTCGGATGGGGTAATGAAATCCGTACTGGTATTACCTATGCCTGCGCGGTGGCGACCGTCGGGCGGACTGCCCGCCTGATCGCCGTGGCGTCAGCAAGCTTTTGGGTTCCGGGAGCCGTTCGGCGCTTCTGGATTAGGAACGCGCGCAAGCAGCAACCGGTTACTTCTTATCGCTTGTGAATGCTTTCACGAACTCGTGCGATGTCAAGGGTAGCGGCGGAATTTTCTCCCCGCGGGTGAGCTGGCTCACGACCCCTTTGTCCGGTTCTGCGTGGACTGCCAGAGCCCGGTGACGAACGCTCCCATCAATGTAGTACGGTGCGGGCCCTCTTGCCGACCTTTTGCCCGTCTTTCTGTAACCGCGTGTGACGGACGTACCCCTTCGTCAGCAGATCACACGCAAAGCTTCGGGGACGGACACGAAGTGCACCTTCTGCCGCTCCCCTAAGTAATCGCCGTCCAGCTGGAAAGCCTGCGGCCGGGTCGCGACGACCGTGAACTCGGCCTGGTCGTGCAGATGGAGCACCTGCTTGCCCTGTGGGTCGCCCTTGGTCGCCAGCTGGGCGAAGGTGCGTGTGGTGGAAGTCACCGCCAGGCGACGCAAGGCGATCACATCCAGCCCGCGGTCGAAGGACGCCTCCGGGTTCGGGTTGATCGGCCGGTCACCCAGGTATGTCCACGGTGCGGTGTTCTGCACGACGACCGTGCCGAGCTCGACCTCGGACGGCTCGCCGGGGCGCTCGATCGACAATGGCGGGTTCTTCCGGTCCTCGCCGAACAGGAACTGGCCGGCGATCGAGCGGAAGTAGAGCGCGGGCGTCGACTTGCGACCGCGCAGCCGGGCCTGCTCGACCCGGCGCACCACGGCCGCGTCCAGCCCCAGGCCGGCGGCGAAGGTGAAGTAGCGGTCGTCGGCCCGGCCCAGCCCGATCACCCGGTGCCGGCCCTCGCGCAGCGCCTCGAGGATCACGCTGGCGCCGTCCACCCAGTCGCGGGGCAGGCCCAGCGCGCGAGCGAAGACGTTGGTCGAGCCGCCGGGCACCACGGCCAGGGCCGGCAGCGCGTTGGCCCGGGGGCCGCTGATGCCATCCAGCGCCGAGTGCGCGGCCATCAGGCCGTTGACCGCCTCGTTGATGGTGCCGTCGCCGCCTAGGGTCACCACGACATCGACGCCGCTCTCCGCGGCGGCGCGCGCCAGGGCGGCGGCGTGCCCGCGGCGATCCGTGTACTCCACGGTCAGGCTGACCGCGCTGCGCAGGGCCCGGACCAGCACGTCGCGGCTGCGCTCGCTGGTCGTGGTGGCTTTGGGGTTAACCACCAGTAACGCTCGCATGGGCGGCACTGTACCTGGGAGTGGGGCCTCCGGTCTGTCGGTATGGTGCTCCCGTGACCGCTGAGAAGGGTGAGAAGTCAGTCGTTGACAATCCGGCGACGCTGGTGTGGGCGGTCCGGCTGCTCTACCTGCAGTGCGCCGGGCTGGTCGCGCTGACGATCTGGCTGGTGATCCTGACCGTGACCAGCAAGCTCGACGCGGTCGGCGTGGCGGTCGCGCTGATCGTGCTGGCCGCGCTCGGCGCCGCGAGCGTCCTGCTCGTCGCCCGCGCGCTGAGCCGCCGCGCCGTGCACGCCCGCGGTCCGGCGATCGTCGTCCAGCTGTTCGTGATCGCGGCCGGCGGCTTCCTGGTCCAGGTCCATCCGCTCTGGGCCGGCCTGGTTCTGCTGGTTTGGGGCGCGCTGGCCGGGGTACTTGTCGTGGTTCCGCCGACCACACGAGCGCTCGGCGTCGATTAATGGCCCTCGCGTGGCAACGCAGGGCCTACCCTGTGTAGGTGACCGGATCAACGGTGCGACCGCCCGCCTACCAACTCCTGGCGGATGAGCTACGTGCGGACATCACCTCGGGACGACTGCAGCCCGGTGAACGGCTGCCCCCGGAGCCCGAGTTGTGTGTGCAGACCGGGGTCAGCCGCAGCACGGTACGGGAGGCGCTGCGGCTGCTGGCCAGCCAGCACCTCATCGTGACCACCCGCGGCGTGACCGGCGGCAGCTTCGTCGCGCACCCCGACGCCGAGCAACTCGCCGACGGCCTGGCCGCCGGCTTCACGCTGCTGACCAACTCGGCCGACGTGGGCCTCGCCGACATGCTCGAGCTGCGCCGGGCCCTCGAGGTGCCGGCCGCCGGGCTGGCCGCGGCGCGGCGTACCGAGGAGCACCTGATCGAGATCCGCAGCGCGCTCTTCGATCCGGATGTCGACGATTTCGAGACCATGATGGCGGCGCACGCAGCGTTCCACATGGCGGTGGCGAAGGCGACCGGCAACCCGCTCTTCGAGCTGGTGGTGCGCCCGCTCTACCACGCCAAGTACGGCGAGGACGTCACCGTCCTGCTGCCGGCCGACTACTGGGCGCGGATAGACGCCGACCACCGCCAGCTGATCGACTGCCTCGCGGCGCGGGACGTGGAGGCGGCCCGCCGGGCGGCGAGCGGCCACCTCGACTACGTCGACGTGAGCACCCGCGAGCGCGAGGTCATCCCTCAGTACGGCGGGTGAGCAGCCGGATGGTGGCGCGCTGACCGCTCGCCTCGGCCGACGCCGAGGTGGTCAGCGCGGTCAGCACCTTCCACGCGAAGGACGACTCGGCCGGGAGCCGGGCGCCGCGCACCGTCGTCACGCTCACCTCGACGGTCAGCGCATCCTCGGTCACCGCGAACCGGCACTCCAGCTCGGCGCCGCGGGTGGCGATCGCGAGCAGCATCGCGCACGCCTCGTCGACGGCGATCCGCAGGTCCTCGATCTCGTCGAGCGCGAAGTGCAGCCGGGCCGCGAGGCCGGCCGTCGCGGTACGGAGCACACCCAGGTAGCCGCCGTCGGCGGGCACGGTCAGCAGGACGACGTCGTCGCCGAGGGCCGGATCGGGGTGCGCGTGCGTCAAAGTCACCGTTTTCCTCCCAATGCCAGCTGAGCCTAGCGGTTTGCGGGCGTGGCGGGGGAGGCCCGCGCGGCGAGCCGGTGCAGCGCGTCGCCGGCCAGGCGGTACGGCAGCCAGTCGGAGGTGACCGTGGCGCCGATCGCGGCGTAGAACTCGGCCGCCGGGTTCCAGTCCAGCATCACCCACTCGAGGCGCTGGTAGCCGCGGCGGACGCAGATCTCGGCGAGCGCGGCCAGCAGGGCGCCGCCGGCGCCGGTGCCGCGGGCCCGCGGCCGTACGTAGAGGTCCTCGAGATGGATACCGGAGGTGCCGGTCCAGGTGGAGAAGTTGAGGAACCAGAGCGCGAAGCCGACCGGCTTGTCGCGGTCGTCGACGGCGACGTGGCCGAAGACGGTGGGCTCGTCGAAGAGCACCCGGGCGAGCTGCTCGGCCGTCAGGCGGCACTGGTCGGCCGCCCGCTCGAAGTCGGCCAGCTCGTGGACCATCGCGACGACGGCCGGCACGTCCGAGGGACGTACCGGCCGCACGGTAGCGGTGAAGCTCACGCCTGCTTGGTCTCCCAGAAGATCTTCGAGATCTCCTCGATCTTCGCGAGCAGCTGGTCGCCGACGGCCGGGTCCAGCGAGCCCTTGGCGCCGGCCGCGCCGGCCAGCTTGGTGGCCTCGTTGAAGAGCTGGTGCAGGTTGGGGTACTTCTCGAAGTGCGGGGCCTTGAAGTAGTCGGTCCACAGCACCCAGAGGTGGTGCTTGACGAGCTCGGCCCGCTGCTCCTTGATGAGGATGGCGCGGGTGCGGAACTCCGGGTCGGTGTTCGCCTGGTACTTCTCCTGGATGGCCTTCACCGACTCGGCCTCGATCCGGGCCTGTGCCGGGTCGTAGACGCCGCAGGGCAGGTCGCAGTGGGCGCTGACCACGGTACGCGGCGTGAGGAAACGCGGAAGTCGCATCAGGACTCCTCCATACGGGTTTGCGATGATCCGCGGTTGACACTACCCCTTACATCTCGGCCGTAACGCAACGGAGGACTACTGCCTTGAGGTGGCAATTACCACTGTTAGCGGTACTGGTGAACGGGCCGTCGATGGTGCCCACCCTGCGCTCGGGGGACGCCCTGCTGGTGCGGCGGGGCGGCCGGGTGCGGCCGGGCGACGTCGTGGTGGCGCGCTTCCGCGCCCGCCCCGACCTGCTGGTGGTGAAGCGGGCGGTCCGCGAACAGGACGGCGGATGGTGGATCCAGGGCGACAATCCGCTGGTCGAGGACGACTCCCGCAAGTACGGGGTGGCGGATGTCATCGGCCGAGTTTTGTTTCGTTACTTTCCGCGCCTCGGTCGGATAAGTTAAGGTCCTACCACCGCAGCGCGTACCCGCGCAGCGGTTTGCTACCCCCGGGTGATCCCCGCATCGCACCGCCGCTCGGCGCTCATTCGCGACCGAGGACCGCGCCGGTGCACCGTGTCAGCGTCGATGCCGTGTGGAGTCACCGTGTCTTTCTTCAGTTTCGAGCTCGATCCCGCCCTAGCCGCCGATCCCGTCTTCGACCTGCACAAGCGGGGGAAGATGTCGATCAGTCCGACCGTTTCGCTGGCCAGCCGGGACGACCTGTCCCTCGCGTACACCCCCGGCGTGGCCCGGGTCTGCGAGGCCATCGCCGACGACCCCTCGCTCTACCCCGACTACACCTGGACGGCCAACACGGTCGCCGTCGTCACCGACGGCAGCGCGGTGCTCGGCCTCGGCAACATCGGACCCAAGGCCGCGATGCCGGTCATGGAGGGCAAGGCGATCCTGTTCAAGCAGTTCGGCGGGGTCGACTCGATCCCGATCTGCCTGGACACGCAGGACGTCGAGGGCATCATCGCCGCGGTCAAGGCGATGGCGCCGTCGTTCGGCGGGATCAACCTCGAGGACATCAGCGCCCCGCGCTGCTTCGAGATCGAGCGGCGGCTCGACGCCGAGCTCGACATCCCGGTCTTCCACGACGACCAGCACGGCACCGCGGTGGTCACGCTGGCCGCGCTGCGCAACGCGGCCAAGCTGCTCGGCCGGCGCTTCGGCGACCTGCGCGTGGTGATCAGCGGGGCGGGCGCGGCCGGGGTCGCGATCACCAACACGCTGATCGCGGCGGGCGTCGACGGCGCCAACGTGATCATCTGCGACTCGCGCGGGATCATCCACGCCGAGCGCGGCGACCTGACCCCGATCAAGGCGGAACTGGCCGCGGCGACCAACGAGTCCGGCCGGACCGGCGGCATCACCGAGGCCCTGATCGGCGCGGACGTGCTGATCGGCGTCTCCGGCGGCGCGATCGCCGAGACCGCGCTGGCCGGCATGGCGCCGGGCGGCATCATCTTCGCGCTGGCCAACCCGACGCCCGAGGTGCCGCCGCACATCGCGCACAAGTACGCGGCGATCGTCGCCACCGGCCGCAGCGACTTCCCCAACCAGATCAACAACGTGCTGGCGTTCCCGGGCATCTTCCGGGGCGCGCTCGACTCCCGGGCCACGACGGTCACCGACGCGATGAAGGTGGCGGCGGCCGAGGCGATCGCCGAGGTCGTCTCGGACGACCTGCGCGCCGACGCGATCGTGCCCTCCCCGCTCGACCCGCGGGTCGCCCCGGCCGTCGCGGCGGCGGTGGCCGAGGCGGCGGCCCGCGACGGGGTGGCCCGCCGGCACTTCGGCCCGTCGGCGCCGGAGCCGCGCAAGTCCACGCTGTCCCTGCTGACCGAGTCCGACATCAACTGAGGCGGCCGAGGCTTCTTTCTATAGGGTCGGGGGATGCGCGCTGCCATCGCCATCGGAGCCGATCCTGAAGAGCCGCTGCGGGCGCTGAGCGTGGGCGAGGCGCCCGAGCCGGCGCCTCCGGAGGGCTGGGTCACGGTCGACGTGCGGGCGGCGTCGCTCAACCACCACGACCTGTGGTCGTTGCGCGGCGTCGGCCTGCCGCCCGACCGGCTGCCGATGATCCTCGGCTGCGACGCCGCCGGCGTCGACCCGGAGGGCAACGAGGTCGTGCTCTACCCGGTGGTGGCCGACCCCGGTGACCCGCGGGGGTATTCGCTGCTCTCCGAGCGTCACCCGGGCACGCTCGCGGAGCGGGTCGCCGTGCCCCGGGAAAACCTGATCGCCAAGCCGGCCGGGCTGTCCTTCCTGGAGGCGGCCTGCCTGCCGACCGCCTGGCTCACCGCCTTCCACATGCTGACCACCCGCGGCCGGGTCGGCGAGGGCGCCGCGGTGCTCGTGCAGGGCGCCGGCGGCGGGGTGGCCACCGCGGCCGTCGTGCTCGCGCTGGCGATGGGCAAGCGGGTCTACGCCGCCGGCCGCGACGCCGGCAAGCGGGACCGGATCGCCGCGCTGGGCGCCACCGCGATCGAGCCCGGCGCGCGGCTCCCCGAGCGCGTCGACGTGGTGATCGAGTCGGTCGGCGAGCCCACCTTCGACCACTCGATGAAGTGCGCGGCCCCGGGCGCCCGGATCGTCGTCTGCGGCGCGACCGGCGGTCACCTGGCCACGGTCGACCTGCGGCGGCTCTTCGCCATGCGGCTGGAGCTGCTCGGCGCCACGATGGGCAGCCGGGCGGAGTTGGCCGCCCTGCTGGACCTCTGCGCCGACAAGGACGTGCGCCCGATCATCGACTCGACATACGGCTTCACGGCGGTGGCGGACGCCTTCGCACACCTCGCCTCGGGCGACGTCTTCGGCAAGGTCGCGCTGGACTTCCTGCACTAAAGACGGTCCTCGAGGGCGGCGAGGTTGCCTCTCGTGGCGTCCCGGGGGAGCCGTTTCTTGGCGGCCGCGTCGCCGTAGAGGCTCCAGCGCAGGAGGTCGGTGCTGGTCGTGGCGACGACGGCGAGCTCGGCGCCGGTCGGCACATGGCCGCCGTCGGTGACGGTGAGGAACGCCTTGGGCCAGGTGACGGCGGCGTAGACGGCGTGCCCGTCGGCGTAGTCGATCACCTGGTCGCGCTTGCCGTGCACGAAGAGCAGCGGCGCGCTGGGGCCGCTCAGCGGCGTCGTGATGATCTGCCGGCCGGCCATGATGACGCCCGCCTTGAGCCGCTCGTCCCGGTTGCCGCTGAACATCCCCAGCGTGGTCACACCGCCGCCGGAATGCCCGGCCGCCGCGATCGGGCCCACCGGGCCGAGCCGCTTCGCCACCTGCGTGATCACGTATTCGGCGTCAAGCGGCTGGTAGAGCAGGTCGACCGGGTTGAAATCGGCGACCCCGGCCGCGGTGTGCGGGTAGGTCGGCGCGGCCACCACGAAGCCGGCCTTCGCCCAGGTGGTGAGCAGCTCGCGGTAGTCGGCCGGCGTCGTCTCCAGGCCGTGGCTGAACAGGATGAGCGGGTAGGTGCCCGCGGTCGTGGGCCGCCAGATCGTGGTGGGCAGGGGCCGGTCGGCGCCGCGCGCGAGCGAGAGGCGCTCGGTCTTTACCGGGAATATCCGACTTGGTGCCTGATGGGGTGCGGCGGGAGAGGAGGGCGGCGCCGACGTCGTCGGGCGGGAAGGCGGGACGCCGTCGTCGTACACCCGCCGAGCGCGGCCGTCCCGACCAGACCTTTGAGCACCGTACGCCGAAGCACCCGACCCATTGTGCCGCGCCGAAGTCACCCCTCCATCGGCGGCAACCCCGTGCGGGCCGCCGCATCGCCCTCCAGCGTCCACCGCAGAAAGTCGATGACCAGCGAGTTCATCAAGCCGTACCCGACGTCGCCGGGCCGCAGGTAGGTCGCGTGCGAGTCGCGGCGCATCAGCACGTACGACTTGGTCCAGGGCACCCGGGAGAAGAGCCGCCGGCTGCTCGCCACCGGCACGATCGGGTCGGCCTTGCCCTGCAGGAACAGCATGGTCGCGGGCGGCCCGGCGAACGCGCCCCGGGCACCCCACCCGGCCATGATGATGCCCGCCCGCAGCCGCGGGTCGTGCCCGGCGGTGAACAGCCCGGTGGTGGTGTAGCCGCCGGCCGAGTGCCCGATCGCGGCCATGTGGTCGGTGTCGATCCGGTGCCAGAGTGGATCGCCGTCCCGCTGGTTCAGTGCGGCGACCCGGCTCAGCACAAACCGGGCGTCGGCCGGCTGGTTGACGATGTCCGGCCGGCGGAAGTCGTCGGTGAACTCGCTCGTGTACGGGAACGTCGGCGCGGCCACCACGAATCCGGCCGCGGCCCAGCCGGCCAGCGTCGTCGCGTACCGCTCGGCCGAGCCGCTCAGCCCGTGGCAGAAGAGGACCAGCGGGAAACGCCCGCCCGACACCTTCGGGTAGTAGACCAGCGTGGGCAGCGGCCGGTCCGCCCCGCGCTGAAGATGGAGCACGCGCAGGGCGACCGGGTAGGTGGTCGGAGGGGACGCCGGGGCCGGGGGAGGTACGACGATCGGCGCCGGAGCGTCGCCACAGCCCGCGAGCAACAGGGCCGCCAGCACACCCCGGAGCCACCGCGTTCTCATGATCCGAAGTTACGGCCGAACGCGCCCACCAAGGGGTGAAATCCCCGTACCCGATGCATTCGTCCTGGTAGGCGGCGCGGAACACAGGTGGCGGTGGTCGGCGGACGAGCCCTTTTTCGCTATGGTCTTGGCCATGTCTGACAACAACGTCGATCCGAGTGGCAACACCGAGGCGTTCCGCGCCTTCACGCACGCACCGCAGCCGGAGCCCGCGGCCTCCAAGACTCCCCTGATCGTCACCGGCGTGGTCGTCGCCGTCGTGGTGGTCGCCCTGATCGTCTGGCTGGTCTCCTGATCGGCTAGTCTTCCCACCCCAGCGCGGCGCGGGACTGGTCGGCGATCTCCAGTTCCTCGTCGGTGGGGACCACGCACACCGCGGTCCGGCCGCCGTCCGGCGAGATGATCGGGGCGGCGGCCTCGTTGCGTGCCGGGTCGACCGCGATCCCCAGCGGCTCCAGGCCGGAAAGCGTCGCCGCCCGGACGGCCGGCGAATTCTCGCCCACCCCGGCGGTGAAGGTGATCGCGTCGACCCGGCCCAGCACGGCCAGGTAGGCGCCGACATATTCGCGGATCCGGCGGGTGTAGACGTCGAAGGCGAGCGTCGCCGCCTCGTCGCCCAGCGCCCGGCGGCTCAGCACCGCGCGCAGGTCGTTCTCCCCGGCCAGGCCGAGCAGGCCGCCGTGCCGGGTCAGCGACGTCTCGATCTCGTCGATCGGCAGGCCGGCCACCCGGTGCAGGTGGAAGATCACGGTCGGGTCGATCGCGCCGCTGCGGGTGCCCATCACCAGGCCGTCCAGCGGGGACAGGCCCATCGAGGTGGCGATGCTGCGGCCGCCCCGGACGGCGCAGGCGCTCGCGCCGTTGCCCAGGTGCAGGGTGATCACATTGGTCTCGGCGGGCGAAAGACCCAACACCCCGGCCGTACGGCGAGCCACGTACGCGTGCGAGGTGCCGTGGAACCCGTACCGCCGGATCTGCCACCGGCCCGCCAACTCGGTGTCGATCGCCCAGGTGAAGCCCTCGGGCGGGATCGTCGCGTGGAACGCGGTGTCGAAGACCGCCACCTGCGGCACCGACGGCAGCAGCTTGCGGGCCACCTCGATACCGCTCAGCGCGGCCGGCTGATGCAGCGGCGCCAGCGGGACCAGCGCCTCGATCCCCCGGACCACCGCGTCGTCGATCACCGTGGCCGCATGGAAGTCGGGACCGCCGTGCACCACCCGGTGCCCGACCGCGGCCAGCCCGTCCAGGTCGGTCTCCGCCATGATCCGCTGCAGCGCGGCGAGGTGGTCGGCGGCGTCGCCACCCTCCTCGCCGATCCGCTCGACCAGGCCCTTGGCGAGCGTCGCCGCGCCGTCGAAGAGCCGGTACTTCACCGACGAGGAGCCGCAGTTGAGCACCAGCACCCGGGTCATCGCACCGCCGCCTGAATCGCCGTGATCGCCACCGTGTTGACGATGTCCTTGACCGTCGCGCCCCGGGACAGGTCGTTGACCGGCCGCCGCAGGCCCTGCATGACCGGCCCGACGGCGACCGCGTTGGCCGACCGCTGGACCGCCTTGTACGTGTTGTTCCCGGTATTGAGGTCGGGGAAGATCAGCACCGTCGCCTTGCCGGCCACCGCGCTCTGCGGCAGCTTGGTGGCCGCCACCGCGGGGTCGACCGCCGCGTCGTACTGGATCGGGCCCTCCACCGGCAGGTCGGGCCGCCGCTCCCGGACCAGCGCGGTGGCCGCCGCGACCTTCTCCACGTCGGCGCCCGCCCCGGAGCTCCCGGTCGAGTAGGACAGCATCGCCACCCGGGGTTCAATCCCAAAAGCGGCGGCCGTACGGGCCGAGGAGAGCGCGATGTCGGCCAGCTGCTCGGCATCCGGGTCGGGGTTGACCGCGCAGTCGCCGTAGACCAGCACCCGGTCGGCCAGCAGCATGAAGAACACGCTGGAGGCCACCGACACGTCCGGCGTGGTCCGGATGATCTCGAAGGCCGGGCGGATGGTGGCCGCGGTGGTGTGGTTGGCGCCGGAGACCATGCCGTCGGCCAGCCCCTCGGACACCATCATCGTGCCGAAGTAGTTGACGTCGCGGACCACGTCGTACGCCAGGTCCAGGGTGACCCCGCGCTTGCGGCGCAACTCGGCGTAGCGCGCGGCGAACCCGTCCCGCCACTCGCTGGTCGCCGGGTCGACCAGCCGCGCGTCGCCGATCGAGACGCCCAGCTCGCGGGCCCGCCGGGTGATCTCGGCCGGGTCGCCGAGCAGGGTCAGGTCGGCCACCCCGCGGCGCAGCAGCGTCTCGGTGGCCCGCAGGATGCGTTCCTCGGTACCCTCCGGCAGCACCAGGTGGCGGCGGTCGGCGCGGGCCCGGTCGATCAGATCGTTCTCGAACATCAGCGGGGTGACCCGGGCCGAGCGGGCCACGTCGAGCAGCCGGGCCAGCTCGGCCGTGTCCACGCTCTCCTCGAAGGCGCCGAGCGCGGCCTCCACCTTCCGCGGCGTACGGGCGCTGAGCCGGGCCTCGATCCGGTCGGCGGCGGCGATCGTGTGGTAGCTGTCGGAGCGCACCACCAGCATCGCGAGCCCGGTGTTCAGCCGCTCGATCACCGCGACCGCTCGCGGGTCGGGGAACTCGCCCAGGGTCAGCACCAGCCCGGCCAGTGTGACGTTGCCGGCGGCGTGCGCGGCGCTCGCGGCGACCAGCAGGTCGGCCCGGTCGCCCGGGGTGATCAGCAGCGCGCCGTCGGTCAGGTGTTCCAGCAGGGTCGGCACGTGCGCGGCGCCGACCACGTAGTCGAGCACGTCCCGGTCGAGGGCGCTGTCGGTGCCGGTGACCACGGTGGCGTCGAGCGCGGCGGCCACCTCGGCGACCGTCGGCGCCGCCACGGCCGCGACTTCCGGGATCGACCAGGTCGGCACCGGCAGGCCGGCGGACGGCGGGGAAACCCCGTCCGGCACCCGGTTGGCGATCACCGCCAGCACGGTGGCCCCGAGGTCGGTGAGCGAGTGGTACGCGCTGCGAGCGGCCGCGCCGAGGGTCTCGTCGGTGCGCCCCTCGCCGCTGATCACCGGGATCACGACGCTGCCGAACTCGGTCGCCAGCCGGGCGTTGAAACCGAGCTCGCGTGGCAACTCGTCGCCATCCGAGGAGGTCGGGGCGAAGTCGCTGCCGATCACCACGACCGAGGCGCAGCGCCGCTCGACCTCGCGGTAGCGCTCCACGATCCGGCCGATCAGCTCCTCCCACTTGCCGTCCGCGACCAGCGTGCCGGCCTCGGCCGCGGTCACCCCGTACGAGCCGGCGTAGCCGGCCATCGCCGGATAGCGCTCGGTCAGCAGGGTGAGCAGCGGATCGTCCCCCGGCCCGGCGAGCAGCGGGCGGAACACACCGATCCGCGCCACCTGCCGGGAGAGCAGCTCGACCAGCCCGAGCGCGACGGTCCCCTTACCCACGCCGGGACCGAGCCCGGCGACATAGACGCTTCGTGCCACGCCCTCAACCTACCGGCCCGCCCCTGAACACCGCCGGGCCGAAAGCCCCTACAGCAGATGTCGCAGGTAGCCGGCCGGGTCGCCGAGGAAGAGCCGCCAGCGGTTGGTCAGCTCCAGGTCGTCCCAGGTGGTACGGCGGATGCCGTGCTCGCCCAGCTCCATGATCGTGGCCCTGGGCAGCGCCGTCAGCAGCGGCGAGTGGGTGGCCACCACCACCTGCGCGCCGCCCAGCCGCAGCCGGTCCAGCTGGGCGACCAGGTGCAGCGTCGAGGTGAAGGAGAGCGGCGCCTCCGGCTCGTCCATCAGGTAGAACCCGTACCCCCGGAACTTGCGCTCGAGCAGGGTGAGGAACCCCTCGCCGTGGCTGCGCTCATGCAGGTCGCCGTCCGGCGAGTTGTCCAGGTTCTCCAGGTACGTGTACAGCCCGTGCATGGTTTCGGCCCGCAGGAAGTACGCGTTGGCCCGCTTGCCCGGCGTCCGCACCACCTGCAGCGCGTCGGCCAGCGGCGACTCGGTGGCCCGGGTGGAGTGCATTGCCCCGCGCGAGCCGCCCTCGGGATTCAGCCCGTGCACCCCGGCCAGCGCCTCGATCAGCGTGGACTTGCCCGAGCCGTTCTCGCCGACCAGGAAGGTCACCCCGGCCGGCAGGTTCAGCCCGTGCCTCAGCACCGCGGCCACCGCCGGGATCCGCGCCCACCAGGCCTTCGGGTCGATCTCGGCGCCCGAGGCCCGTTCTATCCGGCGGATCGGGCGCGGCGCGTTACTCCTCGTCATCCTCGTCGCCGCGGGCCAGCCAGGTGGCCAGCCGCTCGATCGGCGTCTCGAACTCCGGGTTGAGGTCGACGAACGTGCGCAGCTGGTCGGCCAGCCACTCGAGCGTCACCGTCTCCTCGCCACGCCGGTCGGCGAGTTCCTCGATGCCCCTGTCGGTGAAGTACATGCCCGGATAGTAAAGGGGGCGCCCCGCTTCCGCGGAGCGCCCCCTTTCCAGAACCTACGGCCGAGGCAGCGCCGCCTCGATCAGCGCCGACTGCTCGGCGTCGTGCATCTTGGCCGAACCGACCGCCGGGGCGGCCGCGGCCGGCCGGGAGATGCGGCGCAGGCTCACGCCCTCGAGGTGCTCCAGCAGGTTGAGCGCCACGAACGACCAGGCGCCCTGGTTGGCCGGCTCCTCCTGCACCCAGGCGAAGTCCTCGGCGTTCGGGAACTGGGCCAGGATCGCCCTGAGCTCGGCAACCGGCAGCGGGTAGATCTGCTCCATCCGGATGATCGCGGTGTCGGTGATGCCGCGCTCGGCCCGGGCCTGGAACAGGTCGTAGTAGACCTTGCCGGAGCAGAGCAGCACCCGCTTGACCGAACCGGCGTCCAGCGGGGCGCCGTTGACCCCGGCGTCGCCGATCACCGGCTGGAAGCTGCCCTGGGTGAAGTCCGCGACCGAGGAGGTCGCGAGCTTGTGCCGGAGCAGCGATTTCGGCGAGAACACCACGAGCGGCTTGCGCTTGGTGCTCAGCGCCTGCCGGCGCAGCAGGTGGAAGTAGTTCGCCGGGGTGGTCACGTTGGCAACCCGCATGTTGTCCTGCGCGCAGAGCTGCAGGAACCGCTCGGGGCGGCCGGACGAGTGGTCGGGCCCCTGGCCCTCCTGGCCGTGCGGGAGCAGCAGCACCAGCGACGACTGCTGGCCCCACTTCACCTCGCCGGAGGAGATGAACTCGTCCACGATCGACTGGGCGCCGTTGGCGAAGTCGCCGAACTGGGCCTCCCAGAGGACCAGCGCGTCCGGGTTCTCCACCGAGTAGCCGTACTCGAAGCCCATCGCCGCGTACTCGCTCAGCAGCGAGTCGTGCACGAAGAACCGGGCGTTGCCGGTGGTCAGCGAGGACAGCGGCAGGAAGTCCTTGCCGGTCTTCGAGTCGACCACCGAGGCGTGCCGGGAGACGAACGTGCCACGCCGGGAATCCTGGCCCGCCAGCCGGACCGTGACGCCCTGGCTGAGCAGCGAGCCGAACGCGACCAGCTCGCCGAACGCCCAGTCGATGCCGCCGTCGTTGGCCATCTTGGCCCGCCGTTCCAGCAGCTGCTGCACCCGCTTGTGCGGGGTGAAGCCCTCGGGCAGCTCGATGTGCGCCTGGCCGACCGAGCGGACCACGGCGGCGTCGACCGCGGTGTCCACCAGCGGTTCCGGCTCCTCGGCGATCACCCGCGGCCGCGGCGGGGTGCCGGCCGAATCCCGGGTGGCCTTGAAGACCTGCTCCAGCTGGGACTGGTAGTCGCGCAGCTGTTCCTGGGCGTCGTCGACGGTGATGTCGCCGCGGCCGATCAGATCCTCGGTGTAGAGCTTCCGCACCGAGCGCTTGGTGTCGATGATCTGGTACATCCGCGGGTTGGTCATCGACGGGTCGTCGCCCTCGTTGTGGCCGCGGCGGCGGTAGCAGACCAGGTCGATCACGACGTCCTTGTTGAACGCCTGGCGGTACTCGAAGGCCAGTTTCGCGACCCGTACGACCGCCTCGGGGTCGTCGCCGTTCACGTGGAAGATCGGCGCCTGGATCATCCGGGCCACGTCGGTGGAATACATCGACGAGCGGCTGTACTCGGGCGCGGTGGTGAAGCCGACCTGGTTGTTCACGATCACGTGGACCGTGCCGCCGGTCCGGTACCCGCGCAGCTGGGAGAGGTTCAGCGTCTCGGCGACCACGCCCTGGCCGGCGAACGCGGCGTCGCCGTGCACCAGCACCGGCAGCACCGTGTACCCGTGCAGGCCCAGGTCGAGGCGGTCCTGCTTGGCGCGGACGATGCCCTCGAGCACCGGGTCGACCGCCTCCAGGTGCGACGGGTTGGCCACCACGCTGACCGTCGTCGAGCTCTCGCCGTCCGGCGTGGTGTATTTCCCGGTCTGGCCCAGGTGGTATTTGACGTCGCCGGAGCCGTGCGCCGACTTCGGGTCCATCTGACCCTCGAACTCGTAGAAGATCTTCTCGTACGGCTTGCCGACGATGTTGGCGAGCACGTTCAGCCGGCCGCGGTGGGCCATGCCGATCACCATCTCGTCCAGCCCGGCCTCGGCCGACGACTGCAGCACCGCGTCCAGCAGCGGGATCAGCGACTCGCCGCCCTCCAGCGAGAACCGCTTCTGCCCGACGAACTTGGTCTGCAGGAAGGTCTCGAAGGCCTCGGCGGCGTTCAGCCGGTTGAGGATGTGCTTCTGCTCGTCCTGGTCCGGCTTGGTGTACTTGATCTCGATCCGGTCCTGGATCCAGCGCCGCTCCTCGGGGCCCTGGATGTGCATGTACTCGATGCCGACCCGGCGGCAGTAGGTGTCGCGCAGGACGCCGAGCACGTCGCGCAGCTTCATCCGCTGCTTGCCGGCGAAGCCGCCGACCGGGAACGTCCGGTCCAGGTCCCACAGGGTCAGGCCGTGCTGCAGCACGTCCAGGTCGGGGTGGCGGCGGATCTCGAACTCGAGCGGGTCGGTGTCGGCCATCAGATGGCCGCGGACCCGGTACGCGTGGATCAGCTCGACCACCCGCGCGGCCTTGTCGATCTGCCCCTCGGAGGTGCGCGCGACGTCCCGCACCCAGCGCACCGGCTCGTACGGAATCCGCAGCGAGGTGAAGATGTCGTCGTAGAAGCCGTGGTCGCCGAGCAGCAGCTCGTTCATCACCTTGAGGAACTCGCCGGACTGCGCGCCCTGGATGACCCGGTGGTCGTAGGTGCTGGTGAGCGTGGTGACCTTGCTGACGCCCAGGTCGGAGAGGGTGTCGTCGCTCATCCCGGCGTTCTGCGCCGGATACTCCATGGCGCCGACGCCGATGATCGCGCTCTGCCCGCTCATCAGCCGCGGGATCGAGTGCACCGTGCCGATGCCGCCCGGGTTGGTGAGCGAGATCGTGGTGCCGGCGTAGTCCTCCATGGTCAGCTCGTTACGCCGGGCGCGCCGGACGACGTCCTCGTACGCCTGCCAGAACTTGCGGAAATCCATCCCCTCGCAGTTCTTGATGGACGGCACGACCAGGGTGCGGGAGCCGTCCTTCTTGGCGAGGTCGATGGCGATGCCGAGGTTGATGTGCTCGGGGGCGACCATCGCGGGCTTGCCGTCCACCTCGGCGAACGAGTTGTTCATCTCGGGGTGCGCGACCACGGCGCGGACCAGGGCCCAGCCGATGAGGTGGGTGAAGCTGACCTTCCCGCCGCGCCCGCGGGCTAGGTGGTTGTTGATGACGATGCGGTTGTCGACCATCAGCTTGGCCGGGACGGCCCGCACCGAGGTCGCGGTGGGCACCTCGAGGGAGGCGTCCATGTTCTGCACGATCTTGGCGGCGACGCCACGCAGAGTGGTGACCTTGGCGCCCTCGGGGGCCTTGCCGTTCGAGGCGGCCGGGGCCGGCTTGGCGGCCGGCTTGGGCTGGGGAGCAGGCTTCGCGGTTTCCGGGACGGTCGGCTTGACCGGGGCCACGGTCACGGCCGCGGGCGCATCCGTGCCCGCGCGGGCCGCGGAAGCGGTCGCGTTGGCGGCGGTGGCCTCGTCCGGCGTGACGATCGATCCGGTCGCCATCGCCGGCTTGTAGTCGGCGAAGAAGTCGTGCCACGCGGGATCGACGCTGGTCGGGTCGGCCAAGTAGCGCTGATACATCTCGTCGACGATCCACTCGTTGGGACCGAAATCCGCGAGTGGGTTGTCTTGCGAAGTCTGCTGGGTCGACACTTTCGTGTTCGCCTCTTTCACCATCTTGTCGGCACGCGACTGGCTCGTCACATGGGACGGGAAGAATTCGGTGTCAAGGCTACGCCGTGCCGAGGCGTGGTTCGTCTCCGCGTCGGGTCTACGGACGCGGAAAATCGGGCCGGGCTCAGCTGATATCCCTACGCTTCGTAATCAGCGTACCGACGACTCCCGCGACCGCCGCGTAGCCGATCAACACGACGGCGCCGACCCATCTCGGAGGGTTACCGGGCAGTTCGGTTCCGGAGAGCATCAGCTCCGACGCGGTGGTCGGGACCAGCACCTGGAGCTTGCCGATCCACTCGGCCACGTTCTGGGAGAGCAGGGTGAAGATGATCCCGACCACCGCGGCGCCGACCGTGTACACGATCGCGAGGATCAGCGTGGCCGCCAACTGGCTGCGGATCAGCACACCGAGGCCCACGCCGAGCACTGCCCAGAGCATGAAGGCCAGCAGGTTCAGCCCGATGGCCCGCCAGACCGCCGGCTCGCCGAGCTGCACCGGGAGGTTCAGCGCGTCCATGATGATCGGGACCAGGATCAGGTTGAGCACGGTGGTGAGCGCCCAGACCGCCAGTCCCACGATCATCCCGGCGCCCAGCTTGGCCAGGATGACCGCCTCGCGCCGGGGGGTGACCAGGAACGTCGTGGTCGCGGTGAGGTGGAAGAACTCGCTGGTCACGATGATCGCGCAGAGCAGCAGGACGATCAGCACACCCATGTACTGCCCGGTGGTGTACATGTTGGTGGCGATGTTGATCGGCTGGCTGACCGCCTGGACCTGGGCCTCCCGCGTCCCCCCGCCGCCGTTGCCGGCCTGGCCGCTGGTCAGCGCGTACGAGCTCAGCCAGTTGAAACCGACGCTGGCGGCGTAGAGCGGGATCAGGATGATCCCCATGATCCACCAGATCGAGGTGGTACGGAGCTTGAAGAGCTCGGCGCTGACCAGTCTCATCGGATGCCCGCCATTCCGGCCGTGAGCTGAAGGAAGACCTGTTCGAGATCGCCGCGCTCGGGGGTGAGCTCGTGCAGCTCGACGGAGGAGGTGAACGCGGTGTGCCCGATCGCGGCGGAGTCCGCGCCGCTGACCAGCAGCGAGCCGTCGGGCTGCGGGGAGACCGTGGCGTTGATCTTGCCGAGCGCGTCGGCCAGCTCGGCCGCCTGCGGGGTGCGCACCCGCACCTGGGCCGCGCCCATCGAGCCGAGCACGTCGTCGACCGGGCCCTGCCGGATCAGCCGGCCGGCCGCCAGGATCACCACGTCGTCGGCGAGCAGCTGCATCTCGCCGAGCAGGTGGCTGGAGACCAGGACCGTACGCCCCTCGGCGGCCAGCGCCTTGAGCAGGTCACGCATCCACCGGATGCCCTCGGGGTCGAGGCCGTTGGCCGGCTCGTCCAGGATCAGCACCCGCGGGTTGCCGAGCATGGCGGCGGCGATGCCGAGCCGCTGCCGCATGCCGAGCGAGTAGCCCTTGAACTTGCGCTTGGCGGCCGGGGTGAGCCCGACCAGCTCGAGCGTCTCGTCGGCGCGGGAGTCGGGCAGGCCGGCCGCGCGGCAGATCATCCGCAGGTGGTTGCGGCCGGTGCGGCCGCGGTGCGCGCTGGACGCCTCCAGGACCGCGCCGACGTGCCGGATCGGGTCGTGCAGCTCGGTGTATCTCTGGCCGCCGATGGTGGCGTTGCCGGCGGTCGGCGTGACCAGGCCGAGCAGCATCCGCAGCGTGGTGGTCTTGCCCGCGCCGTTGGGCCCGAGGAAGCCGGTCACCCGCCCGGACCGCACCGTGAAGCTGAGGTCGTCCACCGCGCGCAGTTTCTTGTACTGCTTCGTCAGGTGATCGACGACGATGTCGTCGCTCGCCGGCGCACTCATCGACCCAGCTCCCCTCGGCCCGTTTCTCCGAAGGATGAACGTACTAGGTCCCCGCCACTCGCGTGGCCCCTGGCCAGGAGCACAAGCCGTTCATTTTGCGGCCATGAATCCCCACCAAGGCCGACATTCCATCGGCAGTTGTCACCCTTACACAGATCACATGGCCGTTCTTCTGACCGCCCCCGCATCCACCGGGACCAGCGGCTACACCCTGCTCATCGCCGACGACCCCAGCCAGGTCGCCGCCGCGCAGCGGCTGCGGCACGACGTATTCGCCGGCGAGCTCGGCGCCCGCCTGCCCGACGTCGCGGACGGCCGGGACGTCGACGAGTTCGATGAGTACTGCGACCACCTGATCGTCCGGGACGACGAGACGGGCCAGGTGGTCGGCACCTACCGGATGCTTCCCCCCAAGGCAGCCGAGCGGGCCGGACGACGCTACGGCGACGGCGAGTTCGACCTGAGCGCCCTGCGCCCGCTGCGCGACCAGCTGGTCGAGACCGGGCGCTCCTGCGTGCACCCCGGCCACCGCACCGGCGCGGTGGTCAACCTGATGTGGGCCGGCATCGCCCGCTACCTGCACCTGAACAACCTGCGCTGGCTCTCCGGCTGCGCCTCGGTGCCGCTGGCCGACGGCGGCGCGACCGCGGCCGGCGTCTGGGCCCGGGTGCAGTCCAAGCACCTCGCGCCGCCCGCCCTGCGGGTCAAGCCGCGGGACAACTGGCTGCTGCGCAACGAGCTGGCCGGCGACCCGAAGGTGCAGCCGCCCGCGCTGCTCAAGGGCTACCTGCGGCTGGGCAGCTGGATCTGCGGCGAGCCGGCCTACGACGCCGACTTCGACGTCGCCGACTTCTACGTCCTGTTCTCGATGGACCGGCTCGACCCCCGGTACCGCCGGCACTTCCTGGGAGCGGCGCGATGATGTGGCAGCCCGTCTCCGGCTGCGGCGACCAGTGCCGCGACGGCGCCGACCCGCATGCGGTGCGCGGTCTGGCGGCGCTGCGGATGGTGACGCTCGCGGTCGTACTCGTCGGTGGGTTTCTGCTGGTGCCGCTCCTGCGCGGCGCCGCGCTGCGGACCCTGGCCCGCACCATGCTCGCGGTCCTCGGGATCAAGCTGGTCCAGCGCGGCCCGGCGCCGCGGCCGGGCAGCCTGCTGACCGCCAACCACGTCAGCTGGCTGGACATCCTGGTGCTGCTGGCGGTGGCGCCGGTGCGGCTGGTGGCCAAGGGCGAGGTCGGCGGCTGGCCGGGGATCGGCGCCCTGGCCGGTCTCTCCGGCGCGATCTTCATCGACCGGTCGCGCCCGAAGGCGCTGCCGACCACGGTGGCCGAGGTGACCGCCGCGCTGCGGGCCGGGCGTTCGGTGGCGGCTTTCCCGGAGGGTACGACGTTCTGCGGCGCCAATCAGGGAAGGTTCCGGCCCGCCCTGTTCCAGGCGGCGATCGACGCCGGCGCTCCGGTGGTGCCCGCCTCGATCTGCTACGACACGACCGCGGCCGCGTTCATCGGGGACGACACCCTGTGGGACTCGATCCGCCGGGTCGCCGCGCTCCGGTCGCTCACCGTCACCCTGGTGACCGCCCCGGCGCTACGCCCCACCACCGACGCCGACCGACGTACGCTGGCCCGCGCCGCCCAGTCCTCGCTGGGCCCGGCTGGGTATCGCCTGGCAGCCTAGCTGAATACTTTCACAGACAACTTTCAGTCCACGTGCAGCGAAGCTGCAGCGGATTAATAAACAATGGGTCTCATGGCGACTCAGACCCAGCCCAAGCAGAGTGAGGCGAAGCTCCTCGTCGTCGAGGACGACGCGAATATTCTGGAGCTCCTGTCGGCAAGTCTCCGCTTCGCCGGGTTCGACGTCAGCACCGCCACCAGTGGCAGCGCTGCCGTGAGCGCGGCGAAGAACGCGGCGCCCGACCTGGTCGTCCTCGACGTGATGCTGCCCGACCTCGACGGTTTCGAGGTCATCCGGCTGATGCGGGAGGGCGGGCAGCGCACCCCCGTGGTGTTCCTGACCGCCCGCGACGGCACCGAGGACAAGATCCGTGGGCTCACCCTCGGCGGCGACGACTACGTGACCAAGCCGTTCAGCCTCGAGGAGCTCACCGCCCGCATCCGGGCCGTGCTCCGGCGGACCACCGCGGGCGAGGAGGAGCCGTCCCGCCTGGTCTTCGCCGACCTGGAGCTCGACGAGGAGACGCACGAGGTCTACCGGGCCGGCCAGCGGGTGCAGCTGTCGCCGACCGAGTTCAAGCTGCTGCGCTATCTGATGCTGAACGCGAACCGGGTGCTCTCCAAGGCGCAGATCCTGGACCACGTCTGGAAGTACGACTTCCGTGGTGACGACAACATCGTCGAGTCGTACATCTCGTACCTCCGGCGCAAGGTCGACAACGTTCAGCCGCGCCTGATCCACACCCTCCGCGGCGTCGGGTACGTGCTACGCAAACCCGCCGTCTGAGCCCCCGATGACGCTGACCGAGCGGGTTCGCAACTCGATCCCGCCGCAGCCGAACCTGCGCCGCGTCTCGCTGCGCACCAAGCTGGTCGCCTCGGTGCTGGTCCTGGTGTTCGCGGCGCTGTCGCTGATCAGCCTGGCCAGCACGTACGCGCTGCACAGCTACCTGGTCTCGCGGATGGACGACCAGCTGCGCACGTTCGCGAGCGCCTCAGTGGCCGCCGAGAACCTGAACAACCGCACGTCCAACACCCGCGTCTGGATGGTCGTGCCGCCCGACTACCTGGCTACCTGGAAGACCACCGAGGGGGTCGGGCCGGTCTACCCGCGCGACATCGCCGCCGCCGACCAGCCGCCCTTCCTCACCACTCTCGAGGACATCGGCGCCCGGGCGAACACGCCATACACGGTGCGTTCGAACAACGGCAAGTACATCTGGCGGATGCTGGTGCTCCAGCTCGACGACGGCGAGGTGCTCTACGTCGCGCAGCGGATGGCCGGCATCGACGAGTCGATCGCCCGGCTGGTCCGGGCGGACATCCTGGTCGGGGTGGGTGTGTTGATCGCGCTGGCGGCGGTGGGTGCGGCGCTGGTGCGGCAGAGTCTGATCCCGTTGTTCCGGATCCGGAGGATCACGACGGGGTCGAGCCCACCACCGAGTTGGGCCGGTTGTCGCGGGCGCTGAACGCGATGCTGGCCCAGATCGAGGCGGCGTTCATCGCCCGGGCGCGGTCCGAGCTCTCCGAGGCGCGGGCGCTGGCGTCGGAGGCGAAGATGCGGCAGTTCGTCGCGGACGCGTCGCACGAGTTGCGGACGCCGTTGACCACGATCCGCGGGTTCGCCGAGCTGTATCGCCAGGGCGCGGTCTCCGATCCGGAAGATGTGGCCAAGCTGGTCCGGCGGATCGAGGACGAGGCCGCCCGGATGGGTCTGCTGGTGGAGGACCTGTTGCTGCTGGCCCGGCTGGATCGGGAGCGG
>NZ_JOJL01000020.1 GCF_000721705.1 Actinoplanes subtropicus
GCGGTCGCATCCCGGTGTTGGATGTGGCCGTTTCGCGGACGCCGTCAGGCGCCACCTGGGCCACGCCGCAGCCCCGCGTGATCCACCAGATAGGCCCTAAGATCCCGGCCGGATCAGGCCGGTCTCGTAGGCGAAGACGACGATCTGCACCCGGTCGCGCAGCTCGAGCTTGGTCAGGATCCGGCCGACGTGTGTCTTGACGGTGGCCTCGGCGAGCACCAGCCGCTCGGCGATCTCGGTGTTGGACAGGCCCTGCGCCACCAGCACCAGCACCTCCCGCTCGCGCTCGGTGAGCACGGCCAGCGGATCGTCACCGCCGGCCGTGCCGGGGCGGGCCACCATCTGGTCGGCGAACCGGTCGAGCAGGCGCCGGGTGATCCGCGGCGCCACCACGGCGTCGCCGCCGGCCACCACGCGGATCGCGGCCAGCAGGTCCTCGGGCGGCGCGTTCTTGAGCAGGAAGCCGCTCGCGCCGGCCTGCAGCGCCGCGAACGCGTCGGCGTCGGTGTCGAAGGTGGTGAGCACCAGCACCCGGGGCGTCTCGGCGCCCCGGGCGCGCAACCGCCGGGTGGCCTCGACGCCGTCCATGACCGGCATCCGCACGTCCATCACGACCACATCGGCCGGCACGGCGCTCAGCAGCCGCAGCGCCTCGGCGCCGTCGCCGGCCTCGCCCACCACCGACAGGTCCCGCTGGGCCGCGAGAATCATCCGGAACCCGGCCCGGACCAGCGGCTGGTCGTCCACGACGACGACCCGGGTCGGCGCGTTCACCCCGCCCCCAGCGGAATCGTGGCGCGCACCCGCCAGCCGCCGCCCAGCACCGGGCCGGCCTCGAACTCGCCGCCGTGCACGGCCACCCGCTCCCGCATCCCGATCAACCCATGCCCGTCCGGCCGGTCCGGCGTCGGCGCGATGGCCCCGCTGCCGTCGTCGGCCATCTCCATCTCCACGGATGTCGGAGCGTACCGAACGGTGAGCCGCCCGGTCGCGCCCTGCCCGGCGTGCCGGAGCACGTTGGTGAGCGACTCCTGGACCAGCCGGTAGAGGGTCAGCTCCACCGCCGGCGGCACCCCCGTCCGCTCGCCCTGGACCTCGACGGCGATCGGGAGCCCGGCGGAGCGGGCCCGCTCGACCAGCTGCTCCAGGGTGATCCGCCGATGCTCGTCCGCGTCCGGCGGCGCATCGCCGGCGCCGCGGAGAACCCCGACGAGGCGCCGCATGTCCTCGAGCGCCTCCCGCCCGGTGGCGCCGACCTGTTTGATCGCCGCCCGGGCCTGGGCCGGCTCGGCGTCCAGCGCATAACTCGCCCCGTCCGCCTGCACGATCATCACGGCGAGGCTGTGCGCCACCACGTCGTGCAGCTCCCGTGCGATCGCGGCGCGCTCCTCGGCGACCGCTATCCGGGCCAGGTGGTCGCGCTCCCGCTCGGCGGTGGCCGCCCGCTCTTCCAGCCCGGCCACATACTGCCGGCGGGTGCGCACGGCCAGGCCGCCCAGCCAGGTGCCGCCGCACAGGGCGAGGTACAACGCGATCACGTAGAGCTGATCGCGCTGCGGGTGCCGGACCACCTCGAACACGATGCCGATGGCCACCGGCACGGCGGCGAGCACCGCGTCGGACAGCCACCGGCCGTACTTGACCACCGAATACATCGCGATCAGCACGGCCGCGTCGTAGGGCACCGGGTCGTCGGCCGGCGGAAACCAGAGGACCTGCTGCAGCGCGAGCAGCGACACCACCGCCATGGTGGACAGCGGGAAGCGACGCCGGACGAGCAGGGCCATCGCCATGCCGAACCCGATCGCCCGCACCGGGCCGGTCATCGTCCGCGGCACACTGGTCAGCGCCAGGGTGACCACGAAAAGCGACACGAGCAGGTCGAATAGGAATGACCGCGCCCGCTCGTCGGCCCAGCCCAGCACCCACCTCATGAAATTCGCCTTAAGTCTTGATCCGCTCGTGGGAGCGCTCCCGTATGGCTTGCCGTAGGCAAACTCGGGAGAGGCGCGGGTTCCAATGTACAGATCCAAGGTCGGTCTGGGCCGATTCAAACAGCGCCGGTGGCAAGCGTACGCGGTCGCCGGCGTCGCCGTCGTCGTGGCCGGCGCCGGATTGGGCATCGCCTCCGCCAGCGAGACGGTGCCTACGGTCAACTGTCCCCAGGTCGCGGTCAACGTCGCGGTGCCGGCCCAGCAGCGGGCCGACGTGCAGAACAACCTCAAGCTGCTCAACACCCAGATCGACGAGGCCAACAACCGGCTGAAGACGACCGTCGGCCAGGGCGGGCCCCAATTCATCAACAACGCGATCCTCGGCCCGCTCAAGGACAAGCGCTTCGCCACCATCAACCGGATCGAGACGGCGATCGGCCGCAACGCCCCCAAGCCCAACCTGAACGCCGAGGGCCTCTCCGCCTGCACGCTGAACAAGAACGGCGGCGCGTCGAAGAAGCAGAACACGGCGCTGTCGGCGGCCGCCACCGCGGCCCAGCCGGTGCCGACGGTCAACTGCCCGACGGTGAAGATCACCGTCGCCGTGCCGGCCCAGCAGAAGGCCGACGTCGACCGGAACCTGGAGCTGCTCAAGACCCAGATCGACGAGGCGAACCAGCGGTTGCGCACCACCGTCGGCCAGGGCGGCCCTCAGTTCATCAACAACGCGATCCTCGGCCCGCTCAAGGACAAGCGCTTCGCCACCATCAACCGGATCGAGACGGCGATCGGCCGCAACGCCCCGAAGCCCAACCTCAACGCCGAGGGCCTCTCCGCCTGCACGCTGAACAAGGCGACCGTTCCGGCCCCGACGAAGGCCCCGGCCCCGGCTCCGACCGCGACCGCATCCGTCGCGCCGGCGCCGACCACCCAGGCTCCCGCGCCGGCCCAGCCGGGCACGAAGGCGCCGGCCGGCTCCCCGGTGGCGGTCAACGGCCAGCTGAGCGTCTGCGGCGTGCACCTGTGCAACCAGTCCGGCACGCCGATCCAGCTGCGCGGCATGAGCAGCCACGGCCTGCAGTTCTTCCCGAACTGCGTGAACGCCAACTCGCTGAACGCGCTGCGCAACGACTGGAAGGCCGATTTCATCCGGCTGTCGATGTACGTGCAGGAGGGCGGCCTCGCCAGCGACCCGACCGGCTTCACCAACAAGGTGAACGGCCTGGTCGACACCGCTACGGCGCTCGGCCTCTACGTCGTGGTCGACTTCCACATCCTCACGCCGGGTGACCCCAACTTCAACCTTGGCCTGGCCAAGACCTTCTTCGCGAACGTGACGGCCAAGCACGCCGGCAACACCAACGTGCTCTACGAGATCGCCAACGAGCCGAACGGCGTGAGCTGGGACGCGATCAAGTCGTACGCGGACCAGGTGATCCCGGTGGTGCGGAAGAACGCGCCGAACAGCGTCGTGCTGGTGGGCACCCGCGGCTTCTCGTCGCTGGGCCTCACCGACGGCAGCGACGAGAAGGAGATCCTGGCGGACCCGGTGAACTTCAAGAACGTGATGTACACGTTCCACTTCTACGCCGCCTCGCACGGCGCCGATCGCCGGGCCGTGGTGGCCCGGGCGGCCAAGGAACTTCCGCTCTTCGTCACCGAGTTCGGCAGCCAGACCTTCACCGGCGACGGCACCAACGATTTCACGAGCACCACCGCCTGGCTGGACCTGCTCAAGAGCAACAAGATTTCGTACGGCATGTGGAGCTTCTCCGACAGCCACGAATCGAACGCCGTCTTCAAGCAGGGCACCTGCGCGGGCACGAACTTCGCCGGCACGGGCGTGCTGACGGCGACGGGCCGCTACATCCGCAGCCGCATCCTCACCGGAGTCGGCAACCCCAACTGAGTCACCCGCACCGGCCACGGCCGCAACCCCCGCCAGGGTTGCGGCCGTGCTGTTTTGCCATGCAGGACAGCCCGGAGGCCGCGGTCGGAGGGTGACCCACGACGGCGCGAGGCGCTGCACCGGGGACTTGTGTCTCCCGTACGTCCAAGTGGTTTTGCGTTTGTGTCAACCGGGGTTGACGTTTGCGGGCATGTCAACGTAAGTTGACAGCATGACTGAGGCAACCGACCTCGCGGCGGCGGCCGGCAGTGCCGATCCCCGGGTGGGGCTGCGTGCCGTCGTGGCACTGCGCCGCCTGCTCGAAGGGCTGGAGCATCTGCAGGTCGCCAACGCTCGCCGCAACGGCTGGTCCTGGCAGGAGATCGCCGACGCGCTCGACGTGACCCGCCAGGGCGTTCACAAGAAGCACGCGCACCTGATCCCCGCGCGCGACCCACGGGAGGGCTGAGATGTTCGAACGGTTCACGACGGCGTCACGCGAGGTCGTCATCAACGCTCAGCAGGAGGCTCGCCGGCTGGGCCATCCCTTCATCGGCACCGAGCACGTGCTGCTCGGCCTGATCCACGACCCGCAGGGCTCGACCGGTCGCCTGCTGCGGCCGGCCGGGGTGGTCGAGGCCGCGGTCCGCGCGGACATCCAGCGGCTGGTCGGCGACAAGTTCGAGCTCGACCTGTCGTTCACCGAGACCGACGCCGAGGACGCGGCCGCGCTCAAGGCGATCGGCATCGACCTCGCCAAGGTGCGGGCCGCGATCGAGGAGAGCTTCGGGGCCGGCTCGCTGCAACTGTCCCGGCCGTCGCCCCGGCGGCGCGGCCTGTTCGGCCGGAAGACCGGCGGACATCTTCCGCTCACCTCGCGGGCGAAGAAGGTGCTCGAGCTGTCGCTGCGGGAGGCGATCCGGCTGAACCACAACTTCATCGCGCCCGAGCACATCATGCTCGGCCTGCTGCGCGAGGGCGAGGGGCTGGCCTGCCGGATCCTGGCCGACCACGAGGTCGACTTCGCGAAGCTGCGGGCCGACCTGGCCGATTCGGTACGGCACGAGGCGGCGTGACTCAGCCGCGGTAGTAGATGCGGAGCTGGTGGCCGTTCGCGGTGTGGTGCCAGCCGACATCGCCCAGCACGTCGATGTCCGGCCGGCGCCGCAGCCACTCGGCGGCCATCGCGAACGCCTCCGCCGGGGTGCGGCCGACGAACGAGACCCGTCGCTCCCACTCCTCGATCACCCGGGCGCCCGGCCCGGTGATCACCGCGGTCGGCCCGACCCGCCGGCCGTTGCGCACCGCCTGCACGAACCAGTCGTCGACATCCTCGTCGTGCTCGACGGCCCAGCCGTCGAACCGGTCGATGTCGTTGGCGATCGCGCTGCGGGCGCAGTTGAGGGCGGCGTCCAGGGTGGCGAGCTCGATCTCCTCGCCGTTGTACTCCACCCGGTACGCCATGCCCGTCCTCCTGAACGGCGTTGATGATAATGGAGCAAACATGAAACTGAGGCGTACCTTCGAAGACATGAGCATGCGGTGGTGGTCGATCGAGGTCCGCGACGGGGTGCTGCCGGCGCAGCGCTGGAAGGACGGCTACGGCGAGGCACTCCTCGAAGCAGCCATCACCAACGGGGCCCGTCGCTGGGAGTGGACGGTGATTCCCGGCGGCGTGGTCCTGGAGGTGGCGTTCCGTGAGTCGGAGGAGTGGGAGCGCTTCCGCGCCCTGCCGGTGGTGACGGCGGCGCTGGACGCGACCCCCGACCCGGTCAACGGGCTGTACGTCTACCCGGGCCGGGGCGGCAACGCCTCCGCGCGGTCGCCGAAGCGCAAGCCGCGCCCGACCGGTGCGGGCGCCGCCGCGGTGCCGATCCCGGTGGAGCCGCCGCCGGTCGCCCGGCTGGCCGTCACCGAGCCGCCGGCCGAGCCGATCGTGGCGGGCTCCCCGGCCTCGTTCACGCTGGAGCCGGCCGCCTAGATGGCCGCCCGGCCGCCTAGATGGCCGCCCGGGCGTCGGCAGCCGCCAGGCCGGCCCGCATGGCTTCCCGCTCCCCCGGGTCCCACGGCCCCGAGTAGGTCAGCGGGATCTCCGTCATGAACCGCCGCTGGTCCGCGGGGATGCGGGCGACGACCAGGTCGGGGTTCGTGGCGGCGGTCTCGTAGAGGTCGGGGCCGTCGGCGTAGTACAGGTCGGCGACGACGAGCCGGCCGTCGGCGGTGCGGCGGACGTTGTCCGGGTTGTGGTCGAGCGGGCCGCACCAGGGCAGGTCGCGCCGGGCCCGCTCGTGCACCCGGCGGATCACTTCGACCAGCCCGGCCACCTCGGCGTCGCCCCGGGCGATGGCCTCGTGGAAGGCGATCGCCTCGGCCTCGGGCACCGGGCTCAGCCACTCTATCACCTGCAGGTCGCCGCCGCCGGCCAGGCGCCGGTGCTCGAACAGCGCGGGCACCTGGCGGGTGTGCGCGGCCTCCCGGTAGAGCGCCGCGGAATAGGGCCCGGTCGGGTCGAAGGGGCTGATCCGGGCGGCTCGGGCGCCGTCCGGCGAGCGCAGGGCGATGGCCCAGTCCCCCGCGCCGCCGTCGGTCCAGCCGGCCGCCCGAAGCGCCCGCTCCACCTCGCGATGATCGGCCATCCCCCGAGGGTAGAGGTGTCAGCGATCGGGCGGCGGCCGACGTCGCCCACCCTGCTGGCCACCGGGGGCGTCCAGGTGACGCTGCTGGGCGGTCGGCCCGCCCCTGTTCCGCCGTCTGAATCTTCGGGCGTACGGGCTGGAGTGGCGGCACCCGCAGGTCGACTGCGCGCACGTGCTCGACGGGGGTGGCGCCGCCGCCCTGCACACGAGCGTGGCCGAGACCGCCGAGGGCCTGGGACCGGACGGGCCGGTTTGGCGCCGCTCGTTCGCCGGTCCGTCGGCCCACCACGACACCCTCACCGAGGACCTGCTCGGGCCGTTGCTCGGCGTCCCGCGCCACCCGCTGCTCATGGCCCGGTTCGGCCTGCCCGCGCCGGCCACCGCGCTGGCCCAGTTGTTTCGCACCGACGCCGCCCGGGCACTGCGGGCCGTGGTGGCGGCGCACGGCTTCGCCCGTTGAAGCGCCCGTTGAGCTCGGCCGTCGGCCTCGGCATGCGCCATCGCGGCTCTCCCCGCAGTCGGCCGTCGAGACGGCAGGACGCTATCGATCACGGAAATGATTCGACAAGAGTCTCTGAGTCGCGACCGAGGAGACACTGGCGGCGACCCGCGGCGCCGCCGGGACGGTGAATCCCGCCACCTCGGCGAGGGGGCACAGCGCCGCGGCGGCGGCCGGTCCGCCGTACGCGGCGAAGGTCAAGACAACCTTGACCAAGTACCTCAAGCCCACCAGCGACAACCCCAAGCACCCGGGGTACGCCGGAGCCGTCGCGCTCGTCCTGCAGGACAACAAGACCCTGATGGTCACCGCGGTCGGGCACGCCCTGCGCTACCAGGCCGGGCCGGTCGAACTCCCCGCCGCGCGATCGGCCAGATGCTGCTGGCCGGCGGCACCTACAACGGCAAACGCATCCTCTCGGCGGCAACCGTCAAGCAGATGCTCACCAACGTCAACAAGGGCAAGCCGGCCATCGACCCCGATCGCCCCCACCGCACCGCCGACCACGGCCTCGGCGTCGAGATCAACCAGCCCTGGTTCATGGGCAAGCTGGCCTCGGCCACCAGCTTCGGGCACACCGGCTTCACCGGCACGTCCCTGCTGGTCGTCCCCGCCCGCCGCCAGGTGATCGTCCTGCTCACCAACCGGGCCCACCCCAACTGGAGCTGGTCCGACCCCGACACCCACCGGGTCGCCGTCCACGACGCCATCGCCACCTGACCCGCCATCCCAGCCTCCCTCGCCGAGGACCTGGTTCAGGGGTCGAGGCGGAGCCGCATGGCCGGATCGGCGGTGCGGCCGAACCCCAGCGACCGATACAACGGTTCGGCCTCCGCTGAGGCTCGCAGATCCACCTTGCGTACGCCCTGCGCCCGGAACCACGCCAGCAGCGCGGTCATGCACTGCCGGGAGTAGCCTCGCCTTCGCATGTCCGGGTCGGTGGCGACGCTGAAGACGTAGCCGGTGCGGCCTTCCGGGTCGCCGGGGGCGCCCAGCCGGTGCTCGATCGTGCCGACGGCGCACGCCGCGAGGCCGGTGCCGTCGGGGCGGTCCACCACGAAGGCCGCGAGTGTCGGCGAGGCCAATCTGGCGACCAGAGTCGTTCGGGCCGGGGCTCGCCAGTCGTCGTCCCCAATAGGATGGTTCATGCTGGTTAGCATTACGGCACGTAGGCGGACCAATTCGTCCGCGTCACGGGCGGTGGCCGGGCGGGCAATCATGGCACGGAAGTTAACGGCGCCGGGCGCGCGCGGGGGACTGAATTTCCATTAACGTCCCAGCATGCTCCGAGCCGTGGGGTTGCTGCCGGCGCTCGTCTGGGGAGTGGTCGCGGCCTTCTGGCGGCCGCGCGGGCCGATCTTCCCGTACGAGGCGCTGGTCATCATCGCGGTCAGCGTCGTGGTGGGCGTGGTGGCCGGGCGGGTCTACCGGTCGCGGGCGGCGATCGTCTGGGCGCCGGTGCTGTTCGCGGCGGCCGGGGAGGTCACCCGGGTCGGGTTCAGCGGGCCGACGGTCGACTATCCGCGGGCCACGTATCTCGGGGTGCTCGCGCTGGTCGTGGGGCGCGGGCTGTACGCGCTGCTCACACTGCTGCCGATGGGCGTGGGCGCCGCCTACGGGGCCGGGTCCCGGCGGCAGAGCCGCAGCGCCTGGCGGTTCGCCGGGCAGTTCCTGGCCGCCGTCTTCGCGCTGGTGGTGGTCGCGACCGGGGTGGTCGTCGCGCTGCCGGGGCGGGTCGCGCCGATCACCGGCGGGGTCTCCGAGCTTGCGTACGCCGGGAAACTCGGCTTGATGATCCGCGGCGCTCGACCGAACCTCCCCGTTCTGCTGTTCGTCCCGGATCTGCCGGGCGGCTCGGAACTGGCCGCCATGCGTGACCGCCTCGGGGTCCTCGAGCAGCGGTTCCTCGTCGCGACCCTGGATCGGCGCGGTGGCGGGCGATCGTTCGGGGACCTCGATCCGACGCCGACGTTCACGGTGGACGACGAGACGCACAACGTGCTCGCGGCCGCCGACTACCTGCGGGCCCGGTTCCGGCAGGACAGGATCTACCTGGTGGCGCACGGGGGCGGGACGATCCCGGCGACCCTCGCGGCACAGGAGCAGCCGACCGACTTCCTCGCGTACGTCGGGGTCGCGCAACTGGCCGACCCCACCGCGAGCGACCGCGGCCAGTACGACGACACGCTCGCCTGGGCGCGCTCGCACGACACCCGGCTGGCCGCGGCGCTCACCCAGGTGGGCCCGCCGCCCTACGCCAACATCTACGGGTACGAGCCGATGCTGCTCAACGAGGACCGGGTGTTCGGGTCGGGCAACGACGCCGCCCTGGTCGCCGACGCGCAGGCGCCCGAGCTGTCGGCGCTCGAGAAGGTCCACGTGCTGTCCGGCTTCCTGGACTCGTTCGACGCGTTCTACCCGCGGACCCGCGACGTCGACTTCAAGACCCAGGTGCCGGCCCTCTCGATACCCGTCTATTTTGTGGAGGGGGAGGGTGAGGTGCCCGCGCGCGTACGGGAACTAGGTCTTTGGTCTTCGGTGTTGAAAGCGCCGCACAAGCAGACGGTCACGGTCAAGGACGCGGGGCATCGGGCGATGTTCGATCAGCCGGCGGCGTTCGCGAACCTGATGGCACGCGTAGTGGCCGGGTCGTGACGCAGGGCACTTGTTATTTCAGATTTGAAAGAGTTAGAGTCTCGGCATGGCCGATCCGCTGACCGACGACGAGGAGCGTGCCTGGCGCACGTTCATCGAGAGCTCGTGGGCGTTGCACACGGCGCTCGAGGATGATCTGCGCGCCAAGACCGGCCTCAGCATGAACGACTATCACGTCCTGGTTCATCTGTCCGAGGCGCCCGGCCACCGGCTGCGCATGGGCGAGCTGGCCGCCGCGCTGTGGTTCTCGCCCAGCCGGGTCACGTACCAGATCAATTCGATGGTCAAGCGGGGGCTCGTGCTGAAGCAGCCCTGCCCCGAGGACGGCCGCGGCCAGGAGGCCGTGCTGACCGACGAGGGGCTGGCCGCGCTGGAGACGGCGGCCCCGCTGCACCTGATCACCGTCCGGGACCGCTTCATCGACCGTCTCGACCCCGACGAGCTCGAGGTCGTCCACCGGGTTTTCGAAAAAGTGAGGAAGGCCTGAGATGCCCGCCATCACCGTCGACGACGTCCTCGTTCTGCCGCGCCTGCCGGAGCTCGCCCCGACCGCCGAGTTCCGCGCGGTCCGCCGGCTCACCACCGCGCCCTCCGGCTTCGAGGGCGAGGGCTTCCCGGTGCGCCGCGCCTTCGCCGGCGTGCCGGTCACCGAGCTCGACCCCTTCATCCACCTCGACCAGATGGGCGAGGTCGACTACGCGCCCGGCGAGCCGAAGGGCACGCCCTGGCACCCGCACCGAGGCTTCGAGACGGTCACCTACATGATCGACGGGATCATGGACCACCAGGACTCGCTCGGCGGCGGCGGCACGATCACCAACGGCGACACCCAGTGGATGACGGCCGGCCAGGGCATCCTGCACATCGAGGCGCCGCCGGAGCATCTGGTGGCGAGCGGCGGGCTGTTCCACGGCCTGCAGCTGTGGGTGAACCTGCCGCGGGCGGCGAAGATGATCACGCCGAAATACCAGGACATCCGGGGCAAGCAGGCGGCGCTGCTGACCACGCCGGACGGCGGCAGCCTGATCCGGGTGATCGCCGGCGAGGTGGCCGGGCACGCCGGGCCGGGCTCCACGTTCACCCCGATCAACCTGGCGCATATCACCCTGCAGCCCGGGGCCCGGCTCGACCTGCCCTGGCAGGCCGACTACAACGCCCTGGTCTACGTGCTGGCCGGGCGCGGCACGGCCGGCGTGGAGAAGCGGCCGATCCGGATCGGGCAGCTGGCCGTCCACGGCCCGGGCGAGGCGATCCGGGTCGAGGCCGACCGGACGCAGGATGCGAACACCCCGGCGATGGAGCTGTTCGTGATGGGCGGCCGGCCGATCCGCGAGCCGGTGGCGCACTACGGGCCGTTCGTGATGAACACCCGGGAGGAGCTGGCCCAGGCCTTCGAGGACTTCCAGAAGGGCCGGCTGGGCGTGATCCCCGCGGAGCGGATGCCGCACACGGATTAAGACGTCCCAGCCCGCGTCGAGAGTCTGCACCGGCTCGGCAGTGGCATGCACTCCCCCGGCGATGTGCGTGACGTCGGGCCCGTCCACCCGGCTGGGCCGGCTAAACCTTGAAGTGGCCGACCAGCGTCTGCAGCTTGTGGGCCATGGCGCTGAGCTCGGTCACCGCGGCGCGGGACTGGGCGACGCCCTCGTTGGTGACCCGGGAGGCGCCGGCCAGCCCGTCGATGGTGGCGGCGATCCCGCCGACGCCCTCGGCCGCCGCGGCGACCCCCCGGTTCATCTCCGAGGTGGTCGCGGTCTGCTCCTCGACGGCGCTGGCGATCGTGGTCTGGAACGCGTTGATCTGGGTGATCACGTCGGTGATCTCGCTGATCGCCTCGACCGCGCCGGCCGTGTCGGTCTGGATCGCCTGCACCCGCTGGGCGATGTCCTCGGTGGCCCGCGCGGTCTCCTGGGCGAGCTCCTTGACCTCGCCGGCGACGACCGCGAAGCCCTTGCCGCTCTCGCCGGCCCGGGCCGCCTCGATCGTGGCGTTCAGCGCGAGCAGGTTGGTCTGGGCCGCGATCGCGGTGATCACGTTGATCACGCTGGCGATCTCGGCGGACGAGTCGCCCAGCTTGCCGACCTGCTGGGTGGTCTGCTCGGCGATGGTCACCGCCTGGTTCGCCACCCGGGCCGCCTCGGCGGCGCTCTGGGCGATCTCGGTGATCGCGGCGCCCATCTCCTCGGCGCCGAGCGCGACCGCCTGCACGTTGTGGGCCACCTCGCCGGCGCTCTGCGAGACCAGCTCGCTCTGCCGGGCGGTGTCGGCGATGGCCCCGGACATCGACGCCGAGGTGGACGACATCTCCTCGGCGGCGGTGGCCACCGAGGTGGCGGTCACCGTGACCGCGCCGACCACGCCGCGCAGGTCGGCGAGGGCGGTGTCCAGGTCGCGGGCCATCTGGCCGACCTCGTCCCGGGCGGTCACCGCGGCCGTGGCGGTGAGGTCGCCGTGGGCGAGGCCCTGCAGCGCGGTGCGCACCCGCACCAGCGGCCGGGTGATCGACAGCACCACGATCCAGGCGAGCGCGACGACGACCAGCGTGGCCACCCCGACCGCGGCCCACATCACGTGGTTGCCGTCGGCGCGCTGGGCGGCGGCCCGGCTCTCGGCCGCGGCGACCACCCGGGCGAACTCGGCGGTGGCGTGCGCCAGGACGGTGGAGACCAGGTAGTTGTCGACGCCGATCTGCGCCCAGCCGAGCCGGGCGGTGGACTGGTCGCTGCCGGCGCTCGACACGTACCGGGTGATCACGTCGATGTAGTCGCCGTAGACCGAGCTCAGCCCGCTGACGGTCGCCTTCTGCGCGGCCGGCAGGCGGACCGCGGCGAGTTGGCCGAGCAGGTCCCGGGTCTGGGCGACCTCGGCGGTCAGCTTGGCGTTCTCGTCGGCCGCGTGCTCCCGCACCAGCGCCTCCAGGCCGACCGCCTTGAGCTCGCTGGCCAGCCGGTCGAGCCGCAGCACGTACGTGCCGGCCAGGTTCAGCCGTTGCAGGTTGCCGGCCGTACGGGTGGCCTGCGCCGAGGTCACCGCGCTCACCGCCAGGCAGGTGACCAGGGCGAGCAGGCTGACCGTGACCAGCATCGTGAGCTTGACGGCGACCGGCCGGTCCAGGAAGCCGCCCGCGATCCGGCGCCACATCAGCCCAGGTCCGATTGCTTGTAGTAGCCGCCGTCGATCAGCACCCGCTCGAGGTTCGAGCGGTCCACGCTGACCGGCTGCAGCAGGAACGCGGGGACGACCTTGACCCCGTTGTCGTACGTCTTGCTGTCGTTGATCTCCGGGGTCTCGCCGGACAGCTCCCGGTCGGTCATCTGCACGGCGACCTTGGCCAGCTCCCGGGTGTCCTTGTAGATCGTCTCGGCCTGGACCCCCTTGTTGATCAGCTTCACCGAGTCGAGCTCCGCGTCCTGGCCGGTCACCACCGGCAGCCGCTTGCCGCCCGAGCCGTAGCCGTGCTGCCGCAGGGTCTCGATGATGCCGCGGGAGATCCCGTCGTACGGCGAGAGAACGGTGTCCAGAGTGACCGACCGGTCCGCGCCGGCGAGCAGCCTCGCCATCCGCGCCGCCGCCACCTTGCCGTCCCACTGTTTCGTGGTGACCTGCGCGAACTTGGTCTGGCCGCTGGGCACGACCAGGGTGCCGCCGGTCAGGTACGGCTTGAGCACACTCATCGCCCCGTCGAAGAAGAATCGCGCGTTGTTGTCGTCCGCCGACCCGGCGAACAGCTCCGCGCGGCAGGTCCGGCCGCCCTTCTTGAGCCCGGCCTTGGCCACGATCGCGGTCGCCTGCAGCACGCCGACCTTGAAGTTGTCGAAGCTGGCGTAGTAGTCGACGTTCGCCGAGTCCCGGATCAGCCGGTCGTACGCGATCACCGGGATGTTCTTGTCGTGCGCGGCCTGCAGCGGGCCCTTGAGCGCGCTGCCGTCCACCGAGCCGATCACCAGCGCCCGGTCGCCGGCCGAGATCATGCTGTTCAGCTGGGATATCTGTTTCTGCACGTCGTTGTCGGCGTACTGCATGTCGGTGCGGTAGCCGAGCGCCCGGAACTGTTTGACCATGTTGTCGCCGTCGGCGATCCACCGGGCACTGTCCTTGGTCGGCATCGCAATGCCGATCGTGCCCAGATCGGGGGCCGACTCCGTGGCGCCGCCGTCCCCCGCGCAGCCACCGGCCGCGCTTGCGAGAACGGCCACGGCGACGATCGCGAGGCATCTCACAACTACCCGATCGGCAGGTACCCGGGATGCCTTAGCCGCGGACCGATCTAGGATGGCGAAATGAGCGACGACACCACGGCCGAGCAGCTGCGCCAGGAACTCCGCGACGTCGAGGAGGAGCTCGCCGAGCTGCGGCGGGTCGGCGGGGACGCCCAGGCGCGGCGCGGGCAGGACACCGACACCTCGGAGGGCTACATCGAGCCCGAGGAGATCGCCACCGAGCTGACCGGCATCGCTGAGAACGAGGCGATCATCGACACGCTGGAGCAGCGGCGCGACCGCATCCAGGAGAAGCTGGACGCGCTCAGCTGAGCGCCAGAAAGTCCAGCAGTACCGGGTTCAGCAGGTCGGGCCGTTCCATACTGGGCAGATGGCCGGCCCAGGCCAGCTCCAGCCGCTTCGCGCCCGGGATCACCGAGGCCAGGTCGTCGGCGATCCGGCGGAAGTCGGGCAGGTCGTGGGCGCCGGTGACCAGCAGCGTGCGGGCGGTGACGGCCTCGAGGTCATACTCGTAGGTGCGCTGTTCCGGCTCCTCGTCGACGCCCCACTGCACGTCGAAAACGTGGCGCTGCATTTCTCGTACGGCCGCGTGGGTCTTTTGATCTGCCTCCGGGCCCAGCCACTGGACCGCGTTGAGCTCGGCCGCCGCATCCAGGTCGCCGGCCTCGAGCAGCGCGTCCTCCCGCTCGCCGAAGGCGCGCAGCTCCGGGCCGCGCTCGAAACCGCCCACCGCGGTGCAGAGCAGCAGCAGGGCGGTCACCCGCGACGGGCGGCGTGCGGCGATCTCCAGCGCGACGCGGCCGCCGCCGGACGCCCCGACGATCGCGAAATCGTCGACCGCCAGCGAGGAGAGGACCGCCAGCACGTCGTCGGCGTCGTTGTAGAGGCCGGTCGGCACCGGGGAGTCGCCGAACCCGTTCAGGTCGCAGCGGATCGCCCGGAAGCCGGCCTCGACCAGCGCCGGGACCTGCGGATCCCACATCCGCCGGTCGACCACCGTGGAATGCAGCAACAAGACAGCCGGGCCATCGCCGGCCACATCGTGAGCGATCGTCATCGGGTCCGACAGTAGAGACCCGGGCGGCGCACCGCACCCCAATTAAGAAGCGTCATCACATAGGCTCTCCGGCATGGGACAGATCGAGCGATTGGCCGACCTGGTCGTGCGAGCCGGGGTCAACGTGCAGCCGGGGCAGGGAGTCGTGGTCGACACCGACACCGCCCATCTCGAGATCGCGCGGGCCGTCGTCGAGGCCGCCTACCGGGCCGGCGCCGGCTGGGTCGAGACGAATTGGACCGACGGGCCGATGCTGCGCTCGGCCGTCGACCACGCCAGTATCGAGGATCTGACCCGTGCCCGGCCGTGGGCGCTCGCCCGGATCGAGGAGTGGGCGGCGGCCGGCGTCGCGTCGATCGCCCTGGTCGGCGACGCGAATCCGCACCTGTTCGACGGCGCCGACCCGAAGAAGGTCGCGGCCCGCCGGTGGGAGGAGGCGCAGGCCCGGCGCCGCGCGCTGTTCGGCCGGATGCGGTGGAGCGTCGTCGCGGCGCCGAACCCGGGCTGGGCCGAGCAGATCTTCGGCGAGCCGGATGTGGAGCGGCTGTGGGCGGCGGTCGGCACCGCGATGCGGCTGGACGCGCCGGACCCGGCGGCCGAGTGGCAGCGGCGGTCGGCGACGCTGGGCGAGCGCGCCCGGCAGCTGGACGCGCTGGAGCTGACCGAGGTGCGGTACGTCGGCGAGGGCACGGACCTGACGGTGGGCCTGCCGGCGAACGCGCGCTGGACCGGCGGCGGCATGATCGACCCGGACGGCATCGCGTACCTGCCGAACATCCCGACCGAGGAGGTCTTCACCAGCCCCGACCGGCGGCGCGCCGACGGCGTGATCCGGGTGACCCGGCCGATGGTGATCCTCGGCCAGCTGGTCACCGGCCTGCGGGTCACCTTCCGGGACGGCCGGATCACCGAGGTGGAGGCCGACGAGGGCGCCGAGGTGATCCGGGCGCAGGTCGCCACCGACGAGGGCTCGGCACGCCTCGGCGAGGTCTCGCTGGTCGACAAGGACAGCCGGATAGCGAAGGCGGGCATCGTCTTCCAGAACACGCTGTTCGACGAGAACGCGGGTTGTCACGTGGCGTGGGGGCAGAGCTTCCCGTTCGCGGTCGAGGGCGGCCTGGCGATGAGCGAGCAGGAGCGCAGCGAGCTGGGCCTGAACATGTCCGGCGTGCACACCGACGTGGTGATCGGCGGCGACGGCATCACGGTGACCGGCACCGGCCCGAAGGGCACGGTCGAGATCATCCGCGGCGACGAGTGGGCGCTCTAGACCCGGGTCTAGACCATGAACAGCATGCCGCCGGCCCCGAGCAGGACGATCAGCAGGACGGCGATGAGCAGGCCCTTGTCGGCGGCGGGGACGGCTACGTTCTCCACGATCGGCTCGCTGGTCATGGCTGGTCCCTCCGGGTTGTGCTGCCAGAGTGCGGGAGTCCGTCAAGGGGCTTAACGTGAGGGCGACATCGACCTCGGAAGGCTGCCTTGGACTGGTTCCTGAGCGGGCAGGAGCGCGGCAACCCGGACTCCTCCATACCCATCTGGTGCGCGGGAAACTCCGCCGAACCACTTATTCACGGAATAACGTATTTTGACCGGCTGGCGACCGAGGTGGACAGCCTCCGTGCGGGTGACCACCTGTTCTTCACCGACTGGCGCGGCGACCCCGACGAGCTGCTGCGCCCCGGCGGCCCGACGGTCGCCGCCCTGTTCGCGGCGGCCGCCCGGCGAGGGGTGATCGTCAAGGGCCTCCTCTGGCGGTCTCATCTGGACAAATTGGCCTACAGCGAGGAGGAGAACCGCAACCTCGGCGACGACGTACGGGCCGCCGGCGGCGAGGTTCTGCTCGACCAGCGCGTGCGGCGGGGCGGTTCGCACCATCAGAAGCTGGTGATCCTGCGGCATCCCGATGACCCCGCCCGGGATGTGGCCTTTGTCGGCGGGATCGACCTCTGCCACAGCCGCCGCGACGACGCGTCGCACACCGGCGACCCCCAACCCGTGCAAATGTCACGAAAGTATGGGAAAAATCCGCCGTGGCATGACGTTCAGCTCGCGGTGAAGGGTCCGGTCGTCGGCGCCCTCGACCTGACCTTCCGCGAGCGCTGGAACGATCCGGCCCCGCTCGATCAGCACGGCCCGATCGCCACCCTGGTCGACCGCCGCAAGCACGCCGACCCGAACGCCGGCCCCCTGCCGCCTCAGCCACCCGACCCACCTCCCTGTGGTCCGCTGACCATCCAGGTCCTCCGAACGTATCCGGCGATGCGCCCGCGGTATTCATTCGCCAGGGATGGGGAACGCAGCATCGCCCGCGCCTACACCAAGGCCATCCGCCTGGCCCGGCACCTGATCTACCTGGAGGATCAGTACCTGTGGTCCACGGAGGTCGCCGAACTCTTCGCCGCCGCCCTGCGCGACACCCCGAGCCTGCACGTGATCGCCGTCGTCCCGCGGCACCCCGACGTCGACGGCCGACTCGCCCTGCCACCCAACGAGATCGGCCGCGAACAGGCGCTGGCCGTCTGCCGACTGGCCGCCCCCGACCGGATGCACGTCTTCGACCTGGAGAACCACGCCGGCACGCCGACCTACGTACACGCCAAGGTCTGCGTCATCGACGACACGTGGTGCACCGTCGGCAGCGACAACTTCAACCGTCGCTCCTGGACCCACGACAGTGAGGTCTGCTGCGCCATCCTCGACGAGACCCTCGACGACCGCCCACCATCCGGCGAGGCCCGCCGCTTCGCTCGCGACCTGCGCCTCTCCCTCATGCGCGAACACCTGGACCGGCCCGACGGCGACGACGCCGACCTGCTCGACCCGATGTCAGCCGTCCGCGCCATGACCGATTCCGCCGACCGCCTACGCGCCTGGAGCGACTCCGGACGAACCGCCCCTCGCCCACCCGGCCGAGCCTTCCCGCACTCCCCCGAACACCTCCCGTGGCACCAACGCCTCTGGTCCCTGCCGGTCTACCGCCTCTTCTACGACCCCGACGGCCGCCCCTGGAAAGACCGCCACCACAAAACCTTCTAAACCCCATGCGGACGTACGAGGCCCAGCCAGGTCCCCGCCGCACCACGCGAGCTGATCGCATGGTTCAGCCTTTGCCGCGACCGCCGGGCTGAGCTGCCCACTCACCCTCTCCCGCGACGCCGAGACCCCGCGGGTCTCGTCATTCAGTTTCCGTGGCAAGGGCGAGGAGATTTCCGCGTACCTTCTCCAGCAGCTCGATCAGAATGGCTTGTTGGTCGTTCGCCATTCCGGCGGTTGCGGTCTCGGCGAGCGTACGCCAGGCTGCCTCTATCTCCGGGACGACCGCTCGGCCTTTATCGGTCAACCGAATACGGGTGGCCCGCCGATCCCCCGGCACGGGCTGCCGGACGAACCAGCCACCTTGCTCGAGGCGGCTGAGACTGCGTGTCGCCGTGGGCTGCTCCACGCCCAGCCGGGCCGCGATCTCCGAGACGGTCACGCCATCGGGCTCTTGGCCGAGCATCCACAACAGGACGTCCTGCCCGGGGTGCAAGGCGAGTCCGCTCAGCACGTCGGCTTGCGCGCTCCGGTAGAGCTTGGCCACCTTGACCAGGGCTTTGTTGGTAGCCAGGACATCCGCCAGTTCCACTCCGGCAGTGTACGGCTTGACGATCCACGATTCCACGGTACATAGTCGGCTAACCTATAGCCGACTATGGAGATCGTGATGGAAACTGGCCTTTCCGGCACCGTGGCTCTCGTCACCGGCGCCTCGGGCGCCATCGGCAAAGCCGCGGCCCTGCATCTGGCCGCCGAGGGTGCCGCCGTGGCACTGTCCTGGCGCACCAACCACGACGGCGTCACGGACGTCGTCGATGCCATAACGCGAGAAGGCGGCCGAGCCTGCGCCGTCCGGCTCGATCACCGGGACCCGGCCACCGCACCGAGCGTCATCGAGGAAATCACCGAACGCCTTGGCGCGGTCACGGTCCTTGTCGCCAACGCCGTGCAGTGGCCATCGTTCGACGATGCCGAGATCAGCGGCCTCACGACCTCGCTGGCCGTGAACACCGTGGGTCCGCTGGCCTTGATCGATGCGGCTCTGCCCGGCATGCGCGCCGCCGGCTGGGGGCGCATCGTCGCCGTGTCGACGGACATCGTCGAGCAACCCATGGCGGGACCGCTCGCCTACGCCACGGCGAAAGGTGCACTCGAAACGGCCGCACGGGTGCTCGCCGTCCGGGAAGCCCGCCACGGCATCCTGACCAACGTCGTCCGCCCCGGCTTCACCCTCACCGACAAGGCTTTGAACGCCCCCTTCCTCGGGCCGAAAGCGGTCGCGGCCGAATCCGAGAAAACCCCCACCGGCCGCATCTGCACGCCCGAAGACGTCGCGTCCGCGATCACCTATCTGGCCTCGGCGGCAAACGGTCACATCAACGGACAGACACTGTCGCTGGCGGGCGGCCGCGAACTCGTCCGATAACCCGGCGGGCACCATGCCGCCGCCGACTCCGAAGATGCCGCTAGCGCTTCTGATATAGAAGCGCTAGCGTCATCCGGAGTGGGCGTTGAGGGAGGCGTCATGGCACGGATAACTCCACTGGAACCACCCTTCGCGGCGGATGTGGCGGCCCAGCTCGCCGCGATGATGCCGCCCGGGCAGCCACCGATCGGCCTGTTCCGCACCTTCGCCAGGAACCTGCCGATGGCGGAGGCGATGACCCACTGGGGCCGCTACGAGCTCGGTCGCCGCTTGTCCCTGACGCTGCGCGAGCGGGAGATCGTCATCCTGCGCACGTGTGCTCGCTGTGGCTGCGAGTACGAGTGGGGTGTGCACGTGATGGTCTTCGCCGATCGCGCCGGGCTGGACCGGTCCGAGATCGGCTCGCTCACCCACGGGTCAGCCGGCGACGATTGCTGGACCGCACCGCGCGACCGGGCGCTGATCCGGGTCGCCGACGCGTTGCACGACGCGGGCGACGTCGACGACCAGCTGTGGCGGTCCGCTCGCGAGGTGCTGGACGAGCCGCAGCTGCTCGACACCTTGCTGCTGTGCGGGTGGTACCACGCGATCAGCTTCGCCGCCCGGGCGGCCCGGGTCGACCTGGAGCCCGGTGCTCCCCGCTTCGCCGGGTCCGCCCAGCGGGTCACCGGCGGTTGACGGTGTAGTGCAGGTGCAGCACGCGGTCCCCCTGAACGATCATGTCCGGGTCGTCGAGGAGGACGGTGCCGGTGTGGCTGCCGAAGAACCGTATCCCCTCGCCCATGACCACCGGGACGACGTCCATCGCTACCTCGTCGACGAGGCCCGCCGAGAATGCCTGGCCGCCGACGTCGCCGGCGGTCACGCAGACCAGGCCGTCGCCGGCGAGGTCCTTGGCGACGGCGATGCCGGCCTCGACCGAGTCGGCGGTACGGAACGGTGCGCCGGGAAATCTGGCGAGCCATTCCTCGGGCAGCGGCCGATGGGTGACGACGACGAGCTCGTCGCCGGCGGCGGGTACGCCGGCCCAGCCGTCGGTGGTGTCGAACAGGTGGCGGCCGATCACGGTGACCTTGATGGCGTCCCAGAAGGGCTTCACGTATTCGGCCGAGGCGCGGCTGACGTTGAACGCCCACTTGTCGTTGGCTTGGATCGTGCGGTCCCCGTTGCCGTACCAGTCGAACAGCGGTCCGACCGAGTCATCGGGATAGGCGATGTAGCCGTCCACCGATACGACCGCCTGCATGACAACTCTGGCCATCTTCGCTCGCTCCCTGCCTCGTCGAAACGCTGAGCTGCCCGCTCACCCTTCAGATACCGAGCACTCGGCGGGCGTCGGCCATCACCGCGGGCGAGGTGATGGGCTCCCAGGCCGGGAAGACCGAGCGGAAGTAGTCGCCGGCCTTTGCCGCGATCTCCGGGGACCGTTCGTAGACGTCCAGCTCGTTGACGATGCTCAGGTCGGCGAAGGCGCGCAGGTCGGCCGGGGTCGGCGCGGCGCTGTTGCCGGTGAAGCGGCTCCAGATCAGGCCGGTCGACGGCAGCGCCCGCCAGGTGCGTCCCCGGTCGCAGCCGCCGTAGCGGTAGACCAGCTCCTCCGCCTCCGCCCCGATCAGGTCGCGGAGGGCGGCCCGCTCGACGACGTCGAGCAGCACCACGGGGAAGCCGTCCGTCCCGTACGCCGCGTGGGTCAGGGCGGCCAGGCGCTCCGCCTCGGGCGCGCCGTGAGCCGAGAGCCGGTCGGCGACCCGGCCGAGGTGTTCGTAGAGCGAACCGCCCGCGTGCGGGATCGCCTCGGCGCCGCGCGCTCGCAGCCACTCCAGCACGGCCTCGGTCATTCGCCGGCCTCCCAGGCGTCGGGGACCCAGATCGGCGACGCCGGATCGCCGGCGCGGGAGAACTCCACCCGCCACGCGCGCATCGGGGGGCCGCCCAGCGTCGTCCAGCGGTCCAGGATGTCGACGGCCAAGGCGGCGAAGGTCGCCGCCTCCGGGCCGCCGGCCAGCACGCTGCCGTCGGGGAGAACGACGGCGCCGCCGGTGCCCGCGGTGTCGACCAGGGCCAGGCGGAGGTGGTCCTTGCCGGGGACCATCGCGAGGGTGGCGCGCCGGCTCAGGACGCCGGCCGCGTACCAGAGACCGCGGTAGGCGACGTCGTCCAGCGGCGGGTCGAAGCGGGGCGGCGCGGCCTCGGCCATCTCGGCGAGGGCGCCGGCCGCCACCGGGGGCGGGAAGGCGCCCGGGTGGTCGGCGTTGAGCGGGCCGGCCGCGCGCATGAAGCCGGCCGGGCAGATCGGCACGCCGGTGACCGGGCCCTCGGGCGGGCCGCTCACCCGCAGGACCGGGTCGGTGCCGGCGTGCGCCACGGGGGCCAGCACGAAGCCGCCCGGATCGAGCTGGGCCAGCCAGTGCGGGGAGACGCCGGCGATCCCGACCGTGACGATGACCCGGTCGAAGCGCGAACCCGGGGCGCCGAGATAGCCGTCGGCGTGCTCCACCCGTACGCCCGCAATGCCCGCGCGAGCCAACGCCGAGCGTGCCCGGACCGCCACGTCCTCCTGCACGTCGATGCTGGTGATCGTCGCCCCGAGCGAAGCGAGCAGGGCGGCGTTGTAGCCGGTGCCCGCGCCGATCTCGAGCACCCGCAGGCCGGGGGTCACGCGCAGGGCCAGGATCATGATGGCCATCAGCGACGGCTGGCTGGACGAGCTGATCGGCACCCGGCCGTCCATCTTGGTGACCAGCACGTCGTTGCTGTAGACGGTGCCCAGGAAATCCGGGTCGGCGGGGCGCACCCAGCTGCCGTCGCGGCGCTGGAAGCCGTCGGGGACGAACGCCTCGCGGGGCACGCTCGCGAACGCCTCGGCCAGTTCCGGCGGTAGGTCGACGCCGTCCTGCCGGATCTGGTCGAGGTAGTCCCCGCGTGGACCGGTCATCCCTTCACGATAGAGGCGCGGACCGCCGCGGACAGGCAGGCGGGGACATCGTCACGGTGCTAGGGCCATTCGGCGGGCTCGATGGCGTCGAGGAAACCGGCGTAGACGACGGCCAACCGCAGGGCGGCGATCGGCCGCATCAGCTGGGCGGCACGCAAGGGCTCGCTGCCGGATCGCTCCCGCCGCCAGCGGTACGCCCATCCCTCGAGCACCGGTTCGGGCGCGGCGAGGCCCTCGGTGAGCCGGAGGATGTCGACGGCGGGGTGGCCGATCACGCAGTCACCCCAGTCCATGATGGTCAGCCGGCCGGCGTCGTCGGTGCGGGCGTTGCCCGGGTGCAGGTCGCCGTGCACGAGCGTGTCCGGGAGCCCGCACTCGCCGATCGCCTCGAGCCGCTCCGGAAGCTCATCGCTCAGCCGCTCGAGCCCGTCGGTCGTGGCGAAGAAGTCCCCGGTGACGAGCACCAGGGTCACGCTCCGGCCGGTCACTTCTTCTTCGGCGGCAGCGTCGCGACGTGCGCCCGGGCCAGCGCGACCCACTCGTCCAGCACCGGGTCGTCCAGCACCTCCCCCGCCACCAGGATCCAGCCCGGCATGCTCCGGCCGCCCACCTCGAACGGCCGCACGCCCGGGCGCCCGGCCACCGACGCCGGGTCGATGCGGACGATCAGCTCGTCCGCGTGCACGCCGACCGTCATGTTGCCGTTCGTCAGGAAGGCCAGACCGCCGAACATCTTCTTCGCGGTCACGGCCGGATCGTCCGCGAACCGCTCGCGCAGCCGCTCCGCCAACGCCTCGTCATAGGCCATGCCGCACATTGTCACCCGCGCCGCCGCTAGTGTCGGGGCCATGGTTGATCTCGTCTTGCGGTCCCGGCGTGTGCTGACCGAAGGCGGCGAGCGCCCGGGTGCCGTGGCGATCGCCGAGGGGAAGGTCGTCGCGGTGACCGGCTACGACGAACCGGTCGAGGCCGCCGACGATCAGGATCTCGGCGACACCGCCCTGCTGCCGGGCCTCGTCGACACCCACGTGCATGTGAACGAGCCCGGGCGTACGGAATGGGAAGGCTTTGCCACCGCCACCCGGGCCGCCGCGGCCGGTGGCGTCACCACCATCATCGACATGCCGCTGAACAGCCTGCCGCCGACGGTCGACGTCGACGCGCTGCGGGTCAAGCGCAAGGCGGCGACCGGGCAGATCCACGTCGACGTCGGCTTCTGGGGCGGCGCGATCCCCGGTAATGCCGACAAACTGGCCGCCCTGCACGACGCGGGCGTCTTCGGCTTCAAGGCATTCCTGGCCGACTCGGGCGTCCCCGAGTTCCCGCCGGTCTCCCCCGCCGAGCTGGGCACCGCGCTCCGGGCGGTCGACGCGCTGTTCGTCGTGCACGCCGAGGATCCCGGTCACCTGGTTTCGCAAGGTGCCTCGGCCGCCTACGCCGACTTTCTCGCCTCCCGGCCGGCCGAGGCGGAGCAGGCCGCGATCGCGACCGCCATCGACGCCGCCCGGGCGACCGGCCGGCGGGTGCACATCCTGCATCTCTCGGCCGCGGGCGCGCTTCCGCTGATCGCGGCGGCAAAGGCCGATGGGGTACGCGTGACGGCCGAGACGTGTCCGCACTACCTGACGCTCGACGCCGGCCACATCCCGGACGGCGCGACCGAGTTCAAGTGCTGCCCGCCGATCCGGGACGCGGCCAACGCCGACGCGCTGTGGCGGGCGCTCGCCGACGGCCTGATCACCTGCGTGGTGAGCGATCACTCGCCGTGCACGCCCGAGCTGAAGCGGCGGGACACCGGCGACTTCGCGGCGGCCTGGGGCGGGATCGCGTCGGTGCAGCTCGGGCTGCCGGTGATCTGGACCGCCGCCCGGGAGCGCGGCCACCGGCTGGCCGACGTGGTGGAGTGGATGGCGCGCCGGCCCGCCGATCTCGTGGGGCTGGCCGGGAAGGGGCGGATCGCGCCGGGGGCCGACGCCGACCTGGTGGCCTTCGACCCCGAGGCGAGCTTCACCGTCGATCCGCGGCGGCTGCATCATCGCCATGCGGTCACCCCGTACGCGGGGAAGGTGTTGCACGGCGTGGTCCGCGCGACCTGGTTGCGCGGACGCAGCGTGACCACCGACGAGGCCGGCGGCCGTTTTCTGACCCGGGAGGGATAGCCGATGGAGGAGTTCAGCAACCGGCCCGACCTGGCGTCGCGGGCGCTCGGCGGCGGGGTGGTCTACGCCAACGACGAGTTCTTCGCGGCGGCGGATCACCTGGTCCTGCCGCACGCGCCGACGTTCACGCCGCGCACCTTCGACCAGAAGGGCCAGGTCTACGACGGCTGGGAGACCCGGCGGCGGCGCGCGCCGGGCGAGGACGTGGCGATCGTCCGGCTCGGCGCGCCCGGCGTGATCCACGGCGTCGACGTCGACACGGCGTTCTTCGTCGGCAACTACCCTACGCACGCGTCGATCGACGCACTGGCCACGGACGGTCACCCCGCCGGCGCGGATCTCCGGGACGCCGATTGGGTGCCCCTCGTGCCGAAATCCCCCTTGCAAGGCGACACCCGGAATCTGTTTCCGGTCACCGACCGGCGCCGATTCACGCACGTGCGGCTGACCATCTATCCGGACGGCGGGGTGGCCCGGCTGCGGGTGCACGGCGACGTCGTTCCCGATCCGGGGCTGCTGCCCGAGGTGGTCGATGTGGCGGCACTGGCGAATGGCGGGCGGGTCACCGGGTGCAGCAACATGTTCTTCGGCCGGCCGCACAACCTGCTGATGCCGGGGCTCGCGCAGCACATGGGCGACGGCTGGGAGACGGCCCGCCGCCGCACCGACGGCAATGACTGGGTGGAGATCGCGCTGGCCGCCCCGTCGACGATCCAATTCCTCGACCTGGACACCAGCCATTTCAAGGGCAACTCCCCCGGCGCGGCCTCGGTGCGCGGCGCCCTCGGCAGCGAGGACTGGTTCGATCTGCTGCCGAGGACGCCGCTCAACCCGGATACGCCGCACCGCTTCCCGGCCATCCAGGGAAGAGTCGACCGGCTGCGGCTCGACATCCATCCCGACGGCGGCATGGCCCGGTTCCGGGCGATCGGCCGCCCCGACCGCCCGGCCCTGGAAGAGGCCTTCGCTCAGGCGGTCGCGGGCCAATCGATGCGGTAACGCTGCTCCGGTCCGAAGGTTTTCTCCGGCTTCATCGCCAGCTCCAGGAAAATGGGCATGATGGCCGACATCAATGCCCTGGCGACCGGGCCGGGCGTCTTGGCGTGGTTGATTTTCGCGGCCCGGGCGGCGATTCGTTCCACCCGGCCGCGGCGGGTTCGCTCGTAGGTCGCGAACGCCTCGGGCACCTCCCGGTCGCGCAGGCAGCGGGCGAGTTCGATCGCGCTCTCGATCGCCAGCGACGCGCCCTGCCCGGAACTGTTGGACGGGGCGTGCACCGCGTCGCCGACCAGCACGAGCCGGCCGCGGTACCAGTGCGGGACCGGGGGCATGATGTAGAGCGCGCCGCTGACCTGCAGCTTCTCCGGGGGCAGGTGACGGAGCAGGTCACCGCCGGGGGCGTCCTCGCCGTACACCCCGAGCAAGGTCGCCATCCACTCGCGCACGGGAACCGCCCGGGCTTCCTTGATCGTCAGCGGCCGCGGATGCGGCACGTTCACGCCGAAGGTGGTGCCGCCGCCGACGGCCGGCCAGTAAATGTAGTAGCCGCGCTTGCCGAACGCGAAGGTCATCGTGCCCGGCTCCTCCGGCACCTCGAAGGCGGAGACGCCCTCGAAGGCGAGCATGCCGGTGTAGCTCGGGCCGGGCGCGTCCGGATCGATCAGCCGGCGGACGGTCGACTGCACCCCGTCCGCGCCGACCAGCACGTCGGCCGTCGCGGTCGAGCCGTCGGCGAAGACGGCCGTGACCCGGTCGCCCTCCTCGCGCGCCTCGGTCAGCCGGCGGCCGTGCTCGATCGTGATGCCCTCGGCCGTCGCGCGGTCGTGCAGGATCCGGTAGAGGTCAGCGCGCCGCACCACCTGGTACGGCTCCACCCCGGCCAGCGCCGGCATCGGGACGCGCTTGCCGCCGATCGCCATGACCTGGCGATGCGCCGGCTCGGCGACCGCCCGGACGGCCTCGGCCGCCCCGACGATCTCCAGAGCCGCCATCCCGTTCGGCGCGAGCGCGATGGTGCCGCCCAGCCCGTCGGCGGTGCTCGGATAGCTCTCGTAGACGGTCGCCTTCAGTCCGGCCTTGCGTAGGGCCAGCGCCGCCACCGGCCCGGCGATGCCGCCGCCGATGATCGCGACCTGTTCCGCTCGCTTACTCATGGCTCTTCTCCCTCTGCCGCGATTTGTCCGCTTCTGCGGGTTTTTCGCCATGGGAGGTCGGCCCGGTATCCTGTGGTTGCCGCCTTCGGCCCGGGTCGTGGTTCCCATGACTTGTGGTTCGAGGCCCGGTCCCGGCGGTCTGTTGCAGCAGCCCGCCGGGACCGTTCTTACTTCTTGTCGCCGTACGTTTCGACGCTCTCCTCCGCGAGCTCCACCATCTCGGCGGGCACCTCCCCGGTCTCGTGGTGATGGCGCCACCCGTCCAGCCCCGGCAGCGTCCCGCCGTCGATCTCCTCGATCAGCGACCCCATCCAGGCCCGCTCGGCCTCGAGCATGGCCAGGTCGTACTCCAGCTCGATCAGGAACAGCCGGGGCACCCGCGGCGCGTGCAACTCATGCGCCGCCTGGGCCTCGGCGATCTCCCGCTCGACGGCCGCCAGGCGCTGTCGCAGCAGCGTCACCACCTCGTCGGGCCCGAGCACCGCCATCACCGAAAGGCCGGCGCGAAACCTCGGATACTCCGGCTCGGCCTCGGAGAGCAGCTCCCTCGCCCAGTCGACGAGCTCGGCCCGGCCCTCGTCGGTGATCCGGTAGACGGTCCGCTCCGGGCGGCGCCCCTCGCGGCTGCTCTCCACCTCGGCGATCAGGTCGTGCTTGGCCAGGTTTCGGACGACCGTGTAGAGCGAGCCCCACTTGATCTCGAAGTCCCGGTCCTTGCCCCAGCCGCGCAGGGTGCCGGCCATCTCGTACGGGTGCATCGGACGGAACACGATCGCGGAGAGGATCGCCAGCCCCATCAGATTCCCCACCCGGCGCCGCTTGGCCATCGACCCATCCTCCCTGGCGTATTACTCGTTGCCGAGTATACGCACACGAGTATCGCCGCCGGCAACCCCGACTTGCTTCTCCGCCCGCCGTCGGTAGCATCTCCATGTTTTCGTCAACGGGGAGGAAGTCCACATGCGAGCGAAGTTGCCGCCCGGTGTCCTGATAGCGCTGGCCCTTCTGGTTCCGGCGGTATTTCTGATTCCGGCGGCGCCGGCGATGGCCCAAACCGGACCGCCGGGGCTCAACGAGTCGTGCCAACCGGTCGAGCGCAAGGTGTACAAGGACATCCGCGAGTTGATGACCATCGACCTGGACACCGCCACCGATGTGCAGGTGCGGATGGAGGCCGACCGGATCCTCTACGTGGCGAACCAGGAGTCGTTGCCCGTCTTGCCGGGCACACTTCAGGGGAAGCTGGACGGCACCCCGGACGACCTTCGGGCATTCCTCAAGACGGGCCTGCTGGGCGCGTGGACGACAGATCTGCGGGTCACGGTGGTCCGCACGTTGACGGGCGCCGGCCCCCACGTGAAGGCGGCCGCGCAGAAGGCGCTCGACAATGGAGGCATCGACGCCTTCCTGGCCTTCCTGAACGACGGCCTGTACGCCGCGCGTGCGCTCGACTGCGCGTCCCAGCCGCCGGCGACACCGAGCGCCACGACGCCCGCCGCGGCGATCCCCAGTTCCGCCACGAGCCGGGGCACTTCCGGTGGTCAGGGTGGCGGGCTGCCGGTGACCGGTGCCGACACCGGGACCGTGGCCGGCATCGGCGGCGTGCTCCTGCTCATCGGCGGCGCCGGCTACCTGGTCGGACGCCGCCGCCGTTCCCGGTTCGTGGCATAGCCGACTCGCCGCGCCCGGCTCGACACGCCGCCGAACCGGGCGCGGCGATCCACGGCCACGAGTGGAACCGCGTAGAACTTGGCGGACATCGTCATGGCCGCGACCAAAGCGCAGGGCCGGTGGCCCGAGATGACGGCAACCGAGGAAGCCGACCGGCGGGACGAGTTCGCCGGCTGGAGCCGCCGCATCGTCGAGGAAGCCGATCCCGGCGACTGGGCTGCGTACTTGTCGGCGACGACGGTGCGGAACATCAGCTGCGCTGGATCGCCGAAAATGTGACCGACCAACCCGCCGAGTAACCTGCCGCCGGCGACAGGTGGCCGCGTCGCGCTCGCAGATCCAGGAGCGTAACCGTCAGCGGCGAACTGAAACCTTCATCCTCCCGCCGGCCCCAACTTCCACGGCCGCCGAGAATGCCGGTTCCGTGCTCACGCCGTACGACCTGGGGGTGTTGGCTTCGATGTTTTGCAAACGCCCCCAGGGTTGCGGAAGGGCCACTGTCAAGGACCGCGATCAGCAGTTGTACGGGAACGTGGGACCGGAGGTGTGCCAACGGCTGGCCCCCGACTGGGAGAGGATCACGATATTGTGGGAGCCTTTGTCCTTCAGTCCGAGGTCCGCGTTGTATCTGACGATGTAGCCGTTGCCGGCCCAGCACCAGCGCTGGTCGGTGCTGCCGTTGCAGCCCCACACCCAGACCTTTGTGGCCTCGACGTTCGGGCCTCCGTCCAGGCATTTCCCGGCGGGACTGAGCGCGTGGATGAAGTAGCCGCCGTTCCTCTCGGTAGCTTTTTCCACGCACCAGATCTGATTGGTGCTGCCGGAACTGGTCGGCCACGTGTGTACGTACCCGGGCGGCTTGCTCTGCCCCGACTGTCCGTAGGTGTCCAGGTAGTTGTTGATGTCGCTGTGGATGGTCCCGGCGTACACCTGATGGGGGCATAGTGAAGCGGCGATCCCTGCCGCGTGCGACGTCGGCACAGCGACAGAGGTGGAGCCCGATTGGTCTGCACCGGACCGCGGCCGGGCCGGGCTGGCAGATGCACTGCCGGCGGTCATCACCAAGGTCGCGATGATCGTGATCAGCGCGATCGCGGCACCGATCCAGCGGGACGCGACACCGTTTCTTTGTTTCACGTTTCGTCGCCTTTCGTCGGCGCCGGACCGCGGTCGGAGCTGGGCCGATATCGGCGTAGCGGCCGGCAGTTTCGAAGGATTTCGCCCAGTGAGCGTGGCGCGCATGGTGCCTTCATCTCACCTACGAGTCCCGCGGCGTGCCAGGCAATCTGATCGGCAAACCACCGGCATTCTTTCCGGCACTTTGGAGGACCGGCCGGGATCGAGCGCAGGGATCAGTCCAGCGCTGTGTCTCGGCTGACGGCCTCCCAGCGGCCGAGTTCGTCGGCCAGGGACGCGATGCGGGCTTGGACGCCGTCGACGGCGTCGTCGCCGAGGACCAGGCGCAGCGGTGGCGCCGGCGCGTCGAGCGCGGTCAGGATGGCGCGGGCCGCTTTCGCCGGGTCGCCCGGCTGGCTGCCGCCGCCGGTACGCACGTACTCGCGGGTGGGGCCGACCGTGGCGTGGTATTCCGGCAGCGGTTCGGAAAGATGCGCGGCGTCGCGATCGAACAGGCCGGTCCGGAAGGCGCCGGGTTCGACGATGAGGAACCGCACGCCGAAGTCGACCTCCTGCGCGAGGGTCTCGGTCAGTCCTTCCAAGGCGAACTTCGTGGCGCAGTACGCGCCGAACCCGGGCGCGGTCACCTGGCCGCCCACGCTCGACATCTGCACCACGGCGCCGCCGCCGCGCCGGCGCATATGCGGCAACACGGCCCGGGTCAGCGCGGCCGGCCCGAAGAAATGCAGCTCGAACAGATCGCGTAGCTCCCGGTCGGTGGTCTCCTCCAACGCACCCACTTGAGTACGCCCGGCGTTGTTGACCAGCACGTCGACACGTCCCCAGCGGTTCCATACGGCGTCTACCACCTCGGCGGCGCGGTGCGTGTCGGTGACGTCGAACTCCAACGCCTCCGCCCGGGCCGGATAAGCCGCCACCAGCTCCTTCAACCGGTGTGGATGGCGCGCCGCCCCGATGACCGTGTCCCCGACGCCCAGCGCGGCGTCCGCCAACGCCCGGCCGAAACCAGACGTCGCACCCGTGATCAACCAAACTCGTCCAGAATCCCCGTTGCCCATGCCGACATTCTGGTACGGATGCCGCTCAACGGCAGCGCCGCCGGTCGAGGTCGCAGGCGACGCCGAGAATTCGAGGTAGTACCGCAGTCGCGGCACGCGCTCACGCGAGACGCGCGTCCTCGGCCGTGACCCGACGCGCGATCGCGTCGTGCGTCCGGGTTCGCGGTCGTGCGGTTGGAGGGCCGGCGCACGTACGGTCGCGAACGAGCTGGGCGAGGATGCGGTACACGCGCCCGAACCGCAGGGGTTTGGCGCCGCCGAACCGGCGGTCGTAGGCGAGCTTCAGGTCATAGCCGTGCCGGGCCGAATCCTCCAACAGCCCGAGCAGGACGTACGAGGTCGTCGCGCCCGGCACTACACCCAGTGGGTCTACCCACTGGGTGTAGTGCTCTTTATCGCGCCAGGACGAGCAGGTCGGAGCGGGGCAGCCCGGCGTCGGTGAGGGCGCCGCAGTCCAGGCCGCGGAGCAGGTAGCCGGCCAGGGCGCGGGCGGTGGCCGGCTCGTCGGCAATGCCGGACTCCTGGCGGGCCAGGTAGCGGTGCAGGCGCTCGACGGCGGCGTCGCGGCCGTCGCGGAAGAAGGCGTACGTCGCGGCGTAGCGGGTCGGCAGTTGCGCCGGGTGCAGGTCCCAGCCCTGGTAGAAGCCGCGTTCGAGGGAGCGACGCACCAGGCGGTAGTGGAGTTGCCACGCGGCGCGGATCTCGGCGGGGGTGCCGACCGGGAGGACGTTGGTGGAGCCGTCGGAGAGGTGGACCCCGGTCTGCGCGGCGGCGGCCTGCATGACGGCCTTCGCGTAGTCGGCCACCGGGTGGTCGAGGGCCTGATAGGCAGCGGCCACGCCGGCGGCGGCGCTGTAGTCGTACGTTCCGTAGTGGAGGCCGGTGCAGCGGCCGTCGGCGGCGGTGATCAGGCGGGCGACGGTGGCGCCCCCGTCGGCGCCCAGGACGGCGGCGGGCAGTTCGATCTGGATCTCGAAGCTCAGGCGCCCGGCGGGCAGGCCGTAGGACCGTTCCAGTTTCTCGCAGAGGGTGACCATCGCGGCGACCTGATCGACGCCGCTCACCTTGGGTAGCGTGATGGCGAACGCGTCCTGATAGGACGAGAGGAACAGGTCGAGCGTACGCAGGGCGCGCCGCCGGGTCGCCGCCTCGAGCGATTTGATCCGGATGCCGACGAAGGGCGGCAGCGGGCCCTCGGCCTCGGCCAGGATCTTGGCGACCCGCCGGACCGCCTCATCCTCCTGGTCGTCGGGGCGGACGCCGTAGCCGTCCTCGAAGTCGACACGGAGATCCTCGATCGGCTCGCGCGCCAGCTTGGCGCGTACCTCCGCCTCGGCCTCCGGCCAGGGAAAGTCGGTCATCGAGGCGAGCGCGGCGTCGCCCCACGAGCGGAAGCCGCCCAGCTTGTCGGCGGGGATGTACACCGTGTGCACGGGCTGGCGGCCCACCGGCGTTCCCGGGTAACGGGAGCGCAGGAACGCATCGTGTGCCGCCAGCCGGACGTCGAACTCCGCGTAGTCGTCCTCGGTCAGCCGCATCTGTTCAGTCGATCGAGTCGTAGGCCGCCGTGGTGAGGAAGTCGGCGAAATCGTCGGCCAGCGCGACCCGCTCGAACAGCTTGCGGGCGTCGTCGAAGCGGGACGCCGTCCACGCCTGGTCGCCGATCGCTTCGCGGATCTTGGCGAGTTCCTCGTCCTCGATCCGGCCGACCAGGTCGGCGGTGATCTCGGTGCCGTCCGGCAGGCGTACGCCGTTGTGGATCCACTGCCAGACCTGCGAGCGGGAGATCTCGGCGGTGGCCGCGTCCTCCATCAGGTTGTTGATCGCCACGGCGCCGTTGCCGCGCAGCCACGCCTCCAGGTACTGGAGGCCGACCGAGACGTCGTTGCGCAGGCCCGCCTCGGTGACCGCGCCCTCGGTGGCCGCCACATTCAGCAACTGCTCGGCGGTCACCGACACCTCGGGGCGCTGCCGGTCGAGCTGGTTGGGCCGCGCGCCGAGCACCCGGTCGAAGATCTCCTGGCAGACCGGCACCAGATCGGGGTGCGCCACCCAGGAGCCGTCGAAGCCGTCGCCGGCCTCGCGCTCCTTGTCCTCCCGGACCTTGGCCAGCGCCACCTCGTTGACCTGCGGATCGCGCCGGCTCGGGATGAACGCCGCCATCCCGCCCATCGCGAACGCGCCGCGCCGGTGGCAGGTCGAGACGAGCAGTTCGGTGTACGCGCGCATGAACGGCGCGGTCATCGTCACCGAGGCACGGTCGGGCAGGATCATCCGCGGGTTGTCGCGGAAGTACTTGATGATGCTGAACAGGTAGTCCCAGCGGCCGGCGTTCAGCCCGGAAATGTGCGGCCGCAGCGCGTGCAGGATCTCCTCCATCTCGAAGGCCGCCGGGATGGTCTCGATCAGCACGGTGGCGCGGATCGTCCCGCGCGGGATCCCGAGCGTGTCCTGCGCGAAGTCGAAGACGTCGTTCCACAGTGCCGCTTCCCGGTGCGACTCCATCTTCGGCAGGTAGAAATACGGGCCGCTGCCGCGCTCGAGCAGCTCGGCGGCGTTGTGGAAGAAGTAGAGCCCGAAGTCGACGAGCGCGCCGACGGCCGGCTCGCCGTCGACCGGCAGGTGCCGCTCGTCGAGGTGCCAGCCGCGCGGGCGCATCACGATCGTCGGGTAGGGGCCGCCGTTCAGCTCGTATGTCTTCTGCTCGGTCTCCAGCGTGATGGTCCGGCGGATCGCGTCGTACAGATTCCGCTGACCGTCGACGACGTTCGACCAGTGCGGGGTGTTGGCGTCCTCGAGGTCGGCCAGCCAGACCTTGGCGCCGGAGTTGAGCGCGTTGATGGTCATCTTGCGCTCGGTCGGGCCGGTGATCTCGACGCGCCGGTCCCGGAGGTCGGCGGGGGCGGGCGGGGCGGACCACTCGGCGGCACGGATGCCGGCGGTCTCGTCGAGGAAGCCGAGCGTGCCCCCGGCCGCGATCTCGGCGCGCCGCGCGGCCCGGGCGGCCAGGAGTTCGTTGCGCCGGGGGCGGAACCGGCGGTTCAGCTCCGCGACGAACGCCACGGCCTCGTCGGACAGGATCTCGGTCATCGCGACGGCTCCAATCGCATTGGTTACTCCCCAGTAGCTTAGCGGTACCTCACGTCAGCAGGCGACGGTGTGCGGCCGCGGCCGCACGTTGGAGAGTCTCCACGTCAGCGTGCACCAATTCGCCGCGCCGCACGACCGGACGGCCCCCGACCAGGGACAGCTCGACCGGCGCGGGCGGCCCGAAGACGAGCGCGGCCAGCCGGTCGTCGATGCCGTCGTGGGCCGGGCCGTCCAGCCGCCACACCACGAGATCGGCGAGCTTGCCCGGCTCGATCGACCCCAGGTGGTCCTCCCGGCCCAGGCACCGGGCGCCGCCCATGGTGCCCAGCCGCAGCGCCTCGCGGGCGGTCATCGCCTTCGGGCCGCCGCGCAGCCGGGCCGTATACAGCGCCTGGCGCAGCTCGGCGCCGAGGTGGGAGACCTCCTGCGAGGCCGCGCCATCGACGCCCAGTCCGACCGGCACGGCATGATCAAGCAGATCCCGTACCCGGGCCATGCCGGCCCCCAGCCGCGCGTTCGAGCTCGGGCAGTGCGCGACGCCGGTGCCGGTCGCGCCGAGCCGCTCGATCGCCGAGTCGTCGAGATGCACGCCGTGGGCCAGCCAGACGTCGTCGCCGAGCCAGCCGACGCGCTCCGCATACTCCACCGGCGTGCAGCCGAATTGCTTGCGGCAGAACTCGTCCTCGTCGTCGGTCTCGGCGAGGTGGGTGTGCAACCGCACGCCCTTGCGCCGGGCCAGCGTCGCGGCCTCGGCCATCAGCCGGGTGGTGACCGAGAACGGCGAGCAGGGCGCGACGGCGATCTGCAGCATCGCGTCGGGCGACGGGTCGTGCCAGCGGTCGATCGCCCGCTCGGTGGCGGCGAGCGCCTCGTCGGTCGTCTCCACCACGTTGTCCGGCGGGAGGCCGCCGTCCTTCTCGCTCAGGTCCATCGAGCCGCGGGTCGGGTGGAAGCGCAGGCCGATGCGGCGGGCCGCCTCGATCTCGGCCCCGAGCACGTCGCCGCCGTCGCGCGGGAAGACGTAGTGGTGATCCATGCTCAGCGTGCAGCCGGAGAGGGCGAGTTGGCCGAGCCCGGCGGCGGCCGAGGCACCGACGATCTCGGCGTCCAGCCGGCCCCAGATCGGGTAGAGCGTGGTGAGCCAGCCGAACAGGGTCTCGTCGACGGCCAGGCCGCGGGTCGCCCACTGGTAGAGGTGGTGGTGCGTATTGATCAGGCCGGGGGTGACGAGGCAGCCGCTGCCGTCGAGCCTTTCGCCCGATTTGTCGAGGGCGGGGCCGGCGCCGACCGCGTCGATCCGACCGTCGTCACCGAGCACGACGTGGCCGCTCGGGTGATAGGTGTCTTTTTGGTCCACGGTCGCGATCGCGACGTTCTCGATGACGATCACTGGTACCACTCCGCCGTGGCCGGGGGCGCGTCGTCACGGGTCACGGTGCCCTCGATCAGGCCGTACGGGCGGTCGCCGGCGATGAAGACCTCGTTCTCGTTGGCCAGCCCGAACGGGGCCAGGTCGACCAGGTAATGGTGTTTGTTCGGCAGCGCCAGGCGGATCTCGGCGATCTCCGGCCGGGTGGAGAGGACGTAGCTGCCCATCGCGAACAGCGTCTGCTGCAGCGAGGAACTGTACGTGTTGACGAACGCCGTGGTCAGCGCGTCGAGGGCGCCGTGATAGGACGCCGCCCAGTCGCCGGCCGGGGCCAGATGTCGCCAGCGGGCGTCGACGGCGGTGGCCAGGATGCGGTCGCGGGTCTCGGGCAGCGTCGTGTAGCGGTCCTTGATGAAGCCGTGGAACTCGGACGCCGTCGTGTTCATCAGGGTCAGGCCGGTCACGCCGGAGACCACCTGCTCGTCGCCGGCGGTGGCGACGACCTGGGCGATCCTGGTCTGCGCGCCCTCCCGGCGGAACGAATGCGGCCCGAGACGGTCCCACCCGTACGACTCGATGGTGATTTTGACCTGGTCTATCTGCCCTTGAGTTTTCCGGAAGTGGCGGGCGAGCAGCAGCGCGAACTCCTCCGGCTCGCCGACGCCGTGCTGCTTGGCGAACGCATACACCGTGTTCTTCATGGTGTCGGTGGGGAGCACGCCGGTGTTGTCGCCGGTCAGGTGGGTGGCGGCAAGGTCGCCGGCGAGCGCGACGCTGACATTGAGATCGGTCAGCGAGTGCGTCCCGCCGTCGCGGGTCACGCGGACCAGGCGCGTCTCCGCCTTGCCGTAACGGTTGGGTCCGAGCACGATCGCCACGGCGTCAGCTCCCTCGATAGGTGGTGTAGCCGAATCGGCTGAGCAGCAGCGGCACGTGGTAATGCCGCTCGGGGTCACGGACGTGGAAGGCGACGGTGACCTCCGGGAAGAAGCAGTCCTCCCCCAGGTAGGGCTCCACGTAGAAGAACAGCCGGTAGCCGCCGGCCTGCCACTCGTGCAGCGGCACCCGATAACGAAGGCGGCCGTCGGAGTCGGTGCGGCCCTCGTCGATAATGCGCCAGCCCGACGAGTCGCGCCGCTCCAGCCGCACATACACGTTGCGGGCGGGCTCGCCGGTCACCGTGTCCAGGATGTGCGTCGAGATCTTGGCGTGGAACTCCGGCTCCGTGCCGTCATCGGAGGGCATCGAGCACCCGCTCCAGCCGGAGCAACGCGATCTTGCGCAACTCGTCCGCCACGATCACCCGCTCGGTGTCCTCGTCGTTGGCCAGCCGCTCGCGCGCTTCGGCCAGGATCTCCTCCTGCGTCCGCCCATTGGCAAAGATCAAGAACACCTGACCGAACCTGCTTTCGTACGTCCGGTTGGCGTCGGCAAGCGCAGCCTTGGTCAGCTCGTCGGCGCTCCGCGCGGCGGCCGCCTGCTCCTGCCGCGACCAGGACGCCTCCGCCGAATCACCGCTCGCCCGCTCCCCGATCCGCGGGTGGGCGGACAGCGCGACCCGCACCTCGTCCCAGCTCAGCGCCCGGGCGGCGGCGTCGCCCGCATCGATGATCTCCAGTCGCTCCCGGTAGGGCCGCTTGGCGAGAACGGCGGCACCCCAGCCCGGGGCGGCGCAGCAGGCACGCAGCTGCGCCTCGAGGCGGGCGGCGGGCAGCCTGTTGAAGACCTCTACAGCGTCCATCCGACGACCCCTTCCCGATGTCGATCAGTCAAGCAGGCCCGCTCACGTGAGTGCAGACCTTTGGGCGGGAATTAACAGTCCCGTTCCGGTTGCCGCAGACCTTGCCACCCGGGTCCGACAGTTTTTCGGGCGGACCCGACCGGCCTCAGTTTTGTCGGACCCCTGCGGAAGGATGGGTCCGTGCTCATCCCCGACGCGTCGCTGCCCGATCTGCCCATCCGGCCGGTTCTCCCCGAGCTGCGGGCGTCGCTGGCGGCCGCGGGCGCGTCGGTGCTGGTGGCGCCGCCCGGCACCGGCAAGACCACGCTGGTTCCGCTTGCGTTGAAAGGGCGGGTCGTGGTCGCCGAGCCGCGCCGTCTCGCCGCCCGGGCCGCCGCCCGGCGGATGGCGTCGCTGCTGGGCGAGCGGGTGGGCGACCGGGTCGGCTTCTCGGTGCGGGGCGAGCGCCGCGTCTCCCGCCGCACGATGGTCGAGGTGGTCACCACCGGCGTGCTGGTCCGCCGCCTGCAGCGCGATCCCGAGCTCGCCGGCACCGCGGTCGTGATGATCGACGAGTGCCACGAGCGCCATCTCGACACCGATCTGGCGCTGGCCTTCCTGCTTGAGGTGCGGGCGGCGCTGCGACCCGACCTGCGGCTGGTGGCGGCCTCGGCGACGGCCGACACGTCGGTGCTCGGCCCGGTCCCGGTGGTGCGGGCGGAGGCGCGGCTGTTCCCGGTCGAGGTGCGTTGGGCGCCGCCGCCGGCCCCCGTCCGCCCGCCGCTCGGGCTCCGGGTCGACCCCCGGCTGCTCGATCACGTGGCGGCGGTGGTGCGCCGAGCCCTGGCCGAGGGCGACGGAGATGTGCTGGTCTTCCTCCCCGGCGCGGGAGAGATCGACGCGGTCGCGAGCCGGCTGGGCGGCCTCGGCGGTTCGGGCGGCGTCGGCGGTTCGGGCGGCGTCGGCGGTTCGGGCGATCTCGGCGGTTCGGGCGATCTCCGCGGCCTTGGCGGTTCGGGCGATCTCGGCGTCGAGGTGCTGGCGCTGCACGGGCGGCAGCCGGCGTCCATTCAGGATGCCGCCCTGCGCCCGGGCTCGCGGCGCCGGGTCGTGCTCGCCACCGCGGTGGCGGAAAGCAGCCTGACCGTCCCCGGGGTGCGGGCGGTGGTCGATGCCGGGCTGAGCCGGGTCCCACGGATGGACCATGCGCGCGGCCTGGGCGCGCTGGTGACCGTGCCGGTGTCGCGGGCCGCCGCCACGCAGCGAGCCGGCCGGGCCGGGCGGGAGGCGCCGGGGCGGGTCTACCGGTGCTGGCCGGAGGCGCAGCACGAGCGGTTGCCGGCCCAGCCCGAGGCGGAGATCGCGGCGGCCGACCTGACCGGGTTCGCGCTCGACCTGGCGCTGTGGGGTCATCCGGACGGCAGCGGGCTGGCCTTGCCCGACCGGCCGCCCGCGGGGGCGCTGCAGGCGGCGGTGACCACGCTGCGCGATCTCGGGGCGGTCGACCAGGACGGGCGGATCACGGCCCGGGGGCGGGCGCTGGCCGATGCCGGGTTGCATCCGCGGTTGGCGCGAGCGCTGCTCGACGGGGCGCCGGTGGTGGGGGCTCGCCGGGCCGCGGAGATTGTGGCGCTGCTGGACGACGAGCGGGCGGTGTCGGATGACGTGGTGACGGCCTGGCGACGGGCGCGGTCGGCCAACGAGCCGTCTTGGCGCGGCGAGGTGCGACGGCTGACGGCGGCGTTGAGTCGCTCCCCCGGCGACGACGTCGAGGTGCCGGAGGTCGCGGATGTCGCCTCGGGTGATGACACGGACATTGCCGAAATGCCGGGCGCAATGGGCTCGGGGGCTGTGGATAACGGCCGGGAATTGTCGGGGCTAGGTGGTTTGCTTGGCCCCACCCAGAAGGGTGGGGGCGGTTCGCGGCCGGGGCGGGGCGACTCGCGACCAGCGCCGGGCGACTCGCGACCAGCGCCGGGCGATCCGCGACCAGGGCCGGGCGACTCGCGACCAGCGCCGGGCGATCCGCGACCAGCGCCGGGCGACTCGCGACCAGCGCCGGGCGATCCGCGACCAGCGCCGGGCGACTCGCGACCAGCGCCGGGCGATCCGCTGCCGGGGCCGGGCGATCCCCAACCGGGGCCGGGCGATCCGCGGCCGGGGCGTCACCTGCCTGACGATCTTGCGGCGGGGCTGATCGTCGGGATGGCGTATCCGGAGCGGGTTGCGCGGGTGCGGGCGGCCGGCGGGCGGGGCTATCTCATGGCGGGCGGGACGGAGGGCGAGCTCTCCCCCGGGAGCGGGCTCGCCGGGGTGGGCTGGCTCGCGGTGGCGTCGGCCGATCGGGTGGCGGGGGCGCGGACGGCGCGGATTCGGGCCGCGGCGCCGCTCGACGAGGAGACGGCGGTGGAGGCCGCGGGGGCGATGCTGTCCGAGTCGACCGAGATCGGCTGGGTCGACGGTGACGTGGTGGCGCGCAGCGTGCGGCGGCTCGGGGCGATCACGCTGGTCGAGCGCCGGCTCGCCGAGCCCGATCCGGCGCTGGTGCGGGCCGCACTGCTGGACGGGTTGACGAGAGCGGGGCTCGGGCTGCTGACCTGGACGCGGGGCGCGGTCGAGCTGCGGGAACGGCTGGCGTTCGCGCACGCCGCCCTCGGTGAGCCGTGGCCGGATGTCAGCGACGAGGCGCTGCTCGCCCGGGCCGAGGAGTGGCTCGATCTCGGCTCCGCGCGGCGGCGGGCCGATCTGGCCAAGCTCGACGTGACCGCCGGGTTGCGAAAAATGCTGCCCTGGTCGGTGGCCGGGCGGCTCGATGAGGTCGCGCCGGAGCGGCTGCCGGTGCCGAGCGGGTCGCGGGTGCGAGTGGACTATTCGGACGTTGCCGCGCCGGTGCTGGCGGTGAAGGTGCAGGAGGCGTTCGGGTGGCAGGACGCACCGCGGCTGGCCGGCGGGCGGGTGCCGGTGCTGCTGCATCTGCTGTCGCCGGCCGGGCGGCCGGTCGCGGTGACCCGGGATCTCGCGTCGTTCTGGCGGCAGGGGTATCCGCAGGTTCGCGCCGAGCTGCGGGGGCGCTATCCGCGGCATCCCTGGCCCGAGGACCCGACCACGGCGGAACCCACCCGCCGCACCAACGACAAAAGAACCTAGGTGAGCTGCTGAAGCGGGGACGGACCGGGCTGGGCCGGAATGCCGGGCGGCGCCTTGAGACGGTGCAGCGGCCCCGGCTGCCCGTAGAGATAACCCTGACCGTACGGGCACCCCAAGGCCGACAGCGCCGCTCCCCGGGACGCCGTCTCGATGCCCTCGGCCACCACGTCGATCTTCAGCTCGTGGCAGATCGCCAGCACCGAGCGGCACAATGCCGCCGCCCGCTCCGGGTCGGTGTCCACATCGGTCAGTGTCGAGTCGAGCTTCACGATGTCGATCGGCAACGAGTGGAGCTGCGCCAGCGCGTTGAAGCCGCTGCCGAAGTCGTCCAGCGCTATCCGGGGGCCCAGCGCCCGCAGCCGCGAGGCCGCGGCGGACGCCACCGGCAGGTCCTCGATGCGGTGGGTCTCGGTGATCTCGATGATCAGGCGGGACGGCGGCAGGTTGTGCCGGGACAGCGCGGCGCGTACCGCCTCCTCCAGACCGGTCTGGCCCAGGCGGGCGGCCGACACGTTCACGTGTACGTCGATCGGCCGTCCGTAGATCAGCGCCAGCCGGGAGGCATCCGCGCACGCCTGGTCCAGGACGAAGTTGTCGATCGCCGCGACCTGGCCGGTGCGCTCGGCGATCGTCACGAACGCGTCGGGGTGGACCGGGCCGGCCGCCAGCGTCCAGCGGGCCAGCGCCTCGACCGCCACCGTCGCCCCGTCGGTCAGGCGGACGATCGGCTGGTAGTAGACCTCGAAACCGTTCGCCGCCGGCCGGCCGCCCGCGGCCAGCGCCTGGGCCAGCAGGTGCGGCATGTCCGCGTTCGGGCCGCCGTCCGGGTTCCCGGCGTACCGGGCCAGCGACCCCTTCCCCCGGCGCTTGCTGACGTACATCGCCGCGTCGGCCCGGCGCAGCAACGCGTCCGCCGACATCGGCTCGCCCGCGTCGGGCACCACCAGGCCGATGCTCGCTCCGACGCCGATCCGGTGCCCGTCGATCGGGAACGGCTCGCGCAGCGCGGCCAGGATCCGGTGCCCGGCCGGCTCCGCGTCGGCGGGGTGATGGTCGAGCAGCACCGCGAACTCGTCGCCGCCGAGCCGGGCCACCAGGTCGTCCGGCGAGACGCAGCCCTGCAGGCGCTCGGCGATCGCGCGCAGCACCCGGTCGCCCATCGCGTGCCCGAAGCTGTCGTTGACCAGCTTGAAGTCGTCGAGGTCGGCGAACAGTACCGCCACCGCCCGGCCGCGGTGCCGGTGCGCGTCGAGGGCGAGCACCAGCCGCTCGCGGAACAGCGCCCGGTTCGCCAGGCCGGTCAGCGAGTCGTGGTAGGCCTGATGGTGCAGCCGCTGCTGCCCCTCGGAGACCCGGTCGAGCAGCACCGTGTTGTCCACGATGGTGAACATCTGCCGGGCCACCACCAGGCCCAGCCCGAGCCAGCCGAGGTAGGCCTCGAACGGCGACAGCGGGTTGCCCGCCCCGGTGCTGATGGCGATCACGATGCCGGTGGCGGTCACCGGCACGTACGGCAGAAGCAGGTGCAGCCAGTCGCGCTCGGCCACGTCCGCGATCGGAGCGTCCGGGGCGGCCGGGCGGCTCGCCGCGGCCAGCGCCACGAAGCCGCAGCCGATCAGGTAGCCCGCCGACTCGAGCGGCGTCAGCGCCCCCTCGCCGAGGCACATCAGCCGCAGCGAGTCGCTGACCAGGAAGCCGGCCAGCGCGATGCCGACCAGGTGCAGGGGCAGCCGCGTGACCGGCGAGCCGGGCCGGGTGAGCAGCAGTAACAGGACCATGGTGAAAAGCAGAAGATCAGCGATGGGGTACGCCACGGCCAGCCCCAGCACGAGCGAATCCTGGCCGGCCCGGTCGAACGCCGAGCTGGGCATGATCGACCAGCCCAGCGCCAGCAGCGAACCGGCGATCAGCACACTGTCGATCAGCAGCGCGATCTGGTCCCGCCGGGCCGAGGCGGGCACCGGCCGGGGCCGCGCGTAGGGGACGCTGAGCAGCGCGATCATCAGGCACGCGGGCAGCACCAGGAAGCCGATGTCGATCGGCGAGGCGATCGGCCGGCCCGGGTCGACCACGTCGAACGCCACCGCCCACAGGCGGATCGCCGCCCACGCGACCAGGCCCACGCCGACGAGGACGCGCCATCGCCGCTGGACACCCGGGCTCCGGCGGGCCGCCGCCGAGAAGCACACCCCGGCCGCGGCCAGCCCCGCGACCGCCTGCACGATGTCGTCGAACAGTCGCCAGTGTCGCTCCCCGACGAGTTCGCCAAGCGCCACCGCCCCCAGGACGAGCGTCAGCGTGACGAACAGTCGCGCTCTCATCCACCACCACCCGCGAAAGCTGCGAACAGCCGCGGGCCCCCTGATCCGCGACCGGAGTAACGTACCGCAATCAGCGAATGATGACGCGTGGCTCAGTCCGTTGTCAGATCGGCGACAATCACCGTGACGTTGTCCGGGCCGCCGCCACGCAGCGCGAGGTCGACCAGCCGCTCGGCGCAGGACTTCGGGTCGGGGGCGGCGAGCATCTCCTGCTCGATCGTCTCGTTGCTGACCACGGCGGTGAGCCCGTCGCTGCACAGCAGCCAGCGGTCGCCGTTCTCCGGCTCGACGATCACGTACGCCGGGCTGACCGGCTCGCCCTGCAGCACCCGGGTGACCACCGACCGGCGCGGGTGGCCGGCCGCCTCCTCCGGCTTGATCAGACCCTGGTCGACCAGCATCTGGACGTACGTGTCGTCCTTGGTCAGCTGGTTCAGCCGCCCGTCGCGCAACAGGTACGCCCGGGAGTCGCCGACGTGCGCCATCGCGGCGCGCGTGCCGGAGAAGATGACCGCGGTGAGCGTGGTGCCCATGCCCTGCAGCTCGGGGTCGGCGACCACGTGCTCGGCGATCCGACCGTTCGCGACCTCGAGCGCCCGATGCAGCGCGTCCATCTGGTTGTCGTTGTCGATCGGCACGTCTAGGCCGGTCATCGACTCGATGGCGGTGCGGCTGGCGAGATCACCGGCAGCCATCCCGCCCATGCCGTCGGCAACGACGAGCAGGTGGTCACCGGCGTAGTAACAGTCCTCGTTGTTGCTGCGGACGTGTCCTTGGTCGGTGACTGCCGACCACCGGAGGTGCAAGGTCATGGCGTGCAGCTTCCCAGATCACGGCGAGCCTGTCTGCACGAGGGCGGCGGCGCGTCGCCAAAAAGGGGGTTCAGCTGGGATTCAAGGGGCGTCCTAGACATCTGGGGTCTACCTCGCTGTCGCGGTGGGTGGGAGCGATCCAGGAAAGCGCCGACTCCTCCACCTGCCACCCGCGCACGGAGACGGCGCTGTCCGGCGGCCGCACCGGCTCGGGGCACAGGGTCTTGGAGCGGACCTTGTTGTTGTCGAGGAACAGCACGTCGCCGTCGCTGTTCAGCATCGTGGTGGAGGTGTCGTCGACCGAGATGAGCTGGCCGCGGATCACCTGGTCGGGCCCCTTGTCGGCGGCGACCTCGACGGCGCTGTTCGGCAGCACCGGCGCGCGCAGGAAGATCACGCCGACCGCGATCGGGGCGACCAGCGCGGCGGCGACCGCCGGCCAGTGCGTGACCAGCCGGGCCGACCAGCGCGGCACCGGCCCGGTGAGCAGCGGCCCGAGCAGCGGCGGCACGCCGAGCAGCACGGCCGTGGAGACCTCGCCGCGGCGCAGCGCCGAGACGATGCCGGGCCAGACGAAGATCAGCACGAGCAGGCCGACCAGCACCGGCACGCCTGCCGTGATCCACAGCATCAGCCAGCGCTCGGCCCGGAAGCGCAGCACCGCGGTGACGCCGAGGATCGAGACGACCAGCATGCCGAGGGTCGGCAGCAACTTCAACTGCCAGGTGAACGCGGCGAGCACGGTGGCCAGCAGCACCACCCAGTCCGGCATCCGCAGCGCGGTCACCGCCAGCAACGACCGGCCGGCGTCGTCCGGCTCGCTGATCAGCAGGATGCCGCCGAGCGCCTTCAGCACCAGGATCACCGCGGGCACGGTCCAGATCAGCGTGATGAACAGGGCGCTGATCATGCCGAGCGGGCTGATGTACTGCACCAGCAGCAGCATCGTGGGCAGGTCCTGCCGGCTCAGGTACCACAGCCGCAGGACCAGCAGCAGCAGCGGGAAGGCCGGCAGCACGGTGAGCAGCCAGTTGAGCTGCGCCCGGCGCCGGCGCGGCGGGATCGGGCCACCCTTGACCACGAGATCGGTCACGGGAGGTCGTTCTCCCAGGGCAGCTGCCGCACGTCGGGGCGGCCCACCGGCGGCTGCTCGGCCACCGCGAGCGGGGTGGGCAGGTTCTTGGCGATCTCCGGCTGGATGTTGTTCTGATAGGCCATTTCCCACCGGTCGTCGTGCGGGTCCTTCCACGACTTGTAGAGCGTGACGTTCACCAGCGTCTGCAGCGCCTTGTTCTCGCCGACGTTGATGCCCCACTGCTCGCTGGTGTCCAGCCCGATGTCCCAGTGGTGGATCGTGTCGCCGGAATCCCGCGCCTTGTAGCCGCCAAGGATCGCCGCGTCCGTGCTGATCGCCTCGACCTGGTGCTTGTGCAGCAGGTCGAAGCAATCACTGACCAGGTTGCGGGTGACCACGATCGCCCTGGCCTGGGTGAGCGCGTTGGTGCTGGTCGACGCGGAGAGCGAACAGACCTTCTTCCCGGCGAGGTCGTTGAACGTGTTGACCGGCGGGTGTCCCTCGAGAGTCACCACCGACTGCTCGGTGTAGAGATAGGGACCGGCGAAGTTGACGCCGGCCATCGCTTTCCGCTCGGCGGTGATGCTGTAGCTGGCGATCACGAGCTTGACCGGCACGCGCTGCTGGTTCGCCGGGTCGGTGGCCTGCATGCGGGCCCGGTCCTCGCTCTCGATCGCGTAGAACCTGACCTCCTGCCGGCGAAAGCCGAGATCCTCCGCGATCATGTACGCGATGTCGATGTCGAAGCCGCTCCACAGGTTCAGCTTCTTGTCGTAGTAGCCGATGCCCGGCTGGTCGCCCTTGACCCCGACGGTCAGCACCGGCCAGCCGGCCACGCCCGCGTCGGCGCGCAGCTGCGCGATCGACGGCGGCCCGCTGCCGATCACCCGGATCAGGGCCAGCACGAGGGCGAGCACCAGCGCCAGGCCGAGCCCGGCCAGCCGGAAGACGGCGAGGTTGAAGCGTGGCGGCGGTTCCATGATCGGCTCGGGCGGGGGCGGCGGCAACTGCCGGTCGGCGGCCTCCCGCTCGTCGATGTCGCGCACGGCGATGTCTTCCGGGCTGGGAGGCGTACGCCGCCGCACCGGCCAGGCGAACCGGCTCGAACCGCGCTCCGTCATCGCCCCATCGTGCCCTATCGACCCGATCACGGTTCAGCGGGCGGCGACCACCACCGCGCTCTCGGCGGGCAACTCCACCCGATCGCGTTGCAGGACCACGCCCGGCGCGGTGGCCAGCAGTACCTTGCTCGGCACCGACCGCAGGCTGACCGTCTGCGGCGCCGGCGCCAGGTTGGCCGCGACCACGCACCCGCCCCGGCGGATCACCACGAAGTTGTCGCCGTGCCAGACCTCGACCCGCGAAAGCCACGGGTCCGACAAGTCCGAATACTGCCGGCGGAGCGCGATCAACCTCTTGTACAGCGCCAGGATCTCGGCGTGTTCCGGCTTGGCCGACTCGTCCCAGTCCAGTTTGGACCGCTCGAAGGTCGCCGGGTCCTGCGGGTCGGGCACATCGGCCGAGGCCCAGCCGTGCGCCGCGAACTCGCGCCGCCGCCCGGTGCGCACCGCGTCGGCCAGTTCCGGCTCGGGGTGGCTGGTGAAGAACTGCCAGGGGCTGCTGGCCGCCCACTCCTCGCCCATGAACAGCATCGGCGTGAACGGGCCGGTGAGCAGCAGCGTCGCCCCGACCTTGAGCAGCCCGGGCGACAGCAGCGCGGAGATCCGGTCACCGATCGCCCGGTTGCCGATCTGGTCGTGATTCTGCAGGAAAGCGACAAAGCGGTGGCCTGGCACAAAAGAGCGGTTGACCGGCCGCCCATGGTGCCGCTGCCGGAAGCTCGACCAGGTGCCGGCGTGGAAGAACGCGCCCTCGAGCACGGTCCGCAGGCAGTCCAGCGACCCGAAGTCGCCGTAGTAGCCCTGCCGCTCGCCGGTCAGCAGCGTGTGCAGCGCGTGGTGCACGTCGTCGTCCCACTGCGCGGTCAGCCCGAAGCCACCGGCCTCGCGCGGGGTGATCAGCCGCGGATCGTTGAGATCCGACTCGGCGATCAGCGAGAGCGGCCGGCCGAGGTGCGTCGAGAGCGTCTCCACCTCGACCGCCAACTGCTCCAGCAGGTTGACCGCCGAGTGGTCGACCAGCGCGTGCACCGCGTCCAGCCGCAGGCCGTCGACGTGGTAGTCGCGCAGCCACATCAGCACGTTCTCGGCGATGTAGCGGCGCACCTCGTCGGAGAGCGGGCCGTCCAGGTTGATCGAGTCGCCCCACGGGTTGGAACCGTGCTTGCTGAGGTAGGGGGCGAACATCGGGGCGTACGCGCCGCTGGGCCCGAAGTGGTTGTAGACCACGTCGAGGACGACGCCGAGCCCGCGCGCGTGGGCGGCGTCGACGAACCGCTTGAGCCCGTCCGGCCCGCCGTACGGCTCGTGCGGCGCATACCAGCAGACGCCGTCGTAGCCCCAGTTGTGCGAGCCGTTGAAGGCGTTCACCGGGAGCAGTTCGACCAGGTCGACGCCGAGGTCGACGAGGTGGTCGAGCCGCTCGATCGCCGCGTCGAAGGTGCCGGCCGGGGTGAACGTGCCGACGTGCAACTCGTACAGAATCGATCCTGGCAGTTGCTTTCCGGTCCAGGCCTGATCGGTCCAGGCGAAGGCGGAGTGGTCATAAACGCGGCTCGGACCATGCACACCGTTGGGCTGCCAAGGCGACCGAGGATCGGGGAGCGGTCCTGGCGAATCAGACAAAACGTAGGCGTAATCCGTGCCCGGCGGAGCCTCAGAGGAGAGGCGCCACCAGCCGTCGTCGCCGCGCTCCATCGCGCGCTCCTCCCCCGCCACCAGAAGCTTGACCGTCTTCTCGGGGACCCACACTTCGAAGAGCATTATTCTTTCACCAGGAGAGCGACGGGATAGATGCGCAGCAGTTCGGCCACCGCCAGGCGGTTCCCGCCGTAGCTCGTCCCGGTGAAGACTTCCGTCCAGCTGTGGCCGTCGAGTGACAGGGTGGTGTCGCCCCAGCCGCCGTGGCGTGACAATCCGACCGGCAGCCGGGTGGCCAGCGTGACCACGCCGCCCCGGTCGAAGGCCAGGGCGTGCTCGCCGACGCGGCCCTCGGCGAAGACCGGGCGGTAGCCGGTGAACAGCTCGGGCCGCTGCCGGCGCAGGCGCAGGGTACGGCTGGTGACCAGCAGTTTCGCCGCGCCCGAGTCGTCGACCGGCGGCAGCCAGCCATCGTCCAGCCGGGCCAGCAGCGCACGCCGGGCCGGGAAGTCGACCGGGCGGCGGTTGTCCGGGTCGACCAGCGAGTAGTCCCACAGCTCGGTGCCCTGGTAGACGTCGGGGACGCCGGGCATGGTCAGCTGCACGAGCTTCTGGCCGAGCGAGTTCGACCAGCCGGGCGGGGTGATCGACGCGACGAACCCGGTGACCTCGCGGTGCAGCGCCGGGTCGTCGAAGATCTTGTCGACCATCCCCCGGACGAGGGCCTCGAACTGCTCGTCCGGGTGCTGCCAGGTGGTCGCGGTCGCGGCCTCCCGGGCTGCTTTCACCGCGTAGGCGAATAGCCGCTCGCGGGAAATCGGCCAGGAACCCACCGCGGCCTGCCAGATCAGATGGGCGAGCGACGGGTCCGGGAGCGGCGCTATCCGCACCCACCGGCGCACCACCTCGGTCCAGTCGCCCGGCACCTCGGCCAGCACCGCGAGCCGTGCCCGCACGTCCTCGCTGCGCTTGGTGTCGTGGGTGGACAGCGCGGTCATCGCCCGCGGCCAGTCGCGCAGCCGCTCCTCGTTGGCCTCGTGGAACTCGTCGAAGGTCACGCCGAACTTGGCCGGGTCGTTGCCGACCTCGTTGCGCGCGGTGAACCTGGTCCAGCGGTAGAACGCGGTGTCCTCGACGCCCTTGGCCATCACCGCGCCGGTGAACTGCTGGAATCGGAGGGCGAGCTCGTCGGCGGGGTTGCGCAGCCGCGCGGTGAGCGCCTCGAGGACCGGGATGAGCTGCGGGCGCCGGCGTCCGGCCTCGGCGCGGGCGCGGGCGAGGTGCCGCGCGCCGAACGGCAGGTAGGACCGATAGACCGGGAAGCAGGCGGCCAGCTCGGCCAGGGCGCGGGGTGCGCCTTCGATCTCCGGTACGAGCCGGGCGAGCCGCGCCAGCTCCGCGGCGAGCAGCGTGGTGGCCGCGGCCAGCTTCGCCTCGTGCACCTGGTCCTGCCACGACGTCTCGGTCCCGGTCAGATGGTGCTGCAACGTGTCGAAGAACGCCGCGGTGGACGGGTCGACGAAGACGCCGCAGACCTCGTCGAGCGCGTCGTAGCCGGTGGTGCCGGCGACCGGCCAGGGCGGCAGCCGCTCGCCCGGCTCGAGGATCTTCTCGACCACGAGCCAGGCGCCGGGGGCGGCCTCGCGCAGCCGGGTCAGGTAGTCGCCGGGGTCGCGCAGGCCGTCCGGGTGGTCGATCCGGAGGCCGTCGACGATGCCCTCGCGGTGCCAGCGGAGGATCTCGGCGTGCGTGGCGTCGAACACCGCCTGGTCCTCGACGCGCAGGCCGGCCAGGTCGGCGATGGAGAAGAACCGGCGGTAGTTGAGCTCGCGGTCGCCGCGGGTCCAGTTGGCCAGCTCGTAGTGCTGCCGGTCGTGGACCTCCCGCGGGCTGCCGTCGCCGGTGCCCTCGGCGATCGGGTAGCGGTGGTCGTAGTAGCGGAGCTCGCCGTCCTCTACGGTCAGTTTGTCCACTTCATCCGGCTCGTCCGCCAGAACCGGTATCAAGATCCGCCCCCGCGACCAGTCGATGTCGTAAAAGTCGGAAAATTCCGATTTTTGGCCGTTTTTCAGGACGTCCCACCAGGTCGGATTGGCGTGCGGGACGGCCACCCCAGCATGGTTGGGAACGATGTCGACGACGAGACCCAGCCCGGCCGCGCGGAGCGTTTCGGACAAATCCGTTAAGCCGGAAGTGCCGCCGAGGGCGGGGTTGACGAACCGGTGGTCGACGACGTCGTAGCCGTGCTGCGACCCCGGGACGGCCGTAAGAATCGGCGCGGTGTAAAGGTGACTGACCCCGAGATCGGCCAGATAGTCGGCCAGCGCACCCGCCGCCGACAACGGGAAATCAGGGCGGACCTGGACCCGATACGTAACGGTTGGGGGCATCAGACCGTCCTGTCCAAAACGATGAGCGATCGGTCCGGGACCCAGATCTTGCTGCCGGCCTCGACCACCTGCGGCCGGTCCGGCGAGGGCTCGGCCGTCTCGATGACCTTCTCCCACTTCTCCCCGTACTCGGCCGGGGGCGTGGCGAACTCGATCGGCGCGTCGTGCGCGTTGAAGAAGAGCAGGAACGACGAGTCCACGTGCCGCTGGCCGTACTGGCCGCGCTCGCGGATGCCCTCACCGTTGACGAACAGCGCGACCGCCCGGCCGAAGTCGTTGCCCCAGTCGTCGCCGGCCATCTGCCGCCCGTCCGGGGTGAACCACTCCAGGTCGGGCAGTGGGTCGCCGCCGCCGCGCGCGGTCACCGGCAGCCCGGTGAAGAACCGCCGCCGCTGGAACACCTGGTGCCGGTGGCGGAACGCGGTCAGCCGACGGGTGAACTCCAGCAGCTGCTCGTCGGAGCGCTCCCAATCCACCCAGGCGATCTCGTTGTCCTGGCAGTACGCGTTGTTGTTGCCCTGCTGGGTGCGGCCCAGTTCGTCGCCGTGGGAGATCATCGGCACGCCCTGCGACAGCATCAGCGTGGCCAGGAAGTTGCGCCGCTGCTTGGCGCGCAGCTGCAGGACCTTGGGGTCGGTGGCCGGCCCCTCGGTCCCGCAGTTCCACGACCGGTTGTGGCTCTCGCCGTCCCGGTTCTCCTCGCCGTTGGCCTCGTTGTGCTTGTCGTTGTACGAGACCAGGTCGGTCAGCGTGAACCCATCGTGCGCGGTGACGAAGTTGATCGAGTGGAACGGCTTGCGCCCGTCGTCCTGGTAGAGGTCGGCGGACCCGGTGATCCGGGAGGCGAACTCGGCGAGCGTGGCCGGCTCGCCCCGCCAGAAGTCCCGTACGGTATCGCGGTATTTGCCGTTCCACTCGGTCCAGTTCGGCGGGAAGTTGCCCACCTGGTAGCCGCCCGGCCCGACGTCCCACGGCTCGGCGATCAGCTTCACCTGGCCGACCACCGGGTCCTGCTGCACCACCTCGAAGAACGTGGACAGCCGGTCGACGTCGTAGAACTCGCGGGCCAGCGTGGAGGCGAGATCGAACCGGAACCCGTCGACGTGCATCTCGGTCACCCAGTAGCGCAGCGAATCCATGATCAGCTGGAGGCTCTGCGGGCTGCGCACGTTCAGGCTGTTACCCGTTCCGGTGTAGTCCATGTAGAACTGCGGCTGGTCGTCCACCAGGCGGTAATACGTACGGTTGTCGATGCCCTTGAGGCTGAGCGTGGGACCCAGGTGATTGCCCTCGGCGGTGTGGTTGTAGACGACGTCGAGGATGACCTCCATGCCGGCCTTGTGCAGGGCCTTGACCATCCCGCGGAACTCCTGGGTCTGCTGGCCGAGCGTGCCGGTCGACGAGTAGCCCTGGTACGGCGCGAAGAAGCCGAGCGTGTTGTAGCCCCAGTAGTTGCGCAGGCCGAGGTCGTGCAGCCGGTTGTCGTGCACGAACTGGTGCACCGGCATGAGCTCGACCGCGGTCACCCCCAGCCCCTTGAGGTGCTCGATGATCGCCGGGTGGCCGAGCGCCGAGTAGCTGCCGCGCATGTCCTTGGGCACGTCCGGGTGTCGCTCGGTGAGCCCCTTCACGTGCGTCTCGTAGATCACCGAATGGTGGTACGGGATGTCCGGGCGGCGGTCGTTCCCCCAATCGAAGTACGGATTGACCACCACGCCCTTGCACATGTACGGCGCCGAGTCCAGATCCGACATCTGATCGGGGTTGCCCAGCTCGTAGGCGTACAGCGACGGGTGCCACTGGATGTCCGAGTCCACCGCCCGGGCGTACGGGTCGAGCAGCAGCTTGTGCGGGTTGTAGCGCAGCCCGCGGCCCGGCTCGTACGGCCCGTACATCCGGTAGCCGTACCGCTGGCCCGGCTCGACGCCCGGCAGGTAGGCGTGCCACACGAACGCGTCCTGCTCGTGCAGCTGAACCTTGCGCTCGTTGCCGGACGGATCGAAGAGGCAGAGCTCGACCGCCTCGGCCCCCTCGGCGAAGATCGCGAAGTTCGTGCCCGTGCCGTCGTACGTGGCACCCAACGGGTACCGGTGACCAGGCCAAACCTGCATGTTGAGCTCCCACCCCTCGTCGGCGCCACGCAGCTTGCCCGCCGGCCGTCCGGCGTAATCCTGCGCGGCCGCGTCAGCGGTCATTCTCACCGATCCGCCCGGCGGCATCCGCACGACTGTCCGGTTGCCCGCTGTTCGATACCTTCAGCCGGCCCGCTTGGTGGCGTAGATGCTCAGATTGGTGTACGCGGCGGACAGCATCGGCGCCGGCACGTCGTGCTTGGCCGCCTCGGCCAGCAGGTCGCCGAGAATCGCGTCGGCCTCGACCGGCAGCCCCTGCGCCATGTCCCGGTACATCGACGACGTCCGCGGCCCGTCGGTCGCCAGGTTCTGCCGCACCACGTCGACGGCGGCCGGGCGCGGCTCGTGGCCGGCCGCGGCGGCGATCGCGATCGCCTCGTTCGCCATCCGGGTGCCGAGGTCGGGCCCGCCGGGCGCGGCGTTGATCTCACCGATCGTGGCCCGCATCAGCGTGGTGAGAGCGGCCGCGGCGGCCAGGTAGACCCACTTGCCCCACATGTCCTCGACGATCGTGCGCGACGGGTTCGAGTCGAACTCCTCGCCGGAGAGCGCGAAGGTCACCTCGGGCAGCCGCTCGTCCTCGCCGCCGTCCAGCGGGCCGTAGCCGATCCGGTGCAGCCCGGACATCTGCACGACGTCGCCGTCCTCGTCGACCGTCGCCTCGATCAGGCAGACCCCGCCCCAGGCCCGCTCGGCGCCGAACGCGGCCCGCAACTCGTCGACGTGCCGCATGCCGTTGAGCAGCGGCACGATCACGGTCCGCGGGCCGATCGCCGGCGCCATGTCGATCATCGCCTGGCCGAGCGCATAGCTCTTCACCGCAAGAACGACCAGGTCGTACGGGCCGTCGACGGTGTCCGCGGTGATCAGCCGGGGATGCGAGACGGTCTCACCGCGCGGCCCCTTGATCCGCAGACCGCGCTGGTCGAGCACGGCCCGCCGCCCCGGCCGCACCAGAAACGTGACGTCCTTGCCGGCCTCGGCCAGCCGCCCGCCGAAATACCCACCGGTCGCGCCGGCACCTACGAAGAGAGTCCGCACCCACCCATCTAACTCGAAACCCACCTTCCGGACCCACCCCTCCCGCCGACGCGGCCGCCCCGGCCTTCGTCCTGATGTCCCCGGTCGGCAGACAACATCGCGCCGATCCGGTGGTAACCGTGCAGTCCTGCCGCTACCCGAGCAGCGGCAAGGTGCCGGCGTAGGCGGCGATCAGGATGCCGACCTCGACGCGGGTGACGCGATGGCCGCGGAACAGCAACAGCCAGCGCCGCCGCTCCGAGGATGAGGGTGAGGTTGACGATGTTGGAACCGACGAGATTGCCGATCGCGAGACCACCGTCCCCGCGCGCGGACGCGACGCCGGACACGAGAAACTCGGGGGTGCTGGTGCCCAGGCCGATGACCACCACGCCGACGACCACCGGCGCGATCCGCAGCATCGCGGCAAGCCGGCCGGCGCCGAGCACGAGCTGGTCCGCCGCCACGGTCAGCAACAGCAGACCGAGCAGGCCGAGACCGATCCCCACCGTCGTTGCCACCCGCTGCCTCCTGGCGCCGGGAGTGAGTCCGGTCAGAGCATGATATTTGGTCGGACCGCGGTGAACCGGCCGACCGCAACGCCGCGATAGCGTGACACGTCGTGAAGGATGTGGCGTCTTTCGGCTGGGACGTGCTCGGGGTGTCGCTGGTCGTCGTGGCGGCGATCCTGTCGAACCGAGTCAGTGATCGGATACGCATCCCCGCGCCCGCGCTGTTCCTGGTCGGCGCGGCGATCGCCGCCGACCTGTTCCCCGCGCTCGCCTCGATGCGAGTGCAGACGGTCCAGAACGTGGTCACCGTCGCTCTCATCATGATCCTTTTCAACGGCGGGATGGGCATCGGCTGGCGGCATCTGCGGCCCAACGCCGGCGCCGTGCTCTGGATCGGCGTGGCCGGGACCGCCGTCACCGCGGCCGGTCTCGCCGTGTTCGCCCACGCGGTGCTGGGCTTCGGCTGGCAAGTCGCCCTGCTGCTGGGCACGGCCCTGTCCCCCACCGACCCGGCCGTCGTGTTCTCCGTGCTGGGCCGTCGCGAGATCGTGGGACGCTCGGGCGTCCTGCTGGAGGGCGAGGCCGGCGCCAACGACCCGGTCGGCATTGCTCTCATGGCGGTGCTGGTCGGCACCGTCGGGCTCAGCGGCGGCCACGCCGTGGTGGAGGGGCTGGTCGAGTTCCTCCGGCAGATGGCGATCGGCGGCGTGGCCGGGGTGGCCTCCGGTTGGCTGCTGCTGCGACTGATGCGCCGCATGGCGCTGCCCAGCGAGGCGTTGTACCCGATCCGCACCCTGGCTTTCGCCGGCGCGGTCTACGGCCTTGCCACGGTCGCCGGCGGCTCCGGATTCCTCGCCGTCTTCATCGCCGGGATCGTCGTCGGCGACGCCAACGCGCCGTACAAACGAGAGATCGAGCGGTTCCACAGCGCCCTGGCGAGCCTGGCCGAGGTCGTCGCCTTCGTGGTACTCGGCCTGACCGTCTCCCTGCGCGATCTCCCCACGGTCCACGCGCTGTGGCCCGGTCTGGTCATCGCTGTCGTGCTCACCCTGCTCGTCCGGCCCGTGCTGGTCGGCCTCATCTCGCTGCCCGTCCGGTTGCGCACCGGCGAGCGGGTATTCGTGCTCTGGGCCGGCCTCAAGGGTGCCGTGCCGGTGCTGCTGGGCACCTTCGCCTTCACCGCCGGCGTCCCGGACGCCCAACGCATCTATGAGATCGTCTTCGTCGTGGTCACCTTCTCGGTGATCGTGCAGGGCGGCCTCGCCCCCACCGTGGCCAAGTGGGCGAAGGTGCCGATGCGCAGCACCGAGCTGGAACCGTGGGCGCTCGGCATGCGCTTCCGCGAGGAGCCCACCGGCCTGCGCCGCTACCGGGTGGCCACGGGCTCGACCGCCGACGGCAGCTCCATCGCCGAGCTACCCCTCGGCGAAAGCCTGTGGATCAGCATGATCAACCGCGACGGCCGCCTCGTTCAGGTCGCCCATGACACCGTCCTGCGAGCCGGCGACGAAATCCTCGCGCTCGCCGACACCGACGGCAACGGCCGCGATCCCGGCGCGATCTTCACCGCACCCGGCGACTGAGGACCGGAGCTCAGCCCAGCAATTCGTCGGCGTAGCACCAGCGCCACTTTTCTCCGGGCTCGAAGGAGCGCATCACCGGGTGGGCGGTGGCTTCGTGGTGGGCGGACATGTGGCGGCGGGGCGACGAATCGCAGCAGGCCACCGTGCCGCAATCGAGGCACAGGCGCAGGTGGACCCATCCGGTGAAGCCGTCGGCCACGCACTGCGGGCAACCGTCCTCGTAGGCCGACTGCGGGGCCGGGTCGCCGGCCGCCGCCAGGTGCTGGCAGGTCAATCGTCACTCCGTTGCAGCTGGGACTCTTCCAGGTCGAGTTCGCGCTGGGCGCGGGTCAGCACCTCCTCGGGGATCCGGCCCTCGTTGCGGGCGATCTTGAAGACGTGCCGTTCCGCGCTGATCATCTCGCGACGCAGCCGACCGTACGCCGCCGAGGGGGTCTCCTGCTGCTGATTACCGAGCCGTTCCCACGCGTTGTTGGAGCGGGACTCGACCAGCGCGCGGAGGCGGTCGACCACCTCGGTCGGGGCGCCGTCCGCCTCCTTCTCCAGGGCGGCCAGCGCGGCCCGGCTGGCCTGATGCTGCACCCCGGCCTCGGCCAGGGCGTCGGCCGTCGTGGTGTCCTGCCGGACGCCGAGCCGCACCGCGAGCCACGGCAGCGTCGTGCCCTGCAGCAGCAACGTGAAAACGATCACGGCGAAGGCGATGAAGATGAACAGGTCCCGGAACGGCGAAGGGTCCAGCGTCTGGGCGGCGGCCAGGGTGACCACGCCGCGCATGCCGGCCCAGGCGATCACGGTCGGCGAGGTCCACGGCGGCCGTTCCTCCCGGCGGCGGATGCGCGGGATCAGCCGGACCAGGTAGGTCGCCGGATACATCCAGACGAAGCGGACGACGATCAGGGCGCCGATCACCGCGGCGGTGACCGCGACGGTCGTGCCCACATCCGTCTCGATGCTGTTGCCGATGCTCCGCAGTTGCAAGCCGACCAGGAGGAACACCACGCCCTCGAGGAGGAACGTGGTCAGCCGCCAGACCGCCTCCATCTGTAGCCGGGAGGTCGGCGACAGCAGGTACGGGATGCGGTGCCCGAGATAGAGCCCGCAGACCACCACCGCCACCACGCTGGAGCTGCGCGCCACCTCGGCGACGATCACCACGACGAACGGGATGAGCAGGGACACCGCGTCCTCCAGCAGCGGGTCCTCGATCTTGCGGTGCAGCTTGGCGGCGACGATCGCCGCGACGAGCCCGATCAGCACGCCGCCGCCGGCCTTGAGCGCCACCTGGCCGGCGATCGGCCAGAAGCCCACCGCGGCGCCGGAGAGGGCGCCGACCGAGATGCGCACCAGCACCAGCGCGGTCGCGTCGTTGAGCAGGCTCTCGCCCTCCAGGATGGTGACCACCCGGCGGGGCAGGCCGACCGAGCGGGCGATCGCGGTCGCCGACACCGCGTCCGGTGGGGCCACGATCGCGCCCAGGGCCACGCAAGCGGCGTACGGGATCTGCGGCAGGATCCAGTGCACCACCGTGCCCACCACGAACGCGGTGACCAGCACCAAACCGATCGCGAGCAGCAGGATCGGGCGGATCTGCCGGCGGAACGCGGGCACCGAGGTCTGCAGCGCGGCCACGTAGAGCAGCGGCGGCAGGATGCCGATCAGCACCAGCTCGGACTTGAGGTGTGCCTGCGGGAAGCCCGGCACGTACGACAGCGCCAGGCCGGCGACCAGCAGCACCAGCGGCGCCAGCAGGCCGAAGCGGCGGGCCAGAGCCGCGCCGAGGACCGAGATCGCCACCAGCACGACCACGTCGACGATGCTCTCCATGCCGGGAAGCTTAGAGACTTCAAGATGAGCACCCCTACTCACGCCCGAGGCACGCCGGATACGGAAGGCTGTCGCCCATGAATGTGGGGATCACCGGGATCGCGTACGCCCTGCCGGCCCGCGAAGTAGCGACCGGCGAACTGCAGCGCACCATCGCGGCGGCCAGCGGGCTGACGCTGCCGCCACGGATGTTCGAGCAGGCCACCGGCATCAAGCGGCGCCGGATGGTGGCAGACGGGGAGTACGCGTCGGACCTCGCGATCGACGCCGCCACCAAGGTGCTCGCCGACACCGGCACCGACCCGCACGACCTGGACCTGCTGCTGTTCGCCAGCGCCACCCGGGACATGGCCGAGCCGGCCACCGCGCACGTGGTGCAGGCGGCGCTGGGCAGCCGGGCGCACGCGCTGGACGTCACCAACGCCTGCAACAGCTTCCTCAACGGCATCGACTTGGCCCGGTCGATGATCCTGGCCGGCCGGGCGCGCCGGGCCCTGGTGGTGACCGGCGAGACGCCGACCCGGGCGATGCGTTCCCGGGTGGACGGGCTGGCCCAGGCCCGGACGGCGTTCGCCGGGTTCACCTTCGGCGACGCGGGGGCGGCCGTGCTGGTCGAGCCCGTCGCCACGGGCGGCATCGTGGACGTGGACAGCGAGACGCACTCCGAGCACTGGTCGGCCGGCGGGATCTTCGGCGGCGGCTCCCGGCACCCGCGCGGCGACGAGCACACCTACTTCACCGGCGACGGGCACCGGCTGCGCCGGATCTTCGAGCGGATCGGGGCCGGCCTGATCGAGCGGGTGGCGCTGCGCACCGGGTACGCCTGGGACGACTACGCCCGGGTGCTGGTGCATCAGGTGACCCGGCCGTACCTCGAGCACTTCGTCCGGGTGGCCGGGGTGCCCCGGGACAAGCTCGAGGTGACGGTCGACGAGCTGGGCAACATGGCGTCGGCGACGCTCGGGGTGCAGCTGGCCCGGGTGCGGCCGGCGCTGGAGACCGGCGACCGCGTGCTGCTGGTCGGCCTCGGCGGCGGGGTCAGTCTGATGACCATGGTCTGGGAGGTGTCGTGACGGCGCCGCTGTGGGTCGTGGTGCCGGCGTACAACGAGGCCGCCCGGATCGGCGACACCCTGCGGGCCCTCGCGGCGCAGACCGACACCGACTTCACGCTGCTGGTGGTCGACAACGGCTCGACCGACGACACGGCGTCGGTGGCCCGGTCGTTCGGTGCCCAGGTGCTGGTGGAGCCGGAGAAGGGAGTGGGCTGCGCGGTCGACACCGGCTTCCGGCACGCGATCGCGCGCGGTGCCGTCCACCTGGCCCGGACCGACGCCGACTGCGTGCCCGCGCCGGGCTGGGTCGCGGCCGCCCGCCGGGCGCTGGCCGAGAGCGGCGGCCTGGCCTGCGGCCGGATCGTGGCCCGGCGGGACGAGCATGGGCCGCTCGGGCGGGGCTTCTTCCGGGTGCTGGTCGGGCTGGCGGCGGCGTTCGGGCGGCTGCGGCCGGCGCACCGCGGCGACGAGTTCCTGGCGCCCTACCGGATGCACGCCGGCAACAACATGGCGATCACGGCCGGCCTGTACGAGGCGTGCGGGGGCATGCCGCGGCGGCCCTCCCCGACCGACCGCGCCTTCCTCAACCGGGTGCGGCGCACCACCGCGGCGATCGTGCACAGCCGGCAGATGGTGGTCGCCAACTCGACCCGGCGTCTTCGCGCCTACGGCATCGTCGGCACGGCGAAGTGGTACCTCGACCGCGGCAGCGGCACGTTGACGGCGGACCCGCGCTGATGCTGGAGCGGCTCCTTTCCGGGTTGCGGCCCGGCGACGACCGTCCGGCGCTGGCCGGGCGGGTCACTCGCGGTGAGCTGGCCGAGCTCACGCACGGCTACGCCGTGGCGCTGCGCGAGAAGGGCCTGGCCGCGGGCGAGACCATCGCTTTGGCCGTACGCCCGGGGCCGCGCTCGCTGGCGGCCATGCTCGCGGCGTACCGGATGGGGCTGCGGATCGCGGTGCTCGATCCGACCGCCGGCCCGGACGTGTTGCGCGCCCGCCTCGCGACGGCGACGCCCCGGCTGATCCTGGCCGACGCCGCGGCGCAGGCGGTGGCCGGCTGGCTGGCGCCGCTGGCCCGGCGCGCGCATCTCGCCCTGCCGCCGCTCGACTCGCTCGCGCCGGTGGTGACGATCGGCCGTCGCCTGCCCGGGATGCCGCCCGTGATGCGCCCGCTCCCGGGGCCGCCGCCACCGGCCTACGACGGCGACGGCGACGCGGTGATCGTCTTCACCTCGGGGACGACCAGCCGGCCACGGGCGGTGGTGCACACCCGGCGGTCGCTGTCGGCGGGGATGACCGCGGTGCACGACCTGGTGCGGCCGGTGCCGGACCTTCCGGTGCTGGGCGGGACCTTTTTCGTCCTGCTGCCGTCGCTGGCCGGCGGGGCGCCGGTGGCGTTGCCGTCACGCCGCCGACTGGGCCGGCAGATCCGGGCGCTGCGCCCGCAGGCCACCTATCTGACGCCGCCGCAGTTGCGCGCGGCGCTGGCGGACGGGGTTCGCTTCACCGGGCGGGTCTACAGCGGGTCGGCGCCGGTCAGCGCGGCCCTGCTGGCCTCGGTACGGGCAGCGGGGGCCGCCGAGGCGTGGGGCGTCTACGCGCTGACCGAGGTCTTCCCGGCGGCCGCAGTCGAGTCCGCGTCGAAGTCGGCCTTCACCGGGCCGGGTGACCTGGTCGGCGACCTGCTACCCGGCGTGACGGCGACCACCGACGCAGCGGGTCAACTCCTGCTGGCCGGGCCGACGGTGGCGGACCGGTACCTGGGCGAGGAGCCCTTCGACCGGGTGGCGACCGGCGATCTGGGGGACATTTCGGACGGCCGGGTCGTGCTCGGCGGTCGGCTCAAGGACATGATCCTCCGGCGGGCCGAGAACATCTATCCGGGCCTGTACGAGCCGTCGCTGCACCTTCCCGGCGTGGAGTTGGCGCTGCTGGTGGGCGTGCCGGCCGAGGACGGCGACGAGCGGGTGGTGGCGGTGATCCAGCCGGCGCCCGGTTCTGCGGAGGCCAGCCTCCGGGTGTCGCTTCGGGAGCCGCTGGCCCGGATGGGTGCGGCCCGCCCCGACGCGGTCGTCTTCGCGCGCATTCCGCTGGCCGGCCGCTCGCGCAAACCGGACCGCGCGGCCACCGCCCGCCTCGCCGCGCGGGCCACCGCGTGAGCTCCGCCGCCCGGGCGCGGGACCGGCGCGTCTACCTGCTCGGCCATCCGGTGCTGTTCGCGCTGCTCGCGGTCCTTCGGCGGAAGCCGGTGCGGAGGCTCGGCGGCACGCTGCTCGTGAACGACCGGGAGGCCTGCCTGACCGCGCTGACCCGGATTCCGCTCGACCGCACGGCCGAGGGCACGACCGGGGGTGCGGTGGATCGGCTGGCGGGCGCCGGCGGGCTCTTCGACCAGCAGGGCGACGACCACCGGCGCACCCGGCGGGACGTCGCCGAGCGGCTCGGCGCGGCCGGCGTCGAGCGGCTGCGGCCGGTCTGGAACGGGCTGCTCGACGAGCGCCTCGCCCGGCTCGCGGAGGGCGGCACGGTCGACCTCGTCCCGCTGGCCGCCGAGATCGCCGGGGCGACCGCGGCGGCGCTGCTCGACCTCGACGTGGATCCGTTCGAGCTGGCCGCGGCGGCCCGGGAGGCCGGCTCGGCGGCGGCGCGTGCCCACCTCCCGGGGCCGGCCCGGCGGCGGGCGGAGCGGCGGGCCGAGGCCGCGGCGGGACGCCTGATCGCGCTGGCCGGGCCGGGCGACGGCGGGCTGGCGGCGACGCTGGCGGTCGCCGCGGTGAACACGACCGTCGCGGCGCTTCCGCGCTCCGCGGCCTGGGTCTGCGATGACGGACTTTGGGCGTACGCAAGCGAGGTTTTGCTGGTCGACGAGCTGTTGCGGGTCACCTCGCCGACGCCGCTCCTGCCTCGCGTGGCCGCCGCCGGCGGCGAGATCACTCCGGGCTGCCCGGTCCGGAAGGGGGATCGGATGCTGCTGATCGTCCGGCACGCGGTGGACGCGCACCGGCGCGATCCCGACCCGGCGAATCCGGCACCGGCCCGGCAGGCTCAGCTGGTCTTCGGGGCGGGGACGCATGCGTGCCCGGGCGCGCGCCTCGCCCGGCAGCAGCTCGCCGACCTGCTGGCGGCCCTCGCCCCGCACCGGCCGGTCGTGGTGCGCGCGAAGGCCGACCGTCGCTCGGCGCTTCCCGGCTGGCGGTCACTGGTGATTCGGGGAACGGCATGAAGATCGCGATCACCGGGGCATCCGGCTTCTGCGGCGGCGTGCTGGCCAAGCAGGCGGCCCTGATGGGCGCCGACGTGCTGTGCGTGGGACGCCGGCCCGGCCCGGTCGGCAAGCACCTCCCCTGGGACGCGACCGTCGATCAGCCCGATCTCGGGGACGCCGACGCGGTCGTGCACCTCGCGGCGGCCGTAGGCGACCCGCGGCCCGGGCGCCGCACCGAGGAGGCCTTCCGCAGCGTCAACGTCGACGGGACCCGCCGGCTACTGACCGCCGCGGCCGGGCGACCGGTCGTCTGGGTGAGCAGCGCCTCGGTCTATCGGCCGGGGCCTTATCGAACGCCGGTGCGCGAGGATCACCCCGCCGATCGGCAGCGCACGGCTTACGGGCGTACGAAAGCAATCGGTGAGGAAATCGCCCTGGCCGGCCACGCGGTGGTGTTGCGGCCCCGCGCGGTCTACGGCGCCGGCGACCCCCACCTGCTGCCGCGCTTGCGACGGGTCGTGCACGGCGGACGCGCCTGGCTGCCCGGCCCGGACGTGCCGCTGAGCCTGACCGCCGTGGAGAACCTGGCGTCGGCCTGCCTGGCCGCGATCGGCTGGCCGCCCGGCGCCTACAACGTCGCCGACGACGTGGTCTACCGGCGGGACGAGGCGGTCGAGACCGTCCTCGGCGTGCCGGTGCGGCACGTCCCGCTGACGGTGGCGCGGGTGGCGGCGCTGCTCCCCGGCCGGACGCTCACCCGATACAGCGTCGACCAGGTCACCGACGGGATGGTGCTGGACCTCGGCAAGGCGCTGGCCACCGGATGGCGGCCGGCGAAGACCCTTACGCCGTCGTGACCACCCCGGAGCGGGCGACCGTCGAGGCCTGCGTGCCGTCCCGGCCCAGCATGGTGGTGACCGCGTCGACCGAGAAGACGTAGCGGGTCTTCGCGTCGAGGCCGCTGACCGTCGCGGTCAGGTAGCCGCAGCCCGTGCCGGGCGTGACCACGGTCCAGCCGACGTCGCGCTGCTGCCCCACGAGCACGTCCTGGGAGATCGCGGTGATCCGGTACTCGACCAGGTACGAGCCGCCCGGGTTGTAGAAGGTGACCGCGGCGCTGGTGGTGCCGGGGACGACGGTGGCGCCGCCGATGTCGTGCGAGGCGTCCGGCGGGCAGTCGGTCGCCGAGCCGGTGGGCGTCGGGGTGACCGAGCCGGAGGGCAGCGGCAGGAAGCCGGTCGGGAAGGTGCTCGGCGTGGCGGTGGCGACCGACGGGGACGGGGACGGGGTGGCGCTGCCGGAGACGGTGATCACCCAGGGTGTGCCGCTCGGGGACGGCACCGGGCTCGCGACGCTGCTCGCCTTGCAGCCGCCCAGCACCAGCGGCGCGCAGATCATCGTGCCCAGCCAACAAATGCCCAGCCAACGACGGCGCACCGGCCCGCCCTCCCCGTGTCTCGAACCGCTGTCGCGGATCAGATCGACCGGAGAGTCCAGAGCCTTAGACGGTACGGAACTGGGCGCGTGCCCGGGCGGCGAGCTCCCGCGTGGCGGCCGAGGTGACCCAGGCGGCCCGCTTCGCGAACACCCGGCGGGCCGCGTGCAGGCCGGCCATCTGGCCCAGGCGGTAGCCGAGCTTCATCATCACGCCGGTCAGCGGCCGGTCGCACACCTCGGTGAACAGGCGGCTGGCCCGCTCGCGGCCGGCGGCGACGCCGAGGGCCGTGCGGGCACTCTCGGCGCCCTTGTGCACGCGCTGCAGCACCAGCAGGTCGGCGGCGCGCTCGGGGGCGGCCGGGTCGAGACCGTACGCGGCGGCGATGTGCAGCACCATCCGCGACTGGGTCCAGGCCAGCACGCCGACGTCGAGCACCGCGGCCGGCAGCCCGGTGGCGCCGGAGACACTCCCGGAGATGCGGGCCAGCGTGGTGAAGCGGCGCACCGCCGCGGCGGCGAGGGCATCGCCGGTGATGCGCGGATTGTCCAGGCGGCAGCGCGCGGCCCAGGAGGCGGCTTCCGGCCCGAGACGACGCACCGCGTCCAGGGCCAGGTGTTCGGGCGCATACTGCGGATCTGACTTCATGCGTGACCAGAGCGGCCCGAGGGGCGCGACGGTCTCGGGGAGCGTGGCGGCTTCGCTCATTCCGATCTCTCCGTTGGGGGGTGGGAAGGATCCGGAGACTCCATTGTGCCGTGCACATGCACGTGCACGCGAGGGGTGAAGATCGGTTGTATCCGGGCTGAGACCTAGATCGCATCCGCCGCCGCCGGAATGAAGCCCGGCTCTACGTTGTTACCAGCAGTTACCCGCCTTTCTGCACAGGAGGTCCTCGACGTGCTCGATCCGACGGAGCTCTACGAGCTGGCCGACGACCTGCCGGCCCTGGACGAGCCGGTGCTCGTGCAGGCGCTCACCGGGTTCGTCGACGCGGGCAGCGCCATCCAGCTGTTCCGCGAAAACGTGCTGGACACCCTGGAGACCAGGGTCGTCGCGACCTTCGACCTCGACCAGCTGCTCGACTACCGCTCCCGCCGCCCTCCGATGATCTTCATGGAGGACCACTGGGAGTCCTACGAGGCGCCCAGCCTCGCCCTGCACCTCGTCCGCGACCAGCTCGGCAAGGAGTTCCTGATGCTCGCCGGCCCCGAGCCGGACCTGCAGTGGGAAAGGTTCATCGCCGCGGTCTCCGGGCTGATCGAGCGGTTCGGCGTGAAGCTGACGGTCGGGCTGAACGCGATCCCGATGGCCGTGCCGCACACCCGGCCGGTCAGCGTCACCGCGCACGCCACCGACCAGCGCCTGCTCGGCGACCGCGAGTCCTGGCTGCAGCGGGTGCAGGTGCCGGCGAGTGTCGGGAATCTGCTCGAGTTCCGCCTGGGCGAGCAGGGCAAGGACGCGATGGGGTACGCGGCGCACGTCCCGCACTACCTGGCCCAGACCAACTACCCGGCGGCGGCCGAGCTGCTCACCGACTCGGTCTCGGGCAGCACCGGCCTGGCCCTGCCCACCGGGGCGCTGCGCAAGGCCGCGGAGCTGGTCCGCGCCGATGTGGACAAGCAGATCGCCGACGACGAGCAGGCCGCCCGCCTGGTGAGCTCGCTGGAGGCGCAGTACGACGCGTTCCTGCGCGGCCGGGAGAACAACCTGCTGGCCGAGTCGGACACGCCGCTGCCTACCGCGGAGGAGCTGGGGGCCGAGCTGGAGCGCTTCCTGGCCGAGCAGAGCCGCGACGACTCCTGAGCAGGAAGTCGAGGACCACCTGGATCTCCCGATCCCAGTAGGGCCATTCGTGCCCGCCGGGGCCGAAGTCGGCGTCGAGCTCCACGCCGGCCGCGGCGCACGCGGCGACGAAGCGTTCGTTCTGCTTGACCAGGTGGTCCTCGGTGCCGCAGCGCAGCATCAGCCGCGGCAGGGTCGCCGGGTCCGCCTCCTTGACCAGGTGCATCAGGTCCTCGTCGCCGCCCGCGACCTTGCGGTCGGGGAAGACCCGGGCGACCAGGGCACGAATGTGCGGCCGCAGATCGAATTCCTGGATGTACGCGAGGTCCAGCGCCCCGGACATGGCGGCCGCCGCACCGAAGCGCCACGGTTCGCGCAGCGCCCACTTGAAGGCGCCGTAGCCGCCCATCGAGAGCCCGGCCACGAACGTGTCCTCCCGCCGGGTGGATACCTTGAAGAACCGGTCGACGGTCTCCGGCAGTTCCCCGGTCAGAAAATCCCAGAACCTCATCCCGTACGCCTCGTTGGCGTAGAAACTCCGGTGCACCTGGGGCATGACCACGGCCAGGCCACGGGCCGTCGCGTAGCGCTCGATCGAGCTGAAGCGGGTCCAGGCCGTGTCGTCGTCGGTGAGCCCGTGCAGCAGGTAGACGACCGGCGGCGGCGCCTCCCCCTCCTGCGGGAGCACCACGGTCATCGCGGTCTCCAGTTCGAGCGTCTCGGCGGCGAAGTCAACTCGGAGCAGGGCCATGCCGACCAGTCTGCGCGTACCACGCCTAGATGAGCGCCATCGCCTCCCACATGGCCATCGCGAGCTCCAGACCTCGTACATCCGAAAGGGTGTCGGCCATCTTGTTCGGGGTGTAGGCGAACGTCGTGCGGGCGTCGAGGTCGACCAGCACGAGCGAGCCGCCCAGGCCACCCCAGTAGAGCGTGTTCGGGTTGGGCATCATCCCGTTGCCGACGGCGAAGCCGAGCCCGAAGCGCAGCGGCAGGCCCAGGATGAGATCGCGGCCGTCGACCTGCACCTCGAGCGCGCGGCGGGCGACGGCCTCCCGCTCCGTGACCAGCAGGGCGAGCGCCTGGGCCAGCGAGCGGGCGTTGCCGGTGCCGTTACCGGCCGGGATCTCGGCGGCCCGCCAGGCCCGGCTCCCGGTCACCGCCACGTCGATCACCGGGTTGGTCGAGGCGTTGACCTGCAGCGGGGTCGGCTCGGCGAACATCGTCACCGCGGTCGCCGGCGGGATCATCTCGGCGACCCGGGCATCCTCGGCGGCGGGCAGCCCGATGTGGAAGTCGGCGCCGAGCGGCCCGGCGATCTCCGACCGGAAAACCGCTCCGACCGTACGCCCGGTGACGCGCCGCACGACCTCACCGACCAGGTAGCCCTGGGTCACGACGTGATAGCCGCTGGCCGTGCCGGGCACCCAGAACGGGGCCTGGGCGGCGAGCAGGGCGGTCGCCTTCTCCCAGTCGTACAGGTCCTCGACCGTGACCGGCTCGGCCCAGCCGGACAGGCCGGCCGAGTGGCTGAGCAGGTGGGCGACGGTGACCTCGCCCTTGCCGCCGGCGGCGAACTCCGGCCAGTACCGCCGGACCGGCGCGGCGACGTCGAGCTCACCGCGGTCGGCCAGCAGCAGGGCGGTCAGCGCGGTCATCGTCTTGGTGCAGGAGTAGACGTTGAGGATCGTGTCGGCCTGCCACGGCCGGGCGCCCGCGGCGTCGGCCCACCCGCCCCAGAGGTCGACGACGGTCTCGCCGTCGACGGTCACGGACAGCGCGGCGCCGCCGTCGGCGATGCTCTTCTCGAACACCGCGGCAACGGGCGCGAACCGGCCCTCAGCGAAGCCCTGCACGGCACGCAGTCTCCGGGCACGGACCGGACGACGCCACCGGTTTTCCCAGCCAGCCGGTGTTAATCTATAGATATGCCCGATTTTCAGGTGCTGTTCGAGTCGGCGCCCGGGCTTTATCTGGTGCTCGATCCCGAGCTGCGGATCGTGGCGGCCACCGACACCTACCTGCGGGCCACCATGACCGAACGCGCCGAGATCCTGGGCCGGCACCTCTTCGACGTCTTCCCGGACAACCCCGAGGACCCGGAGGCGACCGGGGTGGCGAACCTGCGCGCCTCGCTGGAGCGGGTCCTGAATCGCCGGGTGCCGGACACGATGGCGGTGCAGAAGTACGACGTGGCCCGGCCGGCCGCGGCCGGGGGCGGCTTCGAGGTGCGCTACTGGAGCCCCCGCAACACCCCGGTCCTCGGCCCCGGCGGGCGGCTCACCCAGATCATCCACCAGGTCGAGGACGTCACCAAGCTGGTGCTGCTCCAGCAGCAGGACGACGAGGCACAGCAGCAGACCGCCCGGCTGCAGGCCGAGATCCTGCGCCGCTCGGACGAGCTGCACCGGGCCAACCGGTTCCTGGCCGCGCTGCTCGACAACCTGGACGTGGGCGTCGCCGCCATGAACGCGCAGGGTGACTGGACGGTCTTCAACCGGGCGATGCGCGAGCTCTACGGCGTACCCGAGGACTGGGCCCCGGAACTGGTCGGGCAACGGGTCGCCGACCTGACCTTCGGGCCGGACGGCAAGCCGATGCCGCCGGAGCGGACCCCCTTACTCCGGGCGCTGGGTGGCGAGCACGTCCGCGCCGCCGACGTACTCGTCCAGGTCCCGGACCGGCGCGAGCGGATCTTCGTGGCCCGCGCCCAGCCGATCACCAGCAGCGACGGCCGGCGGCTCGGGGCGGTCACGGCGCTGCACGACGTCACCTCGGTGCGCCGCGCCGAACGCTTCCGCGCCTGCGAGCAACAGGTCCGGCGGATCCTCTCCACCTCGGCGACGATCGAGGAGGCGGCCCCGGACGTGCTGCACGCGGTGGCCGACGCGCTGGGCTGGCCGCACGCCGAGCTGTGGCTCATCGACCCGCTGACCGACACGCTGCACGACATCGCCGAGTGGAGCGCGCCCGGGCTGCGACTCGACGACCGGGTGGGCGGGAGCGCCGACATCATCGCCACCGTGTGGGCGAGCGGGCAGCCGCTGTGGGTGCCCGACCTCGCCGAGAGCACGCACCTGGCCGTCGCGCTGGCCGTGCCGGTCCGCGACGGCGACGTCATGTACGGCGTCCTGACCTGCTACGCCAACACCGCCGAGTACGACGAGGGCCTGCTCGCGGTGCTGCTGGGCGGGGTCGCCGCCCAGATCGGCCTGTTCCTGGCCGTCCGCCGGGCCGCCGACCTGCGGGTGCAGCTGAGCCGCAGCCGCGACGACTTCCTCACGCTGGTCGGCCACGAGCTGCGCACCCCGTTGACGACGATCTGCAGCTACGCTGCGATGCTCACCGACGACCCCTCGGCTGATGACACCCGGTCGATGATCCAGGCGATCGACCGCAACGCCCGTACGCTGCGGGCCCTGGTCGACGACCTCCTCGAGCTGGCCGGGCTGGAGTCGGGCCACCTGTCGCTCACCGTCACCGGGCTCGACCTGGCCGAGATCGCCCGGGCCGCGGTCGCCGCCGCCGAGCCGGCCGCGGCGGCCAACGCCGTACGGCTGGACCCCGACCTGCCCGAACACCTGCCGATGCGCGGCGACGCCACCCGGCTCCGGCAGGTGGTGGACAACCTGATCTCCAACGCGATCAAGTACAGCCCGGCCGGCGGCGACGTCCAGATCCGGCTGCGGGACGAGGCGGGCGTGGCCGAGCTGCGGATCAGCGACCGCGGCATCGGCATCCCGCCGGCCGACCGGGACCGGCTCTTCGGCCGCTTCTACCGGGCCAGCAACGTCGCCCACCACGGCATCGCCGGCACCGGGCTGGGCCTCGCCGTGGTCCGCGCCATAGCCGAGCTGCACCACGGCACGATCACCCTGGACACGGCCCACCAGCCGGGCGCCAGCCTGCTGCTGCGCCTGCCCGGCCACACCGCCTGATCAGTCGTCCAGCTCGACGGTGACGGTGACGCGACCCCGATCGTCGCGGCGGGAGGTCGCGTGACCGGTGCGCTGGACGCCGTCGAGGCCCAACGTGATCGGGCCGCCGCCGAGGAAGTTGCGCCACCAGTTCTTGGCATCGGGCATCAGCACGCTGATGGTCACCGTGCTCCCGGCTCGCTGGTACGACACCGGCGTGCTGAAGGTCCGGCCGGAGCGGCGGCCGGTGTAGGTGATGATCGTGAAGTGGCGTCGCCACCGCGGCGAGGACTCGAAGGACGCGAAACAGGCGTTGAACCGGTCGACCGCGGGCCGCAGCAGCATGCGTGGGATCGTAGCCCGTTGTGATCGAACAATTCGTCGAGGTTCCGGACGGGTACTTGTACAGCCGCACCCGCGGCGAAGGCCCGGACGTGGTGCTGCTCCACGCGGGCGCCGCCGACCTGCGCATGTGGGACTCGACGGTCGAGTGGCTCGCCACGTCCGCCCGGGTCACCGCGTTCGACTTCCGCGACATGGGCCTGTCGTCCCGGGCGACGAAGCCGTACCGCGAGGTCGACGACATCGCGGCGGTGCTGGACGCGGCCGGTGTGCGGCGCGCGGTGCTGGTCGGCGTCTCGGACGGGGCGAGGCGGGCGCTGGCCTTCGCCCACGCCTTTCCGGATCGGGTGGCCCGGGTGGTGTCGGTGGCCGCCACGTTCGGCGAGTTCCCCGACCCCACGCCGGATGAGGCCGCCGCCCGCCGGGAGATGCAGGAGCACATCACCCGGCTCGGACGACTCCTCGCCGGCCGGGGACTCGCCGCGTACGCCGAGGCGGACATCGGCAAGTGGGGTGCGGCCCTCGGCCCGGACGAGCGGCGCAAGATGGTCGGTCTGCAGCTGGCGAACGCGTACTGGATCGAACTGCCGGAGTCGCTCGGCGCCGAGCTCGACCCGCCCGTGAAGGCCCGCTTCGCCGAGCTCACCGTCCCGGTCGACGTGGTCGTCGGCGGGCGAGACTTCGCCAGCACACGGTGGTGGGCTCGCCGCCTCGCCGAGCAGGCGCCGGCGACGAGTCTCCTCGAGGTGCCCGGGGGCGACCACTTCCCGATGCTGTCGGCTCCCGCCGACTTCGAGCGCATCCTGCGCCGGGCGGCGGGGTTGGGGAATGTCGTACCCGTCGATTAGAATGTGTGTACTAAAAGGGGCCGTGACCTGCGAGGAGATCAACGTGAACGCTCCCGTTTTGTCCGATTCCGTGGCGGTGATCCCGCCCTACGCGACCATGCTCGGCTTCACTCGTTACGTGACCCGCACCGGCCCCGCGAAGGCCACGTTCGTCGGCGGTCTGCGGCGCGCCCGCGAGCGCCGCAGCGGTTTCAACCCGCACGGTCAGTTGGTGAAGGCGCTGAAGGCCGACATCGCGTTCCGCACCGGCGGCAGCTATCTGAACGGCGTGACCGATCTCGTGAAAGACCGGTGGAAGCCGCTGTATGAGGCGGTCAGCACCGGCGCGCTCGCCTACCTGGCGTCGCTGGGCGATCCGGCGGGGGTCAGCCTCGCGCAGACCCGGGACGCGCTCGCCTCGGTCGGGCCGCTCGCCGTCAAAATCAACCCCCACTTCGGATTGCGGTACGAGGACGGGCGGCGCGAAGCCGTGCGACTGCATTTCGACGAGGCGCCACCGACGGCCGAGGCGGTCACCGCGACGCTGCACCTGATGGCGGGGCATATGGACCAGATCCTGCCCAACGCGGAGCCGGTCCTGGTCGATCTGCGGCGCGGAATGACGCATCGCATTGACCCGGCCATGAAGCCGGCCGACATCGAGAGCTGGCTGACTGGGGAGGCGGCCGCGTTCACGGCCATGTGGTCCACCTCGGTCGCCTGAGGTTCGCTCCGAGCTCCGCGGCCGCCCCAACCACCCCGGGGCGGCCGCGGCAATCCGAGCGGCTCCCGTTATCGCGCCGGCCGTTTGCATCTCGGGGTCGCCCGCGTCTCGGGGTCGCCCGCGTCTCGGGGTCGCCCGCGTCTCGGGGTCGCCCGCGTCTCGGGGTCGCCCGCATCTCAGCGGCGCCCGCATCTCAGCGGCGCCCGCATCTCAGCGGCGCCCGCATCTTAAGTTGGCGTGACGTGACGTACCGGCCTGCTAGCGGACGCTGAAAAATGGCTCTGTCGACGATCTTGTGATCGTCGTGGTGTGCGTGTCACGCCTCCGTCCTATATGGACTGTGATAGTTGATCGCGGTGCGTTGCTGCTGGGCTTCAGGTGCTGTTTCCGCACCTGGGCGATGTCGTGGTGGCGGTCGGTCGGGCCGGACCGACGCCATGCGAAAGAGAAAGCGACATGAGCATGGTGATGCACCCCCGTGCGGGTCCGCCGAGCCCAGTTCGGCGGACCGCCGGGAGCATAGCGACGTCCTCGCGGCAGCGGTGACGGTCGATCGACCCACAAGGTAGGCCTCCACCAGCCGGATACCTCATCACTGCGGCCTGCCGAACACACCAGCCCAATCACACAGACAAGCCGAAACACATCGATCTTTCAACCTCTGCAACACGACCTGCGGGTGGTCCACTTGATCGATCGACACCTACAAATCTGGGCGCAGACGAGGCTGACGAAGCCGTCGTGGATGTCGAGGCGTCGTTGCGCCCGCTGATCGGTGACATCGGCACCGTGGTCGCGGCCCTGGCCTCGGCGCTGCTCAGCCCATGCGCCGGAACGCTCCCGGCGTCGTTCCGCGGTCACGCAGGAAGGCCCGGGTGAATGACGGGACGGACTGGTAGCCGACCCCCGCCGCGACGGCCTCGACGGGATCACGGGTGTCGCGCAGCCGGACGGCGGCGAGGTCCATGCGCCACTGGGTGACGTAGCTGGCCGGGCTGCGGTTCATGGCGGCCTCGAATCGCCGGGCCAGGGTCGCCCGGGACACGTTCAGTGCCGCGGCCAGTGTCGTGGTCGTCCAGTTCCCGGCCGGGTCGGCGTGCACGCGTTCCACCGCCGCGCGCACGACGGGATCGCCGGTCCAGCCCAGCCAGGTGCCGCGCTGCTGCGTGCCGCGCCGCGCCAGCCAGGCCCGGACCAGCTGGACCAGAACCAGCTCGACCAGGCTCTCCAGCACGGCGGTGGTGGCGAGCTGCGGGTGCGCCAGCTCACGGCCGAGCAGGCGTACGACATCGTCCAGGTACGCCGCGCCGGGCTCGCCGCCCTCGATGTGCAGGAAGTCGGGCAGCTCGTCGAGTACCTGGGTCCGGCTCACGTGATGGCAGTCGTAGTAGACGGTGAGGATCCGCGTGCGCGGCGCACCGGAGCCGAGGCGCACCACCTGACCGGCGGCGTCCCTGGGGAGCACCGATGCCGGTACGCCGTCGGTGGCGTCGCCCAGCCGGTGCGGCACGCCGATCGGCAGCATGACGACATCACCGGCCGCTAGCGGCACGTGCCGGCCGTCCTCGGTCAGCAGCAGGGCGGCGCCGCTCAGAACCGCATGGGTGGCTATTCCCGGGTAGTCCGACACCTCGGCGAGCCACCGGCTGCCCGCCTCGATGCGGGCGCCGACGGTTCCCTTCATCCCGGTCAGGCGCAGCACGTCGGTCACTGGATCCATGCCGCCTACCCTAGCGGCGTGCACCACCGAATGAGTCGATTGGATAAGCAAGATGCGTTTTTCGAGCATCGACTACTGCGAGGGCCTGCCACTAGCGTGACCTTCATGAAGCTATCAGGATCCACCGTGCTGGTCACCGGCGTCGGGGCCGGCAACCTCGGGCACCACTTCGTCGAGCAGCTGATCGAGCGCGGCGCGAGCCGGGTCTACGCCACCGCGCGCCGCCCGGAGACCGTCGATGCCCCCGGCTCCGAGGTGCTGCAGCTCGATCTGACCGACCGGGACTCGATCGCCGCGGCTGCGGCCCGCGCCCGCGACGTCAACGTGCTGATCAACAACGCGTCGGTGTTCGCCGCCGGGCTGACCTTCACCGGCGGCGACCGGGACGTGATCCGCCGCTCGTTCGACACCAACGTCTACGGCACCCTCGACATGGTCCGGGCGTTCGCCCCGATCCTTGCCGCCAACGGTGGCGGTGCCGTGCTCAACGTGCTCTCGTCGGCGGCCTGGGCGACCTCTGACGGTATCAACGTCTACGCCGCGTCCAAGGCCGCCCTGTGGAGCATGACGAAGGGCCTGCGCAGCGAGCTGTCCACCCAGGGCACGCACGTCAGCAGCCTGGTCTTCGGGATGGCCTCGACGCCGGCGTTGAAGGCGTTCGCGGAAGCCGTCGCCGGGCCCGGGACACTGGACGCGATGATGACCGACCCGGCCGTCATCGTGCGCCGGGCGCTGGACGGGCTCGAGTCGGGGCACGCGGAGATCCTGGCCGACCGGCTCGCCGTCGACGCGAAGGCGGCGCTGTCGGGCGACGGGCCGTCGGTCTACGCGGCCCTCACCGGCGAATAAGTTACTCGGTGGGGCGGGCCGAGGCGGCTGGAACGCGCCCGGGCTGAAACGCTGTATCGACTACCTCACCGCGAAACAGCCCTACCTCATCTACCGCATCGCGCTGACCATGGGCTGGCCCATCGCCACCGGCGTCATCGAAGGCGCCTGGTGCGCCACGAGGCGCATTGCTGTATCCCCAGCTCAGCTGGGAAGAACTCGAAGGGAGGTTCTTGGGTCCAATGGCTTACCCGCAGCCGAAAGGCCGACGCGGGGACCAGAGCATGCCAGGAAACCACGGGCCGGGTCCAGGCGTTGGGGACGGTGCCGTGGGAGGACCCGCGTGATATGGCGAAAGCTGGATTGCCTGAAACCCAATCTCCAGTCGACGGAACTTCGCGTCCGCCGGAAAGACGTCTGGAACCGGCGCCGTGTCCTGCCTCGGCAATGGCAGCAGAACGGGGCACCCTTCGGGGCGCGGGACGATGCCCAGCGAGGGCATCCAAGGAGATGAGTGGGTCGCCTACGTCACGGGAAGACTCGGCCGCTGGGCCTGCCGTCCTGGAGTGACAAGCTCGTCGGCGAGGTGATGCGCCTGCTGCTGGAGGCGTACTACGAACCGACGTTCTCCGAACGCTCTCACGGGTTCCGGCCCGGGAGGGGCTGCCATACCGCGTTGCGGGAGGTGGCCCAGACCTGGTCCGGACGGCCGGGTTCGTCGAGGGCGACATCTCCGACTGTTTCGGGTGGTTCGACCACGAGGTCATGGTCACGATCCTGGCGGAGAAGATCCACGACAACCGGTTCCTGCGGCTGGTGCGCAACATGCTCAATGCCGGGTACCTGGAGGACTGGACGTGGCACGCCACGCTGAGCGGGGTTCCGCAAGGCGGGGTGGCCTCACCAGTACTTTCCAACATATATCTACACAAACTGGATGTCTTTGTCGAGAAGACCCTCCTGCCGGAGTACACCCGAGGCCGCACCAGGGCCCGCAACCCGCACTACAAGAAGGTGGAAGCGGCAATCGAGAAAGCCCGCCGGGTCAGGGACCGCGCGCAGACGCGTGCCCTGCGACGGCGGCTGCATAGCCTGCCCAGCGGGGATCCGGACGATCCCGGATACCGCAGGTTGCGCTACTGCCGTTACGCCGATGACACCTTGTTAGGGTTCGCCGGCCCGAAGGCCGAAGCCGAACAGATCAAGCACCGCCTGGCCGGGTTCCTGCGTGACGAACTCAAACTGGAACTCTCGCCCGGCAAAACCTGATCACCCACGCCCGCAGCCAGCGGGCGCGGTTCCTCGGCTACGAGATCTCCGTGGCCAGCACCGACCGCCCGACGATGCGCCACACCCCGGGCAAGCGGCGGATCCGCCGTCGCACGCTCAACGGCGTCATCGCCTTGCACGTGCCCGCCACCGTGGTCAAAGCCAAGAGCGCCCCGTACTTGTCACGCGGCAAACCCGCATGCCGCAACCCGTTGATCAAGGAAAGCGATCACACCATCGTCAACCGATTCGGGACCGAGTACCGGGGCATCGTCCAGTACTACCTGCTCGCTCATGACGTCCACCGGCTGCACCGTCTGCGGTGGGTCATGGAAACCTCGATGCTCAAGACCCTGGCCTGCAAGCACCGCTCGTCGGTGACGAGGATGGCGGCCCGTTTCAAGGCCAAGACCTCGACACCACACGGCCTGCGGACCTGCTTCGAGGCCCGGGTCGAGAGGAAGAACAGGAATCCGCTGGTCGCGCGGTTCGGAGGTATTCCACTCAAACGGCACAAGAGCGCGGTCCTGACCGACCGTGCTTCTCCCCGCCCGCTCTATCCGGAGAAAGAGCTGGTCAAAAGGCTCCGGGCGGGCCGGTGCGAATGGTGCCAGCAACCGGACACGGACCCGCAAGTCCACCACGTCCGGCAACTGGCCGACCTCGACCGGCACGGAGAGCCGTGGCCCGCATGGGCAAAGATCATGAAGGACAAGCGCCGCAAAGCCCTGGTGGTCTGCGGAACCTGCCACGACCTGATCCACGGCCGAGCTGCCGTGACACTCACGTCATAGTCACCGGAGAGCCGGATGCCTGGAAAGCGGGCATGTCCGGTTCGGAGGGAGGCCACACGGAAAAGGACCAGCCAACCGGCTGACACCTCGCCGTGTGGTCGACCCTACCCGCCACCTCGTCAAAGACCGGCTCGCGATCACCGGCGCCCGCTGGAGCCTACCCAGCGCAGAGGCCGTCCTCCTGTTACGAGCCGTAATCATCAACGGCGACTTCGAGGCGTACTGGAAGTTCCATCTCCGGCAGGATTACCAGCGCACCCACGACGGCCGCTACCAGCACCAATACGACCTGGCAGCCTGACCAAGATCGAGAAAGTCACTCAGCGCAAAACGCACCCTTCTGGAGAAAGGCCCTGCCCTCTGCGGCTTTGTCCGAGGCGGCCCCACTCCTGAGGGCGCGCATGGTTTCCGACGCCGGGCGGGGGTTATGCGGGCATCCGCAGGTCGATCAGATGGTGGTCAGACCTTGGAGCTTCTGCCGCAGTGATTCCTGGGAGTGCCGATCCATGATCTCGTAGGCCTGCTCGATGTCGAGGCGTCTCATGGCTGCCACGAGGTCCCGATGGTCCTTGATCTCGGCTTCCTCGGTGAGCCTGTTGCGGAGGCTGGGCACGAGGTAGTGCATCCGGCGGACCTCGTCGCCCAGGTTGACCATCATGCGTTCGGCGCGCCGGTTTCCGGAGAGTGCGGCGATGTCGACGTGGAAGGCCGTCGCCGCGTTCAGCGCGGCTTCCGTGTCGGTCGCCGTCTCTTGGCCGTCGATGTGACGTTCCAGGGCGTCGAGTTGCTCGGGAGTGCTGCGCTTGGCGGCCTCGACGACCAGCGTCGGCTCGATCATCTGGCGTAGGGCGAAGACTTCACGCACGTCCTCGAACCGAAGTGGACGCACCAGGTAGCCCTTGCGGGGCAGGACCATCACCCAGCCCTCGTGGGCGAGAAGCCGTAGTGCCTCCCGGATCGGTGTCTTGGAGACCCCGTACTCCTCGGCGAGCTCCTGCTCGATGAGGAGAGTCTCCGGGCGTCGGCGGCCCTTGAGGATGTCCTCCTTGAGGAGGGCATGTGTCCGCTCGGTCAAAGACAGGCGCATGTCGCGTGCCGAAGCCATGGAAGACCCGATGTCTTTGCTGCTCACTGGAGTGTGCCTCGCCTCCCGCCTGAAGAGCCGACAGATCCTGCTGAGCTGAAAATACCACGTCCTTGACTGTGATCCCGCTCACCAGCATACTCAATGAATATCTAGAGAGCATCTCAGATATATCAGGCTCTTCAGCTGGCCTTTCGGGTGCGAAGCAGTGGTCGCGCACTCAGCTACTCCGCAGCCGACGAGTCAAGCGCATCACTCTGCGGAAGGGACGCCGCACGATGAATCCAACACCCGACCTGTCTTGTTCCGGGCCGCTCCAGATTGCCGCGAGGCTCGATCGCCTCCCGGTGTCCCGGTGGCACTGGAAGCTCGTTCTGCTGGTGGGCCTGGCGGCCTTCTTCGATTCCTACGAGATCTACATGAGCGGTGTACTCGGCAGTGTGCTGGCGGAGCCGTGGCAGCTGACCTCGTTCACCAAGCCCCTGCTCGTGGGGGCGCCGTTCTTCGGGATGGTCTTCGGTGCGATCTTCCTGGGGATGGCCAGCGACCGCTTCGGGCGGCGCCAGATGTTCACCTACAACCTCGCCGCGTACTCGCTGCTCGCGCTCGTGTCGGCCTTCGCGGTCAACGTCGGGATGCTGGTGGCTCTGCGTGTCGTCTCCGGGGTGTTCCTCGCCGCGGAACTCATCCTTCTCGACACGTACCTGAGTGAGTTCCTGCCGAGAAAGGCCCGCGGGCGCCTGATCGCGGTCGCCTACGCGATCGGCTTCCTCGCCGCCCCGGTCGTCGCGGGCTTCGGCGGACTGCTCATCGTCAAGATCCATTTCCTGATGGACGGCTGGCGCTGGATGCTGGTCGGCGGTGGCCTGGGCGGACTGCTGGTGTTCTGGCTGCGCCGCAACCTCCCCGAGTCCCCCCGGTGGCTCGCCGAGCGCAACCGCCCCCAGGAAGCGGAGGCGATCGTCTCCGAGGTGGAGCAGACGGTGGAGTCGCAGACCGGCCGCAAGCTGCCCGAAGTCCAGGGCGGCGCCTACCGGCCGGTGAAGAAACTCCGGTTCAGCGCGATGTTCCGACCGCCGTACTGGAAGCGGACCGCGATGATGTGGATCTTCCAGATCACCCAGACCGTGGGCCAGTACGGCTTCGCGTCGCTGGCGACCCTGATCCTGGTGAGCAAGGGATACGACATCCGGTCCTCACTGCTCTACACGGCACTGTCGTTCATCGGCGCACCGGTCGGTGCCCTGCTCGCGGTGCCGTTGGTCGAGCGCGTGGAGAGGAAGTTCCTGGTGATCGGTGGGCTTTCGCTCATCGGTGTGGCCGGTATCGTCTTCGGCAACTCGACCAGCTCCGTGGTTATCGTCGTCGCCGGCGTGACGATCACCGTCTGCAACAGCGTCGTCTCCAGCGCCTGGCACGTCTACCAGGCCGAACTGTTCCCCACGCAGGTGCGCAGCACCGCCGGCGGGGTGGCGTACTCGTTCTCGCGGCTCACGGCGGGACTGCTTCCGTTCGGTGCGCTGGCCATCCTGGACCACTTCGGGCCAGTCGAGGTCTTCGCGGCGGCCGCCGTGATCATCACGATCACGTGCCTCGATCTGGCGATTCTGGGTCCGCGAACGAACGGCCTGAGCTTGGAGGGCGTGACGGGGATCGGAGAGGGGACGTCGGCCGATCCCGCACCGCAGCTCGCGGCCGAGGTGGCCCGCGCGGGAATCGATGTGATTCCCGACCGGTCCTGAGGACACGGTCGTGGCATCCGGGTCACGTGACAGATCGGGCTCACCGGAAAGGACTGACGGCAGATGGCCCAAACGGCGGCCGACAAGATCTGGAACACACACATCGTCCGGTCGGACGATGACGGACAGGATCTCGTCTACATCGATCTCCACCTCTTACACGAGGCCAACACGCCCCAGGCTTTCGCCGGTCTTCGAGAGCAGAACCGCAGGGTCCGCCGGCCTGAACTCACCCTAGGCACCGAGGACCACGTCACACCCACGGTCGGCGGCACGGATATCTCCGGCGGTGTCGCCGAACGATACCTGACCCCTATGCGACGCAACTGCCATGATTTCGGCATCGAGTTGTTCAGTCTCGGTCACGAATCCCGGGGCATCGCGCATGTGATCGGACCGGAACTGGGACTTTCCCAGCCGGGGACGACGATCGTCTGCTGCGACTCGCACACCACGACGCACGGGGCCATGGGCGCGCTGGCCTTCGGGATCGGCACGAGTCAGGTGGAGCACGTACTGGCGACGCAGACGCTGCCGATGCGGCGGATGAAGAACATGCGGGTCACCGTCGACGGTGTATTGCCGCCCGGTGTGAGCGCCAAGGACCTCGTACTGGCCATGATCCGCCGGATCGGCACAGCTGGAGGCCAGGGGCACGTGATCGAGTACCAGGGACAGGCCATCCGGTCGATGTCAATGGAGGCCCGGATGACCCTGTGCAACATGAGTATTGAGGCCGGAGCACGGGCCGGGCTCGTGACAGCGGACGACGTGACCTTCGAGTACCTCCGCGGCCGGCCGCACGTTCCCCAGGGGGCCGCCTTCGACGAGGAGGTGGAGTACTGGAAGACGTTCGTCAGCGACGAGGACGCGTCCTTCGACAAGGAGGTCCGTCTCGACGCTGCCGCGCTCTCGCCGCACGTGACCTGGGGTACGAACCCGTCCCAGACGGTGGGTTTGACCGAGGTCGTTCCCTCGCCGTCGGAGTTCGCCGATCCGGTCGAGCGGCTCGCCGCGGAGCGGGCAGTCGCCTACATGGACCTGACGCCCGGGACACCGATGAAGACGGTGCTGATCGACGCGGTGTTCATCGGGTCGTGCACCAACGGCCGCATCGAAGACCTCAGGGAGGTCGCCGAGGTCTGGAAAGGCCGACGGGTCGCTGCGGACGTTCAGGTCTATCTGGTACCCGGCTCGGAGGGCGTGCGTCGCCAGGCGGTCGAGGAGGGACTCGACCGCACGTTCGAGGCCGCGGGCGTCCAGCTGCGCAGCCCGGGCTGCTCGATGTGTGTGTCCGTCAACGGTGAACGCCTCGCCGCCGGCCAGCGCACGGCATCGACGAACAACCGGAACTTCGAGGGACGTCAGGGGCCCGGTGTGCGCACGCACGTCGTCTCGCCCGCCGTGGCGGCGGCCACCGCCGTAGCGGGCCGCCTCGCCGAACCGAGCGACTTGGAGGACCGGACATGAAGCCGCTGCGCACCCATGTCGGCACGGCTGTGCCTCTGCGCAGGTCCAACGTCGACACCGACCAGATCTACCCCGCGCAACTCGCGCTCACCGGCAGCCTGACGAGGACCGGGCACGCCCCGAATCTCATGGGCGAGTGGCGCAAGGAGCCGGACTTCGTGCTCAACAGGCCCGAGTACGAGGGTGCCTCGATCCTCGTCGCCGGTCCAGAGTTCGGGACCGGCTCATCCCGTGAGTGGGCCGTATGGGCCTTGGTCGACTACGGCTTCCGCGTGATCCTGTCCCCGCGCTTCGGCGACATCTTCCGCGGGAACGCCGCCAACAACGGGCTGGTCGCAGCCGCCCTGCCCGAGCCCGCGATCGAAGCGTTGTGGGAGCAGGTCGAAGCAGCGCCGCAGCTCCCCCTGGCCGTCGACCTCGAAGGCCGGACCGTCTCCGTCAACGACCACCGGTTCGCGTTCGAGTACCCGGACGACTTCCGATGGCGTGTCATGAACGGAGTCGACGAGATCGAGCTGACGCTGCGGCACAGCGACGACATCACCGCGTACGAAGCCCGCCGCCGCCCTTCGCTGCCGAAGGCCCGCGGACCGGAGGCCGTGAAATGACCGCCGTTCCCGACATCGTTCGCCGCAGACTGACCGGGCGAGTGCCCGACGACCGGATCAGGACGGTGGACGTACCGCGACACGACACCGCCGAAGCCGCGAAGCTCCTGGCTCTCCCGGACCTAACCTCGGCCGTGGCCGACGCCCTCGACGAGCTCGGCGTCGGTACCGTGCTGACCACCGAGGCGCTTTCGCCGCTGACGCCGGACATGCGGGTCTGCGGTCCCGCCGTCACCTTGCGGTACATCCGGGCGAACGCCGATCCCGCGGTCGTCCGGTCCGCCGGGAGCCGACTGGTCGTCGGCGACCGTGACCTTTACGGAGTGGCCCGTCCCGGCGATGTGGCGGTCGTCGACTGCGGCGGCAACCGTGACTGGGCGCTGCTGGGCGGGCTCTCGGCGGAATGGGCGCTTAAGGCAGGTCTGGCCGGCTGCCTCGTCGACGGAGCCGTCCGCGACACCGCGACGATCGTCGGCACCGGTCTGCCGGTCTGGAGCGCGAACCGGTCTCCACGGGCGGCCCGCCACCGCGTGGACGCCGTAGCGATCAACGACGTGGTGAGCGTGGCCGGTGCGTCCGTCCGGCCGGGCGACTACATCGTCGCGGACGCCGACGGAGTGTGCGTGGTGCCGTTCGAGCACCTGCCGGCCGTCGCCGATGCCTGCGTCACCGCTCAGGCCACGGACGACGCCCTGGTCGACGCCATCCGCTCCAGCGCCGGCCTCGAAGAACTCGTCCGGCGCACCAGCACCCGGCAAACCCCCGAATGACCCGCCCCCAGCCTCGAAGGTGATCCCGCATGAACGTCTCCCTGGACGACCGGTACCGGCTCGACGAAGGAGCCATCTACCTCTCGGGCATCCAGGCACTGGTTCGGACGGTCCGTGACCGTGCGAGGCTCGATCGACGCGACGACCGGTCCACCGCGTCGTTCATCTCCGGATACGAGGGCTCCCGCTGGCCGGATTCGACCTCGAACTGGCCCGGCGCAAGAAGATGCTGGACGAGTTCGCCGTGGTGCACCGGCCCGGCATCAACGAGGAACTCGCCGCCACTTCGGTGATGGGCTCGCAACTGGCGTCGCGGGTCGGCACGTTGACGTACGACGGGGTGACCGGCTACTGGTACGGGAAGTCACCCGGCCTCGACCGCGCCTCCGACGCGATCCGCCATGCCAACCTGATCGGCACCGATCCCCGCGGCGGCGCCGTGGCGATCGTCGGTGACGACCCCGCGGGCAAGTCCTCGTCGCTGGCCTGCTCCTCCGAGATGGCCCTGGCCGACCTCTCGATCCCGACCCTGTACCCCGCAGACGCCCAGGAGGTCCTGGACTTCGGCCTCCACGCGCCGTATCTGTCCCGCTTCACCGGCCTGTGGTCGGGACTGAAGATCGTGACCGCGGTAGCCGACGGCTCGTGCACCGCGACCGTCCACCCCGAGCGCGTCCTGCCCACATACGGGGACCGGCCCGAGAGCACCTTCCGCCCCGACGCCAAGCTGGTCGGCGGGAACCTGCTGCGGCTGGAGCGGAGCATGATCTCGGAGCGCCTGCCGAGGGCGTTCGAGTACGCCCGGCTCAACCGGCTTGACCGTATCGTCACCCGGTCGTCCGGGGACCGTATCGGCATCGTGGCCGCCGGCAAGACGTACCTCGACCTCCGTGAGGCACTGGACGCACTCGGGCTCGACGACGCCGCGCTGACCCAATTCGGCATCCGCCTGCTGAAGATCGGCATGATCTGGCCGCTCGACCCGCAGGTGATCAGGGAGTTCAGCGAGGGACTCGACGAGGTGATCGTCGTCGAGGAGAAACGCCCCTTCCTGGAGAACGCGATCAAGGAGATCCTGTACGGCGTCTCGCGATCACCGCTCGTGATCGGCAAGGCAGACCCCGACGGGCGGGAGCTCGTCAGCCCGGTGGGGGAGCTCGACGCCGACCAGATCGCCGGGGTCCTCGGCGGACGGCTGGGCGACGCGCACGGGATCGAGTCGGCGCGGGCCTGGCAGCACCGCCCGGTCACCAACCGGACCGCACTGCCCCTGCTCACCAGGACGCCGTACTTCTGCTCCGGCTGCCCGCACAACTCCTCCACCAAGGTTCCCCAGGACACGCTCGTCGGCGCGGGCATCGGCTGCCACGGCATGGTGCTGATCATGGACGAGAAGCAGGCCGGTGAGGTCACAGGCCTGACCCAGATGGGCGGCGAAGGGGCGCAGTGGCTGGGCATGGCGCCCTTCCTGGCCGAGAACCACTTCATCCAGAACCTCGGCGACGGCACGTTCACCCACTCCGGGAGCCTCGCGATCCGTGCCGCCGTCGCCTCCGGGGAGAACATCACCTTCAAGCTGCTCTACAACTCCACCGTCGCGATGACCGGTGGGCAGGACCCGGCCGGAGCCCTGGCCCTGGACCAGGTGGCACGGCTGCTGCTCGCCGAGGGCGTGTCCAAGGTGGTCATCACGACCGAGGACAAGGATCGCGTGCCGCGCCGTCGCCTGCCCGCCGCGGTGGCGGTCCACGAACGACGTGACATCGTCACCCTTCAGCAAGAGCTCGCGACGGTGCCCGGCGTGACGGTGCTCGTGCACGACCAGGAGTGCGCCGCCGAAAAGCGCCGCAAGCGCAAGCGCGGCCTCGTCCCGACACCGTCCACTCGGGTCGTGATCAACGAGCGCGTCTGCGAAGGCTGCGGCGACTGCGGCGAGAAGTCCAACTGCATGTCCGTGTACCCGGTCGAGACCGAGTTCGGCCGCAAGACCCGCATCCACCAGTCGTCGTGCAACCTCGACTACTCCTGTCTCGCGGGGGACTGCCCCTCGTTCGTGACGGTGACACCGGGCACGGTCAAGGCCGAGCGGAAGGCCCTCGCCGACCTGGAACCGGACGCGATCCCCGCGGCCGCCGTCCAAGTCGACCCCGAAGACTTCACGATGCGCGTCACCGGGATCGGCGGGACCGGGGTGGTCACCGTCGCGCAGATCATCGCCACCGCCGCGTTCATCGACGGTCACGCGGTCCGCAGCCTCGACCAGACCGGCCTGGCCCAGAAGGGCGGCGCCGTGGTGTCCGACCTCAAGTTCACCGCCACGCCCTCAGAAGCCTCTTCCAAGCTCCGCGCCGGCTCCTGCGACCTGTACCTGATCTGCGACACGCTCGTCGGGACCGACCCGGTCAACCTCAAGGCGGCGTCGGCCGACAAGACGGTGGCCGTGCTGTCGACCGCTCAGATCCCCACGGGCCACATGGTCGTCGACACCTCGATCCGCTTCGCGGAGCAGAGCGCCATCCGCAGCGCCGTAGACCACACGGTGGCCCGCACCGTGTCCCTAGACGCCGACCGCCTGGCCCAGGCGCTCTTCGGAAGCGAGCAGTTCGCCAACATGATTCTGGTCGGCGCGGCGTTCCAGCTCGGCCGGCTCCCCATCACCGCGGCGGCACTTGAGCACGCCATCACGCTCAACGGCGCCTCGGCGGCCACCAACATCCAGGCCTTCCGCCGGGGACGCCAGGCCCTGGCGGACCCAGAAACCCTCCAAGCCGCTCTCGCGCAGAACGACGCACCTCCCGCCGTCACACCGATACCGTCCGGCGACGTGGCACGCCTGGTGGACATGGTGCGGGCGACGGACAGCTCACGGCTCGCCGACCTCGTCGCGCGTCGCACAGCTGAACTCGTCGCCTACCAGGATCTGGCGTACGGGCGGGAGTACGTCACCTTCGTGGAGAAGGTCCGCACCGCCGAAGAGGCCACCGTCCCGGGATCCACCGAACTGGCCGAGGCGGTGGCTTCCTACCTGTACAAGCTGATGGCCTACAAGGACGAATACGAGGTCGCCCGGCTCATCCTCGACGAGACGTTCGACGCGTCCGTCCGGCACGAGTTCGGCCCCGACGCGTCGTATCAGGTCAAACTGCACCCACCGCTGCTACGCGCGATGGGGCTCAAGCGGAAAATCTCGTTCGGCGCGAAGGCCCGTCCGATGTTCCGCCTGCTGTACGCCGCGCGACGCCTCCGCGGCTCTCGACTGGACGTCTTCGGCTACCACCCGGTGCGCCGCATGGAGCGCCAACTCATCGTGCAGTACCGGCGAGAGATCGAGGAACTGCTGCCCCGCCTCAGTCCGCTCACCCTCGCGTCCGCCGCCAAAATCGCCTCGCTCCCCGACATGATCAGAGGCTACGAGCAGATCAAGGTCCAGAACGTACACCGCTACCGGGAAGAACTCACGCGGCTGCGCCACGAGTTCGGGGAGAGCCACCGACTCAACACGCTCGACACTAGGGCGAGCGGCTCGCCGGACCGGTGAACCGAGGGCCCACTGCTCACCAGGTCGTGGCCGCTGGGCAGACCACGGACCACCGACTACGGCACCGGCTCCTGGACCGGCGGCGGTCCCGTCTGCCCGTACCCGGACACCACCGACCCCGACCGCCCTCCCGCATCAGTCAGTGCGCCGCGCTCCTGCCCCCGCTGCGGCGCCGCCTGGACCGACGAGCAGTACGGACTGGAAGCCACCGCGCTCGCCTACGCCCAGCACCTGAAGCAGGTCTTCACCCAGCTCTACCGCGTCCTGGCGCCCACCGGTACCGCATGGCTAAACCTCTGCGCCGCGGCCCGGCCAACGCCCGGGCGACCTGGACCTGCTCGGGCTTCACCGACCGCCTTTCCGACAAGTACCCGATCTGTCCGGCCGGCAGCCAGGTCCAGCGCGTGCCGGACTTCCCCGGCTGCTGGGACGGCAAGAACATCGACAGCACCAACCACCGCGACCACGTGGCCTTCGCCGACACCAACACCGGCGCCTGCAAGCACGGCTTCGTAGCGATCCCGCAGCTACGCATCACGCTCTCCTACGACATTCCCCGAGACGTGCAGACCAAGGGCCAGTTCGCGCTGGACTCCTTCCCCGAGGAGGACCACAACCCCTTCTCCGACCACAACGACTTCATCAACGTCAACTCCGCGCAGACCATGCAGAAGATCGCCACCTGCATCAACAAGGGCAAGACCTGCCGCTGACGGAAACCGTCGTACCGAAAGCCCTAACGGCATTTGAGGGTGGTTCACCTCGGCGGCTACTACCTTACGAGCGGTAACGGTCAGCTGCCGTCGACCACGGCTGGCACATTTCGGCTCACGACGCCATCGATCGCGGGTCCGGCGCACGGATGAGCCCTCAGCGGCGCACGCATCTCAGCGGCGCACGCATCTCAGCGGCGCACGCATCTCAGCGGCGCCCGCATCTCAGCGGCGCCCGCATCTCGGGGTGAAGACCGTGGGGGCGCTGCCCCCACACCCCCGGCCGAGCGCTCGGAGATGGGGGCTGGCGTATTGGTTGCGCTGGGGCGTTGGTGGGTGATCTCCTCGCGACGACTGCCGTAGGGAATCTCGGGGTGGGCGGGAGCGCAACCACACCCCGGTTGCGCTCCCGCCCACCCCGAGATGGCGCTTGGCTGCCGTCGCGAGGAGATCACCCACCAACTGGTTACCGTTTTGGGGCGGCTTCGCCGCATTTGTGTGCCTTGGCTAGTGGGTGGTTCGCGGGAAGTCGCCAAGATCAGGGCTCGGGTCGCGACCTTGGTGGGTTTGTGCTTTGTGCGAGTGCTTCGGCTTCAAGGTCTACGCGTGGGTGGCGTTCGTGGTGTGGGTGGCGTTCGTGGTGTGGGTGGCGTTGGTGGCTCGGCGGGCGGCTGCGGTGCGGGTGGAGCGGGAGACGGTGGCGGGGCGACCGGCGGCGGCTAGGCCGAAGGTGGGCATGTTGCCGTAGAGGGCTTCGAAGCCGCCGTTGGTGACCAGGTAGGTTTCGTGCCAGACGCCTACGTCGCCGCTGGTGCCTACGGCCTGGTTCCAGCGCTTCCAGGCCGGGCGGTGGGGCAGGCTCGCGTCTCGGGCGAAGGATTCCAGCTGCTCCACGCTGCGCCAATACTGCACCAGGATCGGGCCGCGCGGGCCCAGCCAGGTGGTGAAGTGCAGCAGGCCCAGCTCCTTGTGGCGCATCAGTTCGCGGAGCATCGGGCCCATCGCTCGGGCGACCGGGATCCACTTGTGCAGCTTCCAGGGCTTGTTGACGCGCATGCCGATCAGGAAGACCACGAAGTCGCCCTCCATCTCGGCGGTGGTGTAGCCCGGAACGACGGTTGCCATGGTGGTCTCCCCCGGCTCGTTTTGGATAGCGGTACTATCTGCTTCTAAATTAGATAGTTACACTATCCATTCATGGGCGCAAGAGTGGGGCGGCGCACAACGGGTGACGGGGGCGATGATCGATAGATGCGAGTGGGAGAGCTGAGCCGGCGTAGTGGGGTGCCCATCCCGACGATCAAGTTCTACTTGCGTGAGGGGCTGTTGCCGCCAGGGGTGGCTACCGCGGCCAACCAGGCGGACTACGACGAGGAGCATCTGCGGCGGCTCAAGTTGATTCGGGCGCTGATCGACGTGGGCGGGGTGACCGTTGCGGGGGCCCGTGAAGTAGTCGCGGCGTTGGGGGCGCACGCGAACGACCCGCTCGAGCTGCTCGGGGCGGCCCAGACGGCGGTCGAGCCCCGGCACCGGCCCGATCGGAGCACCGCGGCCTGGCAGGCGGCCCGTGATCGGGTGGTCGCGCTGATCGCCGAGCGCCGCTGGCTGATCCACCCGGGCTCGCCGGCGATCGACCTGGTGGCGGATGCGATCGCGGCCTTCTACTCGCTCGGCGTGGACGAGTTGCTCGACCTGCTCGGGGTCTACGCGGAGACCGCCGATCGACTTGCCGCCGACGAGGTGCGGGCGGTGCTCGAGTTGCCCGATCCGGCGTCGCGGATGGAGCTGGTGGTGGTCGGGACGGTGCTCGGCGAGGCGCTTTTCAATGCGCTGCGGCTGCTCGCCCATCAGCACGAGAGCGCACGTCAACTCGGGGCTGTGCCGCCGCGGGCGCCCCGTCCTCCGGACGGCGCGGAAAAGCCGGGCCCCGCCGGGGGCGGGTGAATTCCGGGTTTCACTCAGGCGCGAAACAGTTGCGGACGATCTGCTCGGTGTATGTCACATCGAGGGGGCGCTCCGTTATGCACGGCATGAAGACGATCACCGCAATCCTGACCGCGACGAGCGCCGCGGCCGGCGTAATGACGGGCGTGGTGGGGGGCGTGGTAACCGGCGTCGCGACCGGCGCGCTGACGGCCCGCCCCGCTTCCGCTCAAACCAGCAAAATGCCCGATATCGCGTACGTGCGCAGCGGCGACATCTACGTCAGCAACGGCTCGGCCGAGAAGCGGCTGACCGCCGGCGGCGGCCACTCGCGGCCGCGCTGGTCGCCGGACGGGCGCCGGATCGCGTACCTGAGCGGCGCCCAGCTGTGGACCATGAACGCCGACGGGTCCGGGCCGAAGCGGCTGACCACCCGGGCGGCGGCCGGGCCGTCCTGGTCGCCCGACGGCAAGTGGATCGCGTTCGCGTCGCTCTCCTGCAGCGGTGGGCCGGGCGTCTACCGGATCGCGGCGACCGGCGGCACGCCCGCGGTGCTGTTCCCGAGCGAGTGCCGCAGCGAGGCGCTTCCGCCGGAGCCGGCCGCGGTGGCGCCGCGGGCCGGCTCGCTCACCGACCGGCTGCGCGCCGACGACGCCGTGGCCTGGTCCCCGGACGGCGCGAAGATCGCCTTCCGGGGCGGCGAGTGCGAGTCGGTCTACGACGCCTGCCTGAGCATCGGCACCGTGGCGAGCGGCGGCGAGCGGGCCGTCGCGGCGTACGGCGGCGGCAGCCTGGAGACCCAGGGCTTCGCGGTGGTCCCGAGCTGGCGCACCGACGGCGCCCGGCTGGCCTGGACCGCCTACCAGGTGGGCGAGACGACCGCCGACAACCAGCCCGTCCACCTGGTCGAATACAACCCGGCCACCGGCACCCAGCGTACGGTCGGCGGCACGCTGGACCGGGAGCTCGCCTACCTCGACACCACGCACGCCGCGGTCACCGCGCAGTACCGGGGCGGCTCCTGGGTGATGCTGGTCGGGCTCACCGACGGCGCCCGGCAGCCGTTCCACCAGGGCTCGCAGCCAAGCGTCCGACCGATCCGGTAATGCCGCTAAGCGATCCCCCGTCGGTGCCGAACAGGTGGTGGACCGGTGGCAACCAGGTTGCCATCCCGCATGTAACTGATGGGGGACTCGCGATGACTGTCTCCGGCCTGGGTTCCGCGCACACTCCGCGCACACCTGCCGCCCCGGCGCTTCGGGCGCAGCGCACGGAGAAGGCGCACCGCAACGACTTCGACCACCTCACCGGGGCCGACCGGGAGCTGATCCACGAGGCGACCGGCCAGCGGCTGGCGCCCGGTTTCGACCCGGCCCGGGAGCCGACGACGACGTTCGCCGCGGCGCTGGCGGCGGAGCGCGCGGCCGGCCGCCTGGCGCCGGGCCAGCCGGTGACCGCGGTCTACCTCAAGGATCTCAACCGCCGCTTCGACCGCTCCGGGATGGCCAACCCGCTCGGGCCCTACCTGGGCAAGGCCCTCGACTACCTGGCCCGCAGCGGTGCCCGCCGGATCGACGTCTCGGCGTAGGGCCTGCGTATTCTCGGGAGACCATGACTGTCGAGCATCCGCCGATCCGCACATTCCATCCCCGCCGCGGCCGGATGAGCGCCCGGCACGCCGACGCGCACGCCGCCCTCTGGCCGAGCGTCGGTTTCACCGTCGACGACGGCGACCGCGAGCCGCTCGACCTGCCGAAACTCTTCGGCCGGGCGGCTCCGGTGGTGCTCGAGATCGGGTTCGGCATGGGCGACACGACCGCCGCCATGGCGGCGGCGGATCCCGGCCGCGACTATCTCGGCGTCGAGGTGCACACCCCGGGCATCGGAAATCTGCTCGCGCTGGTGTCCGAGCAGAACCTTGCCAACGTACGGGTGGCCCGCGCCGACGCCATGGAGCTGGTGCACAAGATCGCCCCCGGTGCGCTGGACGCGATCCACGTCTTCTTCCCGGACCCGTGGCCGAAGGCCCGGCACCACAAGCGCCGGCTGATCCGCCCGGACAACGTGGCCCTGCTGCGTGACCGGCTCCGCCCGGGCGGCCTGCTGCACTGCGCCACCGACTGGCCGCACTACGCCGAGGCGATGGCCGAGACCCTGGCCGCCGACCCGGGCTTGACGAGGGCCGGGGACGATCGGGCGGGCCGGCCGGAGACCAAGTTCGAGCGGCGGGGGACGGCCGCGGGGCGCCCCATCACGGATTTGCGGTATCGGCGGCGACGCTGACGGCGTACACACCCTGGTTTGCCGGTTTTAGAGGTTTTGGACCTTTAGGCTGGGAAACCGGAGGTAGGCCATGCGGCGAGAGGACCGCCGGGGTGCCGGCGATGCGTCGGGCGCCCGCGTGGCGACGCTCCCGAGCGGGGTCTGGCGACCCGGCGTGGTCGAGGAGGGGCTGCTCAGCGGCTCCGCCGAACCGCACCGGGGGGTGCTCACCAGCGGTGCCGCCGATCAGCTCGCCGCGCTGGTCGCCCGGGCCGCGCACGCTCCGGTCGGCCTGATCCACTTCGTGCAGGGCGGGCGGATGCGGCTGTACGGCGGGTGGGGGCTGGCCGGCTCCTGGGACGAGGTCGCCGACGTGCCGGTCGAGGACTCGCTGGCCGCTCTGGTCATGCGCACGGAGGCCCCGGTGCTGGTCGCCGACCTGTCCGCGGACGAGCGGATCCCGGCCGGCCAGCAGGGCGCCTACCTCGGGCACCCGATCCGCGACCAGCACGGTGCCATCCTCGGCATCTGCTGCGCCTGCGATCGCGGGCCGCGCCGGTGGACCGCCGACGAGGTGGCCGCGGTCGCCGAGGCCGCCCAGGTGTGCACCCTGCTGATCACCGAGCAGGTGGCCCGGCACGAGATCGACCAGCAGCGCCGCTTCCTCGACGCGGTGCTGGACAGCCTGCACGACGGGGTGACCGCCTGCGACGCCGACGGGCGGATCGTGTTCGTGAACGAGCGGATGCGGGCGATGTGGGGCGCGGCCGGCCTGCCCGAGAGCGAGCTGCCGGACGGGCTGACCGACGCCGACGGCCGGGTGCTGAGCCGCGACGACCTGGGCGTGTTCCGGGCGCTGCGCGGGGACAACCTGCGCGACGAGGAGGTCATCCTGCACGGCGCGGACCGGCACACCCGGCACTACCTGGTCGACGCGCACCCGATCGCCGGGCCGGACGGGCGCACGGTCGGCGCGGTGCAGGCGGTGCAGGACGTGACCCGCCGCCGCCGGGTGGAGCGGTTCCGCACCTGCGAGCTCGCGGTCACCAAGGCGCTCGCCGACGCCCCGAACATCGAGACGGCCGGACCGCGGGTGCTCGAGGCGGTCGTCGGCACGCTCGACTGGGTGCACGCCGAGCTGTGGCTGGTCGACGAGGCGGCCGCGGTGGTGCGCTCGGCGGCGAAGTGGAGCGCGCCGGGCTGGCGGGCGGACCTCGACGTGCCGGTGGACCTGCCGTACGGTACCGGGCTGGCCGGGCGGGCGTGGCAGGTCGGCAAGCCGCTGTGGATCCGCGATGTCGGGCAACCCCAGAGCCTGATCTCCGAGGAGACGGCGAAGAGCTCGCGACTGCATGCGGCGCTGGCCATCCCCGTACGGGAAGGATTTGAGACTCTCGGTGTCCTGACCGTCTTCGCGGACACGGTCGAGGATCCCGAGGACGAGTTGCTGGCGCTGATGTCCGGGATCGCGGCGCACATCGGGCAGTTCGTCGAGCGGAAAATGGTGGACGACCTGCAGCGGCAGCTCGACCGGTCGAAGCACGAATACCTGGCGCTGATCGGGCACGAGCTGCGCACGCCGCTGACCTCGATCAGCGCGTACACCGAACTGCTGCGCGAGGCGGACGAGCACACGCTGGTCACCGAGGGGCCGCGGCTGCTCGAGGTGATCGAGCGGAACACCAACCAGCTGCGCTACATCATCAACGAGCTGATGGAACTGTCCGCGTTGGACGCCGGGCACGCCGACGTCCAGCTGGCCCCGATGGACCTGGCCGAGCTGGTCCGCGACTCGCTGGCCAAGGCGCGGGCGGCGGTGCACGGCGCGCCGCTGGTGATCGAGGACGAGCTGCCCGAGCAGCTGGTGCTGCCCGGTGACCGCAAGCGGCTCAAGCAGGTGGTGGACAACCTGCTCGGCAACGCGGTGAAGTACAGCCCGGACGGCGGCCACATCGGCGTGACGCTGCGGACCACCGGCCGGGCCGCCGAGCTGGCCGTATCGGATGCCGGACAGGGCGTCTCGGCGGACGAGCGGGAGAAGCTGTTCACCGGCGTCTACCGGACCAGCCGCGCGCGGGACAAAGCCATTCCGGGTACGGGCCTGGGCCTGACGCTGAGCCGGGCGGTGGTGAGCCGGCACCACGGCAGCATCGAGCTGGTCGATCACGAGGGCGACGGGACGACGGTTCTGGTCCGGCTGCCGATGGACGCCCGTTGACAAGTCGTTGACATATGTAGCTCTGGTCCGCGGGCGGTCCGCCGGAGCAGGATGTTGGTCATGACCCGGTGGACTCCTGACCCGACGTTCTATCCCTCGCCCAGCGCGGCCGCGGGTGCGCCCGCCGAGACGCTGGCCTACGTGGCGGCCTTCGACCGGTCGGCGGAGCAGCCGGACGCGATCGCGGTGGTGGACACCGATCCGGCGTCCGGCACGTACGGGAAGGTGGTGGGGTGGACCTCGCTGCCGAACACCGGCGACGAGTTGCACCACTTCGGCTGGAACGCGTGCAGCAGCGCGCTGTGCCCGACGGCGCCGCATCCGCACGTCGAGCGCCGCTACCTGATCGTGCCGGGGCTGCGGTCGTCGCGGATCTATGTGCTGGACACGAAGGACGATCCGCGGGCGCCGAAGCTGGTCAAGGAGATTCCGGCGGCGGAACTGGCGGAGAAGGCGAACTACTCCCGGCCGCACACGATCCACTGCGGGCCGGACGGCATCTATGTCTCCGCGCTGGGTGCGGGGTCGGGCGACGGCGGGCCGGGCGGCATCGCGGTGCTTGATCACACCACCTTCGACGTACGCGGTCAGTGGGAGGCCGATCGGGGCGATCAGTTCCTGGCGTACGACTTCTGGTGGCACCTCACCCGGGACATCCTGGTCACCTCGGAGTGGGGCACGCCGTCCATGATCGAGAATGGGATCGACCCGTCGCTCCTCTTGTCCCGGAAGTACGGGCACAGGGTGCATTTCTGGGATCTGGCGAAGCGGTCGCTCGTGCAGACCGTCGACATCGGCGATCAGTATCAGATGACCCTGGAGCTGCGGCCGGCTCATGATCCGACGAAGGAGTACGGGTTCCTCGGGGTCGTGATCAGTGTTGAGGATTTGTCCGCTTCGGTGTGGGTGTGGCATCGGGAGTCGGGCGAGTTCAAAGTCTCGAAGATCATCGATATCCCGGCGGAACCGGCGCCGGCCTCGGCCCTGCCGCCCGCGCTGCAGCCCTTCGAGGCGGTCCCGCCGCTGGTCACCGACATCGACCTGTCCGTCGACGACAAGTACCTATATGTCTCCTGCTGGGGTACAGGGGAGCTGAAAAGGTACGACGTCAGCGACCCCTTCCACCCGGTCGAGGCGGGCTCCGTGCACCTCGGCGGCATCGTCCGGCGCACGCCGCACCCGTCCTATCCGGACGAACCGCTGGCCGGCGGCCCGCAGATGGTGGAGGTCTCCCGGGACGGCAAGCGCGTCTACGTGACCAACTCGCTCTACGGCTCCTGGGACGACCAGTTCTACCCGGACGGCGTCGGCGCCTGGCTCGCGAAGATCGACACCGACGAGTTCACCCTGGACCCGCGCTTCTTCCCGCACGGCGACGAGTTCCGTGGCCTGCGCGTGCACCAGACCCGATTGCAGGGCGGGGACGCCAGCTCCGACTCGTACTGCTTCCCGTGACCTGGGCGGCGCTGATCGCGCTCGGCGCCTTCCACGGCCTGAACCCGGCGATGGGCTGGCTGTTCTCGGTCGCGCGGGCGATGCAGGAGAAGTCCCGCCGCGTCCTGCTGCTGTCCCTGCCGCCCATCGCCGGCGGCCACCTGGCCTCGGTCGCCATCGTGGCCGCGGTGGTGACGGCGACCTCCTCGATCGTCGCCGCGAACGTCGTCGGCGTGGTGGGCGGCGCGATCCTGGTCGTCTTCGGGCTGTGGCGGCTGCTCTCCGAGCGGCACTTCCGCTGGGCCGGCATGCGCCTGTCGCACCCGCAGCTGGCCGCCTGGTCGTTCCTGATGTCCTCGGCGCACGGGGCCGGTCTCATGCTGCTGCCGGTGCTGACCACCACGGCCGTCGCCACCCACATGCACCACGGCGGCGGCGCGAACCAGCCGGGCGTCGCCGCGCTCGGCGGGCTGGTCGCCGCCGGGGTGCACACGCTGGCGATGTTCGCCGTGATGGCCACCTGCGCCCTGCTGGTCTACGAGTTCGTCGGCGTCAACATCCTGCGCAAGGCGTGGTTCAACATGGACAAGATCTGGGCCGGGGTGATGGTCGGCGCGGGCGCGTTGACGATCGCGCTGACCGCCTGAGCTACGCCGCCTCCGGCAGTTCGCGCATGGTCCGCAGCGGCGAGAATACGATCCACAACACGCCGAGCAGCCCGCCGATCGCGGCCACCCACAAGGCCGGCCGGACGCCGATGAACGTCCCGAGCGCGCCGCCGAGAACCGCGCCGACCGGCCGGATGCCGTAGTTGACCATCCGCTTGAAGCCGGACACCACCGAGAGCCGGTTGTGCGGCGTCGCCGCGGTCTGCAGCGAACCGGCGGCGATATCGAGCAGCATCACCCCCAGCGCCGACAGCAATTCCGCGACGAAGAGCGGGATCGGCCCGTGCGCCAGCGGAATCAGGATCAGCGGCGCCGGAAACGCCACCATCCCGAGAATCAGCGCCGGCCCGATCCCGACCCACCGCGCGACCCGGCCCGCGACCATCGCCCCGATCAGCCCGCCGACCGCTCCGCAACCGAGGATCAGCCCGAGCGTGCCCGGCGCGATATGCAGTTGCTTGGTCGCGTACAGCACGAACAGCGCGTCGAAGATGTAGTTGAAGAGGTTCAGGGTGGTGCCGCCGAGCAGAATCGGCCGCAGCACCGGCGACCTCAGCACGAACCGCATCCCGTCCGCCATCCCGCCGCCCTTCCGGTCCCGCTCGACCGGCCTTTCCTCGACCGCCATCCGGGACAGGAAGGCGGCCGAGGCCACAAAGGTCAGCACGTCGGCGACCAGCGCGAACGGCGCCGTGAACACCTGCACCAGCAGCCCGCCGACGCTCGGCCCGGCCACGTTCGCCATCGCCCGGCTCCCGTTGACCAGGCTGTTGGCCCGCACATAGTCGGGCCGTTGCACCAGATCGGCGAACAGGCTGCTGTGCGCCACCTCGAACAGCACCGAGAGCGTCCCGGTGCCGAACGCCACCGCGTACAGGACCGGCAGCGACAACCCGCCGCCCCACCACAGCAACGGCACCGCCAGCAGCAGAACGGCCCGCCCCAGATCGGCGAGAATCATCAGCCGGCGCTTGTGCGGATACCGATCGACCCACGCGCCGGCCGGCAGCGAGAAGAGCAGATTGGGCACCAGCGCGGCCGCCGTGAGGTAGCCCATCTCGGCCGGCCCCGCGCCGATCGCCAGCACCGCCAGCAACGGCATGGCGAGCAGCGTGACCTGGTCCCCGAACAGTGACACGGTCTGCGCCGACCAATACCGCCGGAACGTCACCTGCCGCAGCAGCGGCGGCATCATCGCCTCAATCACGGGGCACCGCCATCCGCATGATCTGCACCGGGCGCGCACCCTCGGGCCGCCGCGCCGGATCCTCGAGCCGGTCGTCGAACCGCGCCATCAACGCATCGATCTCCGCCATCAGCTGCACCAGCTCCGCCGCCGTGACATGCGTCAATACGTCCCCCAGCCCGGCCGCCCGCCGCCATTCCGCCGGCTCGTCCGCGCGCCGGGCGAGATACTCCCGCGTCCGCTGTGCGTACTCCCCCAAGATCGCCGTCTCGAGCTGAACGGCCGCGGCCCGGACCGCCGGATCGTCCGAGTCGCTCTCCCACGCGGTGTACCGCGCGGTCGCCCGCCAGGGCCGCTCCCGCGCGTCTGCCCCCGGCGCCCGCTCGGCCAGGCCGTATTTGGCCAGCTGCCGCAGGTGGAACGAGCAGTTCGGCACGGTGTCGCCCAGCCGCGCCGCCGCCTGGGTGGCCGTCATCGCCCCCTCGGCCCGCAACAGCCCGATCAACCTCAGCCGCAACGGATGCGCATACGCCCGCAGCGCCGTCGCGTCGTCCAGCCGCACCTCACGCATACCCTAAAGGATGCTTTAGAAAGACTCCTCTAGCAAGTCGGGCCGGCGGTCGATCAGCGGCCGACGGCGTCGAGGCGAGGGAGGGGAATCTTCCAGAGCGGCGTGCGGGGGTCGGCCATCCACATGCGGGCCGACATGACGCGCATCATGTGCAGCGGGCCGCCGATCAGGAAAACGGCGACCGGCAACTCGGCGACCAGGCTCGCCACCGACAGCCAGCGCCCGGGCCCGGCGGTGAGCATGACGTCGAACCAGCCGTCGCACAGGAGCAGGATGCCGGCGGCGAAGGCGGTCGGGATCATCAGCTGCCGGCGCCGCCAGCCGAGGACCGCGGTGAGGGCCAGCAGGAGGATCAGGATGATGTCGAAGCCCACCCACGCCGCCGCCCACGAGTGGACCTCATAGTGCGCCGGCAGCGTCAGCGCGAGATACACCGTCCAGGGGACGAGCGCGACGGCGACGACGGTCAGGATGGTCAGCCGGAACGTCCTGATCCGGCGCAGGGCGCCGGGTGGCGGCAGCAGTTCGCCGGCCGGCCGGCTCAGTCGCCGGATCAGCTCGCGGCGCTGCGACTCCGACAGGCCGGCGATCTGCTCGTCGGACAGGGTTTGTTCGCCCACTTGATCCATGCTAGGAGTGCCTTCGCGCCGGCGGACTACGAAGTCAGGCGGATGCGCCGCAGCAGCTGGGCGTTCGCGGCGACCACGATCGTGGAGGCGGACATCAGGATCGCGCCGACGGCCGGGTTCAGCACGAAGCCGGTCCCGGCCAGCACGCCCGCGGCCAGGGGCAGGGCGATCAGGTTGTAGCCGGTCGCCCAGGCCAGGTTCTGGATCATCTTGCGGTACGAGGCCCGGGACAGCCGGATGATCCCGGTGACGCCGCGCGGGTCGGAGGAGGCCAGCACCACGCCGGCCGACTCGATCGCCACGTCGGTGCCGGCGCCGATCGCCACGCCGACGTCGGCCCGGGCCAGGGCGGGGGCGTCGTTCACGCCGTCGCCGACCATCGCCACCCGCAGCCCGCGTGCCTGCAGGTCGGCGACCGCCTGGTCCTTGTCGGCCGGGAGCACCTCGGCGAAGACCTCGTCCAGGCCGAGTTCGGCCGCGACCGCCTCGGCGACCGGCTTGGCGTCGCCGGTGATCATCAGGATCTGGCCGACGCCGGCGGCGCGCAGCTGGGCGATCGCCTCGCGGGCCTCCGGTCGCACCTCGTCCCGCAGCGCGAACGCGCCGATCACCGCCTTGTCCTCGGCGACCAGGTAGAGGAGCACGGCACCGGCCCACTCCGACGTGGACTCGGTGAGCGCCGGCGGGACCTCCACCTTCAGCTCGCGAAGCAGGGCCGGCCCGCCCACGGCGTACGCTCGGCCCTCGACAAGCGCACGCACCCCCCGGCCGGTCAAAGACTGGAAGCCCGAGGCGGAAGCTCGCCGCGGAGCGGCGGCGACGATGGCCCGGGCCAGCGGATGCTCGCTGTCCGCCTCGACGCCGGCGGCGAGGCGAAGCACCTCGTCGGTCGAGTAGCCGTCGGCCGCGGCGACACCGGTCAGCGTGTGCGCGCCGCGGGTCAGCGTGCCGGTCTTGTCGAAGAGGACGGCGTCGACGGTGCGCATCCGCTCCAGCGCGAGCCGGTCCTTGACGAGGATGCCGGACTTCGCGGCGACCGCCGTCGACAGCGCGATGACCAGCGGAATCGCCAGGCCGAGCGCGTGCGGGCAGGCGATCACGAGGACCGTCACCGTGCGTACCACCGCCTGGTTGAGGTCGCCGAGCGCCCACCAGACCACGAAGGTGACCGCCGCGGCGGCCGTGGCCACATAGAACAGCAGCGCGGCGAACCGGTCGGCGAGCACCTGCGCGCGCCCGCGCGACGCCTGCGCCTGCGCGACCAGCCGGCCGATCCCGGCCAGCGCGGTGTCGTCGCCGACCGCGGTGACCTCGACGCGCAGCGCCGAATCGGTCGCCACGGTGCCGGCCACCACCCGGTCGCCGACGCCGCGCGCCACCGGCCGCGACTCCCCGGTGATCATCGACTCGTCCAGCGAGGCCGCGCCCTCCACGATCCGCCCGTCGGCCGGCACCCGGCCGCCCGATCGCACCAGCACGGTGTCGCCGACCCGGAGGTCACCGATGGCTACCTGCTGCGGCTCGCCCTGCGTGTCGATCCGCTCGGCCTCGTCGGGCAGCAGCGCGGCCAGCGCGCTCAGGGCGCCCTGGGCCTGGCCGATCGCCTTCATCTCCTGCCAGTGGCCGAGCAGCATGATCGTGACGAGGGCGGCGAGCTCCCACCAGAAGTCCAGGTCGAACCAGCCGAAGCTGGTCACCAGCGACGCCACGTAGGCGACCGTGATGGCCATCGAGATCAGCAGCATCATGCCGGGCGCGCGCCCGCGCAGTTCCTGCGCCCCGCCGGCGAGGAACGGCCACCCGCCGTAGCAGAACACGATCGTTCCGAGAACCGGCCCCACCCAGCCGATGCCGGGAAAGTCCAGGTGGTACCCGAACCAGTCCATCACCATCCCGCTGGTCACGACGATCGGGATGGTCAGCGCGAAGGTCAGCCAGAACTTCCGCCGAAACACCTCCGGATCGTGCCCGGCGTGCCCACCGTGCCCGGCGTGCCCACCGTGCCCGGCGTGCCCATCGTGCGCTGAGTGATCGCCGTGCTCTTCGTGGTCGTGGTGCTCGTGTGTCATGCCGGTCGCCGCGGTGCCGTGCTCCGTCATCACATCCACCTCCATGCCCAAACGTATACCCCCTAGGGGTACTCGGCAAAGAGAATGTGTCCAACGACCCATCCGCTTCCGTCAGCGGACGTTCTCGGCCTGCCGGCCCAGCCGGACCAGCGCGCTCAGCCGTTCCCAGCGGTCGACGAGGACGGCCGCCAGGGCGAACACCGCCGGTGGAGTGGCCAGCAGGACGGCCCACTGGACCGGCTGCAGCAGGATCGGCGAGGGGAACCGCTGGCTGGAATACATGAATCCGGCGAACCCGTAGCTGACCATCGCGGCGATGCCGGCCACCGGGGCGGTCAGCGCCAGGATCCGCCGGCGGACCGGGCCGCCCTGCCGCCACCACGCCCACCCGGCGAGCGCGGCGGCGATCAGGTAGAACGGCACGCCGAGCCGGACCTGGGGCCGGCCCTCGACGATCAGCGCGAGGTGGCTGGAGTATCCATAGAGCCGGTCGTCGACGACCCGGCCGCCGAACGCGACCACCAGCGCCGCGGCGAACCACCACCGGCCGCGCGGCGCGGTGACCGGCGGGCCGCCGACCAGCCACGCCGAGGCCACCGCGACCAGCAGGGCCACCGTCACCAGCCAGCTCGATTGCAGAACCTGGCTCGGCGAATGGTCGTACCACCGGGCGACGTGGACCACCTCGACGACCGCGCCGGCCATCGCGACGCCGGTGGCGACCCGGCGCAGGCCGGCGAGGGCCACGGCGACCACGATCGCCCACACGGCCGGCCGGGCGACGTCCAGCGCGTCCGCGCCGCCGGCGAGAAACGGGGCCAGGCGCAGGGGCAGCCGGTGGAGCCCGACGCCGAGCAGGAACAACGCCCCGGCAAGCTGCACCACGGATGCCGCCCGTCGCCACGCCTCGGCGCCGAGGACGCCGCCCCACCCACGAAGGCGCACGACCAGCGCGTTGACCAGCAGATCGGCGCCGTCCCGAAGATCCGGCCTGCGCTTGCCCGGCTCAGCCGCGGCCAGCAGCACGGCCACCATCTCCTCCTCGTACTCCCGCCGGTGCCGCCGCGGATAGGCGGTCATCAGGCGCCGATAACGGCGCTCCAACTCGTCATGCGCAGTCATCGACTGTGCGTCTCCCGTCATCTCGGTATCTCAGGCCGGCGCGTCGCCGAGCCGGGAACGCCGCTCCCGCAGCCGGCGGTCGGCGATGGTCGCCTGATGGCGCAGCCGGGCACTCTCGTCGGCCAGCCGCCGGTCACCGAGCGCGGTGAGCCGGTAATACCGCCGCAGCCGGGAGTTGACGACCTCTTCGCGGTCGACCTCGATGAGCCCGTCGTTCCGCAGCCGGTCGAGGACGGCGTAGAGCGTGCCCGCCCGCAGGGTGACGCGCCCGTCGGTGATGCGCCGGACATCCTCGATGACGGCGTAGCCGTGCTGCGGCTCGGCCGCGAGGGCGGTGAGCACCAGGAACGTGGGCTCCCGCATGGTCGCGTCAGTCATGGCCGCCACTATATACCGACGACGGGTATATACGCTGACGCGACGCTAGGGGTAAACAGCAGTGCTGTATTATCGGCGGATGGGTACGGAGGACCTCGCCGAGGAGTTGCGGGCCGCGATCGGCCGGTTCGTGCGGGCGACCCGGGCCCACGCCGACGGCCTGCCGCCAGCCCGCGCCCAGGCGATGGGTCACCTCAGCCGGGAGGGGCCGCAGACCATCGCCTGCCTGGCCGGCCGGCACGGGGTCCGGCACCAGAGCATGAGCCGGGTCGTCGGCGAGCTCGAGTCGCTCGGCTACGTGACCCGCGCCGCCAACCCGGACGACGCCCGCGGCTTCGTGATCGCCCTGACCCCGGCCGGCGAGGCGGCGCTCGAGGCCGACCGCGCCGCCCGCCGGGCCTGGGTGGCGACCGCCATCGAGACCCGGCTGACCCCGGCCGAGCGGGCGATCCTGCTGGCCGTCCCCGCCCTGCTGGACCGTCTGGCCGCCGACGACTGAGTCAGAGGTCCAGCGTGGTGCCCGGGGCCGGCTGCTCGATCGGAAGACCGGTCAGGCCGTCCTTGCCGAGGATCCGGGCCACCGACGCCTGACCGATCTCGCTCAGCATCACCTCGTGGATCTGCACCACCCGCGCCGGCCGCACCGCGCGCACGAAGTCGGCCGCCTCGCCGAACTTCGTCCACGGCCCGCTGGTCGGCAGCAGCAGCGTCTGGACCGGCACGTCCGGCACGAAATACGCGTCGCCGGGGTGGTAGAGCGCGCCGTCGATCACGAACCCGACGTTCTCCACCTGCGGGATGTCCTGGTGGATCCGCGCGTGCGTGCCGCCGACCGCCAGGATCTCGAAACCCGCGATCTCGAGCCGCTCCCCGGGCGTCACCGCGGTCACCCGTCCGCCGCGGTCACCGAGCGTTTGCCGTACGCCCGGCGGCGCCCACACCCGCAACCCGGCCCGCTCCCGCAGGGCCGCCCCCAGCATCTCTTCGTCGACGTGGTCGAAGTGCTCGTGCGTGATCAGCACGGCATCGGCCCCGGCCACCGCCTCGCGCGCGTCGGGCGTGAACACCCCGGGGTCGATCACGATCGTCCGGCCACCCTTGGCGAGCGCGACACAGGCATGCGCATACTTGGTAAGTTCCACAGCACCACTGTACAACTTGCCCCCGACCGCTACGGTCCGCGGCATGTCTTTCGTCCCGGTCAGGTGGTCCTGCAGCGGTACTTCCGGGGCGACCGGTGCACGTTCGTCCGGCCGATGCGGGTGGTCCGTGATGATCAGGACGGGCTGCTGCTCTGGCTCACGGCCGGCAGCGAGTTCGCGGCCCTGGTCGATGCGGACGGCAGGACCAGCCACGACCTCCCGCTCGACGAGTTGAACGAGCCGCGACTGACCAGGCAGCGGTGGCGCGACTACGACGTGCTGGAGTGGATGCCGGCCGGTGCCGCGTACTCGATCTGGTGGATGTTCGCGGACGCCTTCGCCGGGTGGTACGTGAATCTGGAGTCGCCCTACGAGCGGCACCCCGAGGGTGTGGACAGCGTCGATCTGGTGCTGGACATCCGGGTCGAGCCGGGCCGCGCCTGGAACTGGAAGGACGAGGACGAGTTCGCCGCCCGCACCGGCAGGCCGGGCTACTTCGACGCCGTCGAGGCCGAGGCGATCCGCGCCGAAGGAAACCGGCTGGCCAAGCTCGTCGAGGGCGGCGAGTTCCCGTTCGACGGCACCCACACCGACTTTCGGCCGGACCCCGGTTGGGGCCCGCTCACGCTGCCGACCGGCTGGGATCGGGAACATCGCGGACAGAGCGCGGGGCCCCGGCGCGGCGAGTAGCCGGCCGAGGCCCCGCTGACGGTCAGTGGGTCGGATGAGGGTCAGTGGGTCGGGTGGACGACGCCGGCCGCGCCGCCGCCGCGGCGGACCGGTTCGGCTGAGGCGATGAGGCCGCCGTGGGCGGTGAACTCCATGGCCGTGGCGGCACCCAGCTCGGCCATGTCCGGGCCGAACGAGTGGCCCAGCGCGGTGAGCGCCGGCCCGTACTGCGTGTGGAACGCCGGCTCCGCCTGGATTCCGGCTGTGTTGCGCTGGGACGCTCGCGGGGCCGCCAGCGCGGCCGGCAGCGGCATGCCCAGCACCAGCCGGTTGACCAGGATCTGCAGAACCGTCGTGATGATCGACGCGCCGCCGGGCGAGCCGAGGGCCAGGAACGGCTTGCCGCCCTTGAGCACGATCGTCGGCGCCATCGAGCTGCGCGGCCGCTTGCCCGGGCCGGGCAGGTTCGGGTCCGGCGCCGTGCCCTGGGTGGGCGCGAAGTTGAAGTCGGTCAGCTCGTTGTTGAGCATGAAGCCGCGCCCCGGCACGACCATCCCGTTCCCGCCGAACTGCTCGAGCGTGAACGTCCACTCGACCACGTTCCCCCACCGGTCGCTCACCGTGATGTTGGTGGTGCTCAGCCCGTTGTCGGGGGTGAGCGTCGCGGCGGCCGGGGTGCAGCCGGACGCGTTGATGTCGCCGGGCGCGACCGGCTTCACCATCGCCGCGGCGGGGTTGATCTTGCAAGCCCGCTGGGCGCCCCAGCGGTCCGAAACCAACTTCTGCAAAACCTCGGGCGGGGTGTACGCGCCGACATAGCGCCCGCGATCGGCGAACGCCAGCGCCGACGCCTCGAGGTAGGTATGCAGCACCTGCGTCACGTCGGCGGGCGACGGGTTCGCCGTCTCGAGAATGTTGAGCGCCTCGCTGACCGCCGTGCCCCCGCTGGACGGCGTGGACATCCCGTACACCCGCAGACCACGGAAGTCCGAGACGGTCGGGCTCGGTTGCCGCACCCGGTAGGCGGCCAGATCATCCATGGTCAGGACGCCGGGCCGGATCGGGTACGGCCAGGTGCCGACCGGGTTCGACGAGACCGGCGGGTGCTGGACGGTCTTGATCAGGTCCGCGCCGATCGGGCCGTGGTAGAACGAGCCGATCCCCTGCGCGGCGATCTGCCGGTACGTGCGGGCCAGGTCCGGGTTGCGCTGGGTGGTGCCGATCGCGGGCGGCTGACCGCCGGGCAGATAGAGCGCCTTGGTCGAGTCGAACTGCCCGAACGCGGCCGCGTTGTCGCTGACTTGCTGGCGGAACTGCGCGTCGACGGTGAAGCCGCGGTCGGCCACGGCCGCCGCCGGGCGCAGCAGGCTGGCGAGCGAGCGGGTGCCCCACTGCCGCAGCGCGGTGTCCCAGGTGGCGAGCGCCCCGGGCACGCCGGTGGAGAGGCCGCTGACCCGGGCCTCCTGGAAGTCGTAGGGCTGGCCGTCGACCGGGTCGATGAAGTAGGTCGGCGTCATCGTGGCCGGGCCGGCCTCGCGACCGTCGATGGTGGACACCCGGTGCCGCTTGGCGTCGTAGTAGACGAGGAAGCCGCCGCTGGCCGGGCCGGCCACGAACGGTTCGGTCACGCCGAGGGTGACCGCGGCGGCCACGGCGGCGTCGATCGCGTTGCCCCCGTGGCGCAGCACATCGAGCCCCGCCCCGGTGGCGGTCGCGTCGACGGTGGCGATCCCGCCGCCGTACCCGTAGGCGGTCGGGCCGAGGACCTGGGTGGAAGCGGACGCAGGGGCCGCGATCAATGTCGAGGACAGGGTTGCTGCTGCAAGAACCGGCAAGATCCGCATCGATCCTCCGAAGTGGGCAGAGGTAGCTGTCTATTCCTGCCTACCAGAAGTCGCGGCCCACGTCTCGAACATGGCGGCATAACGACCCCCGGCCCGAACCAGGTCGGCGTGCGAGCCGGACTCGACGATGCCGTGGTCGTCGACCACGATGATCCGGTCGGCGCGCATCGCCGTGGAGAGCCGGTGCGCCACCAGGATCGCGGTCCGCCCCTCCAGCAGCGCGTCGAGCGCCGCCTCCACGCGCAGTTCGGAGCGCAGGTCGAGGCTCGAGGTCGCCTCGTCGAGCACAACGACCCGCGGCTCGGCCAGAAACGCCCGGGCCAGCGCCAGCAACTGCCGCTCGCCGGAGGAGACCGACTGGCCGCGCTCGTGCAGCGGGGTATCAAGTCCTTCCGGCGCCCGCTCGACCAGGTCCCGCAGCCCGACCGCGTCGACCGCCGCCCACACCTCCTCGTCGTTGGCCGATGGCCGGGCAAACGCGATGTTGTCCCGCAGCGTCCCGGCGAAGAGGAACGGCTCCTGCGGCACCACCCCGATCTGGGTGCGCAGCGAGGCGAGCGTGACATCCCGCAGGTCATGCCCGTCGATCCGGATATGTCCGGAATCGGGATCGTAGAACCGGGTCACCAGCTTCGCCAGCGTCGACTTGCCAGCCCCCGTGGGCCCGACGCAGGCGACCGTCTCCCCGGGCGCGATCCGCAGGGATAGATGCGATAAAACCGGACGAGAAGGCAAATATCCGAAAGTGACGTCGTCGAACTCGATCTCGCCCACCACCGGCGGCAACACCGAAGCCGAGGCCGACTGCACCACCGACGGCGACGTCCGCAGCAGGGACCGGATCTTCCCGATCGCCGCCTTCGCCTGCTGATACTGGGTATAGAGCTGGACCAACTGCTGCACCGGCTGGAAGAACGCGTTGATGTAGAGCACGAACGCCGTCAACTCGCCGATCGTCAGCGTCCCCCGCAGCACCATCCGCCCGCCGACCAGGAGCATGATCGCCATCGCGACCAGCCCGATCACCGACGTCCCCGGCCCGTAGATCGCGTTGATCCGCCCGGTCCAGTCGTTGGCGTCCCGGTACGCGCCGACCACCGACCGGTGCGCGACCACGTTCCGGTCCTGCCGGTTGTGCGCGGTGACCACCCGCACCCCGTTCAGGCTCTCGGCCAGATCCGCGAACATCGCCGCGATGGTGTCCCGCTGGCGGTTGTAGCCCCGGTCCGCCGCGTACCGGAACCACAACGACGCGGCCGTGAGCGGCGGCACCACCAGCACCAGGGTCAGGATCGCCAGCAGCACGTCGTAGTGGAAGAGGATCGCGGTGACCACGACCATGGTCAGCGCCTGGATCAGGAACTGGGCGAACCCGTCCTGCAGCAGGTTCTGCAACGACTCCACATCGGAGGTCATCCGGGTCATCGTGACCCCGGCCTTCTCCTTGGTGTAGTAGTCCAGGGACATCCGCTGCAGGTGCGCGAAGACGCGGATCCGCAGGTCCCGGGTGGCCGAGGCGGCCAGCACGCCGGTCTTGCGCATCCGGATCGCGGTGGCGACCCCGGTGAGCAGCACGGCGGCCACGAAGCAGATCGTGGCGATCACCAGCACCCGCAGGTCACGCTTGGCGATCCCCTGATCAATACCGACCTGCACCAGGTACGGGCCGGCCTGCAGCAACAGCGTCTCGACCAGGATGGCCAGCGACGCCGCGAGCAGCAGCCCGGGCCGCCCGATCAGCAGCCGGCTCAGCGAGATCTTCGCGCCGGAGTCGGCCACCGGGTCGAACGGGACGCCCGGGTCGCCGTGGTCGGGCTCCCGGGACTCCAGCTTCGCCACGCCGGCGGCCAGGTCGGACGGGATGCCGGCGAACGGCAGCCCGCTGCCCTTCCGCCCGGCCGCGCCCACGGTCGGCCGCCCGCCCACGTTGAACCCGCCGAAGCCCCCGCCGAACATGCTCATGCTGTGCCCACCTTTGGCATGCCCTTCTGGCCCTCGCCTTCGACGCCGTCCGCACGTCCCGCCGGCTGCCGCTCGGTGCAGGCGGTCACGCCGAGACCTCCTGAGCCGCGAGCACTTCCGCGTAGCGCGGCTCGTTGGCCAGCAGCGACTCGTGCGTGCCGTCGGCGATCACCCGGCCGTTTTCCATCAACACGACCCGGTCGGCGAGGCTGATCGTGGACAGGCGATGCGCCACGATCAGCGTGGTCCGCCCGCGCATGCGCTCCTTGAGCGAGCCGTGGATCCGCTGCTCGACCCCGACGTCGATGGCGCTGGTCGCGTCGTCGAGCACGAGCACCGGCGGGTCGACCAGCAGCGCGCGGGCGATCGCGATCCGCTGTCGCTGCCCGCCGGAGAGCGTGTAGCCGCGCTCCCCCACCACCGTCTCGTAGCCCTCCGGCAGTTCCCGGATGAACTCGTCGGCGCCCGCCGCCACGGCCGCCTCGATCACCTCGCGGCGGGTGGCGTCCGGCCGCCCGTACGCGATGTTGTCGTGGATCGAGAGCGAGAACAGGAACGGCTCGTCCGGCACGATGCCGACCTGCTCGCGCAGCGCGGTCAGCTTGATCCGGCGGACGTCGACGCCGTCGATCGTGACGCTCCCCGAGGTCACGTCGTAGAACCGGGCGGCGAGCCGGCCGAGCGTGGACTTGCCCGATCCGGTGCCGCCGACCACCGCCACCGTCTCGCCGGCCCGCAGGGTCACACTCAACTGATCAAGAGCCAAGGTCCCATTGGGGTACGCGAAGGTGACGTCGACAAACGCGAGATCCCCGCGCAGCGGGCGCTCGACCGGCTCCGGGTCGTCGAGGATCTCGCTGGGCGTGTCCAGGATCTCGTAGATCCGCCGGGCCGACGCGGAGGCCCGCTGACCCATCATGATCATCATGCCGAGCAGCCGGAACGGCGGCTGGAGCATCAGCACGTACGAGTTGAAGGCGACGATCGTGCCCACTGTGGTGTGCCCGTTGATCACCATCAACCCGCCGATGAGCAGCACGAGCGCGAGCCCGAGCCGGGGCAGGTTGTCCAGCAGCGGGTTCCACCGGCTGCGGATCCTCGCGTCCTGCCGGTAGGCCCAGCGGATCCGGTCGGCGCTCTCGGCCAGCGAGCGCAGCTGCCGCCCCTCCGCCGCGAAGGCCTTCACGATGCGTACACCCTGAATGTTTTCGTCCACGACGGTGGCCAGCTGGGCCAGCCTCGCCTGGATCATCCAGGAGACCGGAAAGATCGCCTTGCGCATGCTGACGCCGAGCACCCCGATGATCGGCATGGTCACCATGGCGACGATCGCGAGCGGCACGTTGATCGAGAGCATCAGCACGAAGGCGACCACCGCGATCAGGCACTGCACCAGGATCGACGGGCCGAAGGACAGGTACATCTGCACCGCCCGGATGTCCGAGCCGGAGCGGGACATCAGCTCGCCGCTCTGCACCCGGTCGTAGAACCCGAACGGCATGCGGACGAGGTGCGCGTACACGATGTTGCGCAGGTCGTACTCCATCTCGTACGCCGTGCGCAGCAGATAGAGCCGGGCCAGATAGTTGATCAGACCCTGCAGCAGCGCGAGCCCGACGATCGCCAGCACGTAGGTGGAGAGCCGGCCGGTGCGGGCGACGATCGCGTCGTCGATCCCGATGCGGACCAGGTTGGGGATCTGGACCTGCACCACCAGGCCGATGAAGGACAGCAGCAACGAGGTGATCAGCAGCCCGCGATGGGCCTTGACGAGCGGCAGCGCGCGACGCAACCAACTCTTACGGACATCGGGATCGATGGACGCCTTGGGCGCGCGTCGGATCAAGCAGCGCCTCCCGGGAGGTGTTGTTAGCTTGGCTAACGATACTCCCCGTCGTCCGGCCTCGGAAGGTGACGCGAGCCACCACCGCCGTGACGATCAGCCCCAGCAGCTGGCAGCCGGCGATGCCGAGCAGCAGCACCACGGGGCCGGCCGACGCGGCGAGCCCGGCCACGGCCGCCGCCACCGCGGCCCCGGTGACCTTGAGACCGGCGCCGAGGGTGAACACCTGGGTCCGGGCCTCGGGCGGCGCGGCCCGGTCGCGGACCGCGAAGACCGCGACCACCAGGAGCGAACCGAGCGCGCCCGCGATCGCCAGCAGGACGAGCGCCGGCCATCCGTCCGGCGCCATCGCCACCAGGACGAAGACGGCCGTCGTTCCGGCAGGCAGAAGCGCGTGACCGCAAGCGGCGGACGACGCACCGGGAACACCGTCGTGAGCAGCGATCCGGCCAGCCCGCCGGCCGCCGTCACCGACAACACCAGGCCGGTGTACGCGGTGTCGTGCTGCCGGGCCGCCAGCAGCACCGCCACCACCGGCAGCGCGCCGACCCCGGTGTCCTTGAGCACCGACCCGGCGGTCACCGCGCCCAGCTCCCGATCGCGCACGATCACCGACAGTGCCCCGGCCGACTCGGCCCAGCGCCACCGCCGGCCCGAACCCGCCCGCAGCGGCAGCGACCCGGCCAGCACCGCCGCCGTCCCGGCCAGGCCGGCCAGCGCGAGCATCGACCAGAGCCCACCGGCGCTCGCGGCGATCACGGCGGCCAGGGCCGGACCGGCGATGCCCGCGACGGCGTACGTCGTCACGTCCAGCCCGAACGCCCGATCCAGCCGGTCACCGGCGAGTTCGCCGAGCAGGCTGGTGAGGCCGCCGATCAACAGCGGAGCGCAGCAACCCGCGGCGAGCAGCAGGCCGGCCGCCGCGACCGGGCACGGCCCGATCAGCGGTGCGGCGCCGGCCAGCGACGTCGCGTAGCCGAGAAACACGCCGGCGTAGAGTGCGCGCCGTCGCCGGGCGGCGTCGGCGAACGCGCCCACCACCGGAGCGGCCAGCACGTGCGGCACCATGAGCGCCGCGACCAGCAGGCCGCCCACCCCCGCCCGGCCGGTGCGCTCGATCGCGAGCAGGAGAACGGCGACCCTAGCGCCCTCGTCGGCGAGGCGCGCGCAGGCCGCCGTGCACACGTAGCGGCTCAGCACAAAGGACATCGACCATGCCTTACCCGGATCGGGCCGAGGGTCACCCCACGCCGAACGGTTTAGGCTCCACCGCCGGGCAGCTCGCGCCGGCCGGCGGTCGGACCAGCTTGATCAGGTACGCGTCGGCGGTGGCCGCGACGCAGGGGCTGTCCTTGTAGACGACGTGCCCCCAGCCCTGGTAGGTGAGCAGGCTGCCGGCCGGGCCGGCCTGCCGCGCGACCCGCTGCGCCCAGACGTAGGCGGTGGCCGGGTCGTGCCGGCTGCCGATCAGCAGCACCGGGGCCAGGCCGGTCGGCGGGGTGAACGGGCGCTGCGGGTTCGGCGGCGCGACCGGCCAGCCCAGGCAGTCCACGGTGGCGGAGAGCGCGAGCGGCGAGGCGATCATCTGCGGCGCGCGGGCGGCCAGGACCGACAGCCGCCGGTGCAGGTCGGCGAACCCGGTGATCGGCAGGTACCAGTCCGAGCAGATCACCGCGGCGAAGCTGTGCTCGCCCACGTCCATCGCGGACGCCGGCGCCGCGGGCACGGGCCGGGGCGGCGCGGCCCTGCGGGCTCCGCCGACTGATAGTCCAGGCTTGGGTAGGGACGCTCCGCCGACTGACAGTCCAGGCTTGGGTAGGGACGCTCCGCCGACTGATAGTCCAGGCTTGGGTAGGGACGCTCCGCCGACTGATAGTCCAGGCTTGGGTAGGGACGCTCCGCCGACTGACAGTCCAGGCTTGGGTAGGGACGCTCCGCCCCGGTCGTAGGGGTTCTCCAGGGTGCCGGCCCGCGCCCGGGCGAGCAGCTTCGCCCACAGCGCCGGGATGTCCTGGCCGCGCAGCACGCACTGGGCATCGCGGGCGCACCACGAGACGAACTCGCGGAACGAGTCCTGGGCGGCGTCGGTCTCCTGCACCAGGAACGTGCCGATGCCGGCGCTGTGGTCCATCACGCCGTCCAGCACCAGGGCGCGCAGCCGCTGCGGATAGCGCTCGGCGTACTGCTCGCCGATCAGCGACCCGTACGAGGCGCCGTAGAAGCTGATCTTCTGCTCGCTGAGGGCCGCGCGCAGCGCGTCGACGTCCCGCACCACGCTGAGGGTGTCGACGTGGTTGAAGACCGGGCCGGTGTGCGCGGCGCAGTCGGCGGCGAGCCGGCGGTTGTAGGCGATGGTCGACACGTACGCCGGCTCGGAGGTGATCAGCGGGTTCGGCCGCGCGTCGAGCAGGTCCTGCGTGCAGAGCACCGGGGTACTGCGGCCGACCCCGCGCGGGTCCAGGCCGACGATGTCGAAGTGTTTGCGCAGCTCCTCGGTGAAGAAGGTGGGCGCGTCGAAGGTGAAGTCCACCGCGGACCCGCCGGGCCCGCCCGGGTTGACGAACAGCGTGCCGATCCGTTGCGCCGGGTCGGTGGCCGGCCGGCGCGCCACGGTCAGCAGCACCGTCGGACCCTGCGGATCGGCCCAGTCGGCCGGCACTCGGAACGTCCCGCACTGCACCTTCGCGTTCTCCGGGCACGCCTTCCAGGCGATGACCGGAGGCGCCACATCTTGCGCTTGGGCCGGGCTTTCCGCGTACGGGAACAGGGTTAGCAGCAGGACCACCGCGGCCCGCAAGGGTCGCGCCAAAGCTCGCACCGCGCTGTCTCTCCGCCCTGCACGGCAGCGGCACCGCGCCGGCCCATCGTCGGACGAATCATGATCGCCGGACCGGGAAACGGGTGAATTTCGCCAGGCCGTGGCAGGGTATCCCGATGACCACCGCACCCCTCTCGCGTCTGGTCGCGATCGCGGCCGGCGCGGCATTTCTTTCCGCCTGCACCAACGGCTCGTCACCGCAGGTGGAGGCCCCTTCGGCCGCGGCGCCCGCGGCTTCCACCAGCCCCACGCTGCCGCAGACCGACGGGTCGTTCACCCCCCAGCGCGGCACCCCCGACCTGAGCAAGCCACAGACCGTGATGACCGGCCTCGAGGTCCCGTGGGGCCTCGCCTTCCTGCCCGACGGCGGCGCGCTGGTCAGCGAGCGGGACAAGGGCGACATCATCTACATCCCGGCGCGGGGCGGCAAGCCGTCGCGGGTCTACAAGATCGAGGAGTCGCAGGGCGGCGGCGAGGGCGGCCTGCTGGGTCTCGCGATCGACCCCGAATACCCCAAGAACGGTTTCGTGTACGCCTATTACACCGCCGCGACCGAGAACAGGATCGCCCGGTTCCGGCTGAACGACACCCGGCCCACCGTGATCTTCTCGGGCATCACCCGGGGTCCGCGGCACAACGGCGGCCGGATCGCGTTCGGGCCGGACGGGATGCTCTACGTCGGCACCGGCGACTCCAGCGACGGCGCGCAGTCGCAGGACCCGGCCGACGTGAACGGCAAGATCCTGCGGCTCACCCGGGACGGCAAGCCGGCGCCGGGCAACCCGACCCCGGGTTCGCCGGTCTGGTCGATGGGTCATCGCAACGTGCAGGGCCTGGCCTGGGGCCCGGACAAGAAGATGTACGCGATCGAGTTCGGCCAGGACACCTGGGACGAGGTGAACGTCATCGAGCCCGGCAGGAACTACGGCTGGCCCGAGGCGGAGGGCAAGGCCGGCAACCCGAAGTACGTCGACCCGATCGTGCAGTGGAGCACTGACGAGGCCTCGCCGTCCGGGGCGGCGATCTCCGGGAACACGCTGTACGTCGCGGCGCTCAAGGGCGAGCGGCTGTGGCTCGTACCGCTGAAGGGTGGCGCCCCGCGGTCCGAGTTCACCGGGAGGTACGGGCGGCTGCGCACGGTGGCGATCGCGCCGGACGGCGCGCTGTGGCTGATGACGTCGAATCGGGACGGTCGCGGCGACCCGAAGGACGGCGACGACCGGATCCTGCGGTTCCCGCTCGGTTGACAGCGGCGGGCCCGGTCCGTTGACGGCTCACGGACCGGGCCCGGCGCTCATCTCTTGGTGGCGTTCGGGGGTAGTTGGGGAAGGGCCGAGATCGCGTTGGCGTACTGCGCGATCTGACGGCCGTTGGGCACGACTCCGACGGCGCGGAGCTGGTCGTGGATCGCCTGCGCAACATCACCTTCGGACTGACCGCGGTGTGTCTGCGCGACCTTGTTGATGACGTAGTCGATCCGCACCTGTGCCTGCCAGCCGGCGGGTCGGCTGCCGCCGGATGAGGCGAGGCTGACTTTGGCTAGTGGTTCCATGCCCTGTCTATCGGAAGGTCAGACCCCGGACTCGAAGATATGGGTACCCGGTGCAACCGAATCGCACCGAGGGCACACCCCCTCGGCGATCAGTCCGGCTCGTCGCTCGGTTTCGTGTCCGTTTCGTCCGCCGGTTCGGGCAGCGCGTCGGGCGGGCTCAGCCGCAGCCAGAGCAGCACGAGCAGGCCGAAGACGAGCATGGCGAGGCCCATCCAGAGGTTGATGTGCACGCCCTGCGCCTTCTTCACCTCGGCGGTGGAGTCGAACAGGCCGATCACCGTGACGATGATCCCGTAGACCACGAAGAGGCCGCCGATCACCAGCCGGACGTCGAACAGCCGGGCGGCGCGCCGGCGGCCGGCCTCGGTCTCGTTTGCCATGACGGTTCTCCCCTCACCAGACCGGGATGTACAGGAGGACGGCGAGCACGAGCGCGATCACCCCGAGCAGCACCGGGTTGCGCCACCACACCCGGTCGCCGGCCATGATCACCTCGCCCGAGGTGGTGGTGCCGCCCAGCCCGTACACCAGGCCCCGCAGTTCGTTCTCGGGTTTCGGCGGGGTGAACTGGGTGACGATGATCGCGACGATGACGGCCACGACGAACGCGGCGCCCGCGCCCCAGAAGCTCTCGTCCAGGTCGGAGTGGAACTTGAGCACCTTGCTCAGGTGCAGGATGTACAGCGTCAGCGACGCCAGGAAGCCGAGCACCAGCGACCAGAAGCCGGCCCAGGCGGACATCCGCTTCCAGAACATGCCGACGATGAAGGTGGCGAACAGCGGCGCGTTGAACAGCGAGAACAGCGCCTGGATGTAGTTCATGATGTTGTTGAACCCGGCCGCGATGAACGCCGTGCCGATGCCGATCAGGATGCCGCCGATCGTGGCGATCCGTCCGACCCGCAGGTAGTACGCGTCGTCGCGATCCTTGCGGATGTAGGACTGCCAGATGTCGTACGTGAAGACGGTGTTGAACCCGGAGACGTTGGCCGCCATGCCCGCCATGAAGGAGGCCATCAGGCCGGTCACCGCCACCCCGAGCACGCCGTTGGGCAGCAGGTCGCGCATGAGCTGCGGGATCGCGTAGTTGTACTGCAGGTCGCCGGTCTCGGCGCCCAGCCCCTTGACGGTGACCAGCGCGATCAGGCCGGGGATCACGGTCACCGCCGGGATCACCAGCTTCGGGAAGGCGCCGATGATCGGAGTACGCCGGGCGGCGCTCATGTTCTTGGCCGAGAGCGCCCGCTGCACCTCGGCGAAGTTGGTCGTCCAGTACCCGAAGGAGAGCACGAAGCCGAGGCCGAAGATGATGCCGATCCAGTTCGCGCCCAGCGGGTTGTCGGTGCTCGCCGTGTTGGACCAGGTGTGCAGGCCGGCCTCGCCGAGCGGGGTTTGCCGCACCTTCTCGAACAGGCCGCCGATGCCGCCGACCTTGACCAGGCCGATGATCGTGATCGGGATCAGGCCGGCCAGGATCACGAAGAACTGCAGCACCTCGTTGTAGATCGCCGAGGAAAGGCCGCCGAGGGTGATGTAGACCAGCACGATGGCGGCGCCGAGAATGATCGACAGCCAGAGCGGCCAGCCGAGCAGCGCCTCGAGGATCAGCGCGAGGGCGAACAGGTTGACGCCGGCAATGAGCACCTGGGCGACCGCGAAGCTGATCCCGTTGAACAGGTGGGTGCCGTTGTTGAAACGCCGCCGCAGGAACTCGGGGACGCTGCGCACCTTGGAGCCGTAGTAGAACGGCATCATCACGATGCCGAGGAAGACCATCGCCGGCACCGCGCCGACCCAGTAGTAGTGCAGGGTCATCAGGCCGTACTGGGCGCCGTTGGCGGCCATGCCGAGGATCTCGATGGCACCGAGGTTCGCCGAGATGAAGGCGAGGCCGGTCACCCAGGCCGGCATCGACCGGCCGGAAAGGAAGAAGTCGGCACTGGTGTGGATCGCCGCGCGGGCCGCGAAACCGATGCCCAGCACGGTGAGGAAATACAGCGCGAGGATCAGGTAGTCGAAGACGTTCAGGTCGAGCCGGAGTCCGCTCGCGGCGAGCTCATGCACGGGCCACCTCCAAGGCAAGTCGCCACCGTCTACCCGGCATGAAGATGTTTCACACGCGTTGCGCCACAAGCACCCCCAAACCGTCCAGGATGCGCCCGAGTCCGAAGTCGAACGCGTCGTCGGCGCCGCCGTGCGCGGCCACGTCGGCCAGGGCGGCGACGACCGCCGGGTAGCGCTCGGCATGGTCGCGCACGACCATGCCCATCGCGGCGGCCAGATCGCTCTCCGCCCCGCCGGCCTGCCCGGCGATCATCCGGACGTGCCCGGCCAGGGTGGCCACCGCATCCAGCCGCTCGGCGCCGGTCAGGCCGGGCGGCAGCACGACCAGCGCCCGCTCCATCCAGGCCACCTCGTTCGGCCCGATCGGGCGGCGGCCGGTGCTCGCCTCGAGCGCCCAGGCATGCCCGCCATACGCCCGCAGCAACGCCGTCGCCCAGTCGGTCAGCGCCCGCCGCCACTCCCCCACGATCGGCGGCGGCGGGTCGAGCGCGCGCTCGAGCATCGCCGCGACCAGCTCGACCTTGCCCGGCAGGTATCGATACAGGGACATCTTCGTATAGCCGAGGTCGGCGGCGACCCGCTGCATGGAGACGGCCGCCAGCCCCTCGGCGTCGGCGATCGCGATGGCGGCATCGGCGATCTGCTCGAGGGTGAGCGCCGGCTTGGGCCCACGGGTCGGCCGCGGGCGCGGCGCCCAGAAGAAGTCAGCCATCTTGCCTTCCCTTCGAACAGCGTCTACCGTACACAGAAATAACCGAGTCCGATGGACACAGTTTTCGGTTTTCAGTCGACACAGCTTGAGGAGACGAAGATGGACGTCCTGATCTCGGGCGCGAGCATCGCCGGCCCGGCGCTGGCCTACTGGCTCGCCCGCTACGGCTTCGGCGTGACCGTCGTCGAGGCGGCGCCCGCGCTGCGCACCGGCGGCCGGGCGGTCGACTTCCGCGGCGACCTGCACCTGGGCGTGCTCGACAAGATGGGCGTGCTTCCGGCGCTGCGCTCGGTGCAGACCCACGGCACCGCCATGCGCGTCGTCGACGCCCAGGGCCGGCGCCTGATGGAGTGGCCGGCCGGCCTGGCCGGCGGCGATCTGGAGGTCCGCCGCGGCGACCTGTCCCGCATCCTGTGCGACGCCTCCCCCACCACGGAGTATCTGTTCGGCGACCGCATCACCGCGATGACCGAGACACCCGAGGGCGTCACGGTCACCTTCGCGAGCGGCCTGCGCCGCCCGTTCGCCCTGGTGATCGGCGCCGACGGCGTGCACTCCGGCGTCCGCCGCCTGGCCTTCGGCCCCGAGGACCGTTTCGTGAAACACCTGGGCTACTACGTGGCCGGCTGGGACGTCCCCAACACGTGGTCCCTGACCAACGACCTCCTGCTGCACAACGAGCCCGGCCGCATGATCAGCGCCGGCGCCGACCACCGCCACCCCGACCGGGCGTCGGCGTTCGTAGCCTTCGCTTCCCCCCTCTTGCAATACGACCGCCACGACCGCGACGCCCAGAAGCGCCTGCTACGCGACCGCTACGCCGGCATGGGCTGGCTGGCCCCGCAACTGCTGGACGCCCTGGACTCGGCCCCCGACTTCTGGCTCGACCAGATCTGCCGAGTCGACAATCCCCACTGGACCAAGGGCAGAGTCGCCCTGGTAGGCGACGCGGCTTGCGGCGCCACCATCGGCGGCCAGGGCAACGGCACCGCCATAGTCTCGGCCTACGTCCTGGCCGGCGAGCTGGCCGCAGCCAACGGCGACCACAAAGTCGCGTTCCCCGCCTACGAGCGCCGCATCGGCAGCTTCGCCCGCCGCACCCAAAAGGGCGGCGACACCACCGGCAAGTTCCTGGCCCCCAAAACCGCCACCGGCATCCGAGCCCGCAACTACTTGAACAACAAGCAGTGGTTCCTCGACCTGACCTTCAAAATCGCGGCCGACCGCAGCACCAACCTGACCCTCCCCGACTACCCGTCCCTGGCCCTCACCCGCCCACCCCGCTGATTCCGCTGCTTTCAAGATCGGCACCGGCACTGCGGTGCTGGACCGAAGACGACCGAACCCGCGTCTACCTGACCGACGGCTACGTGGCGCCGCCGCACCGGCGGCACGGCCTGGGCGGGCGGCTGCTGCGCAGGGCGGAGGTTGCCGCAGCCCGGCTTGCCGCCGGCGGCGTCGCGGACGGCGGGGTCATGCTGGGGCGGCAACGCCTCGACAGCCCAACCCGACCGGGCGGCGTTACTGCAGCGCAGCGGGTACCGGCAGGTGTTCACCATGGTCGAGATGGAACACGACGGGTCCCCGGCGCCACCTCGGCGGTTACCCGATGGCGTCACCATTCGTGCCGCCACGGTCGAGGATGCGCGACCGCTGCTGGCCCTCACCGCTCGCGCCTGGGCAAGGCGACCGTACTTCACCCTGCCGGCCGAGGATCGGTTCCGCGCCTGGCTGGGCCGGTCGCAGCTGTCGTTTCAGGTCGCGACCACCGGTGACCGCATCGTAGGGTTCGTCGCCGCAAGCCGTACTCCAGCCCGTGTCGAGATCGAGGACGTTCAGGTCGATCCCGACTTCCAGCGCCGCGGCCTGGCGACCGCGATGCCGACCCGGACACTCACCGCACCGGCCCTGCACGACGCCCGCCCGATCCGCCTTCATACCGAGGGGCACGACCCCGCCGGAGCGCGGTCGCTGTACGAGCGGCTCGGCTTCCGCGTCATCCGTGAGCACCACCGATACCGCAAAGCACTCAGCCCACAGCGCAACATCACACCCGCAGACCTTGAAACCTAAGTGCGAACACAGAACACAAACACAACAGCCTCACGCGTCAGGCCCCGGATCTTGACGACTTCCTGCGAGACAACCGCTCCCCAAATGCGGCAAAGCCGCCCAAAGCCCACCCCCGGTTGGTGGGTGATCTCCTCGCGACGGCAGCCAAAGCGCCATCTCGGCAGTCGTCGCGAGGAGATCACCCACCAAACAGCCAGCGCAACCGCCACGGGATGCATCCCCGAGCGCTCGGCCGGGGGTGTGGGGGGCAGCGCCCCCACGGTCTTAACCCCCCAACGCCGCCTCAATAGCCCGCCGAGTCTTCTCCGGCTCGGTAACCCACGGATAGTGCCCGGCATCCGGCAACCAAATAATCTGCGCATTGGGCAGCCAATCAGCCAACACATGCGGCGCCGCCAACCCGGTAACGATGTCCCGATCCCCCGCGATAACCGTAACCGGCACCCCCACCGCCGCCAGATCCCCCGGATCAAGCGTGTCCGCCCAGAAGTCCGCGTAATCCGCCGTCCTCTCCGCAAGACGAGAGTGCTCCCGCACCGCGGGCGTATCCGCCCCGTACACCAACGGCATGAACCCCAGGTCACCATCGACATCGGCATCCCACGACGCCTTAGCCGCCGGATACCACGGCTCGGCGGCAAACCACCGCTTGACCAGCACCTCCTGATGGGGCTCATCAGCCCCAAGAGGGATCGGAATCCGCGACGGCGTCAGCAACACCAGCCGGGAAACCCGCGACGGATGCCGAGCCGCATAGGCGAGCACCGTCCACGCCCCCGCCGAATGCCCCAACAGATCGAGCCGCTCCACCCCGAGGTCGATCCGAAGCCGTTCCAGGTCCTCCGCCAGATCGGTAAAGACATACGACGGCGCCGGTTCGGACAACCCCGTACCGCGCTGGTCGAGCAACAACAACGTACGCCCGCGGGAAACCCCACCGAGATCCCCCAGATACCCGGCGGGCCGCCCCGGCCCACCAGGCTGGCAGACCAGAAGCGGCCCATCCCCGCGCAGCTCGTAATGCAATTCGGTACCCGCGGCCGACCGAAAAACCCCCATCAGCGAAGCCTATCGATCGCTTCCACCGTCAGCCCGCCGAGATCCGACACGATCAGGCTCGCACCCGCGAGCGCATCCGGGGCAGGCGGGTAAACGCCGTGCGGCACCGCCACCACCGCCATCCCGGCGGCCGCGGCCGACCGAAGCCCATTGCTCGAATCCTCCACCGCCGCACAAACCGCCGGCGCCAGCCCCAGCTTCTCCGCCGCCGCGAGATAGACATCCGGATACGGCTTCCCCCGCGGCACCTCCTCGGTGGAGAGCGTCACCTGAAACGCATCGCTCAGCCCCGCCGTGGCCAGCACCTGGTCGATCAGAATTCGCGCCGACGAACTGGCCAGCCCCAGCGTGAACCGCGCCCCGATCCGCCGCACCGCTTCCACCGACCCCGGGATGAGCGGCAGTTCGGACCGGTACCGCTCAGCCATCCGCCCCAGCACGTCCGCCGCCACCTGCTCGGGCGTACGCGGCACACCGACCTCCGAGGCCAGGTGCCGCGACCACTCGCCGGTGCTCATCCCCATCATCCGGTCCTGGCTGTCCGGCAGAAACGAGCGCCCGTACTCGGCGACGTACCCCCGCCGGACCTCCTCCCAGACCTCCTCGGAGTCGATGATGACGCCGTCGAGGTCGAAGACGACCGCCCGGACCGTGCTCACAGCTCCGCTGCCGCTGGGATGATCTCGTTCCGGAAAACCTCGAACTGCTTGGTGTCGTACGCGTTGACCAGGCTGCCATGCGCCTGCTGGAAGCCCATCGCAGCGAGGCCACGCAGGCCGTCGAGGATCTCGCCCGGGCTCCTGGTGGTCAGGTCGTAGTGGAACATGCAGGTCTTCTCGATCTCGTCGTAGTCCCGGCCGACGGTCTCGCAGTGCTGCTTGAGCACGTCGAGCTTGTGCCCTACCTCCGGGCTCGGGAAGAGGTTGCAGGCGTCGGCGTACTTGGCCACGAGCAGCAGCGTCTTCTTCTCCCCGCCGCCGCCGATGAGGATCCGCGGGCTCGGCTTGCTCAGCGGCAGCGGCGAGTTGAGCAGCCGGCCCAGCTGGTAGTGCTTGCCGTGGTACGGGGTCTCGTCGCCGGCGAACATCTGCTTGCAGATCTGCAGCGCCTCCTCGAGACGCTCGAACCGCTCCTTCGTCGAGGGGAAGAACAGCCCGAGGCCGCGCGACTCCTCCTCGTTCCAGGCCGCGCCGATGCCGAGCAGCGCCCGGCCGCCGGAGAGCACGTCGAGCGTGGTCACCGCCTTGGCCAGCAGCCCCGGGTCGCGATAGGTCACGCCGGTGACCATGGTGAAGAGCTTGGCGGTCTTGGTGTGGGCCGCGAGGTACCCGAGCGCCGTGTAGGCCTCGAGCATGTCGTTCTCGGCCGGTCCGACCACGGGGATCTGCCAGACGTGGTCCATCACGCTGATCCGGTCGAATCCCGCCTCGTCGGCCGCCGTGGCCACGTCGGCGAGCACCGCGCCGAGCCGCGGCGCCCCCTCGGGCCAGGTGAAGCTGGAGATGTGCAGGCCAAGTTTCACTGCCTTTTTCCTTCCGAGAACCATTCACCCGTGTCTGATCCGCAATCAACCAAACCCTACCCCCAAAAACCTTTCTTATGTACGCACAGTAGCGGTGCACGAGACGCATACGTTCCGTCACCGCCGTTCGCCGGGGTGGAGTCCGACCGCGCAGCAGCCCGGTCTCCACCGTTCCGACGAGTTGCCGTTCGATTGCCGGCCGGTAGCTTCAAAGATCAGCAAGTCACCGTGAGGAGCACCGCCATGCCTCCCTCGCCGCTCAACCCAGCGACGACCCGTCACCGCCGACCATCACCCTCCGTGAGCGTCGTCATCCCGGTCCGCGATCCGGGCGGGCTGCCGCTGATGCTGCGCGGCCTGCCCCCGGTGGACGAGGTCATCGTGGTCGGCGAGGGCCCGACCACCGAGACCGCCGCCGTGGTCCGAGCCGCCCGCCCGGACGCCCGGGTGCTGCGTCCCGGCCGCCCCGGCGCCGGAAACGCCCTGGCCACCGGCCTGGCGGCGAGCCACTGCGACGTGGTGATCACGCTGAACGGCGACGGCTCGACCGACCCCGGCGAGATCCCGGCGTACGTGGCGGCGCTGACCGCCGGCGCCGACGTGGCGCTCGGCTCCCGCTATCGCGAGGGCGGCCGCGACCTGACCGGCGGCCGGTTCCGCCGCTGGGCCAACCTCGCGCTCGTCTGGCTCCTCAACACAGTGTTCGGCACCAAGCGCACCGACCCCGGCTTCGGCTACGCGGCGTTCTGGCGGGACGCCCTCGACCGGCTCGACCTGCCCGACCCGTCCGCCCGCTCGGCGGCCACCTGGACGGACGGCCCCGAGCTCGGCCCGCTGCTGGCCCTGCGCCCGTGGCTGCGCGGCCTGCGGGTGACCGAGATCGGCAGCGTCGCCTACCCGCGGATGAGTCGCCCGGCCCGCGCCGAGAGGCCCACGCTGGGTCAATGGCTCCGCATCGTCATCTCGGAACTCCGCGCCCGCCGGGCCCGCCACTCCCTGGAGGTCCCGGCCGGCCCGCCCGGCACCGGCTGGACGCGCGCCGCCGCAGCGGCGCTGCAGGGCCGCGCCGGCTCGACCCGGGGCGACGGGCCCCGGGCGCGATCGAGCACGCATGCCGGGAGCTCCGCGATGAAGGGGCTCACGTCCGCCGACGGCCGCGGTTTCGCCAGCGGCCCGGGTTTCGCCAGCGGCCCGAGTTCCGCCAACGGCCCGAGTTCCGCCAACGGCCCGAGTTCCGCCAACGGCCCGAGTTCCGCCAACGGCCCGGGTTCCGCCAACGGCCCGGGTTCCGCCAACGGCCCGGGTTCCGCCAACGGCCCGGGTTCAACCGGCGGCCCGGGTTCAACCGGCGGCCCGGGTTCCACCGACCGCCCGGGCGACGGGCCGACGGACCCCGCGGTCTCGGCCGAGTGGTATCGCTCGGACCGGCGGTCGGAAGGCGAACCGGTCTGGGGGCCGGGCCGCCGCCGGCCTTCGCTCGCCCGGGACCTGTGGCAGGCCGGCGAGCACCCGGAGCCGCACACGACGCCGCGCTCGATCGCCAACGTGACCCCGCACGCCTGGAGCCCCGGGCACCTCGGCGTGGCCGACGCGCCGGAGCCGCAGCCGAGCGCCGAGGGCGAGAAGCCCTGGCGCTACCCGCTGCCGGACGCCGACGAGCCCCGCGCCACGATCCCACCGCGGCGTGAGGTGGGCGGCAAGCGCCGCCGGATCGAGGGCCACGGCCGGCGCCCCGACCTGCGAGTCATCAAGGGCGAGGGCGACGGCACCGGGAGCCGCACCAAGAGCGGCCGCCTGCGCCCGGTCCCCAAGGAGAACCTGGGCAACTGACACCGCCCGGGCCGCCCTGTGGAGAACGCCCCGGAATTGTCACACCCACCCCGTTAAATGGTCCCCGCCCTACTGGGGTGGGGGCGGCCCGGGGTGGGGCCGCCCGCAGCGCGGTTGCGGGCGGGCGCGGCAAGCCCGCGGCGCGGTTGCGGGCGGGCGCGGCAAGCCCGCGGCGCGGTTGCGGGCGGGCGCGGCAAGCCCGCAGCGCGGCTGCCGACCGGCACGGCACGCCCGCAGCGCGGTTGCGGGCGGACACGGCAAGCCCGCAGCGCGGCTGCCGACCGGCACGGCACGCCCGCAGCGCGGTTGCGGGCGGGCGCGGCAAGCCCGCGGCGCGGCTGTCGCCGGGCGCGACACGCCTCCGGCGCGACTGCGGCCGGCGGCCTCGGGCAGGACCGTGCGGTCGGCGTGCCCGATCAACCGAGCCCGGCCGCGGGTCGGGGACAAACCACGCCGGCCGCTGCCGGAGCGCCTCGTCGGGAGCGCGGTCAGGCGCGGTCGCGCAGACGCGGGAGGATCTGGTCCGCGTACAGGCGTAGGAAGCGCTCCTGGTCGGGCCCCGGCGCGTGGAAGACCAGGTGTTTGAAGCCCATGTCGAGGTACTCCTGCACCCGGCTGCCGTGCTCCTCCGGGTCCGAGGAGCAGATCCAGCGGGTCACCGTGCGCTCGACCGGCAGGGCGTCGGCGCGGCGCTGCATCTCCAGTGGGTCCTCCACGCCCGTCTTCTCCTCCGGGGAGAGGGCCAGCGCGCCCCAGTAGTGGGTGTCGCTGCGGGCCCGCTCGAGGTCGTCGTCGAAGGAGACCTTGACCTCGATCATCAGGTCCAGGTCGTCGAGCTTGCGGTTCGCCTTTTCGGCGCCCTCGCGTACGGCCGGGAGCAGCGTGTCCGTGTAGAGAGCGTGGCCCTTGCCGCTGGTGGTGATGAAGCCGTCGGCGATCCGGCCGGCCAGCCGGGTCGCGGCCGGGCCCGAGGCGCCGATGTAGATCGGCACCGGCGTCGACGGCTTGTCGTAGATCGTGGCGTTCTCGGTGCGGTAGAACTGGCCCTCGAAGGTCACCCGGTCCTCGCGCCAGAGCTGCTGGATCAGCTGCACCGACTCCTTGAGCCGGGCGAAGCGCTCCTTGCCGTCCGGCCACTCGAGGCCCAGCGGCACCTCGTTGAGCGACTCGCCCGAGCCGACGCCGAGCACCACCCGGCCCGGCGCCAGGCAGCCGAGCGTCGCGAACGCCTGCGCCACCACGGCCGGGTGGTAGCGGAACGTCGGGGTGAGCACGCTGGTGCCGATCAGCACCCGCTCGGTGGTCGCGGCCAGCGCACCGAGCCACGGCAGCGCGGCCGGCGCGTGGCCGCCGTCGTGCCGCCAGGGCTGCAGGTGGTCGGAGATGAAGACCGAGTCGAAGCCGAGCTCTTCCGCGAGCCGGCTGTAACCGAGAAGCTCCGCCGGCGCGAACTGCTCGGCCGACGCCTTGTACCCGAACCGAATCATGACTCGACCCTAACCCGCGGCCTTGTAGGCCTCCCCGGCGGCAGTGGGCGAATCTCCGTCCCGATACAGGCCGAAGGCGGCGCTGTCGCCGACGGCGGGCAGGCCGAACCAGGCATACCTTTCGACGTACGACCGGCTCTGCATGCCTTTGGTGGTGCCCCTGATGAAGGTGACCAGTTGCGCGGCGGTGGGGTACTTCGGCGAGCCGGAGAAGTTCATCAGGCCGAACTCGGTGACCCAGATGGGCTTGTGGTAGCGCTGGTGCACGGCGTCGACGTATCCGAGGAACTGGTCGACGGCGGCGGCGCTGAAGTCCGAGCCGTACCAGTGCAGGGTGATGAAGTCGACCCGGTAACCGTTCCGCTGCGCCCCGGTCATGAAGCGGTCGAGCCATCCGCCGGCCTTGTCCCCGCCGTACGCCACGGACGGTGAACCCAAGCGCAAGCCGGTCGCCTGCAGCTTGGGCCACGCGGCCAGGGCGTCCTCGACGCTCATGTCGGCCTGGCCGGCCATGTCCGGCTCGTTGAAGCCGAGCAGCTCGCCGCCGCTCTCCCGCTTCGCCTTCGCGACGGTGGCATCGGTGGCGTCGCCCTTGGCCCGGATCATCGGAACGAATTCCACGCCGCCCGGGCCCGGCATGCTGTCGTTGGTCGACGCCCAGTTGTAGTACCAGCCGGCGCCGACGTCGGCGAGCGCCGCCTTGAGGCCGGTGAACTGCCAGACGCCGACGCCCTTCTTCTTGCTCGCCTTCGCGGTGATCACGACGACCGGCCGCTTGCTGGTCTTCGACGGCGAGGAAGCGGGCGTGGGCGACGGCGAGGGTTGGGTCGCCGACGGCCGCGGAGCCGGAGCCGAGGTGGCGAGCACGGCCGCGGCCGGGGTTCGCGAGGGCTGGTCGTGCTGGTAGACGACGACGGCGGTGGCGGTGGCGGCCACTGCCGTGGTGGCCAGCGCGGCGGTGAGCACCTTCTGCGAGACGCCGAAGCCGATCTTCGCGGCGGCCTGGGCCGAGCCGCCCGCCGCGGTCTTGCCGAGCAGCAGCTTGCCGCCCACGGCGACCGGGACCGGGACGAGCGACATGCGGGCCAGCAGCCGCTCGGCGGCGACCAGGTTCTGCCAGAACGGCGCGCACTGCCGGCAGTCGCGGGTGTGCCGGGCGATGCGCTTGCGCCAGAGCGGGCTCGGCGTGCCGTCCCAGTGCACGGTCACCAGGCGCAGGTCGGGGCAGGCCGGCTGGGCGGCGAGCGCGCGTACCACCACCCGGGCGGTCTCGAGCTGGCCCTTCATCCGCTGGATGCGGACCGCCGCGTGCTGCCGGCTGAGGTCGGTGGCCTCGACGATCTCGTCCCGGGTGAGCTCGCCGGAGGCCTCCAGCCACCACAGCGAGAGCAGCTCACGGCTCTCCTCGTCGAGCCAGCGGGTGGCCTCGGCGGTCTCCCGGCGCTGCCCGGACAGCTCGAGGCGGGTGATGGCCAGATCGGTGAAGTCGGCGCCCGGGTCGCGTACGTCCTGATCCACCAGGGTCTGCGGCGCGAAGCGCCGGGTGCGGAACCGCTCCCGCACCTGTCGGACGGTGATCGCCACCAGCCAGGACCGGAACGACTCGGGCTCGCGCAGGTCACCGAGATTTCGCAGGACGCGCAGCAGCACGTCCTGCACCACGTCGTCGACGTCCGCGTGCCCCTCCAGGGCGCGGCCGACGATCGTGTAGACCAGCGGCAGGTACCCCGCGACGAGCCGGTCGACGGCGGCCGGGTCACCGGCGCGGGCCGCGATGACCGTCGCGATATCGGGTTGGTCCGCCATGAGCCTGCCTCTCGTCGTGCGTCGCCGGCCGCGGTTGTGCCGGGCCACCTAGGGGAGACGCGCGCGCGTTCCATGGATAACACGTTTTCCGCAAGCCCCCGGACGGGCGAGCGCGGGATTAGACGGCCCGGGGTCCGGGCAACACCCAAGCAGGAGACAAGCCCTATCATGCTTGCACTCCGGCAATTATTGCCGACCTGGAAGGGAGATCGAGTGTTCGACGGACCGGCATCGACCGGCGCGCTGCTCCGCGCCACGCCACCCGATCGCCTCCCCGAGGTCACCGCCGAGCACCTGCGTGCGAAGTACGCCGCCGACGGGATCGAGGTGCTGCTCGGCGACCTGAGCCTGACCGCCCTCGTACCGGTGCTCGACCCCGACGGCCCGATCGGTGGCGCCCTGGAACAGCGCTGTTTCGGCAGCCAGCTGCCGGTGGTCGACGCCCGGCCCGACGGCCCCGCGCGAGTGGTTCTGCCGCTCACCGTCTGGGGCGACCGGCTCGGCGTCCTCACCCTGGCGATCGATCGGCCGGCCACCCCCGAGCTGACCGACGAGCTCGCCGATCTCGCGGGCGAACTCGCCATGGCGCTGCGCACCGCCGACTGCGACACCGACCGCTACCACCAGGTACGCCGCCGGCAGCGCCTGACGATGGCCGCCGAGCTGCAGTGGGACCTGCTGCCCGGGCGCTCGCTGAACGGCCCGCGGTTCCGGCTGGCCGGGGCGCTGGAGCCGGCGTACGCGGTCTACGGCGACCACTACGACTGGTCGGTCACCGGCGACCGGCTCACCCTCACCGTGCTCAACGGGCACGGCGACGGCATCGAGGCGACGCTGCTGACCGCGGTCGCGGTCAACGCCATGCGCAACGCCCGCCGGTCCGGGGCCGGCATCGTCGAGCAGGCCGAACTGGCCTCCGACGCGGTCTACTCACGGCACGGCGGAAACACTCACGTGGCCACCCTGCTGCTGGAGATCGGCCTGAGCGACGGCGCGGTCGAGGCGGTCGACGCCGGCTCGCCGAAGGCGATGATCGCGCACGACGGCGACATCCGGCCGATCACCCTGGAGCAGCAGCTGCCGCTCGGCATGTTCGGCGACAACCGGTACGAGACGCAGAAATTCCAGCTCGAACCGGGCGACCGGCTGCTGGTGGCGAGCGACGGCGTACACGCCGCGGCCCCCGGCGGTCGGGTCGAGTTCGGCACCACCGCGCTGCTCACCGCCCTGCGCCGAACCCGGCTGCAACCGCCCTCCGAGGCGGTCGGCACCGTCATCCGATCGTTGCGTGATTACCACGCGGGGCTGGACCCGGAGGACGATGCCGTGATTGTCTGCTTGGATTGGCTCCGATAGGCAGGCATGATTCGCGGCCTGGCGGGGTAGACACCTCCCGCATCGCGCAGTTGGCGTCTGCAGACAGGGACCTATCCGACATGGACGACCACGTCACCGATGTCGCCGCGGCCGTCGAGTCGGCGGTCGAGTCTCTCCTGTCCGTGCTGGACTCGGCGCGGGCCGCGCAGACCCCGACCGTGCCGCCGGCCCAGCTGCGGGTGCTCTCGATCATCTCGGGCAACCGGCAAACCAACATGAGCCGGCTGGCCGAGACGCTGGACGTGGTGCCCTCCTCGGCGAGCCGGCTCTGCGACCGGCTCGAGGCGGCCGGCCTGCTGCGCCGGGTGCCCGACCCGCGCGACCGCCGCGAGGTGCGGCTGATGCTCACCCCGACCGCCCGTCGCCTGCTCGACCAGATCCGCGAGCGGCGCCGGGCGGCACTGGCCGAGGTGCTCGAACGGATGCCGCCGGGCTCCCGGCAGGAGCTGCTGCGCGCGCTCGAGTCGTTCGCCGCGGCCGCCGATCCCGCCGTTCCGGCCGAGAACAACAACACCGAAGGATTGCGTACGGCGTGAGGTAAGTTCCTTTTCGTGCGCATCGGCATCGCGATCCTCCCCGACCAGCGCTGGTCGGTCTCCGCCGACCGGTGGCGCCGCGCCGAGGAGTACGGCTTCGACCACGCCTGGACGTACGACCACCTGGGCTGGCGCGACCTGATCGACGGCCCGTGGTTCGACGCGGTGCCCACCCTGACCGCCGCCGCCACGGTGACCACCCGCATCCGGCTGGGCACCTACGTCGCGTCCCCGAACTTCCGCCACCCGGTGCATTTCGCCCGCGAGGTGACGGCCCTCGACGACATCTCCGCCGGCCGCCTCCTGCTGGGCCTGGGCGCCGGCGGCACCGGCTTCGACTCGGCGGTCCTCGGCGAGCCCGAGTTGACCCCGCGCCGCCGGGTCGACCGCTTCGCCGAATTCCTGGATCTGCTGGCCACGATCCTGGCCAACCCCGCCACGACGTGGAAGGGCGAGTGGTACCAGGCGGTCGACGCGCGCAGCATCCCGGGCCCGCTGCAGCAGCCCCGGCCGCCTTTTATCGTGGCGGCGAACGGGCCGCGGACGCTGCGGCTGGCGGCCCGGCACGGCGACGGCTGGGTGACGACCGGCCCGCAGGCCGACGATGCCGAGTCCTGGTGGCGCGCGATCGCCGAGCTCGTCGGCCGCTTCGAGGAAACCATGGCCGGGGCGGGGCGGTCACCGGAGGCGATGCCCCGCTATCTGAATCTCGACTCGTCTCCGGTGTATTCAATGAGCAGCGTGGACGCCTTCACCGACGCGATCGGGCGAGCCGCGGCGCTGGGCTTCACCGACGCCATCACGCATTGGCCCCGCAAGAGCAGTTGGTACGCGGGCGACGAGAAGGTTTTGGAAGCCGTGGCGACCGTCCTGCCTACCCTGCGCGCCAACTGACACCAGGCCGGCATTGGGGGCGCGGCACGGTAGCCGTTCCGCGGGCGGCGTGCACGAGTCTGTGGGGTGTTCGGGGGGTAGACCCTGGGGCGCTGCCCCAGACCCCGGCCATCGCTGCGAAGATCAGGGGCTTGGCGTGTTGGTTGCGGTGGGGCGGTGGGTGATCTCCTTGCACGACAACCGTAGGGGATCTGCTGGTGGGAGGCGGCGCAAGCAAACCCCGCTTGCGCCGCCTCCCACCAGCAGATGGCGTTCGGCTGCCGTCGCAAGGAGATCACCCACCTATAGGTCGGGGTGTGCGGCGGCTGCTCCGCCTTGGCTGGGGGTGTGGCTGTGGCCGTTGTCCGGCGGCGGCTTGGGCTGTTGCGCTGGCGCTGGCTGCGGGACAGGAGCAGGAACTGTCCACGATCGCGTTCCGGGTGCCGACCTTGATAGGTCTGTGCTCGGTACGCGCACCAAAGCTTCGCCCTTGCCCGGCCGAACGCACGGGCCGCCCGATTTAGGGGAAATATCGCGACAGCCAGCGGGGCGGAATCCCAGCATGTGACCGCGAGGACCGGCGAGCGGGAACACCGGTCAGCATGCGGGACGCAGCCCACCCACTGGAACGGCTAACCCACTCCGCGAGACGAGTGCCTGGCTCGGCGTGGGCAGCGCCGCCCGATCCCGCCGCCGCTGTCGTGGGCTTGGCCCGTCCGCTGCCCGGTCATGTCGCGCCGCACCACGACCCCGTATCTGCGGGGTGCCCCGTATCCGAGAACGGCCCGCGATCGCCCCGCTGATGAGGAGAGGCCGGTTTTCGGCACCGCGGGGTTTGCGGTACCGAAACCCGGCCTCTCCTCATCAGCCCCAAAGGGGCGATCGCCCGCGGCGCCGGAGGCGACGCCAGCCAGCTCAGCCGCACGGAACGGTCAACCCGCGTGACTCGTCAATACGACCCGCACCACAACGGGCCGCACCACAACGGGCCGCACCACAACGGGCCGCACCACAACGGGCCGCACCACAACGGGCCGCACCACAACGGCAACGGCCCACACCACAACGGCCCACACCACAACGGGCCGCACGAGGACGGGCCGCACCAGGACGGGCAGCTAGTTCGCGGCGCGGTAAGCGTCGGTGACGCTCTGGGGAATGCGGCCCCGCTCCGAAATCTGGTGCCCGTTCGCCAAGGCCCACTCCCGGATCAACCGGTTCTCGTCGCGGGAGCTCGCCGTCCGGGCGGGCGCGCTGCGCCGGGCCGGGATGCGGCCGCTGCGGCCGAGGCGGGTGCCCGCGTTGATGAACGGGTCGAGGGCCTTACGAAGCTTCCCGGCATTGGCCTCGGAAAGGTCGATCGTGTAGTTAATACCGTCGAGACTGAACTCGACGGTGCGGTCCGCCTTCTTTCCGTCCAGATCGTCGATCAGCGTTGTGATGACCTGCCGCGCCATAACTGCTCCCGAAGAAAGCGATCCCGAGTCAATCCGATCAACCGCGCCCAGTGTTGCTCGTAACCGGCATCCCGCGCAACTCATCGGGCGGAAATTCGTAATTGTTTCTCGTCGGTGGCCGGTCCGTTATTCAAATGGCGGCACCAGCATTCACCGGAATCCGGCCGGAAAGACCGGGTGGCAGGCGGCCGGTGGATCACTTAGGGTCGCAGGCATGGACGACGGGACGGCCTGGAACGAGCAGCGCCGGCGGGCCATCGACGGGCACGCCGCCGCCCTGGCCGCCGGCCGGGAGGCCGAGGCGCGTCAGGCCGCCGACCTGCTGGTCTCCTTCGTCCGGCGGGCCGCGGAGCGTGGCCTGCCGCCGCATCCGCTGTCCGCGCGCACTTTCGACGGCCGCGCCACGTACCGCACCAGGGCGCGCGGCTGGTATCTGAAGTCGAATCGCTCGGTGGCGGTCGGCGAGCACGGTGAGTATTACGTCCTGTCCGTCCCGTCATCGTTGCGCGCCCGGTTCGCCGGCGCCGACCTCACCCCCAGCACCCCCCGATTGATCGTCGGCGCGGGCGGCGGTGACGGCGAGACCATTCCGCTGGCGCGACTGCTCGACCAGCGACTAGACGCGGGAGTCTCCTGGCCTTGATCCGCATCCCCCTCAGCCGGATCGCGGCGGCCGCCTCGGCCGCTGTCTTGATGATCTCCATTCCGGTAGCGGTTCCCGCCGCCGCGGAAGGAAAAACCGATATCTCCTGCCCCCATCCGAACATCGCCAAGCCGGCGGGTATCCCGCCGCGGCCGGTGCCGCCGCCGGACGACCCGGTGAACAGCGCGGTCGGCGGCGACGCCCTCGCCACGCACGGCCTGGTCATCCCGGCCGGGGCGAAGCAGCCGCCGGCGGTCACCGCGACCACCTGGATGGTCGCCGACCTCGACACCGGCGAGGTGCTCGGCGGCTGCGGCCCGCACGTCTACCAGACCCCGGCGAGCGTGCAGAAGACGCTGCTGGCCGCCACCGTGATGGACAAGCTCGACCCGAAGCAGACCGTGACCGTGGTCCGCGGCGACCTGGACATCGAGGTCAACAGTTCGGCCGTGGGGCTGGTGGTGGGCGGGAAGTATCAGATCGCCACGTTGTGGCTGGGGCTGATGCTGAACTCGGGCAACGACGCGGCGAACACGCTCGCCCGGCTGGCCGGTGGCGGAGGCCCGGACGGCGTGGCCAAGACCGTGGCGGCGATGAACGCGGAGGCGCGGTCGCTCGGCGCGTACCAGACGCACGCGGTGACCCCGAGCGGGCTGGACGGGAAGGGTCAGTTCACCAGCGCGTACGACCTGGCCTTGATCGCTCGTAAGGACTTCGCGAACGCCGACTTCCGCAAGTACGTGCTGACCAAGTCCGCCCAGATGCCCGCCCAGCCGCAGTTGAAGCAGAAGGGCTTCCAGTTCCAGAACGAGAACAAGTTGATCTTCGGCTACCCGGGGGCGATGGGCGGGAAGACCGGTTTCACCACGGTGGCCCGGCACAGTTATGTGGGCGCGGCCGCGCGTAACGGCCGGCGGCTGGTGGTGACGCTGCTCGGGGCCGAGGCGCATCCGCTGCGCGGCTACCAGCAGGGCGAGGCGCTGCTCGACTGGGGCTTCTCGCTGCCGAAGGACGCCTCGGTCGGCAAGCTGATCACGCCGGAGGACGTGGCGCAGCAGCAGGCGGCCGCCACCGCGAGCCGGGCCGAGTCGACCACCGAGGCCAAGCCGGTGTCGCCGGCGAGGTCGTCGTCGAGCGGCGGCGGCCTGCCGATGCTTCCGGTGGCGCTGGGCGTCGCGGTGCTGCTGGCCGGCACCCCGCTCCTGCTGCTGCTGATCCAGCGACGGCGGAAGCGGCCGCAGGTCAGGTAGCCAGCAGGGAAAGTCAGGTAGCCAGCAGGCCGAAGACCCAGACCACCGCGACGCCGAGCGCGGCGGTGAACTCGATCAGCATGGCCAGGCCGGCCGCGGCGAGCGCGCGCTTCGTCGACGGCCAGGCCTCGGCCGCGCCGACCCGGGCCCGTTCGACCAGCCAGACGCCGAGCACGAAGCCGAGGATCAGGCCCACCACCGGCACCACGAAGAACCCGATCAGGCCGAGCACGCCGCCGGCCAGCAGCGCCGTGTTGGGCACCCCGGCGGCCTTCAATTTCTTTCCCGGTACCAGGTACTTCACCACCGCCCCGAGCACGGCGACGAGCGTGGCGAACACCAGGACCAGCCACTTCAGCGCGCCCGAGGCATCGCCGAAGATCGCCCAGAACAGCACTCCGGCCCAGCCCAGCAACAGCCCCGGGATCACCGGGATCACCACGCCCACGACGCCGAGCGCGACCGCGATACCGGCGATCACGTTCACCATGGTCGCGGTGTTCGTGAGGTCCATGGGACACGGGTTCCCGATCTCCCGAGATTCCTAAACTCCGCAACTTTGCAGCACCTCTGCGTGACCAGAAGTCGTACTCGTGGTCACCCAATGTCTTTCCGGTCAGCCGGCAAGGAATGCCGACTAGCGAACCGGGGGAAAGACATGACGACCACCACCGTGACGAACGCCAGCGACACCGCGCCCGCCGCGACGGTGCTCTCCGTCGCCGAGCAGGAGGAGCTGATCCGCACCCACATGCCGCTCGTCGGCCATCTGGTGCGCGACATGCTCACCCGCATCCCGAACCACATCCACCGCGACGACCTCACCAGCGCCGGACTGCACGCGCTGGTCACCGCGGCCCGTGGCTGGGACCCGGACCGCGGCATCCCGTTCCACCGCTTCGCGAGCACCCGCATCCGCGGCGCCATCCTCGACGAGCTGCGCTCGCTGGACTGGGCAACCCGCTCGGTGCGGACCAAGGCGCGCGCCACCGACACCACCCGCCAGCAGCTGACCACCACGCTGGGCCGGACGCCGACCGCGGACGAGCTCGCCCAGGCGCTCGGCACCACCACGACCGACCTGCAGCAGACCGACACCGACGTGCAGCGGGCCACCGTGCTCTCGCTGCAGGGCTTCACCACCAGCAGCGCCGACGACCTGGTCACCGAGAAGAACCCGGGGCCGGAGGACATGCTGCTGCACCGGGAGCAGATCGGCTACCTGCACCACGCGATCGGCTCGCTGCCCGAGCGGCTGCAGACCGTAATCACCGAGTACTTCCTGAACGAGCGCCCGATGGCCGACATCGCCGAGGACCTCGGCGTCACCGAGAGCCGGATCAGCCAGCTGCGCGCCGAGGCGCTGTCGCTGCTCAAGGACGGGATGAACACGCACCTGAACCCGGACCTCGCACCGGTGCCGGACAACCCGGAGAGCATCACCGCCCGCCGCCGGGCCAGCTACTACGCCAGCATCGCCAACAGCACCTCGCTGCACAGCCGGCTGGCGATGACCAACGCGCACGGGCTCACCGCGCACAGCCGCGGACCGATCGACCGCACGCCCGTGACCGCGGCATGAGTTGACAAGAGGGGCCCGGTATCTCGCCGGGCCCCTTCGTTCTCACGATGCCAGGGCGGTGAGAACCTTGGGCAGGTCCGCGGTGTGCAGCACGCCGAGCCGCCGGGTGGCCCGGGTGACCGCCACGTAGAGATCGGACAGGCCGCGCGGGCTCTCCGCGATGATCTCGTCGGGCTCGACCACCACCACGGCGTCGAACTCCAGGCCCTTCGCCTGCCGCACGGTCATCAGGACCACCTGGTTGCGCAGGTCGGGCTGTTCGCCGACGGCGGCGCCCGGGACGGCCTCGACCAGGTGCCGGCCCAGTTCGGGTTCGAGCGCCTCGGGCACGATGACCCCGACACGGCCCTCTTCGGCTTCGGCGGCCTCCAGGCGTACGGCCGCAATCACCTCCGCGGGAAGCGCGGCCCGCGGCACCCGGAGTGACCAGGGAGCCACGCCGGCGGACCGGACCGACCGGGGTGGCTGCAGCGCCGGATCGACCGCCGCGAGCACGTCGGCCGCCACCGCCATCACCTCGGCCGGCGTGCGGTAGTTGACGGTCAGCTCGACCAGGTTCCAGCGCTGCGCGACGTACGGCTCGAAGACCTGCTCCCAGCCGGTGGTGCCGGCCAGCTCGGAGGTCTGCGCGACGTCGCCGACCACGGTCATCGAGCGGCTCGGGCAGCGGCGCATGAGCAGCCGCCAGGCCATCGGGGACAGCTCCTGCGCCTCGTCGACGATCACGTGGCCGAAGGCCCAGGTGCGGTCGGCGGCGGCGCGCTCGGCGGCGGTCCGCGTGTCGATCACCTCGTGCCGCTCGACGAAGGCGCTGGCGTCCACCACGTCGATCGCGGAGAGGATCTCTTCCTCCTGGTCCTCGAAGTCCAGCGAGCGGGAACCCTCGACGATCTCCAGCACGCCCTCCGCGTACTCGATCGCCTGGCGCCGCTCCTCGGCCACGGCGCGAGCGCGAAGCGTGTCGTCGACGCCCAGCAACTCGGCCAGTTCGTCGAGCAGCGGCACGTCGGCGGGGGTCCAGCGGGCCTCGCGGGCCCGCAGCAACAGCGCGCGCTCCCCGGCCGGCAGGTCGCGGGCCGCCGACTCCAGCCGGGCGGCGTCGGAGAGCAGGTCGCGCAGCACCTGCCGGGCGGTCAGCACCGGCCAGAACTCGAACAGCGCCAGCTGCACGTCGATGTCCTCGCGCAGCTCGCGGCGGGTCTCCGCGAGATCGGCCTCGGACAGCAGGTTTTCCCCACCCAGCGGGTCGGCGCCGATCCGCTCGGCGATCTGCAGCGACAGCGCGTGGATCGCCTCGGTCACGAAGATCTGCCGGGCCACGTTGTGCGGACGGCCGGACTTACGGGCCGCGGCCCGGGCATCCTCCAGCACCGACCGCTCGATCCGCAGCGGGTAGCCGTCATGGTCGACCTCGACGAAGTCGTCCGGCACGGTCTGCCGGTCGGCCACCGCATTCTCGAGGACGTCGAGCATGCCGAGCCGACCCTTGACCGCGGACGCGGCCGGAGATTCAACACCTTTCGCGCGTACGCCGGGGAACATGTCGCCCAGCGTCGCGAGCAGCACGCCGGTCTCCGCCAGCGACGGCAGCACCTGCGAGATGTAGCGCAGGAACGTGGTGTTCGGCCCGAGGATCAGCACGCCCCGTTTGGTCAGCTCGGCCCGGTACGTGTACAGCAGATACGCCGCCCGGTGCAGCGCGACCGCCGTCTTCCCGGTGCCCGGCCCGCCCTGCACGACCATCAGTCCGTTCAGCCCGGCCCGGATGATCTCGTCCTGCTCGGCCTGGATGGTCTCGACGATGTCACGCATCCGCCCGGTTCGGCTCGCGGTCAGCGCGGAGAGCAGCGCCGCCTCGCCGGTCACGTCCTCGCGGCCGCCCGCGCCGGCCGCCGCGAGGTCGAGCACCTCGTCGTCGATCCCGGTCAGCACCCGGCCCTTGGTGCGCAGGTGCCGGCGGCGGGTCACGCCGTCCGGCGAGACCGCGGTGGCGAGGTAGAACGGGCGGGACGCGGGGGCCCGCCAGTCGACCAGCAGCGGGTCGCGATCATGCTCCTCGGCGGAGAGACCGAGCCGGCCGATGTAGCGCGGATCACCCGCGGCGAAATCGAGCCGGCCGAAACACAAACCGTTCTCGACCGCATTCATCTGGGCGAGTTGCTCGGCGTAGTGGCCGCGGGTGGCCTCCCGCTGGGCCCGGCCCTGCGGGGTGCCGCCGGCCTCCAGCAGAATCGCCTTGAGACGGTGATCTGCCTGGTCACGCAGCCTGTCCAGGCGGTCGTAGAGGGTGGTGAGGTACGCCTGCTCGAAACGGAGGTCGTCCCCGGCGGAGCTTGACAATTCCACTCCCCTTTGTGGTAGCATTCGCCAGCAGTGACCATTCGTGGTCACTTTTTTATTGCTCGACAATCGGCCAGAATAGCCCATCGACGGCGACGCCCCAACCGGTGACGGCGGTGTCCGCAATCCGTCAGTTTTCCCGGCGAGCCGTTACGCAGGGGGGCGCATCGGACTTAACCGGGGCATGAACCACGACCACCCGATCCGACGTCTCGGCGCGCTCGCCCTCACCGCGGCCGCCGCCCTCACCCTCGTCACGGCGTGCTCCGGCGGCGACAAGCCGTCCGGCACCGCCGCGCAGGCCGCCGCCAACGGCCCCGAGCCCAAGACCATCGACGGCGCCAAGGCCGCCGCGCAGACCGTCTTCGACCGGTTCGCCGGCGGCGACTTCGCCGGGGCCTGGGACATGTACACCGCCGCCGGCAAGGCCGCGATCAGCAAGGACGACTACGTCAAGCTCAACCAGGCCTGCTCCCGCAAGGGCCTGGCCATCCAGCTGACCAGCGCCCGGATGGACGGCGCCGACCACGCGATCGTGATCGCCAAGCAGCTGGTGGCGACGCAGTCGTACACGATGGTCTACGAGAACAACGCGTGGAAGCTGGAACCGGCGCAGGAGGGGCTCGCGCTGTACAAGCTCGGCGCGGCCAAGGCGATCGCCGCCCAGAAGAAGGCCGGCACCTGCGCCGGCGGGCAGTAGCGGCACCGGCGCCCGCCGCGGGTCCGCGGCGGGCGCCCCGTTCCGCTCAGGCGGCCACCGGCAGGCCGTCCGGGCCGGTCATCGCGAGCCGGGTACGGATGTCGCCGCGTACGGCGATCTGCTCGTAGTAGGCGGCCCGGCGCCGGGCGACGCAGCCCTCCTTCGGCGGGTTCTCCGCCGCGAGCGCCGGGTCCAGGTGCGTGTTCAGCCCGTCGCGCAGCAGGCCCAGCGCCTCGGCGCGCAGCTGCGACACCCGCGACTCGGTGACCCCGAGGTCCTCGGCGATCCGGGCCATCGGCCGCTCGTCGAAGAAGTAGCCCTGCACCACCTCGCGCAACCGGTCGGGCAGCGCGTCCACCGCGTGCCGCAGGTAGCCCAGCCGCTCCCGGCGGATCAGCATCTCCTCCGGGCCGGCGCTCGGCTCGGTGACCATGTCGTCGGCCGTGGCGGTGGCGAAGCCCTGCAGGCTGAACACCACGGCGCGATGCACGTCGTCGTCGGCGCTCTCGATGTCCTCGACCGTGCAGCCCAGCCGCTCGGCGACCTCCTGCACGGTGGGCGTGCGGCCCAGCTCGGCGGTCAGCTCCTGGCGGGCCGAGTCGGTACGGCGGGCGCGCTGGCGGACCGAGCGGCTGGCCCAGTCCAGGCCGCGCAGCTCGTCCAGCAGGGCGCCGCGCACCCGGGCCGCGGCGAACCGGGCGAACGGGACGCCCCGCTCGGCGTCGAAGCCCCGGGCCGCGTGCACGAGAGCCGCGTAGCCGGCCGACATCAGGTCGTCGCGGTTGACGTGCTGCGGCACCCGGGCCAGCATCTCGCGGACCAGGTGACCGACCAGCGGCATGTGCTCCTGGACGATGTCCGGGCCGCGGCGGCGATCGACGTGGGGTGCACCGCTCATGGTGGGGGATCTCCTCGCGGTAACGCCCGGGCGGGGGTTCCCGGGCACTGAGGAGAACGGTGATCTGCGTTAAGTGCGGAACGGGTCCTGCCCGGGTGCAGCACGGTTGCGGATATGCTTGATCGCTTGGGAAGACCCCCAACCCTTTGGAGTTCCCGCTACATGACCACATTCACCGAGCTCGGCGTCCCTGCCGCCCTCACCAAGGCGCTGGCCGCGCTCGGCATCACCACCCCGTTCCCGATCCAGGCCGCCACCCTGCCCGACTCGCTCGCCGGACGGGACGTCCTGGGCCGCGGGCGCACCGGCTCCGGCAAGACGTACGCGTTCGCGCTGCCCGTGCTGGCCCGCCTGGCCGCCTCGGGCAGCCCCCGGCGCCCCGGCCGTCCCCGCGCGCTGATCCTGGCGCCCACCCGCGAGCTGGCCGGCCAGATCGACGCCGCCCTCGCGCCGCTCGCCGCCGCGCTCGGCCTGCGCACGCTGGTCGTCTTCGGTGGCGTCGGCGCGAACCCGCAGATCAAGGGGCTGGCGGCCGGCGTCGATGTGCTGGTGGCCTGCCCCGGCCGGCTCGACGACCACCTGCGCAACGGCCACGCCTCGCTGGACGCGGTCGAGATCACCGTGCTCGACGAGGCCGACCACATGGCCGACCTGGGCTTCCTGCCGGTGGTCCGAAGGCTGCTCGAGCAGACCCCGCGGGACGGGCAGCGGCTGCTCTTCTCGGCGACCCTGGACAACGGGGTCGACGTGCTGGTCAAGCGCTTCATGCGGCGGCCGGTGTCGCACGCGGTCGACCCGGTCGACGAGGTGCCGACCGAGATGGCCCACCACGTGCTGCACGTACGCGGGGACGACCGGTTCGGCGTGCTGGTCGACCTGCTGGCCGCGCCGGGCCGTTCGGTGGTCTTCACCCGCACCAAGCGGCGGGCGAAGGTGCTGACCAAGCAGCTGGTGGCGGCCGGGGTGCCGGCGGTCGAGCTGCACGGGAACCTGGCGCAGAACGCGCGCAACCGCAACCTGGCGGCGTTCTCCGACGGGAGCGCAGAGACGCTGGTGGCGACCGACATCGCGGCCCGGGGCATCCACGTCGACGACGTGGCGCTGGTGATCCACGCGGACCCTCCGGTGGAGCACAAGGCCTACGTGCACCGGTCCGGCCGGACGGCGCGGGCGGGTGCGCAGGGCACGGTGGTCACGCTGATGACGGACGATCAGCAGGCGGAGGTACGGGATCTGACCCGCAAGGCCGGCGTACGCCCGACGACCAGCCGGACCCGGCCGGGTGACCCGCTGCTGGCCCAGTTGGCGCCCGGTGAGCGGCGGTTCGTCGCGGCGCCGGCCGCCACGGCGCCGGCGGCCCGCCCGGCGTCGGCGAGCCGGCCGGAGTCGGCGAGCCGGCAGCCGTCGGCGAGCCGTTCCGGTGGCCGTCCCGCGCGCTCCTCGGGGCGGGGCGGGGCGCAGCCGGAGGCCGCCGGCCAGGGGTCGCGCGGCCGGGGACGCAGCGGCGGTCACGCTTCCGAGCCGGCGGCCGCCGCCGACCGGAGCCGTCGGGGTGGCGGTCAGCCGCGCACCCGTTCGGGGCCGGCCGCGACTCCCGTCGGTCAGCCGCGCACTCGTTCCGCGCCGGCCGCGACTGCCGGCGGCCAGCCGCGCACTCGTTCCGCGCCGACCCCGTCCTCCGGTGGCGGGGCGGCGGCGTTCTCCGCGTCCAGCCGGGCCGGTGGTCGCCGCCGCGGCGGCCGCTGAGGTTGAGCGGCGTTCGGTGGCCGGCCGGGCCGGTGATCGCGGGCAGGGTGGCCGCTGGGATTGAGCGGCGTTCGGTGGCCGGCCGGGCCGGTGGTCGCTGAGGTTGAGCGGCGATCGGTGGCCGGCCGCCAGCCGGGCCAGCTCGGTCCGGTTGGCGACCTGGAGTTTCGCGTACACGTGGGCCAGGTGGGTCTTCACCGTGCCGCGGCCGATGAACAGCCGCGCGCCGATCTCCACGTTGGAGAGACCCTGCACGGCCAGCTCGACGACCGAGAGCTCGGCCGGGGTCAGGCTCGCCCAGCCGGCGTCCGGACGCCGGCGTGGCCCACGGGCCTTCGCGGCATAGGCGGCCGCCGCCCGGAAGCCCAGCACCAGGTCGTGGTCCGCCCGGATCCGCATGGCCTCCCGGTGCAGCCTCAGCGCCCGCTCGGGATCGCCGTCGTGCGCCAGCAGCGCCTGCTCGTCGAGCACCCCGGCCCGGATCCGCGGCATCGCCGGGGTCAGCGGCGCGTTCTCCAGCGCCTGCAAGGTGCGGGCCGCCGCTTCGTGGTCTCCCGCCAACCGCAGCGCGGTCGCCAGCACCAGCCGGGTCTCCGGCGCCAGCCCCTCTTCGCTCGGCGCCGGCTGCCACCGGCCCTCCAACCGGCACCATTCGACCGCCTCCGCCGGGCGCCCCGACTCCAGCGCCAGCAGCGCCTTGGTCCGCTCCCAGCCGGTGATGTACGGCAACTCCCCGCCGAGCAGCGCGTCGATCGGCTCCAGCGCCCGCCACGCCTCCGCCACCCGCCCCTGCAGCACCCGGATCTCGGCCAGCACGCACCGGGTCGAGCCGGTCCAGTGGAAGTCCCGCAGCGGCGCCGCCGTCTCCACCGCCCGCTCGGCCAACTCCCCCGCCCGCCGGAGGTCACCGGACCGGGCCGTGGCCAGCGCCAGCCAGCACTGCGCCAGCGCCGCCACCCCGCGGTCGCCGCGGGCGAGCGGCCCGGCCACCGCCGCTTCGAGGTGCTTGATCGCCTCCGGATACCGGTCGGCGAGCACGTGGACCACGCCGATGAAGGCCTCGGCCGAGTCCGCGACGAACACGTCCCCGGCCGCGAGGGCCTCCGCCCGGGCCGCCTGCGCCTCGTCGAGCGCCCCGTCCAGGCCGACCATCAGCCGGCCGATCGCGGTCAGGGCCCGGCTGATCCGGGCGGCCGCCGGCGCGCCGGTCTCGACCGCGAGCTGCCGGGCCGCGTACGCCACCTGGTACGCCTCCGTGCCCGGCAGGCCGGTGTCGGCCACCAGCGCGTACGCCGCGAGCACGTCGGCCTGCAGCGGGGTGCGCTCGTCCGCGCCGCGATCGGCGGCGCGCCGAAGCAGGCGTACGCCCTCGCCGCCGCGCCCCTCCAGGTGCCACAGCCACGCGCAGGCCGCCGCCAGCCGCCGGCCTCGGCTCGGGTCCTCGCGGGACAGGCCCCACTCGATCGCCGCCCGGAGGTTCGGGTACGCCGCGCCGATCCGCGCCCGCCACTCGTCCTTGTCCGTGGTCAGCAGCGGCGCCAACCGCTCCACCAGGTCGAGGTACAGATCGAGGTGCCGGTCGCGCAGCTCGTCCGCCTCGCCGGCCTCGGTCAGCCGATCCATCGCGTACGCCCGCACCACGCCGAGCATCCGGTAGGCCGCCTCGCTGCCGGTGGTGTCGGCCACCACCAGCGACTTGTCGACCAGCCCGCGCAGCGCCCGCAGGCCGTTCCGCTCGGTCAGGGCTGACACGGCCGCCGCGCCGAAGCCCGGCTCGAACACCGCCAGCCGCCGGAAGAGCACCCGCTCGTCCTCGTCGAGCAGGTCGTGGCTCCACCGCATCGATCCTTCGAGGGTCTGCTGGCGGAACGGCGCCGTCCGCGCGCCGCCCTCCAGCAGCGCGAAGGGGCTGCCCAGCGAGTCGGCGATCTGGGCCGCGGAGAGGGTGCCGGCCCAGCCGGCGGCCAGCTCCAGCGCGAGCGGAAGCCGGTCGAGCCGATCGCAGAGCCGCCGGGCCCCGGCGCCGTCGGCGGCCCGGGACCGCTCCAGGAAGAGCGCCAGCGCGTCGGCCAGGCTCATCGGCGGCACCCGCCACACCCGCTCGCCGGGGACGCCGAGCGGGGCGCGGCTGGTGGCCAGCACGGTGACGCCCGGGCAGCCGGCCAGGATCGCCGCGACCAGCCGGGCCGCGCCGTCCGGGACGTGCTCGCAGTTGTCCAGCACGATCAGCAGCTTGCGGTCGCGCAGCGCGGCGACCACCGCGGGCACCGGGTCGAGCCCGGCCGGCGCGAGGACGTCCAGCGCCTCGGCCACCCGGCGCCCCACCCGCTCGGGATCGGGCTCCTCCTCGAGGCCGACCCAGCACGAGGCGCCGCCGTCACTGCCGCCGCCGGCTGCCTCCTGGCCCAGTCGGATGGCCAGCCGGGTCTTGCCGCAGCCGCCCGGCCCGACCAGGGTCAGCAGCCGCCCGGCCGCCAGCGCCGGCCCGAGCGCGGCGAGTTCCTCGGCCCGGCCGACGAAGGACGTCAGCTCCGGTGGCATAGGCGTCGGCATTCCCGGAAGTCTGCCAGGTGGCAGATGTTCTTCCGGCGCCCGGCGGACAGGATCGAGTCATGACACAGCAGATGAACACCACCGGCCGCCGGGTCGTCGCCAACCTCTCCCTCTCGCTGGACGGCCGGGTCAGCGGCGTCGGCGGCGAGTTCGACATGGGCTGGATCGTCCCGCACGCGGTGACCGACGCGGCCCGCGAGCACATGATCCGGGTGACCGGACCGGCCACCACCGCCCTGCTCGGCCGGAAGAACTATCAGGGCTTCGGCGGTTTCTGGCCGGCCGTCGCCAAGGACGAGAACGCCGACCCGCGCGACCGCGCCTTCTCCGAGTGGCTCAACGCGGTGGAGAAGGTGGTCTTCTCGACGACGCTGACCGACGCGCCCTGGGAGAATTCGCGGATCGCCGGCGGCTCCCCCGCTTCCGTCGTCCGGGAGCTGCGCGAGCGGCCGGGCGGCGACATCATCGTGCTCGCCAGCATCAGCGTCATCCAGGCGCTGCTCGAGGCGGGCGAGCTCGACCGGCTGAGCATCACGCTCTGCCCGGAGGTCGCCGGCGGGGGCCGCCGCCTGTTCGACGACGGCCTCCCCGCCGCGTCCTGGTCGCTCACCGACATGGCGACGACCGAGTCGGGCGCGATCTGCCTGATCTACGACCGGAAGTAGACCTTCTGTCCGTTCTAGGACCGGAAGTAGATCTCGAATTCCAGGTGGACGGGCCGGGCGATGATGCCCCGGCCCGCCTTCACGCCGGCCGCCACCCGGTCCAGAGTGCAGCTCGCCGTGCAGCGGTAGCCGGCGGTGGTCGGCTCGATCCCGTCGAGGGTCAGGGTGACCTCGCTGTCGGTGCCGCGGACCGACAGCACGCCGGTCACCTGCCAGCCGGCCGCCGCGCGGACACAGCCGGTGCTGCGGAAGGCGATCACCGGGTGGTCGGTGACGGCGAGGAAGCGCTTGCCGCGGATGTCCTTGTCGCGCTTCGGGTCGTCGCTGCGGAACGTGGCCGCGTCGAGTTGCGCCGAGGCGCTGGACCGGACCGGGTCGGCGCCGATGGTGACCGTGCCCGCGCGGATCGCCATGGTGGCGGTGACCGGCTTGAGGCCGAAGGCGTGGGCGGCGCGCAGCGTACACGTTGATTGACTTTGATCGATGGTGTAGGTGCCGGGCCGGAGGTCGGTGCTCAGGTTCGTTGTCATGCGCCCAGCGTCGGATTTTCCGGGGGCGCGGGCGTCAGTGCTGGTACTGAGATGTGCCACGTAGGTCGGCACGGCCGGTCAGGCCGAGCTTGCGCAGGATGCTGCGGACATGCGTTTCGACCGTACGCTCGGAGAGGAACAGGCGCGCGGCGACCTCCCGGTTCGACAGGCCGCGCGCCACCAGCCCGGCGATCTCCCGTTCCCGCGCCGTGAGCAGGTCGTCCCCGGCCAGCGTAGCCGCCTCCTCGGCGATCTTGTGGAGGCCGAGACGGCGGGCGGTGGCGAGCGCCCGGCCGGCCAGATCGCGGGACGTCTTCGGGTCGCCGGTGCGGAGAAAGCGGGCGTACGTCAGCTGCGCGAGCGCCAGGAACGGCGGCGAGCCCTGGCGCTCCTCCATCGCGACCGCGTCGCGCAGATGGCGCTCCGCCGCCGGATCCCCCAGCGTCGCGGCGATCACGCCGAGCGACCGGTCCACAGCGCCGTTACAGGATGACATGTTGTTGAGGTAACGGCCCGCATACGGCAGCGCCAGCCGGTAACACTGCGCGGCGAAGTCACGGTCACCGACCCAGGCCGCCACCTCGCCGGCCGAGACCACGATGAACGGCCGGCGCCCGTCGACCGGCAGCCGCGGCAGGATCCCGCGCAGCTGGGCGACCTGCTCGGCGGCCCGCTCGCGATCGCCCGCCCGCATGGCTATCCGGGCCAGCATGGTCACGCCGACCGGGACACCGGGGATGGTGATCGCGATCGCGGCCAGGTCGTTGTCCCAGCCCGGGGTGTCGCCGGTGAGCTGCCCGAGCCCGTCCTGGAACGCGGGCAGCAGCAGCCCGGCCGAGGTGTCCTGGGCGCGCAGGGCCAGGTCACGGGCCTCGATCGCGGTAACCAGCGCCTCGGTGACCTGCCCCGACAGCATCCGCCGGACCGCCCGCGCGCGCAGCAGGTGCCAGCGCGCGACCGGCCAGCCGAGGCGGTCCGCCAGCTCGGCCAGCCGGGCCTGCTCGGCGTCGAAACCCGCAAGATCACCGAGGCAGAGGTACGCATCGAGCCGCCACACGCGGCTCCACAGCTCGGCGTCGGGCCGGCCGCCCGGCACCGCCAGCTCGGCCCCGCGGCGGGCCAGGTCGAGCACCTCGTCCACGCCGAGCATCGGGTCCATGATCTCGTGCCGCGCGTGGATCGCGGCGACCAGGGCGCCCGGGTGGCCGGAGCGCTCGGCGAGGGTCATCGCCTCCCGGCTGATCGGCTCGGCCCGCGGCCCGTCGTGCATCTCGGCGATGAGGAAGGCGTACTGGGCCAGGACCTGGGCCCGGTCGGCGTCGTCGAGGGGCCGGGCGAGGGCGCGTTCGCAGAGGCGCAGGAGGGCCGGCGCCAGGGGGCCACCGAATCCGCCCAGCCCCCGGATGACCAGGGCGGCGGGCGCCCCGATCTCGTCGACGACGGCCTCGCAGTCACCCACGGCGAGATCGAGTTGACCGTCGCGGTAAGCGGCACCGGCCCGCTCCAGCCGGATCGCGGCGGTCGATTCGTTTTCCAGGGCGCGGGTCAGCCAGCGGACGGCCTCGCCGTGGTCCAGCGCGGCGGTCGCCTGCCGGGCGGCGGCAACACACGACTCCGCGGCGAGTCGGCGGGACGCGGGATCGACGGCGGCCCGCACCCGATGGCGAGCAACCTCGATCGGAGCCGCGCTGGCGGCGGCGAGCGCGTCCGCGATGCGCGCGTGCGCCCCGATCCGGGCCTCCCGGCTCAGGTCGGCGTAGCAGGCCTGCCGGACCAGCTCGTGCGCGAACCGCAACCGGGCCGGCGCCCACGGGTCGTCGACGAGCACGCCGGCCTCCACCGCCGGCGCCAGCTCGACGAGCTCCAGGACGGTCGTATCCACCTCGGCCCCGAACGCGGCGGCCACGCCCAGCGCCACCCGGCAGGCCGGGGCGAGATGCGCGGTGCGGCGGGTCACCAGCCGGCGCAGGCTGTCCGGCAGGTCGAGGTCGCCGGCCGGGCGCGCCAGCCGGCCCTCGCGCACCAGCAGCCGGCCCAGTTCCCGGGTGTAGAGCGGATTGCCGCCGCCGAGCTGGTGGACCACCGCCGCCCAGGTGCCGTGCGCCGGGCCGAGCCGGCCGAGATACGCCGCCACCGCCGGGACGTCCCACGGGCCGAGCGGCAGGACGGTCGCCTCCGGCAGGTCGAGGCCGGTACGCGAGGTGCCGAGCACCAGGATCCGGCTCGCCGACACCTCCCGGGCCAGCGCCGCGAGCAGGGCCAGCGACGCCGGGTCGGCCCAGTGCAGGTCCTCCAGCACCAGCACCAGCGGCGTACGCGTGGCCACCACCGCCAGCGCCGAGAGCACCTCCCGGATGGCCCGGAACCGCGCCGCCGCGGCCGGCTCCCCCGCGTCGGCGAGCGCCAGCAGCGACGGCGACAACCCGTCCACATCGGAGTCGAGCAGGCGCAGCCAGGGCCAGAAGGCGGGCGCCCCCTCGTCCGGGTCGGCCCGCCCGGTCAGCACCGTCACGCCGGCGGCCGCGGCCCGCGAGACGGCCTCCTCCACGACGGCCGTCTTGCCGATGCCCGCCTCACCGGTCAGCAGCGCCACCGCGCCGGACCCGTGCTCGGCCGCGGCGCGCAACTCGTCGAGCGCCACCACCTCGGCGACCCGGCCGATCAGGGTCTGTGTCGGAGTGGGGGCCGGAGCGAGGCGAGGTCCGGGCGTCGTCTGGGTGTGCGCCGCGGGCGCCCGAATACCGGGGTTGTATTCGGGTGTTCGCGGCGTGCGCCCAGGCGGCGGCTGGGCCACGCCGCAGCCCACGATCTCGTCGCCGAGGGCGAAACCGGCGCACAGTTCAAGCTCGTCGCCGCTCCAGAAGCGGCCGGGGTCGTACCAGTTGGGCTGGCGGCCGCGGGGCAGCAGGCCCATGTCCTCGTACGTCACCGCGACCACCTCGGCGCAGTAGGCCGTCTCCAGGCCGGCCTCGCCGACCGGGCCGCGCTGCCAGCGGCGGGGGCGGACCTGCGGCACCCGGCCGCGGACCCAGCGGAACGCGAGCTGGGCCGAGGACGGGAACGGGGTGCCGTCGAGGCGGGCCACCGTCTTCAGCGCCTTGTCTTCCATCGTGCGGGTGACGCCGGGCTCCAGCTGGCGCAGCCAGCCCCGCTGGCCGTAGCGCTGGGCCCAGACCGTGACCGCGTCCCGCAGGTCGTGCAGCTGAACGCCGCGCTGGAACGTGCCGGACCACAGGTCGGGCAGCGATTTGCCCAGCTCGGCGTGCCACATCAGGGGCGGCATGTCCTCGATCACCAGCGACATGCCGACGTGGTTGACCGGGCTGTTGGTCAGCGTCTGGATCGCCCGGTCGGGGCCGGAGCGCCCGCGGAAGATCCAGATGTCACCGGTGCGCGTCAGGTCGAGTGCCTGATCGAGGCTGATAGCGGCGTCCACGTGTCTATCCTCGGATGATGCGTTGGTGGAAAGTAGTGGGCTTGGCCGGATTGGCAGGGGTCGCGGCCACCGGGGTGGTCGTCGCCCGGGCGGAGCGCAAGCGCCGGGCGTACTCGCCCGACGAGGTACGCAACCGGCTGCACCAGCGGGTCGCCGAGGCGGCCGAGCCGGACAAGGTCTCAGACGACATCGGTGTCGCGGAGTAGCGTCCACAGCCCGGCGCCGTCGGGCGCCGTGAACCAGGTCTTGCCGCCGGAGCCGACCGCCTCGGGGTCGCCGGCCGGGCCCGGGATGGCGCCGGCCAGCACCGACTGGGTCGGCGACAGCCGGCGGATCGCCACCGCGGCCACGTTTTCCGGGTGGGCGTGCGCGAATTCGGAGTAGATCTCCTGGTCGTGCTGGCCGTCGTCGCCGATCAGCAGCCACTTGATGTCGGGGAACTCGGTGGCCAGGCGCTTCAGCGTGCTCCGCTTGTGCTCCTGGCCGCTGCGGAACCAGCGGTCGGGGGTGGGGCCCCAGTCGGTGAGCAGCAGGGGGCCGGCGGGGTACAGGTGGCGGCTGAGGAAGCGGGTGAGCGTGGGCGCGACGTTCCACGCGCCGGTGGAGAGGTAGAACACCGGGGCGCCGGAATTCGCGTTGACCAGCCGTTCATACAGCACCGCCATGCCGGGGACGGCCATCCGGGCGTGCTCGTCGAGGACGAACGTGTTCCACGCGGCCAGCAGCGGGCGGGGCAGGGCGGTGACCATCACCGTGTCGTCGATGTCGGAGATCAGGCCGAACTTGCAGGCCGGGTCGACCACCCGGATCGGGGCGTCGACCGAGGCCGCGCCGTCGGTGGACAGGCGCACGCTGGCCCAGCCGGGGGCGAGGTCGCCCTTGACCCGGCAGTCCACGTACCCACTTCGGTCGGTTCTGGTCTCGGTGACGTCGTCGCCGACCCGGATGCGCACCACGGTGTTGTTGACCGGGGAGGTCAGGAAGCTGCGCCAGCCGCGCAGCTTTTCCCGCTGCTTGCGCTTGCCGGCCTGGCGGGTGAGCACGATCCGGGCCATCACCCGGCACCAGCCGGGGGCGCCATAGCCCGTATACGCCGTGATCACCGGCTGCCAGCCGCGGCCGCGCAGCCGGCGCTCGACGACCTCGTGGAGCGCATCCTCCACCACGGCGGCGCGGTGCATCCGGACCGCGGGCGGGGAGGCACCCGCAGGAATCTCCGTCACGCTCGCCCCCTAACCCTCTTCACGTGCGGTTACGGTACCCGCCCGGTACGACCCTCGCGGAGGAATGCGGGGCCCCTCCATTCAGGACTTTCAGGCCGCCGCCGGAAGCTCGGCCGTGGTCCACGCGTCGGCCCACCATTGTTCATCGCCGGCCGGTTGCCCGGCGCCGGCCCGGGTGACGGCGGCCGACGCCTCCAGCCGGAGGCTGCGCAGCGCCTCGGCCGCGAACTCGGCCTCCTGCCAGGCCTTCCGCTCCTTCGCCAGGGCCGCCTGGTACTCGGCCCAGCGGTGGTCGCGGATCGCCTGCTTGAGCGCGGACTCCTGCACCACCGGGTGCAGCCGGGGGTTCCAGCCGCGGTGCGCGTATACGTCGTTCAGCTGGGCGATGGAGATCTCCCGGTTGCGGCAGGCCGCGCTCGCCGCGTGATGGAGATAACGCTGCCGTTCCACGTTCTCCCCCGGCTTGCGGCGCCGGCTCATCAGCGGGTACGCGAGGGCCTTGGCGGCCTGCCGGGCCACCTGGTCGGCCGCGTCGAAGGCCAGCCAGGCGGTATCGAGCTCCCGCTGGGCGCCGACCCACTCGGCGCGGCGGCGCTCGGCGGTGGCCCGGCCGGCGGCCACCGAGACCTCGCCGGCGTAGCGCCGGGCGTCGGAATCGGCCTCGGTGATCACCGGCTCGGCCGGGCGGGTGCGGCGGGCGAGCACGCCGGCGAGCAGGACGGCGCCGACGAGCATCAGCACCCAGAGAGCGGCGGCTTGCGGGACGGAGACAAGGAAGGTTTCCACGGAACACCTCACTGACGAACGCGGCGGTGGGTGGTGGGTCTTGCGGGGAGAGGCGCGGGCAGCGAATCAGGCGGCCGGCGGGGCTCGTTGCCCGCGAACCCGGAGCGCGCCACCGATCAGCACCACGAGCAGGGCGGCCACGACGATCGTCGCGGGCGCCTCGGGGGACGCCGGGCCTTCTTCCACGCGTACGGCGGAAGGCGCGGACACCGACTCACGCAGGGTGACCGAGGTCTCGGCCGACGCCGTCGTGACGGCGGGCGACGGCGCCACCGGCGGCGGAACGGTCGCGGCGGGCCCGGCGAACGCCATGGCGAGCAGCGCGAGGCCGGCCAGGAAGCGCAGCAGGCGCCGAGCGGCCCAGTCACTGGAGAACCAGTGACCGCGGAGCACACGCGCCACAGCTGTCACGGGATCAACTTACCGAATCAGGATGCAACGTGCACGAGTCGCCGAAGTCACGGGCGTGTGATGCGGTCCACCGAAGAGGGACCATTGGCGTCGTGGACCTTCAGGTGGTGGAGCAGGTGGCCACCCTCGGCGAGTGGATCTCCGAGGGTGGCGTGGTGGTGCTCAGCGGGGCCGGGCTCTCGACCGACTCGGGAATTCCGGACTATCGCGGGCCGTCCGGGTCGGCGCGGCGCAGCACCCCGATGACGTACCAGACCTTCACCCGCGACCCGATCGCCCGGCGGAGGTACTGGGCGCGTAGTCACCTCGGGTGGCGCACGATCGGGCAGGCTCGCCCGAACGATGGTCACCACGCCGTGGCCCGGCTGCAGCAGCGGGGCGCGCTGGACGGCATCGTCACGCAGAACGTCGACGGCCTGCACCAGGCGGCCGGCGCCCGCGACGTGGTCGAGTTGCACGGCAACCTGGCCCGGATCGTCTGCCTGGGCTGCGGCGCGTCCACGCCGCGGGAGGAGCTGGGCGCCCGGCTGGACGCGGCGAACCCGGCCTTCGCCGGAGTGGCGCTGGCGTTCAACGCCGACGGCGACGCCGAACTGGCCGACGAGTCGTTGGACGGATTTACCGTGGTGGATTGCCTGGACTGCGGGGGAATGCTCAAGCCGGATGTCGTCTACTTCGGCGAGACGGTGCCGCCGGGCCGGGTCGCGCGCAGCTTCGAGCTCGTCGAGAACTGCCGTACGCTGCTGGTTCTCGGCTCGTCGCTGACCGTGATGTCCGGCCGGCGGTTCGTGCTGCGAGCGGTCAAGCAGGGGATTCGGGTGGCCATCGTCAATCGCGGGGTCACCCGTGGCGAGCCGTACGCAAGCCTCCACATCGATGCCCCATTGGGCATCGTGCTCCCCTATCTCGCGACTTCGCATTGACGTGACCCGGGCCACTGCCGTTTACTGCCGGAACCGGTACCGAAACCGGTTCCGTCGTCTTCCCGAAACAACGGCGGCCGGGTGGGCGAGAATGCCTGCATGCAGACAGGAGGGCCAGGACCAGTGCCGATCACCATCGCCGACGTGGCGGCCCGGGCGAAGGTCAGCAAGACGACCGTGTCCCGGGTGCTCAACGGCAAGGGTGAGCTCGACGAGTCGACCGCGGCCCGGGTCCGGGCGGTGATCGACGAGCTCGGCTACGTGCCCAGTTCCCGGGCCGTCGGGCTGGCCCGCGGCCGTACCCGCGTGGTGGCCATGCTCGTACCGTCGCTGACCTGGCCGTGGATCGGCGAGGTGCTGCAGGGCGCGGTCGACGTGCTGGAGACCGAGCGGTACGGCCTGCTGCTGTTCACCTGCAACCGGGGCGAGGAGTCGATGCGCCAGTTCGGCGCCCAGGTCTCGGCGAAGTCCTTCGACGGGCTCCTGGTCATCGAGCCCGAGGGCACCCTCGACTACATCGCCACGCTGCACCGCCGCGGCCTGCCGGTGGTGCTCATCGACGACCGCGACCAGAGCACCGGCGAGATCCCCAGCGTCGGCACCACCAACCACGAGGGCGCCGGCGCGGCCGCCCGGCACCTGCTCGAGATCGGCCGCCGCACGCCGCTGGTGATCACCGGCCCGGAGCGCTTCGGCTGCACGGTCCAGCGCACGGCCGGCTTCGCCGCGGTGTACGCGGAGGCCGGCCTCGCCATCCCGCCGGAACGGGTCCGGCTCGGCGACTTCACCGTCGCCCGCGGGGCCGACGCGGTGCAGGCCGCGCTCGCCGCGGGGATCGACTTCGACTCGGTCTTCGCGCACAACGACCTCTCCGCGCTCGGCGCGATGCAGGCGCTGCTGGACAGCGGCCGCCGCACCCCGCAGGACGTGGCGGTGGTCGGCTTCGACGACATCCCGACCGCGGCGCACACCCAGCCGCCGCTCTCCACGGTGCATCAGCCGTTGCGCGAGATGGGCGAGTCCGCGGCCCGTACGCTGCTCGCCCACTTCGAGGGCACACCCCTGCCCGGCGAACCGACCGTCATCCCCACCTCGTTCGTGATCCGCGGCTCCACGGTCCACACCCCGTAAGCCTTCGCCCCACGTCGTCGCGCCCCGACGACTTCACGGAGTCGGCCGCACCTGGCCGGCACCGCGATACCGCACGCCCTCGATTACCCCCTCTTCACCCCATTCCCGGCAAGGAGCATCTGCGATGCAGAGAAGAAAACTGATCGCGGTCGCCGTGGCGGCCGCGCTCACCACCGGCGGTCTGGCCGCCTGCGGCGACTCGCCCAACGCCACCAACGCCAAGAACGCCGGCAAGACGTCGGTCGACTACCTGAAGATCGGCATGCCGAACGGGACGCAGACCGAGAACCACAACCCGTTCGCCGGCACCTCGTCGGCCAACGCGCTCGGCTACAAGTGGATGATCTACGAGCCGCTGCTCATGTGGAACCCGGTCAAGCCGGCCGAGCCCGCCAAGCCGTGGCTGGCCAGCAAGGTCGAGTGGGCGGCGGACTACAAGTCGGCGGACGTCACCGTCCGCGACAACGCGACCTGGTCGGACGGGCAGAAGGTCACCGCCGACGACGTCGCCTACACCTTCAACCTGATCAAGAGCAACGACGCGCTGAACGCGAACGCCATCCCGTTCGGCGAGATCACGGTCAACGGCAACGTCGTGCACCTGACGTTCGGCGAGCCGCAGTTCGTCAACCAGAACAAGATCATGGCGCAGACCGCGATCGTGCCGAAGCACATCTGGGAGACGATCAAGGACCCGGCCACCGACGTCGACAAGAACCCGATCGGCTCCGGCCCGTACACGCTGAAGTCCTTCACCCAGGCCGGCGTCGTGCTCGACGAGCGCACCGACGGGTACTGGCAGGACCTGCCCAAGGTCAAGGAGCTGCGCTACGTCTCCTACGCGGACAACAGCGCGCAGGCGACCGCGCTGGCCAACGACGAGTCCGAGTGGAGCTTCGTCTTCATCCCGAACTACCAGGCCACCTTCGTCTCGAAGGACCCGCAGCACCACAAGGTGTGGGCGCCCGGCGTGCTCGGCATCCACGGCCTCTACATCAACACCTCGGTGAAGCCGTTCGACGACCCGAAGCTGCGCCAGGCGATGAACATGGTGATCAACCGGGCGGACATCTTCAACCAGGCCGAGGCCAGTTACTTCCACCCGGAGATCGACAGCGTGACCGGGCTGCCGGCGGGCGCCGGGGACGCGTTCATCGCGCCGGAGTACAAGGGCAAGACGCTGTCGCCGGATGTGGCGGGCGCCAAGGCGTTGCTGCAGAGCGCGGGTTACCGGCTGAACGGGACGACGCTGACCGACCCGTCCGGGAAAGCCGTCAAGATCACCCTGACCGACCCGGCGCCGTGGTCCGACTACCAGACCACGCTGGAGATCATCAAGACCAACCTCGCGCAGATCGGCATCGACGCGACGGTCGACAAGGCCAACCAGGACAAGTGGGACCAGAGCGTCCAGAAGGGCGACTTCGGGGCCACCATGCGCTGGACCAACGGCGGCGCCACGCCGTACGACATCTACCAGACGGTCATGGACGGCGACCTGCTCAAGCCGATCGGCACCGCGGCGCAGCAGGGCAACTTCGGCCGGTTCAAGTCGCCGGAGGCCACCGCGGCGCTCAAGGCGTACGCGAACGCCACCAGCGACGCCGCCCGCGCCACGGCGATGAACCAGATCCAGAAGGTGTTCGTGGAGCAGGCGCCGATGCTGCCGGTCGGCTCGGACAACGTGGGCGGCGCCTACAGCACCAAGAACTGGATCGGCTGGCCGAGCGACGCCGACCCGTACGCGGGCATGCAGCCCACCCAGCCGTACGCGCTCGACGTCGTCCTGCACCTCAAGCCCGCCAACTCCTGATCGCGTGGTGCCGCTCCCCTGGTTTCCGGGGAGCGGCACCACCCTCGCAAAAGGAAGTACCCGATGACGTCTACGAAGGACGCCACGGTCGTGCTCGAGGCGGTCGGCCTGACCAAGCACTTCCCCGTCCGCCGGACGCTGCGCGATCTCGTCCGCAGAACGCACCACGCGGTGCACGCCGTCGACGACGTGCACCTCACGCTGAAACGCGGCCGGGTCGTCGCGCTCGTCGGCGAGTCGGGCTCCGGCAAGTCCACGGTCGCCCGGCTGCTCGCCCAGCTCTACCCGCGCACCGGCGGCGACATCCGGCTGCACGGCGAGTCCACCCGGGTCCGGAGCGGCCGCCAGTTCCGCGGCTACGCCGGCCGGGTCCAGATGATCTTCCAGGACCCGTTCGCGTCGCTGAACCCGGTGCACACGATCCGCTACCATCTCACCCGGGCGCTGCGGATCCACCACAACGACGGCGGCGACCTCGAGGCGGCCCTGCGCGAGCTGCTCACCCGGGTCAGCCTCACCCCGCCCGAGCGCTACCTCGACAAGTTCCCGCACGAGCTCTCCGGCGGCCAGCGGCAGCGGGTGGCGATCGCCCGCGCGCTCGGCGCCCGGCCCGAGGCGCTGCTCGCCGACGAGCCGGTGTCCATGTTGGACGTTTCCATCCGGCTCGGTGTGCTGAACCTGCTGCGCGACCTCAAGGAGCGGCTCGACCTGGCGATCCTCTACATCACCCACGACATCGCGTCGGCCCGCTACTTCGCCGACGAGACGCTGGTGATGTACGCGGGCCGGATGGTCGAGGGCGGCGACAGCGAGACGGTCACCCAGACGCCGGCCCACCCGTACACCCGGCTGTTGATCGATTCGGCGCCGGACCCGGACCGGCTGACCGGCGACGTGGACCCGCTCTCCAATGGGGTTTCTTCTAGGGTTTTCCGCCGCGGGTCAGCTCAAGCAGACCGGGGCAACGGTGAGCCGCCCAGCCTGATCCGCCCACCGTCCGGCTGCCGGTTCCACCCGCGCTGCCCGGCCGCGATGCCGCGCTGCTCGACCGACCTGCCCGTGCCCCTGGAGATCGGCGACGTGCCGGGCCACTGGGCCGCATGCTGGCTCTATGAAGGGACGGCGGGGTGAAGTACTTCCTGCAGCGCATGGGGTTCTACCTGTTCACCGCCTGGGCCGCGATCACCCTGAACTTCTTCATCCCCCGGCTGGTGCCGGGCGACCCGGTCCAGTCGCTGATCGCCAAGTACCAGGGCCAGCTCTCCACCAAGTCGATCGCGTCGCTCTACGTCCTCTTCGGACTGGACAAGCACCAGAGCCTGTGGACGCAGTACGTCGACTACTGGAAGCAGATCTTCCACGGCGACCTGGGCCTGTCGTTCACCTTCTTCCCTGCCCCGGTCTCGCAGGTGATCGGCCAGGCGCTGCCGTGGACCGTGCTGCTGGTCGGCATCACCACGATCATCAGCTTCACGCTCGGCACCGGGCTCGGCGTGCTGGCCGGCTGGCGGCGCGGCTCGTGGGCGGACGGCCTGCTGCCGGTCACCACGTTCTTCTCCTCGGTGCCGTACTTCTGGCTCGGCATCCTCGCGATCTACCTGCTGGCCGGGCCGGACAGCTTCTTTCCGTCCTCCGGCGGCTTCGACTCGGAGCTGGTGCCGGCCTGGGACCAGTACTTCATCCCGAGCGCGATCCAGCACAGCCTGCTGCCGGCGCTGACCATCCTGATCTCCTCGGTCAGCGGCTGGATCCTGAGCATGCGCAACATGATGGTGACCGTCTCGTCCGAGGACTACATCACCGTCGCGCACGCCAAGGGGCTGCCCGAGCGGCGGGTGGCGCTCTCCTACGCGGCCCGCAACGCGCTGCTGCCCAGCGTCTCCGGCTTCGCGCTGGCGCTCGGCTTCATCGTCGGCGGCACCCTGCTGGTGGAGATCGTCTTCTCCTACCCGGGGCTCGGCTTCACGCTGCTGCAGGCGGTCGGGGCCAAGGACTACCCGCTGATGCAGGGCATCTTCCTGATCATCACGATCGCCGTGCTGGTGGCCAACCTGCTGGCCGACGTCGCGTACCTGCTCCTCGACCCGCGCACCCGTAAGGAGGGCTGAGCGATGAAGAGCTTCCTGCGCAACGGCAAGGCCACCGCCGGCCTGGCCATCCTCGGCGTCTACCTGCTCTTCGCGATCATCGGGCCATGGATCGCGCCGTACGACCCGAGCGCCCGCGGCAACGACCTGGTGAAGGGCCCCTCGGCCGCGCACTGGCTGGGCACCACCCACCTCGGGCAGGACGTGCTGAGCCAGTTGCTGGTCGGCACCCGCAGCGTCGTCTACGTCGGGTTCCTGGCCGCGATCATCGCGACCGTGCTGAGCGTGCTGGTCGGGGTCGCGGCCGGCTACCTCGGCGGCAAGACCGACGACACGCTGTCGGTGTTCACCAACGTCGTGCTGGTCATCCCGGCCGTCCCCCTGATGATCATCATCACCTCGACGCTGAACGACGTCAGCGACACCCTGATCGCGGTGATCATCGGCCTCACCTGCTGGTCGTGGAACGCCCGGGTGCTGCGCGCGCAGACCCTGTCGCTGCGCCGGCGCGACTTCGTCGAGGCGGCCCGGGCGTCCGGCGAGCGCACCTGGCGGATCATCGGCTTCGAACTGCTGCCGAACCTCACCGCGGTGATCGCCTCCGGCTTCGTCGGCACGGTCATCTTCGCGGTGCTCTCCGAGATCACCCTGGCCTTCATCGGCGTCGTCAACAACGGCTGGAACTGGGGCACGATCCTGTTCTGGGCGCAGGGCCAGCAGGCGCTCGGGCAGGACGCGTGGTGGTGGTTCGTGCCGGCCGGCCTGGCCATCGCCGTGCTCGGCATGGCGCTCGCGCTGATCAACTTCGGCATCGACGAGTTCGTCAGCCCGCGGCTGCGCAGCGCCGGCAAGACCAAGCTCCGGACCGCGCGCGGGCGGACCGTCCGGATGCGGATCGGCTTCACCCCGGTGCTGGGCGGCGCGCCGCCGCCCGCCAAGGAACCCGCGCTGGCAGGGGAGGCGAAGTGATGGAGCCGGTCCTCGACATCCGCAACCTGAACGTCGACTACGGCCTCGGTGACAAAGCAGTGCATGCGGTACGGGACGTGAGCCTGACGCTGCACAGGGGCGAGGTGCTCGGCCTGGCCGGCGAGAGCGGCTCCGGGAAGTCGACCCTGGCCTACGGGCTGACCCGGCTGCTCGCGCCGCCCGGCGTGATCACCGGCGGCGAGGTGATCTACCACCCGCCGGACGACGAGCCGTACGACGTGCTCGGGCTCAGCGACCGCGCGCTACGGCAGTTCCGCTGGGCCGAGACGGCGATCGTGTTCCAGGGCGCGATGAACTCGCTCAACCCGGTGCACAAGGTCTCCACCCAGCTGACCGACGTGCTCAAGGCGCACGAGCCGAGGATGAGCGATCACGCCCGCAAGGCCCGCGCCCGGGAGATGCTGAAGCTGGTCGGCATCTCGCCCGACCGGATGGACGCCTACCCGCACCAGCTCTCCGGGGGCATGCGGCAGCGCGTGATGATCGGGATGGCGCTGATCCTGCGCCCACGGGTGGTGATCATGGACGAGCCGACCACCGCGCTCGACGTGGTGATGCAGCGGCAGATCCTGGGGCAGCTGATCGAGCTGCGCGAACGGCTCGGCTTCTCGGTCATCTTCATCACGCACGACCTGTCGTTGCTGGTCGAGTTCTCCAACCGGATCGCCATCATGTACGGCGGCCGGATCGTCGAGGAGGCGCCGGCGGCCACGATCTACCGGGACGCTCTTCACCCGTACAGCAAAGGTCTGTTGAGCTCTTTCCCGGCCTTGCGGGGCGCCCGGCGGGAGCTCGCCGGCATTCCCGGCTCCCCGCCGGACCTCGCGGGGATGCCCGCGGGCTGTTCCTTCCATCCCCGTTGCCCCCGGGCCTTCGAGCCGTGCGCCGGCGAGATCCCGGTGCTCGGCCGTCCGGATACCCCGGACGGCGCCGGCCGTTCCGTCGCGTGCTGGCTTTCCCATCCCCACCCTGGAGCGAGATGAACCCCACCATGACCGCGCTGCCGCCCTCCTTCCAGTGGGGCGTCGCGACCTCCGCCTATCAGATCGAGGGGGCGGCCTTCGAGGACGGGCGTACGGCGTCCATCTGGGACACGTTCTGCCGGAAGCCGGGCGCCGTGCACAACGGCGATCACGGCGACGTCGCGTGCGACCACTACCACCGGATGCCGCAGGACGTGGCGCTGATCAAATCGCTGGGCGTGGACGCGTACCGGTTCTCGGTGTCCTGGCCGCGGGTGCAGCCGGGCGGTCGCGGGCCGGCGAATCCGAAGGGGCTCGCGTTCTACGACCGGCTGGTCGACGAGTTGCTGGCGCAGGGGATCGACCCGTGGGTGACGCTCTACCACTGGGACCTGCCGCAGGAGTTGGAGGACGCGGGCGGCTGGCCGGTGCGGGACACGGCGTACCGGTTCGCGGACTACGCGGCGCTGGTGTTCGAGAGGCTGCAGGACCGGGTGGCCACGTTCACCACGCTGAACGAGCCGTGGTGCTCGGCCTGGCTCGGGTATCAGGTGGGGGTGCATGCGCCGGGGCGACGGAGTTTCGACGACGCGATCGCGGCGGTGCACCACCTGCTGCTGGGGCACGGGCTGGCGATGCGGCGGATGCGGGGGATGGAGACGCGGCCGCACACGTACGGGATCACGTTGAACCTGGGTACGGCCGATCCGGCGTCGGATTCCGCGCTGGACCGGGAGGCGGCTCGGCGCGCCGACGGGATGGGGACGCGGATCTATCTGGATCCGCTGCGGTACGGCCGGTATCCGTCGGACATCGTGGCCGAGTTGGCGACGCCGTTCCCCGTTCGGGACGGTGATTTGGAGATCATCTCGACGCCGTTCGAGGTGCTCGGGGTGAACTTCTATTTCGGGCAGGATTTCGCCGGTACGGACGAGGCGGGGAACACGCACGACCCGGACGGAAATCCGATAGTTCGGGCGATATTTCCGGATACCCCGCGCACGGCGATGAACTGGCCTATCACCCCTGCGCGCTTCACTCGGCTGCTAGTACGGTTGCACCGCGACTACCCCGGTCTCCCCATGGTCATCACGGAGAACGGGTCGGCCTTCGCCGACAATCCCGACATTTCCGGATTTGTCGCTGACGACGCTCGTACCGCTTATTTGGCGTCACATCTGGCGGCGGTGGCCGACGCCCGCGCGCAGGGGGCGGACGTGCGGGGCTACTTCGCCTGGTCCCTGCTGGACAACTTCGAATGGGCCGAGGGCTACGCCAAGCGCTTCGGCATCGTCCACGTCGACTACGAGACCCAGGCTCGCACCCCCAAGCAGAGCGCCCTCTGGTACCGCGACACCATCGCCCGCACCCGCGAGGCGTGATCAGTCCGCCGGCGGTTTCGCCAGACCGCCGGCGGACTTCACCTGGTCAGCCCTTGATCGCGATCGAGGGGAGGATGCTGCGCATCTGCGCGCCCGCCGCGTCCGGCTCGACGCCGGTGAAAATGAAGCCCAGCAGGGCGCCGGTGCCGACCCAGGCGCAGACCGAGACCTTCAGGCCGCTGAGGCCGGACTTGGCGCACTCCGCCTTGCCGCCGATCGGGCCCGCGTCGACCGCGGTCGGTTTCGCGCCGCCGAGCTGACTGCCCGCGCTGCTGAAGAAGCCGTCGAGCTGCTTCTGCCCGCCACCGGCGTTGAAGATCGAGCCGGTGCCGCCCCAGATGACGACGCGGCGCCCCTCGGTCTTGGTGTCCTGGTACACCGCGGCGAACGGGTTGTCGAACCCGGCGTTGCTCATCGCGCTGTTCAGCTTCTGCGCCTGGGACTGGTCGGAGGACTTCTTCAGCGCGCCGATCGTGGCCGGCGCGGTGAGCTTGAACGGCTTGTCCGTATTGGTCGAGCCGCCGCCCGACGAGGTGGTCTTGTCGTCGGAGCCGTACTTGACCGCGAGCACCGCGATCCCGGAGCAGAGGATCAGGGCGACCACGCCCACGACCAGGCCGATGATCAGCCCGGTCCGCCGCTTCTTGACGGGCGGCTGGGGCGGCGGGTAGCCAACGGGGCCCGGCTGCCCGTACGCGGGCTGCTGGTAGGCCTGCTGCGGCTGCGCGTAGGGGTCGCCGCCGTAAGGCTGCTGCCCGCCGTAGGGCTGCTCGCCCCCATAGGGCTGCTGCCCGCCGTAGGGCTGCTCGCCGCCGTAGGGCTGCTGCCCGCCATAGGGCTGTTGCCCGCCGTACTGCGGCGGCTGCTGTTGCGGGTAGTACGGCTGGCCGGAATAGGGCTGATTCGGCTGTTGCGGCTGGGATCCATACGGGTCGGACATCTTGTACTCCCTCGGCCGCTACGGGCAGCGAAATCTCGCCGAACTGGCGCTGGGCAGCATAGTGTCCGGCGGCGCCCCGCACCGCCCCGTTTCCGACACTCATCGCGAACCTCACAACACCGGTGCCACCATGGCGTGGGCGACCGTTCCGGGCAGGAGGCAGATGCACGACGTCGACAGTCTGATCATCGCGGCCGTTCCGGAGGAGTTCACCGCGGCGCGGGAGGCGGCCGAACGCTTGGCCGGCACGACCTGGGCGCGGCGGGACGGCGCGACCGCGGAGCCCTACCTGCTCGGCCGGTTCGGTGACTTGACGGTCGCGCTCGCCCGGCCGCCCGGCATGGGGTCGCGCGAGGGCGGCCAGTTCGTCGCCACCCTGGCCGGCCGGGTGCGCCCGCGGTCGCTGGCGATGTGCGGGGTCTGCGCGGGCCACCCGGACGAGACGGCGCTGGGTGACGTGATCGTCGCCGAACTGGCCTACCAGTACGACGAGGGCAAGCAGACCTCGACCTCGTTCCGGCCCGATCACCGGCAATACCTGCTGTCCGCCGCCTGGAAGCGGGCCGCTCAAGACTTCGATCCGGCCGGCCTGCCCAGCCATCGGGCGGCGACCCCGGACGACGGCGACACCTGGTTGCTGAGCCGGATCCGGCAGGGCCGCGGCTACCTGGACCATCCTGCGAACGAACGCTTCCCGGACACGCCGTCGGAGCGGCTGGATCGGCTGATCGCCGCCGGCCTGGTCACGGACGGCCGGCTGACCCCGGCCGGCGTCGCCGAACTCGAGCGTCGTGCCCGGCGACCGGCGCAACTGCCCTACGTCGTGCGGGTCGGGCCGATGGCCAGTGTCAACCAGGTTCGCCAGGACGACCTCTGGACCGAGATCGAGAACCATGGCGTACGCAAGATCCTGGCGATCGAGATGGAGGCCGCGACGATCGCCACCGCCGCGTTCCAGCGCGACCTGCGCTGGCTGGTGGTCAAGGGCGTGATGGACCACGCCGCCCTCGACAAGAACGACGGCGTGCAGGAGTTCGCCGCCCGCGCCTCCGCCGAGGTCATGTTCGGCCTGCTCGCCGGCTTCCGCCCGGCCGCCGGCCCGGGCTCCCGGGCGGCCGTCCCGGGCAAGATCAAAGTGGACGTGCTGCGCGGCCTGCTCGGCGATTGGCGGGATCTGGCCGACCACCTGGGCGTGCCGCCGCACGACACCTTCCGGTTCGGCGCCGGGGACCAGCCCCGCCAGCTGTGGGAATGGCTCGAGATCCGGCGCCGCCTCGGCGAACTGCCGGCCGCCCTCGACGGCATCGGACGCACCGACCTCGCGGACCTCGTGCGGCCTTACCTGTAGCGGCTACCCTGGGCTCCCTTCTCCACTTCGGACGGGGAGAGCTGGCGAAGATGTCCGAGTTTCGTTTCTCCGGCAAGTCCCGGGTCCGCTTCCAGCAGGATCTCGGTCCGAGCTGGAAAGACGTCGCCGACTACTTCCAGGTCGAGCCGCATGTCAAGGCCCGCTGGCGTCCGGGTGACGAGCCGAGCGAGCTGTGGGACTTCCTGCAGGCCCGCCGGCGGCTCGGCGAGCTTCCCGCGGCGCTGGCCGAGGTGGGCCGCCAAGATCTGGTTACCGTGCTGGAGCCCGAGCCGGCCCTGCCCCCTCCGCCGCGCCGGCGGATCTTCGTGCTGGTCGCGGCGGCCGCGGTGCTGGTTCTCGCGGCGGCCGCCGGATTGATCGTCTGGCAATGGCCCCGCGACCGCACCGCACCCGGGCCCGTGCGCCTGGTGGTCCGGCCGGCGCCCACGGCCACGACGTGGGGCACCGCGCTGACCTGCCCGGCGCATACCCAATGGCCCTTCTCGTTCCCCCGGGACTTCGTCGGCGACGTCTACGTGCAGTTCACCGCCGACGCGCGGCGGACCGTCAACGTCCACGCCACCCTCTACTGGGGCGGCTTGACCTGGAGCCAGACGGTGCCGTCCCGGCCGGGTGACATGGCCGAACGCGTCGGCGGCACCCTCCTGGTCTTCCAGAAGCGCACCATCGATCGCGGCAGCCCGGCGGTGGGGTCCTTCGAGACCGACGTGCCGGTGTGCGCGACCTTCGGCACCGCCTCCGGCACGACGAAACCGGCCCCCGGAGTTACGTTTCAGACCCCACGCTGGAGCTGAGCCCTATCGCCTCGAGTGCTGCGGGCGGCGATTCCTGGGCGGCAGGGCGACCATCGTCTCCTCCTGCTCCGGCAGGCCACCGTCGGCCAGCAACTGCGCGATCGGCAGCGTCGCCGCGCCCATCGCCACCGCGTCCGCGCCGAGCGTGCACAGCTCGATGCTGGTCTGCGAGTAGGGGCGGCGCAGGGCGTGCCGGGCCGCCGCCGCCCGGATCTCCGGGAGGAAGCGCTCTCCCAGCACCGAGCCCGCGATGCCGCCGATGACGATGCGCTCCGGGCTGAACAGATTGATCAGGTCGGCGATGCCCGCGCCCAGGTAGCCGGCCGTCTCGGTGAAGACCTCCCGAGCCGCCGGGGGCGTCGCCGCGAGCATCTCGGTGAGCAGCGCCGGACTGTACGGACGGCCGGTCGCGGCGGCCAGCCGGCGCCCGATGCCGCCGGCCCCGATGTAGGCCTCCAGGCAGCCGCGGGCGCCGCAGCGGCAGAGCTCGCCGTCGTAGATCAGCGTCGTATGGCCCCACTCGCCGGCGTTGCTGTTCGCGCCCCGGTAGCCGCGGCCGTCCATCACCACGGCGGCGCCGACGCCCGTACCGATCATGATGATGACCGCGTGGCGGGCGCCGCGGCCCGCGCCGAACCACATCTCGGCCTGGCCGAAGGTCTTCGCGCCGTTCTCCACGAAGATCGGGACCTCGGTGCCGGCCCGCAGCATCGCGCCGAGCGGCACCGCGTCCCAGCCGGTCGACTGCGAGTCGACCACGCCGTCCTGGTCGACCACGCCGGGCACGCCCACCCCGTAGCCCAGCACCCGGCCCGGGTCGACGCCCGCCTCGGCGGTCACCGCGGCCAGGCCGGCCAGCAGCAGCTCGGCGACCTGCGCCGGGTCGTCGTCGTGCTCGAACTCGGCCTGCGCGAGCCGGGCCATCGACAGGTCGTACAGCTCGATCAGCACGCGGGTCTCGGCCACGTCGGCGCCGACCACGTAGCGGAAGCCGCGCCGCACCTGCAGCAGCACCCGGGGGCGCCCGCCGTCCGAGCCGACCAGGCCGGCCTCCTCGACCAGGCCCTCCTCGAGCATCTCGCCGATCAGGTTGCTGACACTGGCCTGGCTGAGCGCGGTCGTGCCGGCCAGCTGCTGCCGGCTCTGCAGCCCGCCGTGGAACAGGTCGGTGAGCAGGCTGGACCGGTTGGCCCGGCGCACGTCTCGCACCGTCGTACGCCTGGTCTCCAACCTCGTGTTCCCCTCTGCCGGCCGCAACCTCCTCGAAACTCTACGGCGCGCCGGCCGCGCGGCCTCTATCGTGCCCCCGCGAGCAGCCATCGGGACATCAACTTGGCCCATCGGAACGGGGGCGCCGCCGCCCACGCAAACTCGCCCGGCTATCCGATGGCCGCTCTGGTGTCCGGCGGCGCAGGCCGTCAAAAACCTCATATCGTACGAGGCCACGGGCCCGACAACCGCAGGTGCGGCCGAACCCGCCTTTCCACGCGACCTGGGTGCCGTTCAAGGCTCTGCCGCGACCGCCGGGCTGACCTGCCTACTCACCCTCCCGGCCGTCCCGCCGTTCCGGTCGGTCGCGGGTTGGGGGCGGCTCGGTCACGGGTTGGGGGCGGCTCGGTCACGGGTTGGGGGCGGCTCGGTCGCGGGTTGGGGGCGGCGGCGGAGGTGGTGGGGTCCAGCGCCGCCGCCCGGCATGCGGGGGGATTACTTGCTTGGCTGAGGGACGTCGCACTTGATCTTCGGGTTGACGCCCATCCAGTTCAGCGGCCCGGCCACAACCGTGACCACGACGGTGCCGGCCTTCGCGCAACTGGCCGGCCCGGAGTTCTTGAAGTAACCACGCTCGGCGGCCGCCACCACGCCCAGCAGCAGCCAGATGACGATGATGACGGCGCCGATGGATCCGGTACGCATCGGGGGACTCCTCGGTCTCGGGGATGCCCCTCGGGTACCCCGGACCCGTCGATCTCTAAACGACCGGCTTCGTCCACAATCACCCCTCCCGCGCCGAACCCGCCGTCGCCGGCTCCGGTCCCGATCTTGGAAGGCAGGGTGAGTGGGCAGGTCAGCCCGGCGGCCGCGGCAAAGCCTTTCGTTGCACCCAGGTCGCGGGGAAACGCGGGCTCGGCCGCCGCTGCGGTTGGGGGTCGCCTCCTCGTACGGTCGAAGGAAGTTGAAGTTGGTCTTGCCGGCCGGTCGGTCAGCCTCGTTCGATCAGGTGGCCGATGATCTGCGGGCCCATCATCACCGCGGTGCCGGAGCCGTCGCGGCGGGTGTCGGGGTCGGGCAGGTCGACCGGGTCGCCGGTGTTGCTCGCGCCGACCGGACGGGGACCGACCCACGCCACCGCCAGGCGGGACTCGCCCTTGAGGAAGCGCTGCGCGCGCACGCCGCCGGTCGCCCGGCCCTTCGCCGGATATTGCGCGAGCGGCGTCACCTTCACCTGAGTGCCCGTCGACGTGACCACCATCGGCTCGCCGTGCTCGGGGTCGGCCGTCACCACCACGTTGAAGGACAGGACCTCGGCGTCGGCGGCCAGGTTGACGCCCGCCATGCCGCCGCCCTTGAGGCCCTGCGGGCGCACCGTCTTGGCCGGGAAGCGCAGCAGCGACGCGTCGGACGTCACGAACACCAGCGACTCGTTGCCGTCGGTGAGCCAGGTCGCCTGCAGGACCTCGTCGCCGTCCTTGAGCGTGATCACCTCGAACTCGTCGGAGCGGACCGGCCACTCCGGCGCGCACACCTTCACCACGCCGTGCTTGGTGCCCAGCGCTATGCCGGGCGAGCCGTCGGCGAGCGGCGCTATGCCGACCACCCGCTCCCCCCGCTCCAGCGGCACCAGCTCGGACGCCGACATCCCGCCGCGCAGCGACACCGTCCCGGACTGCTCGGGCAGCACCGGCAGGGTCAGCACGTCCGTCTTGAACGCCCGGCCCCGGCTGGTGACCAGCAGGATCCGGCCGCGGGCGGTCGAGTGGATCACCGTGCGGACCGCGTCGTGCTTGACCCGGCCGGAGCGGCGGCGGGCCTCGGTGGCCTCCTCGCTCTCGGCCGCGGTCCGCGCGATCAGCCCGGTCGCGGAGAGGATCACCTGGCAGGGGTCGTCGGCGACCTCGAGCGGCCCGGCCGGCGCGCTCGCCGCGAGCACCTCCTTGAGGTCGCCGTCGATCAGCGTGGTGCGCCGGGGCGCGGCGAAGTCCCGCGCCACCTCGGCCAGCTCGTCCGACACGACCTGCTTGAGCACGTCCTCGTTGTCGAGGATGCGGGACAGCTCGGCGATCTCGGCGCGCAGCCGTTCCTGCTCGGTCTCCAGCTCGATCCGGTCGAAGCGGGTGAGCCGCCGCAGCGGCGTGTCCAGGATGTACGTCGCCTGGATGTCGGAGAGGCTGAACTCGCTCATCAACGCCGCCTTGGCCGCGGCCGCGTCGTCGCTGCCCCGGATGATCGCGACCACCCGGTCGATGTCGATCAGGGCGATGAGCAGGCCGTCGACCAGGTGCAGGCGATCCGCGCGCTTGGTCCGCCGATATTCCGTACGCCGGGTGACCACGTCGTACCGGTGCTCGACGAACACCTCGAGCAACGCCTTGAGGCCCAGCGTCTGCGGCTGCCCGTCGACCAGCACCAGGTTGTTGATGCCGAACGACGTCTCCAGCGGACTCAGCCGGTAGAGGTCGGCCAGCAGAGCCGTCGGGTTGACGCCGACCTTGCACTCGATCACCAGCCGGGTGCCGTGCTCCCGGTCGGTGAGGTCCTTGACGTCGGCGATGCCTTGCAGCCGGGCGGCCTGCCGCTGCCCCCGCTTCGGCCCGGAGACGATCAGCTTGCCCTTCACCTCGTCGGTGATCGCCTCGATGATCTTCTCGGTGCCGATCCCGTACGGCAGCTCGGTCACGGTGATCGCCTGCCGCCCGCGCCCGCCCTCGAGCGGCCCGGTCTGCGCCCGCGCCCGCATCCGCACCACGCCGCGGCCGGTCTCGTAGGCCCGGCGCACCTCGTCGAGCCCGAGCAGCTGCCCGCCGGTCGGCAGGTCGGGCCCGGGCACGAACCGCATCAGCGTGTCGAGATCGGCGTCGGGGTGCGTGATCAGATGCTGGGCGGCGGCCACGACCTCGCCCAGGTTGTGCGGAATCATGTTGGTCGCCATCCCGACCGCGATCCCGGACGTGCCGTTGACCAGCAGGTTGGGGAAGGCGGCGGGCAGCACCTTGGGCTCGACGTCGTCGCCGTCGTACGTCGGCTTGAAATCGACCGTGCCCTCGCCCAACTCGCCGACCAGCAGCATCGCCTCGCGCGACATCCGCGCTTCGGTGTATCTCGCCGCCGCCGGTCCATCGTCCGGGCTTCCAAAGTTGCCGTGCCCGTCGATCAAAGGTGCATTCAGCGAAAAATCCTGCGCCAGACGGACCAAAGCGTCGTAAATGGCGACATCACCGTGCGGGTGGTACTTACCCATCACGTCGCCGACCACTCGCGCGGACTTCACGTACGCCCGATCCGGCCGGTGGCCCTGCTCGGACATCGACCAGAGGATGCGCCGGTGGACCGGCTTGAGGCCGTCGCGCGCGTCCGGCAGCGCGCGCGAGTGGATGACCGAGTACGCGTACTCCAGGTACGAATCCTCGACCTCGTTGGTCAGCGGGTTGTCGATGACCCGCGCGCCGGCCTGGTCGAACGCGGACGGATCGACGCGATTGTTCTCGTTCTTGCGGCGTGCCATGGGAAACAGCGACCTCTCAGGCGTCGATCGTCTCTTCGTCGATGCGGCCCGCCGCCTCGATCAGCCAGTTCTTACGGGGCTCGACCCGCTCGCCCATCAGCAGCTCGAGGGTGGCCTCGGCGCGCTCGGCGTCGTCCAGGGTGATCCGCCGGACCGTACGGGTGGCCGGGTTCATCGTGGTCTCCCACAACTCGTCGGCGTCCATCTCGCCGAGGCCCTTGAACCGCGGCACGGGTTTCTGCACCGTCTTGCCGCTCCGCTCGAAGCGGGCCACGGTCGATTCCATCTCCTGCTGTGTATACGTGAAGACGGTCTCCGAGTTGCGCCCCTTGGTGACCACCTTGTGCAGCGGCGGCATGGCGGCGAACAGCCGGCCCTCCTCGATCACCGGCCGCATGTACTTCGCGAACAGCGTGATCAGCAGGGTGCGGATGTGCGAGCCGTCCACGTCGGCGTCCGCCATGATCATGACGCGGCCGTAGCGGAGCGAGGCGAGCTCGAACGTACGCCCGGAGCCGGCCCCCAGCACCTGCACGATCGCCGAGCACTCGGCGTTGTCCAGCACCTGCTGCAGGGACGCCTTCTGCACGTTGAGGATCTTGCCCCGGATCGGGAGCAGCGCCTGGTATTCCGAGCTGCGCGCCATGCGGGCCGTACCGAGGGCGCTGTCGCCCTCGACGATGTAGAGCTCGGAGCGGGCGATGCCGGTGGCGCGGCAGTCGACCAGCTTGGGCGGCATCGAGGCGCCCTCGAGCGCGGTCTTGCGGCGGGCCGCGTCCTTCTGCTGTTTCTGGGTGAGGCGTACCCGGGCCGCATCCACCACCTTCTGCAGCACCAGGCGGGCCTCGGTCTTGGTGCGCCGCCCGTCGATCCACTCCTTGATGTGCGCCTCGACCAGCGCCTGCACCACCCGGGTGAGGCCGGCGGTGGACAGCTCGTCCTTGGTCTGCGAGGTGAACTGCGGCTCGGGCACGCGGACGTGCAGCACCGCGGTCATGCCCTCGAGCAGGTCGTCGAGGACCGGCGGGTCTTCCTTCGGGCGCAGCAGGCCGCGGGTGTTGCGGATCGCCTCGGTCAGCGCCCGCACCAGGGCCCGCTCGAAGCCCTTGCGGTGGGTGCCGCCGTGCATGTTGCGGATCGTGTTGGTGAAGCACTCGATCGTGCGGTCGTAGCCGGTGCCCCAGCGGAACGCGACCTCGACCTCGGCCTTGCGCTCGACGTTGGACTGCATCACGCCGTTCGCGTCGGCGGCGTTCTCCTTGTACGTACCCTCGCCGGTGACCAGGAGGATGCCGGAGACCGGCTTGTCACCCGCGTGGGTGAGGAACTCGACCATGTCGGTGAGGCCGCGCGGGAAGTGGAACGTCTCGGTGGCCGGCTCCTCCGCGGTCTCGTCGCGCAGCGAATACATCACGCCGGGGACGAGGAACGCCGTGTTACGCAGCTTGGCCCGGACCGCGTCGGCGTCCAGCCGGGCGCCGGTCTCGAAGTAGCGGGCGTCGTACCAGTACCGGATGGACGTGCCGCCGGGCTCGCCGCGCTTCATCTTCCGGACCACCCGCAGGCCGGACTCGGGGTGGAAGCGGGCGCCCGGGCCGGGGCCGTCGAAGACGCCGGGTGCGCCGCGGTGGAAGGAGAGCTCGTGGACCTTGCCGTCGCGCTTGACCGTGACGTCGAAGCGCACCGCCAGCGCGTTGACCGCGGAAGCGCCGACGCCGTGCAGGCCGCCGGAGGTCTTGTAGCCGGAGCCGCCGAACTTGCCGCCGGCGTGCAGCCGGGTCAGCACCAGCTCGACGCCGTTGAGGCCGGATTTCGCGTTGATGTCGGTCGGGATGCCGCGGCCGTCGTCGTCGACCTGGACCGAGCCGTCGGCGTGCAGGATCACCGACACCTTGGTGGCGTGGCCGGCGACGCCCTCGTCGGTGGCGTTGTCGATGATCTCGTTGGCCAGGTGGTTGACGCCACGGCTGTCGGTGGAGCCGATGTACATGCCCGGGCGTTTCCGGACGGCGTCCAGCCCCTCGAGGTGCGTGAGGTCGTCAGCCCCGTACAGAATTTCCGCGGTCACGAGGTGGCACTTCCCATCGGCCCTAGGTAATCGAGACGGCGCGAGCCTACCGGGACCCCCCGACAGTTCTTCGGAGCCGAGCCGAAGGCCGGTCGGAAGATCGGCGGATAATAGCCGCTAATACCCCAGGCGGTGAGCTATGACACGGCGCAGAGCACCCGCTGGGGCTGCAGTGCCCGCCACAGGTCGAGCGGGTACGGCTTGCCGGCCACCCGCACCGGCGGCAGCTCCTGGTAGGCGATCAGTTCGCCGGTGACCGCCTGGGTCGCCGCGCACACCACCACCGTGTCGTGCGGGGCGTACGCCTGCAGCCGCGCCGCGGTCGAGACCACGCTGCCACTGATCATGCCGTGCCCGAACTCGCGCGCGGCCGCGACGTCGACGATCACGTCGCCGGTCGCGAGCCCCACCCGGGTGCGGACGACGAACCTGCCGGCCAGGAGCTGCCCCCTCAACGCCTCCTGGACCGACAGGCCCGCCCGGACCGCCGCAGCGGCCGCCTCCGGACCGAACCCGCCGGGCCCGGTGCCGAACACCGCCATGACCGCGTCGCCGACGTACTTCTCGACCACGCCCCCCTCGGCGCGGACCACCTCGCACACGGTCGAGAAGTAGTCGCGTTGCAACGCGCAGACCACCGCACAGTCAAGATCATCCGTGAGCGAGGTGTAGCCCACGATGTCGATGAACAAAACCGTGACGGTCTGACGCCGCTCCTGCTCCGCCATAGCGATTGCGGTCATGACTCAACCCCCCAGATCACCTACTTGCCCCGGTGAGGAACGGTGCCAGCCGCCGTCCAGATCGGGATCGTCAGAACGACGTATCTCTGACAGCCGGGGCTCCCGTCACTTTTGTGACGCAGAACAGACCGAACCGACGAGAACCTGCTAGGTCCATTCGCACTAGGCTGCCCTGCATGGCCAGCGAGGAGGGGGACGACGGTCCGCTTGTCGGGCGCACCGACACGCTTGCCGAGATCGAGTCCGACCTGCGCAATGTCGGTCCGGGCGGCACGGCCGCGGTGTTCGTGACCGGCGAGAGCGGTGTCGGCAAGAGCCGGCTGCTGCGCGAGACCGCCCGCGCGATGGGTGACGCGGGTTACTCCGTGCTGTCCGGGACCTGCCTGGACATCGGCGACGCGTCCCCGTTGCACCCCGTTCTCCAGGCCTTACGGCAATATCAACCTGATCTTCAGCAGTGGGATCAGCCGACCGGTGCGGATGCCCTGCTCGATCGGGTGAGTCGCGACCTGCGCGCGGTGGCCGGCGAGAAGGATCTGCTGCTGGTCCTCGACGATCTGCAGTGGGCCGACCGCAGCACCCGGCAGCTGCTGCTCTACCTGCTGGCCGGCCTGGGCGGCATCCGCCTGTCGGTGCTGGCGGCGGTGCGCGCCGAGGCGCTGCACGGCGCCCACCCGCTGCGCCGCGTGCTGGCCGAGCTGCGCCGGCTGCGCTCGGTGCGGGTGGTGGATCTGGCCCCGCTCGACCGCGACCAGACCTCCGAGCTGGTCAGCGCGATCGCCGGGGAGGGCATCGAGCCCGAGGACGCCGACCGCGTCTACAAGCGGTCCGGCGGCAACCCGTTCGTGGTCGAGGAGCTGGCCCGTGACCTGCGCGACGGCCGGGTCGAGCTGTCCGACACGCTGCGCGAGATCTTCCTGTCCCGGGTGGACGAGCTGCCGCCGGCGGCCCATGCCGTGGTGCACGCGGTCGCGGCCGGCGTCGAGCCGGTCGAGCACACCGTGCTGGCCCGGGTGACCGGGCTGGCCGAGGCCGAGCTGATCGAGGCGATCCGGGCGGCGGTGGCGCACCGGTTCGTGGCGAGCTCGGCCGACGGCTACCGGCTGCGGCACCGGCTGGTCGCCGAGGTGCTGGAGGCGGAGGTGCTGGAGGCCGAGGCCGCGTCGCTGCACCGCCGCTACGCGGAGGCGATGGAGGTCTCCGGCGCGGCCGATCACGCCCGGCTCGCGCATCACTGGCAGCGGGCCGGCGAGCCGGCTCGCGCGCTGCCGTCGGTGGTCGCGGCCGCGCGCAGCGCCGAGAAGCTGTACGGGTTCACCGAGGCGCACCGCTACTGGTCCCTGGCGCTCGACCTGACCACGGACGACGCCCCGGAACGTATCGAGCTGCTCGCGCACGCGGCCGAGTCGGCCCACCACTGCGGCGAGCACCAGCGCGCCCTCGACCGGCTGGCCGAGCTGTCCCAGCGGCCCGACGCGCCCGGCGAGTGCGAGCTGCACCTGCGCCGGGCCCGCTACCTGGCCGCGGCCGGCCGGTCGGCGACCGCCGAGGTGGAGTACGAGCTGGCCCTGCGCTCGCCGGATTGCACCCCGCAGCAGCGCGTCTCGGCCGCCGCGAACCTCGCCGAGCTCCTGCTGCACCTGGGTCGCTACGCCGACGCGTATGCCCGGGCCACCGAGGCGCTCGACCAGGCCGCGGTCAACGGCTCCACCCGCGACCTGGTCCGGGCCAGCGCCGCCCTCGGCTTCAGCTCCGCCTTCCGCGAGGACCCGGATGCCGGGCTCGCCGTGATCCGGCACGCCGTCGAGATCGCCGAGCGCTCCGGCCACCCGGACGACCTCGGCGTGGCGTACCTGCACCTGGCCGAGCTGCTGACCGGCCCGCTGAACAGCGTCGAGGAGGGCGTGCTCGTCGCCCGCCGCGGCGCCGACCGGCTGGCCGCGCTGGGCGCCGGCCGTACGTATCAGACCCGCCTGCTCGCGATCGCCGGCAACGGCCTGTTCCGGGTGGGCCAGTGGGCCGAGGCCGACGCGGTGCTGGAGGCGGCCATGCGGCACCGCCCGTCCGGCGCCGACGCGGTCGAGCTGCTGCTGGCCCGCTGCCGGCTCTGGGTGGGCTTCGGCGACGTCGAGGCCGCCCAGCGCGACCTGGACGCGGTGGCCACCCTGCTGGCCGGCGGCGGCGCCCGGCACGTGCTGCCGATGCTCACCCTGCGGGCCGGCCTGGCGATGTGGCAGGGCCGGCACGCCCAGGCCCGGGCCGCGGTCCAGCGTGGACTCACCGAGACCCGCTCCGACGACCTGGTGCTGCTCGGCGTGCTGGCCTGGCACGGCCTGCGGGCCGAGGCCGAGGCGCGGGCGGCCGGCGAGGCGGTCGACCCGGGCGCGATCCGCCGGCTCAAGACCGTGGTCGACCGGATGGCCCAGGGCGTGGGCAACGCCGCGACCCCGGTCCGCGCGGTCGTCGACGGCTATCTCGACCTGTGCAACGCCGAGCTCAGCCGGGTCGAGGAGAAGCACGACCCGGACCCGTGGCAGCGCGCCGCGACCGCGTGGGACCGGCGCAAACAGCCCTATCCGGCCGCGTACGCCCGGCTGCGCCGCGCCGAGGCGGCCCTGACCCGCAAGTCGCGCAAGGCCGCGGCGGTGCTGGCGCTGCGGGAGGCGTATGCGACGGCGACCGCGATGGGCGCCCGGCCGTTCGCCGCCGAGATCGTCTCGACCGCGCACCGCTTCCGGGTGGCGCTGGCCGACGACGTCGACACGCAGGAGCTCGGCGGGCCCGGCGCGGAGGACGACGGGCTGGCCGTGCTGACCCAGCGCGAGCGCGAGGTATTGGCCGCGGTCGCCGAGGGCCTGACCAACCGGGAGATCGGCGAGCGGCTGTACATCAGCGAGCGAACGGTCGGCGTCCACGTCGGCCACATCTTCGACAAGCTCCAGGTACGTACGAGGGTGCAGGCCAGCCGGGTCTATCTGACCGCGGCGTGACCTTTTCGTTATCTGCGTTCGCGGAATACGTACTTCTACCGATCCCCGCGTAGGTCGCCGGTGAAAGGCTTCCCGCACGGGGGAGCACCACCCGGCGTCCACCGGCGCCGGGTGGTGCTGGGGGCCCTCCGAGGGAGAAGCACCTGGAGGAACCGATGACCGAGTCGGTCTGGGGTCCGGTGAAGCAGGAGATGTCGGATCTGCTGCAGACGTACCCCGACGACGTCCCCGCCGTGGTCGACCAGCTGACGAAGCTGCAGGACATACTCGGCCGCGTGCCACCGCTGCTGGCGGAGAATCCGCTCTGCGACTTCAACAAGCTGTACCTGACGATCACCGAGAGCGTCCTCGAGCGCCTGTACGCGGGCCGGTTCGCCGACCCGTCGTTCCTGTCCCGGCTCGACGTGGAGTTCGCCGCCCGCTACTTCGACGCGCTGCGCGCCTGGGCCGGCCCGGACGCCAGCCCGCGCTGCCCGCGCGTCTGGGCCGGGTTGTTCCAGCGGATCCCGGGCCCGGATTGCCGCCCGCTGCCCGCCGCCTGCGCCGGAGTGAACGCGCACATCAACTTCGACCTGCCGTTCGCGCTGGTGACCACGTTCGACCACCTGGGCACCGACCCGATCGACGACAGCATCCAGCACCACGACTACCTGCAGATCAACGAGATCTTCGCGGCGGCCATCCCCGGCCTGCGCCGCGGCTACCTCGACAGGTGGCAGGTGCTGATCGACACGATGAACGGCCGGCTGGACGACTGGTGGCAGGGCGAGGCGATCGATTACACCCGGAATGTCGCCTGGCGCAACGCGCAGAAGCTCTGGGGCATGCGCCACGACATGACGGCCACCGACAAGGAACGCGCCCACCTCGACCGGATCGCCTCCGACCTGGGGAAGCTACTGCTGAGCCCGCTCGGCGAGTTCCTTCAATAGAGCAAAGGCATTCCCGCGTACGCCGCGGCCCGTCCCGGGCGGGGAACGGGCCGCGGCCCCGGCTAGTCGGCCGAGATCATGGCTTGATCGCGATCAGCCGGGCGTCGTTGGCGCCGCCGTCCTTGGTGCCGGCCAGGCCGATCTCCTCGCCGGTCTTCAGCGCGCTCTTGTCGGCCGCCTTCTTGTCCTGAACGATTTTGACCTGGTCGCCGACGCTCCAGGTCAGCGTGAAGCCGTCGGTCGACTTGACGGTCACCTGGGTGGCGGTCACCGCGGTGACCTGGCCGCGCTGGACCACGATCGTCCGGGTGCCCTGTTTCTTGGTCTGGATGGTGAACTCGCCGTGCAGCGTGTTCTTGCGCAGGTACTTACGTACCTGCCGGCCGTGCGGTGCGTCGCCGCTGCCGGCCGAGGCGTTCGGCGACGGGGCGCCGGTCAGGCCGGTGTCGAAGCCGACCTGCTTCAGCGCGAGTGCCTCGTCGGCGATGTCCGCGGAGGCGGCGGCCGGGGTCGCGGTGCCGGTCGCGCCGCAGCCGGCGAGGGCCAGACCGCCGAGGGCCAGGCCGCCGCTGAGGCCGAGGGCCAGGAGGGTTCGTCTCATGGCGGCAATGCAACCGCGTACGGACGAAGTCTCGATCAGGGCAATGTACGGGTCACGTAAGGCTTGTCGGGATAGGGCAGCTCCACCGTGAACATCGCCCCGCCCTCGGGCGCGTGCCCGGCGCTGATCCGGCCGCCGAGCCGGGCCACCAGCCGCGCCGCCAGGGCCAGGCCGAGCCCGCTGCCGACCTTACGGATGCCGCGGTACCTGCGGTTCAGCGCGCCCCGGTCGAAGGCCACCTTCAGGTCGTCGTCGGTGAAGCCGGGCCCACCGTCGCGTACCTCGATGACGGCGCCATCCTGGCCGGCGTGCGCGGCCAGCACCAGCGGCCGGCCGGCCGGGACGACCCGCAGCGCGTTCTCGCACAGGCCGTCGATCACCTGCCGGATCCGGCCCGGGTCGGTGTCCACCATGATCGGCTCGGCGGCCAGCTGCACCCGCAGCAGCGGGCCGTCCGGCGCGCAGCGGGCCGCCCACGCCTCCCCGGCCGCGCGCACCAGGTCGACGACGTCCACCGCGACCACGTCCAGCGGCAGGTCGGCGGCCTCCAGCCGGGACAGCACGAGCAGGTCGGAGATCAGCCGGTCCAGGCGTTCCGACTCGGCCAGCATGGTGGCGCCCGCCTTCTGGGCGTCGTCCTCCGCCACGACCCCGTCGGCCAGGGCCTCGGCGTACCCCCTGATCGTGGCCAACGGGGTGCGCAGCTCATGCGAGACGCTCAACAGGAAGTCCCGCTCACGCCCCTCGCTGATCTGCAAGGCGGCAGCGAGGTGGTTGATCGCGGCGGCCAGGTCGGCGGCCTCGGCCGGCCCCTGCCGGGAGATCCGCACCGACCGGTCCCCGGCGGACAGCCGGGCGGCCGCCGAAGCCGCCAGCCGGATGGGCCGCGCGATGAAGCGGGCGAGCAGCGCCCCGGCCAGGATGCCGCCGCCCAGACCGGCCAGGACGGCGATCCAGATGCTGCCCAGCACCCGGCTCGCGGTGCCGGTGGCGACCGAGCGGGTGAGGATCACGCCGCTGGCCTGGCCGGTGAGCGGCTGGCCGACGATGAACGACGGGCGGCCCTTGACCAGGGCCCGCGTGTTCACCTGCGAACCGGCCGCGATCTGGTCGACGACCCGGGCGGGCAGGCCGGGCCGGTCGACGACGCCCCGGCGGACGAGGTAGATCTCGACCTTCTCGTCGCGCAGGTCGATCGCGATCCGCTCGCGGGCCGCCTGCTTCTCGGTGGTCAGCAGCTCCACCGCGATCTTGCTCTGCTCGACCAACTCGGCGCGGATCTGCAGATTCACCGAGCGGATCGCCACCGGCACCGCGACCAGCGCCGTGACGATCACGGCGACCACCGCGGTCGCGGCGGTGACCAGCACAACCCGGCCGGTCAGGGTGCGGAAGAAGTCACGCATCGGCGGTGTAGCCGACGCCGCGCACCGTGCGGATCAGGGTGGCCGCGTCGCCGAGCTTCGCCCGCACCTGGGCGACATGGACATCGACCGTACGGGTACCGGCCGCCGACGCGTATCCCCAGACGCTGGCCAGCAGCTCCTCCCGGGTGAACACCCGGCCCGGCCGGTTCAGCAGGTGGCCGAGCAGGTCGAACTCGGTCGGGGTCAGGGTCAGCGGCGCGCCGTAGACGGTGACCTGGCGCCGCCCGGGGTCCAGCGTCACCGGGCCGAGCGTCCGCACCCGGCGGCCCTCGTCGGGGGTGCCGGACGCGCGCCGCAGCAGGGTCTTCACCCGGGTGACCAGCTCGCGCGGGCTGAACGGCTTGGTCACGTAGTCGTCGCCGCCCAGCTCCAGCCCGAGGATGCGGTCGACCTCGTCGTCGCGCGCGGTGAGGAAGATGACCGGGGTCCAGTCACCGTCGCCGCGCAGCCGGCGGACGATCTCGGTGCCCTCCAGCCCGGGCAGCGCGATGTCGAGGATGCAGGCCACCGGGCGCAGCCGCCGGGCGGCCGCCAGCCCCGCGGCGCCGTCATGCTCCACGTGTACGCCGAAACCGTCCCGGGCCAGGTAGAGCCGGACCAGGTCGGCGATCGGCCGCTCGTCCTCGACCACCAGGACGAGGCCTTTTGCGGGGGCGTCGCTCACCGCTCCATCATGCCCGGGCGCGGGCACGGGCGGTGTTCGGGCAACGTAAGTCCCCCCGGGCGGCCGGGAACGCCTTCTGCTCGCCCTCTCGACGGCCTAGTGTCGGCAGAGAAAGAGGAGGTCAGCATGGACAAGGTCGTCCATTTCGAGGTGCCGTTCGACGACGGCGAGCGGGCCACGACGTTCTACCGCGAGGCGTTCGGCTGGCGGCTCGACTCGATGCCGCAATTCCAGTACACGATGGTCGGGACCACGGCGACCGACGAGCAGGGCCGGCCGACCGAGCCCGGCGCCATCAACGGCGGCATGCTGCACCGGCAGGGCCCGATCACCGCGCCGGTCATCACCGTCGGCGTGGACGACATCGACGACGCGCTCGCCCGCATCGAGAAGCTCGGCGGCAAGGTGGCGATCGGCAAGCAGCCCGTCGGCGAGATGGGATTCAGCGCCTACTTCCACGACACCGAGGGCAATCTGATCGGTCTCTGGCAGAACGGTTGAGTATGTTACATCGATGCGCGTCATGGTCTGGAACGTGTGGTGGCGCTTCGGCGGGAACTGGCGGGAACGCGAGGTCTCGATCGGCGCGACGCTCGAGACCTACCGCCCGGATGTGCTCGGCCTGACCGAGAGCTGGTCCGGGGACGGCACCGATCAACCGCATCGCCTGGCGGCCCCTTGCGGCATGCACGCCGCTTGGGCGCCGTCGTTCATTCCCACCATCATGGAGTACGCCGAGCAGCCCGGCATCGACATGGGCCTCGGGCTGCTCAGCCGCTGGCCGATCGTCGCCATCGAGGCCCACGAGCTGCCCACCACCCAGCGCGGCGGGCCCGGGCCCGCCGCGCTGCTCGCCACCGTCGACCATCCGCGCGGACCGCTGCACGTCATCGTGACCCGCACCGAGCCCGACCCGCGCTTCTCCCTGGACCGCCTGCACCAGTGCCGGGCGCTGGCCGCGCTCGCCACCGACCGGCGCCTGGACGGTCCGCTGCCGGTGCTCCTGCTCGGTGACCTGAACGCGAGCGCCGACCAGCCGCCGCTCGCTCCCCTGCTGGACGCCATGGTCGACACCTGGTCGGCGGCCGGCGCCGACCCCGCCGCGGTCACCCTCGACTCGTCGGTCCCGTACGCCCCGCGCGACGCACCGCACCTGCTGGACCGCCGGATCGACCACGTCTTCGCCCGCCCCGGCCGGCCCGGCCTGCCCCTGCCCGTGCACGGCGCGTTCCTGGCCGGCGACCGCCCCGCCGGCGGCGTCTACCCCTCCGACCACTACGCGGTCGGCGTCGACCTGGAGCCGTGACGCAAGTCGCCCTGGAGTCGTGACCGAAGTCGCCGACGAAGAATCCGCAGGGTCGCCGCAACCCGGCCGATAGACCCGAGCAACGGAACAGCAACCAGCCCCAAGGGGGACCCGATGGCGATCACCTCGGTCAGCACCAGCGCCCGCGCCCAGCTATCCCACTGCCAGGCCCGCCTCGACGCCGACCTGTCCGCCCGTAACTCCGCCGCCCGCGCCGTCGCCCAGGACGAGGACGCGATGAGTCGGGCTCAGCAGGCGGCCCGCCGCGAACTGCAGTCCCGCTCCAACAAGGGCCGCATCATCGACGTGACGGCCTGAGCGCATTTTCCCGCGCCATCAAGAAAGGCTTTTGGCCGTCGTCAACGCGGCGTCGCGAGTACGGAGGACCTGCAGGGCCAAGGCGCGCGTCTGCGGCTCGACTCCCGATTTGTCCTCGCTTTCGGCCAGATTCTGACTCTGTTCGAGATGCGCCCGGATCACCTTGATGACGTCCGCGTCGAAGGGCTTTCCGGTCAGCGCCTGCGCGTCGGTCACCTGCTGCGGGGTGACCATGCCGGGCATCGCCATGCCCTGGTGCGGGTTGGCCGAGGGCAGCCCGGCCCGGCCGCGCAGCGACCGCAGGGTGGACAACTCGGCGCTGGTGAACGCCTGGACCTGCAGCGCCAGTGCCTGCAGGCCAGGGCTGCCGCTGCGCTGCGGGACGAGCTCGAGCAGGGGCAGCAGTTGCTCGTCCATGGCGATGTTGATCTGGATCCAGGCGAGGTCGGTGCCGCCGAACTGGGTCGCCGTGGTCGCCGCCGGCGTCTCCTGCGCCCCGGGCTGCGCATTCCGGCAGCCCGCGAGCCCCGCCGCCGCCAGCAGCGCGACGAGCACCAGCCGGGCGATCGCTTTCACGCGCCGAGTCTGACTTTCGCGATCCACCCTGTCAACGATTCGATATTGATGAATGACAACGCCTTCGGCGCGTTTCCCACCGTGGAATTCGGTGCCCGCCGAAGAGGTGACTCGTCATGGCATGGGCCGTTCTGCCGGCTTGGTGGTGGGGCTGGCTCGCCATGGCCCGGGGGCTGCGTGGTCACGCTGGGCGGGGCCGGTCACGGTGGGCGATATGCGGCGAATGCCGAGGCCGTCAAGCGGCGCAAGGACCTCGCCGGACGATCTTCGCGGCAACGAAGAAGGGTTGCTGTTCACCACGAACAGCAAGTCATCATCGTCTGCCGGCCGTCGGTGAACCTTGAAGCACATCTGTTCGCCACGAACAGCAAGTCACCACTGTCGTGGCAGGCCGCCGCCCGAGGATGCCTCACCCACGCCCGGCCCTATGCCCGGACCACCCACCCAGCCCGACCGGCCGCACCAACAGCAACCACGCACACCCGGCCCATGGCAAACCAGCCCGGCCCGTGTTCAGCGGGAGCGGTGGTGGGCGGAACCACCGAGTCGCGCGAGAGGCGCGCTATGGCCTGTTGTTGCAGGTGGTCGCGCGGAGCGGCGGGGGCGGCCGCGATCGGCGGGGAGCCGTCATGCGTACGGTAGCGGAATTTGATTTACGGGCTTGCGGCGAGGAAGAGGAAGACGGCCGCGAGGGCGAGGTGGATGCCGCCCTGCAGGACGTTGGCGCGGCCGGGGACGATGGTCAGGGTGCCGACGGCCGCGGTCAGGGCCAGCAGGACCATCTGGGTGCCGCCCAGGCCCAGGAGCAGCGGGCCGGGTAGCCAGATCATCGCGATGGCGATCGCGGGGATGGTCAGGCCGATGCTGGCCATGGCGGAGCCGATCGCCAGGTTGAGGCTGGTCTGGACGCGATCGCGGACGGCGGCGCGGACGGCGGCGATCGTTTCGGGCAGCAGGACCAGCAGGGCGATCGCGACGCCGACGACGGCCTGTGGCATGCCGAGGTCGCCGACCGCCTTCTCGATCGCCGGGGAGACGCCCTTGGCCAGGCCGACCACGCCGATCAGGGCCAGCAGCAGCAGGGCGAGGCTGGTCAGCGCGGCGCGGGTGGTCGGCGGGTCGACGTGTTTCTCGGCGTTGATGACCTCGCCGGCGGTGGTGATCGGGAGGAAGTAGTCGCGGTGGCGTCGGGTCTGGACGGTCACGAAGAGTGCGTACAGGGCGAGCGAGGTGACCGCGGCGAAGGCCAGTTGCGCGGGGGAGAAGACGGGGCCGGGGCGGCTGGTGGTGAAGTTCGGCAGCACCAGGCTGAGGGTCGCGATCATGATGACGGTGGCGAACGCGCCGCCGGTGCCCTCGGGGTTGAAGACGGCCACCCGGCGACGGAGTGCGGCGACCAGCAACGAGAGGCCGACCAGGGCGTTGCAGGTGATCATCACGGCGGCGAAGACGGTGTCGCGGGCCACGGACTGGGTCTTCGCGCCGCCGCTGATCATCAGGGTGACGATGAGCGCGACCTCGATGACGGTGACCGCCACGGCCAGCACCAGCGAGCCGAACGGTTCGCCGACCTTGTGCGCGACGACCTCGGCGTGGTGCACCGCGGAGAGGACCGCGGCGCCCAGGACCACGGCGACGAGGACGACCACCGGCGGGGACAGATCACGGGCCCAGGTCAGGGCCAGAACGGCGACGGCGAGGATCGGTGTAATGGCTGCTCTCATCGAGCAACCTTACTGGCAGTATGGGAGGCATGGCGTACGCGAGCCCCTCGGGGGAGTTCAAGCGGGACCAGCGGTACATTCCGACGCGCATCACCGCGGACGGCCGGGACGGTTATCCGGTCGAGCCGGGGCGCTACCGGCTGATCGTGAGCCGGGCCTGCCCGTGGGCCAACCGGGCGATCATCGTGCGGCGCCTGCTCGGGCTCGAGGAGGTGCTGTCGATGGGCGTCGCCGGGCCGACCCACGACAAACGGAGCTGGACCTTCGACCTCGATCCGGACGGGCGCGACCCGGTGCTGGGCATCGAGCGGCTGCAGGAGGCGTATTTCGCCCGCTTCCCCGAGTACGACAAGGGGATCACCGTGCCCGCCATGGTCGACATCCCGAGCGGGCAGGTGGTGACCAACGACTTCGCGCAGATCACCATCGACCTGTCGCTGGAGTGGACGAAATATCAGCGGGCCGGGGCGCCGGCGCTCTACCCGGCCTCGCTGCGGGAGCAGATCGACAAGGTCAACCGGTTCGTCTTCGCCGATGTGAACAACGGCGTCTACCGGGCCGGGTTCGCGGGGACGCAGCAGGCCTACGAGCAGGCGTACGAGCGGTTGTTCGACCGCCTCGACGAGCTGTCCTCGAGGCTGGAAGATCAGCGATACCTGGTCGGGGACACGATCACCGAGGCGGACGTGCGGCTGTTCACCACGCTGGTCCGCTTCGACGCGGTCTACCACAACCATTTCAAGTGCAATCGGAACAAGCTGAGCGAGATGCCGGTGCTCTGGGCGTACGCGCGGGACCTGTTCCAGACGCCCGGCTTCGGCGACACGATCGACTTCGTGGACATCAAGCGGCACTACTACCTGGTGCACCGGGAGATCAACCCGACCGGGATCGTGCCGGCCGGCCCCGACCTGCGGAACTGGTTGTCGCCGCATGGGCGGGAGGCGCTGGGCGGGCGGCCGTTCGGGGAGGGGACTCCGCCGGGGCCGCCGCGCGAGCCGGTGCCGGCCGGGCACGGGGCGGCCTGACGGCCCAAACTGTCGTACCGCGCGTCTAGGGTTTGCCCGTGCCCGTTGAGCGATGGTCCCTCCCCCAGGTCGAGGCCCTGGCCCCCGATGCCGCCTCGGTGAAGGCCGCGCGGGGCCTCACCTTTTCGGCGTCCGGCCGGGTCGACGACTTCCTTTGGGGACTGTGCCGCGGTTACCAGGTCTGTGTCGACCTGACCGGGCCGGCGTTCCGCTGCTCCTGCCCCAGCCGCAAGATCCCCTGTAAACATTCGGTGGGCCTGCTCATGCTGTGGGCTTCGTCCGAGTTGTCCTCTGCGGACCCACCCTCCTGGATCTTGGGGTGGCAGGCGGCGCGCGCGGCTGCCGCTTCTCGGAAGAAGGCCGCAAATGGTCCACCTGATCCGGTGGCCGCGGCCAAGCGCGTCGAGCAGCGGGCCGAGCGGGTCGCGAGCGGCATGGCCGAGCTGAGCCGCTGGCTGGACGACCAGGTACGCCAGGGGCTGGCCGGCGCCCAGCGCGGCGGGCCGAAACCGTTCGACGCGATGGCCGCCCGGCTGGTCGACGCCCAGGCCCCGACGACCGCGGGCGCGGTGCGCCGGCTCGGCAGCATCGCCGGCATCGGCCCGCATTGGGCCGACCGGCTCCTGGGCGAGCTCGCGCTGCTGCGGCTGCTGGTGGCCGGGCACGAGCGGCTCGGCGAGCTGCCGCCCGATCTCGCCGCGACCGTCCGCTCCCGCATCGGGTTCCCGGTCGCCACCGACGACGTGCTGGCCGGCCCCCGGGTCACCGACCGCTGGCAGGTGCTCGGCCAGGTCGAGGTCGACGACGGCGCGCTGACCACCCGGCGCACCTGGCTGCGGGGCGCCGCGACCGGCCGGTTCGCGCTGGTCCTGGCGTTCGCCGCGCCCGGCCAGCCGCTGGTTTCCGAGCTCGCCCCGGGTACCGAGTTCCGCGGCGATCTGACCTTCTACCCCGGCGCCGCCCCACTGCGCGCGCTGGTCGCCGAGCGGCACAGCGCCGCCGAGCCGTTCCCCGAGCCCGACGGCGCCCAGCAGCTGGCCGAGGCGCTCGGCGGCTGGGCCACCACGATCGCCGCCGAGCCCTGGCGGTACGACGCGCCGGTCCTGCTCGCCGGGGTCACCCCGAGCGAGGACGGTTGGCTGGTCGACGAGTCCGGCGCCGCCCTGCCGCTGGCCGCCGGGCACCACGAGCCGTGGTGGCTGCTGGCCGCGGCCGGCGCGGCCCCGGCGACGGTGGCCGCCGAGTGGTCGCCGACCGGCCTGCGCCCGCTCGCCGCCTGGGTCGAGGGCGCCTTCGTCCCAGCCGGCTTCCCGGTGCCCACAGGACCGACCTCAAATCCGATGGGTGCGCCGCGGCAGCCCGAGCTGCCGCCCGACCTGCTGGCCGCCGCCCTGGTCGGCACCGACCGCCGCCCGTGGCCGGGCGGTTCGCTGCTGGAGGCCGCGGCGGTCGCGCTCGCCCGCCGCCGGGCCGGCGTCACCCCGGCACACGGGCACGCGCCGGTCCCGGCCGCGCCGACCGAGATCACGCCGCCGCTGCCCGCCGCGGCCGGCGCCCGGCTGATCCGCATCCTCGGCGAGGGCGTGCCCGGCGGCGCCCAGGTCGCGCACGAGCTGCTGGCCCAGTGGCTGGCGGCGGCCGCGGCCAAGGGCGGCCACGTGCCCCCGGTCGTGCTGCCGGCGCTGCTCGACGCGGGCCGGCGCAACTCGCTGATCCGCCCGGCGCTGGCCCAGGTCGCCGGCCGCCGCGGCGCCTGGCTGGCCGGGATGCGCGGCGACTGGCGCTGGCTGCGCGACGAGTCGGTCCCCTCCGCCGCCTGGGAGACCGGGTCCATCGGCGAGCGGCTCGGCTACCTCACCGAGCTGCGCCGGGCCGATCCGGCGGCGGCCCGCGAGCTGCTCGCCGCGTCGTTCGCCCAGGAGTCCTCGGATGACCGGGCCCGGTTCGTGGCCGCGCTGGGCACCGGCCTGAGCGTCGCCGACGACGCGTTCCTCGAGGAGGCCCTCGACGACCGCCGCAAGGAGGTCCGCGAGGCCGCCCTCGACCTGCTGCGCGGCCTGCCCGGCTCGTCGCTGGGCCGGCGGATGCGGGAGCGGGCCGCCGCGGCCGTGCGGCTCGACCCGCGCGGGTGGCTGCTGGTCACGCCGCCCGACGATCTCGACACCGGGATGCGCCGCGACGGGATGGCCGCCACCCCGGCCCGCGGCCTGGGCGTCAGCGCCTGGCTGCTGGAGGAGACGCTGGCCGGCGCGCCGCTCGACACCTGGTCCGACCCGGCCACCATGCTGCGCCTGGCCCGCGGCAACGACTGGGAGTCGGCGCTGCTGCACGGCTGGGCCAAGGCCGCCGTCACCCAGCAGGACCCGGCCTGGGCCACCGCGCTGATCGACGAGGCGGCCGGCGCCCTGCGCGAGTCGGTCCGGTGGGATCTGCATCTGATCATCCCGCCGGACGAGCTGGGCCGGCTCGCCGCCGACGCGCTGCGCCGCGAGGACGGCATGGCCCACCGGCTGCTCTCCATCCACCCCGGCCGGTGGCCCGACGAGCTGTCCGCCGCCGTGCTCGAGACCATCGCCCACCGCGCCCGGACCGACCGGCACACCTGGCAGCTCGGCGAGCTGTGCCGGTCGGCGGCGCTCGCCATGCCCCCGGCGTGGGCCGACCTCGTCGGCCGGCTCGCCGTCCAGCTCGACCAGGAGCCGTCCGACCAGTCGCGGGTGCGGCCGGTCGCCGAGCTCGCCCGCACGCTCACCTTCCGCCACGAGATGCTTCAGGAGTTTTCGTGACCGCTCTGCGCCCGCACGCCGAGGACCAGTACGCCGAGGAGCTGGCCCAGCTCGCCCGCGAGGACGACCGGCCCCGCCCGCCGGGCTGGCGGCTCTCCCCGCAGGCGGTGGTGACCTACCTGCTCGGCGACGGCGCGAAGGTCACGCCGAAATACGTCGGCCCGCGGCGGCTGGTCGAGGTCGCGGTGGCCACCCTCGCCACCGACCGGGCGCTGCTGCTGCTCGGCGTGCCCGGCACCGCCAAGACGTGGGTGTCCGAGCACCTCGCGGCGGCGATCTCGGGCGACTCGAAACTGCTCGTGCAGGGCACCGCCGGCACGGCCGAGGAGGCGATCCGGTACGGGTGGAACTACGCCCGGCTGCTCGCCGAGGGGCCGAGCGAGGCGGCGCTGGTGGAGAGCCCGATCATGCGGGCGATGCGGACCGGCGCGATCGCCCGGCTGGAGGAGCTGACCCGGGTGCCCTCCGACGTGCAGGACGCGCTGATCACGATCCTCTCCGAGAAGACGCTGCCGGTGCCCGAGCTGAACACCGAGGTGCAGGCGCAGCGCGGGTTCAACCTGATCGCGACCGCCAACGACCGGGACCGCGGGGTGAACGAGCTGTCCAGCGCGCTGCGCCGCCGGTTCAACACCGTGGTGCTGCCGGTGCCGGCCTCGGCCGACGAGGAGGTGGAGATCGTCGCCCGCCGGGTCGCCCAGCTGGGCGCGTCGCTCGACCTGCCCGCGGTGCCGACCGCGCTGGAGGAGATCCGCCGGGTGGTGACCGTCTTCCGGGAGCTGCGTGGCGGGCTGACCGAGGACGGGCGTACCAAGCTGAAGTCGCCGACCGGCACGCTCTCCACCGCCGAGGCGATCTCGGTGCTCACCAACGGCATGGCGCTGGCCGCGCACTTCGGCGACGGCACGCTGCACGCGGGCGACGTGGCGGCCGGCATCGTCGGCGCGGTGGTGAAGGACCCGGTGTCCGACGGCGTGGTCTGGCGGGAATACCTGGAGACCGTGGTCCGCGAGCGTCCCGACTGGATCGACTTCTATCGGGCCGCCCGCGATGCCTGAGCGGCTGTACGGGATCCGCCATCACGGCCCGGGTTCGGCCCGGGCGGTGGTGGCGGAGCTGGCGCGCCAGCGGCCGTCGGTGCTGCTGATCGAGGGCCCACCGGAGGCCGACGCGCTGGTGGAGTGGGTCCGTCACGCCGATCTTGAACCGCCGGTCGCGCTGTTGGGATATGCGCCTGACGATCCGCGGCGGGCGGCCTTCTGGCCGTTCGCGGTCTTCTCCCCGGAGTGGCAGGCGCTCAAATGGGCCGTTGCGGCCGAGGTTCCCGTGCGGTTCTTCGACCTGCCGTTCGGGTTTCGTCTGGATAAATCCGACTCACCGGAATTACGCCGCCCGGTCGACCCGATCGGCGAACTGGCGAACGCGGCCGGCTACGACGACCCCGAGCGCTGGTGGGAGGACGTCGTCGAGCACCGCGGCATGCCGGCCTTCGAGGCGATCGCCGAGGCGATGACCGCGATCCGCGACGACTCCCCGGAGGACCCGGACGACCTGGTCCGCGAGGCGTACATGCGGACGGTGCTGCGCGAGGTGCGCAAGACGCACGACGAGATCGCCGTGGTGTGCGGCGCGTGGCACGTGCCGGCGCTGACCCGCAAGGTGACCCAGAAGGACGACACCGACCTGCTCAAGGGCCGGAAGAAGGGCAAGGTCGCGTTCACCTGGGTGCCGTGGACGTACGGGCGGCTCGCCTCCTGGTCCGGCTACGGCGCCGGGGTGCGCTCGCCCGGCTGGTACCACCACCTGTTCACCTCGGCCGACGAGGTGGTGCCGCGGTGGCTGGTGGACGCGGCCGGGGTGCTGCGGGCCGAGGGCGTGCCCACCTCGTCGGCGCACGTCATCGAGGCCACCCGGCTCGCCGAGGCGCTCGCCACCCTGCGCGGCCGGCCGCTCGCCGGGCTGGCCGAGGTGACCGAGGCGGCCGAGGCGGTGATGTGCGACGCCGAGCCGCTGCGGGTCGAACTGATCAACAAGCGGCTCGTGGTCGGCGAACGGCTCGGCGGGGTGCCCGACGAGATGCCGGCGGTACCGCTGGCCAAGGACCTGGCGGCCCAGCAGCGCAACGTGCGGCTCAAACCGGAGGCCCTCGAACGTGCGCTCGACCTCGACCTCCGCAGGGAGACCGACCTCAAGCGCAGCCGCCTGCTGCACCGGCTGCGCGTGATCGGCGTGCCGTGGGGCGAGCCCGCGGCCTCCGGCCGGGGCTCGACCGGGACCTTCCGCGAGGAGTGGAAGCTGCGCTGGCAACCCGAGTTCGCCGTACGGCTGGTCGAGGGCAGCATGTTCGGCACCACGGTGGCCGCCGCCGCGACGGTGCGGCTCACCCGGGGCGCCGCCGAGGCGGAGACGCTCGCCGAGGTGACCGGCCTGGTCGAGACCTGCCTGCTGGCCGACCTCGCGGAGGCCTATCCGCCGGTGCTGGCGGCGCTCGACGCCCGGGCGGCGCTGGACGCCGACGTCGGGCACCTGATGGCGGCGATCCCGGCGCTGGCCCGCACGCTGCGCTACGGCGACGTCCGCAAGACCGACGTGGCCGGGCTGGCCGCGGTCACCACCAGCCTGCTCGGCCGGGTGTGCGCGGGGCTGCCGTCCGCGGTGGGCTCGCTCTCCGACGAGGCCGCCAAGATCCTGCGCGACCGGATCGACGGGGTGCACGCGGCGATCGGGCTGCTGGACGACGAGGATGCCCGGTCGCGCTGGCTGAGCACGCTGGAATCGGTGGCCGGGCGGGCCGACCTGCACGGCTTGCTGGCCGGGCGGTTGACCCGGCTGATGCTGGACGCGGGGCGGCTGGATGCGGCCGAGGCACGGCGGCGGTTGCGGCTGCCGCTGACGGTGGGTACGCCGCCGGCGCACGGGGCGGCGTGGGTGGAGGGATTCCTGGCCGGGGGCGGGCTGCTGCTGGTGCACGACGACGCGCTGCTCGACCTGCTGGACGGGTGGCTGGCGGACATCCCGGCGGGTGCGTTCGACGCGGTGCTGCCGTTGCTGCGGCGGACGTTCGGGGCGTTCGAGGCCGGGGAGCGCCGGGCGATCGGGGAGAAGATCGCCGGGGGCCGCTCGGCGGGTTCCGACGCCGGCGCCCTCGGCTTCGACGAGTCGCGGGCGGATCTTGTATTGCCGACGCTGAGCGCTCTGCTGGGGAGAGAGCTATGACCGATTTATCCGGCGAACGAGCGCGACGCTGGCGCATGGTTCTCGGCGGGGCGGCGGACGAGCCGCTGGGCAAGGCCGAGGGCCGCGACGGGCAGATGGACGCCGCGATGGCCGCCCTCTACGACTCGGGCGCGCCCGGCGAGGGCGAGACGACCGGCAGCAAGCGCTCGGCCGGCCTCGGCGGCTCGGCGCCCAAGGTGGCCCGCTGGCTCGGCGACATCCGCGAGTACTTCCCGAGCACCGTGGTGCAGGTCATGCAGTCCGACGCGATCGAGCGCCTCGACCTGACCCGGCTCCTGCTCGAGCCGGAGATGCTGGCCGCGGTCGAGCCGGACGTGCACCTGGTCGGCACGCTGCTCTCGCTCAACCGGGTCATGCCGGCCAAGACCAAGGAGGCCGCCCGCCAGGTGGTGCGGACCGTGGTCGAACAGTTGGAGAAGCGGATCACGCAGAAGACCCGGGCGGCGATCAGCGGCGCGCTCAACCGCGCGTCCCGGATCAACCGGCCCCGGCACGCGGACATCGACTGGGATCGCACCATCCGCGCCAACCTCAAGCACTACCAGGCCGGCCTGCGCACGGTGATCCCCGAGCGGCTGGTCGGCTACGGGCGGCGCACCACCGCCGTGCAGCGCGACGTCGTGCTGTGCGTGGACCAGTCCGGATCGATGGCGGCGTCGGTCGTGTTCTCCGGGGTGTTCGCGGCGGTGCTCGCCTCGATGCGGTCGCTGCGTACGTCCCTGGTCGTCTTCGACACCGCCGTGGTCGACCTCACCGACCAGTTGAGCGACCCGGTCGAGGTGCTCTTCGGGACGCAGCTGGGCGGCGGGACGGACATCAACCGGGCGATCGCGTACGGGCAGCAGCTGATCACCCGGCCGCGGGACAGCATCTTCGTGCTGATCAGCGACCTGTACGAGGGCGGCGTCCGGGAGCAGATGCTGCGCCGGGTGGCCGAGATGACCGCGGCCGGGGTGCAGGTGGTGGTGCTGCTGGCGCTCTCCGACGAGGGCGCGCCGGCGTACGACCACGACAACGCGGCGGCGCTGGCCGCGCTGGGCGTGCCGGCCTTCGCTTGCACGCCCGACGCGTTCCCCGACCTGATGGCCGCGGCGGTCGAACGGCGGGACCTGGTGGCGTTCGCCGCACGACTTGAGTCCGGCGCGAGCGGTAACTAGCGTAGGGGGTATGACTGCTTACATCTGGCAGGAGAGCTGGGACCGGCAACAGGCGGCGTTCATGCCCGACCGCGAGGAGCGCTTCGCGGCGATGCTCACCGCGGTCGACGCGATCACCGACGGGCGGCCGCCGAAGGTGCTCGACCTGGCCGGCGGGCCGGGCACGATCACGCTGCGTACGCTGGGCCGCTTCCCCGGCGCCGAGGTGACCGTCCTCGACCAGGACCCGGTGCTGCTGGCGATCGCGGACGCCACGCTGGCCGGGCGGGCCACGATCGTCGACGCCGACCTCGGCGACCCGGCCTGGCGGGCGAAGCTGCCCACCGACGGCTTCGACGCGGTGCTCACCGCCACCGCGCTGCACTGGCTGCCGGCCGAGCGGGTCGCCACGCTCTACGGCGAGGTCCTCGAGGTGCTGCGGCCGGGCGGCATCTTCGTGAACGCCGACCACCTGCCGGAGGAGTCGCTGCCCACGCTCTCCACGCGGCTGAGGGAGCGGGGGCGGGAACTGCGCGAGGCCCGGTACGCGTCCGGCGCGGCCACCTCGTGGGCCGAGTGGTGGCAGCGCGCCGCGGCCGACGAACGTCTCGGACCGAAGATGGTCGAGCGGGAGCGCATCTACCCCACGGTCACGCATCACCAGGAGTGGACGCCGCCCGCGCTCTGGCACGTCGACGCGCTGCGGGTGGCCGGCTTCGCCGAGGCGGGCGTGCTCTGGCGCGGCGGCACCGACGCCGCCGTGGTCGGCCTTCGGTCTCCGGAGAAGGGCATAGGGTGATCACATGCCATTGAACGGTGAATATGCCCCGAGCACGTCCGGCTGGGCGCGCGAGCAGGCCGAGAAGATCGAGTCCACCAACGGCGCCGACGGCACGACGATGCGTGGGATGCGGGTCATCGTGCTGACCTCGCGCGGGGCGAAGACCGGCCTGCTGCGCAAGACCGCGCTGATGCGGGTCGAGCACGAGGGGCAGTACGCGGTGATCGGCTCGCTGGGTGGCGCCCCGAAGAACCCGGTCTGGGTCTACAACGTACGCGCCGAGCCGCACGTCGAGCTGCAGGACGGGCCGGAGAAGCACGACTACCTGGCCCGCGAGGCCGAGGGCGAAGAGCGCGAGCTGTGGTGGGAGCGGGCGGTCGAGGCGTACCCGGACTACGCCGACTACCAGAAGAAGACCGACCGCGTCATCCCGGTGTTCGTGCTGACCAGGACCGACGCCTGACGGCAGTCCCGATCGGATCAACCTGCCGAAAATCGACTGCCACATCGACGTCGATGACCGATCATGGCGGTATGCGTACACCCCACCAGTCCGTGGACCGGCATGCCGGGCGCGCCGTGGAGCCGGCGGTCACGCCCCCGGCTTCCACGACGCTGCCGCTGTCCGGTTCGGTCGACGATGTCGACCGACTGGTGGACGTGGTCGACCTGCTCGCGCTGGACGCGTTCGTCACCGGGCGGGAGCCGTACGGCCGCAGCAAGTACCTGGAGAACGTGCGCTCCGACGCGCCGCTGACCGACGAGGACGCCCGCGTGCTGCGGGACGCGGTGGAGGACGACGCGCAGGGCCGGCTCGCGGTCGGCGAGGGCTGGACGCTGCACGTGATCCGCTGGAAGCAGAGCCGGCGGGCGCGCGTCACCGTGACGGCCGTGAGCGCCGAGCTGGCCGAGTCGGTGCTCGAGACGGTCACCGCCGGCGCGGTCGAGGAGCCGGCGCCGGCGGAGGACAGCGTACCCATCGGATTCTGGCATTTCGGTCCGCACGGACCACGACGCGTGCAGCGGGAGATCGACGCGGCGCCCTGGGAGAAGATCCAGGCGAACTATTCGCGGCCGGTCGCGCGGACGCTCGAGCAGCTGATGTCGCTTGATGGCTCGGTCGTGCACGGGCGGCTCCTGCTGCTGCACGGCGAGCCCGGCACCGGCAAGACGACGGCACTGCGGGCGCTGGCGCAGCAGTGGCGGTCGTGGTGCCAGGTGGACTGCGTGCTCGACCCGGAGCGGCTGTTCGGCGACCCGGCGTACCTGATGAGCGTGGCGCTGGGCAGCGGCGACGACGACGAGCCGCGCTGGCGGCTGCTGATGCTCGAGGACTGCGACGAGCTGGTCAGCGGCGAGGCGAAGGCGAGCGCCGGCCAGTCGCTGTCCCGGCTGCTGAACCTGACCGACGGCCTGCTCGGTCAGGGCCGGCACGCGCTGATCGCGATCACCACCAACGAGGACCTGGCCACCCTGCACCCCGCGGTGATCCGGCCGGGGCGCTGCCTGGCCAGCATCGAGGTCGGCCGGCTGCCGTACGCCGAGGCGACCGCGTGGCTGGGCACGACCGGCGGCGTCGGCCCGGAGGGCGCCACCCTGGCCGAGCTGTACGCCCTGAAGACCGGCGCCAAGCCGGTCACCGTGCCGGCCACCCCGCCCTCGACCGGCATGTACCTGTAGTCACTCGGGCTGGTTGCCGGCCACGTCGCCGATCTTGTAGGGCGTGGTGACGCCGGTGTAGGCGAGGTGGGCCAGCAGCCCGTCGGCGGCGTGCTTCAGGTTGTGGCAGTGGTCGACCCAGATGCCCGGGTTGTCGGCGACGAAGGCGATCTCGTACGTCTCCCCGTCGCCGACGTCCAGGGAGTCGAACCACCACGGGCTGCCGGTCGCGGCCACCCCGTTGCGGCTGAGCACCACGGCGTGATGCCCGTGCAGGTGCATCGGGTGCACCTCGCCGCTGTTGTTGGAGATCGTCATGCGCACGATGTCGCCGACGGTCACCATGAACATCGGCACGTCCGGGAAGAGGTGTCCGTTGACCGACCACCAGAGGCCGGGCTTGCCGTCGAGGAAGCCCGCCTTGCGCCCGATGCGATAGTCGAAGTTCCGGTTCGCCTTGGCGGGGTCGAAGCCGATCGGGGCTTTCGTCCCGTATGTCAGAAAATCCACCACCGTCTTCGGCTCGGCGGTGGCGGACAACCCGCCCGCGGCCAGCGCGGCCCCCGCGCCGGCATCGACCCTGGCCGCCCCCGAGGCCGGCATGGTGAACTCGAGATCCACCCGCCCACCCGCGGTGACCGTCACGGATTTGTCGGAAATGTCGGTCGGGCCGTGGACGTCGCGGCCGTCGATCGCGACGACCCGGTAGGGCGCTCCGGAAACCCAAGCCCGCAACGGCCCGGCGTCGGTATTGATCACCCGGGCCCGGACGAGCTGCCGCGGCCGGGCCGGCAGCGGCGACTCCCCCGCCGTCCCGTTGATCGTCCGGCGCCCGTCGTACGTGTGCACCTCGACGACCTCGTCGATCCCCTCGGAGAACACCGGCTCGCTCACCACGAACGCCCCGAACAGCCCGTTCTTCACCTGCTCGTGCGACACCTGATGGGAGTGGTACCAGTACGTCCCCGCGTCCTGCGCCACGAACCGGTAGACGAAGCTGTGCCCCGGCTGCACCGCGTCCTGCGTCATGCCGGCGACGCCGTCCTCCGCGTTCGGCACGTCGACGCCGTGCCAGTGCAGCGTCACGCCGTCGGTCACGTTGTCGTTGATCAGCGTCACCTGGACGAGCTGGCCCTTCTTGGCCCGGATCTCCGGACCGGGGGTCTGCCCGTTCAGCGTGTAGCGCCCGTCCTTCTCCGTGCGCGCCGTCAGCGTCACCGCGACGTCGGGGTCGCCGGTGCTCGGCCCGGTCAGCGAGGCCACGCTGATCGACCCGGCCCCGCCGTGCACATGCCCGGCCTGCTGGCCGCCCCCGTAGTCGGGATAGCCCATCTCGGCCATGTCGTAGGTGGACGGGACGAGGCTCCGCTGCCAGAAATACGCGAGCGGCCCGAGGATCGCCACCGTCACCCCTACGGCGACGGCAATCTTGACGGACTTCTTCAAGCCGCCACCGAGGCGCTCGCCTGTGGCGCCCCGGCCACCCGCGCCTGGCGCATCGCCAGCGAGGCAACGGCGGCCAGGGCGAACGCGTTGATCGCATGCAGCGTGCCGAGGATCGGCACCGGGCCGCCCACGTAGGCCAGCGCGATCTGCAGCACCATCACGCCGAACGTGATCGCCGCCCACTTCACCCCGCCCGGGATGCCGGCGAAAAAGGACACGACCAGCAACGCCAGGCAGATCAGCGGGACGACCATCTCGCCGACCACGGCGTGCACGGCGATGCCGGCGTTGTCCGAGTCCTTCGTGAACACCTGGCCGTCATCGGTCTTGTGCAGGATGTCGAACAGGGCGTACGCGATCGCCGCCGCCTGGACGACAACCCCGACCGCGATCAGCATGGCGAGAATCCGATACACCGCGCGCACGACACTCCCCCTCCAGTGGCCTACGTTTCCTGGGGCACATCCTGCCCCTCGGGTACGACAAGACGCACAACGCCCCTCAGAAAATGCTCAGTGTCGATCTCGTACGAGTGGCCGGCGGTGCCCTTCGGTACCCGGGGTGGAAGACTGTGCCGGTGAGCCCTCGTAGTCGCGGCCGCAAAGGCGGCAAGTCCCGGCGGTCCGGCCCGCGAATCCTCCGCGCCCTGCCGCCCGTCGAGTCCGGCGCCTGCGACTGCCCCGCCTGCACAGGTGAGGATCTCGATCCCCAGCAGCTCATCGACGACCTGGTCGCCGGCGGCGCAGAGCTCCTCGAGGCCGAGGACCCGCTGGAGGCGGAGCTGTTCGGCGCCGCGTTCCTGGCCGCGGGCGGCGTTGCCGGTGACGGTTTCGCCGATGCCCTCGCCGAGGGCATCGTGCCCGCCGTGGCCGCGCAGGCGGACCAGCGGTCGCTCGCCGTGCTGCTGGCGCTCGGCGCCGTGGCGGACGGGTCGGCCGCGGCCGACGCCGCAACGATGCTGGCCGGCGCGGGAGTGCCCGCCCCGGCCTGGGCAAGCGAGCTGGCCGAGCCGGTCCGGGTCGCCCTGTGCCGGCGATTCTCGATCGCCGACGGCACCGCTTCGGCCCTCCTCTGCACCTTCGACCGGGGCAGCAGCTCACACGGCTTCCTCCTGCACGCCGACCACACCGACTGCCACGCTGCGGTCGACATCGTGATCTTCCCCGGCGAGGTTCTGGGTGAGGTCCTCGACACGCTCCAGAAGGACGCCCGCCGGGCCGACCTCAAGATGACGGCGGAGGACCTCGAGCCGGCCGAGTTCCGCTGGCAAACCGAGCGCGCCCTCGACGCCCGAGCGGTACACGACGCGGACCTCGGCCCGGATGCGCTGGCGGACGACGACGACGCGGACGGGCTCGGCTATCACCAGCTGGCGGCGCTGCTGCGAGCCCGGATGCGCACGCTGCCCGAGCCGCCCCGGCCGCCGGCCCCGCACGACGAGGGATCCTCCCCGCTGGACATGCTGACCATGTTCCGGCAGCTCGCGGCCGCCCCTGGCACCCCACGGCAGCGCCGAGCCGGCACGCCGAAGCTGCCGGCGAAACGGAAGAAGTCGAGCGGCACGGCCCCGATCTACCAGATCAAGGTGGCCCTCAAGGAGACGAAACCGCCGATCTGGCGACGCCTGGAGGTCCCCGCCGACACCAGCCTGGCCAAGCTTCACGGCATCATCCAGACGGCGTTCGGCTGGGAGGACGCGCATCTGCACGTGTTCGAGACCGCGTACGGCGATTTCGGAGTCGCCGACCGCGAGCTGGGCCACCGGGCGGAGGCGCCGGTGACCTTGGAGCAGGTGGCGCCGGCCGAGGGCGACAAGTTCGGATACACGTACGACTTCGGCGACAACTGGACGCACGAGATCACCGTGGAGAAGGCGCTGGACCGCGGCCCCGGGCCGTACCCGAGGTGCACGGGCGGCCGGCGCGCCGCCCCACCCGAGGACTGCGGCGGGGTCTGGGGTTATGCCGACCTGCTCGAGATCCTCGCCGACCCGGCTCATCCCGAGCACGAGGAGCGGCTGGAGTGGCTCGGCCTGGACTCGTCCGCCGACTTCGACCCCGCCCGCTTCAACGCCGCCGACATCACCCGAGCCCTCACCAAGTAATTCCGCAGCCAGCCCGCCTGTACCAACTATCGGCAATATCAATGATGGAACCTATCGACATCCTGGATGGCATACGACTAGTCTAGTCGCATGCCCAGCGCTCAGCGCGAAGGCCCCGTAGCAGCAACCAGGACAAAACCCGATCTGCCGGCCGGCCCTGCCGCCAGCCATCCGCACCCGATGGGAGGCGTTCATGTCCGCCACAGCCGGCTACGAGTTCCAAAGTGAGCTGCTGCGCCAAGTCTCCGATGAACAGCAAGCCATTGGCGAGGCGAGGGGCGAGGCCCAAGCAATCCTCACCGTGCTCGAGGAACGCGGCGTCCCGGTCTCTGACGACATCCGCGGCGAGATCATGGCGTGCACCGACATCGGCCAGCTCGCCATCTGGCTGCGCCGCGCCGTCACCGCCGCGACAGCTGACGACGTCGTTCGCGAGTAGCGCCCGCCTCGGAAGTCCCGCAACACCGCGCCGACCTACGTTTCGGCCGCGCCATCCCGCCCCTCCGGCACGACAAGACGCACCAGCACCCGCAGGAAACGCTCGGTGTCCACCTCGTGCGGATGATCGCCGCCGAACACGTCTGACATGATCCAGTAATGGCTGACGGCCGCCATGATGACCGCGGCGAGCGCTTCCGGGTCCGGCTCGCCGGGTAGCTCCTCCCGCAGAAACGCGGTCACCGCAACGTGCACGCGTAGCAGTTCGCGCTCGCGTACGCGGTCCAGCAGGTCGGGAAACGAGGCCAGGTCACGCAGCAGCAGCCGGTTCACGTCCCGTTCCTGCTCGAGCCGCGCCAGGCCGGCCCGCGCCACCGCCAGGAAGCGCTCCCGCCGGCCGGCGGGTAGCTCCGCGCCGCCCAGAACGGACAGCAGCGGGGCCCCCGCCGCGACCTGCCGGTTCAGGCCCTCCTCGAGCACCGCCCGCTTGCTCTTGAAGTGCCGGTACAGCCCGCCCGCGCCGGCCGAGAGCCCGGCCGCCGCCTCGATCTGCGCGATCGTGGTCGCGTGATAGCCCTGCCGCCCGAACAGGTCCATCGCGGCGGTCACGATCGTGTCCTTGGTGCTCAGTTCCGCTCCAGCGTCAGCTCGTAGAACAGCGTCTTGTAGCCCTTGCTCCGATGGAAGGCCGGCACCAGCCGCCCCTGCAGCAGCGGGTGCTTGCGCGCCAGCAGCTTCCCGGCCCGCTTCACTTCCGCGCTCTCCCCGTCAAGCAAGGTAGCCCGTCCGGTCACGAACTCCCCGGTGACCCTCCCGCGCATCGTGCATGGCGCCACGCGCACCTCCGGGAAATTGCGCAGCCGCTTGGCCTTCCCCGACGCGTCGTAGGACTTGAAGAACCCGCGGCCGCCGTCGACCACGATGTTCACCGGCGTCCCGACCCAGCTTCCGTCCCGCTTCCGCGTCTCCAGCAGCAGGTAGCGCTCCCGCCCCAGCTCCTCGATCGTCTTCATCTCACGTCCTCGCTTCTAGTAAGTGCTTACTTACGACGCTAACTCCCGGGCACACCGGGCGCAAGTAAGTACTTACTTCCAAGCGAAAACCGACAAAACCACCGCAGACGTACGCGCGAAAACGCCCCAACCGCACGCTCGCCGTCCCGGCCCACTTGCCACCATCGGCGCCGTTCCGTGGCGTGCCGCGGCGACAACGACGACGGCTGAACCGTGGTGTTGCCGGCCGCGGTGAGCACCGCGTTGGTGAAGGCGTGCACCGAGAGGCCGCCGATGGTCGCCGTCAGGATGGACCCGCTCTGCAAGGTCGGGGCGGAAATGACGGCCCTGGTCGGCCTCCTCCAACGGCGCGCGGCGCCGAATCCGTAGTCGGGACGGGGCCCCGCGAGAAGTCAGCGCTGGGGAGACCCGAAAGGAGGATAACGGGAGAAACGACGAATGATGTGCGTTCCGGGAAATGCGAGAGCGCCCGCCGTCTCGATCGAAGACAACGGGCGCTCTTTTCATCTGGCTATCGTTTTTCGTAGGTGAGGCAGTCGGCCTTGTCGCCGGACTGGCCGACGACGATGGCCGGAGCGTGGCATTCGAGGTCGGTGTTGTGCTGACAGTCGGCCCGCTTGCAGGCCCCGACCTGCGCCAACGCCCTGCCCATGCCACCTTTGTCGCCGGAGTCGACGAAAGTGTCGCACTCGGCCGACATCGTCGTGCCGATGGTGACGGCGAACGCCGTACAGCCGTCGTGGTTGTAGCCACACTCACTCACGGTGCAGGTCTGCACCCGCGGCATTTCGAGCATCTGCGTCATGGCGGCCTCCTGGTTTCGAGTTCGGGATACGCCTCGACGATAAACCAATTCCACACCGCCGGAAAACGACGCCACCATTACCGTGAATAGGTAAGGCACCCCTTATTTAGTCGGCGACCAATACCCCGGGGACGACAACTGCCCGGGGACGAGGCCCCGGGCAGTCACTTGACTCGGTTGGGTTGAGCTACACGAGCGAGCTGTAGATGAGGATCCCGCCGGACGTGGGAGCCAGAGCCGGCGCGGTCAGAGGTCCACCGGAGTCCGGGTCCACCGTGGTGAACGAAACCGAGACCACGGGCGGGCTCGGGAGAGTGTGGATGACGAGGTGGCAGTAGGCCAGGGTGTCGGAGATTACCGTGCACGTGTACTCAACTCCGACAGAGCTGCTGGTGGTGAGGCTGCCGTCCCAGTCCCACACGGTCACGCCGGTCAGGCCTTTTCCGGTCACCTTGACGTCGGCGGTGCCGGACCCCGGCGTGTTCGCCGGACCGGTACAGGCGGGGAGCGTCGAGGGAAGAGTGGACGTAAGGTCGACCGAGCAGGTTGAAATATCGTTGATCACGGCCGGGTACGTCAGATGCGTCGTATCCGCGGTGCCCGGGATTCCGTCGTGGACCAGCATCAACCCGAACGGACTACCGTCCGGGCTGTTCGGCGGAAGCGTCACGGAGACGTTCGTCGTGTCCTTGAAGGCGACGGTGGCCGAGGCGACCTGCGGCGGGGCGTTGGACCCGGTCCCCACCGTGCTGTAGACGTAGGCGGTGATCTTCTCCAGCGGGAAGGTCGTGGTTGTCAGGTTGGCGATCCCGCCGGTGACAGCAACCGTGAGCACCCCGCCGCCGACCGGGTTCGCGTTCGTGGCGGCGATCGTGGCGGTGAGCGGCCTACGGTAGAAAAGCTCACTGGCCGTCGAAGCGCTGAGCAAGCTCGACGTTCCGCCACCCATGGTATTCAGAACCTGCACCTTGACCGAGCCCGTGCCCGCGACCGGCCCCCCGCTGGCCCCATCCGTTGCACTGATCGTCGGCACGGTGGCGTAGATCGTGGTGTCGGACACGACGGTGTAGCGGGTCGCAACCGTGAAGTTCGAGGTGCTGGTCGCCCCGACTCCGAGGAATCGGACCTGCGAGCATCCGGAGTTCGTCGTCGGATAGGCCACCGGAGCGTTACTGCTGCAACCACTGACGGCGGCATTGTCCGTCATACCGGTGAAGCCGGTTCCAGTAATGACGATGGTGCTTCCAGAGGTCACCACCTTGTTCGTGCTGGAGCCTGCGACGAAGACGCTGGTAATCGTCGGTAACGGCGTAACCGCGAACGCCGGACTGGCGACGATCGCTCCCCCGGCAACTACCGCTGCCGCCGTCAATCCGCTGGCGACACACCGCGCCAGCGTACCCGGTTTCGAAATCATCAAGTACCCTCCACATTGCCGCAGGGAATGGCCCCGCACCGCGATCGTTTCTTCGACGTCAATGCGACCCGGAAAGCGCCGAGGCCCGGGCCAAGACATTCGGTGAGGAGCTCTCTCGCAGCCTCCGCCACTTTCCGGGGAGCCGAAGTCCGCTCCTGTCCGTGACGAGTCTTACAGAAGCACGATGATCGTTAAGCGATTCGCCGATATCCGGGGCCGAAATCCGTCCGACATTTCCCGCACCCTTACATCGCCCTTCCGGCATCGCCCTTCCGCTTCTCGCAGGTCGGCCAGTCGACCCGCCTGCCGGTCACACGTGCGCGAACGCGTTGCTCACGACGCCCTTGGCGGCCGGGTCAACGACCGTGCCGCACTCCGCCGCCTGCTTCGCCCGATGATGGTCGCGACTTGCACAGCCGTCTGGCGGTAGTCGCACTCACTCACCAGGCAGGTCTTGACCCTCGGCATTTCCGTCGTAAAGGTGTCGTCTCGGCCGCGTGCTTCAAGGTCGGATACCGTTCCGCGACAGACCGATATCCGCGGCCGCAATCGACGCCACCAAATGCATGAATCCAGGTGACGCATCCCAAATTCACCAAAGCTCAATGTCGCAACCGCACGCAGCGGGTCGGGGGCGGAAGCGTGACCGTGCCGGCCGACGCCGGGTTGTCGGTATCGGGCCGGCGCGGCCATTCGAGGCACCGCGGCAGCGCCCGGACGTCGATGCTTGATCCACTCGTGCCAGGCAACGTCCCGCCAGACCAGACTCACTCAGATGAGGGCCCGAGCCGTCAGGACCGCGCCGAGCGAGGCGGCGTCGGCAAACGGAGCGCCGAACCCGTTCTCAGAATTGGTCGGCGATGGATCGATGGACGGCGTAGTTCTCGTCCCGTCGAGAAGGCGAACGAGTTCCGACGGCAGCGTAGCGCCCCGCGAGCTACGCACACCCGCAAAGTGTCGAAATTGCGGGAGAAGCGCCTCGAGGCCAGACCGCAACCCTGCAATCATCTTCATCACTCTAAGCAACTGAACCACTGCGTTTGGTTACGCTTCCGGCGAGATGGCCCGTGAACAGAATTCATGCGCGGGCCCCACCACACCCGACCAGCGGTCTTATTCACGACCGTAGGAGGACCTCGCATGAGCAAGTCCAAGTCCAGTACCGCCCGGCGACGGCTCGGCCGCGCCGGTCTCGCGACGGGCGCAGCGGCCGCCCTCCTCGCCGGTATCACCGCCGCGCCCGCCTACGCGGCGGCCGGCACTCTTGCACTGAGCGCGCCCAGCGGGCCAACCGGCGGAGGCAACACGCTCGTGGCGACCCTGGCGACGGCGCCCACTTCACCGAACCCCACGACGTTCACGTCATCGGCCGCGGCGTACTTCGTCATAGCGACCTCGGCGACCACCGCGCCGACCTGCCCGACCAGCTTCCCGAGCACGGCTCCCGCATCCAACCTGGTCGCCACGGGCTATCCCAACGTGAAGCTCCTGGCCCCGAACAAGATCGCGGTAGTCGTGCCGGCCGGTGTCGTCGTGTCGAGCAGCATCTACAAGTACGCGATGTGCGTGTTCGCGAGCAACGCCGCCAGCGCGGCCCTGATCGCCAGCGCCCAGTACACCGTCGGCACGGCGCCGAAGATCGCAGCGGTCAATGGCATCGCCCCGGTCGGCGGCCCGGCACTCGGAGGCACGACGGTCACGGTGACCGGAAGCGGCTTCGTCGCCAACACCACGGCGTCCCCGAACAACACGACCGCGACACTCGACGGCGTACCCCTGACGAACATCGTCGTCAACGGGGGCGGCACCGCTTTCAGCGCCACCACGCCGGCGCACGTCGCAGGTGGACCGTTCCTCCTGGAGATCACCACCCCTGGTGGCACCGTCAACACGCTCGGGAACACCACCACCAAGGCGAACCTCTTCAGCTACACAAACGGCATCATCGTGTCGCCCAATACGGCGCCGAACTACAACGGTTCGATGGATCTCGATGTCCTCGGCGTCGGCTTCTCGAACTTCGTCTTCGACTCCACGAACGGCAACACGCCGAACGCGGCCACCGGTCACGTGTACCTGACCGCCGGTGCCCACGACCCGACGACCAACAGCGGAGCCAAAACCAAAGCTGAGATCACCGAGTGCATCAACGTACTCGTGATCAGCGACAACGAGCTGCTGTGCAGCCTCCCGCTGAACCACACCTACAGCAACCCCACCACCGGCACTCCGCTCACCATCATCACCGGCGCCGGCGTCGCGAGCGCGCGGACCGGTAAGACGGTGACCACGACATCCGGGTCCACCGCGATCACCACGACGAACGGCGCCTTCACCCAGGCCGACGTCGGCATGCCGATCGTCGACTCCAACTCCAACACGAACATTGCGGCCGGTACGGTGATCACCGCGGTGAGCAGCCCCACCAGCGCGACCCTGTCGGCGGCCGCACTGGCGACCGGCACGATCTCCACGGCCAACATCGCCGGACCGCGCACGCTCGCCAGCGTCAACACGGCCACCTCGACGACGCTCGTCGGGTCGGCCGGCACCTTCACCTCGGCCGATGTCGGCCGCGTGGTCACCTCGGCGACCCTGCTCTCGAGCGCGACGCCGCCGGCGCCGGGTATTCCCGACAACACGACGATCATCGCCGTCAACGCCACGGGCACGACAGCCACGCTGAGCGCCCCGCTCACCGGCACGATCTCGACCAGCACCGCCTACACCGACGTCCTCGTCACCCAGTCGCCGCCGGTGCCGAACGGCACCTACACGGTGAGTGTCGTCAACGACGGCTCGGTCGGCGCCCAGGCCAACGCGACGTACTCGCAGTCGGTCGTCTCGAGCGGATCGACCTTCACCGTCGCGGACTTCTGATCCGGGGCACATTCACTGATCCACAGCAACGGCAGCGGCTCGAAGCCTGGCTTCGAGCCGCTGTTCCCCGTCTCCGGGCAGGCCGTGCTCAGCGGATCGCTGCCCACGCCTTGTCGAGCTCGGCGACGCTGTCCGCCGCGGACGGCCGCTTGTGGAAGTCGATCGCCACGGTGTAGGCGCTCTTCTTGGCGCTGGTCCGCCAGCAGATCAGCAGCGTCAGCCGCTCCCGTGCCGGAACGTTCTGGCTGACCGTGATCTTCTGGGTGCAGGTCGCGTCGCCGTACCGCGCGCCGTCGCGCACCCACGCGAGCTCCCGGTAGCCGGTGAGGTCGAACGGCGCCGACGACACCCGCATCATGTGGCCGGTCTGGTTGGAGCCGGTCTGCACGACCTTGACCTTGGACGGGTCGACGTGCGTCGGCGGCCGCGGCGCCGGTTGCCGCACCTCCGTGCCGAGCCGTTGGTTCGCGGACCGGGCCTCGCGCAGGCGCTCGGCGACGCTCTTGGCGCCCGAGACGGCCGGCGCCACCGGGCCCATCACGGCCGCGCCACCCGACGCGGCGCGACCCGAGCGCAACGGGCTCGGTGACCCGGCGGTACGGGCCGGGAGCGCCTCGGTCTCACCGGTCGTCTCCACCGCGGCGCCGGATCCGTTCCGCACCTGGTGGGTCACGAGAAGCGCGCCCACGCCCAGGACGGCCGCGAGCCCGGTCACTCCGATCACCGTCCGCTTGTTGCGGCGGACCCGACTGCTGATCGCCGACGGGACTCCGCCGTTCTCCGGTTCAGCGTTCGTCATGTGGTATGTCCTTCGCAGGTTTCGGCTGGCGGGCCACCCGCGCGCGCTGCGGGGCCGGCCCCGGACCCTCATGGTCCCAACACTGCCGACAAAACGGGCTAATACCACCGCTTGCTCAGCCAATCCACAGATCGTCGACGCCCACGGATTCATCCCGTGGGGGCCGGCGCGCTCACCCCAGCTTCCGCCACTGCTTGTCGATCTCGGCGGCGCTCTCCGTCGCCGACGGCCGGCCGTTCCGGGTGATGGTGAGGACCACGACGCTCCGGCTGTCGGACAGCCGCCAGCACAGCATCATCGTGGGCCGGACCGCGGCCGGGGCGGCACCGCTGAAGTGGAATCTCTGGGTGCAGCGAGCGCCGTCGACCGGCGTGCCGTCGTCGGCGGCCCAGAGCATCAGGCGATCCCCGCTGAGGTCGCCTCGCGCCGCGACCATCCGCCGCACGCCGCCGTCAGGGAGCGGCGTGGTGGTCTCGGTCGTGTCGTCGGCGGCCCGCATCGCGCCCGGCGGCGCGGTCAACGGCCGTTGCAGCGGAATGCCGTCCTTGGCCGCGGCCTCCCGGGCCGCCATGATCTTCTTGCGGACCGCCGCCTCGTCCTCCGAGGCGGCCGGCGAACCGGTCCGTGCCGTGCGGCCGCCCGAGGACGCCGCCGGGGCCGGCGAGGTGCTGACGGATGCGCTCGTCGGCGCCGAGGCCGGGGCGCCGGTCGTGGGCGGCGGGGAGACCGACTGCCGGAGCGGGGCGAGCGGCCGCGTGTCCTGCGCCACGGTCGCCTCCCGGCCGGCCGGCCCGGACATGACGAGGTAGGCGCCACCGCCGAGGAGCACGGCCATCCCGGCCACGCCCCCGACCGCCATCGCGCGGCGGCGGCCCGCCATGCGCCGGACGGCGTCGTCCGTACGTCCTTCGTCGTCGTGAACAGTCATTTCCCATCCCTTTGGTCGCGTCCGGCCCGGCCCCGTGCGGGCGGACCCGAGTTCCCATGGTCGCAACGGATGGGACATAGCGGACCAAAACCAGCAACCAGGCTGCTACTTGCGCATCACCAAGAACGGCGCATTTCGTCCGACTGTTACTCCTCGATCCCCCGAGCCAAGGACGACAGATGAAGCAGACACACCGTTTCGCCGCCACCGCCCTGGCGGCCGGACTGCTCGCCGGCGGCGCCGCCGTGGCCGTGACCGAGAACCAGCACCAGGCCCCCTACCAGACGCCGTTCGGCCTGAGCGCGACCCCCGACCAGATCGTGCCGACCACGGTCACCCCGACCCATCCCGTACGCGTGGTCAGCACGACGCTGGATCCGTACGGCCGCCCGGTGGTCAGCGCCAGCATCGCCACCGACCGGAAGAGCGCCACCGCGCTCGTCTCCAGCGCCCAACACGCCAGAAACGCGCTCGGCGTCGAGCTCGACGCCCCGATCACCATGCTCAGCGCGCCGGCCGGGGACGACACGCTGCGCGACGACCAGTGGGATCTCACCAAGATCCACGCGATGGACGCCTGGGCGTCCTCGACCGGCTCGGGCGTGACGGTCGCGGTCATCGACACCGGCGTCGACGCCACCCATGAGGACCTCGCCGGGCAGGTGCTCCCCGGCATGGACTTCGTGACCGGCGTCGCGGGCGCCGGCATCGACCCCAACGGGCACGGCACCTTCGTGGCCGGCACCATCGCCGCGATCACCGGCAACGGCCTCGGCATCTCGGCGATCGCCCCGGACGCGAAGATCCTTCCGGTACGAGTGCTGGACGCGGCCGGCAACGGCTTCATGTCCAACGCGGCCCGGGCCATCGTCTGGGCCGCCGACAACGGCGCGAATGTCATCAACATGTCGTTCGGCTCCATCACGCGCAGCCTCGCGGTCTCCGCCGCGGTCAGCTACGCCCGCGGCAAGGGCGTCGTGATCGTCGCCGCCGGCGGCAACGGCCGGGCGATGTCCAGCCCGGTCACCTATCCGGCCGCCGACCCGGGTGTGATCGCGGTCGCCGCCACCGACTCCAGCGACACCATCGCCGCCTACTCCAGCTCCGGCTCCTACATCGACGTCGCGGCGCCGGGCAACGCCATCGAGAGCACCACGACCGGCGGAACGTACGCCAGCATGTTCGGCACCTCGTTGGCGGCCGCACACGTTTCCGGGGTTGCGGCTTTGGTAGCGGCTCGGCAGCCGAGCCTCACGCCGGACGAGATCGAGGAGGCGATCGAGGAGAACGCGGTCGATCGCGGGGCGCGCGGCAAGGACAAGGACTTCGGGTACGGCCGGATCGACGCGGCCGCGGCGGTCACCGGCGCCGACACGATCGCGGGCACGCCGGCCCCCTCGGCGTCGACCTCGCCGGCCCCGATCGCAAGCCCGAGCCGTACCGTCGCCAAGAGCCGCGCGACCGTGTCGGTTATCGCATCGAAGTCGGCCGTCTCCTACGACACCGCCACCAGCACCGTCTTCACGGTCACGGTCGGCGGCCGGGCGGCTGCCGCACGGCCCGTGCAGCTCTGCATCGCCGACCCGGGCCAGGCGTTCATCTGCTCGGACACCACCACCTCGGCCAGCGGCAAGGTCGTCCTCACCCGTACGGCCGACGCGTCCTACCAGGTCCTGCTATTCGTCCCGGCAACCGACACCGCCGAGGCCGCGACCTCCGCGGTGGCCACCTACGTCGTGCGCGCCGAGGTCACGGTCACGAAGACAGCCCCGGGGACGATCAGCATCGATCTCACCGGCGACGTCGGCCAGGTCGTCCAGATCCAGCGGCTGGTCAAGGGCAAATGGATGCTGGTCACCGCGTACCGGGCCGTTCCGAACCACACGGTGAGCAACCTGACCAAGGGTCAGCAGTACCGGGTGGTCGTGCCGGACACCCTCGGCGTCACGGGAGCGACCAGCAAGAACATCTTGACCTGACCGCCGGCGGCAACCCATCTGCACCGCGGGAACAGCTCAAGCGCGCTCAGCCACCGCCGACTGTTGCCTTCGACCCCCACCCCCAGGGAGGCAGGACATCATGAGGAACCACCTGCGCCGTTACGCAGTCGGCGCGCTGGCTGTCGGCGCCGTCGCCGGTGCCGCCGCCATCGGCTTCGCCAGTTCGGGCGTCCAGGCGGCCCCGGCCTGGCAGCCCACCACCTACGGCCTGACCGCGAGCCCGGCGCAGCTGCTTCCGGCGAACGTCTCCGCGGCCCACCCGGTCCGGGTGGTCACCACGACCGTGGACAGCCACGGCCGGCCCGCCGTCTCCACCCGGACCGCCGGCGACAAGGTGACCGCCACCGCGCTGATCAAGGCCGCTCAGCAGACCAAGGGCGCGGTCAGCGTCAGCCTCGACTCGACGGCGTACTCGCTCGACACCGGGACCGATCCCTATCGCAGCCAGCAGTGGGACCTCGCCAAGATGAACGTGCCCACGGCGAACCTCAAGTCGACCGGCAGCGGCGTCACCGTCGCGGTGATCGACACGGGTGTGGACGCGAGCCACCCCGACCTGGCCGGGCAGGTGCTGCCGGGCATCGACATCGTCGCGGGCGGCACCACCGGCGTGGCCACCGACCCGAACGGCCACGGCACGCACGTCGCGGGCACGATCGCCGCGCTCACCGGGAACGGCGTCGGCGTGGCGTCCATCGCGCCGGGCGTCAAGATTCTTCCGGTACGCGTCCTGGGTGCCGACGGCAGCGGCTACATGTCCGACGCCGCCACCGGGATCGTCTGGGCGGCCGACCACGGCGCCAACGTCATCAACATGTCGCTGGGCTCCTCCTCGCCGGTCGCGGCGGTCACCAACGCCATTTCGTACGCCCGGAGCAAGGGCGTCACGGTGGTCGCCGCGGCCGGCAACTCCCGCACCTCGGGCAGCCCGACCTCCTGGCCGGCGGCCGACACCGGGGTGATCGCGGTGGCCGCGACCGACTCCACCGACACCGTCGCCTACTACTCCAACCAGGGCAGCTACGTCGACGTGGCGGCGCCCGGCAGCTCGATCGTCAGCACCTACCCGGTGGCGAAGGGCAGCTACGCCACCATGCAGGGCACCTCGATGGCGTCGCCGCACGTCGCGGCCGAGGCCGCGCTGCTCAAGGCGTACAACAAGAGCCTGACGCCGGACCAGATCGAGACGGCGATCGAGTCCACCGCCGTCGACCTGGGCCCGGCCGGCAAGGACACCGATTACGGGTACGGCCGGATCGACGCCGCGGCCGCACTGGCCGCCGTCACCCCGGCCACGACGTCGCCCAGCCCCAGCACCACCAGCGCGTCGCCGTCGGCGAGCCCGACCCCGGGCAAGACCAGCGCCTCGCCGTCGGCCAGCCCGAGCCCGAGCAAGACCGTCACGCCGACGCCCACCAAGACCGTCGCCAAGGTGAAGCCGGCCGTCGCCGTCAGCCCGGCCACCCAGCAGGTCGTCTACGGCGGCACGGCGAAGGTGACCTTCACGGTCACCGCCTCGGGCAAGGCGTGGGCCTCGCGCCCGGTCCAGGTCTGCGTCGTCGACCCCGGCGTGGCCGCCAAGTGCACCGCCACCACCACCGGCACCAACGGCGCGATCGTGGTCAGCCGGGTCTCCACCGCCGCCTACGGGCTCTACCTGCAGGTCACCGCCACCGACGCGGCCGAGGCGGCGACCTCCGCCACGGCCACCGTCACGGTCAAGGCCAAGGTCGCGGTGGTCCGCTCCGGCAAGTCGATGACGGTCAACCTCAGCGGGGTGGCCGGCCAGAAGGTGCAGGTCCAGCAGAAGAAGGGCTCGTCCTGGCTGACGACGCTCAGTTTCCAGGCGTCCGCCAAGACGAAGGTCTCCGGCCTCGCGACCGGCCAGCACTACCGTGTCGTGGTCCCCGACGCGACCGGCATCGCGGGCGCCACGAGCCCCACCGTCTGACGAACGCACCAGTACGCCCCCGGCCGTCGCGCACGGCCGGGGGCGTACGTCGTTCGGGCCAAGCTCAGAGCTTGGCCCACTCCCCGTTGATGATCGACTCGCTGACGCGCGGCGACGGCCGGCCCTTCTTGGCCACGGTGAAGGTCACGACACTGCGCTGCGCGGACACCCGCCAGCACAGCAGCACGCTCGGCAGCACCTGCGCGCCCGCGGCATTGGCGAACCGGAGCCGTTGCGTACACCGGGCCTGGCCGACCGGCTCGCCCTGGTCCGCGGCCATCCGCAGATACCGCTGTCCGGTGAGGTCGCCCTTCGCGGTGGTCACCCGGACCGTTCCCTCGCTCGTGGTCTCGGTGCGCTCCTTGACGGCCGTAACGCTCTTCGCCACCAACGGGCGCCCGTCGCCTGCCGATTTGTCCGGAGCCGCGGTGGTCCGCTGCTGGACCTCGCGACTCGCGGAAGGCTGGGGCGAGGCCGGCACCGCGGAACTCGCCTGCGAGCGGGCATCCCCGGCGACGCTCGGCGAAGCCGGAGGCGACGAAGGCCCGGCCGTGCCCGCGGAATCTCGCGCCGCGGTCGGACCGCTGCCGTGCGAACATCCGGACACCAGGCAGATCCCGGCCCCAAGCGTTGCGACCAGCCCGACGGCGCCCGCCACGAATCCGGCACGACGGCCCCTCGGTCGGCTCTCGATCATCACAACCCCCTATGATCAGAACTTCACTCTTCCGCCTAGACCTCCATGGTTTCAATGATTGGTATTTAACGGGCTAAAACGGGCGACGATCCACCTGTGAGTCTCTTGAAAGCGCTTTGGCCCGTGCGAATGACGGTCAGATAGCGGCCCACTCGCGGGCGACCAGCGCCGCCGCGTCGGCGGGCTGCGGCGGGGCGGTGGCCCGGGTGGCGATCACGACGACGCTCTTGAGCGGCGACATCCGCCAGCACAACAGCAGGCCCGGGCGGTTCTGCGGCAGCGGCGCCCCGTCGACCTGGAAATTCTGGGTGCAGCGCACCGAGCCGACCCGTACGCCGGTGTCGGCCGCGCCCAGCAGTTGCCACCTGGACGTGAGGTCGTAGCGCGCCGACACGATCCGCGCCTGCGCCCCGTCCACGGTGATCTCGTTCCGCACCGTCGCCGTCGCGTCGGCCGCCAGCACGCCCGCCCGCGGCTGCAGCAACCGGCCGACCTGCGTGGCGGCGAGCTCGTCGTCGGTGGGTGCGGTCGGCGAGGGCACCGGCGACGGCAGCCACGATCGGCGGGCGGCCGAGATCGTCCCCAGCGGCGGGCCGGCCGGCGCACTCTGCGGCGCGACGAACGGCGTGGCCGGGATCGGCGCCGCCACCGACGGCGTCACCATCGGCGGCAGCCCGTTCACCGTCGACTGGCGGCCGAGGAACCAGCTGGCCCCCACGTACGATCCGGCGCCCAGCAGCACCGCCCCGACGGCCACCGCCGCCCCGATCCTGCGCCGCCGCCGGCGGCGCTGCACCGTCGAGACGTAGATCCCGTCGTCCCCCACGCCTCGATGATCCCAGTTAACCCCACAAACCGCGCTAAAACGGCAAAGCACCCGTTTGGCACTCGGTCGGCCCGGGCCACCGCCGAATCCTCAGACCGACCACGGACATGGGGAGGCGGTCACTTTGCGGAAGAAAACTCTGTTGCTGAGCGCGGCACTAATCGGCGGCACCGGATTTGTCGGATTTGCACCCACAGCACACACCGAACCCAGGAGCGCCACCTGGCACCCGGTGACGACCGGCCTGACCCGAGCCGCCGCCGGCCTGCTCCCGGCGACCATCACCCGGGCCCATCCCGTACGCGTGGTGAGCACCGCCCTCGACGATCAGGGCCGGCCGGTGACCGTCGCCCGCACCGCCACCGACCGGGCCGGCGCCACCAGGCTGATCGCCGCCGGCCAGCATGCCCGGCACGCGCTCACCGTCGAACTGGACGCGACCGTGACCGTCGCCGACGCGCCGACCGGCTCCGACCCCCGCCGCGCCGCCCAGTGGGATCTCGCCGCCATGCGCACCCCGGAAGCGTGGGACCGTTCCACCGGCGCCGGCGTGACGGTCGCCGTCGTGGACACCGGCGTCGACTCCGGCCACCCCGATCTGGCCGGCCAGGTGCTGCCCGGCGCCGACTTCATCACCGGCACCGAGGGCCCGGCCACCGACCCGAACGGCCACGGCACCCACGTGGCCGGCATCATCGCCGCCGCGGCCGGCAACGGCGAGGGCATCGCCGGCGTGGCCCCGGACGCGCGCATCCTCCCGGTCCGGGTGCTCGGCGCCAACGGCAGCGGCTATCTCTCGGACGCCGCCAACGGTGTCGTCTACGCCGCCGATCACGGCGCGGACGTCATCAACCTCTCGATCAGCTCGACCTCCTCGATCGAGGCGATGACCAATGCGATTGCGTACGCCCGCAGCCGGGGCGTCGTGGTCGTCGCCGCGGCCGGCAACACCCGCGCCGACGGCAGTCCGGTCTCCTACCCCGCGGCCGACCCCGGCGTCCTGGCGGTGGCCGCCACCGACGCGGCCGACCACTATGCCCCGTATTCGAACGCGGGCGGCTACGTCGACCTGGCCGCCCCCGGCAGCGCCGTGCTCAGCACGTTCCCCGGCGGCTACCGCACGATGAGCGGCACCTCGATGGCCTCTCCGCACGTCGCCGGCCTCGCCGCCCTGGTCCGCGCGGCCGACCGCGGGCTCACCCCCGACCAGGTGGCGCAGGTCATCGAGTCGTCGGCCGTGGACCTGGGCGCCCCCGGCCGGGACGACGACTACGGCTACGGCCGGGTCGACGCCGCCGCCGCGCTCGCCTCGCTCCCCACGCCGGCGCCGTCGGAAACCACGCCGGAGCCGTCACCCTCGGAGACCACGCCCGAGCCGACGCCGTCGGAAACCACGCCGGAGCCGTCACCCTCGGAGACCACGCCCGAGCCGGCGCCGTCGGAAACCACGCCGGAACCCACGCCGTCGGAAAGCACGCCGGAACCCACGCCGTCCGAGAGCACACCCCAGCCCAGCCCGACGCAGAGCACACCCGAACCCGCGCCATCAGCGAAATCCCCGCTCCGGCTCTTCGTCGTGCACGTCAGCCACACCCAGCTCACCATCGCGATCGACCACCCCGACGGCCAGCTCGTCGAGGTCCAGCGGCGGCAGGACGACGACTGGGTCACCGACCTCACCTACCCCGCCACCCGGGTCAACCACCTCTCCGGGCTCACCGGGGCGGCCGTCTACCGGGTGGTCGTCCCCGCCACCGACATCTACGAGGGAGCGGTCAGCCCCGAGCTCATGCTTTAGGGGCGGCACCCACAACCAGCCTTCAGTCGAGTCATGGGGTGGTGGGATGGGCAGTGGAAACCCCATTGATCATCGGGTTTACTCATGTTCCATGGCCATCATTTCGCGAGGGTTCGGGGGCCGTCGACGTGAGTCGGTCCCCGGCCTGCCGCCCGGGCAGTATCTGACCCATGATTTCCCGGTGCTCTCGGCCGGGCCGACCCCGCGGATCCCGCTCGACCGCTGGAGCTTCACCGTCACCACCGAGTCCGGGGAGAAGACCAGCTGGACCTGGCCGGAGTTCACCGCGCTGCCGTACGAGGATTTCAGCACCGACATCCACTGTGTCACGAAATGGTCCAAGCTCGGGACCACCTGGCGCGGCGTCTCGCTGGACACGCTGCTCGCGGACGTCGAGACTGCTGCGGACTACACCATGGTGCACAGCTTCGGCGGGTACACCACCAACGTACCGCTGGAAGATCTGCTGGACGGGAAGGCGTGGATCGCTTATAAGTTCGACGGCGAGGATCTTGAGCCGGAGCACGGCGGGCCGGCCCGGATGCTCGTACCTCACCTGTACTTCTGGAAGTCGGCGAAGTGGGTCAACGGCCTGCAGATGATGCAGGAGGACGAGCCGGGTTTCTGGGAGGCGGCCGGTTACCACATGTACGGAGACCCATGGCTCGAGCAGCGTTACCAGGGCGACTGACCTGGCGGGCGGCGACCCTCGCCGAGGCCCGGCCGGAGACGCCGACGGCGCGCACCCTGGTGTTCGACGTGCCGGACTGGCCGGGACACCTGCCCGGTCAGCACGTCGACGTGCGCCTGACCGCCCCGGACGGGTACCGCGCGCAGCGCAGCTACTCGATCGCCTCGGCGTGGCCCCCGGGAGGCGGCGGGCCCCCGGGAGGCGGCGGGAAAGTCGAGCTGACCGTGCAACGGCTCGACGACGGCGAGGTCTCGCCGTACCTTACCGACGTGCTCGAGGTGGGCGATCAGATCGAGTTGCGCGGCCCGGTCGGCGGCTGGTTCGTCTGGCGGGAGACGCAGCAGAACCCCGTGCTGCTCGTCGGCGGCGGCTCGGGTGTGGTGCCGCTGATGGCCATGGTCCGCTCGCGGGGACAGAGCCGGGCCAAACAGCCGTTCCGCTTGATCTACTCGGTGCGTTCCCAGGGCGATCTTCTCTACCGCGAGGAACTGCCCCGACACGTACGGGATGATCCTGGTTTTGATCTGTTCTTGAACTACACGCGGCAGGCGCCGGACGGGTGGCCGAGCCCGCCGAAACGCATCGACGTGGCTACCATCAACACGCACGGCTGGCCGCCGGACTTCACGCCCGACGTCTACGTCTGCGGGCCGACCACCTTCGTCGAAACCGCCGCCGACATCCTGGTGGCGCTCGGCCACGACCCCAAGCGCATCCGGACGGAACGCTTCGGAGGCACCTCATGATGAAGTTGGACGGCAACGCGATGGCCGGCGACCTGCGCGAGATCTTCGCGTTCGACGTGACCGCCGCCCAGTACACCTGCGCGGGGTGCGGGCACGCCGAGGCGATCGGCGCCCTGATGCTGTGGGGGCAGGAGATGGGCCGGGTGGCCCGCTGCCCGCACTGCGACGACGTGGTGCTGAGCCTGGTGCACGCGCCCGGCCGGGTCTTCCTCGACGTGCGCGGCGCGGTCCGCCTCGAGCTGCCCCTCGCGGGCTCCTGAACCGGCCGGCCGCCCGTGTTCCGCCAAGCCGACCCGGGCGTGCCCGCCGACGACGACCTGCTCGCCGAGCTGGGCCGGGACGCCGTCGCGACCGTACGCGCCGCGCAGGACGACCTGGTCCGCGCCCCGCTGGACCGCCTGCTGATCATTCAGGGCGGCCCGGGCACCGGTAAGACGATCACGGCGCTGCGCCGGGTGGCCTGGCTGCTCGACGAGGGCCTGCTGGACGACGCCGAGACGCTGGTGGTCGGGCCGTCGGCGGCGTTCGCCCGGTACAGCGACGACGTGCTGACCAGCTGGGGCTACGACCGGGTGGCGCACCGCTCGGTCACCGCGCTGCTGCCGGACGTGGCGGTGACGGTCGACGAGCTTCCCCAGGTGACCCGGCTCAAGGGCGAGGCGCGGATGGCCCGGCTACTGGCCCGCGCGTTCGAGGAGCGGCCCGGCAGCTCGTCGCCGGGCGAGCTGCCCGAGTCGATCGAGATCGAGGGCCGGACGATCCGGCTCGACCCGATCGCGCTGCGCCGGGTGATCGACACCGCCCGGGCCAGCGAGGCCGCGCCGATCGCCCGGCGGATCCTGCTGCGCGCCACGCTGGTCGCCGACACCCGGGATCCGCGGCTGGTACTGGAGGCGGCCGACCGGCTCGCCGAGCGGCTGTGGCCTTCGCTCGACCCGCAGGGTTTCCTGCGCGAGCTGTTCGGCTCGCGGGAGCTGCTGGCCTCGGCGGCCGGCGGCGAGTTCACCGATCGGGAGATCGAGTCGCTGCACCGCCCGGCCGACGAGCACGGCTGGGGCGAGACCGACCTGCCGCTGCTGGACGAGGCGGCGCACCTGATCGACGGCGACCCGAAGGGCTTCGGTCACGTGGTGGTCGACGAGGCGCAGGACCTCTCGCCGATGCAGTTGCGGGCGATCGCCCGGCGCTCGACGACCGGCTCGATGACGGTGATCGGCGACCTCGCGCAGTCGACCGGGCCGTGGGCCCGCGACGACTGGCACGACCTGATCGCGCAGCTGCCCTCGGCCCAGCCGCACGAGCATCGCGAGCTGCGGTTCGGTTACCGGATCCCGCGGCAGATCTTCGATCTGGCCGCGGAGCTGCTGCCGATGGCGGCGCCGAGCGTTCCGGCTCCCTTGACCGTACGGGACGGAGCCGACCCGGTGATCGTGCCGGCCGACCCGGGGACCCGCGCGTCGCTGGTCGCCGCGGCCGCGGCCGGGCACGCCGAGCAGGGCAGGTCGGTCGCCGTGCTCTGCCCGGCCCGCTGCCGCGCCGAGATCATCGCCGGGCTGGACGCCGAGGGGGTGGCCTGGCAGCCGGGGGCGGCGGGGCCGGGGATCGCGCTGCTGGCGCCGCACGAGGCGAAGGGGCTGGAGTTCGACGCGGCGGTGGTGGTCGAGCCGGGGCACATCCTCGATGACGATCCGCGTGGGCATCGGCTGTTGTACATCGCGCTGACCCGCTCGATCGGGCACCTGCATCTGATCGGCGCCCCGGAGGATCTGCCGATCGAGCCGACAGTATCCGAAATTTCGGATACTTCCCCCGAGGCTGCGGTCGAGATCGAGCTGGATGCCGCCACGGACGAGACCATCAACATGACCGTGCAGTCGATGGCCGAGTCACTGCTCGGAACGCTGACGCCGGAGTTGTGGCCGGTCGCCCTCAGCCGCCTCGAGCAGCTGATCAACCCCGAGGCCTAGCGCCAGCCGCCGCGCAGGCGCTGGGCCAGCGAGACCGGCGGGCGCGGCGCGGGCGTGCCCGCGCGGGCCCGGGCCGGGCGGGAGCGGCCGACCGGGCGGTCGTAATCGGCGGTGGCGATGGCCTCGACGATCTGGCCGTCGCCGAAATTCTCCGAGTCGGGGATCGAGGCGACGAAGCCGACCAGGATCCCGTTCCGCATGATCTGGGCCTCGAGGCCGGCGGTGCCGTCGTTGTCCCAGATCGCCTCGCGGCCGTCCGGGAGAACCACGCGAATGCCGTACTGCGTGATGCCGGCCTGCGGCAGCTTCACATGGGCGAAGACGTTGCGTGCCCGCAGCGTGTCGACGACCCGACGTGCCCGTTCTTCTTCCATATGAAGACGGTACGGCGATCAACTGTGCGCACGCTGAGGGCCGCCTGTGGCGGTCTTGAAAGATCACCACGTGCGGTACGCGAAACATCACCACGTGACATAGGTGCAGGTCACATCGATGCATGTTACTACTTCGTAACTGGAAAAACACGATGTTTCTTTTCTCAGGGGCTTGACATACCGTGCGGTAACCGGAGCGCTTCGGCTTCCCTCCCCCTCGGACCGGAGGCCACCCCGATGACCAGACCCCACCTCGCCCTAGGCTGTCTCGTCGCTCTCCTTACCTTTGGCGTCGCGGCCCCCGCCGCAGAGGCGGCGTCCAGCGTCGACTACGTGGCGCTGGGCGACTCCTACTCCTCGGGCGTCGGCGCGCCCGGACAGGTCGGGCTGTGCCTGCGGAGCCCGAACGGCTACCCCGGCCAGTGGGTCGCCAAGAACTCCCCCAAGTCGTTCACCAACCTCACCTGCTCGGGCGCGGAGACCAGCGACGTGCTGTCCAGCCAGGCCCCGGACATCCCGAGCGGCACCGACCTGATCAGCATCACCATCGGCGGCAACGACGCCGGCTTCGCCTCGACGGTGCTGAGCTGCCAGGTCTCCAGCGACGCCGCCTGCGCGACGACGGTCGCCAACGCCGAGTCCAGCATCGGCGCGACGCTGGGCGGCAAGCTGGATAACACGTACGCGGCGATCAAGGCCAAGGCGCCGAGGGCCCAGGTGGTAGTCCTCGGCTATCCGCTGCTGTTCGACACGAGTTCGTCCTCCTGCGGGCTCACCGGGATGAGCCTGGCCAAGCGCAGGTCGCTCAACGGCGGTGCGGTGGTCCTCGACGACCTGATCAAGCAGCGCGCGCAGGCCGCCGGGTTCACCTTCTCCGACGTCCGCGACGAGTTCGCCGGCCACGGCATCTGCGCCTCGTCGCCGTACCTCAACGGCCTGACGCTGTCACAGAACGCGTTCCACCCGAACAAGAACGGATACACGTACGGCTACCTGCCCGCCTTCTCCGGCGCGGTCAGCTGAACGTCCGGCCCGGTGCTCCCCCGAGTGCCGGGCCGCACTACCGATTCGCACCCTTTCCGGGACCACCGGATCTTCTCAGGTTTGGCATCATCTACGCCCATGGCTCGCCTCTACTCGCTGTTCGTCCTCCTCGACCTGGCGCTGCTGGTCGTCGCGCTGATCGACTGCCTCTCCGCCGAGGAGTTCGCGATCCGGGCGCTGCCCCGGGTGGCGTGGGTGTTCATCATCCTGCTGTTCTCCCCGGTCGGCGCGATCGCCTGGTTCGTGGCCGGCCGCCCGGCGCCCACGGTCCGGCTCAGCAACGGCACGACGTGGCGGCCCGGCAGCGGCTTCCCGGAGGACGAGCGCCCTCAGCGCCGCAGCGGTCAGCGCGCCCCCGACGACGACCCCGAGTTCCTGCGCAACCTGGCCACCTCCCTGCGCGAGGACGAGTCGATGATGAAGAAGTGGGAGGCCGACCTCCGCCGCCGCGAGGAGGAGTTGCGCCGGCGCGAGCGCGAGGCCGAGTAGGTCAGCTGTCCCATTCCTGCGGGGCGGCGTAGCGGTAGACCTTCGAGTCGCGCAGCCGGAAGCCGAGCCGCTCGTAGAGCCGGTTCGCCGCCTCGCGCGAGGGCCGGGAGGTGAGGTCGACGGTCCGCGCGCCGGCCGCCTCGGCCAGCCGCACCGCCTCGCGGGTCAGCGCCGCCCCGACGCCCTGCCCGCGCGCCGAGGAGTCGACCACCACGTCCTCGATCCAGGCCCGTAGCCCGGTCGGAATCGGGAACATGACCAGCGTGAGCGTCCCGACGATCTCCCCCTTGACCCGGGCGATCAGCATCCGGTTCCCGGGAAAGGCGACCAGCTCACGCAGCGCCGCGGCGTCCAGGGCCGGCGCCGACCGGGAGAGCTGCGGCAGCAGCCGCTCGAACGCCTTGACCATGTCATCGGTCACGTCCCGGTCCCGCAGAACCTCGATCTCGACACCCATGCCGAGCACCCTAGGACCGTCTCGCACGCGGCGGAGGTAGGGGGCCCGGCTGACGTTGATCAGCCGGGCCGCCCTCGGCCTGGGCTGCCCTGGGGGGCCACAGCTGACCAGGCCCGCCGTTGGCCCGGCAGCGGGTTGTCGACATAGGTACTTGGTGCAGGGCAGGCCGCCCGTCGCTCAAGTCTCACTTGGCGTCCCGATTCCCCCGTAACGCTGTGCGCAGCCGGGCGAGGGCGACCTGTTCCCTGCAACGGGATCAATAGTCGACGGCGCATCTTGTACGAAGCGTGCGAGACTTGTCCGGCTCCTTGTGGATATCTTGAATCGCCTGGTGGGGACCGCCCGGGTCCGTAGTGGTGGGGAGGTCAGTTGTCGGCGGAGTTCGGGGTGCTCGGCGCGGTGGAGGGCCGGATCGACGGCCGGCCGGTCGTCCTCGGGCATGCGCGGCAGCGCAGCGTGCTGGCCGTGCTACTCGTCGAGGCCGGGCGTCCCGTCACGGTCGACCAGCTGATCGACCGGGTCTGGGGTGCGGAGGCGCCGCAGCGGGCCACCAACGCGCTCTACAGCTACCTGTCCCGGTTGCGGACGGCCGTCGCCGATGCCACCACCGGGATCGAGCGCCGGCCGGGCGGCTACGTGCTGACCGTCGACCCGCAGGCGGTCGATCTGCACCGCTTCCGCCGGCTCGCCACGCAGGCGCGGGCCACTTCGGACCGGTCCGCCGCTGAGCTGATCACGGCAGCTCTCGGCCTGTGGCGGGGCGAACCGTTCGCCGGCTTGGACACGCCGTGGCTGGACGCGACGCGGCAGCTGCTGCTCAGCGAGCGGTTCGCCGCCGAACTGGACCACAACGACGTCCTGCTCCGGCTCGGCCGGCACGGCGAGCTGCTGCCGTCGCTGTCCGCCGCGATGGCCGAGCACCCGCTGGACGAGCGGCTGGCCGAGCAGCTGATGCTGGCCCTCTACCGGTGCGGCCGCCAGGCGGACGCCGACGAGCAGTACCGGCGGATCCGCCACCGCCTCGCCGACGAGCTCGGCAGCGATCCCGGCGCCGGGCTGCGCCGGCTGCACGAGCGCATCCTGGCCGCCGACCCGGCCCTGAACGATGCGCCGGCGCAGGCCCGGGCGCCGCAGGCCCAGCTCGCCCCGGCCCGGAGGGTTCCGGCGCAACTGCCGGCGGACGTACGGGCGTTCACCGGGCGTACCGGGGAACTCGCCGCGCTGGACCGGTCGCTGGCGCCCGGCGGCGACGAGCCGCCGCTGCCCGTCGTGCTGCTTTCCGGCACGGCCGGGGTGGGCAAGTCCGCCCTGGCCGTACGGTGGGGGCACCGGGTGCGGGAGGCCTTCCCCGACGGGCAGCTGTACGTGAACCTGCGCGGCTACGACGCCGAGCAACCGGTGGCGGCGGCGGACGCGCTGGCCGGCTTCCTGACCGCGCTCGGCGTGCAGGGATCCATCCCGCCGGGCATCGAGGAGCGCGCCGGCCGGTACCGGTCCGAGCTGACCGGCCGCCGGATGCTCGTGCTGCTCGACAACGCGTCCTCGGTGGAGCAGGTGCGGCCGCTGCTGCCCGGTACTGGGTCCTGCCTGGTGCTGATCACCAGCCGGGACGCGCTGCCCGGCATGGTGGCACTGCACGGCGCCGAGCGGATCAATCTGGATCTGCTGCCCCTGCCGGACGCGGTGGGGCTGCTGCGCCGCCTGATCGGCGACCGGGTGGACCGCGAGCCGTCGGTCGCCGAGGATCTGGCCGCGGCCTGTTCCCGGCTGCCGCTGGCCCTGCGGATCGCCGCCGAGCTGGCCGCGGCGCGTACCGATGTCTCGCTGGCCGAGCTGGTCGGCGAGCTGAGCGACCACCGGATGCGGCTGGACCTGCTCGACGCGGGCGATCCGCGCGCCGAGGTCCGCGCCGTGTTCTCCTGGTCGTACCAGAACCTGCCCGCCGACGCGGCCCGGCTGTTCCGGCTGCTCGGCCTGCATCCGGGCGACAGCGTGCAGGTCGACGCGGTGGCGGCGCTGGCCGGAACGGACGCCGGCGAGGCTCGCCGGCTGCTCGGTGTGCTGGTCCGCGCCAGCCTGGTGCACGCCGGCCGCGGCGGCCGGTACGCCATGCACGATCTGCTGAAGGCCTATGCCGCGGAGCTCGCGGCGACGCATGACCCCGCGCCGGAGCGGAGCGCCGCGCTGACCCGCCTCTTCGATCACTACCTGGCCGGTTCGGTCGCGGCGATGAACACGCTGTACCCGGCGGAGGGGACGCCGGTGGCCGGCGACCCGGCCGCCGCCCGGAACTGGCTCGAGGCGGAACGGCCCAACCTGGCGGCGGCCTGCACGTACGCCTCCGCGCACGGCTGGTATCGATTCGCGATCGCGCTGGCCGGGACGCTGTTCCGCTACCTCGACGCCGGCGGGCCGGTCGCCGAGGCCGTCCGGGTCACCGCCTCCGCGGCGTCGGCGGCGCTGGCCGTCGGCGACCGGGCGGCGCAGGCCCGGTCGCTGTCCGATCTGGGCCGGTTGCATCGCCGGCAGGGCTGCCTGGACGAGGCCGCGGAGACGTACCGGCAGGCCCTGGCCCTCTACGCGGATCTCGGCGATCGCGCCGCCGAGGCGGTGGCGCTGCGCAACCTCGGCAGTGTCCACTGGCGGCTGGGCGACTACCGGCAGGCCGCGGAGCACTTCGAGCGGGCCTGGTCGAACTACCGGGAGCTGGCTGACGACGCCGGGCAGGCCGACGCGTCGGTCCGGCTCGGCCTGGTGGATGCCCGGCTCGGCGACGAAGCGGTGGCGACGAAGCGGCTCCGGTCGGCACTCGAGCTCTACACGAAACTCGGCGACCGGTTCAGCGAGGCGTACGTGCTCTCGCTGCTCGCCCGGCTCTCCGCCGAACCGGACGATCTCGACCGGGCCGCCGCCCACCTCGAGCAGAGCGTCGCCGCTGTCCGGCGGGCCGGCGACCGGACGGCGGAGGCGTACGCGCTGACCGATCTGGCCGCAGTGCATGCCCGCGGCGGCCGGCTCACCGAGGCGGCGGACCACCTGCGTCGCGCCCTGGTGCTGCACCGGCGGATCGGCGACCGGGCCAGCGAGGCCGAGGCGCTCAACGACCTCGGCGAGGTCCTGCGGGCCGCGGGCAACGAGGCCGAGGCCCGCGCCCAGCACGAGCAGGCGCTGGCCCTGGCCGAGGAGATCGGCGACCGGTACGAACAGGCGCGCGCCCACGACGGCATCGGCGGCCGGCCGCACCAGGATCTCGCCGGGAACCTCTTCGCCGATCTCGCGGTGCCGGCCACCCCGCGCTGGTAGTCAGACCCGGACCACACCCTCCACCCACAGCACGGTGACGGGGCGTCCGAGGGTCCGGGCGTACGTGACGACATCCGCGGTGCCGCCCACGCCCCGGGCCGGTCGGCCGTCCCACACCGCGAAGAGGTGGTCGCACCGATCCACCAGCGCCTGCCCGGCGGCGAGGAACGCCTGGTCGCTGGGCTCCGGATAGGGCATCGTGGTGACCTTCGCCGCCGCCCGCCGAAGGTGCTCGAACCGGCTCCGGCTGTCGTCCGCGATCAGCGTGGCGGCGTAGCCCTCGCACGGCAGCACCACCTCCAGGGTGCCGCCGGACGCCAGGACGTAGGTGGCGAACAACTGGTCGGCCCCGTCGGCGAGATTCGACACACCGTGCAGCTGGCCGGCGGCGGGGAGCACGAGGCTCCAATGTCGCATCGCCCGGTCGACGATGCTGGGCGGAAGGACCCGATGACCGGTGACACCGAACCGCACATCGACCTCCGTACCGGGCCCGTCAAGCTCTGCTGCGGTATGACAATACGATCTCCTGGCTTTTCTCGCGGGGCGCCGCCATGCACAATCTGTCGTCGCAGCACGTGCAGACCGCGGGGGACCAGCCATGACCTTCAATGGGTTCATTTCGTACAGCCATGCCGCCGATGGGCGCCTGGCTCCCGCCGTACAGCGTGGTCTGCACCGGCTCGGCAAGCCGTGGCACCGCCGGCGCGCGCTGTGGATCTTCCGGGACCAGACCGGCCTGGCGGTGACCCCTGGGCTCTGGTCCTCGATCCAGACCGCCCTGGACGGCTCGGAGTACTTCGTGCTGCTCGCCTCGCCCGAGGCCGCCCGGTCGGTTTGGGTGAACCGGGAGATCGAGCACTGGATGGCCACGAAGTCGGCGGACCGGGTGCTGCCCGTGGTGACCGACGGCGAGTGGGCCTGGGACGACGACCGGGGCGATTTCACCGAGGGCTCGACGGCGGTGCCGCCGACCCTGCGCGGAGTGTTCGCCGAGGAGCCGTTCTTCCTGGACCTGCGGTGGACGCAGGGCAGCGAGCACCTGACCCTGCAGCACTCCCGCTTCCGGGACGCGATCGCCCAGCTGGCCGCCCCGATGCACGGGGTGAGCAAGGACGAACTCGAGGGTGAGGACGTCCGGCAGCACCGCCGGGCCCGGCGGCTGCTCTCGGTGGCCGCGATCACCCTGTTGGTACTGGCGCTGCTGGCGTCGGTGACCGGGGTGTCGGCGATTCGTAACGCCGAGCGGGCGCGGAACGCGGCGGCGGAGGCACTGCGTCAGCAGCAGGTGGCCGACAACCAGCGGGACAGCGCCGCACGATCCGCGACCGAGGCAAGCCGGCAGGGCGAGCTGGCGAAGCAGGAACAGGCGAGGGCGTCCCAGGCGTCCCTCGCCGCGGACCAGTCCGACCAGGCCGCGAAGCAGTCCGAGGAGGCGGCGAAGCAGCAGCAGAAGCTGGCCGACAAGGCGGCGACCGAGGCACAGCGGCAGCGGCGGCTCGCCGACCAGGCGACGTCCCGGAAAAAGGAACAGGAGCGGCTGGCGGAGCAGGCGTCCGAGCGGGCCCGGCAGGCGGCCGAGCGGGCCCAGCAGGCGCGGCAGGAGGCGGACCGGCAGGCACGGCTCGCGGCCGAACAACGCCGAGAGGCGGCCGCGGCGGCCGCGGCGGCCGCGGCCGCCGCCAAGGAGGCCGACCGGCAGCAGCGCATCGCGATCAGCCGCCGGCTGCTGAACCAGGCCACGACCGAGATCGCCGACGACCCGCGGACCGCGCTGATGCTGGGCACCGCGGCCCAACGCCTCGACCCCGACCCGGAAACCCTCGGCAAGGTCACCGGGCTGGTCACGACGAACCAGGTCGCCGGGCGGATGCTCGGCGTGACGGCAACCGCGTACAGCCATGACGGCGTGCTGGCGACGCTCGGCAGCGACAACCGCGTCGCGCTATGGGACGTGACCGACCCGCTGCGGCCGGCCCAGCTCAGCCTGATTCCGGACGTGGCCGCGGCCGGCGCCGCGCTTCAGTTCAGCGTGGACCGGCGGACGCTGGCCTTCATGGATGCGCAGCGTGGGGCGGCCCTGTGGGACGTGGCCGACCCGTCCCACCCGGTTCGGCTGGCCACCGTGCCGATCGACGGCCTCCGGTCGTTCGCGTTGAGCGGGGACCAGAGCAAGCTGGTCATCGGCCAGACGTCCGGGGCCCTGACCGAATGGGACATCGCCGACCGGACGCATCCCGTCCAGATCAGCACCATCATCGAGGCCGACCCGCCGATGGTCATCCCGTCCAGCGGCCCCGTCCCACCGGGGCTCCCGCCCGGGCCGCCGGCGAATCCCGTGTCGGTCAGCCTGGACGGACGCTGGGTGGCGGTGGAATTCAGTGCCGACGTCGGTGCCAGCCAGGTGGTCTACGACCTGATCGATCGGGCTCATCCGGTGCGGCTGCCGTACATCACCTTCGACCTTCTGTCCAGCGGCGGCGAGGGCAAGCGTGCGATGACCATCAGCCCGGACGGGAAGACACTGGCCGTCGCGAACTTCAACGGCACGATCGATCTCTGGGACCTGACGCGCCCGAACGACGTCATGGCACCCGACTTCGGGTCATTTGCTCAGTCGGTCACTCCGCCGTCGAACCCCACCGCGCCTCCGGACATCACTCCGCCGCCACCGGCCGACTTGGACCCGGACTATGAGCCCATCGAACGCCTGAGCGGCCTGACCGACCGCGTCACCGCGATGGCGTACAGCCCGGACGGGCGCCTGCTGGCCGCCGGAGACCAAACCGGAACGGCGACCCTGTGGGACCTGACGGCGACACCGGAGCCGGCGGCCGTGGCCAAGGTGCAGGCCCACGGGCCGATCAACTCGGTGTCCGTCGACCCGGCGTCCGGCACGCTGGTCACCGGCGACAGCACCGCGGTGGCGACGCTGTGGCGCCTGGTTCCGCCCGGCGCCCCGGAGCAGCTCACGAAGCTCGCCATGCCGGGCTGGACGCCCCTGGGCGCGGTCTTCGGTGCGGACGGGCGATCCCTGATCGCCGCCGGCTCGTACGGAACGGCGAGGACCTGGACCGTCACCGATCCGAGCCATCCGGTCCCCGGCGCCGGCTTGACCCTGAACGCCGGCGGGGTCAACGCGGTGGCGTTCAGCCCCGATCGCCGTACGGTGGCGACCGTCGCGCCGGACGGGACGCTGCGGGTGGCGGACGCGGCGCAGCCGGCCCAGGCCACCACGCTCACCGTCCTGCCCGGGAGACCGGCGGGACTGAACGTGCTGTCGTTCAGTCCGGACGGGCGCACCCTGGCCGTCGTCGCCGACAGCGCCACCCTGATGCTCTGGGACGTGGCCGACCGAACCCGGCCCGCCCTGCTCGCCCGGCTGACCGGCGCCGGTTTCGGCGCCGCGACAGCCTTCAGCCCGAACGGACGCACCCTGGCCACCGCGGGCCCCGGCGACCGCACGATCACCCTGTGGAACCTGACCGACCGCTCCGCCCCCGCGCGCCTCGCCACGACCGCCGCCGGCCACAGCAACGACGTCGTCGCGCTGGCCTTCAGCCCGAACGGACGCTACCTGGCCAGCGGCAGTAACGACAGCACGGCGATGCTGTGGGACGTCACGGACCGGAGCCACCCGCAGCGAATCGCCACCTTGACCGGTCACAGCCAGGGAGTCAAAACGCTGGCCTTCAACGCCGACGGCCGCACCCTGGCCACCGGCGGCGGGGACGCCACGGTGATCCTGTGGGACGCCACCGCCCCGGCCGCACCGGTCCGGCTGGCCCAGGTGCGAGCTCCCTACGGCGAAGGGGTGTCCGGGCTGGCATTCCGCGGGGACGGGAGCACGCTCGCCGTCACCGGTTGGTCGACCGTTTCGCTGTGGAGTTACGCCAAGCTGAACAGTGTCCGCGCCGACCCGGCCAAGTACGCCTGCGCGATCACCCACGGCGGTCTCAGCCCCGACGAGTGGTCCCGCTTCATTCCGGAGGTCAAGTACCAGCCCACCTGCTGACCCGAAGTGGTTCCCGGCTTTTCTCGCGCTGCGGCGGCATGCACAATCTGTCGTCGCAGCAGGCGTCGACCGCGGGGGACCAGCCATGACCTTCAATGGGTTCATTTCGTACAGCCATGCCGCCGACGGGCGGCTGGCCCCGGCCGTACAGCGTGGCCTGCACCGCCTCGGCAAGCCCTGGCATCGACGCCGCGCGCTGTGGATCTTCCGGGACCAGACCGGCCTGGCGGTCACCCCCGGGCTGTGGTCCTCGATCCAGACCGCCCTGGACGGCTCGGAGTTCTTCGTACTGCTTGCCTCCCCCGAGGCCGCCCGGTCACCGTGGGTGAACCGGGAGATCGAACACTGGATCGCCACCAAGTCGGCCGAGCGGGTGCTGCCCGTGGTGACCGACGGCGATTGGAACTGGGACAACGACCGGGGCGACTTCACCGACGACTCGACCGCGGTCCCGCCCACCCTGCGCGGTGTGTTCACCGAGGAACCGTTCTTCCTGGACCTGCGCTGGGCCCAGGGCAGCGAGCACCTGAGCCTGCAACACTCCCGCTTCCGGGACGCGATCGCCCAACTCGCCGCCCCCATGCACGGGGTCAGCAAAGACGAACTGGAAGGCGAGGACGTCCGGCAGCACCGCCAAGCCCGCCGACTCCGCGTGGGCGCCACCGTCACCCTGCTGGTGCTGGCGCTGCTGGCGTCCGTGACCGGGGTGTCGGCGATCCGCAACGCCGATCGAGCACGCAACGCCGCGGCCGAGGCGCTACGCCAGCAGCACGTCGCCAACAACCAACGCGACAACGCCACACGATTCGCGACCGAGGCAAGCCGGCAGGAAGAACTGGCGAAGCAAGAGCAGGCAAGAGCGTCCCAGGCATCCCTCACGGCGGACCAGGCCGAGCAGGCCGCAAAGCGAGCCACGCAGGACGCGGATCAGCAGAAGACGCTGGCCGACCAGGCAGCGACCGAGACGCAGCGCCAGCGACGGCTCGCCGACCAGGCGACGTCCCGGAAACAGGAACAGGAACGGCTGGCGCAGGAGGCGTCCGAGCGGGCACGGCGGGCCCAGCAGGAGGCGGATCGGCTGGCGCGGATCGCGGCCGAGCAGCGCCAGCTGGCGGACCGGGCGGCCGCCGAGGCCGATCGGCAGCAGCGCGTCGCGGTCAGCCGGCGCCTGCTGAACCAGGCGGCGGCGGAAATCGTCGACGACCCGCGGACCGCCCTGATGCTGGGCGCGGCGGCGCAGGCTCTCAACCCCGACGCGGAGACCCGCAGCCGGCTCGCCGGCGTCGTCACGGAGACCCAGTTCGCCGGGGCACTCGCCGGCGTGACGAAGGCCGTGTACGGCCGGAGCGGCTTCCTGGCGGCTCTCGGCAACGACGACCGCGTCTCGTTGTGGAACGTGGCCGACCCGCGCCGGCCGGCCGGGCTCGGTGTGCTTCCGGAGGCCGCCTCGATCGACAGCCCCCTCGTGATCAGCTCGAACGGTCGGATGCTGGCCTTCGTCAACGCATACGGCAGGGCGGTCCTGTGGAGCGTCGCCGACCCGTCCCGTCCGGTCCGTCTCGCCACGCTGCCGACCGCCGGCTACATTGCCGCGATCGCGCTCAGCGAAGACGGGACCAGGCTCGTCATCGGCGAGGGGGCGGGGAACACGACCGTGTGGGACACCACCGACCCGATGCACCCGGTCCAGCTCGTCAGACTGTCCGACTTCGGAAACTATCCGGTGGCGCATCTGGCGCTCAGCCCGGACGGACGCCTGCTCATCGTGGACCGCCTGCGGTTCGTTCCGGTCTACGACCTGACCGATCCCACCCATCCGGTCTCCCCGAACGCGATCCTCAGCTTCGGCATGGTGCCGATGGCGATCAGCCCGGACGGATCGACGGTCGCGGTCGGGGACAGCGACGGCACAGTGGATCTCTACTACACGAGGAAGAGCAACGTCCCAGACAACGATCCGGACAACGTGCCGTTCGCCCGGCTCACCGGTCTGAGCGGCAGCGTCACTTCGGTGGTGTTCAGCCCGGACGGGCGCCTGCTGGCCGGCGGTGACGAGAACGGAAAGGCGGCGCTGTGGGACCGGACGGCGACGGGGAGTTCGGGCGCCCTGGCCATGGTGCAGGCCCACGGGCGGATCAACTCGCTGTCCCTCGACCTGAAGGCCGGCATGCTGGTCACCGGCGACGCCTCCGCGACCACGACGCTGTGGCACGTGACCTCGTCCGGCGCTCCGGACCAGCTCGCGAAACTCGCCACGCCGGACGGGCGGGCCCTGGCCACGGTCTTCGGGCCGAACGGACGGTTCCTGGTCGCCGCCGGCTCGAACGGAACGGCGAGCACCTGGAACACCGCCAACCCCCGCCATCCCGTCCCCGGCGCCGGCTTGACCCTGAGCAGTGGGGAGGTCCGGGCGGTGGCGTTCAGCGCGGATCGCCGTTCGGTGGCCACCGTCGCCGCGGACGGGTCGCTGAGGGTGGCGGACGCGGCGCGGCCGGCCCGCGCGACAAAGCTCACGGTCCTGCCCGGGGCGGTCGGGGAAACGAACGTGATGTCGTTCAGCCCGGACGGCCGCACCCTGGCCGTCGCGGCCGACCGCCGCACCCTGATGCTCTGGGGCCTGGCCGACCGGGCCCGGCCCGCCCTCCTGACCAAGCTGAGTGGGGTCAGCTTCGGCAGTGCGCTGGCCTTCAGCCCGGACGGCCGTACGCTGGCCACCGCGGGCCCCGACGAGCGAACGGTTACGCTGTGGAACGTGGCCGACCGCTCCGCCCCCGCCCGGATCGGCATGACGGCCGGCGGCCACAGCGACAGCGTGCAGTCGCTGGCCTTCAGCCCGAACGGCCGCTACCTGGCGAGCGGCGGCAACGACCGCACGGCCATCCTGTGGGATGTCACGGACCGGGCGCACGCGCAGCGGATCGCCAGTCTGGCGGGTCACGCGGGGACGGTGTGGTCGGTCGCGTTCAGCGCCGACGGCCGCACCCTGGCCACCGGCGGTGAGGACGCCACCGTAATTCTCTGGGACACCATCAATCCGGCCTCACCGTCCCGGCTGGCAACGGTGCGAGCCTTCGGCAGCGACCAGGTGCGCGGGCTGGCGTTCCGGAGCGACGGGCGCACCGTGGCCGTCAGCGGTCAGTCCAACATGGGCGACACGACCGTCTCGCTGTGGAGCTACGCGTCGCTGAACAGCGTGCGCGCCGACCCGGCCCGGTACGCCTGCGCCATCGTCGGCCGCGGCCTCGGCGCCGGCGAATGGGCCCACCTCATTCCGGAGATCCCGTATCGGTCCACTTGCCTGGGCTGACGGCCGGCTTCGACCTCGACCAGTTCCAGCTGACCGCATAGTGCGGCCCGGCGGCATCCAGCCGCCGGGCCGTCGTTGGTCAGTCCAGCAAGTGTGTCACCGTGCCGGCGGCGACCGTGCGGTTGCCCTCACGGACCGCGAAGCCCATACCGGCCTCGAGCGCGATCGGCTTGCCCAGCGTGACGACCACGTCGAGCGTGTCGCCGGGCAGGACCAGGTCGCGGTCCCCCAGGTCCATCCCGCCGGACACGTCCGTGGTGTGGAAGTAGAACTGGGGGCGGTAGTCGGCCGCGAACGGGGTGTGCCGCCCGCCCTCGGCCGCCGTCAACGCGTACATGGTCGCCTTGAAGGTTTTGTGCGGCGTGACGCTGCCGGGCAGCGCGACCACCTGGCCGCGCTGCACCTGCTCGCGCTTCACCCCACGCAGGAGGACGGCGGCGTTGTCGCCGGCCTCGGCCCGCTCGAGCGACTTGCCGAACATCTCCAGCCCGGTCGCGACCGTGCCGAGCGTCGGGCCGAGACCGACCACCTCGACCGGCTCGCCGACCCGCAGCGTGCCCCGCTCGACCTTGCCGGTCACCACCGTGCCCCGGCCGCTGATCGTCAGGACGTTCTCGATCGGCATGAGGAACGGCTCGCCGAGCTCGCGCGGCGGCACCGGCACGTACTCGTCGACCGCGTCCAGCAGGTCCACGACCGACCGCACCCACCGCGGGTCCCCCTCGAGAGCCCGGAGAGCACTCACGCGTACGACCGGAACCTCGTCGCCGGGGAAGCCGTACTCGGAGAGCAGCTCGCGGACCTCGAGCTCGACCAGGTCGAGCAGCTCCGGGTCGTCGACGGCGTCGCTCTTGTTGAGCGCCACCACCAGGTACGGCACGCCGACCCGCTGGGCGAGCAGCACGTGCTCGCGGGTCTGCGGCATCGACCCGTCCTGCGCCGACACCACGAGGATCGCGCCGTCCACCTGCGCCGCCCCCGTGATCATGTTCTTCACGTAGTCGGCGTGGCCGGGCATGTCCACGTGCGCGTAGTGCCGGTTCGGGGTCTCGTACTCGACGTGCGCGATGGTGATGGTGATGCCGCGCGCCGCCTCCTCCGGGGCCTTGTCGATCCCCTCGAACGCGACGTACCGGTTGGCGGCCGGGTCGCGCTCGGCGAGAACCTTGGTGATCGCGGCGGTCAGGGTCGTCTTGCCGTGGTCGACGTGACCCATCGTGCCGATGTTGACGTGCGGCTTCGTACGGATGAACTGGCTCTTCGCCATGGTCTTCTCTCGATCCTCACTGGATGTAAGGGCATTTCGGTGTCACACACCCCGTCGCCAGGCGGGGCGCGTCAGAACCCGCGCAGGGAGCAGCCCACCCTTCCCCGGGGTTCTGCTGCCGGTGGGGAAGGGTCAGAGTCGCGTATCGGCGCCGGGAAGAACGCACACGGGAGCCACCACGAGGGGCAGCTGCGAACCGAGCGCGAACATGAACAGCACGGTAGCCCTCAACGCGCGACGGCACGATCGAATTTCGCCTTCGGCACGGTCGCGCGGTGCACGAAGGCCGGCGGCAGGTTGCGCCACACCACCCGGCTCGTCCCGGTGACGCCGAAGCGCTCCTTGAGCTCACCGGCGAACCGGCGGCCCGGCGGCGTCCAGGCCGCGTGGGCGTACGCGAACGTCGTGAACGCGCCGGTGGGGGCGAGAACGGCGGTGACCGCGTCGAGAATCCGGCGCCGGACCGGCTCCGCCATGACGGTCCACGGCAGTCCGGACACCACCGCATCGACCGGCTGATCCACCAGGCTCGCCAGCTGGGTGGCGGAACCGTGCACGACGTCCACCGGCTCCCCGCGGTAACGGTGGGCAAGGTGCTCGGCAAGGTGCCCGTTGATCTCGATCGCGACGATCCGGGCGCCGGGCGGCACCCGGCGCCGGATCGCCTCGGTGAAGACGCCCGTCCCGGGACCCAGCTCGACGACGGTCCGGGCCTGCTCCAGGCCGATGCCGTCGGTCATCGCCCGGGCAAGCGCGGGCGAACTGGCGGCGACGGCCCCGGTCAGCAGCGGGTGGCGCAGGAACTCGGTGAGAATCGACATGGCGGGGACGCTAGGCGCCATGATCATCATCGGTCGTCCGGCCAGTCGGCCGTCCTCGTCCTCCCGCGGGAGGACGAGGTTCGCCGTACGGGAGGACGCCCGGCCGGCCGCCGATCGATACCGTGAGGCCCGTGTTCCGGGTGAGCTGGTGGTCGGGAGTGTGGGCCGTCGTCTTCGCGGCGTCGGCGATCGTGGATCCGCCCGCCGGCCGGCCGTTCTGGGTGCAGGCCGTCATCCTGGCCGGGTTGGTTCTGCCGCTGCTCTGGCGTCACCAGCGGCCGGGCGCGATGACGGCGATCGTCCTCGGCGCCGCCTGGCTCGGCTTGCTCACCCGCACCTGGGCGGAGAATCTCCCGCTCGCTCACCTGTCGCTGCTGCTCATGCTCTACACGCTGGTCGTGTGCGGCCGGCAGCGAGCCGCCGTGGCCGCCGGCGTGGCAGTGGCCGCGTTCTTCGGTGCCTGGACGCTTGTCCGGGCCGCTCCGGACATGGGCTGGAGCATGCTGACCTACGGGCTGGCGATCGCCACGGTCTGGCTGCTCGCCGCGCGGGTGCGGGCCCGGCGCGCCTACCTCGACTCGATCGAGCGCCGGGCCGAGCTGGCCGACTCCGAGCGCCGGGCGCTGTCGCGGGCCGCGGCGGCCGAGGAACGGACCCGGATCGCCCGGGAACTGCACGACGTGCTCGCGCACAGCGTGAGCGTGATGGTCGTCAACGCCGAGGGTGCGCAGCTGGTCCGGGAGACCGATCCGGCCGCGGTGGACCGGACGCTGCGGTTGGTGAGCGCCACCGGGCGGGCGGCGCTGATCGAGTTGCGCCACCTGCTGGCGGTGCTGGAGGCCGGCGACCCGGCGCCGTCGCCGCAGCCGACCCTGACCGACCTGCACCGGCTGACGACCGGGGTCGACGGGGCCGCCGTCCGGATCACCGGCCGCGGCGACGACGTGCCGGCCGGCGCCGTGGTGCAGGCCTACCGGATCGTCCAGGAGGCGTTGACGAACGTGGTCAAGCACGCCGGAGCGGGCGCCGAGGCCGAGGTGACCGTCGACCTCGGCGAGCCCGGCCCGCGCCGGGCGGTCCGGATCGAGGTGCGCGACAACGGTACGGCCGCGAGCCGGGCGGAACGGCTGCCGTCGTCCGGGCGCGGCATCGCGGGCATGCGCGAACGGGTGGCGATGTTCGGCGGCACGCTGGACGCGGCGCCGCATCCCGCGGGCGGCTACCGGGTGGTCGCCACACTGCCCCTCGACCAGGCGGTCACAGCGATTCCACAGCGGGAGACCGGCAGCATGGGCGGATGTTCGACCGGCCACCCTCCCGGGTCCTGATCTGCGACGACCAGGAGATGATGCGGGTCGGCCTCCGTATGGTGGTCGACAGCCAACCCGATCTCACCGTCGTCGGCGAGGCCGCCGACGGCCTCCAGGCGATCGACGCCGCGGCCGAGCACCGGCCGGAGGTGATCCTTCTGGACGTTCGCATGCCCGGCCTGGACGGCGTGGCCGCGGCCGGGCGGATCCGCGCCGCGCTGCCCGCCACCCGGATCCTGATGATCACGACGTTCGACCTGGACGAGTATGCCTTCGCGGCGTTGCGGGCCGGGGCGGACGGCTTCCTGGTGAAGGATGCTCCCGCCGCGGAGATGCTGGTGGCGATCCGCGGCGTGCTGCGCGGCGATCCGATGGTGTCGCCGTCGGTGACCCGGCGGCTGCTGGAGCGGTACGTCACCGCCGGCCCCGGGCCGCTGCCCGACCCGCGGCTGAAACGGCTCACCGACCGGGAGCGGGAGGTGCTGAGCCTGGTCGCGCGCGGGCTGAGCAACGCCGAGATCGCCGGCCGGCTCCACCTCGGCGAGACCACGGTGAAGACCCACGTGGGCCGGATCCTCGCCAAACTCGGAGTGCGGGACCGGATCGGTGCCGTCGTCCGGGCGTACGAAAGCGGGTTGATTCGGCCCGGCGCCTGAGTGGATCAAGCCGATCGGCCGGACCGGTGGGCCTCGCGCTGTTCGGTGACCCATCGCTCGGCCTGATCCACCGATGCCGCGAGCGGCCGGCCGCTGGTGTCGATGACGTGGGTGTGCCATCGGGGGTCCTCGGCGGTCCACCCGGTCCACCGGTGCCAGGCCATCTCCGGCCAGCTCCCGCTGATGATGACCGCCGGCCGGTAACGCGGGTCGCGGGCGTGGCCGCGGTGCCAGGCGGCCCAGCCGCAGAAGGCGTCGATGGCGGCGTGCTCCCATCGACCCTTGTCACGGACGGCGAGGCGGTCGCGCCGTTCCTGGTCGGCGACGTCGATCAGGCAGACCGCGATCCCGTTCAGCAGCGGGGCCGAGGGCGCGGCCAGGACCTCGCCCAGCGGCGAGTTCCCGGTCAGCAACAGGTCCAGGCCACGGTCCTGATATTCCAGCGCGCGCCGGACCCACACCTCGGTCATGCGATTGCGCCAGTGCGGCGGGATCGGCGGCTCCGGGACGCCGACCTCGTCGAAGTCGTGCACCACGACCCCGTCCAGTCGGCCGGCGAGGGCGAAGGCGAGTGTGGTCTTGCCCGCGCCGCTGGATCCGGTCAGCTTGAGCAGCATCCGGCCAGAGTGACAGCCGGCAGCGACTTTCTCGACTGGTTTGTCGGCCGCCGCTACGCTCGGTCAATTTCCGTCGTCGGCGCCATCACTATGCGCGGCTTCAGATGCGGGTCGAGCCAGCGCAGCATGCTGATCATGCTGGCTTGCGTGATCGAGACGCAGCCCGCCGTCGATCCCTTGCCGTTGACGTGGAGGAAGATGGCGCTCCCCCGCCCGATCATTGCCGGATCTGTCGTGAAATATTCGTGTTTTTTCGGGTCCCAGCTCACCGTGGCCGGGGGCGGCCGATTGAAGTCGATCACGGCGACGTACCGATACTGCCGCGGGTAGGCGGCCAGCCGCTCGGCCTGCCCGATCCGCCAGGTGCGCTGCGGCGCGGCCATCGGCTGGAAGAGGTTGTACGTACGCGGATCCGTCCGGTCGCCGACCCAGTAGTCGTCGCCGTCCACCCGCCGGTAGGGCAGCTTGGCGCCGGGATTCGCCGCGAGCCCGAAGGCCTCGGTGATCCGGAACGTGCCGATCGGCGTGGTGCCGGTGTCCTGCACCCGCTTGGCCGCCCACTGCCAGCCGCCGTAGCCGGTGCGCGCGGCCATCGCCGGGAAGGCCGCCCGCCATCGCCCGTCGTCACCACGCACGAAGGCACGCAGCGTCGCGTAGCTCGAGCCGGTCGAGCGTCCCGTGACGACGATCGCCTGCCGAGCGTCACCGAGGTGGGCGAGGCGGGTGGGGAACCACGCCGGGTCCCGCGGCGGCCCGCTCAGGGTCAGCACGATCGCCATTGTCGCCGACACGATCCCCACGCCGGCTCACGCTACGGCGATCACCAGGCGAAGACGGCGCCTTTCGTCGTGCTCGCCACCGTCTGGCCGCCGCGCACGTAGCGGAACGACATGGCCACGACGTACTTGTGCCCCTTTGCCGGATTCGCCCCGGCCGGGCCGCATCCCTGCGTGTCCGCGTCGCCGCCGAACAGCAGGCCGGTGCAGGTCCTCGGCCCGGCCACGGTCCTCCCGTTGCCGGCGTCCTGCAGCGCCACGGTGATGCTCCCGGTCCCGCCGCCGGGCGCGGTCAGCGAGGCCTGGTACTGGATGTCGCGGCCGAGCATCTGGCAGGGCTTGGGCGCGACCGGCAGCCTCGAGACGAAGTCGAACGCGATGCTCTGCGTGCACTGCCACGGCCCATAGGGCTTGGCTTCCGGTTGCGGTGACCGCGTCGTGGTCACCCTGGGTGCTTGCGATTTTGCCGGTACGCGCGGGGAAGTCACCAACCGCGCGACGTCCGTCGGCGCCAGTCGCGGCGGCGCGGCGCTCTTCGCGGCGGCGGCCCGTCGTGGCCCGTCGCCGCGCGTCGTCTCCCGGAATTGCCGCTCGGACGCGGTCGGCACCGCCACGATCGGGTGGGCGCCCGGGTCGGCGATGGCCTTGCCGTTGCCCCGGTAATGCCAGCCCGTGGCCGCGACGGCGGCGGCCAGCATCGCGCCCGCGATGACCGTCGTGGTGGTCGCCCCGGGCCGGGCCCAGCGCCGGCGTGGGGCAGCGTTGGCGGGCTCGCCGTGCCGCGGCAGGGGCAGCAGGCGCACGGCCTCCGGATCGTTCCCGCCCGCGTCCGGCGTCTTCCCTCCGTTGCTCATGGCGGCCTCTGCCCCGGTCCCCCGGCGGTTGTTGTCGTGCCCGCGCTCGGTGGTCGGCCGCCGCCCGCCGGCGGGAGCCATCGATCCGCCCTGCGCCGATCGGCCCTGCACCGGCACTCCCCGGATCGGCCCGGCGGATCCTCCACGTTCCCGCCGGGCCAGGTCCAGGCTCCCGCCGTCCGCGCGCTGGCCATTCACGCCCGGGCCGCCCACGCCCCGGTCTGCCACGTCCAGGTCGGCCAAGTCCGACTTATCCGGATCTATGGCGCTCGCACCTATGGTCGACGGCCGAGCCAGCGCCGGCACGTCGACGAACTTCCGGGCCGCGTCGGACAATTCGCCCACCATCTCGGCCGCCGTCGGGCGCAGGCGCGGCTTGGTGGCCATGCACTGGGTGATCAGGTCCCAGATACCGTCGGGGACGCCGCGCCGGCGCTCCGGGTTGCCCTCCATGTGCCGGCGCATCAGGTCGGGGATCGAGTCGCTGTCATACGGCGGGCGCCCGCTGACCAGCTCGTACAGCAGGACGCCCAGCGCGTACACGTCGGTCGCCGCGCTCGCGGTGACCCCGTGGAACGCCTCGGGGGCCATGTAGTGCGGCGTCCCGACGACCGCGTTCGGCGTGGTCATGCTGGGCGTGTTGAGGATCCGCGCGATGCCGAAGTCGGTGAGCCGGGTGTCCAGCCGCCCGCCCTCGACCCGCAGCAGGACGTTGTCCGGCTTGAGGTCGCGGTGGATCACCCCTAGCTCGTGCGCCTCGGCGAGCGCGGCGGCCACCTGCGCCGCGAGCCGCGCCGCTTCCCCGGCCGGCACGGTGTGGTACTCGCGCAGGTGATCGCGCAGGCTACCGCCGTCGACGAGGTCCATCACCAGCCCGAGCGTCTCGCCGACGCTGAAGAGATCACGCACCCGCACCACGTTCCGGTGCCGCAACATCAGCAGGATGGTCCGCTCCTGCACGAACCGGGTGACCAGCCGCGGCTGGCGCAGCAGGCTCTCGTGCAGCAGCTTGACGGCGACTGGCTCCCCCGATGCCCGATCGACCCCCCGCCACACCGTGCCGGTGGCACCCTGCCCGATCGGATGCTGGAGGACGTACGAGTTCCCCACGCACCGCCCGCTGAGATCCATGGTCGACGCGCCGTCGGAATCCGCGCGTGCGACGCTGCTCGTGCGATCCTTGGTCACTCAAGCTTCCTTCCGGGCTGCCAGCGATGACCCGGAATCCTGCTGTTTGTCCGGATCGCCTGGCAAGCCCGTGCGCCCAAGTTCGCACCTTTGGTAGGAGTCGCCGGATTCGCGTCACCCCCAGCCCCGGCACTCGTTCGAGCAGTCAGACCCTCCGAACCGAGCACCCGATCCGCCCACGCCGACTCGCCGCGCCTTCCCCGGCCCACACAGGAACTCGCTGCGGCCGCCCCGCGAAGAAAGTCGTCCACGTGGCCAGCGCGGGACCCGCAGCACCCGCCCCGCGCGCGAGACTCGCCGCACCCGGCCAGCGCGGGACTCGCCGCACGTGGCCCGCGCGGAACCTGCCGCGCACCCCTGGCGCCGCGCGCGAGACACGCCGCAGCGCCGGGACGGACTCGCCGCGCGGTTGCGGGCACGGGCAGTGCAGTGGCGCGAGAGGCGCGCTACGGCCTTCGTCGGCAGGCGGCCGCGCTGCGGCAGCGGCGAAGCCGAGCGCTGCCCGGATCGGCGTGGGAGCCGCCCAGCGTACGCGTTGGTGGTCTTTCTGTTCGGTCGGTGAGGTTCACAAAGGGTGCGAATCAGGCCCAGCGAGGTGCGAATAGGGGGCTACTCGGTGGGTTGGGGGCCGCAGAGGGTGCGGATCGCGCCCAGCAGGGTCGAGCGGGTGAACGGCTTTTCGATCAGCATGCTGTTCTCGTCGAGGTGCAGCTGCGGCCCGAGCGACGCCGCCGTGTAGCCGGACATATAGAGCACCGGCAGGTCGGGGTGGTGGGTGCGCAGCGCCGCGGCCAGTTCGGGGCCGGTCATCGTGGGCATGACCACGTCGGTGATCAGCAGGTCGGGATGGGCGCCCGCGGCAACCTGGGTGACCGCCATCAGGGCGTCGGTGGCGACCGTGATGACGTAGCCGGCCGGCTCGATCAGCCGCTGCACGAGCTGGGCCACCTCGGGCTGGTCCTCGACGATCAGCACGTTGCCGATCACCTGGTTGGCCGCCTGCCGCGCCTCGGCGGGCTGCTTGGTCTCGGCGGCCGGCAGGTAGAGGTGCACCGTGGTGCCGATCCGCGGCTGCGACTCGATCTCGATGTGCCCGCCGATCCCCTGCACGATGCCAGCCGTGGTGGCCAGCCCGAGCCCGGCCGCGGTCGGGCGGGTCGTGAAGAACGGCTCGAGCGCGCGCCGCCGCACCTCGTCGGTCATGCCGGTGCCGGTGTCGGTGATCACCAGGTGGACCAGCCGGCCCTTCGGCGCGCCCTCGGGCGGCTCGCCCTGCTCGTGCACCTCGTTCGACGCGGCGACCCGCAGCATGCCGCCGTGCAGCATCGCGTCCCGCGCGTTCGCCGCGAGGTTGACCAGCGCCTGCTCCAGCGGCCCCCGCTCGGCGCGCACCGGCCAGACGTCCTGCCCGAACGCCAGGTCGAGCCCGATGTGCTCGCCGAGCGTGCGGCTGAACAGCGACTGCACGTCGGTGAGCAGGTCGGGAATCGGGATGATCTCGGGCCGGTTGCCCTCGCTGCGGCCGAACGCGAGCAGCTGGTGGGTGAGCGTGCGCCCGGTGCCGACCGCCTCGAGGATGTCGTTGGCCAGCCTGTGCTGCGGCGAATCCGGCTCGGCGTGCGAGAGGATCATGTCGGCCGAGCCGCCGACGACGGTCAGCAGGTTGTTGAAGTCGTGCGAGATGCCGCCGATCAGCTGGCCGAGGCTGTCGAGCCGGCGCAGGTGATCGAGCTGCCGCTTGAGCCCGCGCGCGTCGATGTGGTCGGTGGTGTCGGTGACCATGCAGACCACGCCGGTGAACTGGCCCTGGTCGTTCATCAGCGGCATCATGCTCATCCGCACGCTGCGCCGGGAGCCGTCGGCCCGCATCAGCCGGGTCGCGCCGACCGTGGAGCGGCCGGCCTGGCACTCGGCGAGCCGCCGGGTCAGCTCCTTCTGCCCCTGATCGTCGAGGAATCCGCGCAGCGACACCCCCACGAGCTGGTGCCGCGGCATGCCGAGCACCACGCCGATCGGCTCGTTGGCGTAGGTGGCCACGCCGTCCGGGTCGAGCTGCAGCACCCCCTCGGGGATGGTCTCGAGCACCCGGCGGTACCGCTCCTCGCTCGCCCTCAGCCGCTCCAGCGCGCGGGCGCTCGAACAGGCCAGCGCCAGCTCGCCGGCGATGTCCCGGGCGAGCTCGACCTCGGCGGTCGAGTAGAACGAGCCCGGCGCCTCCCGGGTGAGCACGAGATACCCCGCATACATGTTGTCGACGATCACCGGGCAGAGCACGGCCGCGTGCACCTGGTGCTCCTCGCCGGCCAGCGGCTCGACGCCGTCGCCGGCCAGCACGATCGGCCGCCGGCTGGCGGCCAGCGCCGTGGAGAAGTCGTCGTCGGGCAGCTGGCCGACGTGGTCGAGCACCCGGCCGAGCGACGCCGAGCGTTCGTCGTCGACGTGTTTGTAGGTGATCGCTTCGTACCGGCCGTCGTCTCGCAACAGCTGCACGCCCGCGCCGTCCCCGATCATGTCGGCCGCCGCACGAGCCGCCGTGGAACGCACCTCCTCGGCGTTGTCGACGACCCGGCTGAGTGCCAGGGCGAGATCGGCGAGCGCGTACCGGAGGGGGTAAGCCATGACACCCATGTCGACATGATCCGTGTCGGGTGGGGTGCGTGCGGCCAGTTCGCCAGCATTGCAACCATCGTCAGACGATCGCGCGGTAGTGAGTGGTCAGCCGGCGCTCGTCGTCGAGCAGATGAAACGCGATCATCGGCGGCTGCCGGAGATCGATCAGCTCCTCCGTCTCGAACGGCAGCGTCGACATGGAGACCACGCCGGGGGCGGCCACCAGCGGACGCCCGGCGAAGGTGCTGACGGCCGCGGTGTGCGCATGCCCGCAGAGCAGCGCCACCACCTGCGGATGCCGCTCCACGACGGCGGCCAGCCGCTCGGCGCCGAACTGCCGGATGCCGTCGACGAAGGGCATGCCGAGCGTGACCGGCGGGTGATGGAAGCAGACCAGCGCGGGCAGCTCGGCCCGGGCCGCGAGCGTCACCCCCAGCCACTCGAGGGTCTCGTCGGCCAGCAGCCCGTCGTTGCGACCCGGGATGCTGGAGTCGCACATCAAGATCAAAACCCCGGCGATCTCGTACGCCCGATTGACCGGCCCCTCCTGCGGCTCCTCGCCGAGCAACGCCTTGCGGTAGGGCCCGCGGTCGTCGTGATTTCCCGGGCAGTACAGCACGGGCGAGGAGAGCGGGACCAGGCCACGAAACCGTTCATACTCCGCCTCGGCGCCATGGTCGGCGAGGTCGCCGGTGACGATCACCGCGTCGGGCGGGGACGGCAGCCCGGCGAGATATCGGAAGACCCGGCCGGTGCGCTCGGCGCTCCGCTCACCCGCGTCGACGTGGACATCGCTGACATGCGCAATCAAGACCATGCGCCGAAGGTACGCGCGGGCGGGGTCCCGGCTCGACGGCCAAAGGTCGATGGGTGGCGCTCAGAAGTCGACGGGGCCCACCGACTTCGGTCGACGAAAAGTCGACCGAGGCCGATTCACCGATCGGCCCACGCCCGGGCGACCAGCTCGGGCAGGATTCGCGCCGCGGTCCCCCGCAGGTTGACGTCGGCGACCGCGTCGAGGGCGGTGGGCTCCGGGTTGATCTGCACCACGGTGGCCCCGGACCGGGCCGCGACATAGGGAATCTCCGCCGCCGGGTAGACGAGGCCCGAGGTGCCCACCGTGAAGAGGAGGTCGCAGCCGAAGGCGGCCTCGGTGGCGGCGGAGAGCGCATCGGTCGAGAGCTCCTCGCCGAACCAGACGACGCCGGGCCGGACGGGGGCGCCGCAGGCGGCGCACTGTGGTGGCGGAATGCGGCCGTCGCGCTCACCCTCCGGCCGGGAGGCGGCGTCCGGCGAGGGCGGCAGGGAGGAGAGCGAGACGGGGCGGGAACACGACGAGCAACGCGGGGTGAAGAGGCTGCCGTGCAGGTGGATGGGGGTGCCGGAGCCGGCCCGCTCGTGGAGGTCGTCGACGTTCTGGGTGATGACCACCGTGTTGGGGACGTGCGACTCGATGCTGGCCACCGCCCGGTGGCCGGCGTTCGGGTGTACCCGCTCGACCCCGGCGCGGCGCCACTCGTACCAGCCCCAGACCAGCGCGGGGTCGGCGGCGAACGCCGCCGGGGTGGCCAGCGTCTTGGGGTCGAAGCGAGCCCACAAACCGGTCAGCGCATCCCGGAAAGTGGGCACGCCGGACTCGGCGGACATGCCGGCGCCGGTGAAGGCGACGACCCGTTTCGCGTCGCGGAGCAGCTCCGCGGCGTCACGCTCCGGCATCCCCCGGACCTCCCGGCGTCACGCGTCGCGGCCCCAGCGCCGCGACGGCCCCCGGCATTCTTACCCATCGGCGGCCCCGCGCGCGTCCCCCGGTCACGGGTGGACCACCGTGACGGGCCTTTCAGTATTGACAGATGTCAATTCAGAGGGAGGGTCGGCACTTGCCGGGTCACGCGCCGCGCGGAGGTCGAGGGCATCCTCCGCGGACCTTTCCCTGCCACCGACGGAGTTGTGAGCCTCATGAAAGCCAGGAAAATCCTCGTCGCCGCCCTTGTCACCGTCGTCGCGCCGGCCGGGCCGGCCCAGGCCACGGCAACGTCATCAGTCCGGCCTCGCGCAACTACGGCTGCTTCCTCCGGTGGGGCGACCACTTCCAGGACCGGCCATGGTCACCGAGGATCCGATGTGTTACCAGGCCTGGCAGGCCGACCCGAACGCGATGTGGAACTGGAACGGCCTCTACCGGGAGGGGTAGCCGGCAACCACCAGGGCGTCATCCCGGACGGGCAGCTGTGCAGCGCCGGGCACACGCAGAGTGGGCGCTACAACGCCATGGACACGATCGGCGACTGGACGGCCACCACGGTCGGCAACACCTTCACGGTGCAGGTGTTCGACCAGGCGCTGCACGGCGCGGACTACCTCTGGGTGTACGTCACCCCCGGCCACCACGCCCCCGACCACGCCGCCGGCCGCCGGTGACTGCTCCGCCGGGTAGGCGCTGAGCAGTCAGTGGTCCGGTGGATACCAGGCGGGCGTGACGGTGGCGGCCGGCTCGGCGGCGATCAAGGGCTGGACGGTCAAGCTCGCCTACCCGGGCGCGCCGGCCGTCCAGCAGACCTGGAACGCGACCGCGAGGGTGAGCGGCACTGTCCTGACGGCCACGAATGTCAGCTACAACGGGGCGCTGAGCGCGGGCGGGAGCACCACGTTCGGCTTCCTCGGCTCCGGCACGGCAACGACGCCGGCGGTCACCTGCACGGCGACCTGACGCGCCTCTGTTCATCTCTGTTGCGTACCGGTAAAGTCCTCTGGGAGCGCTCCCAAGATAGGCCCCCGCAAATGAAGGGAGGCAACCAGGCTGCACTATCGCGTGACACCGGTTCCTAGAGCCACCATCCGTCCGCTTGGACTGGAGCGGGGGACGGGACGCCCTCCCCGTCCCTCGCTCACCGGGTAACGTGACGTACGACCTCCTCCCGGTCTGGATCAAACTGCCGGTTGAGGAGGAGAAACATGCACATCGGGATCATCGGCGCGGGGCATGTCGGGTCGACGCTGGCTCGGTCGTTCGTGGTGGCCGGGCATGACGTGGCCGTCGCCAACTCCCGGGCGCCCGAGACGCTGCACGATCTGGAGACATCGCTCGGCAGGCACGCCCACGCCATGACCGCCCGCGAGGCGGCCGACTACGGCGACATGGTCGTGCTGGCCACCCCGTTCGGGCACTACCACGACCTGCCGGCCGGCGGGCTGGATGGCAAGACGATCGTCGACGTGGAGAACTATCTGCCCGGCCGGGACGGGCACATCGCGGCGCTCGACGAGGGGTGGACCACCTCCAGCGAGCTGGTTCAGGAGCATCTGCGCGGCGGCCGCGTGGTCAAGGCCTTCAACGCGATGCGGTGGGACCACCTGCGCGACTACGGGCACGAGGCCGGGGCGCTCGAGCGCTACGGCATCCCGCTCTCGGGCGACGACGCCGCGGCCAAGCGCGAGGTGGCCGACATCATCGAGCAGCTGGGCTTCGAGCCGGTCAACGCCGGGAGCCTGGCCGAGGGCGGCCGCAAGCACCAGCCGGGCAGCGACGTCTACGCCGCCGACCTCTGGGCCGAGGAAATGCGCGCCCGGATCGGCGTGACAGCCTGACGAACCACTCACGCAGAATGAAGGGCCAGGGGCAGCGAAAGCTGGGCCCCTGGCCCGGCCTCGGCGAGGCTGCGGTCGTACGCCCCACCCAGATACGACAGGAATGTGAATTCAGGCGAACAGGGCGCTCACCGATTCGCCGTTGTGGATGCGGCGCATCGCCTCGGCCAGCGCCGGGGCGACCGAGAGAATGGTCAGCTTCTCGGTGTGGTTCTTGCGGGGAATCGGCACCGTGTTGGTGCAGACGATCTCCTCGATCTCCTTCTCGTCGGAGAGGCGGCGGATGGCGTCGCCGGTGAACAGGCCGTGCGTGCAGGCGACCCGGACGCTGCGGACATTGCGCTCGCGCAGCCGGGCCAGCAATTCGAAAACGGTGCTGCCCTTGGCGATCTCGTCGTCGAGCACGATGACGTCGCGGTCGGTCACGTCGCCGATCACCGTGGTGATGACCACCTTGTCGTCGGCGTAGCGCTGCTTCGCGCCGGCCGCCACGTCGATGTCGAGCATGCGGGCGAACGCCGCGGCCTCTTTCGCGTTGCCCAGGTCGGGCGAGACGACCACGGTGTTGCTCAGGTCGTAGCCGCGGAAATGGTGGGCCAGCTCGCGCAGCGCGTGCAAATGGTCGACCGGAATGCTGAAGAAACCGTGCACCTGCGGGGAGTGCAACGTCATGGCCAGGACGCGGTGGGCGCCGGCCGTGGTGAGCAGATCGGCCACCAGTCGGCCGCCGATGGAAATGCGCGGCGCGTCCTTCTTGTCGCTGCGGGCGTAGGCGTAGTGCGGCAGCACCACGGTGATGCGGCCGGCGCTCGCGCCACGGGCGGCGTCGAGCATGAAAAGCAATTCCACCAAATTCTCTTGTACGGGTGGAACCAGCGGCTGGATGAGGAAGACGTCCCGCTCGCGGCAGTTGCCCTGGAGCTGGACCTCGATGCAGTCGTTGGCGAATCGGGAAGTCTTGGTGGGCATCAGCGGCACACCCAGATGCAGGCAGATCTCGGCGGCGAGCTCGGGATGGGCGGATCCGGAGAAAACGGCGATGTCACGCACGGGGATCACCCTAGAAGCCTACGGCCGGACACTTTCGAGCGACCATGGGTCCCGCTAGCGTGAGCCGCATGAACGGACTGGCCGTGGCCTGCCGCCGGGTCGTGCACATCTACCGGGCCGAGGCGGGTGACGTCGTGGCGCTGGCCGGCGTCGACCTGTCGATCGCGCCGGGTGAGACGCTGGCGCTGGTCGGGCCGTCCGGCTCCGGCAAGTCGACGCTGATCGCGCTGCTCGCGGGCCTGATGCGGCCGTCCGCCGGGCGGATCAACATCGGCACGTACGACATGGGCAAGCTCTCCGACGGCGAGGTCTCCCGGCTGCGCGGGACGGAGATCGGCGTGGTCCTGCAGGGTGCGGGACGAAACCTTCTGCCGTACGCGTCACTGCACCGCAACATCTGGCTCGCCCAGCGCCGGGCCGCCCACACCAGGGGTATCAAGCTGGACGACCCGGATCGCATCCTCGATCTCGTCGGCCTGCCGGGCCAGGGCCGGCAACGCCTCGCCGACCTGACCCCCGGCGGGCGGCAGCGGGCGGCCCTCGCGGTCGGCATCGCCACCGGCCCGGGCCTGCTGCTGGTGGACGAGCCGACCAGCCGCCTCGACACGGCCGGGCGCGACGAGGTCCTCGCGGCGATGGAGACGGTGAACGCCGAACGGCAGACCACGATCGTGGTGGTCACCCACGACAACGAGGTGGGCGCGCGGCTGGGCCGGGCGGTGACGATCCGCGACGGGCGGGTCGGCGCCGAGGGCCGCGACGGGCAGGACTTCGCGGTGGTCGCCGGCGACGGCACGGTGCAGTTGCCGCCGGAGGTGCTGGGCAACTATCCACCCGGGACGCTGTTCACCGTGCAGCACCTCGACGGCGAGGTCACCCTGGTGCCTAGTGATGAAAGGCGGTCGCCGACGGCCCACCCGACAGGTGCGGCAGCAACCGGTTGAGGTCGGCCAGGAACAGGTTGGCCAGGTCCATGGTGAAGCCGTTACGGACGACGATCCGCAGGACGGACAGGTCGGTGCGCTCGGCCGGGAACGTGTAGGCCGGCACCAGCCACCCCCGCTCGCGCAACATCCGGGACACGTCGAAGACGTCGAAGCCGGTCACCTCCGGGGCGGTGGCGAACGCGAAGGCCGGCACCTGGTCGCCGCGGGTGATCAGCCGGAACAGGCCGGTCGCCTCGATCCCCGTGGACAGGTGCACCGCGACGTCACGGGCGGCCTGCTGGACGGCCCGGAAGCCCTCGCGGCCGAGCCGGAAGAACGTGTAGTACTGGGCGACCACCTCGGCGCCGGGGCGGGAGAAGTTCAGCGCGAAGGTCGGCATCGAGCCGCCCAGGTAGCTGACGTCGAAGACCAGTTCCTCGGGCAGCGCGCCGCGGGAGCGCCACAGCACCCAGCCGACGCCCGGGTAGACCAGGCCGTACTTGTGGCCCGAGGTGTTGATCGACGCGACCCGGTCGAGGCGGAAGTCCCACTCGAGGTCCGGGTCGAGAAACGGCGCGATCATCGCACCGGAGGCGCCGTCGACGTGCAGCGGGATGTCCCAGCCGGTGCGCCCCTGCAGCGCGTCCAGGGCGGCGGCGATCTCGGCGACCGGCTCGTAGCTGCCGTCGTACGTCGAACCCAGGATCGCGACGACGCCGATCGTGTTCTCGTCGCACAGCGCCACCGCGTCCTCCGCCGTCAGGTGCAGCGTGTCGCCGTGCAGTTTCGCCATCCGGGGCTCGACCTCCCAGTAGTTGGCGAACTTCTCCCAGCACACCTGCACGTTGCTGCCCATGACGACGTTCGGCCGGGCGGTGCTCCCGGCCGGCTGCCGGGCGGCCCAGCGCCGCTTGAGGGCCAGGCCGGCCAGCATCGCGGCCTCGCTCGACCCGGTCGTCGAGCAGCCGACCACCTCGTCCGGGTCGGGCGCGTGCCACAGGTCGGCCAGCATGTTCACGCAGCGCCGCTCGAACTCGGCGGTCTGCGGGTACTCGTCCTTGTCGATCATGTTCTTGTCGGCGCACTCGGCCATCAGCCGCTCCGCCTGCGGCTCCATCCACGTGGTCACGAACGTCGCCAGGTTCAGCCGGGCCCGCCCGTCCAAGAGCAGTTCATCGTGTACGAGTTGGTACGCCACGTCGGCCGGCACCGGGTCGTCGGCCAGCGCCCGCAGCGGCGGCGAGAGCTGCTGCGCCAGCGCCGGATTGGCCACGGTCGCGAAGGGGTTGCTGTTGCGGTTCGTCGCCGCGTCCTGCGGGCGCCGGCCGGAGTGCAGAGGCATGCCCCCATCCTGCCCCCCGCCGGTTCCCCGAAGGGGGAATGGCCACCCCCACCGTGGGGTAATGTGTCCGCTCTCCCGCGCTGCGAGCGTCATAGGCGCGGTCGCGGAGGCCGCCACACGGAGGGAGCAATCGTGCCTGTATTCCGAGGCGGTCGACGGACGGCCGTGGTCATTGCCCTGATCGGAATGGTCGCGCCGGCGGGATGCGGCAGCGGCCGCTCGTCGGCCGCGCCCGCCCCCGCGCCGAGCGGCATGTCCGACGCGCAGGTCCAGGTGCTGGTGAACAACCTGGTCCAGTGCATCAGGCAGCACGGGGCGCCCGGCATGCCCGACGTCCCCGTCCGCAACGGGCACGTCGTGGTGCCCGACGAGAACACTGTGGACCAGGCGACGCGACAGAACCTCGACGCGGCTCGGGCCGCCTGCAAAGCGGTGGAGGACCGGATACCGGCCGCTGCCCTGCAGAACAACGACCGGGAGAACGTTCCCAACCCCGCCGACGTACCCAAGATGCGGCAGTTCGCCCAGTGCATGCGGCAGAACGGCGAGCCGGACTGGCCCGATCCGCGAGCCGACGGCGTGTTCCCGGGCGCGGATCAGATCATGGCGCAGGGCAAGGCCGCGGTCGGCCCGAAGATCCAGATCTGCCAGAAGTACTACGACGGCCCGATCAGGTTCGCCTCATGAGAAAGGTGGTGGGCGCGGCGGTGACGATTCTCGGTGTGGCCGCGGCCGGCGCCGGATGGGCGATGACCGCCCGGCCGGCGACGCCGGCGCCGGCCGCCGAGGTGGTGACGGGTACGGCGGCGGTGACCCGCGGTTCGGTGGCCGAGCGGACCCAGTACACGGGCACTCTCGGATTCGCCGGCAGCTACCCGGTCGCCGTTCTGGGTCAGCCGGGCGTGCTGACCGCGGTGGCGCCGGCCGGGAGCACCGTGTACCGGGGCGGCGTCCTGTACCGGGTGGCCGACCGGCCGACGCACCTGCTGTTCGGGGCGGTGCCGGCGTACCGGGAACTGCGCCTGGGCGTGACCCCCGGGCCGGACGTCAAGGAGCTGGAGACGAACCTGGTCGCGCTGGGCATGGATCCGGACGACCGGATGACGGTGGACGACACGTTCACGGCGGCCACGGCGGCGGCCATCAGACGATGGCAGGCCGCCTGGGGCCTGCCGGCGGGGCAGCGCACGGGGCAGTTGCCGTTGGGAACCGTGGTGTTCGAGCCGGGATCGCTGCGCGTCGACCAGGTGCCGGCGGCACCGGGGACCAGCGTCGGGGTGGGCTCGACTGTGCTGACCGGCACCTCGACCCGGCCGGTGGTCACCTGCGAGATCCCGGTGGCCGAGCGGGCCACGGTCGCCCCCGGCGACCGGGTGGAGATCACGGTGAACGGCCTGCCGGGCACGAGCGCCGGCACCGTCAGCTCGGTGGCTCGCACGGCCACCACGCCGGCCCGGCAGGGCGGTGAACAGAGCGCCGCCACCGTCACTGTCACCATCCGGGTCACCCTGCCCAAGGCGGCTCAGGGTCTGGACGAGGCGCCGACCGGCGTCTACCTCACGACCGCGAGCCGGACCGGCGTGTTGCTGGTGCCGGTCCTGGCCTTGCTGCCCCGATCCGGCGGCGGGTACCAGGTGCGGCTGGCGAGCGGCGGGTTCGTGCCGGTCACGCCGGGACTGTTCGACGATGTGACCGGCACGGTCGAGGTCGACGGTGACCTCACGCCGGGTCAGCTCGTTCAGGTGCCGGCCGGATGAGCGCCGTCCTGGAGTTGCGTGCGGTCCGCAAGGCCTACCCGGGCGTCGTGCCGGTCGACGGGATCAGCCTGACCGTCCACGCCGGAGAGATGGTCGCGGTCGTCGGGCCGTCCGGGTCCGGCAAGACCACGCTGCTCAACCTCGCCGCCGGACTGGACCGGCCGACATCGGGTTCCGTACGCATCGCCGGCCAGCCCCTCGAGGGCCTGTCCGACCGCCGGATCGCCGGGTTGCGGGCGCACCGTCTGGGCGTCGTCTTCCAGCAGTTCTTCCTGATGGAACGGCTCACCGCCCGCGACAACGTGGCCGCCGGCCTGCTGTACCGGGGCGTTCGGGCCGCCGAGCGCCGCCGGGCCGCCGACGAGGCGCTGGACCGGGTCGGGCTCGGGGACCGCGCGCGGCACCGGGCAGGGCTGCTCTCCGGCGGCGAGCGCCAGCGGGCGGCCATCGCGCGGGCCGTGGTCGGCCGGCCCGCCGTCGTGCTGGCCGACGAGCCGACCGGCAACCTCGACAGTGCCGCCGGCGCCGGCATCCTGGCCCTTCTCCGGGAGCTGAACGAGGCCGGCACGACGATCGTCGTGATCACCCACGACGACCGGGTGGCGGCGGCCGCCCGCCGTCGCGTGGAGATCCGCGACGGACGGATCGTCGACGACATCGGGAGCGACACATGACCCCGCTACAGATGACTCCGCCGCGGTCGCGGTTGCGCGTGGCCGACCTGCTGCCGGTCGGTACGGTCGGGCTGCGGAGCCGGCCGGTACGAGCGGCACTCTCGCTGGTCGGCGTGGCCATCGGCATCGCCGCCGTGGTGGGCGTCCTCGGCATCACCCGGTCCAGCCAGGCCGACCTGCTCGCCCGGATCGACCGGCTCGGCACCGGCATGCTGACCGTTTCGTCGGGGCAGAGCCTGGCCGGGCAGGAGGTGCCGCTGCCGGGCACCGCGCCGGCCACGATCGCCCGGACCCAGGGCGTGACCGGGACGACGGCCACGGCCGAGCTCGCCGACGTCAACGCGTACCGATCCGATCTGGTGCCGACGCGGCTGACCGGTGGGGTCGGCGTACGCGCAACCGCCGTTGATCTGCTATCCACGGTCGGCGGAACGCTCGAGCACGGCGCGTTCCTCAGCGGCACCACCGACCACTACCCGGCCGCCGTGCTCGGCCACGCGGCGGCGCAGTCGCTGGGCATCGCCGACCTGGCCGGCCACCCGCGGATCACGGCCGGTGGCCGGTGGTACGCGGTGATCGGCATCCTGCGCCCGGTCGAGCTGGCCCCCGAGATCGACAACTCGGTGCTGATCGGCCTGCCCGAGGCGGCAACGCGGCTGGGCTATGACGGGCACCCGACGCGCATCTATGTGCGTACGGAAACCGACCGGACCGCCCAGGTGCGCGACCTGCTCTCCCGCGCGGCCGATCCCGAGGCGCCCGAGCAGGTGACGGTGAGCCGCCCGTCGGACGCGCTGACCGCCCGGCTGGCCGCCGCGAGCTCCGGCACCGCGCTGTTCCTCGGCCTGGGCGCGGTGGCGTTGCTGGTCGGCGGCATCGGCATCGCCAATGTCATGATCGTCTCGGTGCTGGAACGCCGGGGCGAGATCGGCCTGCGCCGGGCGCTGGGGGCAGCTCGCCCGCACGTTGCCGCTCAGTTCCTCATCGAGTCGGTCGTGCTGGCCGCGGCGGGGGGTGGGCTCGGGGTGGTGGCGGGAGTGATCATCACCCGGGTGCTGGCCGTCGAGCACGGCTGGCCGCCGCTGATCCCGCTGGTCGCCGTGGCGGCCGGGCTGGCCGCGGCACTGGTGATCGGGGCGGTCGCCGGCCTGTATCCGGCGCTGCGGGCGGCCCGGCTGGCCCCGGCCGACGCGCTGCGCGGTACCTGAGCCGCCGGGATGCGTCCTATGGTGAGGTGGATGCGCAGAAGCTGGGGTCTGCGGGCCCGGATGGCCGGCTCGTACGTGCTGGTGACGGCGGCCGCCGTGGCCGTGGTCGAGGCCGTGGTGCTGATCGTGGTGGTGCCCGGCCTGCTCGCCGGCCAGCAGGACGCGCGGGTGCTGGTAGCCGGCCTGACCGCCCGGGACATCGCGGACAACGCCGCTGGGCTCGTCGCGCAGCTGGGTCGGCTGCCGGACGCCGCGCGGTTCCCGATCGGCGACCGGACCCTGCAGCTGCCGCCGGGCCAGGCGCAGCTGGCCGCCAGCGGGGTCGAGGTGCGCATCCCGTACACGGTGGGGGTCCCGGCCGGCACCGGCCCGATGACGATGGCGCTGCTGGCCGATCCGTCCGGGCGGATCGTCAGCAGCTCGTACCCGGCCCGGTACCCGGTCGGCGGGCAGATCGACGCCGGGGTGCTGGCCCGGTTCGAGAGCAGCCCCAAGGGTTACGGCGGACAGGACCGCGATGTGTTCTGGTCCGCCGTACCGGTCAGCGTGATCCAGACCGGAACCAAGGATGTCGCGGGCCTGGTCTACGTACAGATCCCGGTCACCGCCAGGATCAAGGCTATCGGTGGCCGCGGCCCGAGCGTCTGGGACGGCCTGGCCGCCGGCTCGGCCTCGGCCTGCTGGTGCTGCTGGGCGCGTTGCCGGTGGGCGCGGTGTTCGGGCTGCTGTCGACCCGGCGCTTGCTCGGCCGCCTGCAGCGCCTGGCCGACAGCACCGACGCGGTGGCCGCCGGCGACTACGAGCGGCGGGTGCCGGTGGCCGGCGGCGACGAGGTGGCCCGGCTCGAGGCCGGCTTCAACCGGATGGCCGAGCGGCTGGCCGAGACGATGGCCACCGAGCGGGCGCTGGCCGGCGCCGGCGAGCGCGCCCGCATCGCCCGCGAGCTGCACGACTCGATCTCGCAGGATCTGTTCTCGCTGCGGCTGCTGGCCGGCGGCCTGCGGCGGGCGTTGCCGGCGGGGTCGCCGATGCACCCGCGCGTCGAGGCGATGGAGCGGACCGTGTCGGGCACGCTGCAGGAGATGCAGGCGTTGCTGCTGGAGCTGCGGCCGGTCGCGTTGCGCGGGGCCGGGCTGGGACCGGCGCTGGCGGAGCTGGCTCGCGCGTACCGGGATCGGCTCGGCATCGCGGTCGAGACCGAGCTGGAACCGGTCGGCCTCGACCCGGCGGCCGAGCCGGCGCTGCTGCGGGTGGTCCAGGAGGCCCTGGCCAACGCCGTCAAGCACGGCCGGCCGTCCACCGTGGTGGTGCGGCTGGCCGACGCCGGCGGCGGTCGGATCGAACTGTCGGTCCGCGACGACGGCGCCGGCTTCGACCCCGGGCGGGCCGCCGAGCGGCACGGCATGGGCCTCGGTCTGATGCGGGAGCGGGTGGCCGAGCTCGGCGGCGAGCTCCGGGTCGAGTCGGCGCCGGGCCGGGGAGCGACCGTACGGGTGACGCTGGGACCGACCGCATGATCACCGTGCTGATCGTCGACGACCACAGCGTGGTCCGGCAGGGCCTGCGCTACCTCCTCGAGCAGGAGGACGGCATCGAAGTGGTCGGCGACTGCCCCGACGGCGCGAGCGCGGTGACCGCGGCCCGGGGCCTGGCCCCCACGGTCGTCCTGCTGGACCTGTTCCTGCCCGACGCCAGCGGCCTGGACGTGCTGGCCCGGATCAAACGGGACCGGCCCGCGACCGAGGTCCTGATGCTCACGTCCTCCACCGCCGACGAGCACCTGCTGGCCGCGATTCGCGCCGGCGCCCTCGCCTACCTGCCCAAGACGGCCGGCGTCGACGACGTCGTCGCCTCGGTCCGGGCCGCCGCCCGTGGGGAGAGCCGCCTCGACCCGCGGATCGCGGCCCGCCTGGTCCGTGAGGTCCGCGAGGCCGGTCCGCCGGCCGGCCCGTTGCACACGCTGTCGCCGCGGGAGACGCAGGTGCTGGCCCAGCTGGCCCGCGGACGCTCGAATCGGGAGATCGCGAAGACGCTGGCCATCACCGAGGAGACGGTCAAGGCGCACGTGTCCAGCATCCTGGCCAAGCTCCAGCTCTCCGATCGCACCCAGGCCGCCATCTTCGGCCTGCAACAGGGCCTGGTCCCGCTGGGCGAGGCGCTCGATTAGCGACCTAGGGACGGGCCCAGACCGCGGAACCGTCGGCCAGGCGCAGCTCCCGGTCGCAGGCCGCGGCCGCCTCCGGGTCGTGCGTGGCGAAGACGACCGCCGCGCCGCGGGTCGCCTCCGCCCGCAGCAGCTCGATCACCCGCTGCCGGTTGGCCGCGTCGAGCTCGCTGGTGACCTCGTCGGCCAGCAGCACGTCGCCGCGCAGCGCCAGCCCGCGGGCGATCGCCGTCCGCTGCTGCTGGCCGCCGGACAGCTCCTCGATCAGCTGGTCGGCCTGGCCGGCGAGCCCGAGCGGCTCGAGCGACTCGGCGGTGCGGCGGCGGGCCTCGGCCGGCGTGCCGCCGGTGGCGATGACCGCGACCGAGATGTTCTCGGCGGCGGTCAGGATCGCGGCCAGGCCGTTGTCCTGCGGGATCAGCACGACGCCCAGCGACACCGCGCGGTCGCGGTCGCCCAGGGACTCGCCGTCGATCAGCACCCGCCCGGTGGCCGGCCGCAGCAGGCCGGCCATCACGCTGAGCAGGGTGGTCTTGCCGGCGCCCGAGGTGCCGGTGACGGCCAGCATCTCGCCGGGGCGGGCGGTGACCGTGACGCCGGTCAGCACCGCGGGGCCGCCGTTCCAGGACAGGTCGGCACCCTCGACGGACAGGGTCTTCACTCGCGACTCCCCACGTTGATGCGACGCCGCAGATCGCGACCCGTGCCGAGGGCGACGGCCGCCAGCAGGACGACCACCGCGACGGCGGTGAGCAGGACGGTGGCCGGCCGGGGCCAGGTGGGCAGCGGCAACGGCGGCGGGTCGAGCCCGGCCAGCGGCAGCGCCCAGCCGGTCAGCGCCCACGCCGCCACCGCGATCAGCGTGCCGGCGATCGCCGCGATCGCCACCAGCGCCGGGTACGTCCACAGCGTCGCCCGCCCCGCCACCGCCCGCCGCAGTCCCTGGGTACGCAGCGCCGACAGGTCCTCGACCCGGCGCTCCCGGTCGACCGCCGCCGCCAGCACCAGCGCACCCGCGCCGAGCAGCACCGACAGGACGGCGGCCAGGACGTAGAAGTCGAGCGACAGGGCCGGCCCCTGCCCGGCGAGCCGCTGCCGCACCTGCGCCGCCCGGGTGTCGCCGGTGACCGTGAGCCCGGCCGCGGCCAGCCGGTCGAGGATGTCGGCGGGCGCGTGCCGGTTGAGCCAGACCTGCGGGTCGACCGCCGGCGACGCGTCCACGGCGAGCCGGTCGGCGTCCTCGAGGTCGACCATCGTGGCGTGCGTGCCGAGGCGCGGGACGGCGGGCAGCCGGGCGACGCGGCGGATCGGCAGGGGCCGCGCGTCGAGGCCGGCGATCTGGTTGGCCGGCAGGTCTCCGGCGTACGCGACCGGCAACGGGGTGGGCACGCCGGGCGGCCGCGCCCAGATGCCGTTCTGCAGGCCGGCCGGCGCATCGGCGTCGATCGCCAGCCCGCCGAGCGAGTCGACGACCACCTTCCCGGTCACGCCGGGCTGATCGGTGGCGATGGTGACCTCGATGCCGTTGACCCGGCAGCGCGGCGAGCAGACCGGCGCCCGCTGCACGTAGCGGGACCGGCCGTCGCGGAGCGTGCCGAAGTCGACCAGCTCGTCGCCGAGCCCGGTCATCGAGGAGACCGCGGCCGCCAGCTTCAGCTCCTTGCCCTCGGTCATGCCGGTGGCGGTGACGTCGAGGCCGAGATCCGGCCCGTCGACCAGCACCGGGGCGGCGGTCGCCGGACGCAGCCGGGCGGCTGCTGTCCGGAAAGAAGCGCCGGCCACCGCGGCCAGCCGGGTGGAGTCGACGGCGAGGCCGGGCGGCTCGTCCGCGGCGGAGCTGGGCAGCCGGGCGACCGCCATCGCGAACCGCCCATCCGGGTCGACCTGCCGCACCGCGTGGAGCAGCCGGCTGCGGTAGGTCGGGTCGATCGACAGCACCCGGTCGGCGCCGAGGCCCAGCCCGGCCTGTACGTCCCGGCCCTGGGCGGCGACGTCGATCGCACAGGCCGCGTACCCGGCCACCGCGACGGTGGCGACCAGCAGGGCGAACAGCCGCTGCGCGCCCGGGTGGCGGGAGAGCTGGAAGCCGGCCAGCGCCGGGCCGAGGCGGCCGGCCCGCAGCGTCCGGGTGGCGTAGCCGGTGACCGCCGGGAGCAGGGCCCGGGCGGCGAGCAGGGACAGGGCGAGGATGACGAAGGCCGGCGCGAGCAGCCCGATGCCGGTCAGCGTGCCGCCGGAGACCGCGAGCTGGACGCCGCCGACCACGGCGAGCAGCACGACGACCGCCTCGGCGACAACCGCGCCCCGGCCGTCCCCGGGGTGGCCGGTGCGGCGCAGCAGGGTGGCGACCGGGCTGATCAGCTGCCGGCGCTGGGCGAGCACGGCGGCGGTGACGGCGGCCAGCGCGGCGATCGGGGCGTAGCGCAGCGACGCGAAGCCGGCAGCCACCCCGACGCCGGGGAAGCGGGCGGCGGCCACCGCGTTGACCAGTAGCTGCCCGGCCACGCAGCCGACTACCGCGCCGGCCAGCACCGCGAGCAGGCTCTCCCCGGTCGCCAGCCACCAGCGGGTCCACCACCGGGTGCCGCGCAGCGCGACCACGGCGAGCTCGGGTTGCCGGCCCTGGGCGCTGTAGCCCACCGCGAGGAAGATGCAGAAGCAGGCGAGCAGCACCAGCGGTACGGCCATGACCGGCACGATCAGGTGCGCGTCGGAGCGGCCCGCGGCGATCCGGTCCAGCAGGTCCGGCAGGCTCGTGTTGACCTGCACGGTGGGCCCGAGCTTGCGGGCGGTCACCTTGAGCGCGTCGAGCCCGGCCCGCAGCTGCGGCAGCCGGTCGATGTCGAGGGCGGCCGGTTCGGCGGTGCCGTCGATCGCCAGCTGGGTCAGGCCGCGGTCGAACACCGCGAGGGTGGCCGCACCGGTGAAGACCGGCTCCCCGGGCCAGGCGCCGGGAGTCGCCGTGAAGTACCCGTGGGTGCCCCAGTAGAGGTCGTCCGGCCGCGGCACCGTGTACGTCCCGGCCACGTACAGCCGCTGGGGTTTGCCGTTGGGCAGCCAGAGCGGGCGCTGGTCGTTGTTGTTGTTCTTGGCGAAGGTCAGCGTGATCGCCTGCCCGGCCGTCAGCCGCAGCCGCCTCGCGGTCTCGGCGCCGATCAGCACCTCGCCCTCGCCGATCAGGCAGCGCCCGGCGACGATCCGCAGGTGCGCGCAGGCGTCCTGGCGGAAGACGACCCGGGAGGCGTTGACGTTGTCGGACTCGATGCCGACCGCCGGGAACTCGGCCGAGTAGCGGTAGTCGAAGCCGGGCAGATCGGCCAGCGCGGCGCCGATGTTGCTGAAGTCCGGGTTGCCAACGTTGTTGATCCGGTTGTCCTGCCCGGAGCTCAGCACGACGCCGCGCTCGGCCGGGGTGGCGGTGGCGATCTGCTCGGCGGCGACGGCCCGGTCGGCGGCGGCGAGGTAGGCCGGCGAGGCGACGGCGGCGGCCACCGCGAGCAGGGCAAGCAGGGCGAGCGTCAGCGACTGGCCGCGGCGCGTCCACACCATGGCGAGGACCAGGGAGATCATCGCCGGGCCTCCCGGGTCAGCGGCCGCGTCGCGAGCCAGCCGACCAGGCCGAGCACCAGCCACGCGGCCAGGGCGGCGAGGGCCAGCGACACCGGGCCGAGCGCGCCCGGCAGCGGCAGCACGTCCCAGCCGTCGGCGAAGGCGGGCACGGTGATCCGGGCGATCGGCCGGGCGAGCGCCGCCGCGACCAGCCCGGCGAGCAGGCCGCTGAGAACAAGACCAACCATTCCCGCGTACGCCGTGGCCACCGCGACGTTTCGGGGAAGGCCTTGCACGCGCAGCGCCCGCAACTGGTCGAGCCGGGCTCGCCGGTCGACGGCGGCGGCCACCCCGAGGGCCGCGGCGGCGAGCAGCAGCACCACGACGCCGGCCAGCAGCGCGAATCGGGTCACCACGGCGGGCGCCTGCTCGTCGAGGTCCCGGGCCCGGCCGGCGATCGTCACGTCGGAGCCGACGGTCAGCCCGGCTCGGGTCAGCGCGGCGACGATGCCGGGTCGCGCGCCGGGCGCCAGCCAGACCTGGAACTGGCCGGGCGGGCTGGCGTCGCCGATCACTCGCCGGGTCGCGTCGAGGTCGGCGAGAACGCCCCGCCGCCCGAGCACCGGCAAGGCGGTCGCGGTGGCGGCCACCCGCACCGGGGTCGGCTCGCGGCCGAAGGCGAGCAGGGTGGCCTCGCCGAACTGCCAGTGCTCCGGGGCCGGGCCGGCCAGCACGACCGGCAGCGGCAGGTCGGTGTCGACCGCGTACGCGGCGACGCCTTCCGGGCCGCCGGCGGCCGCGCCTTCCGGGGCGACGCCGGCCGCGCCTTCCGGGGCGACGGCGGCCGCGCCTTCCGGGGCGACGGCGGCGGGCGCGGGGACGGTCAGCGTCAGCGCGCCGCCGGTGGCGGCCAGGCTCAGCGCCGGGGCCGCGGTGCCGGCCCGCCAGCGGGCGATGTCGCCGAGCCGGGCGGCGTCCAGGATCGAGCCGGGCGGGTCGAGCTGGTCGAGGCCGCGTAGCGAGATCGAGGCGCCCGGCCGGCCGGCGACCTCCCAGTGCAGAATCCGGCAGCCGGGCGGCTCGGCGCAGCCGGCCACCGGCGCCGAGAGGGTCCGCTCCCCCGGGCCGACGCGGCCGAAGTCCACGGTGACCGGCGCGCCGGTGCCCTCGTGCTGCAGCACCAGGGTGAGCGTCGCGGGAGCCGAGCCGCCCGACGCCGGAGCCGAGCCGCCCGACGCCGGAGCCGAGCCGAGCGTCGCGGGAGCCGAGCCGCCCGACGCCGGAGCCGAGCCGCCCGACGCCGGAGCCGAGCCGCCCGACGCCGGAGCCGAGTCCGTCGCGGCTGCCGGGCCGGTCGCGGCGACCCGCACGGCCAGCCGGTGCCCGGTGATCCGGGGCAGCGCGGCCGGCCCCGCCCCCGCCGCCAGCGCGCCGAGCGGGCCGTACTCGGGCCGCCAGCGGGCCACCGCCGCCAGCCGTCCACTGTCGACGGCGAGCACCGGCGGGTCGGTCGTGGTGTCGACCGCGACCGCCATGGCCTGGTCCCCGGCCGGGTCGGCGGCGCGGACCGCGGCCAGCAGCACGGTCCGGTTCGGCGCCTGCACGCCGAGCACCCGGGTCGCGCCCAGTTCGGCGGCGCCGCGCTCGAGCCGGGCCGTACGCTCGCCGAGGTATCCGCCGACGCCGGTGGTGAAGACCGCGACCGCCACCACGACCAGCGCGAACACCCGGTCGCTGCCGGGCTGCCGGGACACCTGCACGGCGGTCAGGCCGAGCCGCAGCCGGCCGGCGCGCACGGCCGCGCCGCCGCCGCGGTCGGCCACCCGGCCGAGCAGCCGGGCCACCAGCAGCGCGACCGCCAGCGCCACCAGGGCGGGCGCGGCCAGCGCGAGCCCGGCGCCGGCCGCGCCGGACCGGGCCTGGTAGATCCCCGCCACCGCGACCGCGAGCAGCAGCACGTCGGCCAGGCCGGAGCGCCAGTCGCCGCGGCCGGTGACCTCGCGCAGCAGGTCGGCGACCGGCCGGCGCAGCGCCACCGCCTCGATCAGGGCGAGCACCACCAGGCCGCCGGCCAGCACCGCCCCGGCCGCGACCGCCGACAGTCTCAGCGTCGCCGGCCCGTCGACCGGCCCGGCCAGCAGCCGCGCGAGCGCGTAGCCCAGCGGCAGGCCGGCCAGCGCGCCGAGCACCAGCGGCGGCACATGCTGGCCCCAGGCCAGGCGCAGCAGCGCGCCGCGGGTGCCGCCGCGCAGCTTGACCAGGGCCGCGTCGCCGCGCCGGTCCCGCCCGGTGTAGTGGCCGGCCAGCCCGATCGCGAACCAGGCCAGCACCACCACCTGCAGCACCGCGACCAGCACCCCGCGCCGGATGGCCGCGCGGTCCTCGGCGACCGAGCGCAGCAGCGGCCCGGTGTTGTCGACCAGCCGCAGCGAGTCCTGGGCGAGGTCGTGGCCGGCCCGCCGGAGCACCGCGGCCAGGTCGTAGCCGCCGTCGCCGCGGATCAGCCGGTCGGACACCTGCACGTCGTAGCTGACCGTCGGCGAGCTCAACTCCGCCGCCCGGAACGTCTCGAGCGGGGTGAACGCCGGGTCGAGGCCGCCGTTCGCGGTGAACAGCGGGTCGCTCCAGTACGAGCCGGCCGGGTCGGTCAGCGCATAGGTGGCGACCACCCGCAGGGCGAGCGGCTTCGCGTCCGGCGCCGTCCGCAGGTCGAGCCGATCACCGGGCCCGAGGTCGAGCTGCCGGGAGGTGTTCACGCTGATCGCGACCTCGCCCGGCCGGACCGGGCAGGTGCCGTCGAGCCGCAGGTGGGCGCAGACGTCCTCGCGGTAGGCGACCTCCATCGACGGGGTCAGTTCGCCGCGCAGGATGATCAGCGGCTGCACCAGGCCGGCGACCGGGTCGCCGGCGGGCAGCGGGATGAGGCCGCGGACGTTCGCCACGAACTGGTCGAGGGCGCCGGACGGGTCACCGGCGGTCTGCGCGATCTTGCGGATCGACAGGGTGCGCTCGCCCGCGGGCGCCGACGCGACGTCGCCGGCGGCCGCCCGGCTGCTGCCGGCCGCGGCGAACCACGGGCCGGCCGCGGCCACGGCGGTGGCGAGCGCGGTGAGCAGGAGAACGGTCAATGCCTGGGCACGGCGGGAGCGGATGGCGCCCCAGACCAGTGCCAGCATGCCTCACCTTAGAGCCAGTGGCGCCGGCGAAGATAGATCCACAGACCGCCGGCCGAGAAGACGATCAGGACCATACTCTGCACGTACCCCCAAGGTTTGGCGAAGCCCGGGTACGGCAGGTTCTGTCCGAAATAGCCGGTGAGCGCGGTCGGGACGGCGATCACCGCGGCCCAGGCCGCCAGCTTGCGGGTGATGTCGTTGAGCACGTTGCCCTGCTCGGCCAGGTCGGCCTGCAGCAGCGACTGGATCCGGTCGCGCAGGTGCTCCACCTGGTCGTCGGCGTGCTGGGTGTGGTCCTCGACGTCCCGGAAGTAGGGCATCAGATGCTCACCGACCAGCTCGAGGTCGGGGCGCATGGCCTGCGCGACCAGGTCCGGCATCGGCGCCACCGCCCGGCGCAGCGCGGCCACCGTCTTGCGCAGCCGCATGCCCCGCATCCGCACCTCGCGCGGCGCGCCGCCCTCCTCGAGCAGGATGTCCTCGACGCTGTCCATCGCGACGTCCAGCTGCTGCGCGGCGCTGAGGTGCCCGTCGACCACCACGTCGAGCAGGCCGTAGAGCAGGAACGCGACGCCGCGCATCTCGGTCAGCTTGGCGCTGGCGTCCCACCGCTCGACGAACTTGGCGGTGTCGCTGGGCGCCTTGCGGACCGTGATCAGGGCCCGGTCGGTGACGAAGGCGCTGATCTCGGTCTTGCCGAACGGCGGGTCCTCGGGCTTCGTGGAGACGTCGACGGCGTACAGGTTGAGGAAGAGATGCTTCGGGTAGCGGTCGAGCTTCGGCCGCTCGTGCTCCTGGGTGGCATCCTCGACCGCGAGCGGATGCAGCTGAAACTCCTCGGCGACCGTGGCGAGATCCTGGGCGTCCGGCCGATAGAGGTCGAGCCAGAGCACGGCATCCGGATGTCGCGCCAGCCGCTCGGCCACCTCGCCGGCGGGGAAATCCTCAGCGATGACCTTGCCGTTCTCATACAGCCGAGTCTCGGCGGGACACGATGGGGCGTTCACCAAGACACTATGCCCCACCGAACAGCCGGCCATGCCGCGAGTCGTGGCCGGGCTCACGACGGTGCCAACCCGCGTCACCACTGCGGGTCGAAGGCTTCGAGCGCCGCGGCGTCGTCGCCGGTCAGGCTCGCGTGCCACGCTGCCGCGGCGGCGATGCGCTTGCGGCCGAGATACTCCCGGACCGCCGATACCAACCTCGTCATGGCTGGGATCGGGGGAGCACGATGCGGGACGGGCCCAGGGTGACCGTGTGGCGGGTCGCCTGGAGCTTGGTGCCCAGGCCGGGGTTTTCGTCGGTGCCCAGGTTGCGCCAGAACCGCGGATAGCAGCCGCCGGCGATCAGCACGCGCACCCGGGAGCCGGCCGCGAAGCGGTGGGCGATCGGGAGGAGCGGGAGGCGGACCGGGGCGTTCTGGTCGCGGTCGGGGTCGAGGCGGCGGTAGCCCTCGGTCACGTTGCGGGAGCGGCCGGCCGGGTCGACCTCGCTGACGCGGACGAACAGGTCGGCGTGCGGGTTGTCGCTGCGGTGCGCCAGCTCGGCCACCGGGGTGCCGTGCACCTCGAGCGCCGACTCCAGCGGGGCGCCGGTGAACGCCAGCACGTCGGAGCGGACGGCGAGCGAGCTGTCGTCGACGTAGCCGCCGCCCTCCAGCAGCGGGCCGCCGACCGCGGGCGTCGGGACGGCCGGGTCGAAGGTGAACGCCGCCTCGCCCGCGGCCGCCTCGCCGAGGCCGCCGCCGGGGCGCAGGTGCAGGGCCAGCTCGCGGGTGGGTGGCGGCCAGGACGCCGACTCGCGCCAGTCGTGGGTTCCGGTCACCTGCACCCGCACCGGACAGGGCCGCCGCAACGGCTCGCCGCGCAGTTTGGCGCCGAGCCAGTCGAGAGCCTCCGGGATGAGGATCGGGGCGCCCTTCCCGATCACCTCGGTGTGCGTCCACGGGCCGATCGTGAGGGCCACGTCGACGCCGCGGGCGCGCAGCCGGGCGTACTGCTCGATCGTCTGTTGCAGGAAGAGGTCTTGCCAGCCGCTGTGCAGCAGGATCGGGATCTGCGCCCGCTCCAGGGCGAGCGGGTGCCGCATCGGCTCCCAGTACGGGTCGGCCAGGTCGTTGCGGGTGGCCCGGTCGCGGAACCAGCGCGCCCGGCCCGCGTAGTGCCGCTCGGCCGCCTCGACCAGCGGCAGGTCGGTGAAGACCGGCCGCAGCGCCCTTTTCTGGCCGGGCCCGGCGAACACCTGGGTCACCGCGGCGGCCAGCGACGGCCTGTCCGACCGGGGCAGCCGGGACACCATGTCGCTCCAGCCGACCAGGTCGAGGTTGAGCGAACCGGTGCCCCACGAGTGCCGGGCGAAGTCGTGCGGGCCGACGGTGATCACCGCGGCGGCCATCTCGGCGGGCGGCTCCTCCAGCAGGGTCCACTGGGTGTAGCCGAGGTAGGACGGGCCGATCGTCGCGAACGTGCCGGTGAACCAGGGCTGTGCGACCAGCCAGGCCACCACGTCCCGCCCGTCCTTGCGCTCGGTGCGCATCGGGTCGAAATCGCCCTCGGAGTCGGCGGTGCCGCGGCTGGAGACGAACACGACGTGGTAGCCCCGGGCGGCGTAGGGCCTCGCGTACAGCAGGTTGAAGGGGAAACGACGGCCGTACGGGCCGCGCACGAGCAGGGTGCCGGCGGGTTTGCCGGCCGGCACGTAGTGATCGGCCGCGAGGGTGGTGCCGTCACGCATCGGAATGCGCAGGCCCCGCTCGACGGTGAACGCGCCGGCCGCGCCGGGCAGCTTGAGCACGCGGCCCACGAGTTGATCCTGCAGCGCCATGGCCGCCTCCTCGATCTGCTGGGCAACACCTTGCCAGACCGGTACGACAGCTTGCCGGGTCGCGGTACGGTCACTATCGGTATCGATGGGAGGATGGCATGGGGGATATGGTCCGCATCGACGAACCCGAGGTGTCCAAGATCGGGAACGCCGTCTCCGACGTGGCCGGGCGCCTCGAGCGGATCGCCGGCGAGGTCGACCGGTGCGGCCTGACCAGCGTATCGGCCGTCGAGGGGTCCGCGGCGCTCAACGCCGCCTGCGGATATGCGATCGGCTGGCGGCAGACCCTGACCGACCTGGCCGGGCAGGTGCGCGGCTTCGGCGACGACCTGCACAAGGCAGCCGGCGACTACCACGAGTCCGACGCCGGGGCGGCCCACGAGCTCTACCCGGAACCGAGGTACTCCTGATGGAGATCACGCTGGACGCGCTGCTGCACGCCGACACCGGCCGCATCCGGGAGGCGGCCGCCGGCTGGGAGAAGATCGCCGACGAGCTCGACGCGACCGTGGAGCAGATGGCGCGCGGCACCGGCGACCTGCCGAACCACTGGGAGGGCGCGGCCGCCGAGGCCGCCGAGCAGAGCAACCGCACCTTCCAGATCGAGATCGGCAACATCCCGCACGGCTTCCACGTCGTCTCCCAGCAGCTGCGCGCCCTGGCCGAGAAGTTCGAGCACTGCCGCCAGCAGGCGTACGCCGTGGTCGACGACGCCAAGGCCGACAGCATGCGGGTCGACCTGCGGACCGGGCAGATCAGCACGACCGGCCCGGTCACCACCGACTCGGTCGCGGCGGTGCAGGGCATCATGGACGAGCTCGCCCAGCGGCTCGCCCAGATCGTGGCCCAGGCCAACGACGCCGACCGCCGGGCCGCCGACCTGATCGACGGGATGGGGGTCGACCGGCACCCGCTGAACCCCGTGCTGGCCGAGACCGGGTCGAACGACTTCCTGCTGCAGGACTACCAGTTCCTGGCGAACGACATCTACTCGGCCGACTTCAAGGCGCAGGCCTGGAACGACATGAACCAGCTCAACCGGGACCGGCTGATCACCGAACACCCCGAGCTGATCGGCCCGACCATCGGCCTGCCCACCGCCGCCCGCGACCGGGCCAACCGCCTGCTTCTGGCCCGGGCCAGGAGCGCCGCGCTGGCCCGCCAGGAGCGGCTGGACGCCGTGCAGGACGGCGCCGCGAGCCGGGCCACCATGAACACCGAACGGGAGCTGTCCGACATCACCGCGGTGCAGCAGCAGCTGGCCGGCACGCCGGGCGCCCGGCTGCTCGGCTATCCGCCCGCGGTGATCGGCAAGGCCGACCCGAATTGGGACGACTGGCAGCCGCCGCCGCAGCGGGTCACCGGTTGAGCGTCCGGGCCGCCGGATAGCATCGTCTTCGGCCTGCCGTTCGTCGAAGGAGAAGACCGTGTCCGACCCTCTTGTCGTCCCGGCCGGGACCACGGCCGCCGACGCGGTGGCCAAGGCCGGCCTGCCCACCAGCGGCCCCAAGGCCGTCGTGGTGGTCCGCGACGCGGCCGGCCGGCTGCGTGACCTCGACTGGGAGCCCGAGCTCGACACCGACGTGACCCCGGTCGCGATCGACGAGCCGGACGGGCTGAACGTGCTGCGCCACTCCACCGCACACGTGCTCGCCCAGGCAGTGCAGGATGTGTTCCCCGAGGCCAAGCTCGGCATCGGCCCGCCCATCGAGAACGGTTTCTACTACGACTTCGACGTGCCGAAGCCGTTCCAGCCCGACGACCTGTCGAAGCTCGAGAAGCGGATGCAGGAGATCGTCAAGGCCGGGCAGAGCTTCCGCCGCCGCGAGTACAAGTCGCTCGACGAGGCGAGGGTGGAGCTCGCCTCCGAGCCGTACAAGCTGGAATTGGTCGACCTCAAGGGCGACGTTGACGCCAACGAGGTGATGGAGGTCGGGCACGGCGAGCTGACCCACTACGACAACGTCGACAAGGACGGCAAGCGGGTCTGGGGCGACCTGTGCCGCGGCCCGCACCTGCCGACCACCCGGCTGATCCCGGCGTTCAAGCTGATGCGCTCGGCGGCCGCCTACTGGCGCGGCAGCGAGAAGAATCCGCAGCTGCAGCGCATCTACGGCACGGCCTGGCCCTCGCGGGACGAGCTCAAGGCGTACCTCAATCGTCTTGCCGAAGCGGAACGCCGCGATCACCGCAAGCTGGGCACCGAGCTGGATCTGTTCTCCTTCCCCGATGAGATCGGGTCGGGTCTGGTCGTCTTCCACCCGAAGGGTGGGGTGATCAAGCGCGAGATGGAGGACTACGTCCGCGCGCGGCACATCGAGGAGGGCTTCCAGTACGTCGGCTCGCCGCACATCACCAAGGAGGGGCTGTTCCACACCTCCGGGCACCTGCCGTACTACAAGGACACGATGTTCCCCCCGATGGAGCTCGAGGGGGCGAACTACTACCTCAAGGCCATGAACTGCCCGATGCACAACTTGATCTTCAAGTCGCGCGGGCGGTCCTACCGTGAGCTGCCGCTGCGCTTCTTCGAGTTCGGCACGGTGTACCGCTACGAGAAGTCGGGCGTGGTGCACGGCCTGACCCGGGTGCGCGGCCTGACCCAGGACGATTCCCACTCGTACGTGACCGCGGCGCAGGCCCCCGACGAGATCAAGCACCTGCTGACCTTCGTCCGCTCGCTGCTCGACGACTTCGGTCTCGACGACTACTACCTGGAGTTGTCGACCCGAGACCCGAAGAGCGACAAATTCATCGGTACGGACGAGCAGTGGGCCGTCGCGACGAAGGTCCTCGAGGACGTGGCCGCCGCATCGGGCCTCGAACTGGTGCTGGACCCCGGTGGCGCGGCGTTTTACGGGCCCAAGATCTCGGTGCAGGCCAAGGACGCGATCGGCCGTACGTGGCAGATGTCGACGATCCAGTACGACTTCAACCAGCCGGCCCGCTTCGGCCTCGAATACCAGGCCGCCGACGGCACCCGCCAGGAACCCGTGATGATCCACTCGGCGAAGTTCGGCTCGATCGAGCGGTTCTTCGGCGTCCTGGTGGAGCACTACGCCGGCGCCTTCCCGGCGTGGCTGGCGCCGGTGCAGGTGGTCGGCATCCCGATCCGCGACGAGCACGCCTCGTACCTGGAAGATTTCGTCGCCGCGCTGCGGAAGCAGGGCATCCGGGCCGAGGTCGACCACTCGGACGACCGCATGCAGAAGAAGATCCGCACCGCGCAGCAGCAGAAGATCCCGTTCATGGCGATCGCCGGCGACGACGACGTGGCCGCCGGCACGGTGTCCTTCCGCTACCGGGACGGCTCGCAGCGCAACGGGGTCGCCCTCGACGAGGCGGTCGCGCACGTGGTCGAGATCGTCCGCTCCCGGGTGAACACCGGGCCGTCGGCCGCCTAACCCTCCTGGAGGCCGTCCCACGACCAGCGCGGGACGGCCATCCCGGCCGGCACCTCCGAGGCCGAGCCGTGGTAGCGCGACATGGTCGTGGTGGTCGCCCAGGCGAAGTAGTCGTGCAGCACCTGCCGCAGCGGCTCCCCGGTGAGCCCGGCGTCGGCCAGCGCCGCGTCGAAGCAGGCGATGGCGCGGCGATCCATCTCCTCGTGCGGCCCGTTGCCGCTGTGCAGCCGGACGACGTCGGTCTCGGCCAGCCCGCCCGGCGGCCCGCCGAGCGCCTCACCCCAGTACGCAGCCAGCCGCTCGGTGTGATCCGGCCGGTAGCCGTGCTCGAAGGCGTGGCTGACCACCTCGTCGGCGAGCACCCGCTCATGCCAGGCCGCGGCCAGCCTGGTCAGTCCGTCGCGGCCGCCCGCGGCCTCGTACACGCTGCTCATGCCCACGAAAATACGCGTGCCCGGATCGGGAAGCAGCATGAGCATCGCCCGGGAGCGCCGGCGGGCGGAAGCATCACGCTGGCCTGGCCGCTGGTGACGGCCACCACATCTATATTTACGACCGGTCGGTAGCTTTGTAGGTTCGGGGCATGACCGTCGACGGCCGGCTCGCCCGCGGCGAACGCACCCGCACCGCCGTGCTCGACCACGCCCTCGGCCTGGCCACCAGCGAGGGGCTCGACGGCCTGTCGCTCGGCCAGCTCGCCGAGGCGCTCGGGATGAGCAAGGCCGGCCTCTTCGCACACTGGCGCTCCAAGGAGTCATTGCAGCTCGCGGTCATCGAGCACGCCCGCGACCAGTGGACCGACGAGGTCATCCGCCCCGGGCTGCTCGAGCCGCGCGGGGTGCGCCGGCTGTGGGCGGTGCACGACCTGCGGCTCGCCTTCTACGAGACCGAGCGGCTGCCCGGCGGCTGCTTCTTCGCCAACGCCAACTTCGAGTTCAACGCCCGCCCCGGCGCCGTCCGCGACCGGCTCGCCGTTCAGCTGCGCGAGTGGATGGCGTTCCTGACCGGGCTGGCCGCCGATGCGGTCGAGCGGCGGGAGTTGCGGGCCGACACCGACGCCGCCGCGCTCGCGTACGAGGCCGAGTCGCTCGCCGTCTGCGCCGTGATGCAGGCGCCGGTGCTCGGTGCGGAAGTCACCTTCCGGCACGCCCGCAACGCGCTGCTCGGCCATCTGCGAGCGCTCGCCACCGACCCTTCGATCCTTCCGGAGCCGACATGACCGCCGCAGCCCTCGAATACGGACACACGACGCACGTCCCGGTGCACTTCGACGACCTGGACGCGCTGGGCGTGCTGCACAACGCGCGCTACGCCGTCTTCGTCGAACGCGCGATGATCAGCTGGTGGGCCGAGCGCGGCGTCTCCTTCGCCGACGGCCGCCCCACCACGCCCGACGCGTTCAACGTCGTCCGCGAGTACTCGATCACCTTCCACGCCCCGGTCCGCGGCACCGGCGAGATCGCCGTGCACTTCTGGGTGGAAAACCTCGGCACCACCAGCGCCGACTATCGCTTCCGGGTCACTTCCAAGAACAACCAGATGGTGTACGCCGAGGGCCGTCGCGTAAACATCCGCCTCGATCCAGCCACGATGCGCCCCACCCCGTGGACCGAGGAAGGCCGCCGCCTCGCGACCCAATTGGCCCGCCCGGCCTGACCCGGCGGCCCGGTGAGCCGGTGAGCCGGCCGCTCGGCGCGAGGACGGTCGCGCCGGGCGGCCGATCCTCGCGCTCAGGGCGTGGGCGCGGTGGTGGCCGCGCCGATCCCGCCGGCCGTCTCGGTGGTGGCCGGTTGCGGAGTGGCCGGCGTGGCGGCCGGTTGCGGAGTAGCCGCGGTGGCGGTCGGCGCCGGCGCGGTCGGCGTCATGGTCGGCCCCACCGTCGGCGCGGTGGCGGTCGGCGTCGGCCCTGCCGTCGGCGTCACGGTCGGCTCGGTCGTCGGCGTCACGGTCGGCTCGGTCGTCGGCGTCACGGTCGGCTCGGTCGTCGGCGTCACGGTCGGCTCGCCGTCGCGGTGGGCGTCGGCTCGACCGTGGGTTGTGCCGTCGGCGTAGCGGTCGGCTCCGCGCCCGGCGCCCCTGGCGTTCCCGGGCCGCCCGGCAGTCCGGGCATGCCCGCGCCGCCTCCGGTGTCCGACCCGCCCACCGGGAGGTGCAGGCGGGCGAGCAGGGCACCGAGCGGCCAGTTGTCGTTGCTCAGCGTAATGATCATGATGTGGACGGGCATGCCGCTCCCGCAGCCCGGTTCGGCCGCCGGCGCGTAGGACGTGTTCGTCGCGCAACCACCCGACGCGTCCGCGGCAACGCCGGAGAACGGCCACGGCCCCGGGTCCGCGAGGGCGGTTCCCGCGCACAGGGTCGCGCCGGCCAGCGCCCCGGCGCCGAGCACGGTCAGATTCCGCAGGTACTTCTTCATCTCGATACCTTTCGTGCTGGACGATTTCCGCCGCCCAGTCCAGCACGCAAATCAGATCACTTCCGGCGTTCGGCAGTATGCGGCCGATGTCGGGTTTCTTAGGTCCATATAGGAGATTCGCGGAACAAAACGCGAGCTAGCGGCCCCACATGGGCCGCCAGCCGATCCAGTCCCCGCTCTCGGACCGGTTAAACCTGGCCGAAGGATCGTCTTCGCCGGCGCACCGGCCTGACCGGGCCACCGCTGTCCGAGGCGAGGCGGGACGAAATCGCCCTCGCGGTGCGAAAGCAGCTCGACGAATGATCGCAGTCGGGTGGCGCCCCCTTTCCAAAGCGGTCAGCCGTACCACTGTTTGGCGAGCAGTTCGAACGATCGGAGGCGGTCGGTGTGGTCGTACGTCATGGTGGTGACCAGTAGTTCGTCGGCGCCGGTGACGCGGCGGAGGGTTTCCAGGCGCTCCGCCACCGTCGCCGGCGATCCGGCGAACTGCGTCTCCACCCGGTCGGCGACCAACTCGCGGTCCTGGTCCGTCCACTCGTGTGCCGCGGCCTCGGCCGGCGACGGGTAGGGGATCGCGCCCTCCCCCGTTCGCACGCTGCGCACCCACAGCCCGTACCCGGCCGCCAGCCGCCGCGCGGTCTCGTCGTCCTCGGCCACCACGACGTCGGCCGAGACCATCACCTTCGGCGAGGAGAGCACTGCCGACGGGCGGAACGCCTCGCGGTACGCCGAGACCGCCTCCAGGACCCGGGCCGGCGACACGTGGTAGTTGGCCGCGAAGGGCAGGCCGCGGGCGCCGGCCACCCGGGCGCTCTCCCCGCCGCTCGAGCCGAGCACCCAGATCTCCGGTTCGGCGCCCTCCCCCGGCACCGCCCGCGCCTCGTTCCCCTCGTCGTCGGTGTACGGCCCGGCCAGCAGCGTCTGGATGTCGGCGATCACCGTGTCGAGGTCGAGCGGTTCGGCATTCGGCTGGCTCAGCAGCTTGAAGAACAACGCCGACCGGGATGACCGAAATATCGGCGTAAAGGAGAAGGACTTCGGGATGAGCAGGCCGTCGACGACCCGGGATTCGGTCGCCGGGTCTTCGGGGCCGCCGCGACGGCGCTGAGCCGACCGGCCCAGCCCGAGATCGAACCGCCCCGGGTACAGGGCGTCGAGCATGCCGAACTGCTCAACCACGCCGAGCGGGGTGAGGAATCCGGTCTGCACCGCCCCGGACCCGAGCCGGATGTGGTCGGTGACCGCGGCGATCTGACCGAGCAGCAGGGCCGGCTGCGAGCTGGCCACCCCGGGCGTGAGGTGATGCTCGGCCACCCAGAACCGGTGGTAGCCGAACTGCTCGGCCCGGCGCGCGAGGTCGAGCGTACGGCGCAGGGCGTCGCCGGCCGTACCGCCGGAGACGAGCGGCGACAGGTCGAGGATCGAGAGCGGCACAGTCATCCTCTTTTCCTATCGCCAAACTAGGTTTTAAACAAGGGCAGGCGACGTTGACAACCTCGTAAAGACATACAAGTCCCATAGGACTTGTGGCGAACGAGCGGGCGCACCTAGCTTCGATCCCGTGAGTGTCTTGTCTGAGGCCCGGGCCGCGCCGCCGGCCACCGAACCGCTGACCGTGGTGCCCGCGCGACACCCGTGGCGCTGGGTGGGCGCGGCCGCCGTGTCCGTGCTCGTGACGCAGTTCGCCCACGGGCTGATCACCAACCCGGGCTGGGACTGGGCGACGTTCGCCGGGTATTTCTTCGAGAAGTCGGTGCTGCAAGCGCTGCTCGTCACGCTCGAGCTGACCTTCGCGGGGGCCGTGCTCGGCTTCCTCGGCGGCATCGTGCTGGCGCCCATGCGCCTCTCCCGCAACCCGGTGCTGCGGTCGGTGAGCTGGACGTACATCTGGGTGTTCCGCTCGGTGCCGCTGATCGTGCAGCTGCTGTTCTGGGCGAACCTCGGCTACCTCTACGACACCCTGCAGGTCGGGGTGCCGTTCGGGCCGGGCTTCGTCCACGTCGGCACCAGCGACCTGGTCAGCTCGTTCGGCGCGGCGCTGCTGGGCCTGGCGCTGCACGAGGCCGCGTACGCCGCCGAGATCGTCCGGGCCGGCATCATCTCGGTCGACCAGCGGCAGCTGGAGGCGGCGGCCGCGCTCGGCATCCCGCGGCTGCGCCAGTTCCGCCGCATCCTGCTCCCCCAGGCCATGCGGGCGATCCTGCCGAGCGCCGCGAACGAGCTGGTCAACCTGCTGAAAAACACCTCCGTTGTGTACGTGCTGGCGATCGGCGAGCTGTTCTACCAGGTGCAGGTGGTCTACGGGCGGAACGGCCGGGTCGTACCGCTGCTGCTGGTGGCGACCGTCTGGTACGTGATCCTCACGGCGGTCCTCTCCTTCTTCCAGCATTACGTCGAGCGGCACTTCTCGCGGGGATGGCGGCGATGATCGAGCTCCGCGGGGTGCAGAAGTCGTTCGGATCGCACGAGGTGCTCAAGGGCATCGACCTGACCGTCGGCAAGGGCAGCGTCACGGTCATCCTGGGCCCCTCCGGCTCGGGCAAGTCCACGCTGCTGCGCACGATCAACCACCTGGAAAAGGTCGATCGAGGCCACGTCCGGGTCGACGGCGAACTGATCGGCTATCGCCTGGACGGCACCAAGCTGCACGAGCTGCCCGAGCGCCTGGTCCTCCGGCAGCGCGCCGGCATCGGGTTCGTGTTCCAGACCTTCAACCTGTTCCCGCACCTGACCGCCGTGGAGAACGTCGCCGAGGCGATCCGGCGGCCCGACGCCCGGGAGCGGGCGATCACAGAGTTGGTACGGGTCGGGCTCGCCGAGAAGACGGACGCCTACCCCCGCCAGCTCTCCGGCGGCCAGCAGCAGCGCGTCGCGATCGCCCGGGCGCTCGCCCTCGACCCCAAGCTCGTGCTCTTCGACGAGCCCACCTCGGCCCTCGATCCCGAGCTGGTCGGCGAGGTGCTCGACGTCATGCGCGACCTGGCCCGGGCCGGCACCACGATGATCGTCGTCACGCACGAGATCGGGTTCGCCCGCGAGGTGGCGGACACGATCGTCTTCCTCGACGACGGCCGCATCGTCGAGCAGGGGCCGCCGGCCGAGGTCCTCGACTCACCGAAACACGACCGAACCCGAGCGTTCCTGTCCAAGGTCCTCGTCTGACATCCGGGAGCTTCCCATGCGTACGGCAAGAATTGCTCTGCTCTCCGCCGCACTCGCCGCGAGCCTCACCGCCTGCGCCGCGCCCACCGAAACCGTGCGAACGGCGACGGTTGCCGACACGGTGAAAGTCAACGACGGCCCGGACCAGAACCGGATCGTGCCGGCCAAGGTGGACGCGATCGCGCAGTTGGTGCCGGCGAAGATCCGGGCCGCCGGCAAGCTCACCATCGGCGTCGGCGCGGCCGGCTCCGGTTTCCCGCCGCTCGCCTTCACCGCCACCGACAACAAGACGCTGATCGGCAGCGAGCCGGACATCGCGGTCGCCATCGCCGGCGTCCTCGGCCTGCAACCGGACCTGGAGAACACCTCCTGGGAGAACCTGTTCATCGGGCTGGACAGCGGCAAGTACGACGTCGGCGCCTCGAACATCACGGTCACCGAACTGCGCAAGCAGAAGTACGACTTCGTCTCCTACCGCAAGGACGACCTCGCCTTCGAGGCGAAGAAGGGCGCGACCTGGACCGTCGCCGGGCCGAAGGACGTGGCCGGCAGGAAGGTCGCGGTCGGCTCCGGCACCAACCAGGAGAAGATCCTGGTCGAGTGGAGCAAGCAGGACGTGGCGAACGGCCTGCCCGCGGTCGACATCAAGTACTACCAGACCAACCAGGCCACCTACCTGGCGCTCGGGTCGGGGCAGATCGACGCCTATCTCGGCCCCAACCCGACGGCCGCCTACCACGTCGCGGTGGCCGGCCAGACGCAGATCATCGGTACCTACTCGGGGGCCGGCGCGAACCTGCAGGGGCTGATCGCGCTCACCACCAAGAAGGACAACGGCCTGGTCCGGGCGTGCAAGGCGGCGCTGGACGAGCTGGTGAAGTCCGGCGACTACGCCAAGATCCTGGCCCGCTGGAACCTCTCGAACGAGGCGATCATCACGCCCGAGGTCAACCCGCCGGGCCTGCCGATCGAGGGAAAGTGACATGACAGCGCCACTGCATCTGGCCGTCGCGCTCGACGGCACCGGTTGGCACCCCGCCTCCTGGCGGGAGCCGGACGCCCGGCCCGCCGAGCTGTTCACCGCCCAGTACTGGCTCGATCTCGCGCGCGAGGCCGAGGCCGGCACGCTCGACTTCGTCACCTTCGAGGACGCGCTCGGCCTTCAGTCCGATCGGCCGGACGGGCCGGACGAGCGGACCGACCACGTCCGCGGGCGGCTCGACGCCGTGCTGATCGCGAGCCGGGTTGCGCCAGCGACCGGCCACATCGGGCTGGTGCCGACCGCGACGGTGACGCACACCGAGCCGTTCCACATCGCCAAGGCCCTGGCCACCCTCGACTACGTGAGCAAGGGCCGGGCGGGCTGGCGGGTGCAGGTCTCCGGGCGGGCGCACGAGGCCGGGCATTTCGGTCGCCGCACCCTCCCGGTGATCGAGCCGGGCCGGATCGACGACCCGGCGACGCGAGCGGTCGTCGAGGACCTCTTCGCCGAGGCGGCCGACTACGTCGAGGTGGTGCGCCGGCTCTGGGACAGCTGGGAGGACGACGCCGAGATCCGGGACGCCGCCACCGGGCGGTTCATCGACCGGGAGAAGCTGCACTACATCGACTTCGCCGGGAAGTACTTCAGCGTCCGCGGACCGTCGATCACGCCGCGGCCGCCCCAGGGCCAGCCGCCGGTCACCGCGCTCGCGCATGCCGAGACCCCGTATCGGTTCGCGAGCCGATCCGCCGATCTGACCTACGTGACCCCCGCCGACGCCGATCATGCCCGGCAGATCGTCGGCCAGGTCGAGAGCGGACACATCTTCGCCGACCTCGTGATCTTCCTCGAGGAAGGCGCGAAAGATCGTCTCGATGCCCTGGACCGCGAGGTGTACCGGTCCGACGCCGCGATCTTCAGCGGCACTCCGGCACAGCTCGCCGACCTGCTGATCGAGTGGCAGGCGGCCGGGATCAGCGGGTTCCGGCTCCGGCCCGGGCGGCTGCCCGCCGACCTCCGCTCGATCACCCGGGAGTTGGTGCCGGAGCTGCGGCGCCGAGGCGTCTTCCGGGAGGCCTACGAGGCGCCGACCTTGCGCGGGCTGCTCGGTTGGGAAAGGCCCGCCAACCGCTACGCCGTGGGAGCGACCGTTGCCTAAGCAGATTCACCTCGCCGCGCACTTCCCCGGCGTCAACAACACGACCGTCTGGAGCGACCCCGCCGCCGGCAGCCACATCGAGTTCGAGTCGTTCGTGCGGCTCGCGCAGACCGCCGAGCGGGCCAAGTTCGACTTCTTCTTCCTGGCCGAGGGGCTGCGGCTGCGCGAGCAGGGCGGCCAGATCTACGACCTGGACGTGGTCGGGCGGCCGGACACGTTCACCGTGCTGGCCGCGCTGGCCGCGGTGACCACCCACCTCGGGCTGGCCGGCACGATCAATTCGACCTTCAACGAGCCGTACGAGGTGGCCCGCCAGTTCGCCTCGCTGGACCATCTCTCCGGCGGGCGGGCGGCGTGGAACGTGGTCACCTCGTGGGACGCGTTCACCGGGGAGAACTTCCGGCGCGGCGGGTTCCTGGCCGAGTCCGACCGGTACGGCCGGGCCACCCAGTTCCTGGCCACGGCGGCCGAGTTGTTCGACTCGTGGCCGGCCGACGCGATCCTCGCCGACCAGCGGAGCGGACAGTTCCTGCGGGACGGCGCCGCCGGCACGTTCAAGCACACCGACGCGCACTTCGACATCAGCGGCCGGTTCAACGTGCCGCGGTCGCCGCAGGGCCGGCCGGTGATCCTGCAGGCCGGCGACTCGGACGCGGGCCGGGAGTTCGCGGCGGCCACCGCCGATGCGATCTTCAGCCGGCACGGGACACTGGTCGAGGGCCGCAAGTTCTACGCGGACGTGAAGGGACGGCTGGCCCGGTACGGCCGCAAGCCGGACGACCTGCTGGTGCTGCCGGCCGCGACCTTCGTGCTGGGCGACACCGACGCGGACGCGGCCGAGCGGGCGGCCGAGGTACGCCGGCAGCAGGTCAGCGGGCCGACCGCGATCAAGCTGCTCGAGCAGCTGTGGAACCGGGACCTCAGCGGGTACGACCCGGACGGGCCGCTGCCGGAGATCGACCCGGACGTCTCCGACGCGCACATCGCGCGCGGGCGGGCCAGCGTACGGATGCACCGCGACCCGATCGCGACGGCCCGGGAGTGGCGGGAGCGGGCCGAGGCGGGCAACCTGTCGATCCGCGAACTGATCATCGAGGTGACCGGGCGGCAGACGTTCATCGGCTCCGCGGCGACGGTTGCCGGGCAGCTCGACGAGCTGGTGCGGAACGACGCCGCCGACGGGTTCATCCTGGTGCCGCACGTGACGCCGGGCGGGCTCGACGAGTTCGCCGACACGGTGGTGCCGTTGTTGCAGGAGCGTGGGGTGTTCCGTACCGAATATGCCGGACCCACCCTGCGCGACCAGTTGGGACTGACCCGGTGATCGACAATCCGATCTGGCATTCCCTCACCGGCGCGCACAGCCATCTGGCCACGGTGCACGGGCGCGCGGCGCGATATCCGGATGAAGTGGCACAGTTCTACGCGGTGGCCGACCCTTCCGACCCGGCGTCCTGGGTGGACCTGGCCGAGCTGGCCGGGCCGGGGGCCGAGGTGGCGGTCGCCGGCCCGGTCCCGGCCGAGCACCCCGGCTGGGAACTGGCGGCCGAGATCCCCGGGGTGCAACTGGTGGACGTCTCGCTGCGGGCGGAGCCCCATCCCGAGGCGGTACGGCTGACCGCGGCGGACGTGCCGGAGATGCTCGACCTGGTCGAGCGCACCCGGCCCGGACCGTTCCGGCCGCGGACCATCGAGCTGGGTACCTACCTCGGCATCCGGCGCGAGGGCGCGCTTGTGGCGATGGCCGGCGAGCGGATGCGCCCACCGGGGTGGACCGAGATCAGCGCGGTCTGCACCGATCCGGCGTACCGCGGGCGGGGCTTGGCGACGTCGCTGGTCCGGGCGGTGGCGGCCGGCATCCGGGAGCGCGGCGAGACGCCGTTCCTGCACACGGCGGCGAGCAACGCGCCGGCGATCCGGCTGTACGAGGCGATCGGCTTCAAGCTGCGGCGGCGCACGACGTTCGGCCGCTACCGGTTGGTCGCATAAATCGACCACGTCGATGACGAAGGTGCCGGCGGCCGATCGGTGTAGGCGACGGTCGGCTGGGGGTCGATGCGGCTGGGGGTCGATGCGGCTGCCGGCCGGGAAGCGGAGACGCTCGGCCTGCTGACCGGTGAGGGCGGGCTTCGCGGTGACCACATAAGACAGTTGCAGACCGGTGCGGCCGGGATCGGGGCGGAAGGGCGGGCAGCGGGGAGGTCGCCCGACACCAGGAGGAGCGCCACCAGCAACGCCGGCGCGGCGAGCACGCGCTTCAGGCGGCCTCCTGTCTCCATAGGAGAGATCTTCACCCAGCTGTCCGTGGGGCGACAGGCCGCGCGCTCCTCGTGCGCCATCGTCAACGGATGGACCTGAAAACCAGATTCACCGAGGCGTACGGGTTGAGCACGCCCATCGCGCAGGCTGGGATGGCATTTGTCGGCATGGCGCCGGAATTGGCGGTCGCGGTCAGCAACGCGGGTGCGCTCGGCTCGCTCGGCGTCGGGCTGCTGCCCCCGCCCGCCATCACGCAGACCATCGCGGCCATCCGGGCCGGCACGCCGCGCCCGTTCCACGTCAACCTGATCACCGCGCTGACCGACGAGGCGCGGCTCGACGCGGTCGCCGAGGCGGCGCCGGCCGCGGTCTCGTTCCACTGGGGACACCCGTCGCGGGTCTGGATCGACGGGCTGCACGCGGTCGGCGCCCGGGTGTTCGAGCAGGTCGGCTCGGTCGACGACGCGAAGCGCGCGGTCGACGACGGGGTGGACGTGATCGTGGCGCAGGGGCTGGAGGCGGGCGGCCACAACTTCGCGACGCTGCCGACCTTCGCCCTGGTGCCGCTGGTGGTCGACGCGGTGGCTCCGGCGATCGTGCTGGCCGCGGGCGGGGTCGCCGATGGGCGGGGGCTGGCCGCGGCGCTGATGCTGGGCGCGGACGGCGCGTGGGTGGGCACCCGCCTGGTCGCCACGGACGAGTCGCTGGCCCACGAGGAGTACAAGGCGCGCCTGGTGTCGGCGGCGGCCACCGACACCGTACGCACCTCGCTTTTCGGTCCGGAAATGCCGGAATTCAACCCGATGCGGGTGCTCCGCAACCGGGCGATCGAGGAGCCGCCGACCGAGGAGCGCCCGGTGATCGGCCGGACGCGTCTCGGCGACGAGGTGATCGAGCTGCGCCGCTACACCAACATGGTCCCGATGCGCGGCCTGACCACCGGCGACCTCGACGAGATGCCGCTGCTCGCCGGCCAGGGCGTCGGCTTGGTGGACGCGGTCAAGGGCGCCGAGTCGGTGATCGCCGACATGACCGCCCAGGCGCTCGACTGCCTGGGCCGCTACCGTCCGTCAGCCGGCTAGGAGCGCCACGCCCGCGACGATCAGCGAGAAAACCTTCACCAATTCCAGGCCTACGTACGCGAGGTGGGCGTGCGACCGCGGCCCGTCCGCGCCCGCCAGCACGGCATCCGATCGGCGGGCCAGGGCCGGCCGGACGGCGGCGAGCTGGGCGACCAGCGCCGCCGCCGCGACCGAGTAACCGGCCCAGGCCGTCGCGCCGCCCTGCCCGGCCGCCAGCCCGACCGCGACGGCGACCCCGAACCCGGCCTCGACCACGTTGAGCGCCCGGAACACGAGCCGGCCGATGCCCAGCCCGATCGGCAGGGTGACCCCGGGCGCCCGGAACTTCAGCGGCGCCTCGAGGAAGGAGATGGCCACCACCATCCCGAGCCAGACGAAGATCAGCGCCACCACAAGCCCCAGCCAGTTGTTCCCCACGGCCGCGACGATAACCCGGCACCGACACAGCGGCGGCGGGCCACCCTGGGGCGGCCCGCCGTGGGGTTGGGTCAGGGGCGTTCGATCGTGCGGATGCGGCTGCGGCCGGCCGTACGCTCGAAGGTGATTTTGTCGATCTCGGTGTAGGGCTTGCCGGAGCCGGGGAGGGCGTCGGCCAGGGTGCGGACCGTGAACGTGGTGCGCTCGCCGTGGCGGCCGGGGACCACGTCGACCGCGATGAAGGCGTAGTCGTCGTAGCGGACCTGCGAGTAGCCGGTGTTCGTCTGGATCTCGTACGACAGGTCGTTGGCGTCCACCGAGATCACGCCGACGTTGCCGTACCCGAACCGGTAGACCGCGGGGCAGGTGTGCGGCCCGTTCGCCGGCAGGTCGAGCCGCTTCGCGTGCCCGCCGTAGCCGTGGTTCGGGCTGCCGCCGAGGAACTCGGTGTTCCCGTACAGCGGCTCCATGTCGTGGTTGCCGGTCGCGAACATCCACGGCGTGAACGCCGCCTGCGGCTCGATCTGGTTGAGGAACACATCCCAGACGTACGGGTTGTACTTGTTCTTGCCCGCCGGGGTGGCGTTCGGGATCGCGCTGTCGTCGGCCGGGAGGCCGGAGCCGTCCGGGTCGGCGTAGCAGATGTCGCCGGCCAGCAGGGTGAAGACCGGGCTCTGGGTGGCCATCAGGCTGGTCTGGGTGACGGCCGGGGTCTTGTCGGTGCCGTTCGTGCCGGCTGCCGGATCAACGTCCCGTTATTCGGGTAATTCACCGGTGAACTGAACATGACCTATATCTGAATCGAAGTTGATCAAAGCGAGCGGTCAGAAACTGACCGCAATGGCGGCGACGATGGAGACATGACAGCGACGTGGAAGATTGAGCTCATCCCGGTGCCGGTGACCGACGTCGACCGGGCCAAGGCGTTCTACGAGAAGATCGGCTTCACCGCCGACATGGACCGCACGGTGCGCGAGGGGCTGCGGTTCGTCCAGTTCACCCCGCCCGGGTCGGCCTGCTCGTTCGCGATCGGCGAGGGCATCACCGAGAAGACGCCGGGCACCCAGGAGATCCAGGTCGTGGTGGCCGACGCGCACGCGGCCCGCAAGCACCTGCTGGACGCCGGGGTCGAGGCCAGCGAGGTCGACCCGCAGCCGTGGGGTAACTTCGTCTACTTCAAGGACCCGGACGGCAACAGCTGGTCGCTGCAGGCGCTCGACTACCGCCCCAACGGCTGAGGCGCCGTACGCTACCGTGCGTGCTGACGGACGGATGGTGATCGATGAATCTTCCGGCGGACGCGGACGTGGTGTTCGTCCCGGCGCGGCCGATCCGCGACGGCGGCGAGCGGGAGCCGGCGGTCGAGCTGCGCCGGCTGGCCGAGACCGGCGAGCGGGTCGCGCTCGCCTTCAGCTCGGTCGGGGCCCTGGTGCGTACGCTGGGCCCGGCCCAGCCGTGGGTCGGCGTGCCGATGTACGCCTTCGTCGTCTGGCTGCGCACCCAGGGCGTCGACCGGATCGAGGTCGACCCGGTCTACGCCGGCGACATCTGGCGATGGTCGGCGGCGGACGTCCGCCGGGCCGCGGAGGAGAACTGATGGGCGCGGGGTATCAGGTCGTCTACGGCGACCTCGGCGATCTGGCCGGGGCGTTCACCACCGAGTCGGGCGAGTTCGCCGGGCTGCGGCCGCGGATGGCGCCGGCCCCGGCCGACGGCGGCGACGCGACGGTCGACTCCGGGATAGCCGCGCTGCTCTCGCTGTTCGCCTCGCTGAACGCCGGGATCAGCCAGGCCATGGGCGAGCACGGCAAGAAGCTGCGCGAGTGCCACGACGACTACAAGGAGAACGACTCCGACGTGGTCGCGCTCTACAACAAGGTGATCGGAGAGGCATGAGGATCGCCGGGGACATCGGCGGCCTGCAGCGGGTGTCCGGCTCGCTGACCGGGGTCGTCGAGGAGATGCACGGCAGCGCCGAGGCCCTGAGCAAGCGGGTCGACCAGCTGATCGGCGACGCCGGCTGGTCCGGTTCGGCGGCCGAGGAGTTCCGGGGCGCCTGGGAGCAGGACGCCGCCGCGGTGATCCAGCTGAGCAGCTGCGTGAAGCTGGCCGGCACGGTGCTCGGCACGCTCGCCACCAAGCTCCAGGCCGCCCAGCACCAACTCGACCTGGCGGTCTCGAACGCGCTCGACGCCGGCGTGCCGGTCGCCGACGACGGCGCGGTGCCGCCCGGCGTCTACACCGCACCGGTGCTCGCGGCGATGACTCAGTACTCGACCGACCGGGCCGCCGCGGAGCGGGCCGCCCAGGACGCTCGCGACGAGACGAGCGACATGCTGCACGACATCACCGCCGCCATCACCGGCCAGCCGACCTCGTTCCTGAAGTCGGCCGACGTGGCCGTCCTGGCCGCGTCGCTGAAGGGCTACTACGCGCTGCCGAACGAGTACGCCGAGGACGCCAAGAGCAAGCTCGACGACTTCAACAAGCGCTACAAGGACACCCAGTACACCCGCAAGCACACCCCGGCCGGCTCGCCGGAGAAGAAGGCGCTGACCGCCGAACTGGCCGAGATGCGGGCCGAGCGCAAGCTGCTGACCACCGACCTGTCGGCGGCCGAGAAGCTGGCCGGGCACTTCAAGGGCGGCCACTTCCTGGGCAGCTCGCTGGGCGACATCGCGGACGGCCTCGGCGTCCTGCAGGACGGCGGAAAGATGTCCCGCCTGCTCGACGGCGTGCCGGCCGTCGACGTGGCGCTGGGCGCGTTCGCCACCTGGGCGCAGGCCAAGGAGGACCACGAGAAGGGCTGGTCCTGGACGCACGCGATCCTGGTGGACGGCGGCTCCAACGCGGCGGCGATCGGCGCCGGCCTGGCCACCGACTGCATCCCGTACGTGGGCCCGGTGCTCGCGCCGTTCACCTCGTACGGGGTGGGCGCCTTCGGGTACGAGGCCGGCCACGAGGGACACTGGAACGAGCACATCACCGAGGACGGCTGGGTCAAGGGCATCGGCGAGGGCTTCGTCGACTCCGGCAAGGCGACCTGGGATTCGGACGTGGTCGGCATGTACCACAAGGTCGGGCACGACATCCAACATCCGCAGGAAGCCGCCGAGAGCCTCTGGCACGGCGTGAAGAACCTGTTCTGACGAGAGCCGGCGCCGATGAGCAAGCCCCGCAAACCCGCCGACGAGCAGGAAATGCGCCTGCGCGTGGAGGCCCGCCTGCACGACGGCGTCATCCCGGTGCCGTTCCTCGGCAAGACCTGGCTGACCCGGGGCGCGGCCTACTGGCGCCGCCGGGCCGGCGCGGTGGTCGTGATGGTGCTGGCGCTCGCCCTGGTGGGCGGCATGACCGTGGGCTTCACCATCGGCATCGTCGGCGACGGCAGCGACGCGATACGGATCGCGCTGGCCGTCCTCTACGACCTGACCGTCGTCGCCGGCGTCCGCACCGGCCTCCGCAAGATCGCCGCCGCCCCGCTCGACGACCGCCGCGGCGGCCCGGGCACGCACGTCCCGAACGGCCTGCTCGCCTTCGTGCTGGCCCCCTTCGGCACCGGTCTCGTGCTCACCATCCTGCTGGCCATGTTCGGCCGCGACTTCATCGGCGAGCGCCGTGCCCGCGAGCTGAGCCACCCCAAGCCTAGGTGACCGGGGCCGTGCTGGCCCGGACCTTCAGTTCCACGCCGAGCAGCGACTGGGCCGGCGGCCCGCCGGCCGATCCGTCCACTCGGGACAGCAGGATGCGGGCGGCCTGCGCGCCCATCTCGGCCAGGGGCAGCGCCACCGAGGTCAGCGGCGGGGCCAGCTTGTCCAGGTGGGGCATGTCGTTGAAGCCGATCAGCGACACCTCGCCCGGGCAGGAGCGGCCGGCCCGGGCCAGCGCGTCCAGCACGCCGAACGCGATCAGGTCGTTCCCGGCGACCACCGCGGTGAACGGGCGGGCCGAGGCGAGCAGCCGGCCGGCCGCCTCGGCGCCCGCCTCCTCGGTGTAGGCGGCGCAGGCCCACACCAGGTCGGTGGCGGGCAGGCCGTGCTGCAGGACGGACTGCCGGAAGGCGGCGGCCCGTTCCCGGCCGGTCGAGGTGTCGGCCGGGCCGCCCAGGTGGGCGATGTGCCGGTGGCCCAGCGCGACCAGGTGGTCGACCGCGAGCCGGACGCCGGTGCGCTCGTCGCCGCCCACGTACGGCAACTCGGCGCTCGCGGTGTTGCGGTTGACCAGCACCGCCGGCACCCCGGCCGCGGCGATCTCGGCGAGCAGGTCGTCGTGCCAGCGGGCGGTGGCGACGATGAAGCCGTCGGTGCCGCGGGCCCGCAGCAGCTCGATCTGCCGGCGCTCGGTGGCCGCGTCGTTGTCGGTGTCGGTGAGCACCAGCGTGTAGCCGGCCTGGGTCAGCACCTTCTCCGCGCCGCGGACCATAGGCGGGAAGAGCGGGTTGGTCACGTCCGGCACGACCATTCCGATCAAGAACGATCGGGCCGTGCGCAGGCCCCGCGCCACCGGATTCGGCACGTAGCCGAGGCGCTGGGCGGCCCGGGCCACCCGCCGCACGGTCGCCGGGCTGACCTGCTCGCGGGTCTCCGGGTTGAGCGCGCGGCTGGCCGTCCCGGGGTGGACGCCGGCCGCCCGGGCAACGTCCGCCAGCTTGATCCGCTGCATGGGCTCAGCGTATCCCGTACCACAATCGATTGCGTCATCTGATCAAACACCACATTGACGTGGCCCGAAAGGTGGCGAATGCTCGCCTGCAATCGATTGTTGAGGAGCGGCCCATGTCGACGAACAATCGTTTCTGGCGGGCCGGCCTGGCGACCGGCGCCGCGCTGGCTCTCGCGGCGTGCTCGTCCGGCGCCGCGAAGACGACGAAGGCCGCCGAGGCGCCGCTGGTGATCGGCGCGTCGGTCTCGCTGACCGGGGATTTCGCCGATTCCGGCAAGGCGGTCAAGGCCGGCTACGAGCTCTGGGCGGACACCGTGAACGCCAAGGGCGGCGTACTCGGGCGTACGGTCCAGATGAAGATCGTGGATGACACGTCCAGCCCCAACCAGGTGGTCACCAACTACCAGAACCTGATCAACAAGGACAAGGTCGACCTGGTCTTCGGCCCGTTCTCCAGCCTTCTCACGGTGCCCTCGTCGCAGGTCGCCAAGCGGTACGGGTACGCGTTCCTGGAACCGGCCGGCGGCGGCCCGGCCGTCTTCGCCCAGAAGCTGCCCAACCTCTTCTTCGTCCAGCCGGCCCCGGTGGTCAAGCAGGGCGACGTCTTCGCCGACTGGGTGCTGTCGCTGCCCGCCGCCCAGCGACCGGCCACCGCCGCCTACACCGAGCTGGACGACCCGTTCGCGACGCCGGTCGCCGAGGACATCCGGGCCCGGTTCGAGGCGGCCGGCATCAGGACCGTCTACAAGCAGGTGTATCCGGCCGAGACCCAGGACTTCTCGACCATCATGACGAAGGTGGCCGCGGCCAAGCCGGACGTGCTGGTCGGCGGCACCCAGAGCGAGGACGCGTACGGGCAGGTCAAGAGCCTGGTCCAGCTCAAGTTCAGCCCGAAGTTCATGTTCCTGTCCAACGGGGCGAACTCGCCGGTGGAGTTCCCCGACAAGGTGGGCGCCGCGAACACGGCCGGCATCATGTCCTCCGGCGACTGGTTCCCGGCCAGCAAGGCGCACGGCAGCGACGAGTTCGCCGCGGCGTATGTCAAGAAGTACGGCGGGACCACCGACACGATCGACAACACCAGCGCCGAGGCGTACGCGGCCGGGCAGTTGGTCGAGGAGGTCGCCGCGAAGACCGGGAAGATCGACAACGCCACCGTCATCGCGACCCTGCACCAGGGCACCTGGCCGACCGTGCTCGGCGACCTGAGCTGGGACGCGGTCGGGCAGCCGAGCGGCAGCTTCGCGCTGATCCAGTGGCAGAACGGCAAGCTGGTGCCGGTCTACCCGGCGGGCGTGGCGCAGGCCCAGCCGGTCTCCCCCAAGCCCGCGTGGGGCGGGTGAGCGTGTGCACGCCCTCGTCCAAGGGCTGATCCTGGGCGTGCTGACCGGCGGCGTCTACGCGCTGATGGCCTCCGGTCAGACGCTCGTCTTCGGCATCATGAAGGTGGTCAACCTGGCCCAGGGTGCGCTGGTCGTCCTGGGCGCGTACCTCTCGTACCAGCTGTTCGTCTCGTACGGCATCGACCCGTTCCTGGCGATCCCGGTGACCGCGGTGGTGATGTTCGCCCTCGGCGTGGGCGTGCACCTGGCCGTCCTGCGCCCGCTGCGCCGCGAGGACCGGGCCGAGCTGAGCCTGCTGGTCACCTTCGCGGTGGCGCTGCTGATCGAGGGCGTGATCGGCGTCGTCTGGAACACGACCCGGCGCAGCATCAACACGTCGTACGCCAACGACAGCTGGACGGTGGCCGGCTACCAGATCACGGTGGTCCGGTTCGCCGCGTTCGCGCTCTCGGCCGCCGCGCTCGGCCTGCTGATCCTGCTGCTGCACCGCACCCGCTTCGGCCGGGCGGTGCGGGCGACGGTGCAGAACCCGGAGTCGGCCCGGCTGCTCGGGGTGCGCGCCGAGCGGGTGGCCGCCCTCGGCTTCGGCCTGGGCGCGGCCACCGCGGCGGCGGCCGGCTCGGTCTACGGCCTGCTCTACCCGTTCAACGCCGGCAGCCACTACGACCTGATCTCGCTGCTGCTGTCCATCGTGGTGCTGGGCGGGCTGGGCAGCATCGGCGGCGCGATCGCCGGCGCGATGATCATCTCGGTCTCGTCGGCGGTGGTCGCCTCGACGATCTCCCCGTCCTGGGCCCCGATGACCTTCTTCGTGCTGCTGCTGGCCGTCCTGCTCGTCCGCCCGCAGGGCCTCTTCGGGAGACCGGCGTGATCAGGGGCGCGGTGTTCGTGGTGACGCTGGCCGTGCTGCCGCTGCTCGGGCTGCCGCACTGGGTGCTCAACATGCTGGTCTTCGTGCTGATGTTCGCCGCCCTCGCCAGCGCCTGGAACCTGGTCGGCGGCCTGACCGGCTACCCGTCGCTCGGGCACGCGGCGTTCTTCGGCATCGGCGCGTACGCCTTCGCCCTGCTCCTGCACCGGCAGACCGAGATCACCGACGGTTGGCAGCCGTTCGCCTGGCTGCCGGCGATCGGCGTGGGCACGGCGCTGATCGGCGTGCCGATCGCCGCGATCGCGATGCGCACCCGGGCCGACGTCTTCGCGATCGTCACCATCACGCTGCTCTTCGTCGTGCAGACGCTCGCGTTCAACCTGCACGGGCTGACCGGCGGCGCGCAGGGGCTGTCCTTCCCGGTCGCGCCGTTCCCGGCGGACACCTTCGAGCGGCCGTTCTACTACGTGCTGCTCGGCCTGCTGGTGCTGGCGATGCTGCTGACCTTCGGCACGCTGCGCAGCAAGGTCGGGCTGGCGCTGGCGACCGTGCGCGGGGACGAGGACAAGGCGCGCGGGCTCGGCATTCCGGTCGGCGGCGCGAAGGTGCTGGCCTTCGCGGTCAGCGTCGGGCTCACCGCGATGGTCGGCGCGGTCTGGGCGTACTACCAGGTCGGGATCATCTACCCGCAGTTCGCGGTGGATCCGCTGGTCACGATCGCGATGGTGCTGATGGTGTTCCTCGGCGGCCGGGGCACGCTGTGGGGCCCGGTGCTCGGGGCGTTCGTGCTCGAGACCGGCCAGCAGTACCTCGCGTACGAGCTGGGTGCGAGCCAGTTCTACCTGATCGCGTACGCGATGATCTTTCTTTTGATCATGTTGTTCCTGCCGCGCGGAGTGCTGCCGAGCCTGGCCGGGCGGCTGCGATGAGCGACCTGCTGCGAGTGGACGGCCTGCGCAAGAGCTACGGCGGGGTGACCGCGGTCGACGACTGCTCGCTGGCCGTCGCCGAGGGCACGGTGACCGCGCTGATCGGGCCGAACGGCTCCGGCAAGACCACGCTCTTCGACCTGATCACCGGATATCGCAAGCCGGACGCCGGCCGGGTTTTCTTCGCCGGCCAGGACGTCACCGGCCGTGGCCCCGGGCGGCTCTACCGCGCCGGGCTCTCCCGCACCTTCCAGCAGGCCCGGGTGTTCCCGCAGCTCACGGTGGTGGAGAACATGGTGGCCGCGGCCGGGCACCGGTGGTGGCGGCAGCTCGCCACGCCGCGGGTGAGTGCCGCCGACCGCGCGCGGACCGAGGCGCTGCTCGCCGAGTTCGACCTGACCGGCGACGCCGACCGGATCGCGGCCGAGCTCTCCTATGGCCGGCGCAAGCTGCTCGAGTTCGCCGCCGTGCTGATGAGCACGCCCCGGCTGGTGCTGCTCGACGAGCCGGCCGCCGGCGTCAACCCGGTGCTGGTCGAGCGGATGGAGCAGCACGTCCGGTCCCGGCACGCGGCCGGCGTGACGTTCCTGATCGTCGAGCATGACCTGTCCTTCGTGATGCGGCTCTGCGACCCGGTCATCGTGCTGGACGCCGGCCGCCCGATCAGCCAGGGCGACCCGTCCGCGGTCCGGGCGGATCCGCGGGTCCTCGACGCGTACCTGGGCGGTTGAGATGCTGCTCCGGATCGAGCGGGTGGTGGCCGGCTACGGTGCCGGCGACGTGCTGCGCGGCATCGACCTGGACGTCGCCGAGGGCGGCGTGACGTGCCTGATCGGCCCGAACGGCGCCGGCAAGTCGACGCTTCTGAGAACCGTCAGCGGGCTGCTGCGGCCCAGCCGCGGCCGGGTGCTGTTCCGCGGCGAGGATCTCGGCCGGCGCGGCCCGCGCGAGCGGCTGCTGCTCGGCATCGTGCACGTGCCGCAGGAGCGCAGCCTCTTCCCGGCCATGACCGTGCGGGACAACCTGCTGATGGGCGGCTACCTGCTGCGGGACCAGCGGCTGTTGCGGGAGCGGATCGACCGGGCGGTGGCCGCCTTCCCGATCTGCGCGCGGCGGGCCGGGGCGCACGCCGGGTCGCTCTCCGGCGGCGAGCAGAAGCAGGTCGAGCTGGCCCGCACGCTGCTGCTGGACCCGGCGCTGGTGCTGCTCGACGAGCCGTCGATCGGGCTGGACCCGCGGTCCCGGCGGCAGGTCTTCGAGAGCGTCCGGCAGCTGGCCGGGGCCGGCCGCACGATCCTGCTGGTCGAGCAGAACGCCCGCTCCGGGCTCGCCGCGGCGGACACCGGCGCGGTGCTGGACGGCGGCGTGGTGCGGCTGGTCGCGCCGGCCGCGCGGCTGCTCGACGACCCCGAGGTGGCGCGGCTGTACCTGGGTGCGGGTCCGGCTGAACACAAGGCGGAAAGGAGTCGAGATGAGTGAGGTCGGCTGGATCGGCGCGGGGCGGATGGGCGCGGCGATGGCTCGGCGGTTGCTGGCGGCCGGTTACGGCATCCACGTCTGGAACCGCACCCGGGAGAAGGCCGAGGCGCTCGCCGGGGCAAAGGTCGCCGACGCCGTGGACGACCTGGCCGGGCTGGAGGTCGTCGTCACCACGGTGGCCGACGACGCGTCGCTGCTGCGGGTCACGATCGGCGAGGAAGGGCTGCTGCGCGGGCCGGTGTCCCCCCGCTTCCTGATCGACGCCAGCACGGTCGCGGCGGAGACGTCGGAACGGGTCCGGCAGTTCGCCGCCGAGCGGGGCACCACGCTGCTGGCCGCCCCGGTCAGCGGCAACCCCAAGGTGGTGCGGGCCGGCCGGGCGTCGATCGTGGTCTCCGGGCCGAAGGACGCGTTCGCCGAGGTCGAGCCGCTGCTGCGGGCGATCGGCGCGGTGACCTACGTCGGCGGGGGCGACCAGGCCCGGCTGGTCAAACTCGCGCACAACGTGCTGCTCGGTGTGGTGACCCAGGCGCTGGCGGAGGTGACGGTGATGGCCCAGCGGGGTGGCGTACCCCGGTCGGTGTTTCTCGGTTTCCTGAACGACTCGGTGCTCGGCTCGGTGTTCAGCCGGTACAAGTCGCCGGCGCTGGTCAACCTCGACCTGACCCCGACCTTCACCACCGACCTGCTGCGCAAGGACTTCGACCTGGGGCTGGCCGCGGCGCGCGGGCTCGAGGTGCCGATGCCGGTCGCGGCGGCGGCCTACCAGCTGGTGCAGGCGGCGGCCGGGCGCGGGCACGGCGACGCCGACTTCGCGGCGCTGATCGTGGAGCAGGCCCGCAGCGCCGGGCTCGAGCTGGAACCGGAGCACGCGGACGTCGACGACGGGCTCGGGTCATGATCCCGGCATCGCCCGGGCGGATGGGCGTGGATTTTGAGGAGCGCGTCGACTTCGCGCGCCTGCGCGCCTACCGGCTCGGCCGGGCCCGCGCCGCGCTGGAGGCCTCCGACCTGGGCGCGCTGCTGCTCTTCGACATCAACAACATCCGGTACGTGTCGTCCACCATGATCGGCGAGTGGGCCCGGGACAAGGTCGCCCGCTACGTCCTGTTGACCCGCACCGGCGAGCCGGTGGTCTGGGATTTCGGCTCGGCCGCCCGGCACCACCAGCTGTACGCGCCATGGATCGTCCCGTCGAACAGCCGCGCCGGGATGCTCGGGCTGCGCGGCGCGGTCGCCCCCGACGCCGGCCTGATCGCCGCGGCGGTGGCGGAGCTGCGGGGTCTGCTGGCCGAGCACGGCGTGGCCGGGGAGCCGGTCGGGGTGGACATCGCCGAGACGCCGATGTTCCTCGAGTTGCAGCGCTCCGGCGTGGACGTGCGCGACGGCCAGCAGGTGATGCTGGACGCCCGGGTGCTCAAGTCGGCCGACGAGATCATGCTGTTGTCCACCGCGGCCGCCATGGTCGACGGCGTCTACCAGGACATCGCCGAGGCGCTCAAGCCCGGCATCCGGGAGAACGAGATCGTCGCGCTGGCCAACAAGCGGCTCTACGAGATGGGCTCGGACGACGTCGAGGCGATCAACGCGGTCTCCGGCGAGCGCTGCAGCCCGCACCCGCACAACTTCTCGGACCGGCTGATCCGGCCGGGCGACCAGGCGTACTTCGACATCATCCAGTCCTTCAACGGCTACCGGACCTGCTACTACCGCACCTTCGCGGTGGGCCGGGCGACCGCTTCGCAGCGGGACGCGTACGCCAGGGCGCGGGAGTGGATCGACGCGGCGATCGACCTGGTCCGGCCCGGGGTGACCACCGATCAGATCGCCCGGCTCTGGCCGGCCGCGCCCGAGTTCGGTTTCGCCGACGAGATGGCCGCCTTCGGCCTGCAGTTCGGCCACGGGCTCGGCCTCGGGCTGCACGAGCGGCCGATCATCTCGCGGCTCAACTCGCTGACCCACCCGGTCGAGCTGCGCGAGGGGATGGTCTTCGCGCTGGAGACGTACTGCCCCGCCGACGACGGCTACTCGGCCGCCCGGATCGAGGAGGAGGTCGTGGTCACCGCGGAGGGCGCGGCCGTGCTCACGCTCTTCCCCGCCGAGCAGCTCTTCGTGGCCAATCGCTATTAGTTGGAGGCTTCGATGCCACCCCCCGGCCTGTCCGCCCAAGACCTCTACACCCCGGTGGGCGAGGTGCGTGCGCCGGTTGCGCTCGACCTCTTCCGTACGCAGGTACGCCTGCGCCGGTTCGAGAAGCGCGCGTACGACCTGTTCCTGCAGAACCTGGTGAAGGGCACGAGTCACCTGTCGCTCGGCATGGAGGCGATCGCGGCCGGGTTCGCCGCCGCGATGACGCCCGAGGACTACACCTTCGCGACCTACCGCGGGCACGCGCACACCCTCGCGCGGGGCGCGCCGATGGACGCGGTGCTCGCCGAACTGCTCGGCCGGGACACCGGGCTGCTGCACGGCAAGGGCGGCTCGATGCACCTCACCGACGTCGAGCACGGGATGATGGGCTCGTACGCGATCGTCGGCGCGCACCTGACCGTGGCGCTCGGCGCCGGCTGGTCGGCGCGGTACCTGGGCCGCCCGCGGGTGACCGTGGTGTTCTTCGGCGACGGCGCGACCAACATCGGCGCGTTCCACGAGGCGCTGAACCTGGCCGCGACCTGGCGGCTGCCGGTGGTGTTCGTCTGCGAGAACAACCAGTACATGGAGTACACGCCGATCCGGGCGGTGACCGCGGTCCGGCGGCCGGCGGCGGACCGGGCCCCGGCGTACGGGATGGAACCGGTTCTGATCGACGGCAACGACGCCGACGCGGTCTTCCTCACCGCTTCGCACTTCCTCGGCCGGGCCCGGGCGGGCGACGGACCGGCCCTGATCGAGGCCTACACCTACCGGTCTACCGGCCACTCGCGGGCCGACCCGGCGCACTACAAGCCAGCCGACGAGGTGGCCGCGTGGGCGAAGTACGACCCGCTCGACCTCTACCGGCGGCGGCTGCTGGACGGCGGCGTGCCGGCCGCGGTGCTCGACGAGATCGACGCCTCGGCGCGGCAGGAAGTCGACGCGGCGACCGCCAAGGCGAAGGCGGCCCCCGCGCCCGGCCCGGACCGCCTGCTGACCAACCTGTGGGCGGACGGAGGCTCGTCATGGCGGAACTGACCTACCGCGACGCGGTGGCCCGGGCGATCGCCCAGGAGATGGCGCGCGACGAGCGGGTGGTCTTCCTCGGCGAGGACGTCGGCGCCCCCGGCGGCGTCTTCAAGGCGACGCCGGGCCTGCTGGAGCGGTTCGGCCCGGAGCGGGTCCGCGACACCCCCATCTCCGAACAGGCGATCCTCGGCGCCGCGATGGGCGCCGCGATGACCGGCCTGCGCCCGATCGCCGAGGTCATGTTCGCCGACTTCTTCGCGGTCTGCTGGGACGTCGTCGCCAACCAGATCGCCAAGGCCCGCTACATGACCGACGGCCAGGTGAGCCTGCCGCTGGTGATCCGCGCGGCGAACGGCGGCGGCCTGCGCTTCGGCGCCCAGCACTCGCAGGCGGTGGAGAACTGGGCGATGGCCGTGCCCGGCCTCAAGGTCGTCGCCCCGGCCACCCCGCGCGACGTGATCGGCCTGTTCGCGGCGGCCGTCCGCGACCCCGACCCGGTGCTCTTCTTCGAGCACAAGGCCCTGTATCCGGCGAAGGCCGCCGTGCCGGACGGGGAGATCGTCGACTCGCTGGGCACCGCGGAGGTCCGCCGCCAGGGCGACGACGCGACCATCCTGGCCCTGGCCGCGATGGTCCCCCGCGCGCTGGCCGCCGCCGACCGGCTGGCGGAAGACGGCATCGAGGCCACCGTCGTCGACGTCCGCAGCCTGGTCCCGCTCGACACCCGGACGATCCTGCGCGAAGTTGCGCACACCGGCCGGCTCTTCACCGTCGAGGAGAACCCGCGGCTGCTCGGCTGGGGCGCCGAGGTGGTCTCGATCGTCGCCGAGGAGTGCTTCTGGAAGCTGGACGGCCCGATCGTCCGGATCACCACGCCGCACATCCCGCTGCCCGCCGCCGACTTCCTGGAGGACCAGGCCATACCGTCGGTGGACCGGATAACCGACACCATTCGGGCCGCCATGAAGTCGTGATCTTATACTCCTCCGGGGCCGCGTACGCAAGATCCCACGACCAACATCACCTGAACCGGTGATCAGTCCTAACTGGTCTGTCGGTGACAGCGGGTCGAGTCGCCGTGACTCGACGCGATCTCCCGCCAGTACGTTCTCTCAGACTCGTGAAAAGGGTGAGCGATGATGAGTGAACGGGCGCGGATTCTCTATCCCCTTGCCCTTCTGGTGGCGGTCTCGGTGTTGTTCGCCCTGGTGTGGCAGTCGGTCGGGGAGCAGTCCGACTTCGCCGGCTCGGAGCGGGACGGCATCCGGTACATCCAGGCGCTGGTACCGCTCGAGATCGCACTGACCAACGCGGAGTCGGCCGCCGTCACCGGCGACTCGTCGCCGCGCGACACGCTCGGCCGGGCCATCGAAGCGGTTGCGCAGGTCGACGCGGAGCTCTCCGGCTCGCTGCGCACCCAGGACCGGTGGACCGAACTGCGTACCAAGATCGAGTCGCTGCCGAGCACCGGCGCGCCCGCGGAGATCATCACCGCGTACGGCGGCGCCAACGACCTGCTGCTGGCCCTGATGGACAAGGTGCGCAACACCTCCAAGCTGATCCGGGACCCGGAGGCCGGCCCGTACTACCTGGAGGACGGCGCGGCCCAGGAGTTGCCCGAGGGCATCGTCGCGGCCGCCCAGTACACGGATCTGCTGGTGAGCGTCGCCAAGCAGTCGGTGGCCGACCAGGCCAAGTCGGTCGTCGACATCAGCTCCGCGAAGTCCGACCTGGCCAGCAACGCGTCGGACCTCTCCGACGACGTGCGGCTCGCGGTCGAGGGCTCCGGCGGCGGTGAACTCGGCGCCGCGCTGCTGAGCAAGCTCGACCGCTTCAACCGGTCGATCGACAACCTCAAGCCCCTGATGGCGCCGCTGCTGGCCGGCAAGGGCGGCCTCGACGCGACCAAGGTCGTCAAGGCGCGCGACGAGACCCAGGCCGCCGCCGCGGACCTCTCGGTGGCGCTCCTCAGCCAGATCGACGCCGCGCTCCGCGACCGGCTCTCGTCGCTCAGCCACAAGCGGCTGCTGGCGGCCGGGGTTCTCGTGGTGTCCGTGCTGGTGGCGGCGGCGCCGTTCGTCCTGGCCGTGCTGGCCCGGCGCCGCAAGGACCCGCCGGCCCCCGCGCACCAGGCGCCGGCGCCGATCCCCGCACCGCCGCCGGCGCCCGTGCCGGCGTACAGCGCGCCCAGCTCGGAATACGCACAATGGGAGCGTTTCGGTGCTTCTCAGTAGGCTTCGTATCCGCGGCAAGCTGACGCTGCTGGTGATGATCCCGCTGCTGGCGATGGCCGGCCTGGCCGTGCCGGTGATCCGCGAGCTGGTCGTCGACGCCGGCAAGGCGACCGACATCGACACCGCCGCCACGGTGGCCGGGCGGGTCGGCTCGCTGCTGCAGGACCTGCAGCGCGAGCGGCTGCTCTCGGTCGGCTACCTGCTCGGCACCGTCGACGAGGACGACCTCGTGCTGCAGATCGCGCAGGTCACCGACCGGATCCGGGACATCCGGCTGGACCTGGGCAGCGACCTGCCGGCCGAGGTGAGCGCCCAGCTCGACAACACGCAGAAGCTCAAGGCTCTGCGCCAGCGGGTGCGGTCCAAGTCCGTCACGCCCGAGCAGGTGCTCGACCAGTTCGCCCCGGTGCTGGACGACATGATCGAGTCGCTCCGGCTGCCGCGGCAGGCCGACGGCACCACCGCCACCGGCCGGCAGCTCGTCGCGCTGGACTCGCTGCTGCGCCTGGACGAGTCCAACACCGAGAGCACCGCGCTGCTCGCGATGATGGCCGGGGGCGACGTCGCGCGCCAGGCCGCGCGGTACCACGAGGAGGAGGTCGAGTACGACGTCCACTTCGACCGGTTCACCGACGCCGCCACGGCGCGCGAGCGCGGCCTCTACGACCTGGTGGCGACCGCCTTCCGGGACCGCGTCGGCGCCGACTTCGACGAGCGGCTCCAGGCCGACCCGGCGAAGACGATGGCCGCGCTGCCGCTGGCCAAGCTGTTCCCCGCCCTGCTGTCGTTCAGCGTCCTCGGCGGCTTCGTCGAGAAGGGTCTCGTCGACGACGTCACGTCGACCGTCGCGCAGCAAAGACGACAACAACTGACCATTGCGTACGGGGTCGGCACGCTCGCCCTGCTGGTGCTGCTCGCGGTGCTGATCCTGGTGGCGGGCGTGGCCCGGGCGGTGGCCGTGCCGCTGACCCGGCTGAGCCGCTCGGCCGAACAGGTGGCCGAGGCCGGCGAGGCGGAGCTGCGGCGGGTCGCCGACGACGACAGCGAATCCGCCGATCCGGTACGCCTCGAAGTGCTCGAGATGAACTCCAACGACGAGATCGGCGACCTGGCGCGGGCCTTCGAGCGGGTGCAGACCACCGCCTCGCAACTGGTCGAGCGGCAGGTGCTCAGCCGGCGCAACGTCGCGGAGATGTTCGGGCACATCGGCCGGCGTACCCAGAACCTGGTCGGCGGCCAGGTGACGCTGATCGACGAGCTGGAGACCGAGGAGAGCGACCCGGAGCGCCTGGCCAAGCTGTACCGGCTGGACCACATCTCCAACCGCCTGCGGCGCAGCGCCGACAGCCTCGTGGTGATCTCCGGCGCCGACCGGGAGGAGAGCCACAATTCGCCGGTCCGCCTGGTCGACGTGTGCCGCCTGGCGCTCGCCGAGATCGAGGAGTACACCCGCGTCGACCTCGACGTCCCGATCGAGCTGTCGGTCTCCCCCGCACTGGTCAGCGACATGGTGCTGATCTGCGCGGAGCTGCTGGAGAACGCGACCACCTTCTCCCCGCCGCACACCCGGGTCGGCGTCAGCGCCCGGGCCGTGCGGGACGGCGTCGACCTGATCGTCGTGGACCACGGCATCGGGATGCCCGACGAGCGGCTCGACGAGGAGAACGGCCGGATCGCCCGGCGGGAGCGGCTCGACCTCGTACCGACTCAGGTCCTCGGTCTGTTCGTGGTCGGCCGGCTGGCCCGGCGCCACGGCCTGGGGGTCACGCTGCAGCACACGCCCGGCGGCGGCGTCACCGTCGTGGTGAGCCTGACCGGCGCGATGCTGCCCGCCCCGCGCGTCACCACGGCCGAGCCGATCATGGCCGCTCCCGAGCCGCCCCCGACCACCGTCGAGCTGCGGCCGCAGTCGATGAACGTGATCTCGCGAGTCACGGTCGCCATGCGTGATCCGCTCCCCTGGAACGGCTTCGAGCCGGTCCGCCGCCTGCCCGCGCCGCCCTCGCCCCAGGCGCCCACCCTGCATCGCCGGGTGCCCGGCGCGCAGCTGCCGGCCGAGACCGCACCCCCGGCCGGCCCGGCCGCGATCGACATGGACCCGGACCAGGCCCGCCTCCTGGTCGAGCAGTTCGAGTCGGGCGTGGCCCGCGCGCTGCACCCGCACGACGCCGCACGCGCCGACCGACAGTGAAGAGGGAGCACCCGATGGACAGCATCCAGTCGCCGGTGGAGATCAGCGCCGAGGCGAAGACGTTCAACTGGCTTCTCGGCTCGTTCGCCACCCGGACGGCGGGCGTGCAGGAGGCGGTCGTGGTCTCGTCGGACGGCCTGCTCATGGCCAAGTCGTCCAAGCGGGACCGGGCCGACGCCGACCGCCTGGCCGCGGTGGTCTCCGGCATGGCCAGCCTGGCGGCGGGCGCCTCCGACTGGTACCGGCTGGGCGCGCTGAACCGGGTCGTGGTCGACATGGGCGACGGCTACCTGGTCGTCACCTCGATCAGCCGGGGGTCGGCGCTCGGGGTCATCGCCAGCAAGGCGGCGAACCTCGGCACGGTGGCGTACGAGATGACGCTGTTCGGAACCCGGGCGGGCGTGTCCCTGACGCCGGGGCTGATCGCGGAACTGAAGAGCGCCGTCCAGTCTTGAACGGCGACGGGCGCGGCACACCGGATCCCGAGCCGATCGGGAGAATTCCCCCGTACCTTCGGGCCCAGCCGAGCGGCGCCGCGCCGGTCGGCCCCCCGAACCGCGACGCGGCGAGCGATCGCTCCGCGGCGCTCCGGCCGTTCGTCCTGACCTCCGGCCGGGTCAACGCGCTCGACCCCGAGATCGACGTCGAGACCCAGGTGACCCTCCGCCCGGCCGACCCGCGAGTCGGCCGGGTGCCGCTCGGCTCGCTGGGGCCGGAGATGCAGGCGATGGTGGGGCTGTGCGGACGGCCGATCTCGGTCGCCGAGATCTCCGCCCGGCTCCGCCTGCACCTCGGCGTCACCAAGATCCTCGTCGCCGACCTACGCGCCGCCGGCTGGCTCGACGTGCACGTCGCCGACACCCTGAGTCCCGTTTCCGCCGACACCATTCTGCGAGTCATGCATGGCCTACGCGCTCTTTCCTGACGCCCCGCTCAAACGGCCCCCGGTCCCCGTCAAGATCATCGTGGCCGGGGGCTTCGGCGTCGGCAAGACGACCACGGTCCGCTCGATCTCCGAGATCGCCCCGCTGACCACCGAGGCCGAGATGACCTCGGTGGCCATCGGGGTGGACGAGCCGCGCGCGGACAGCCACAAGACCACGACCACGGTCGCCATGGACTTCGGCTGCGTGACCATCGACGAGACCCTCAAGCTCTACCTGTTCGGCACGCCCGGCCAGGACCGGTTCGGCTTCATGTGGGACAGCCTGGTCAACGGCGCGCTCGGGGCGCTCGTGGTGGCCGACAGTGCCCGGCTGAACGACTGCTACCAGTCGGTGGACTACTTCGAGCGCTCCGGGCTGCCGTTCGCGGTGGCGGTGAACACCTTCGACGGCGAACTGACGCACGAGCTGACCGAGGTCCGCTGGGCACTGGCGGTCAACGAGCGCGTGCCGGTCATCGCCTTCGACGCCCGGCAGCGCTCCTCGGTGGCCGACGCGCTGCTGGTGGTGCTGGAGCAGGCCCTCAACAAGGTGCAGACGCTCTAAACGGCGGCGCCGCCGGAAGGTGGTCACCCCGGGTGAGGAATTCCGCCCGTACGCCGCGGACGAACCGTTCCAGGTGCTCCGCCTCGTCCGGGAGCCAGTCGATGCGGTCGCCGGCGACGTGCAGGACCCGCTCGTCCACCTCGTGGATCGCGCAGTACAGCATCTCGTGGGCCGCCCGGTAGAGGCCGTGCACGACGCACTCGAGCGACATCCGGGCGGCCCGGCCGAACGCCACGGCCGGGGCGATGTCGGGGAAGAAGTACCACTGGCCGTGGGGCCGCAACTCCACCGCAAAGCCGTGCCGTACGACGTGTTCGTCGGTGCGGCACTCGGTGGGCAGCCCCACGACCGGGCAGTGCTCCGCGGCGAGGTAGCCGCCGGCCGTCAGGTCGTTGCCGCGCCACGACTGGCCGGCCTGAACGCGCCGGCAGAGCGTCGACCCGTCGATCATGGATCCCTCCCTCGGCGCGATGTCGCCCATCCGAGTCGCACCACGCTGTCCTGTAGCCTGGTGGCGGTCGACCAACTTGGGGGACGCTCGTGTCAGTGCCGTTGTACCAGGCCAAAGCCGAGATGTTCCGGACGCTGGGGCATCCCGTACGCATTCGGGTTCTGGAGTTGTTGCAGCCCGGGCCGAAGCCGGTGCGCGACCTCCTCGCGGAGATCGACATCGAGCCGTCCAGCCTGTCGCAGCAGCTTGCCGTCCTGCGCCGGGCCGGCATCGTGGTTTCCTACCGCGACGGCGGCGCGGTGATGTATGCCCTCAGCACGCCCGCGGTGCTCGATCTGCTGGCGGCGGGCCGGCGCATCCTCGGCGAGATCCTGACCGACCGCGACGGGTTGCTGGCCGAGCTGCAGACGCCCGCCCACCCCGTCGAGAGCCCCGGTGTGGCCGAGGACCTGACCAACACGAGGTAGGGCCGCCGGGCCCTACATGTCGAGCGTCTGCTCGATCGTCCGCAGCCGGTGGCGGGCCATGGCCAGGTTGGCCCGGTCCTTCTTGAGCACCAGGTAGAGGAAGAGGCCCTTGCCGGACCGGCTGGCCAGCGGCCGGATCACGTGGTACTGGGTGTCGAGCGTGATGAGGATGTCCTCGACCTTCTCGGAGATGTTGAGCATCTCCATCGCCCGCAGCTTCGCGCGTACGACGTCCGTGTTGCCGGCGGCGGCGACCGTCAGGTCGAGGTCCTTGCCACCGCCGACGGTTCCCAGCGCCATTCCGCTGGAGTGATCGACGAGGGCGGCTCCGACCGCTCCGTCGATCTGCATCGCGTCCTTCAGTGCGACGTCCATCTCCGCCATGTCCGACTCCTTCGAGGGCTTTGCCATGTGCGCCGAGAATCTCGCGCCGAAAGGTCCGCAGATCGCACACAGTGTCCGACCGGTGGGACACGCGGGTTGCGATCCTTCATGCTAAAGGTTGGCTGACTTGCAGAGTTTTGCACCTCCACAGTTCCTGAAGCCGTCGCGCGTCCCGGGCTTCTAGTTGAAGGTTTCTTCAATTGCTAATATGTGCTTCGCCGCCGTTCGGGTGGCGGACTCGGGGGGACGCGGTGGACCACTACATCGAGCAGCGGCGCCGGGTGGCTCTGGTCGGCGACGCCGGCGCCGCGCCCGAGCACGCGGAGTTCCTGCGTTACCACAGCGGCCTGGAGATCACCTCGGTCTCGGTCGACGAGGCGACCGCGGAGCTCGATTCCGGCTACGCGGCCGTCTGCCTCCAGCACATCCGCCCCGATGAGATCGACGCCGTACGCATCCGGCTCGCGCGCTCGCAGCCCGATCTCCCCGTCCTCGACACGGGCGACGACGGCGCCGCGGTCGTGGTGGTGGCCGCCCTGATCAACGCGGTGCGGCGGGCGCGTGCCCTCCTCGCCGGCATCCGCGTCCTGGTCATCGACGCGGACGCCGCTCCGGGGATCGGCGCGTTGCTGACCGCGGCCGGCGCCCGCGACCTCAGCTTCGCCGGCAGCCGTACGGCCGACGCGGTCCTGGACGACCTGCCGGTGCGCTACGACGCGCTGATCGACCTGTCAATCGGCGCCGATCCGCGGGGCATCACGCTGACCTTCGAGCCCGGCGCGACCGGCCCTCAGCAGCTGCACCCGCTGCTGGCCCTGCCGGGGCTGCTCAGCATCGCGGTGCGCCGCCGGGTCGGCATCGACGTCACCGACCGGTTCGCCGCCGCCCACGCCCTGGCCCGCCTCGCCCCGCCCGGCGACCTGCTGCCGGACGCCGGCGACCCGCGCATCACCGCCACCATCTACGACGCCGCGGCCGGCCTCCGCTGACCGTCGGGCCCGGTGTACAGCCACGACACCACCGTGGCGTCCGCCTGCTTGATCTCGCAGCGGCCGCACGGCGTGTCCCAGGCCAGCCAGCCGGGCCCGAGCCGGTCACCGGCACCCCACAGCCGCTGCGCCGCGGACCCGATCGCGACCGCCGAGGGCACCGGCTCGGCGCGGGAGCCGGTCGGCACGAACGCCGTGAAACCGGCCAGGTCGTGACGGTCGAAGGCGAGCAGCAGAAAATATCCCTGCTCGCGGCCCCACCCCGGATCGGCGATGGCCGCCGACAGGTCATCCGGGCTCGACACCGACGGCCAGCCGCGGCGATCCAGATCGGCCAGCACGTCTCCGCGCGCGGGCGGCCCCTCGCACCACCGGGCGAGAAGCTCGCGGACTTCGGTCGCGGGGTTTGCCACGGTGGCCTCCTGTCCGCGCATTCCTGCCTGCCGGAGCAGCGGTTTCGCTCGGTGGGGTGGCTTCACCGCCTCACGAAGTTCTAGCAGATTCGGAGGCGGTGAATTGACGAAATGAAGGATTTAGCAATTCACGGTCTGGCTATGTGGTAGGGGATGACCAGCCCGCTCGACAACGTCATGCGCCGCACGGCGGCCGCCGGCGCGGCCCACCGGGTGCCGGACCGTCCCGTTACCCGTCCGCACAGAGGGCATAGGCCGTGATGTACCAGCTACCGGTCGTCCCGTCCTCCTCCTGGCCGTAGACCGTGGTCGCGGTCGGTGCGGACACGGCGGACCCGTCGATCGGGTATGCGTTGTCGATGACCACCTCGCCGACCACTCCGACGATCTCCGCGCCGCTCCCGGTCGCCACCTGGCCCGTGCAGTCCGCCCGTGCACCGTCGTTCGCGGACCCGGACGCCGTGGAGGCCGCGACCACCTGCTGGCCGCTGAGCGGGTCGGCGCAGATCGCGAAGGCGGTGACGTTCCAGTCGCCGGCGAGCGGGTCGCTCTCGTCGGCCTCGACCAGCACGCTGGTCGCCGGGCCGCCCACTGGGGCGGGCGGCGCGACGGTGTCGAGGATGCCTTCACCACGCCGCTGATGGCCGGCAGCGGCACCGCCGCCGCGGGCCCCGGCGCCCACCACGCACTCGCCGAGACCGCCAGGACCAGCACGGCCACCCATCGCATCGGTGTTTTCACCATGACACTCCCCAACATCGGGCCGGTGCGAGTCACCGGCCGGATGCGGCCCAGGGTTCCGGCGCCCTCCTGCACGAGTTTTGAGGAGTCCTGCAATCCGCTGGTCACGGGTTCGGGTCCATTTACGCGGGGGTGATCGTCGGACCCCGCGGTGTGGCGGCGCGCTCGACGGTCTGGTCGCGGCGCCGCTTGCCATCAGCGGAATCGACGCGGACGGGCTACGGTTCCATGCGGCGTCGGTTCAGGGGGCAAGCTGATCGATCGTCATGCCGACATCGCTGAGCATGCCGCCAGGGTCCCCTTTGCGACGTCGCGGTGGCCGTGCACCGGGACTGTGGTGCCACGTCCATCCGGGTGACGCATGATGGGGTGACTCCCGGCGACTCGCGCCAGTTTGAAGCCGTGCCGCTCTAAAGCGCGGACGATGCGGGTGCCGGAGCCGGAGGGAAGGGCAGGCATCAGGCAGCGACGGTGACGGAGAGCTCCCGGGGAACGCCGAACTCTTCGATAAGCCCAGTCAGCGCCTCACGGAGATCCTCCAGCGCGGCTTCCTCAGTCGCGCCCTCGCCATGCGCTCCGAGGCCGGGACGCAGCTGGGCGTGAGCACACCAGACGCCATCCTCATCGCGCTCGACGACGACCGGCAAAGTTACCGTGCGAGACTCTGCCATGGCGCCACCATAGCGCGATTCGCCGAATCGGCGGTCAGGGTGTTCGCCGCCAATCCGTTGCCGCACACCCAGACCCCGCTGGTCAGGGGTCGGTTGGGCGACAGTGGGCCGGTGTCGGGCGGGGGTGGCCCGCACTGTGGAGGTCGTGGAGTTCGTCGTACTGGGAGACATCGAGGTTCGGGCCGGCGGGCGGCGGGTCGAGATCGGGCACGAGCGGCAGCAGTGTGTGCTGGCCGCGCTGCTGGTGGACGCCGGGCGGCCGGTACCGGCGGAGCGGCTGCTGGACCGGGTCTGGGGAGAGCGGGCACCGCAGCGGGTACGGGGCGTGCTGCACAGCTACCTGTCGCGGCTGCGGCGGATCTTCGCGGAGCTCGACGGGCCGGCCATCGCGCGCCGGCCCGCGGGGTACGTGCTCGACACCGACCCGATGAGCGTCGACCTGCATCGGTTCCGGGTGCTGGCCACGCGCGCCCGGGCCACGGCGGATGCCGGCGGCGCGTACGAGCTGTTCGAGCAGGCCCTCGGTCTCTGGTGCGGGGAGCCGTTCGGTGCGCTCGACACCCCGTGGCTCGCCGAGGTGCGCGCGGCCCTGCAGCGCGAGCGGCTCGCCGCGGAACTGGACCGCAACGACGTGGCGCTGGCGGCGGGGCGGCACGCCGGGCTGCTCGCCGACCTGGCGCTGCGGGCCGGGGCGGACCCGTTGGACGAGCGGCTGGCCGGGCAGCTGATGCTGGCCCTGTACCGGTGTGGCCGGCAGGCCGATGCCCTGCGGGTCTATCGCGACCTCCACCGCCGGCTCGCCGCGGAGTTGGGCGCCGATCCCGTGCCGCCGCTTCAGCGCCTGCACCAGCAGATCCTCGCCGGCCACCCGGGGCTGGCGGCGCGGGCGCCGAACGGGGGGCCGCCGCGGTTGCCGGCCCCGCCGGCCGGGTTCGCCGGGCGGTGCCGCGAGCTGGCGGAGCTCGGCGCGGTGCTGACCGGCCGGCCCGGGCCGGGCGGCGCGGCGGTGATCGCGGTGGTCGGCGGCACCGGCGGCATGGGCAAGACCTGGCTGGCGCTGCGGTGGGCGCACGACCACGCCGACCGGTTTCCGGACGGTCAGCTCTATCTCAACCTGCGCGGGTACGACCCGTGCGGCCCGCCGGTCGCCGTGGCGGAGGCGCTGCGCGGCCTGCTCGACGCGCTCGGGGTCGACCCCGCGGCGATCCCGGTCGAGGTGGACGGGCAGGCCGCGCTCTACCGCCGGCTGGTGGCCGGGCGGCGGCTGCTGATCGTGCTGGACAACGCGCGCGACTCCAACCAGGTCACGCCGTTGCTGCCGGGGTCGCCCACCGCCGGCGTCCTGGTGACCAGCCGGCACCGGCTCGGCGGCCTGATCACCGCGTACGGCGCGAGGCCGCTGACCCTGGCGGCCCTCGGCGATGCCGAGGCCCGCGACGTCCTGGGCCGCCAGCTCGGTCCCGGCCGGACCGCGCTCGAGCCGGTGGCCGTCGACGCCCTGCTCGGCCAGTGCGCCGGCCTGCCGCTGGCGTTGTCCGTCGTCGCCTCGCGGGCCGCGCTGCAACCCGGCCTGCCGCTCGCGGCGCTGGCCACGGAGCTCGGCGAGGCCTCGGCCCGGCTCGACGGGCTCGACGCCGGCGAGTTGACCGCGAACGTACGCGCCGTGTTGTCCTGTTCGCTCGAAGCGCTCCCGGCTCCGACCGTCCGGGCATTCGCGCTGCTCGGCCGGGCGCCCGGCCCGGAGATCGGTCTCGACGCGGCCGCCGGCCTCCTCGGCGTGCCGGTCGCCCACGGCCGGACACTGCTGCGCGAGCTCGCCGACGCCCACCTCGTGCAGGAGCCCGCGCCGGGTCGTTACCGCATGCACGACCTGGTCCGGCTGTACGCGGCGGAGCAGACCGCGGACGGGGCGGCCGCCGCGGCCGGCCGGCTCCTCGACCACTACCTGCACACCGCCTGCGCCGCGGACCACCTGCTCGATCCGCACCGCCGGACGATCGGGCCGGCCGCCCCGGTGGCCGGGATCGCCGGGCGGCACGCGGCGCTGGACTGGTTCGCCACCGAGCATCCGGCCCTGCTGGCCGCGGTCCGGCAGGCGGAGCGGCTCGGGCTCGACACCCACGTCTGGCGGCTGGCCTGGGCGCTGAACACCTACCTCGCCCGGCGCGGCCACTGGCGGCACGGGGTCCAGGTCCAGGAGTCGGCGCTGGCCGCCGTCGGCCGGCTGGCCGACCCCGCCGCCGAGGCGCTGGTCCGGCGTCAACTGGCGTACGCGTACACCTTCCTCGGGCGCAACGCGGACGCCGTACCGCAACTTGATCTTGCTCTTGATCTTTTTGCCGCCGCGGGTGACCTGGTCGGGCAGGGTGATGCGCACCGCGGCCTGGCCCGGGCGCACGCCCGCCGGCACCGCTTCTTCCCGGCGCTGGATCACGCGGAGCGCGCACTGCGGCTGTACCAGGCGGCCGGCCACCGCAGCGGCGAGGCCAGCGCGCTCAACGCCGTCGGCTGGTTCCGGGCGCACCTCGGCGACCTCGACGCGGCGCTGGGCTACTGCGAGCGCGCGGCCCGGCTGCATCGGGAGATCGACGATCCGTACCGGGAGGCCCTCGCGCTGGACAGCCTCGGCTACATCCACCGCGGTCTCGGCGAGCCGGCCGCCGCGATCCGGCGCTACCTGCGCGCCTGCGCCCTGTTCCGCGAGGTCGGCGACCGGTACCAGGAGGCGGACAGCATGGTCGGGCTCGGCGACGCGCAGTCCGACGCCGGCAACACCGCCGGCGCCCGGGCCACCTGGTGCCGGGCCCTGACGGTCCTCGAACGGCTCAACCCGTCGGAGGCGGACCGGATCAGGGCCCGGCTCGGCGGTCAGTCGGTGCCGGACTCCATGGCGGCCTGGTCGAGCAGGTCGTCCTCGGCGGCCACGGCGCCGCGCGAGGCGATCTCCTCGGCGCCGCCGGCGGGCAGGGCGCCGACCAGCCCGTGAGGGCTGCCGACCATGCCGAGGCGCGCGTACTGCTCCAGCTTCGTACGGCTGTCGGCGATGTCGAGGTTGCGCATCGTCAGCTGGCCGATCCGGTCGGCCGGCGCGAACGCGGGCGTCTCGGTCCGCTCCATCGACAGCTTCTCCGGGTGGTAGCTGAAGGCCGGGCCGGCCGTGTTCAGCACCGAGTAGTCGTCGCCGCGGCGCAGCCGGAGGGTGACCTCGCCGGTCACCGCGTTGCCGACCCAGCGCTGCAGGGACTCGCGCAGCATCAGCGCCTGCGGGTCGAGCCAGCGGCCCTCGTACATGAGGCGGCCCAGCTTGCGGCCCTCGGTGTGGTAGCTGGCCACGGTGTCCTCGTTGTGGATCGCGCTGACCAACCGCTCGTACGCGATGTGCAGCAGCGCCATGCCGGGCGCCTCGTAGATGCCGCGGCTCTTGGCCTCGATGATCCGGTTCTCGATCTGGTCGGACATGCCCAGCCCGTGCCGGCCGCCGACCGCGTTGGCCTCCAGTACCAGGTCGACCGCCGACCCGAACTCCTTGCCGTTGATCGTGACCGGCCGGCCCTCGGCAAACCCGATGGTCACGTCCTCGGTCGCGATCGCCACGTCGAGATCCCAGAACTTGACGCCCATGATCGGCTCGACGATCTCGATCCCGGCGTCGAGCTGCTCCAGCGACTTGGCCTCGTGGGTGGCGCCCCAGATGTTGGCGTCGGTCGAATACGCCTTCTCGGTCGAGTCCCGATAGGGCAGGTCGTGGGCGAGCAGCCACTCGCTCATCTCCTTGCGCCCGCCGAGCTCGGCGACGAACGTCTTGTCCAGCCACGGCTTGTAGATGCGCAGCGACGGGTTGGCCAGCAGCCCGTACCGGTAGAAGCGCTCGATGTCGTTGCCCTTGAACGTCGAGCCGTCGCCCCAGATCTGCACGCGGTCGTCGAGCATGGCCCGCACGAGCAGGGTGCCGGTGACCGCCCGGCCGAGCGGCGTGGTGTTGAAGTAGGTGCGGCCGCCGGAGCGGATGTGGAAGGCGCCGCAGGCGAGGGCGGCAAGCCCCTCCTCGACGAGCGCCGACCGGCAGTCGACGAGCCGGGCGAGCTCGGCGCCGTAGGCGAGGGCGCGGTCGGGCACGGAGGTCACGTCGGGCTCGTCGTACTGCCCGATCTCGGCGGTGTAAGCGCAGGGCACGGCGCCCTTCTCACGCATCCACGCGACCGCGACCGACGTGTCGAGGCCACCGGAGAAGGCGATGCCGACCCGCTCGCCGACGGGAAGAGAGGAGAGGACCTTAGTCACGCCACAGATTATGCACCATCCCGCATTTTCATGCGAGCCACCCCTCATCCTGGTTACTTGCAGGACCACACGAACGCCCCGGAAGGGAAGGCCAGATCCGCCATGCTCGCCAAGGTGAAACCGCCGATGTGGCGGGCGTCGTCGCTCATGGCGGTGATGTCGAACGCGGCCCCCGCCGGCAGGTCCGGCGGAATCGGCAGGGCGAACGACTGCGGGCCGGCGTAGATCCGCGGGTTGTCGTCGGAGGTGGTGGCCGGCACCACCGACGGCAGTTTCTGCCAGACCCCGGTCGCCGGTGCATAGCGATACCCGCCGTCGAGGCCGAGCATCTCGACATAGATCCAGCCATTGCGGTACGCGACCGGGTGGAACATCGCGCCGCTCGGCACCGGTACGGCCTTGGTCCGGCCGTCGGGATACCAGAGCAGCAGGGCGCTGCGATCGCTCGAGTTGCCGATGACGAGGCCGTTGTCGGCGACGACGTACGCGCCCTCGGCGCGCCGGCCGCCGATGTCGGGCAGCCGTTGCGGCTCGGCATCCGGCGAAGACCACCGAGCGGCGTACGACTTGCGCGTGTCCACCGGGCTGCCCTCGCCGACCACGACGCCGGAGCTGTTGATCGCCTTCGGCTGGGCGCCGCCCTTCATGGTGACCTCGACGCCGTCGCGGATGTAGACCGGGTGCAGCTTGTCCCAGCCGACGGCGACGCCCGCGGAGTTCACCGCGAACATCCGGATCTCGTCCCGGCCGCGGAGCTCGGCGACCAGCCGGCCGTCATGCCAGATCACCGTGCCGGTGGTACGCAGGGCCATCGGGTTCTCCGTCCCGACGTACCAGTGTCCGGTCGGCTCGCCGCCCACCACCGACACCGACTTGGTCTTCCCGGCGGGCAACGCGCCGACCGTGCACGACCTGGGCACCGTGGGGTCGGCCGGGACCGGTGTGGTGGCCGGCTTCGGCAGCGGCTGCGGACCGCGGGCCGCCCGAACCATCGTCGTGCCGCCGACCGCGGTGGCCGCGACCAGGGCGACCACCGCGGCAGCCGCGACCCAGTGGCGCCGCCGCCGGATCTTGCGGCCGTCGCGTACGGCCTGGTCCAGGTCCACCTTGGTGACCGGGCGCGGATCCACGAGCAGCGTGGTCAACGCGGACGTCCCGTACTCCTCGTCGTTCATCGCGACCCTCCCGATCCGATCTGGCTGAACGAGCGGTCGCCGAGAATGCGCCGCAGGGCGGACAGGCCGTGGGCGGTCTGGCTCTTCACCGTAGTCAATGACCGAAAAAAGCCAGAACCGATGTGACGGCGTTTTCCCAGTTCAGAACACCTGTCCATCAACCGCACCCGTCCCGCATCCGATCTGGTGCGACCCGGCCGGCTGCACCGCCGACCCGGCCAGCCAGGCCAACGACTACCGGTCCGGCGTCGGCGGTGAACACCGGTCGGCACCCATCCCGCTCACGCTCAGCACGGCCATGGGGCTCCCCGCGGGAGGCGGGACGGCCTGGCTGACCGGGGCGTGCGCCCCATGGCGGTGCGCGCTGTACCTGCACGTGCAGGTCGGCGAGGTCGAGCTGTCCCTGTCCGCCGACCACGCCGCGCCGGTACTTGCCGCCCTGTCGGCGCTGCTCGCGTCCGCTGCTACCGATCAGGAGGTGACCCGATGAAGACCCGAACCGACAAGACGCTGTTGGTCCTTACCGCCCTGTTCGTCGCCGGTCTGGCGTTCGTCGCGGGCGCCATCAGCTTCGCGCACATGCGAGAGCTGGCCACCCATCACGATCAGCTCGGCTGGAAGTCCTACGCCTTCCCGCGGCCCACAGCCGGTTCACCAAAATCGACCGGCTAGGCGGTGTGGCTGGGGATCCGTAACGTGAGCGGCGCAGTCGCGCCAAAGGGTGGTGCGCAAGTCGGTGCCGCTCGTCGCGCGAACGTTGATAAAGGGCTTGGTCGGGTCGCTTCTGTCGGATCCCGCGAGGATTTCGTAGCGGGCGCTGCTGTTGGGGTCTCGCCGGTGGACGCTCGGGTGATGGAGTTAGGGCCGCCGACGGGTCTCGATGGTGCGGATGGCTGGGCGCTGCGCGAGCAGGGTAGGCGCAGCGCCTATCCGGCGAACAAGACCATTCCCGAGCTTTTCGCCGCATGCGCGGGTCGCTATCCGTCGGCTGCGGCGGTGCGCGATGCGGGTCGGGAGATCTCCTACTGTCAGCTGGACGAGTGGTCTGATCGGGCGGCCTGGGCGTTGATCGAAGCCGGTGTGTTGCCTGGCGAACCGGTGGGGTTGCTGGGCCATCGGTGCCTGGAGGCGCCGGTGGGCGCGTTGGCGATCATGAAGTCTGGCGGAAGCTATGTACCGCTTGACCCGGATGATCCGGTCCCGCGTCGTCGCGCGTTGATGCGGGAGTTGGGTATCGGCCGCGTGGTGGGCCTGCCGGGCGTCGTCGGCGAGACCGGCGGGCCGATCGTGGTCCCGGTCGCGGAGCACCGCGACGGTTCGGCCCGCGGCCGGCCCTCGGTGCCGACCAGGCCAGCGGATCCTGCCTACATCTTGTTCACCTCGGGAGCGACGGGAACGCCGAAGGCGGTGGCGGTGGCGCACCGATCCGTGGCGCGGCTGGTGCTGGAGACAGACTTTGTGCGTTTCCGGCCGGGTGCGCGGGTGGCGGCCACGGGCCACCCGACGTTCGACGCCTCGGTTTTCGAGATGTGGGGAGCATTGCTCAACGGCGGGTGCCTGGTCACTGTGGACCGGGAGATGCTGCTGGACGGCTCGGCGATGAACCGGCTGCTGGTGGACGAGCGGATCGGCGTGCTGTGGTTGTCGTCCGGGGTCTTCCACCATCTTGCCCAGGCTCAGCCGGACATGTTCCGTACCGTGGATTTCTTGATTAGTGGCGGTGATGTGCTCAATCCCAGCGTGGTGCGGGAGGTGCTCCGCGCGGGCGCTCCGGGACAACTGGTGAACGGATATGGGCCGACGGAGAACACCACGTTCTCCGCGACGTATCGGGTCGCCGAAGTGCCGGCCGGGCTGGCCCGCATCCCGATCGGCCGTCCGATCGCCAACTCGAGCTGTTACGTGGTCTCCGATGAGGGCGTCCGGGTGGGCGTGGGCGACGAGGGTGAGCTGTGGGTAGGCGGCGACGGTGTGGCGTTGGGCTATGTGAACGATCGCGAGCTTTCGGAGCTGCGGTTCATGCCGGACCGGTTCGGAAGTGCGCCAGGCGGCCGACTGTTTCGGACGGGAGACCGGGCGAGGTGGCTGCCGGACGGGGAGTTGGACTTCCTGGGCCGCCGGGACCGCATGGTCAAGGTACGGGACTTTCGCATCGAGCTGGACGAGATCGAGGCGGCGTTGCGAGACTGCCCGGAGGTGGGCGAAGCCGCTGTCGTGGTCACCGGGGCGCCGTCGGGCAAGGTGATCGAGGCGTTCTATACGCCGCTGCGGGGATCGGGCGGCCGGGCTGAGCCGGGTCGGCTGCGGGCCGTATTGGGCGAGCGGTTGCCGGCGTACATGCTGCCGGGCAGGTTCATCCCCGTACAGGACCTGCCGCTGACCGCCAGCGGGAAGCTCGACCGCGCAATCCTCAGCGCCGGGGGACGACCGACGGTCACATCGGTGCCGGGTGGCGAGGAGTCCCCAGTGGAGGTGGGTCTGGCCCGGCTGTGGGAGGAGGTCCTCGGCGTGGGCCAGGTAGCGCCCGATGACGAGTTCTTCGAACTAGGCGGCAACTCGCTGCTGGCCGCCACGATCTTCGCCCGGCTGCAGGTCCTGTTCGGCATCGATGCCCGCCAGAGCCGTTTCCTCACCCGCCGTCTGCTGGCGGACCCGTCACTGCGGGGCTGCGCGGCGGCAGTGCGCGCGGCCCGGGACGGCACGCTCACCCGGGACGAGGCAGGAGCCGAGATCGACTTCCGCCAGGCCGCCGGGGTGGATCTGCCGCTGCCTGCCCGGATCGCCAGGTCCACGTCGCCAGTGCCGGAGGAAATCCTGCTGACCGGCGCCTCCGGTTTCCTGGGCACCTACCTGCTGCGCCACCTGCTCGCTGGCACCGCGGCCCGAATCCATTGCCTCGTACGAGCGGACGACGACGAGCAGGCCCGCCGGCGTCTCGCCGACGGGCAGCAGCGATACGGTCTCGGGCCGCTTCCCGACGGGCGGGTGGTTGCCCTCGCCGGCGACCTCGGCCATGCGTCGTTCGGCTGGAACGAGGCCCGGTTCGACGGGTATGCCCGGCGGCTCGACCTCATCGTGCACGCAGGCTCCTATGTGAATTTCACCTATCCATATGGTCAACTGGCGCCGGTAACCGTGGGCGGGACGGCCGAGCTGATCCGGTTGGCGGCCGCACACCGGGGCATCCCGTTGCACTACGTCTCGACCCTCGCGGTCATCGCCGGCTTCGGCGCGGCGGGTGTCAGTCGAGTGGAGGAGGACACACCGCTCACATTCCCCGAACACTTGTACATGGGCTACACCGAGGCAAAGTGGGTGGCTGAGCGGCTACTGGCCCGGGCGCGTAACGCCGGGCTGCCCGTGGCGGTGCACCGCCCGTACGAGATCTCCGGCGACTTGCGCAGTGGTGCCTGGAATCTGGAGAGCGCCACGTGCGCCCTGTTCAAGGTGATCGTGGACAGCGGGGTGGCGCCCGACATCAACCTGTCCCTCGACCTGATCCCGGTGGACGTCCTCGCGGCACAGATCACCCACATCGCCACGCGCCGGCCAACCGTGCCGGGCACGTATCACCTGGCCAACCCAGCGCCGGCGAACCTGCGCGACATGGTGACCCGGTTACGTGCCCGCGGTTACCGCATCGAGTACGAGCCGTTCGCGTCCTGGGTGCCCCAGGTGGTCCGGTTCGCCTGCGACCATCCGGACCACCCTTTCATCCCGTTTCTCTCGCTGTGGGTGGACAGGTCCCCGCGCAGCGGCCTGGTCCTCAAGGAGATGTTCTTCGCCGAGCACTTCCCCACCTTTGGTCACGGACGTGCGGACGCCGCGCTGACCGGCGCCGGAATCCGAGTGCCACCGGTCGACGCCGCCCTGCTGGACCACTACATCGACTTCTTTCAGACCGCGGGATACCTCGCCCAGCCGCCGCGTGCCGCATGACCATCCGCGCCAGGCGGGTCCTCACGGCCCCGACCGACGGCCCCGCCGGCGAAGGCCTGAAGCAGCACGCGACGGGAAGGTGCGGCGTGGCCTCCCTTCCGCGGGTGGGCGTCGTCCTGAACTTCGGCGCGGCTACGCCGTTGAGTATCCTGGCGGCCGCACGCGGGCTCTGCAAGGTGGTCTTCCTCTGCGACCGGAACCTGCCGTACGTCGCCTCAGCGTTGGATGAGCTGACCGACTTCGCCGAGGTGCACGACATCACCGGCGTGCACACCGACCCGGTCGCCGGCTTGGGGCTGGCCGGGATCGTCACGTTCAGCGAGGCCCAGATCCGCCGCACCGCTGATATCGCCCGCCACGCCGGCCTCAGCTACCTCAGCCCGTCGGCGGCCGTGGCGGTGACCGACAAATACGTCCAGCGGACCTTACTGAGGCAGGCCGGGGTGCCAGGCCCCCGCTTTCACGCGTTGTCCGGGCCGGCTGATCTACCTGCGGCGCTGACCGAGGTCGGTCTGCCCGCCGTCCTGAAACCCCGGGCCGGCGCCGGCAGCGCGTACACCTGTCGGGTGGACAGCCTCAGCGAGGCGTCGGGGCGACTGAGTGAGTTCCCACCCGGCGAATTCGTCCTAGAGGACATGCTGCCCGGTGACCCGTCGGTGGCCGGGTCTGGCTTCGGCGACTACGTCTCCGTGGAATCGGTCATCGTCGCGGGGCGGGTCCGGCACGTCGAGGTGACCGGCAAGTTCCCGCTGGCGCCGCCGTTTCGGGAGACCGGATATGTGGTGCCCTCGACGCTGTCCGCCCTGTGGCGGCACGCCGTGCTGGAGGCCGCCGAGGCCGCGGTACGGGCGCTGGGCGTCACGGTCGGTGTCACGCACGTCGAGGTCAAGCTCACCCCGAACGGTCCTCGCGTGATCGAGGTCAACGGGCGGCTCGGCGGCTACGTCGCCGACCTGGTCCGCCGCGCCCGTGGGATCGATCTCGTGCGGCTGAGCCTGTCCGCCTGCCTCGGCCACCCGGTCTACGTCCCGGAGCCGGTCTATCGACGGTGCGCGTTCCAGTACTTCCTCACTGCTCCGATGGACGCCGGCGTGCTACGGCGCCTGGACGGTGTCGAGCAACTGTCCCGGCGACCGGGCATCCAGCATGTCGAGGTGTTCCGTCAGGCCGGCGACCGGCTCGACTGGCGCCGGGGAACCCTCGGCTACCTCGGCATCGTGTACGGGTCGGCCACCGACCACGCCGGCGTTCTCAACCTCATTGCCACCATCGACGAGACCCTCGCCACGGAGGTCGCATAGCTATCGAGCGGATGTTTCCACATCGCCGATTCTCTTGCCGCAAAACGCTCTGACCTGGGCAAATTGCTCGTAGAATCACCGGCAGATGGTGGTCTCGAAGCCCGGTGAGGAGCACCCGATGCCTTCGACTGAACTCGGCGCCTCGGCTGCTTCCCCGCGGTCTTCCTCGAGCGTGCCCTTCAGCGGGCCGACCGAGTCGGTGTCCGTGGCGCCTGCCAACACGCCGGGCTGGGCGGCACTTGCGGTTGCCGTCGCGACTGCTGCCACCGTCGGCCTACTCGCGGTGGTGGTGGGGGGCGCCATTGGGCGCCCCGATCTCGCCGGCGCTGTGGCCGTCTGCGCCGACCTGATCATCCTTGTTCTGTTCGGCGCGGTCGCCGTACGCGCCGGCCGGGCGCAAATGCAGGGCCGGGCGGCAGCCGAGTCAGATGCCCAAGCCAGCCACAATCAGCTGCAGAAGCTGATCGACAACACGGCCGCGGTCATCTACATGAAGCGCATCGACAACGGCCGCTACCTGCTGGTGAACCGGGAGTGGGAGCGGCTGTTCAAGGTCGGCCGGGAACGGGTGATCAACCTCACCGACCAGGGTGTGTTCCCGCCCGAACTCGCCGCCGAGTTGCGGGAGAACGATCTGTGGACGGCTCGGCAGGGCCGTACGGTGCAGTTCGAGGAGACCGCGCAGACCGACATCGGCCCACGTACGTACGTCTCGGTGAAATTCCCGGTCTTCGACAGCAAGGCCGAGCCGTACGCGGTGTGCGGCATCTCCACCGACATCACCGAGTGGAAGCAGGCCGAGCACGAGGCCCGCACGCTCGCCGCGGAGCTGGAGACCCGGGTACGCAACCGCACCGCCGAGTTGGAAGCCTCGAACAAGGAGCTGGACGCGTTCGCGTACACCGTCTCGCACGACCTGCGCGCTCCCCTGCGCTCGCTGCACGGCTACAGTCAGGCACTGCTCGACGACTACACCGACCAGCTGGACGAGGACGGCCGTGAGTATCTCGGCCGGCTGCAGGCCAACGTGGCCCGGATGGGCCACATGATCGACGACCTGCTGAACCTCTCCCGCTCCACCCGGGTGGAACTGGTCCGCAGCGACGTCGACCTCGGCGCGATCGCCCACGAAATCGCCGAGGAACTCGCCACCGCCGACCCGCACCGGCAAGTGAAGGTGATCGTGCACGACGGGCTCAGGACTCACGCCGACCCCGACCTGCTCTTGCTGTTGCTGCGCAACCTCATGGCGAACGCGTGGAAGTTCACCGGCCGCAACGCGGAACCGGTGGTCGAGGTGGACCAATGCGAACGCGCCGGCGAGACACTGTTCGTGGTCCGGGACAATGGTGCCGGCTTCGACATGCGGTACGCGGACAAGCTGTTCACCGCGTTCAAGCGGCTGCATCCGGCCGCCGAGTTCGAGGGCACCGGTATCGGGCTGGCCATCGTGGCCCGCATCGTGCACCGCCACGGCGGTCGGGTCTTCGCCGAAGCCGTACCCGACCAAGGCGCGAGCTTCTACTTCTCGCTGGAGGGACCAATGAACGAACAACCCGGGCAAGCCGCCCGGCCCGCCTTGGTCGGCGCGAAATGAGTACGTCTCAGGCCGCCGAAGCGCCCATCCGGGCGGCGCCGAACGACGGCACCATCCTGCTCGTGGAGGACAGCCCGGACGACGTCGTGCTGACCAAGCGGGCGCTACGGAAGAACAACATCGGCAACCGGGTCATCGTGGCCGACGACGGCGAGCAGGCGATCGAATACCTGCTGCCCGCCAACGGCAAACCGATCGTGCCCGAGCTGATCCTGCTCGACATCAATCTTCCCAAACTCAGCGGCCTGGATGTGCTGCGCGCCATCCGCAGCGATGAGCGCACCAAGTATCTCTCCGTCGTGGTGCTGACTACCTCGAGCGAGGAACAGGACATCGTCAGCAGCTACGACCTCGGCGCCAACAGCTACGTCCGCAAGCCGGTCGAATTCGACAACTTCCTTGAGGCTGTCCGCGTCCTCGGCCTCTACTGGCTGCTGGTCAACCAGACCGCGGCGCACACCCGCGGCACGGCGGAGTAGGCGGTGCCACGCACGGCGCACCTGCTGCTGCTAGAGGACAGCCCGGACGACGCCTTCTTCATTATCCGAAGGTTGCGCCACGACGGCCTCGAGGTCACCTTCGAACGCGTCGAGACGATCGAAGCCATGCGTCAGCAACTGCGCGACCGCCCGCCGGATCTGGTCATCTCCGACGGCCACATGCCCGCCCTGGAGGTCGTCGACGCGCTCGATCTGCTCCGCAGCACCGGCCTGGACATACCGCTCATCCTGGTTTCCGGGCAGATCGGCGAAGAGGCAGCCGCGGCCTTGATGCGTGCCGGTGCCCGCGACTTCGTCCTCAAGGACAACCTCAGCCGCCTGGTTCCCGCCGTCTGCCGGGAACTCGACGAGGCACACGACCGACGGCACCGGCGGGAGATCCAAGCTGCCCTGGACGTCATGGAGGAACGCTACCGGCTCGTCGCCGAGCACCTGCAGGACGTCGTGTTCCGGCTCCGGCTGCGCCCCGAACCCGAGGTCGAGTACATCAGCCCGGCGGTGACAACCCTGATCGGCGCCACTCCGGAGGAACTGGCGCGCGACCCCGAACTTCTGCTGACCGCCGCGGATCCCCAAGACCGGGAACAATTCCTTGCCTCGTGGTACTCGGACAGTCCCCAGCGCAACGTATTGCACTGGCATCGACCGGGCGGCGACGACGCCTGGGTGGAACAGCGCACCATTCCCGCGTACGGCGACGACCACCGCCAGGTCGGCGTCGAGGGCATCCTGCGCGACGTCACCGAGCAAGTCCGCGGTGAGAACGAACGCCGCGACCTGCAACACCAACTGCACCAGGCCGAACGCCTCGACTCGCTGGGACAGCTCAGCGGCGGGATCGCCCATGACTTCAACAACATCCTCGGCGTGATCAAGGGGTTCGCCGACCTCGTCCTCGATGCGCTGCCCGCCGACCACGAATGCCGTGATGACATCGAAGGCATCGAACGCGCCGCCATGCAGGGCACGGCACTCACCCGGCAACTGCTCATCTTCAGCAGGTCACAGCCGTCGCAACCGGAGGTACTGGACCTCAACGAAGTGCTCACCCACTCGCTCACCCTGCTGCGCCGCACCATCGGCGAGGACATCACCTTCGCCGTCGAACTGGAACCCGACCTGCCATTCGTTGCCATCGATCGCAGCCGGCTCGAGCAGATCATCATGAACACCGTGGTGAACTCCCGCGCCGCCATGCCCGACGGCGGCAGCATCACGGTCAACACTTCCACCCGTCCCGCCGGCGAGGATCCTGCATACCCCGAATTGTCCCGCGGCGAGCACATACGCCTCTTCGTCGAAGACACCGGCCACGGCATGCCACCCGAAGTCGTCCAGCACGCCTTCGAACCGTTCTTCAGCACCAAAGGCCCCGGCAAAGGCACCGGCCTCGGCTTGTCCACGGTCTACGGCGTCGCCAAAGAGGCCAACGGCGCCGTGGACCTTTGGTCCGAGCCCGGCCGGGGCACCCGCCTGACCATTTACCTGCCGACCTGCGCTCGGCAGCAGAAGACCGTCGACACCCTCGACGAGCCGGACCGTCCACCCCCGGCCACCCGGATCGTCGTGGTCGACGACAACGACGACATCGCCCGGGTCGCCTCAAGAGTGCTCAGCAACGCCGGCTACGAGACGACGGTGACCACCACGCGGCTGGACGCTCTCGCCGTGCTCTCGCAGTCACCGGTCGCGCTGGTGCTCGCCGACATCGTCATGCCCGGCATGAGCCTGCGCGACTTCGTGACCGCCATTCACGACACCGCCACTGGGACCCGAATCCTGCTGATGTCCGGGTATCCGGCACACCTACACAAGGAAATCGACACCGACCCAGCGGATCTGCCGGTTATCGCCAAGCCGTTCGACAGCACTCGCCTGCTGCACGACATCGATGCTTGCCTTCGCCCCCACCGCACCACTGATCCGCAAATGCACCTTCGAGCGGAATCCGCGCGATAGTCGGGCAGCCGCCGCGTCGGCGTGCACGTCTTCCTGTCGTGCCGCAAGGCCTGCTCGTCGGTTCCGACACCGACCAGTTCGCCGACGAATATCACGGTCGCACAGGCCCGTTCCCCGTAGCCGAAGCAGGCCGACACCCGCCTGCTATCTCGCCGTCGCCAGGCACCCGTGTCGCGGATCCCGCCGCACTTCCTCGACAACCGATTCGCGCGTCGACCCGGGTACTGCGAAAGGCTGCCGGGTGCCGGGCCCTGCACGCTACTCGTGCCGGGCGCCGCGGGTACGCGAATGAATCGTATCGGACGGGTGCTCAGGGTCATTGACGCTGGCGTCGATCGCCGCCTGGTCGAGGCGGGCGCCCCGTGGACTCGGAGACGCGAGGCTATCTGCCGCAGGATTGCAGCAGCCAGTTCACGCGGCGCAGCATCTCGGCCTGACGGAATGGTTTGACCAGGTAGTCGTCCGCGCCGGCGGCGTAACCCCGGTCGACGTCGTCTGGCTGCCCGTGCCCGCTGACCATCATGATCGGGATCTGAGCGGTGTTGGGGTGAGCGTGTAGTTCATGGCAGACCCTGAGGCCATCGAGGTACGGGATGGTTACGTCGAGGATGATCATGCGTGGGCGTTGCCGTAGGGCGATGTCGAGCGCCGTCTGACCGTCGCCGACGCCGATCGTGTCGAACCCGGACATGTGCAGGTTGAACGCGATCGCGTCGCGGACGTCGTCATCGTCGTCGGCGATCAAGATCGCCGGTGTTGCCGGTTGCGGTGCCGGAACCAGGCTCAGGGCCCTGACGGCGGGGCCGGTGCACTCGTAGGGGTTAGCGTAGGCCAAGTTCATTCGGAAACCTCCTGATGCTGGTAGCTCGTCTGGCTCACTCGGCCCGGGGTCATCGGCCTGGACAGGCGTGCCGAAAGCAAAGTTCCGGTTGCATGTGGGGTGCAGCGCGGCCAGGAAAGTCGACGATGGAAAACGGTCAGGTTTTGGGCCGCCGTGCCGACGCACCTCGCATGATTCTGAGATTGACTGCCGTGCGCTGCGCCGTGGTGCTGACGATCGTGGCGGCCGCTGCTCTTACGGTCGATCAGCGCCCCGCTGTCGTACTCGGCTGCCTACTCGCCTTAGTGGTTGCCGGGTTGGTTGCCGTGGGCCGGCACCGCGCCGACATCGCCGCTCTCACCGCCGCCGGGGCGCGGTCACGGGCCAGGGCAACCATGCTGGAAGCAGTCATCAACCGCATCGACGTGGGTGTGCTCGTCGTCGATGGAAGCGGCGACCCCGTGGTACGCAACACGGCCGCCGAGAAGATGCTGGGCGCCGATTTGTACCTGCCCGACGACGCCACGCCGTTCCCCGCCGAGGAATTGCCTTGGACACGGGCGTTGCGTGGCGACCGTTGCGAACAGGTCGAGATGCTGCTGCGCCACCCGGATCAGCCGGACGCGGTTACGCTGAGTGTCTCTGCTTTCCCGCTGCCGGACGAGACCGGTGTTCCCCGCGCGATGGCCACGATCCACGACATCACCGACCGCGCGGCGGCAGACGCCCGGACGGCCGCCACGATCACCGACCTGCGCGCCTTCGCCAAGGTCGCCGCTCACGACCTCAAGTCCCCGCTGACCGCTGTCGCCGGCTTCGCCGAACTGCTCGAGGACAGCCTACGCGCCGAAGCCGACCCGGCGGCGTTGCGCCCCACCGCCTCCCGCCTGGTCGCTGGCATCGAGCGGATGCACCGGCTGGTGGACGACATCCTCGTCTACGCCACCGCCCGCGACGGCCGCATCGACCTGGGACCGGTCGATCTCAACGAGGTCGTCGGCGAGGTGATCGCCGAACGCACCGCGCACCTGCGTACCGGCGGTGACCCCACGCTGTTCCCGGACATCTACCTCGGCCCGCTGCCCGTCGTGCACGCCGACGCCAGCATGGCCAGGCAGTTGCTGGACAACCTCATCGGCAACGCCATCAAATACACCCTGCCGGGCCGGCCGGCCCGCATCGACATCTCCGCCCACTCCCGCCAGGGCGATCAGGACTGGATCCGCGTCGAGATCGCCGACCGGGGCATCGGCATCCCCGCTGCCGACAAGCCGCACATCTTCACCTCCTACCACCGTTGCAGCGACCACGCCCGCGGCTACACCGGCACCGGCCTCGGCCTGGCCATCTGCCAGCGCATCGTCGAAAGACACGGCGGAAGGATCGGCGCATCGGACAACCCCGGCGGCGGCACCCGCTTCTGGTTCACCATGCCCACCGCACCCATCAGCGAACCCAGCACGGCAACAGCCACCAACCACATCGCCCGAACAGCGGATCCGACGCGAAGCCGTGTCGGCTGAACCGGACCACCCGGCCGCCCCTTGCCTGGCCAACTGCCGAATGACCGCCACGGGGTCTGGTGTCCGTCGCGCCATGAACGTGCGCCGGCCCCGACAGCGGTCGGGAGCAAAGACGCTTTGGGAGCCCTGTTCAGAAACCTGGCGGAGGCTGGTGCGTGGTCCCGCGTGAGGGTGACGATGCGTAAGGGCGGTCGTCCGGTGGGGTTCGCCCGGGTTGTGCGGATTCAGGAAGACCTCGGTGGACGGCCGCCGCGTAGTGAGCGTATGACCGGGCTGTATCCGGACGAACTCGCTGGCCGGATTCTGGCGGTGTCCACCCTTGTGGGCGACTGGCAACCGAAGACCGGCCGACGCAAGGTCCCGGGCCTGCAACGGGCGGTGGTGCTGACCTTGTTCCTGCTGCGGCACGACAACGAGGCTCTCCGAGTAACGGCGTCCACCTATTGCTGCTGTTGCCAGCACGGACCACCTGATCAAGACATTCAACGGCCTCGCCGACCTACGACTGACGGGTTGACTGCCCATCCGTAGGCCTCAAGGCCACGCCGCCTGCGCCGAACGGGATCGGACACGGGCCGCACGAGCCCCGGCGAAACACGGTGATCATGAGCACGAACTGGCTATCTCGCCGAGGCATCCGCCGCGGCGCCATGGCCGGGCTCGCCGTCGGTATCGCCACGCTGGCGACGCTGGCGATCGGCGGCACCCGCAGCACGCAGCAGGCCACCGCCCGGGTCCGGGCCTCGAACGAGGTGGTCAGCGCGTGGGAAAGCGTCTTCGTCGACCTCAGCGAGGAGGACGAGGCGCTGAACGCCTACTTGGCGACCGGGACCGAGCTGGACCGCACCGCGCTGCTCGCCGCGATCGGCTCGGCCGACCCGAATCTCAATTGGCTGGCCGGGAACAACGGGAATGAGGAGGCCTTCCAGGTCGTCCAGATCCGCCGCGACTACGCGAGGTATGAGAACACGTTGCGCGCCGTCGTGACGGCGGGCGAGCAAAACCGGCAGGCCGAGGTCGTCGCCAACGTCCAGCCGGCCGCGCTGGAGTTCGCCGGGCTGCGCCGCACCTCGGTCGCGAACGTCGAGCGCCAGCGCCGCGAGATCGAGGCTTACCTGGCCGCGGTGGATGGGCGGAACCGGGCCCTGCGCTCCGCCGCCGTGGCGATCATCACCGTCGACCTCGGTACGTTCGCGCTGTGCGCAGCGATTCTGGTCGGCTACCAGCGGCGAGTCGAGCGTGCCGCGGAGAACAGCCACCACCAGGCCACGCACGACGCGCTCACTGGGCTGGCCAACCGCGTGCTGTTTCACGACCGGGCAGAACCGGCGCTACGCATAGCGGCCCGGACCCGCCAGCCGGTCGGCCTAGTTGCCCTCGATCTCAATGGCTTCAAGCAGGTCAACGACACCCTCGGACACCACAGCGGCGACCTGCTGCTGAAGCACGTGGCAGGCAGGCTGAACGAATGCATCCGCGAAACCGACACGATCGCCCGCCTCGGCGGCGACGAGTTCGCAATCGTGCTGCCGAACGTCACCTCGGTAGCCGACGCAGCCGACGTGGCCCGGCGGGTCCTTGAATCCATCCGGCAACCGCTCCAGCTCGACGGGCAGCCTGCGGAAGTGGGGGCCAGCATCGGCGTGGCCGTCTTCCCCGAGCACGGTGACGACCTCGAGGTACTGCTGCACCAGGCCGACGCCGCCATGTACGTCGCCAAGCGCGGGCGGCTCGGCGTCTGCATCGCGGCGAAACCCGCCGAACCCGTCGCCTCGGCCGCCTGAATGGCAGGACACACTTCGATCCCCGGCCGGACTGCCGAACGAAAGAGCGTGCGCAATGTCCACGAGCCGGAGGCAATTAGTCGGACCTCGCCGGCGACGCCGGAGGAGACGGTGTTGCTGCTGGGTTCGCGGGTGCAATTGTTGGAACGGGTCCTTGCCGTGCAGCAAGCGGCGATGCGACGGGCGTCGTTGCAAGAGGTCTTCGACGCAGTGACGGCAGGCGCGCATGGATTGCTCGGCGACGAGATCGGCAGCCTGCGGCTTCGCGATCGAACCGACCCCAGCATGCTGCAACTGGCATCGGCCTACGGCATGCCGGACCGGGTGGCGTGGCAGTCGTGGCGCATGCCCCTCGACGGATGCGGCGCCGCGGGTCAGGCGATTCTCCGAGACGAGGTCGTGGTGATCAACTGCTACGACCACTCACTGAACGGTATCCAGGAGCTGGCCGAGAACGGCGTGCGCGCGGCGATGGCCGCACCCGTCAGGGACGGCGGCACGGCGATCGGCAGCCTGTCCGTGGCGTCCCGCCGGCCCGGACGGGGCCTACAGCACCACCGACCAGGCTATGCTGGCCACCTTCGCTGAACACGTCGGCCTGGCGATCGCCGACGCCCGCGCGATGGACGGCCTGGCACAAGGGTTCCGCGACCCGTTGACCGGCCTGGCGAGCCGGGCACTGTTCAACGACCGGCTGGCCCATGCTCTCGCGTGCGCGGAACGGGATCAGACCAGGACCTCGGTCCTGACAGTGGATCTCGACCGCTTCCAGGGCGTGAACGACTCCCTCGGCCACGCGGTCGGGGATAAGCTCCTTGCCGCCGTCGGCGAGCGGTTGCGTGGTTGCGTGCGGACGACCGACACGGTGGCCCGGCTCGGCGCCGACGAATTCGCGATGCTCCTGCACGACGTGGAACTGCGGGATCGGGCGGTCATCGTCGCCAGCCGGGTGCTGCAGGTCCTCCGCGAGGCATTCCCGATCAACGGCCGGGACGTCGTCATCGACGCGAGTATCGGCATCGCGTTCGGCGCCGTCGGCCAGCAGGACGCCGAGACGCTGCTGCAGTACGCCGATCTGGCGTTGCACACCGCGAAGAAGAAAGGCAAGGGCCGTTTCGAGGTCTTCGAGCCGGTCATGCACGCGACCCTGAAGAAGGGCGCCGACCTGGAGAGCGACCTGCGGCTGGCAGTCGACCGCGGCGAGTTCGTCCTGCGCTACCAGCCGATCGTCGCGCTCCACTCCAGCCGGGTCAGCGGCTTCGAGGCACTCGTCCGGTGGATGCATCCCAGCCCGGGATGGTACCGCCACTGGATTTCATCCCGCTCGCGGAGGAAACCGGCCTCATCGTGCCGATCGGAACCTGGGTGCTACGCGAGGCCTGCCGGCAGACCGCGGAGTGGAACCGCAGGCGGGCCGCAGCCGACCCGGTGTCGATCAGCGTCAACCTGTCCGCCCGCCAATTGCAGCAACCGCACCTGCCGGAGCTCGTCGCCGAAGTGCTAGCCAACACCGGCCTGACCGGCCCCTGTCTGACCTTGGAGCTCACCGAGTCGCTACTGGTCGACGACGTTGAAACCACCGTCACCCGGCTGAAGGAGCTCAAGGCGCTTGGGGTCCGGCTGGCCATCGATGACTTCGGCACCGGCTACTCGTCGCTGGCCTACCTGCGCCGGTTCCCGATCGACATCCTGAAGATCGACAAGCTGTTCGTCGACGCGGTCGCCACCGAGACGCCCGAGTCCTCGCTCACCGGAGCGATCGTGCACCTGGCCCGGACCCTGCGTCTGTCCACCGTCGCCGAGGGCATCGAATCGCTGGAACAGTGCGGGCCGCTTCGCGACAGCGGCTGTCAACTCGGCCAGGGCTACTACTTCGCCAGACCGCGTACAACTTGGTGATCGTCTCCTGCACCAGGTCGTCGGCCTGGTCGTCGTCGCCGCACAGCAGGATGGCCAGGCGTCTCAGCGCGGGAATTCGCCCCGACGCGTACGCCAAATAGTCATGCTCTTGATCTTCGGTCATCGCCTCTCCCCGCCGATGTCCACCACTAGACGGAGAACGGCCTCGAAAGGTTGTACGGGTCCGATCTTCTGCCCGTTGACGTAGCCGGCGAGCGTGGTGACGCTATTACTTCCCGCGTACGCCTGCGGCACCGCCCGCCCGTCGTCGACAGCGCGAGAAGGTAGTACGTCGCCACGCCGAGCGCCCGGGCGGCGATGCCGACCAGGCCCGACGAGCCGGCGACCAGCCGGAGGCGACCCGGACTCGAAGTCGTCGCCGCCGAACTGGCCGCGGCCGGCGGCGACCAGGTCAAAGGCCTTGCCGGGTACGAGCGGCGGATGCGCCCGTTCGTCGCCCTCAACCAGGCACTGGCCACCGAGAACCCGGGCCGGGGCGCGTCGGAGGAGTCCGGCGAGCGCGCGAAGCGTGCCATCTCCCTCGACGAGTGACCCGCCGGTTCGGTGTCACATGTGCCGGGCGGCCGGTGTCTCCATGGCGCGACGGTCCACCACCCGTCGACACAGCCATCGACACAGGAGGCGACATCGTGCACACGACCCGGATTGCGCCGGCCGAGATCACCGGCGCGAAGGGAACGCTGATCAAGTGGATGATCGGGAAGAAGCTCGGCAAGGTGCCGACCGCGTTGGGCATCTACTGGCACCACCCCAGGGTGCTGTTCGCCACTTTCGGCCTGGGCGGCAAGCTGCAGAAGTGGGACGCCTGTGACGAGAGCCTGAAGTCGTTCGCCCACATGGCGGTCGCCTCGCTGGTCGGCTGCACCTGGTGCCTGGACTTCAACTACTTCGAGACCCGCAACAAGGGGCTCGACGTGGAGAAGGCGCGGGAGATCCCGCGGTGGCGGGAGGCGGACGTCTTCACCGCGCTGGAGCGAGACGTTCTGGAGTACGCCGAGGCGATGAGCCAGACACCGCCGACCGTGACCGACGACCTGGTGGACCGGCTGCACGCCCAGCTGGGACCGGCCGCCGTCGTCGAGCTCACCACGGTGATCGCCTTCGCGAACATGAGCACGCGCGGCAACGTGGCGCTCGGCATCGAGTCCGACGGCTTCGCCGCGGCGTGCGGCCTGAAGCCACTGGCCGAGCGGCCGCGAGTAGCGTCCGCCTCATGAGCGAGGACCCCTTCATCGCCCACCGCAGCCTGCTGTTCACGGTCGCGTACGAGATGCTCGGCTCGGCGGCCGACGCCGAGGACGTGGTGCAGGAGACCTGGTTGCGGTGGGCGGGGCTGGCCGAAGCGGAGCGCGGCGAGGTCCGGGAACCTCGGGCGTACCTCGTACGGATCGTGACCCGGCTCTGCCTCAACCGGCTGCGCACGCTCGCGCGCCGCCGCGAGGAGTACGTCGGCGAGTGGCTGCCCGAGCCGGTGCTGACCAGCCCGGACGTCGCCGAGGACGTCGAGCTCGCGGAAAGCGTGTCGATCGCCATGCTGGCGGTTCTCGAGACGCTGCTCCCGACCGAACGCGCGGTCTTCGTGCTCCGCGAGGTCTTCGACGTGCCGTACGACGAGATCGCCGCGGCCCTGGACAAGTCGCCGGCGGCGGTGCGCCAGATCGCCGCGCGGGCTCGCAAGCACGTGGCCGCCCGTCGGCCGCGGATGTCGGTGAGCCGCACCGAACAGCAGCGGGTGGTCGAGCGGTTCCTCGCCGCGATGACCACCGGCGACGTGCCCGGACTGCTCGAGGTGCTGGCCCCCGACGTGCTCGTCGTCGGCGACGGCGGCGGCCTGGCCCCGACAATCCCGAAGCCGGTACGCGGCGCCGCGAAGCTCGCCCCGGTGATGGCCCGCTTCGCCGAGCTCGTCCCCGGCGCCACGGCCTACATCGTCGACCTCAACGGCGGCATCGCGGCACGCATCGACCCCGGCGGCGAGAACGACACGGCCATCTCGTTCGTCATCGAGGACGGCCGGATCACCCAGATGTACGCGATGCGCAACCCCCGCAAACTCGAACGGCTGGACGAGGTCGCCGACCTGCGACGGTGACTCACCCGGCGGTGGATCAGCGGCCTCGGCGCAGCCTGCCCGCGGCGGCGACGGCGGCAAGCAGCAGAACCATCAGGCACACGCCGGTCGGCAAACCCCAGGCGACGTCGTACGGGTCACCGACCGGCCCGGTGCCGGCCCCCTGATCCTGCAGAACCCAGGCAAGCTGATGCGACCCGTCGCCCTCGGTGGCGTGGTCGCGGGCGATCTCGGACAGCCATCCCCACCCTGCGACAGCGAGGGCCACGACGATGCCCGCCACCGTCCACCGGTTGCCGGGCCCCCGCCGGGCAAATGCCCAGCCGCCGACCACCGTCAGACACAGCAACACCGCAAGCCAGGAGAAATACGGACCGGTCCAGGCCGAAGCCGCGCCGCCGTCCACCCGCCGAGTCCACCACGGCGCAAAGCTCACGGCGGCAAGCAGAAACCCCAGCACGACCGCCGCGCCTCGTACGCGAGACAACGACGGACTATCCGGCATGACTCCATTATGGTCAGCGCCTGGACAGGTGTGACCGGCGTGCAGCCGACGGCGCAAATGGCTCCCGACAGTGCTGTTGTGCCCTATGGGGCGAGGGCGGAGGACCGCGCAAGCAAGCCAGCCGGATGCTCGGGCTATCGATACGTTGGCTTGGCGGCCGTCGCGATAGAGTGCGCACGTCGAAGGAGGGCGTGAAGATGGCGGCTCGCTGGCGCGTTGCGGCCGTCGGGCTTGCGGCCGTGGGCGCGGTTGCCATCGTCACCGTACTCCCGGCCTGGCTGCTCGCTGTCGACGTCGGCGCCGCGAAGATGGCCGCCATGACGCCCGTCGACCGCGCATCGAGCGTCAATGCCATCCGCGGACAGATCTTGCAGGCGCTGGGTGCCATCGCTGTGTTGTCCGGCGCCGTCCTGGCCTGGCGCCAGCTGCAACACTCGGCCGCTGCCACCCGCGAGCAGCTCATGGTGCAGCGCGAGGGCCAACTGACCGATCGGTACACCAAGGCCGTCGAGCAACTTGCCCACACTGACACAACTGTGCGGATCGGCGGGATCTACGCCCTCGATCGCATCGCCCGCGAATCGGCCGACGACCGACCCAATATCGTCAACGTTCTCGCCGCCTACCTCCGATTCACCTCTCCCTGGCCGCCCTCCGACGGGCAGACCGCCGCCGTCGACCTCCCTTTGCGGGTCCGCCGGCCCGACGCCCAGACGGCCCTGACAGTGCTTTGTCGCTGGAACTCGGCCGATCTCCATCCGACGGAGTGGTTGACCGCCGATCTCACCGGCACTGACCTGCGCCACGGCAACCTGGAGGGCGGCGTGCTGTGGCACATCAGGTTCGCAGCCGCAAATCTCACCGGCGCCAATCTTCGCAATACAGATCTGCGAGGCACCGACTTCACCGAGGCCGTGTTGGACGGCGCTGACCTCCGTGGGGCGACGGCGGACGAAACGACATGGTGGCCCGACGGGTCACCGTTGAGCCATAGCTGACCGCTACCCGTACCCGAAATGGGAACGGGCACTCGGCTGCTTCCGAAGCCACGGAGCTCGGGCGAAAGCGAGCGTGATCTCCATGTTCGACGCGCGCTCGTGCCGCTGCGACCAGCGCGCGGACGTCACTCAAGGTGATCGCAATACGGATTGCACTTGCGGCCGAGTGAGTGATCAAGGTCCTGGAGAACGTGTCCGAGTCGCTCGGCCTCCTCGGCGGTCATCGGAGTGACGGGCGCGCCGGCCGCGACATGTTCCCCGAGCTCATACAGCACCGCGTACAGGTCTTCAGCGGTTGCCCGATCCAGCCGCAGGACAATGTCGCGTTCCACCCGGCAACCTTACTTTCCATGCCGCTCCGCTGTTCCCGATCAAGCCGATGTCTCCGACGAGCGTGCGCTGCGTGCGGCGGTGGCCGCTTACCTGGGCGCTGGTGATGTGTGGAAGGTGCAGGCGCGTGGAGGCGCACAATACGGTGCATGGGTCTGGCTGTGGTCGGGCGTGACCGGCAGCTTGCGGAGCTGAGTCGGCTGGTTGTCGAGGCTGCCGGCGGCAATAGTGCGCTGGCGGTGATGTCGGGTGAGGCCGGCATCGGCAAGACGACGATGTTGTCGTGCCTGGCGGAGTCGGCCAGAGGTGTCGGGATGCCGGTCTTGGCTGGGCGGGCCGCAGCGGATGAGGGCGCACCGGCGTTTTGGCCTTGGTTACGCGTGCTGGCGCAGGGGAACGAGCTGGGTCTGTCGCCGGGGTTGCTCGATCTCGGTGGTGGGCCGGCGGCGCAGGCTCGGTTTGTGGCGGTGGAGCGCACGGCGCGGGCGCTGGTTGCGGCCGCGGCGCCGGCCGGTCTGCTGGTCATGCTGGATGACCTGCAGTGGGCGGATGACGCGACGGTGCAGTTGCTGCGTCATGTGTGCGCCGAGTTGCCGGGCTCACGCTTGCTGGTGGCCGTAGCTACCCGGGACATGTCCCGGCTGGGATCGGTGTCGGCTCTGCCGATCGCCTGGACCCTGGAGTTGCCGCCGCTGACCGTGCAGGACATCGACGTGTACGTGCGGTCGGTGGCCGAGCGGCGGGTGGATGGGTCCTGGCTGGCGTACGTGAGCCGGATGACCGGCGGGAACCCGCTTCTGGTCCGGGAGTTGGTGCGGACGCTGGTGGCTGAGGACCAGTTCGCCGGCTCGGCGGCGGCCCGGCCGGCGCCGGCGTCGGCGCGGTCGGTGGCGGGTGCCCGGCTCGAGCTGGTCAGTGACGGGTGCCGGTGGCTGCTGGGTGGGTGCAGCGTGCTCGGGGACGAGTTCGATGTGCCGCTGCTCGCGGCGGTGGCCGATCGGGGTGCTGAACAGGTCGCCGATTGGCTGGCCGAAGCGGTGCGGGCCGGCGTGTTGGTCGAGGGCCCGGACGTTCCGACGGTGCGTTTCGCTCACGCTCTGGTCCGTCAGGCTCGGTATGACGGGTTGGTGCGTGCCGATCGGACCTGGTGGCATCGCCGTGCGGCCGATGTGCTGGAGGCCCGGCCGGGGTTGGCCGGCCACGCTGGTGAGGTGGCTCGGCATCGGATTCGGGCCGCCGAGGACGCCGAGAGCTGCCGGAAGGCGGTCATCGCCTGCTCGGCCGCGGCCGAGGCGGCCGGGCGGTCACTGGACTGTGCGGATGCCGCGCACTGGTACCGGAGGGCGGTCGAGCTGGTGGCCGGTGCCGAACTGGGCGCGGCCGAACACGCGGAGTTGCTTCTGGGTTTGGCCGAGGCCGAGTACGTCGAGGTTCAGGTGAGTCAGGCGCTGCGGCATTGCGTCACGGCCTCGGAACTCGGCGCCGGGCTCGGTCGTGCCGACCTCGTGGCGAGGGCCGCGCTGGTGGTACGTGGCATCGGCGGCGAACCGCCGAACCGCGTGGTCGCTCAGCTGTGCGCCCAGGCACTGGCGTTGCTGGATGATCGGGACCGCGACCTGCGCGCGCGGGTGCTGGCCCAGCAGGCGCTGGCGCTCGCGGAGGCCACCGAGGAAGCGCCGGACGACGAGGCGCTACGGGACGTGGGGGCGCTGGCCGACCGCGCCATGGAGTTGGCGGAGCGCGGCAGCGATCCGACGGCGCTGGTCGACGCGTTGCACGCGCGGGAGAAGCTCATCGGCGGGCCGGCCGCCGGCGCCGAGCGGGTCGATCTGGGCGGACGGCTCCGTAGGATCGGCAGCGTCGCCGGGCGCCCCGACGCGGCGCTCTGGTCGCACCTGTGGCGCATCGACGGGAATCTGCATCGCGGCATGGTGGCCGAAGCGGACGCCGAGATCGCCGGTCTGGCCAGTCTGGCCCGGCGGCTGGGTTGGCCGGTGGCCCGCTGGCACCTGCTCAGAGCACAGGCCGCCCGGGCGATGCTGGCGGGCCGGTTCGCCGAGGCCGAGCAACTCGCCGTCGCCGGCCGGGAGCTGGCCGACCGGTGCGAGGATCCCTCGATGTACGGCCAGTACATCGCCTACACCTTGGACATCCGCCGCAAGACCGGCCGGTTCGACGACGAGCCGGATCTGACTGCGTCGGCGCAGACCAACCCGCGACCGATAGTGCTGGCGATCGCGGCCGAGTACCGGCTCACGGCCGGCGACGCCGACACCGCACGCGCCTTGTTCGCCCGCCTGGTACCGACATTGGACACGCTGCCGATGAACATCCGCTGGTCGGCCATCGTGGCGATCGCCGGCGAGCTGGCCGCAGCCTTCGACGACATCGCCACCGCGACCCGATGCTACCGGCGGCTGCTGCCGTACGAGAACGGCTACCTGGCCTCCAGCTATGGCTACCGCGGCGCGTACGCACGCATCCTCGGGATCCTGGCCGGCGCGGGCGGCGACCACGACACGGCGATCCGGCACCTGCAGAACGCCGAGGCGATGGAGCAACATGTCGGCGCCCCGGCCGAACGGGCGATGGCCCAGCTGGCCCACGCCCGAGTATTGCGGGCACGCGCGGGCCGCGGCGATCAGGAGCGCACGATCGCCCTGCTCGAACAGGCCGCCCGTACCGCGCGCCGGCTGGGCATGGCACCCACCCTCACCGCGGCGACCACCCTGATCCATGAGATCACCGGCGTCTCCCCCGACGCGGCCGGCTCGCTGACCGCCCGGGAACGCCAGGTCGCGCTGCTGGTCGCCGACGGCCTGGCCAACCGGGCGATCGCGGAGCGGCTGGCGGTGTCCGAGCGGACCGTCGAGACGCATGTCCGAAACCTGCTGACGAAGCTCGGCCTGACCAACCGGACCCAGGTCGCCGCCTGGACCCTACGTGCCGGTCTACGTAGCTGAGCTCAGTACACCCACTGATGCCCCAACCACCCGGCCGAGCCCACCATTGCCGGTACCAACGACCCGGAGGTGGGCATCATGCTCGCACGACTGCAGACCGTGGCAGCGCGTCCCCGAACCGACGACCAGGATCAGCTCGTCACGCAGGTGACCAGCATGATCTCGGCACATCCAGGATTCGCGGGCTTGGCGATGCTCCAAGACGACGAAGGCGCCGGCACCATGCTGACCCTCTGGCACACCCGGGAGGACGCCGAACTCGCGTCCGAGAGATCCCGGGCCGCCCGTGGCCCCCGACCGTTCACCCTGCTCAGCGACGACATCTACGAGATCGATGACGACGTGACCGGCCCCGCCTCGACCCAGCGCGCGGAAGCCGCGTTCGTCGGCCACTTCGACGGGCCACTGAGCCCCGCCCGCGTCGCCGCCGCCCGCCGCGGTGGCCGCGACCGCATCCGGCCCGCTCTGCACCAGGTCCCGAGCCTGGTCCGCACCCTGGTGCTCTGGCACCCCATCGACAGCAAGATGGCGGTCGTTCACCTCGTCACCTCGATCGAGGGCCTGCAGGACGTGACCGCCGCGGTCACCTCCACCGAGCTGCTGGCGGGCGAGGATCCGTCCCTGCTGACCGGACCCGACCGAGTGCAGGCCCATCGGGTGCTGTCCTACCTGCTCCCCGCCCCGGCAAACCCGGTGCCGGAGCGGTAGTTCGCCGTCCGTCCGCGACCACTGCGAGCCGCAGCACCGAGGCCGGCACGGAAGCCCGACCAGAGCAGGCCAAGGCCGGGACGGCAAGCGGCGAACACCGCCTCGCACTGGTCGCGGGGCGCGTCCGGATCTGCCGCGTCGAACGTGCATCGGCTGTGCGGGACCGTCACTGTTCGTGCTCGCGTGGGGTCGGCGGCCGGTTGCGGGTACAACGCCCGCCGGCCTGATCACGGTACGGTGGCCAGACAGCTGGGCGGGATGCTGACGTACGCATCCCGCCGGCCGGCGGTGCGGACCCGGGCAGTCCTCGACGATGGGCGGCGCTACAAAGGAACTGGGCGTGGCTGGCGCGACAATTCGGCAAGCGGACGGGTCGCGGATTGAGTGCTACGAGGTGTTGGCCCTGACCCTCCTCGGGGCCCATCCGATTGCCTGACGCGCATTCGGCCTGCCGACCGTAGACTCCACGATCATGACGGTCGGCGTGGTGCTGGGCGAGGTGACGTGCCCGTCGGGACAGTTGGTGATCATGGATGGGGGCTACCTCGAGTTGTGGTCCGGCGCCGGCGTGCCGGACGACGAGGAGCAGCCGGCAACCGATTTCGCCATCGTGGGGCCGGACGCCGAGGCGGCCGGCGAGTCCTTCGATCGGCAGACCGGCACTCGGTTGTATGACATTCCTGATCACGGTGTTGTCCAGTTCACTGCGCTCTTCAACGAACACTGCCAGAGGCACGGGCACGACGCGCGCCTTCGTGCGTTCGAGCACCAGGTCCCGCATCGGGAACGGGTCCGGCATGCGGTCATGGCCCGCGAGCCGGGATTCCTCGTCTCGGGTGTTCCGGTGTTGTCGATCGAGGTGCCGGCCAGGTGGCCACTGGCGGTCACCGCTGTCCCTGGCGAGCACGGCTGGCGGTCGATGCGGGTCGAGCTCGGTCACGCCCCGGTGGCCGATTCCTGGACATTCTGGGAAATCAGGGTCGAAAAGGGCCCGATTCGTTTTCGCCGACGCGCTGAACTCGTGGGAGCACGTCCAGTCGCTGGATGGGCTGGCCGACCTGGTCTTTGGGGCCGAGACAAGAAAAGGTCGCTGCTGAGTTCGGCGCGCCCCGGCTCGCCGGCTCCGCCGAGGACGGGTACGGATGGGTCGATCTGCCGGTGGCGGAGGCATACCGGCGCGGGCTCGCGATCGAGATGCGCCGCAACGAACCCGGCGGCCCGAAATTCGCCTTCGACTTCCGACCCCATTCCCACCGCTGGCAAGTGATGAGCCTGGTCCGGGCCTCCGACCATGATGCCGGCGTGATCCAGGTCGACGGCGCGGACATCCTGATGGCGATGACCTCCGTCGGTGACGGCTTCTTTCCTGTCCATCTCGACGTCGACGCGGCCGGCCTCCCGGTCGCCCTCCGCATTGACATCACCGGCGAGGACCGATCCGGCTGACGGCACCGATGTCCACACGGTCGTGCGTACGGTTTTGCCGCTGATCGAGCGCTACTGTCCGTGATGTCCAGTCCGCGACGGAGCGTAGGCAGCAGGCCGTAGCCCGGCTCTGAACCGTGGACGAGAAGGTGCCGCGCATGCGCGCCAGCAGCGAGGTGGGCGCACTCCGATGGCGGCCGCGTTCCCCGCGCGCCGGCTACCGGAACTATCCTCGGCAGATCGACCTGGACCTGGCCAAATAGTCCTCGACGCCGTCCTGGCGTCAGGGTTTGCGGACGCGGCGCGACCTCAGGGTCATCGTGACGCCGGTGACCAGGCCGCCGAGCAAAAGGCCCCCGATCGCCGCCGCGGCGAGCCACCGCAGCCTCGGCCGGCCCGTTGGGGCAGCCTGCTTGTCGTCGCTAGGGAACTCGGTGCTCTCGGCGCGAGGGGACTCGGTGCGGGGGGGGTCCTTTGCCACCATCCGGCGGGCTTATCGATGTGACAGTCACCTTGGCCGCGGCCGCTTCCGGCTTTGCGGAGCCGCCGGCGGGTACGATGTTCGAGAGGATCGGACCACCGGTGTCCACTCTGGTGTGACCCTCTTCGCGGAACGCCGCGAGCGCGAGCCACCCGTTTGAGCTCACCTTGAGTTTGTATGTCGTGCTTCCGGAGTAGTAGTCCGGCTGGCCGGCCCACTCGGCGTCGGGAGCCGGCCGCTGGCAGTCGGCGACCTTCACCAGCCGGCTGCCGGCCGGGATGGCGTAGGTGGGGTAACCGACCGTCGTGTGTGGGACCGGTGCGTGGTCGCCGACGATCTGGAACAGGCACATCGCGGTGCCATCGTCGATGCCCGCGTCGTCGCCCATGGCGACGGTCACCGTGACAGTGGTGTCCGCCCGGATCTGCCGTCCGGAGATGGTCACCGTGTAATCCGACTTGGCCAGCGCGGCCGACGGTGTCGCGAGGATCAACGCGACGGCCCCGACGGACGCGAGGATGATGCGCATGACCGGCCCCCGTCCGCCGCCGACTCACCATGAACGTCCGGGTCGAGAATGCCAGGTGGTGGCAAGCCGCTCGTCAGACGATCGACGAGGAGCGCCTACACAACGTGACTTTCACCGGTGCGGCCCGCACCCGAATCTGCCGATGAGCGGACACCCGGTCCGCCGGAAGCTGCACCTGCCGCCGTAAGCCCCCGTGGCGCGCCCAAACTCTCCAAGGTCGACGCCGACTCGCAGATCTAGGGGCGTAACCGTCAGCGACGAACTGAAAGCCTTCATCCTCGCGCCGGCCCCGGCGCATGCTCGCCCGGAATAGGCAAAAGTCCCGGCAATCACGTGCAAGTAGCCGATGAGCGTACGTTCGCGCGGGTGCCATGATGCTCCGGTGTCTGTTCTGACCGACTACTTCGCCGCCGGCTCTGACGGTGTGGCGGCGACCGCCGTGGACTTCGTCGACTCGCAGCCGCGTTTGCTCGATCGCACGGCCGAGGATGTCGCGGCCGGCAAGACGCTGTACCAGGTATCACCGGATGAGGCGACGCGGCCTCGGGTCGAGATCGCACAATCGGGGACCCTCGTGGTGCAGTGCAAGGGTGTCGACCCGACCAGTCTGGCGCGGCTGGAAGAGATTCTCACCGGCCGCTCGTATGACGACGTAAATGCCGATCCTCGGCAGGCTGCCCTGATCGCACCGGCCGAGGAAGACGTCGATGGATGCATGGTGCTGTCAGTTACCGACACGCTCCGCGACGCCTTGGCGTCGTTGAAACCGGCGGCGCAGCCCCAGGTGGCACGGCAGTGGGCGAGCACAGAGTTCGCCGCAACCGCGGCGGACAGCCTCACGATGTTCCTGGCCGCCCTCACTGATTTGGCGCAGCGAGCCGTCGCCGACAACAAGCGGCTCTACTGCTACGTGGTCTTCTGACCTGTTCGGTCACACGGCCGCCGCGACGCCCACTCATGCCGCCGATCGGGGGCGACCGCCTGCTGTCCGTCACGCTGGGTGACCGACTCGCGTCGGGCAGCGCTTCCTCAACTGCCGATGTGCGGATGCCCAGCCTTGGTCAACGAGACAGGGCTGCCCTGTGCGGCTGCCGATTCAGCGGGATGTGAGCTGACGTAGTCCGTCGTCGGTGCCGATCGCTGGGCGGTAGTCCGGCCGCGCCGCGTACAGGTTGATCGCCCAGGCGGTGAAGCCGCGGTCGGCACCGGTCCGGATCGTCGTTCCTGGTCGAAGTCCGCGTCGTACGACCAGTTCAGGGCGTACGATATGCAGGTTTATGCCAGATTTTGTCGGCTTTGCGGTGGGGGTAGCCTCCCAGGGCACGAAGACGGAGCCGAAGAGCTGCCGGTCGAGCACGCCGTCGGGGCGCAGGAACATGCCGAACGGTCCAAGCACGCTGCGCCACTGCAACGGAAGAAGTAGCAGCGTCAGCACCACGGCGGCGATCTGGATCCAGGTCACGCCGTTGCTGAAGCGCGCATCTATGCCGACCAGGGCGGCGACCGCCACAGGCAGCACGGTGCCCATGCCGGCCGACAGGATCGCGTTGGCGTTGGGCGGCGTCGTGAAGGCACCGTCACGCACCAGGAACGTCTCGGGATGGCGCGCGTTGAGTGCGACGAGGCTGGTGATGGGTAGACCCAACCACAACACGAACAGCAGGATGGCGCTGACCTCGGAAACGGCCGAAATCTTCACCTGTGTGAGCGCCGCGAGGACGACCGCTGTCACCAGCACACCGATGAGAAACGCCAAGCGATGCGAGATGATCTTCGTCCACACGCGCAGCATCGTAGGACCATCGCCAAGTCTCGCCAACCAGCACAGGTTCCCATCCATCCGCCGAACAGTCGCCTTCCGCAAGCGCAACGGCTGGACGCGCACCTGCCAGTCGGCGCCCGCCTTACCTCACCCACGGTCGGCGGCTGATGGTGCGCCGGCCACGACAGTGGCTCCGAACGCCTGAATCAGCCCGAAGCTACCCACCCGGGCAGTGAATCCGACGTGATCGGGTACTCGGAGTAGCCGCGAATCGGTCGCTACGCAGCGTTGTGTTCGCGCCAGGTGGCCGGCGCGTACGAGTGTGGATGAGCGGCGTGCATGCCTACGTGGCGCGTACCGCAACCTCTGAGCGTCCATCGGCGCGCGGCTGACGCCTGACTCGCGTTGTCGCGGCGCCTGAGCGGCACCGCGTGGCCGGGTGGTGTAGGTCTGCCTATGTGGATCGCGGCCGGTTGGTCACTTCGATTGGACGGCGGTGCGGGCGGCCGGGTCGGCGGGAAGGTAGAGGGCGACGCGGTGCGCGGTGCGGGTTCGGGCTACGGGGACGCTTGCGCGGAGCGCGGTGACATCGCCGTCGGCGGGCAGTTCGACCCAGCGGCGGCCCAGTGTGGGCAGGGTTTCCAGGAGAGCCGCGTCGCCGCCGGCACGGGATGCCGCGGACCAGAAGTCGTCATCCGCGGGCGCCAACCCGGTGGCGTCCGGAAGCGCGTCGTAGCGCACCGCCAGGCCGGGCGCGGCCGGTGGCTGCGATTCGTTGTCCGCGGCCCGCGGTGCGATCCCGCCGTCGGCGACACCGCGGACCAACGCCCGGATCTTGACCACGTTCAGTACGGCGAGCGCCCCGGAGACGGCCAGCAAATGCGGGGGCGGCCGGGCTCCTGTGGTCGAGGCCCAAGGCCACGAAGGCTGCCACGATCAGTGCGATCGTCTGGGAGAGCGGTTTCGGGTCTGATGATCGCATGCGATACGGCGATGGTGGCATCCGCCTGGATCTCCTTCGCCGACGAGTGCGGACAGACGCTGAAGGCCTACAAGGCCACCGCCTGGGCGCCGAAAGGCGAGACACCAGTGGTGAAGGTGACCGCGAAAGGCACCGTGCGGGTCTCGGTCGCCGGGCTGTGCGCTACCGGCCCGGTGACCGCTCCTGGCTGATCTACCGCACGAAATCATCGACCGTCGCTGAGTCGGTTGCCCCGGCAGAACTCCCGGTGGTAGCGGTAACTCCGGAATCCGAGGGCGCCGTCCTGCGTCCACACCGTGACCGGATCCTGGTGTTCGGGGTTGTCCACTCCGCACAGGGGAAACGCCCATCCGGGCGCCGGGCCGCCACTCCCGGAGGTGCCCACCGACCGGTAAGTCTCGTACCACGACGGGCTCAGCGTCCGGACGGCCGGGATCTCCCGGAACATGAAGTCGAGTGCGCCCCCGGTCATCGCTTGATGGATCGACCCCGTGGTGCTCACCTCGGCGGTCTTCTCGGCCGGCCCGCCGCAGCACGCGCACATCTGCGGCCACTCGATCTGCCCGGGGAGCGCCGGCAACGGGATGAGCAGCGTTGGCCGGGGCATGAGCTGATTCGGGCCGAGCTCCTGGGTCTGCTCGTAGCCGACGACCAGGTACGCCAGGCAGCGTGGGCACTGTAGCGGCTCGGCGAACGGCCGCGCCGGCTGCTTGGCGCCGCAGACCACGCAGGTCGCGACGACCGAGGCCAGCGACGTGCCCGGCTGGTTCATCGTGTGCGCCGGGGTCGGCGGGCCGGGGTCATGGTCCCCTTCCGGCAGCCAGACCTCGGCGCTCAACGGCACGTCGGCGCCGGCTAGCCCGTCCAGGGCAAGCGCGATGATCAGGCCGATGGGCAGCACCGCGGTGACGGACGCGTACCCGACCAGGGTGCCGTCCAGCCCGCGCAGGAGAACCTCGTCGCCCTTGGTGACCTTTTCCCGGATCTGTCCGCGGGTGCGGAACTTCGCCGACTCCCGGGTCTCGCCCACGAGGCTCGTCAACACACACAACAGCCTGGCCACTCGGCCCGCTCCTTTCGATCAGCCTTCAATACGCGCCAGTCGTGCCTTGTCCTGCTGGAACCGGACGTGCTCCAGACCGCGTCCTCGGGCCACCTTCGTCGCAAACCAGCGGGAGAGGGTCGACAAACAGTCGCTGCCACCTCGGTGGCCGCCCCACAGCCAGCTGACGGCATACGACCGACCACAACACCGGAGACCGCACGCGCGTTCGGAAAAGAACGGGTATCGCTGTGATCCGGAAGCGTGGCCTACAGCCAGGACTCGCAGATCGCCACGTGGTCCTCGACCCACTTGACATCCTCGTGGTCGGGGTCGTCCAGGTCGCGTACCACGATGACTTCCTTCAGAATCGGGATCGCCTCGGCGAACCGCCCCAGCTCCATCAAGCAGACGCCGGCGACCGCGTCGGCTCGGGCGACGTCGACCGTGTAGCCGACGGTGAGCCAGTGTCCGCGAGCGGCCAGGATCTCGCCCAGCGCCTCCTCGTATCGGCCCCAGCGGTACAGGTATTCGCCCAGCGCGAGCCGGGCCCCTGGCCGCCAGCTCTGGTCGTCCGGAGGGTAGCAACTCACGGCGCCGCGCCAGTGCAGCTCCGCCCGCGCCTGGTCACCGGCAGCCTCGGCCAGCCGGGCCAGAGCCTGGTGAGTGTTCCTCGGAAAGCCGGTGCCGAAGTCCGTGGCCGGGAACACCGTCAGCGCCCGGCGGTACAGCTCCTCGGCCTCGGCGAAGCGCTCTCGGCGCTCCAGAAACTCAGCCAGGTCGTTGAGCCGCAACGCGGTGTCCCAGCGGTCCGGACCGACGTCGTCTTCTTTGACAGCGAGGGCTCGGATCAGGCACAGGTACGCCGTGCGGTGGTCACCCTGCTCTTCCAACTGCCTGGCCCGCCCGACCCAACCCGGCGAGTTGTCCTCGGCATCGCCCAGACCGATCACGACCAGCCGGGCGCCCGGGTTGTCGATCTCCAACGCCTTGCCGAACAGGTTCCGCGCCCGCAGCGCCGCAGCCTCCGACGACGGGCTGGCGTCGGACGGGGTCATTGAGGTATCTCCAAAATCTGATACACAAAGTCGAGTTCCCGGGACGCTACCAGGACGCGTCAAGGCTGCGACGCATGCTTGGGGATAGCTACGAAACCGCACAAAACGCGCCAGCCTTCTTGGCACCCACAATCGGGTATCCGATCATGCTGCCGAGCCGCGTAGACCTCTGACTACACGCCGGCCATCGATGCCCGCAGGCCCAGCGGCGAGTTGGTAACCTCCGCTTAGCCCGTTGGCGGCGCCCGGATCTGCCACATCAGCGGGTATCCAGGTCCTAGACGGATTCCTCTCAACGACTGCGGGTTGCGCGCCCGCCTCTCGGTGATGCACGATGGCCTGCGCCAACGATCATGGGAGCCGTCCGTGGCGACATTCCTTTGTGTCCTGTCCCACGTCGTCAGTTCCAGCCGGCCGGACTCCGCGCTGTTCGGTACCCGTGGGCGCCTGCGGCAGTCGGTGGCACCTGGGGACCTGGTCGCCGTGTACGCGCTGGACGGCACGCGACTGACCGCCGCCACCGCGACGTGGGTCAACGAGGACGCGACAGCGGTAGCGCTCAAACTCGACGCTGTCGCGGTCAAGGTCCTGCCGCCGAACACTGAGGTGTGGCGCTACGACGGCCCCGACGACCCCGGTCCCACCCCACCCCCGCGTACCGCCAACCGGCCGGCGTCGGCAGAGGATCTGCGGCAGCTGTCGTGGACCGCCCGGTTCGGTCGGCACGTCATGGGGACCTGCGTGAACTGCGGCACCGCGCAGCCGGCCCACCCCTCGGACACGCCGGTCCGTTGCCGGGGCTGCCGGGCGTACCTGGTCGTAGCCGCCGACGACACCGCCGAGGCCCCTGCGCACCAGGAGACAACCGGTCCGTCCTTCACGGTCGAGGTGAGCGCGCTCGGCGACTCGGTGGTGTGGCCACCGGTGTGTGCCTGCTGCGGCGGCCCGGCCGACCAGACCGTCGAAGTCGCGGAAATGATGTGGGACCGGTACGCCGGCACCGACAACCCGCTGGACCTGCTGTTCCGGGAAACTCGTGTGGAGCGGGCCGCTACCCCGTCCTGGTACGAGGTCGCCCGATCGACCGGTCCGGGTCAGCCGACCACGCACCTGTCGACCGGCCTGCGGTTCCCGCGGTGCGGGGTCAAGAACCACGACCATGACGACGTGGTCACCTACGCGCCGCGCGAGCACACCATCGGGTTCCGTGTGTACGGCTACTACCGGGCATTCTGCCGCCTCAACGACCTGGGCTGACGCGTTACCGGGTCAGCTCGCGGACCGCCTGCCGGGCCATCTCGCTGACCAGGTTCAGGTTCGTGGTCATCCGCGTGTCCGGCGACAGCGGGGCGTCGTCGTGCTCGGCCATCTCCCGCAGCAGCGGCAGCGCCTCGACCGCGCCCCGCTGCCCGAGCGCCTCCACCGCCAGGCAGCGGACATCCGGGACCACACCGATCCTTCTTGGACGACGTGGTCCCTCGCCGAGGGGGACACCGAGTCCGTAAGCCAGCCGCCCGGAGCCGCGCAACCCAACGGGGCGTAACCACGTCCGACCTTCGGCCGCCCCGCACGCGCCGTCACCCTCGGTGGCCGACCGGGGCCCAGCGGTGCTCGAACATGCCGATGAACGGATGGACGCGAGCTGGCGGCGACGGCCCACACATGACATCATTGTTGTCATGTCGCGAGATCGGGGTGCCCGGCTCTACGAGGTGCTCCAGCAGGTCCGGCCGCTCGTACTCAACTCTGCCCGGGTGGTTGAGGAGTTGCTGAAGCCGTCGGGCCTGACCGTAGGAATGCGAGCCGTCCTCGAAGTGCTCGCCCAACACGGCCCCGCCACCGTCCCCGCCATCGGCGAACGCTTGGACCTGGCACGGCAGGGCGTGCAGCGTCACATCAACGATCTGATCGAGCGCGGCCACGTCGAGAGCCGCACCAATCCCGAGCACCGGCGATCGGTCCTCATCACCCTCACCGAAACCGGCTCGGACCTGATCAACAGAGTCGGCGAGGAAGAACGGCAACACCTGTCGCAGATGGCCCAGGACTGCACCGATCAGGAAATCGCCGCCGCGGTCAAGGTTCTGCAGGCCCTGAACCGTGACGTACGCCGGCGAGCACTTCATCTTCACCATCGTCACAGGGGAGACGCACATGGTCAGCGAGTCCGAGATCTACACCTGGACCAGCCGTAATCGGTCGATGATCGCGGACGTTCTCGCATCGCTCGACAACGCCGACTGGGACGCGCCGACACTGTGTACCGGATGGACCGTACGTCACATGGCTGCGCACCTCGTTCAGCCCATGCTCGTCAGTTTTCCACGGTTCTTCCTTGTCGCGATGCGCTACCGCGGTAACACCGACAGGACGGTCGACCACTTCACCCGGCGACTCGCCCGAATTCCCCCGCCACAGCTCATCACCCTCCTGCGGGAACACGCCGCCGACAACGTGAGCCCGGCACGAGTCGGCCCGATGGGACCGTTCGCCGAGACCTGCATCCACCTGCGTGACATCGCCAGACCACTGAGCTTGACCGTCGACGTGCCGATCGAGCACTGGCGCACCCTGATGGACTACCTCGTCTCACCCGCAGCCGCCCCCGCACTCACCCCTGCCGGCCGGCTCCGCGGGATCACCATGGCAGCCACGGATACCGACTGGATCTCCGGACGCGGCCCTGAGGTACGCGGCACCATCGAAGCCCTCGCGATGGCCGCCACCGGGCGACTCGCCGCCGTCGCCGACCTCCGAGGACCTGGCCTGCACCCACTCGAGAGCCGCCTCGCCGCGCATTGATCCGCCGCCAACCGCCCGCTACCGAGCGTCATGGCTGGCCCTGCTAGCGGCCGGCGCATCTCAGTGGCGCACCATGCCGCCCGCTACGCGCGGGTGGGTGTTATCGGCCGGTCTGCTTGATGAGTACGGCGACGAGTCTGGCCGGCCCTTCGGCCCCGTGGGGGTCGGCCGCCGGCCAACGAGTCATCAGTAGCGTCGCCCGGTCCAGCACCACGCCTTCGCGGGCGAGCACGAAGTACAGCGCGAGCGCCGCCGATCGGGCGTTGCCGTCGGCGAACGGGTGAAAGTGCAGACGTCGACGTACACCCGCGCGGCCCTCGACGGGAGAGGTACGGCCGGGTCGGTGGCCTTGGCAAGACATGCCTCGAACGCCTGCGGCAACTCATCGCGGTACGAGCAGACGGCCAGGCCACCAATCAGCCGCTCGCCATGACCGGATATCCGGATCCAGCCGCGCTTCGATATTGCGCGCAGAGCTCTGCTACACCCGCACGACCCTACGAGCAATACTGCCCGACGCTCATCTTGCGGGCGGCATGTGAATCATGACCTTCACGCTGGTGTCTGTTGCTCGCGAAGGCGGTACTCGAACATGAAAAACGCGGCCTGGCGCGTCCCGGACAATATACAGCCACTGGCCACTGTGGCCTTGCATTGCCGTGTAGCGAAGCGTCTCCGGTTCCGGAGCGTCTACGTCGATGAGTGCGCACCGAACACTGATCGCCTCGCATGCCAATGCAAATGCTTCCTGTTCCGAGATCCACGCTTCGGACGGCGGCAGTGGCGCTGCGTTCTGATCGCCATTGTCGCGATGCCGACGGTGACGCGTGCCCTTCGCCAGTAGCTTCTTCACGCCGTCGTAGGCTGAGTTTCCGATAACTCCACCGATGACGGTCAGCACTGCCCACTGACCGGCGAGCTCTATCGCAGGGGCGAGATGGATCGCTGGGGGTTCTTCAATGCCTCCCGGTGTTTCCGTTGTGATCCCGAACTGCTGCAGAGCGTTCGTGATCAGGTTCGCGGCGGCAACATTGTCGGCCGCCAACATCAGCAGTCCGTCGACGTCGCCCAGCCGGGTAAGGACGGCGACGAGTTGCCGGGCGGCGTGCTGGTCGCCGGTCGCTGCCGCGGCTCGCAGGCCGTCGACGTCGACGTCGCCAAGTTGTACCAGTAGAGCAACCAACTGGGTGGCCGCATAGTTGCTGCCGCCCGCTGCCAGCGCACGGAGACCATCGACGTCTTGCCGGGACCCCAGCGCGTCGGCCAGCCGGTTGACGGCGGCCGGATTTCCGCCGTCGACCAGCGCCCGCAGGCCGACCACGTCACCGCGGCGAGCGAACAGCTCGGCCCATCGCGTCTCAACCTCCGAATTGTCGGTGGCCGTCGCTCTTCTCAACTCTTCAAGATCGTTTAGCCATTCGGCGGCGTTCTCGTCGCCGGCCTCGGCCAGAGTCCGCAGACCGACGGTGTCGCCGAGTCGTCCGAGTACGTCGGCCAACTGTTGCGCGGCATAGTAGTTGCCGCCATCCGCCAACGCGCGTAGCCCCTCAACATCTCCCCTGAAGCCCAGTAGCTCGGCGAGTCGCCAGGCCGCATCGCTGTCGCCGGCCTCAGCCAGGACCTGCAGCGCTGCGACATCACCCTCGCGAGCGAGCACCTCCGCTTGCCGCCATTTGGCCTGCACGTCGCCGCGAGCAGCGAGAGCGCGCAGCTCGGCGATCTCATTCCGACGGGCCAGTACTTCCGCCAGCCGCCAGGCGACGTACTCGTGACCACCATCGGCCAAGGCTCGCAGGCCTTCGATATCGCCACTATCGCCCAGCACATCGGCCAGGCATATCAAGGCAGGCTCGGATCCTTGGTCGGCCATGTGTCGCAGCACGGGGATTGCTTCATTCGTACTGCCCAACCGGGCAACAACGGTTGCCAACCCGATCGCGTCGGGCAGGATCACCTCGGGCGGTAATCGATCAGGAACCGGTCGCGCCGCCGAGGTCATCGTCATTCCCCTCTCGTTGCAGGCCGAATTCGCATCAACGAATGCCCCCGCTGTTCCAGCTTGCCAGTAGTCCGCCACCTGATCGAGCCCGATCGAACAGCCGCTGCCCACCGGTCGGCACGGGCCGGGCCGCGCACACGCCTGCGCAGGCGTCAGGCCGTCTGGCCGGGCCGAGCGGTAGAGGTGCACACGGGCGATGGGCTCGGCGGCGCGGGTAGCGCTCGGCCTCAACGATGGCAGGATCAAGACGAACGCGGCCGGGGGCGGCCCAGCTTCGCATTCGCCCCGCAGGCGACGAGTGCGTGCGGATGTCGTGCCGGCTGATCCGTGGCACATGGACGCGAGTGGGGCCTTCACGATCAACGACTGGTCGATCGTTCCGCCTCAGGTCTCGCGTGGCGATCGATCCGAGTTCGTCGCGGTCCGTTGCGATCGCCTCGACGCTGCCAGGGGACTCTGGTGCCACGAGTGCCCGTCAGATCGGGTGCACGGATCTGCAGCGGACAATGTGCGCCTGCTCGATTGCTTCGTCACCAGCGCGGGGCTCGACTCGTTCGCGTGGCGGCGACCGGATCTGCTCAGCCCGCTGACCGTGTTCGAGGTCGATCACGCTGCCTCCCAGGTATGGAAGCTCGAGCGGGTCAGAGACCTCGGCCTGCCGATCAATGCCTCACAGGCATTCGTTCCGGTCGATTCCGGGGCCAACTCGGTTCAGGAGGTTCTGGGCACGGCGAGCTTCGACTGGGCGCGGCCGGCGATGTTCTGCTGGACGGGCGTCGCCCCGTTACCCCCACCGACGGCACAGGCGATCGAGTCGACGTTGCACACGATCGCGGCGGCTGCCCCCGGTCTGACGACGGCGGCACCCGCCACCGGTCGTGAGCCGACCGGTGGCGGGCAGGCAGACCGGCGTGGTGGCCGGCAGCCTCGTTACGAGACCGCCGCCACGCCGATCGCTTCCAGGATCAACGCGCCGGTGGCGACGTCGATCACGTCGGTGTACACGTTGCCGACCACGACCGGGCGTCCCGGCGGGGTGTCCTCGGTCATCCTGCCGTGCACGGTGACAACCCACACCAGCCGGTTCGGAGCGATGTCCGGGTCGGGCCCGATCCGCTGAGCGGTGTCGAAGGCGCTGATCGTCATCTGCTGGGCGGCGGTGGGAAGCGCCGCGGCCTCTGCGGTCCTGAGCTTGCCGCCCGCCGGGTTCTCCGCATGGGACCGGGCCTTGGTCAAGGCTTGCGGCCGAGTCACCCACGTCGATCGCGGCGGCAACGACGGATTTGCCGGTGCAAACGCTGCCGCCCGAGCCGCCCGGACCGCGGCGTTGCACTGAGTAGTCCCGGCGCACGGTTGGTGGCGTACGTGGGCGGAGGCTTTCCGCACCGGCGTTCCGGCAACCGATGCGGTGGCACTCGTCCAGACGATGCCCGTGGCCAGCCCGATCGTCGCCAACGAGAGGAACCACCAGCGGCGTCGCGCCCTCGCCGACGTCACGGAGCGTGCTTCTGCCATGAGAATTCCCCATTCCGGTAATGGATGCCTTCGAATCCGCAGCCCGAATCGATCTCGTTGGGGTGATTCCACGCGGGGGAGAAATAGCCGTTGCTGTTGGCTACCTCGGTATAGATGTCGAAGTTGTCGGCCCAGCCGGCACCGGTGACGCACGTTGTGTTCTGATATTCGCCACCGGCTTGCTCCTCTTTTCCGGAGGAACTTCCGGTCGCCTGACCGTAGCCGATGTAGTTGCCGTTGAAGTAGACGTACCAGGTCGGCCCCGAGGTGTGATCGAACTCGAAATCATCCCAGTTGCCGGTTGATGTCGTGCTCTCGATGATGTGTCGATACTCGGCGGTGCCCTTGGAGTTGGTGTCCGCCCAGAACGCGTCGTACGCCAGGCAGCTGCAGCCTCCGGACCACGATCCGGAGTCGTTGCCGTCGCGCAGTCCGGCTTCCACCCAGGCGCCGCTCGGCATCAGCAGCCACGTCTCGCTGTTGATGTGCGCGTTGCTGTCGCCGTACCCGGTCCCGATACTCAGATAGTTCTCCTGGATTTCCGACCACATTCCGATCAGGCCGGAGGCGGTGTAGAAGGCTTGTGAGTAACAGTGCGGCGACTCGCAGTTGCGGTTTGCGTAGGCCGGGGGTGCCAGTGTCTGAAGCCCCGCCAAGGCGAGCAGGACCACGCCAATTATCGTCGGCCGCCGTCGCAACCGACCGACCCTCGCAGATCTTCGCATTCATCCTCCCGGTATTCGACTCGAGCCGAGCCGGCCGGCAACGGTGGGCCGAACGGTCATCAGTAGGGACCGCCGTAGAACCATTGCTGGTTGAACTTTCCGGAGACGCAGCCCCACAACGCGATCGGATCGCCTTTGCCGATGCCGGACTGGTTGGCATCGGCGCACTTGCCGTTCCAGTGGCTCTGCAGCGAATAGTCCGAATTGGTGTTCCAGGACCACCGCTGGTCCGACTGGTTGGCGCAGTGCCACATCCAGAGCTTGTGCCCGTCAGCGTTCTGCGCCGACGGCGTCTGCAGGTCCACGTCGAGGCAGAAGTCCTCGTTCCAGAGGTTCTTCAGGTATCCGTCGGAGGTCCACTTCCAGTACTGGTTGTAGCCCTGACCGCAGGTCCACAGCTGGACCTTCGAGCCGTCGTAGAGGTGTCCGGCGCTACTGTCGGCGTCCAGGCACCACAGATAGATGGAACCGTTGCTGCGCTGTTCGATCTTCAGTTGGTAGAGGCGATCGGCGGTGGGGCCGTTCAGCGGGGCGACGACCAGCCGGACGCCGGCCGACCCGCCGGCGACGACCGTGGCTGCCCGGGTGGCACCGATCGACGCCGAGGCTGGGGAACCGACGGTGGTCAGCGCGAGTGCGCAGACCGCCGCCACCGCGACGGCGATCGCGCGCCCGGGTTTCGCCGGGCGTACGGCGGGCGATGCCTTGGCCAAGAACATCGTGAGGCTCCTTTCACGTAGCGCGGGTGTGTCCTTCAGTGACCTGACGACCGGTGTCCCGGCCGGCGACGCCATGTCGCGCAGGGGCGCGACCCAGGGCGCCGGAACGGACGACGGGCGCGTTGCCCTTGCCGTCGACGGTCCGCGGGCTCCCGCCGGGCCCGATGCTCGGCGAAACGCCCCGATCGGACGCTGCGAACTGCGACCGCGCCGGCGCCGGGTCTTGACCACCTGCACCCCGCCGTTGCCCTCCGGGTGCAGGGCCACCTGCCGGAGGTCCACCCCCGTCAGGACCTCCGGTTACCGCGGTGGAGCCGTTCGCTGCCGGCGACCGCAACGCTCCCTGCGGAGCGCCCACGGTCAGCGTCCTCCCCCCGGTCGGCCAGACCGCTGCCGTCACCCTTCGCCACCTGCGCGACCGCCATAGCCACGGAGGCGGGAAGTCGAGCGGGCCGGCGAAAAGACGTGACCGCTCCGCTACTCGTCCCATCCGATCTCCCCGGTCGGTCGATCGGAGTCAGGATGGTCGGGGCGATCCTCGTGCCGTCCTCGCGGCATCCTTCCGGACCGCCATGGGCATCGATATCGTCGAGGCGTGCAGGGGGGCGTGCTTGAGTTCAAGATGCTCGGACCGCTGGAGGTGTGGCGGGGGGACGTCCGCGTCTCGCTGCCGGGGCTTCGCGTGGAGCGGGCGTTGCTGGCTCTGCTGTTCGATGTGGACCGCACGGTCTCGCTGGGGCGGCTGATCGATGCGATCTGGGACGAGGCGCCGCCGGCGACCGCGCGCCGGCAGGTGCAGGACGTCGTCGCGCGGCTGCGGCGGTTGCTGTCCGGTCCTGGCGGCCCGCCGGCGGTGATCACCACGGAACCGGACGGCTACCGGCTCCACCTCGCGCCGCACCGCCTGGACGCCGTCCTCTTCGCCGAGCTGGTCTCCGGCGCCGGGGAACGGGCCCAGGACGGCGCCGCGGCGCTGCGGAGTGCGCTGTCCCTGTGGCGGGCGCCGTTGCTCTCCGGGACGTGCGGCGCGGCGCTCGAGCCTGCCGCCCGCTCGTGGGACGAGCGACGGCTCAGCGCGATTCAGGACTGTGTTTCTCGGGAGGCCGAGACGGGTCACACGGCGGAGGCGATCAGCGAGCTGCAGTCGCTGGTGGCTGCCTTCCCGCTGCAGGAGCAGCTCGTGGTGCTGCTGATCCGGATCATGGCGGGCGCAGGGCGCCGGGCCGAGGCGATCGAGGCCTATCTCGCGCTCCGCCGGCGGCTCGCCGAAGATCTTGGTCTCGACCCGGGACCGGAGGCCCGGCAGGCGTACGAGACATTGCTGCACGACAGCGACGGCCCGCGAACGACGCCCGCTTCCCGTAAGCCGGCGCGGTTCACCCTGCCCGCCGGCACGATGGCGTTCACCGGGCGCCGCGGCGAGCTCGATGCCATCGCCGCCGCCGCCCAGGACAGTGCGGTGGTCGCCATCCACGCCATCGACGGCATGCCCGGCGTCGGAAAAACCACGCTGGCCGTCCAGGCCGCACATCAGCTCGCCGGGCGCTTCCCGGATCGGCAGATCTTCATCGACCTGCACGCCCACGCCGCCGGCCGGCTGCCGGCCGACCCGGCCGACGCCCTGGCCGACCTGCTCACCGCGGACGGCGTCGACCCTCGCCAGCTGCCCGACAAAGTCGACGGGCGGGCCGCTCTGTGGCGCGACCGCCTTGCCGGTACCCGTACCGTCGTTGTCCTGGACAACGTGGCCAGCACCGCGCAGATCACTCCGCTGTTGCCCGGCAGCCCCGGGTGCCTGGTGCTGGTCACCTCGCGCCGCCGCCTGGCCGATCTGGCGGCCACCCACCTCTTCCTCGACATCCTTCCCGCCGCCGACGCGATAGCGATGTTCGAGCGGCTGGCTCCGCGCGCCGCCGGCCAGGCGGACGCGGTGGCCGAGATAGTGGAGGTCTGCGGCTACCTGCCGTTGGCGATAGCCATCACCGCCGGCCTCTTCGGCCGGCACACGTCCTGGACGCCGGCGCAGCTCATCACGGAGGTCCGCAAGCGCCGGTTGATCGCCACCGGCGAGTACGACACCGTCCAGGCGGCGTTCGACCTGTCCTATCACCATCTGCCCGAGCCGAGGCAGCGGTTCTTCCGCCTGCTCGGCCTGCACCCCGGCGTCGACATCGACGGCTACGCCGCAGCCGCGCTCACCGGCGTGCCGTACCAGCAAGCACTGGACGAACTGGACGCCTTGTCCAACGATCACCTGATTGAGGAACCGGTCTACCGCCGGTACGGCATGCACGTCCTCATCCGGGAGTACACCCACGCCCGGGCCACCGCCCTCGACCCGGCCGATGTCCGGGAACGGGCCGTACGGCGGCTGCTGGACTACTACCGGCACACCAGCAGCCAGGCCGACATGTACCTGACCCGGCACAGCCGACCGGCGGGCAGCGCCGCGCCGGTGCCGCCGGACTCCCCTGATCTGAGCAGCTGGGGTGAGGCGGCGGCGTGGCTGCGCACGGAGCGGCCGAACCTGCTCGCCGCGATCCGCCACGCCGCCGGCCGCCGCTGGGACCGGTACACGGTAGGGCTCACCGCGGGCGTCGCCGCCCTGCTCTACACCGACGGTCCGTGGACCTTGGCCGCCGACTTGCACCGCGCCGCCGCCGCGGCCGCCGAGCGATGCGATGACCGGCGTGGCCAGGCCGGCGCACTGTACGAGCTAGCGGCCATGCGTTGGCTGTCCGGGGACTATGCGGCCGCGGCCGACCTGCTGGAGCAGGCCCTGGGTCTGTATCGGGCGGCGGGCGACCTGCTCGGGCAGGCCAACACGCTGGACGAGTGGGGAGGCGTACGGTATCTGACCGCGGACTATCCGGGCGCGACCGACTTTCTGCGGCAGTCGCTCGAGCTGTACGAGGCCGTCGGGGACCTGCGTGGCGAGGCCTATGCCCGGCACGATCTCGGCGCCGTGCAGCACCAGTCCGGCGATTACGCCGGTGCGGATGCCCAGCTGGCGCGGGCCCTGACGCTGCACCGCGCGGCCGGCAATCCGCACGGAGAGGCCCTCACGCTGAGCGAGCTGGGCGTCGTACGGTACCTGACCGGGGATTATCCGGGTGCGACCGACCTGTCCGAGCGAGCGCTGAACCTCTACCGAACCCTCGGCAACCCGCGCGGACAGGCGATCAGCATGTACTTCCTCGGGACCGTGCGACGGCTGTCCGGGGACTGCGACGGTGCGGTCGAGTGGCTGGAGCAAGCCCTGAAGCTGCACCGGGCCATCGGCAACCGGCACGGGGTGGGAATGGCGTTGACGCAGTTGGGGGCGTCGTACTGCGGCGCCGGAGACTACCGCCGGGCCGAGGAACTCCTCCGGCAGGGGCAGCTGATCCTGCGGGAGGTCGGCGCTCCGGACGACGAGGCCGAAGCCCTGAATCACCTCGGCACCCTGCAGCGTCTCACCGCGCACCCCGGCCTGGCGCGTGCCTCGCATCAGGAGGCCCTCGCCATCGCCAACCGGATCGGGCTCCACCTGGAGGAGGCACACGGTCTGGAGGGCATCGGCCGCGCCGCCCTCGACCTCGGCGACACGGCCGACGCTCTGGCGCATCTGCGACAGGCTCTGGACATCTACACGCGGCTGGGCGTGACCGACGGCAACGCGCTCACCGCCGAGCTCGCCGTACTCACGCCGAAGGATGCCCGGCTGCGGAACGGCCTACAGGCAGGGGCATAAGGTCTGGGCCCCCGGCAAGGCTGGTACGCGTCCAAGACTCGGTCGCCGGCGTTCGTGGTCGCGGACGGTGCGCCGGCATCGGCTGATCCAGGACAGGGTGTTCCGCCACCGCCGACGAGGGCCGCCCGGGGACGGGGAAGCCGCGTACGGCTTCCTGGAGGTCCTGGTACCGTCCTGCCCGAACTCCACGCCGGTGGAATCCTGGTCGTCGACCGCGGCTCGTCGCCTCGCAACGATGCGAATGGGAACGACACCGTGTTCATGCTGACCTGGGACGACTGGGGCGGGTTCGACGACCACCAGATCACCCCGAACCTCGAACACACCCCGGACGGGATACAACTCGCCTACGGACCCCGCGTACCCCTGATCATGTTCGATGAGACCCGGTGGATCTCTTCCGCCAGCCGGTCTGACCTGCACGCCAGGGATCGGCCGCCTCCGCATGAGGTGGAGTTGATCGAGGGCTCAGTCGGTGTTGAGCCGCTGCCGCAGGAACTCGACGACCTCGTCACGGGCTGCTTTCGCCGGATGGCCCGGGACATCGCGAACCTCCTCGGTCAGCACCGAGTGGGCGTTGGTGGGAAAGCCGCCCGGATTGCCGGGCGAGGAGTCGAGCTCGATCACCCGGAAGGCATCACCCAGCCGGTCGGCGATGGTGCGGAAGCGCTCGGCCGGTACGGCTCGGTCCCGCGAGAAACGCAGGCCGAGCCCGCAGACCTCGCCGTTGGCGGCCCGCTCGGCGACGCGGTCGAACTCGGCGGAGCTCATGGTGGGGTCGGCGCGCCGGCGCCGGGAGATCGGGAACGGCGTGGCGGGCTGGCTGAGCACGGAGGCGGCCACCGCCCCGTCGACCGCGGCGGCCAGGGCAAAACCCCCGGTGAAGCACATGCCGATCACGCCGACCCCGCGGCCGGGGGTGCGGGCGGCCAGGTCGGCGGCTACGGCGCGCAGGAAGTCGGTGATCGGCCGGTGTGCGCCCACGGCGAAGGCACGGAACTCATGGGAGACACACAACCGTGCTGCCGTACGGGCGATGTAGCCGCCTGAGGCCGCGCGGCCCGGTGTCCCGAAGGGCGACGGCACGACCACCGTGAAGCCCTGCTCGACCAGGTGGTCGGCGAGCCCCAGAACGGCCGGCGTGATCCCCGGAATCTCCGGGATCAGTACCACCCCAGGACCTTCGCCACGCTCGAAGCAGTCGTAGGTCAGCCCGCCGCCGGAGAACGGCGCGCGGCTCCATCCGTCGAGAGTTCCGGTCGGCGCCTGCACCATGGCCTCAACCTACTCGGTACGGCGGCGCGACACCTCATCCCTGCTGCGGCACAGCAGCGTCACCGACCACGCCGGCCACAGGCTGCGACTTGAACCGGACCAGCCGAGCGTTCCACGAGCTCTTCGCCGACGCAGCCGGTCAATGACAGCATCGGGATCTGGCGCAGTGTCTGCGCGATGGCCAGCGGGGCCGTCACGCTGCGTGCTGTCCTGTACTGGTCCGGTGCGCTGGCACGGCGACGGCGCCTACCTGACAAGCGTGCCGCTGCTCGCGGCACCCTTCCCGGTCACCCGGATCGGTTCGGCCGCCCTGGGGGAACTGCGGCAGAGTTGCCCCGACGAGGAGGACTTCGACGACCTGCACCGACGGAGGGGGACGGCCGGTCGACGCGGCATTCACGCTCACCTACGTCGTAGACGGCAACGTGCTGGGGGACCTGCCGGCCGGCGGGTACGCCTTCGGTCGAGGGCGGACGGGCCCGTTGTCCTCCGGGCCGGCCGAACTGTGGGACAGCAGCAGTTGGCTGGCGCCGACGTTCACCCGGCTGGCTCTCGGCCGGTACCAGTCGTGCTTCCCGGCCTCACCGGCTGGGGAGGGCACGCCCTGGCCGCCGCGATGGGTGCGGGCCCGATCTACTGCGCAGTGGCGGGTTGGTGGCCGGTTGGGGCCGACCTGGCGGTGACGGTCGAGTGCTACGACATCGTCACGTCAGCCCCTGCCGAAGCCCCGCCCGAGACCGGCCTGGTCACCGCGGGGTACACGGCCTGAGGGCGCCGTCGCCCCGCGCGGCGCCGGCATCGGGGCCGGAGCCACGCCGAGGTCGGCCATCAGCAGGACATATCGGCGGTACCGGCGCCCCGCCTCTCCGTGCCGGCCCGCGTCCCGCAGCACGCCCACCAGCCGCAGGTGCGCGGTCTCGTCGTACGGGTCGTGTTCGAGGAGGCGCAGCAGGTGCTCCACCACCTCGTCCACATCGGACACCGCCAGCGCGAGGTCGGCGAGGGTGCGCAACACGTGCAGGTACCGCGCCCGGGCCCGCTCGCGCAGCGGGGCGGCCCAGTCGAGGTACGGGTCGTCGTGCAGGAAGTCACCGCGGTACCCGGTCGCCGCGTCGCGCAGGGCCTCCCGCGCGTTCGTCTCTTGTGGATGGCGCAGCGCGTGGCCCGTCGCGCTCAAGAAGTCGAGCACGTCAACCTCGAGGGCGCCGAGCCCGACGCTTGCCTTGTCGGCGCGGACGAAATGGTCGGGCGGAAAGCGCCGGCCCGGGTCGAGCACGGTGCGCACCGTGGACAGCGCGACGGACAGCCGGTTGGCCGTGCGCGCCGGTGGTTCGTCCGGCCACAACGCCTGCGCGACGCTCTCCCGCGCCACCATTCGGCCGTGCTGGGTGACGAGCAGCTTCAGCAGGTCACGGGCTTTGCGAGAGCGCCACTCCTCGACGCTTACCGGGGTGCCGTTACGCAGCAGCGCGAACCCGCCGAGCGTGCGCAGCCGCACGGACGGAGGCGCGTCGGCAGTGGCGAGCCAGCGCAGCGGTCCCGCGGCGTGCGGACCCTGGTCGACCGGTACCCCTGCGCGCCGCAGCGCCCGCTCCGCCGTGCCGCTCGGCGCACCGGCCAGGCGAGCGCGCAGGTACGCGTTGGTGAGGGTGCCCAGTTCGCTCCCGGTACCCCGCCACACGTCAGCGGCCTGGGCGAGCAGTTCGTCGCGGCGTGGTGCCGGCTCGGTCAGCGCGCACAGTTCGAGCGCCTCGGCAAGGCGGGCGCGGCGCAGCGGACGGCCCGCCGACTCGGCGGCGCCCTTGCCGTGCCGCGCCGCCTCTTCCGGTCGCCCGTGGACGAGCGCCACCCACCCGGCCGCGAGCATAGCCTCCACTTCGGACAGCCCGGGTCCATGCTCCAGCGCGGCGCGCACCAGCTCCTCGGAGCGGTCGAGATCCTCATCCACCAGTACCCGCGCCAACCCTGCCCGGGCGGGTACCGTCCCCTGCACGTCACCAGAGTCCTGGGTGTAGGTCAACGCGTGCTCGTAGCCCAGCCGCGCCCGGGCCAGCTCACCGCGTACCCGGTGGATGTCCGCGAGGCGCATCAACGGGTATGCCAGGCCGTGGCTGCCCATCTCCCGATAGCTGGCGGCGGCCGCGGTGAAGTCCGCCGCGGCCTCGGCCAGCCGGCCCAGGCCGAGGTAGGCCAGCCCCCGGTTGTGCACGGCGAGCGCCTGGAAGAAGGCGTACCCGGTGACTTCGGCCAGCCCGATCACCTCGCCGCAGGCGTCGACCGCCGCGTCCAGGCGCCCCTCCTCCAGAACCCGCGATGCCAGATTGTTCCGGATGCGCAGCAGGGCCAGGACGTCGCCGCAGCGCCGGGCGGCTCGCTCGGCCTCCCGGTAGTGGTCGAGGTTGGCCTGCTCGTCGCCGTCCATCGCGGCGACCAGCGCGGCGGAGGTGTGCGCGAGCGCGAGCGCGCCGTCGTCGGCACTGGCCGCTGCGTGTCGCAGCGCCTGCGCCGCGGCGGCACGGCACGCCTCGTGCTCCTGGCGCAGCCAGTGCACGGCCGCGGCCCAGCCGGCCAGCCGGGCCTGGTCGGCCGGGGGTGCGCCGGCATCGGCCTGCCCAGCACACAGCACGTCCAGCGCCTCAACCAGCTCGCCCCGCAGGTAGTGGATGGCGCCCATCCGCCAGGCGAGGGCGGCACCCGGCGCCGCCGTGCCGCCGGCAACGCCCGACGCCGCGGCTGCTCGGCGCAGGTCGGCCAGCGCGCCCGTCCAATCACCGCGCACCTGCCGGCACTCCCCCGACAACCGGTGCAGTCCGGCGTCCACCAGCGGCGCGGGCAGCTGCGCCACCGCGGCGGCCACGTCGGCGGGGTACCCAGCGGCGAGCGCCGCGACACCGTGCTGATGCAGGAAGGCGGCGAGGGTACCCGCGTCCAGCCCGCGCGCCACGCGCAGCGCGTCGCCGAGCCGTCCCTGCGCGACGAACCAGTCCAGGGCGGCTCGCCGCACCGGGACGGCGCCCGGCGCTGCCTCGTTTTCCGGGTGCGCCGCGCGCAACAGCGGGGGTACCGCGTACCGCCCATCCTCCAGCGGCTGCAGCAGCCCCTGGCGGACGAGGCGGCGCAACGCCGGTCCGGACAGCGCCAGGCCAGCCGCGCCGCACCATTCGGCGGCGAACGCGGGCAGCCCGGCGACCAGCGGCAGCAGGTTGCGCAGCGGTTCGGCGTACGCCTGGACGACCTCGCAGAGCACGTCGTCAGCCGGGCGACCGCCGGGGCTCGCGAGGGCCGCCAGCCAGGCCGGCCGCTCGGCGCCGGGTAGCCGGGCGAGTGCGTCGGCGAGCAGCCGCACGGCACCCGGCCAGCCGCCGGTGAGCCGGTGCACCGATCCGGCAGCGTCAACAGTGGACTCCGTACAGAGCAAGCACGCCACGAGTGCGGCGGTCTCGGCCGGCGTGAACGCCAGGTGCGCCGCGTCGAGGTCGGCGACCAGTCCCTGGCCGCGCAGCCGGCCAAGGTCGACCGGGGCGTCCGCCCGGACGGCGAGCATCAGGCGCAGCCCGGGCGGCGCCTGACGGCACAGCGACTCCAGGACGGCGGCGCCCGCGCTGCCGACCGGCAGGCGGTCGGCGTCGTCCAGGACCAAGACGCGGGTGCCAGCGCCGTCCAGCACGTCGGCCAGCCGCCCCGCCACGGCCTCCGTGGTGGCCGCCGAGCCGGCCTGCGGTCCGGGCGCGGCAAACCACAGATCGCCGGGCAGTTCGTGGCCGAGCGCGCGCAGCAGCCCGGCGACCAGGGTGGCGGGTTCCCGGTCGCTGTCGTCGACGGTGTACCACGCCGCGCCCCGCGCCCGGGCCCAGTCGGCGAGCTGCGTCGTCTTCCCGTACCCGGGTCCGGCGCAGACCAGTGTCACGGGTCGGGTGCTGGCGTCGTCGAGCCGGCGCAAGACCTGCGGCCGGTCCAGGTGCGTCGGGTCCCGGCCGGGTATGCGGCGCTTGTGCCGCGCCGCATACCCGGTTGTCTCGTCCATGCCCGCACGGTACCGAGCCGACGCACACCGTGCGAAGCTGCATCAAGCCGCCTGACTATGGGGGCACGATGAACTCCACGGGAAGGAAATCGCCCCAGCCGGTGACCCACGGCGGGCGGCGGGCCGGCTCGACCCGCCGACGTGAATCGGCAGGGTGGTCACGCCGTACGGCTTCGGGAAGCTGCACAAGGCCTCGAAATCGAAGAACTCGCCGTGGAAACTGACGCCCTCCGCGCCACCGGACCACAGCAGGCGCAGCACGTCGATCGCCTCGTCGGCGCGCCGGCCCCGGGAGCGGAAGTCGACACCCACCGCCCGCGCCTCGCCGGGCAGGCTGCCCAACCCTACGGTCAACAACCGCATCCGTCCCCTGGAGAGCAGGTCGATGGTGGCGAGGCGCTTCGCCAGCACGACCGGGTGCTGGTACGGCACCAACAGCACACCGGTACCAAGCAGAATGCGGCTGGTCGCGGCCGCGACGAAACTCAGCGCGTCGAGCGGGTCGACCAACGGCAGGTCCGGCGGCAACTCCATCGAGCCGAGCACCGCGCCGCGGTAAAGCGCCACATGCTCGGGCATGTACAGCGCCTCGAAGCCGCATGCTTCCGCGTGACGTGCATAGGCGACCATATGCTCAGGATCCACGCCGAGCGAAGCAGTACCGTAACTGATAGCGAACTTCAAACCGATCTCCATCGTCCGGCAGGTATAGGACGTCAGGGACGTTAAAGGTTGCCGTCGACGTCAAGGCAACGAAATCGGCGGGCCGGCCGGTTGGGGTGTCGACGTGCGGCTGAGTGGACCGGCTGTCCTGGATGAACGATCATCAGGGTGTGACCGGAGTAGGTGTGTGGGTGCGTCTTGCGGCGCCGCTGATGTCGGTGATGCTGGTGGCCGCGTGCGCCGGGCCGGTCACGGCCGCCGGTGGGAACGTCCTGTCCGGCTCCCAACCGGGCGCTGGTACCCGGGCCAAGGGGGCGGGAATCGTGGTCGCGGACCGTCACGGCTGGACCTCGGCCGGTCTCGGCGGCTCGGTGCCCGCCGCCGGATCGTGTCATCTGCGCAAGGCGGCCGACGGCGAGCCGCTACCCGACCCGGAGTGTACGCCGGGCGCCGTCGACCGGGCGGTCACCGACGCCGACGTGAGCTCGACGGTGTGTCGCAAGGGCGGATACACCGCGTCGGTGCGGCCGCCGGAAGCGTTGACCGAGTCGGTGAAGAAGAAGCTGCTGGCCGCGTACGGTATCCCGGCGAGCCGGATCCGTGACTACGAGCTCGACCACCTCGTCGAGCTCGCCGCCGGCGGCGCCAGCGACGTCCGTAATCTGTGGCCCGAGCCCAATACCTTCCAGCAGTTCCGGCCCAGCGAGTTCGTCCACAACGACAAGGACGCCGTCGAGGCGTACACCTTCCACGCGATCTGCGCCGGCACGGTGAGCGTGTCCGCGGTGCAGAAGGCGATGGCCACCGACTGGACGACCGCGGTGAAGGTGCTCGGCCTGCCGCCCGTCCCTGCCGACTACAAAGGCTGAACCCCGCTCACCCGACAGCCAGGGTGAACAGCTGTTACGAGGCCGAGGTCGGCGACCGGCATGGTGGCTCCACGCCCACCCGAAAAGGATCCTGTGCTCCCATTTTGCTCCCAGCGTAAGGAGCAAACAACAGAAAACCCGTTACCGGAACCTCGGCAACGGGCTATCTGAGCAGTACTAACACAAGGTGGGCGATACTGGGATCGAACCAGTGACCTCTCCGGTGTGAACGGAGCGCTCTCCCGCTGAGCTAATCGCCCTTGATGCGAAACAGACTGTACTAGACCCGACCACCCCGTAGCCAACCAGGGGTCAACTCAACCACTCCCGTGCCTTGTCGATCAGGTCCACCCCGAAGCTGACCCGCACCGAGGCCCACACCACCCCCGCCACGAACCCCAGCCCGACCACACCCAGCACTCCCCGAATCGGGACGCCCCGGCGGCCGATCCAGGTGGTCCAGGCCTTCACGTTGCGCCTGGTGAACTGGAGCAGGCTCTTCGCCCAGGCGAATTCCAGGGCCCAGATCGCCAGTCCCAGGATGACGATCGCCCACCCGGGGCCGGGGAACGGGATCAGGATGATGCCGAGGGCGATGACCAGGGAGCCGAGGGCGCCAATTCCGATCTTGAGGGCCAGTCGGCCGGTCGGGGTGGCCCTGAGCTTGTCTAAAAAACCTGGATCTTCGTCCGCTTTCGCACCCATTTCATCCCCCAGTGTCCCGGAGCCCCGTCACTACCCGGGAGGAATGGACGTTACCGGAGTAAGTCAACTGCTGGACCACCCGACGCCGGGCGGAACCGAGTACTTGGGTAGAACAGGACAAGATATCGCTTTTCGTCTTGGACCAAAGGGTTTTCGGAACCGTCTTCCCACTACTGGGTGAGATCAGCGTATGGCGGAGCGTAACGACAGGGATCACCTGAGTATGGGAAACGCGGGGTTCACCAGCCTCGCAGCGGTGCCGGGGGGAGTTCGTCCATGAGTACCATTCGTCCAACGACCGTCGAGGTCGAGACCTCGCTGCGGCTCGTAGCGCCTGACGCCACGGCTCTGCCCGTGCGCGCCAGTCTCCGTTACGACCCAGCGGACCCGTATGCGGTCCATGTGTTGTTCCACGCGGAATCAGCCGGTGGGGAAGCCGTGAGCTGGTCCTTCGCGCGTGAACTGCTCGTGACTGGGCTCGATGAGCCCGCGGGTATCGGCGACGTCCGGGTGTGGCCGTGGGCCACGCCCCGGGGGGATTTCGTCGCCTTGGCGCTGTCGTCTCCGGACGGCAACGCGCTGTTCGAAGTGCCCCGCAGTGTCCTCGTCCGGTTCCTCCGGCGCACCTATGTCGTGGTGCCGCGCGGCCGGGAATCGGAGCACCTCGACGTGGACGCTGCAGTCAACCGGCTGCTGGCCGGGAGATAACGGAGATAAGCAGCAGCAAGAAAGGACGACCCGCGCGGACACTGCCGGTCCGCGCGGGTCGTCCTTTTTGCGAGGGAAACAAGCTGCCCAACAAATGGGCAATAAACGGACATCTGGCTCGTTTTTGCGACACATTCCCGTCAACCCGCGTTTTGCCAGGTGCGCCGCTGGTCATCGACGGTTACCGTCGGCCCGATGACCTCTACCGGCACGCATCTCGCAAGCCCTCTCACCCCGCCGGGGTGGGCGGGCGTGGCGACCTGCGCGCTCGGCGACGTGGAGCCGGCCGGGCGGCCCTGGCGGCCATCCTTCCACGCTCTGCTGCTGGCCACCGGCGGCCACGGCACCGTCGAGGTCGATTTCACCGCGCAGACCTGCCGCCCGGGCACCCTCCTCTGGATCCGGCCCGGCCAGGCGCTGCGGATCGGCTCGAACGGCCTGGCCGCCTCCGTGGTCACCTTCGACGGCCGGATCGCCGACGCCACCCGTCACCTGGCCGAGAACGCCCCGGCCACCTGGCAGCTGGAGGGTGAGGACGAGGACGCGGTGATCAGCGAGTTCGCCCAGCTGTCGGTGGACTGTGAGCGGCACCGGGCCGGCCCGGTCGCCGCCGACCTGCTGCGTCACCAACTGGCCGTGCTGCTGCTACGGATCGCGCTGCTCACTCCGGACGAGGCGCCGCTCGGCGCGGAGGCTCGCACGTTCGCCCGGTTCCGCCGCCGGCTCGAGGCGGGCCACGGCCAGAGCCGGCGGGTCGAGGACTACGCCGAGGAGATGGGCTGTTCGGTACGTACGCTGACCCGGGCCAGCCTGGCGGTCACCGGCCGGACAGCCAAGCAGGTGGTCGACGACCGGGTCGCCCTGGAGGCGCGCCGGCTGCTCGCCTGCACCCCGATGTCGGTCGCCGAGGTCGGCCGGCACCTGGGCTTCCCCGAGCCGACGAACTTCGGCCGCTTCTTCCATCGCGAGGTGGGGATGAGCCCCGGCCAGTTCCGCGCCGAGATCTCGCTGAACGGCCGCCGCGGCGTACCGCAACAGCGACCGCCCGCCGACTGAGCGTAATTCCCACAACGCCGTGGGGTATGTGCGGCGGCGCCGGGCGGAGGGGGCATGATAGGTGGGTGCAGATCTCCGCGCGCGGCGACTACGCGGTCCGGGCCGCCCTCAGCTTGGCGCAGGCCTACCCGGCATTGATGTCCGCCCAGGCCATTGCCCAAGATCAGAACATGCCTCGCAAGTTCCTCGAGGCCGTGCTCGCCGACCTGCGCCGCGCCGGTGTGGTCCGGGCGCAGCGCGGCGCCGAGGGCGGCTACACGCTGTCATCGTCCCCACGGGACGTGACCATCGGCCAGATCCTGCGTGCGGTCGACGGCCCGCTGGCCGGCGTGCGCGGCCTCCGTCCGGAGGAGACACAGTACGAGGGCGCCGCCGAGAACCTGCCGAATCTCTGGGTCGCGGTGCGCGCCGCGGTCCGCGAGGTGGTCGACGAGGTGAGCCTGGCCGAGCTGATCAGCGGCCGGATGCCCGCGCACGTCCGCAAGCTGACCACCCGCCCCGACGCGTGGCAGCCCCGCTGACGTTTGTGGATTCGAGCGACCGGGAACCGAAGTGCCCATGGGCATCCTGTTCCGTAGTCGCAAGAAATTCGGCCCGCTGATCCTGAACTTCACGAAGAACGGCCTCTCCTCGTGGAGCATCAAGATCGGCCGCTGGTCGTGGAATTCACGTACCCGCGCTCACCGCGTCGATCTCCCCGGCCCACTGTCCTGGAAGCAGGACAAGAGCTAAGGCAGCGAGATCACCACGTCCCCGCCGAGCCGCCCGTGCGGCGGCCGGCGGGTGACCGCGCCCGAGTCGGCGAGCGTGTGCAGCACCCGGGTCGCGTCGGCGGCGCGATAGATCGTCTCGGTCAGCGCGAAGGTGCGCAGCTCGGTCACCGTCGCCGAGCCGACCCGCCCGAGGTGGGCCAGGATCTCCCGGCGCAGCGGGCCCGGATGCGGCGAGAGCGAGATGTCGATCAGATGCCGGTCGGGGTCGGCCGGATCCCGATACCGTACGCCGGCGAACTCGTCCACCGCCCACAGCGCCTCCTTGAACCCCTCGAGGCTCTTGCCCGACGTGGTTCCGAAGGCCAGCAACTCCCCCGGCTCGTCCCCGGTCGCCAGCTCCACCGCGGTGAACAGCGGCCAGCCCGCCCGATAAGCCTCGGCCGAAACCCCGGGCGCGAGCGCCAGCAGCACCTCCGCCGGCTTCCCGGCCGTCAGGGCCGCCACGGTGGCCGGGCTGGGTGGCTCACTCGCGCTTGCCGCATCCAGAAATCCCAGCAGCGGTACGCGTTGAGCACTCGCCGCCTTGAGCGCCACCCCGAAACGCTCCTCGGTGCCGCCCGAGACCGCGTGCATGGACAGCAGGGCCAACTCCGGGATACCGGCGAGCCGGTCGGCCACCGGGGTCACGTCGTCGCCCACCAGCAGCATGGTCAGCTCCCGCCCGCGTACGAAATCGGTCTGTTCGGCCAGCACCCGCGCGGCGGCCTCGGCCGACGCACCGGATTGCGCATCGGCGTAGCCGTGCGCGTAGATCACCCGGCGGGCCCGGTGCAGCGCGGCGGGGGCCCACGCCTCCAGGTGCCGGACCAGCAGTTCCCGCTTCACCGTGGCAATCAAGGCAGTGCCCTCCGACGACGACATACATGAGTTCTACATTGTTCTGGACGGTCCATGGGCCCGTCAGGGTTGTACGTACGGTGTTCAACCGAGCACTATGGGACACATGTCAGCGGTTGCCGTCGCCGAGCTCACCCAGCGCGCCCAGAGTCTGTCGTCCGCGGGCGATCTCGCGGGCGCCCGCCGGGTGCTCGCGGGCGTGCTCGATCAGGCCGACGCCACCGACCCGGGCACCGCCGATCCCGATCTCGCGCTCGCCGCCGCGCTGCACGCCCGCATCCTGATCGCGCTTGGCGACGCGCACGGCGCCCGGCTCTGGGCCGCCTTCGCGCACGAGGCCGAGGAGCGGCTGCACGGCCCCCGCGACGAGCGCACGGTGGCCGCCGCCGCCACGCACGCCGCGGTGCTGCACCGGGTGGGTCACTTCGGGCGCGCCGCGCAGGTGTACGAGCGACTGGTCACCGACCTCACCGCGATGGACGGCCCGGATTCGCCGCGGGTGCTGGCCGCCGAGGCCGATCTGGCCACCGCCGAGCACGCGGCCGGCCACTGCACCTCGGCCCGCGCCCGGCTGACCGGCGCCTGGGTCCGCCACCGGCACCGCCACGGCGACGCCGCCCCGGCCGGGATCAAGATGCTGGCCCGGCTCGGCGCGATGGAGCGGGAGTGCGCCCGCGACGGCGAGTCGGCCGAGCACCTGGCGCTGGCCCAGGAGCTGTGCGCCCGCTACCTGCCCGCCGACCATCCGCTGGTCGGCCAGGTGGCGGCCCTCGCGGTGGCCCCGGCCACCGGCAAGCACGTCTGCGGCCGGGTCGAGCAGTCCGTCGGCCCGGGCTCGGTGCCCTTCCCGCGCCGCCCGACCGTCCCCGACCCGGAGGAAGGTGGCGATTTCCCGCCCGATGAGGCGCTGCGGCCGCCGCCGGACAACCGGCCCACCGACCCCAACGGCACGGTCTACCAACAGCCGCTCTATCTGGCCGACGTGGCGCAAGCGCCCGGCGACCTCACCGGCCGGCACGCCCGCGCCGACACCCCACCACCGATGGCCGGGCAGCGCTTCCCCGATTTCGGCCCGGACGGCCGGCCGCAGCCGATCGGCACCGCGCACGCCACCACGCTGGCCACCCCGCCCAACTCCGAGCGCCTGCTGCCGGTGCGCACCGACCAGCCGCCGCCCCGCCGCCGTCAGCCGTTCCTGCTGGTCGCGGTGCTGATCGCGGGCATCGCCGTGGCGATCGCCGTGATCGCGCTGACCCTGCCGGACGCGAACGGCGCGACCGGCGCCCAGCCGACCGTCCCGCCCACCTCCGCGGCCGCTCCCCCGGCGGCCACCACGCCGTCCGCCCAGGTCACGGCCTCGCCGACCGCGACCGGAGCGCCCGGCGCCCCCACCGCCCTCAAGCTCAAGGACAACCGGGACAGCGTGGCCCTGAGCTGGGTCTACCCGAAGGGCGCCGAGGGGCCGGTGCTGGTCTCCGGCGGCCGCACCGGGCAGCAGCTGCGGGCGTTCCAGCAGCTCCCGGCTGGGACGACCGACTACATCGTGTACGGACTGAACAACACGCAGAACTACTGCTTCACGGTGTCGGTGGCTTACTCGACCGATCGGATTCCCGCCTCGGCGCCGGTCTGCACCCACCGCTAGGGCCTGGGCCGCACCCGACTCGCAACCGCTCGAGACCTTTCCTGCTCCCTCGGCTCCCCAGACTGATTCGGCACACCCCCGGCAGGAAGCAGGCACGAGTTGACGACGAAGGCTGCCGAGCGAGACCACGCCCAAGTCGATGAGGCCGCGCTCGCGGCCACCCTGCTGGAGCTGGAGACCCGTGGGGTGAGCGCGTTCCGCACGGTTCGTGCCCCGGCCCTCGAGGTGCAGCGGGCGGCCCGGGAGATCGGCGACGAGGAACTCCTGCAGCGGGTCAACCTGCTGCTCGCCGACGTGATGATGCGCGAGGGGCGGGTCGGCGAGGGCGGCCGGGCGGCCCACCAGACGCTGGCCTGGAGCCGGGAGCACGACAGCCCGTACGTGCTGGCCCGCGCGCACCGCGAGCTCTCGATCTTCTACCGGCTGGTCGGCGACATCTCCGACTCGCTCACCCACGGCGTGCAGGCCCTGGCCCACCTGCCCGAGGACGTGCCCCCGAAGATCCGGGCCCGGCACCTGATGACGCTGGCCGTGGCGCTGGACGACGGCGGCTCCCCGGCCGACGGCGACCGCCGCTACCGGGAGGCGCTACGGATCGCCGAGGAGCTCGACGACCAGGACTTCGTGCTGCTCGTCCTCAACAACATGGCCTACTCCGCGTACGAGAACGGCGACGAGGCCGCCGCCCGCGCGCTGACCGACCGGATGCGGGGCGTCTCGGCGGCCACCGGTCGCCGGCTCGACGCGAACGAACTGGACACCGTGGCGCGGGTCGAGATGATGGGCGGCCGGTACGACTCGGTCGAGGTCGCGCTGGCCGGGGTGCTCGACGGCCGGGTGCTGGCCAACGAGGGCGACGCCGCCGCCGAGTGCCTGCTCACGCTGGCCGAGGCCCGCCGGCTGGCCGGCCGGCACGCGGCCGCGCAGGAGGCACTCGACCGGGCGATCCGGCAGTGCGACGCCAACGGGCTGGCCCGGCTGCGCGCCCGCGCCCGGCAGGAACAGGCCGCGCTGCACGCCGCCGCCGGCGACTACCGGGCGGCGTACGAGGAACATCTGCTCTTCCACAACGACTCGTCGGCGCTGCACTCGGCGCAGCGCGAGTCCCGGGCCCGCGCCATGCAGGCGGTCTTCGAGGCCAACGAGGCCCGCCGGGCCAGCGAGCACTTCCGCGAGATGGCCCACCGGGACGCGCTGACCGGCCTGTACAACCGGCGCTACGTCAACGAGCGGCTACCCGTCCTGCTGGGCGAGGCGGCCGTCGACCGCACCCCGATCTCGGTGGCGATCGCCGACCTCGACCACTTCAAGCGGATCAACGACACGCTCTCGCACGCCACCGGCGACACCGTGCTGCAGCGCGTCGGCGCGCTGCTGCAGGAGGCCGCCTCCGGCCCGGTCATCGCGGCCCGGATGGGCGGCGAGGAGTTCCTGCTGATCTTCCCGGGGATGGACGGCGCCGAGGCCGCCCGCCGCTGCGAACTGCTGCGGCTGCGGATCCGCACGCACGGCTGGCAGCCGGTGACCGGGGCGCTGCCGGTGACCACCAGCATCGGCGTGACCACCGCGCCGGACGGCCGGGCCACCGTCTCCGCGCTGCTCTCCCAGGCCGACCGCAACCTGTACGCCGCTAAGCGCGCCGGCCGCGACCGGGTGGTGACCGATCTGGCCTAGGCTCAGTGCCGCCACTGCAGCATGGCGGCGGTGGCGTCGTCGCGCAGCTCACCGTTCTCGTACGCGATGATGGTGTGCACCAGCCGCCGCATGACCTCCGGCGCCGGCGTCCCCCGCCCGATCGTCTCCAGCATGAAGGCGGCGAGCCGGTCCGGGCCGAAGAGCGCGCCCGTGCCGTCCCGGGCCTCGGTGATCCCGTCGGTGTAGAAGACGATCGTGTCGCCGGGCCGCAAGGCCAGTTCCGCCACCCGCGGCGCGCGATTCAGCATGTGCCCGAGCCCCAGCGGCAGCGCGGTCGGCGTGGGCAGCGCCGGCCGCAGACCGCCGTCGCGCAGGAGCAGTTCGGCCGGATGACCGGCGCTGATCCGGTGGTACTCGCCGGTGGCGGTGTCCAGTTCGGCCAGCACCGCGGTGACGAAACTGCCCGGGTACTGCGCGCGGATCCACTTGTCGATCGAGCGGTACGTGTCGGCGAGCGAAAGCCCGGACCGGCGGGCGTTGCGGTACGTGTTCAGGGTCAGCGTGGTCACCGCGCTGGCGGCGATCCCGTGGCCGACCGTGTCGAACAGGCCCACGTGCAGCCGGTTCCCGTTCGCCGCGTAGTCGAAGGCGTCGCCGCCGACGTCGTAGCAGGGCTCGAGCACCGCGGTCAGCACGGTCCCGTCGACCGCGAGCGTCAGCGGCGGCAGCTGGTTCCAGATGATCTCGGCGGCCACCTGCATGGGCAGGCGTCGCCGGGTGTGCTCGACCGCGTCGCCGTAGAAGCGCCGGCTGGCGATCAGCTCGGCCACCAGCGCGGCGATCAAGTCGAGGTCGCGGCGGTCCGCCTCGGACGGGTACGCCCGGCGGCGCATCTCCAGCACGCCCAGCCGTTCGGCGCCGTGCAACAGCGGCTGCCAGAGCCGCCCCCCGTCGCCGTCCGCGTCCGCCTGCCACGTCTCCCGGGCGGTGGTGAACGCCAGGCCGGCCGTCGTGCCCTCGACCGGGATCGCCGCGACCGTGTCCGGCGGGGTGCCGTGCAGCGGGCAGAGGCTCACCTGGCCGTAGTCGATGAGCAGCACCCCGGCCGACTCGGCGTCCAGCAGCGGCGCGGCCTGGCTGAGCACCGCGGGCAGGTCCTCGGCCTGGCCGCGGTGGCGCAGCGCGAGCAGCAGCCGGACGGCCTCCATCGGCGCGAGCATCAGACCATCATCCGGCCCTATGGACCGCGCCGCACCCCCCGGCGCTGCTCGGGGCGCGCCCGTTGCGGCGGTACCGGTCGTCCCGGCTTCCAGCTGTCCTGTTTGGCCGGTCGCCGCACGCCTACCCGCCGCGCCTCCAACTGGGCCGCGAACGCCAGCCCCAGGAAGATCGCGATGCCGGTGAGGTTCGCCCACAGCAGCAGCGCGATGATCGCGGTCAGCGGTCCGTACGTCGCGCCGAACCCGCCGCTCACCCGCACGTACGCGGCCAGCAGCAGGCTCGCCGCCCACCACAGCACCGTGGTCACCACCGCGCCGAACAGCAGCCAGGACAGGCCCGGCTGGCGGCGTCGGGGCGACCACTTGTACAGCAGGCCGACGGCGACCACGATCAGCCCGAGGCTCAGCGGCCAGCGCAGGACGTCCCAGAGCACGTGCAGGTGGCGGGCCCAGTCCAGGTGCCGCTCGGCCGACTCGTCGAACGCGTGGCCGGCCACCAGCAGCAGGAAGCCGAAGAGCGCGGGCAGCCCGGCGACGAGCGTGAGGATCGCGGCGCGGGTGTACTTCTCGAGCGCCGGGCGGTCGCGCTCCACGCCGTAGATCCGGTTGGCGCCGCGCTCGATCTGGGCCATCGCCGTGGTCAGTGCGACCAGGCCGGTGATCAGTCCGAGCGCCAGGGCGAGTTCGCCGGCGTTTCGACTGCGGGCGCTGTCCGCGAGCAGTTCGCGGACGAGCTGCTCGCTCGCGCCCGGGGTGATCGCGCCGATCGTGTCGGTGAGCACCTGGCCCGCCGTCCGGGCGCCGAGATCGGCCGCCAGCCCGGCAAAGGCGATCATGAAGGGGACCACGGCCAGGCAGAGCTGGAAGGCGAACGCGCGGGCGTGGCTGAAGCCGTCGCCGTAGCGGAACCGGATGAACGCGTCGCGCACCAGCGGCCAGCCCCCGTAGCGGCGCAGGGCGAGCAGGGCGTCGTCGGCGGAGAGTTCGTCCCCGCTCATGTCCCGCGTTTCCGGAACCGGCTCCGTGGAACTCACGACGAAGCCCGGCGGGCCGCGGCCTTCACGTCGTACGCCAAATCGGGATCGCTGTCCGGAAGTGGCACGCAGAGCAGAAGCGCCCGGGGCTTGATGGTGATCTTCAGGCTGCGGCCGGGCTCGATCAGATCGCCGTCGAGCTGGCGCGGCTCGGTGCGGCGGGTGAAGATCTCCACGCGCTCGGCGGTGTACGTCTCCATCAGCGGCACCCGCTCGCGGCGGCGCAGCACCGCCCAGGCCAGGCCGGCCCAGTGCCCGAGCGTGTTCGGGCTGAGGATGGCCACGTCGAGCTTGCCGTCGGCCGGGTCGGCCTGGCTGAGCAGGCGCACCCCACCCTGCAGCCGGCCGACGTTGCCGACGATCACGGTGCGCGGGCGGCGCGGCATCGGCGGGCCGCCGTCCAGGACGATCCGGGCGCGCATCGGCCGGTCGCGCAAATGCTTGAAACCACCGATCACGTACGCGAGCCAGCCCCACCGTTTCTTCGCCCGTTCCGAGGTGCCGGCCAGCATCTGCGCGTCGAAGCCCATCCCGGCCATCACCGCGAAGCACTGGTCGCCGGCCACGCCCACGTCGATCCGGCGGCGGCCGCCCTCCAGCGCCACCTGCACGCCGGTCATCGGATCGCCGTTCATGCCCAGGTTGGCGGCGAGCAGGTTCCCGGTGCCGGCCGGCAGCACGGCCAGCGCCACGTCGGTGCCGGCCAGCGCGGTGACCACGCCCATCACCGTGCCGTCGCCGCCGCACACGAAGATCAGCTCGGCGCCCGCCTCCTTGGCCTCCCTGGCCTGGCCGCGGCCCGGGTCCTCGGGGGTGGTCTCGTGCCAGGAGGGTTTCGGCCAGCCCGCCTCGGCCAGGCGCCGCTCGACGTCGGCGCGCAGGTCGGCGGGCGCCTTGGCGGGGTTGACCACGACCGCGCTGCGGGGACCTGTCACGCCGTCAGTGTGCCCGAGTCCGGGCGTCCCGGCGACCCGGGGAATCATGAATGGGTGAGTGAATTGACGTACGCCCCGGTGGGCGCGACGCGGACCGGCACGCTGCCGCCCGGTTTCCGGCACCTGTTCTACCGGGCGCCGCTCGGATCGGGCGCCGACCTGTATGAGCGCGCCGGGGACGCCGTGCTCGGCTTCCGGATGCATCGGGCCACCGGCGCTCGCGTGGTCGCCGCCTCGTCCGCCGTCCCTGGACTACCGCTCACCCTCGGGTTCGGCCCGCTTCGCGTACCGTGCGAGGTGATTTGGACCGAAAAATCTGGAAAAAGGACCGGATTTGCGTACGGGACATTGCCCGGTCATCAAGCCTCGGGTGAGGAGGCCTTCATCGTCGAGCATGACGACCGGGATCGCGTGTGGTTCACCGTTGTCGCGTACAGCCGGCCCGCCCGCACCCTGATGCGGCTGGGCGGCCCGTTCGCGGTCGCCTTCCAGCACACGTACGCGCGCCTGTGCGGCCGCGCGCTGAAGCGGCTCTGTACCGTGAACGGGTGAGCGCGACCGCGGTGACCTGGTGGGGCCACAGCACCGTGTGGCTCGCCGACTCGGGGGCCACCCTGCTCACCGATCCGGTGCTCACCGACCGCGTCGCCCACCTGCGGCGGATGGCCGGCCCGGCTCCGGCGCTGCCCGGCCCGCCCGACGCCGTACTGCTCTCCCACCTGCACGCCGACCACTTCCACCTCGCCTCGCTCCGGCTGGTGCCGGGCGCCCCCACCCTGATCGTCCCGCGCGGCGCCAAGGCCTTCGTGGCCAAGACCCTCGGTCCCGCGTATGCGTCCCGCTGCGTCGAGCTGGCCCCCGGCGAAGACACCGCGGTCGGCGCGGTCCGGGTCCGGGCCGTCCCCGCCGCGCACGACGGCGGCCGCGGCCCGTGGTCCCGCGAGCGCGCCCTGGCGATCGGCTTCGTGATCGAGGGCGCCGCCCGCACCTGGTGCGCGGGCGACACCGGTCTCTTCGACGAGATGGGCGAGATCGGCCCGCTCGACCTGGCCCTGATCCCGGTCGGCGGCTGGGGCCCCACCCTCGGCTCGCACGGCCACCTCGACGCGGCCGACGCCGCCGAGGCGCTGCGCCGGGTCAAGTCCGCCTGGGCCGTCCCGATCCACTACGGCACGCTGTGGCCGATCGGCATGGCCCGGGTCCGCGCGCAGATGTTCGAGCAGCCCGGCCGCCGCTTCGCCGAGCTGGCCGCGCGGGCCGCCCCCGACGCCCGGGTCCGCGTGCTGGCGCAGGGCGAGACGCTGACCGTGGGGCGCGGCGCATGATGTCGTACCTCGGCGCGCTCGCCTGGCTGTTCGCGGTGGTCGCGTTCGGCGCCATCATCCCGATCGTCCCCACCGGCGCCGCGGTCAGCGGCGCCGCCGCGCTGGCCTTCCACGAGCACCACCCGATCACGATCGTCCTGGTCGTCCTGTTCGGCGCGGCCGGCGCGTACTGCGGCGACCTGGTGATGTACGGCATGTGCCGGATCGGCGGCGAGCAGCTGGCCCGCCGCCTGCGCTGGCTGCGCGACGAGGAGCACCTGGGGTCGGTGAAGGCCCGCCTGGAGAAGTCCCAGATCCCGGTCCTGCTGGTGTCCCGCCTGATCCCGGGCGGCCGGGTGCCGGTGCTGCTCGCGGCGGCGTTCGTGGGCCTGCCGTGGCGGACGTTCGTGGTCGCCAACCTGCCGGCCTGCGCGCTGTGGTCGGGCGTCTACGCGAGCATCGGGGTCGCGGGCGGCTCGATCTTCCCGCAGCCGTGGGAGGGCGTGGTCGCCGCCGTGGTCCTGATTCTGGTGGTCAACCAGACCGTCTCCTGGATCACGAAGCGCCGCGCCACGTCGCCCTCCGAGGCCTGACCCGGCGCGCACGATTGAAATCCGGGCAACGCGGGAACCTTCGCGGCGTGAACGTCGCCGAGAAGAGAGCCCGCTGGCATTTCGCCGAACGCAGTGTGCTGGGCCTGGTCGCGGTGGTCGCCGCCGGGCTGGGCTTCGGCACCCTGCTGCTGCTCGTGCGTTTCCACTGGCGGCCCATGCTGCGCCTCGACGCCTCGCTGGCCAACCGCCTCAACGAGCTGGTCGCGCCGCATCCGGCGGCCGTCGCCGCGCTCAAGGCGGTCTCCACGGCCGGCGGCCCGGGCTGGCTGTGGCCGCTGACCGTCGTGGTGGTCGTGCTGCTGCTGATCCGGCGGCGGACCCGGCTGGCGATCTACCTCGCGGTCACCGGGCTCGGCGCGGCGCTGCTCGACCCGTCGCTGAAGGCGCTGGTCGGCCGGGTGCGGCCGGTGGTGGCCGACCCGATCGCGTACGGGCACGGCAACAGCTTCCCGAGTGGGCACACGCTCGGCTCGACGATCGTCTACGGCGCGCTCACCCTGGTCTTCCTCGCGCTGGTCCGGAACCGGTGGCGGGCCTGGTTCGTCGCGGCGATCGCGCTGCTGGTCCTCGCGATCGGGCTGAGCCGCATCGCGCTGGGCGTGCACTACCTCTCCGACGTGCTCGCCGGCTGGCTGCTCGGGCTGGCCTGGATCAGCGTCACCGCGTACGCCTTCCGGGTCTGGCGCCGCGAGATCGGCCGGCGGCCCGCGCCGCTGGAGGAGGGGCTCGAGCCGGAGGCCGCCGCCGACCTGGAGCCCGCGCCGGACGAGCGGGCGATCCTGCCGCACCCGTGGGCGAAGGGCGCCGAGATCCTGGTCGGCTGGGTGTTCACGTTCGGCGTGCTCTACTTCCTCGGCTACCTGGTCACCCACCACACGCCGGCCTTCGACGACGCCTTCCCGCGCTGGCTGCAGACGTTCCGCACGCCGCGGCTGGACAGGCTCAGCTGGTACTGGAGCAAGGCCGGCGACACCCACGCGATCCTGGCGATCTCGCTGGTCTTCTGCCCGATCGCGCTGGCCGTGTGGCGGCAGTGGCGGCCGGTGCTGTTCGTCGTGCTGGCCATGTTCGGCGAGCTCACCCTGTTCCTGGCGAGCGCCGCCGCGACCGGCCGCCCGCGCCCGGCCGCCGAGCACCTGGACGGCACGCTGCCCACGTCGTCGTTCCCGTCCGGGCACATCGCCGCCACGATCTGCCTGTGGACGGCGATCGCGCTGATCGCGTACGGCCGGATCGAGCGCTGGTGGCGCTGGCTCTTCTTCGTCCCGGTGATCGTGATGCCGGCCGGCGTGGCCATCTCCCGGATGTACCGTGGCATGCACCACCCGACGGACGTGCTCGGCGCGGTCCTGCTCGCCGCGTGCTGGCTGTCGGTGCTGTGGTGGACGGTCCGCCCGAACGCGGAGGTCACTCACCATGCGACTGCTGACCTGGAACATCCTGAACGGCGGGGGCGACCGGCTGGAGACCATCGCCAAGGTGGTCGAGCGGGAGGCGCCCGACCTGCTGGCCCTGCAGGAGCTGCGCGGCTTCGACCGGCGACGCATCGGGATGCTGGCTGACTCGCTGGGCATGACGGCGCACCTCGCGCCGTCGGTCTTCGGGCAGGCCGTCGCGGTGCTGGTGCGCCGGCCACGGCGGATCGAGCGGGCCCGGTCGGTGACCTGGCGGCTGCACCACGCGGCCGCGGCGGTGCGGGTCGGGCCGCTCACCGTGGTCAGCACCCACCTCGACCCGAGGTCCGCGTACCGGCGGTATCGCGAGGCGACCTGGCTGGCGGCCCGGTACCGGCGGCGCGGCCAGGTGCTGATCGCCGGCGACCTGAACTCGTGCAGCCCGGCCGACGATCCCGACCCGGCCGAGGACAGGTCCGATCCGCGGGCGATCGATGCGCTCGACCGGGCCGGCCTGATCGATCTGTGGCGGCTGGCCGGCATCGGCCCGGGGACGACGGTGCCGACCGGCGGGGGCGTCGGCGACGCGTTCGGCCCGATGCGCCTCGACTACGTCTTCGGCACCCCGGCGGTGGTTCCGCGGGTGCGCGAGGTCCGGGTCCTGCGCGGCGGCGAGATCGAGTACGCCTCGGACCACTATCCCGTCGTCGTGGAGCTCATGCCCGGCAACTCGTGACGGTCAGTTGCCGTACTTGTCGTACGAGATCGTCCAGTCGCCCAGGCCATCGGTGAGCGGCAGCGGTTTCGGGCTGTGGTTGACCTGGACCACGTCGCCGATCATGAAGGTGTGGTAGACCCACTCGGCGTCGGCCTCGCCCAGGTTGATGCAGCCGTGCGAGATGTTGGCCCGGCCGAGCTGGTGGTTCCACGGCGCCGCGTGCAGGAACTCCCCCGAATACGTGATCCGGGTGCAGAACTTCACGTCCTCCGGGTCGTAGTAGAACGGGTTGTTCTTGTCGGTCAGCCCGTAGCTGGCCGAGCTCATGCTGTGCACCATCTCCTTGGACAGCACCACGTGCGGGCCGTTCTGCGTCCAGAAGTGGATCTGCTTGCCGTTCGCGATCGTGGTGTAGCCGCCGCGGCCGGTGCTGCAGGCCATGTCGCGCACCATCGCGCCGTCGACGTAGACCTTGCAGCGGTGCGTGTTGTTGTCGGCGATCGCGATCAGGGACCGGCCGATGGTGAAGCTGGCCGACCGGTTGGCCGAGCCGTAGACGCCGTTGCCGAAGTGCGTGCCGAGCCCGTTGACCGACACCTTGATCTTGGTGCCCTTGGCCCAGTACTTCTCCGGCCGCCAGTGCACGGTCGAGTTGGAGATCCAGTGGAACTTGCCGGCGACCGAGGGAGTCGTCTCGACCTCGATCGCCTTCTCCGCCGCGGCCTTGTCACTGATCGACTTGCTGAACGCGACGATGACCGGCTGGCCGACCCCGTACGTACCGCCGGAGTTGAGAACGCTCAGGCCGTTCGCCTGGAACGTGATGTTCGCGATCGATTTCGGCTTCAGCGTGGTGAAGGTCGACTTCTTCTGCACGGTCGCGCCGGCGCTGTCCTTGATGGACGCGGTCACCGTGTACGTCTTCCCGTACGTCATCGTGTCGGTCGACTTCCACGACCCGTCGGACTGCAGCTCGCCGGCAACCTTCTTCGACCCCGCGGCGACCGTCACCGACTGCAGGGTGCCGCCCGCGACGCTGACCTCGACCGGGTCGAGCGGCGACACGTCGGACTTGCCCGCGGCCGGGCTCACGGTCAGCGTGACCGCGGCGGCGGAGGCGGAGGGCGACCCGGACACGGGGTCGCCGGCGGCGTGCCACTCGCTGGCCCCGCTCGCGCCGGTCTTGCCCGCGTGGGAGCAGCCGGCGGCGGCCAGGCCCGCGGCCGTGCCGACAGCACCGAGAATCACCGTGCGTCGCTGAAGCATGACTCACTCAACCGAGGGGTGACGGGCCTCGCGGCCAGGTTGGGTCGATGGAGACTACTACGAATGGAGACGGGGTGAGACCCCAAAAACGTTGCCAGAAGATTCTTAAGTCTCAGTACTTCAGGTACTGCCTGGTCAGTTTTGCGGCCTTTTCCACCACATTGATCCCGCCCGACATGGACGCATGACCGTGGGACAGCACCGCGATCGAGACGTCGGTGTCGTCGTCTGTGATCCGGCCCACCGAGTTGATGATCCAGCGGTTGCTCTCGGTCGAGCGGGGCAGCCAGCCGTTCTTCACGGTGAAGTCCTCGCCGGCCAGAGCGGCCGCCGGCACACCCCAGTCCTGCTCGTCGTCGACCGTGCTCATCAGCGTGTGCGCCAGCTCGCGCGAGTCCTCGTCGAGCGGGCCCTTGGCGTCGACCAGCTGGGCGAGCAGCCGCACCTGGTCGTCGACGGTGGTCCTGGTGAGACCCCAGGCGCCGTTGACCGTGGTCTGGGTCAGGCCGAGCCGCTCGTTGCACTTGTTGATCGCGGGCGCCTTGCCGAGCCGGGCGAACAGCGAAGTGGTGGCGTCGTTGTCGCTGAGCCGGATCATCCGCTTCGCCAGCGCCAGCTCGGTCGAGCTCAGGTCGCGGTCGTTGTCCTGCGCGGTCAGCAGCAGGCAGGCGAGCACCTGCACCTTGACCACGCTCGCGGTCTCGTACTTCTCGGTGCCGCGGAACGAATACTTCGCGCCGGTCTTCTTGTCGAGCACGGCCACCGAGAACTCGGGGACCGTGGCCGCGAACTTCTGCAGCGCGGTGTCGAGCGCCTTCGATCGTTCGGCGCGTTGCTGGGCGGCCAGTTCCTCGGGGCTCGGCCCGGTCGGCGCCGGGGACGCCGGACCGGCCGCCGCCTGATCGCGAAAGGCCCCGGCCGACGGCAGGCCGCCGCCACCGGAGTCGTCGCGCATCCCCAGGCCGACCAATCCGGCACCTCCCAGGACCCCCACAGCCGCCACCGTCAAGATCCAGGTTCGAGTACGCACCCGGACATATTGCCGCGTCCGCGCCGCCGATGCCCGTCCCGGGACCGGCTGCATAGGAGATTGACAGAGACTTTCGACGCATGGAACAGCTTCGCTCACGGCACGTGACCGGCAGGGCAGACCCTCCGTGGCCGGATGGGCGCAGAATGGGGGCATGCGTCTGAAGCTGGTGTCGCCCGCCGAGCTCGCCGATCTCGCCCGCGCCACGATCGGCCAGGTGGTGGAGACGGCCGCGGCCGCGGTGACCATCCCGATGCGGGCGGTGGCCGTGCTCGGCCAGACCGAGCTGCTGGTCAGCCGGATCACCGTGCTGGCCGACGAGGCCGAGTCACTGATCCGCCGGGTCGGCGCGGTGGCCACCGACGCCGAGGCGACGGTGGTGGAGGCGCGAGCCATCACGACCGCGGCGGCCGTCGTGGTGACCGAGGCCCAGGGGATCAGCGCGGCGGCCTCGGGAGTCGTCGCCCAGGCGTCGACGATCAGCGAGGCGGCTTCGGGGGTGGTCGCGCAGGCGTCGACGATCAGCGGCGCCGCGGAGGGCGTGATCGTCACGGCCGGCGAGATCACCGCGGAGGCCACCGCCGTGGTCCGGCAGGCCGAGTCGACCGCGGCAAACGCCCATCAACTTCTCGAGGGGTACGCCGGGACGCTGCGCAAGGCCGCCCCGCTCGCGGCGCAATTCGTCGACGAGTTGTCCCCGGAGGAGGTCACCGCCGCGATCCGGATGGTCGACGAGCTCCCGCGGCTGCGCGAGCACCTGATCGACGACGTGATGCCGCTGCTGGCCAAGCTCGACCAGGTCGGCCCCGACCTGCACAAGCTGCTCGAGGTCACCGAGGACCTGCGGCTGGCCATCGCCGGCATCCCCGGCCTGCGGATGCTGAGGCGGCGCGGCGAGGAGAGGTCCGACAACGGCTGAACGGCCCCGCCGGAGCGAGGCCGTTCAGTCGCGAAGGGATCAGAAGACCGAGACGCCGTAGACGCCCAGCGGTTCCGTCACCGGCTGGAAGTACGTGACGCCGCCGGAGGAGCAGTTGCCGCTGCCGCCGGAGGTCAGGCCCAGGGCCGTCGTGCCGGAGTAGAGCGGGCCGCCGCTGTCGCCCGGCTCGGCGCAGACCGTGGTACGGATCAGGCCGGAGACGGTGCCCTCGGAGTAGTTCACCGTGCTGTTCAGCGCGGTGACCCGGCCGGAGTGCGTGCCGGTGGTGGAGCCGCGGCGGTAGACCGTGGCGCCGACCGCCGGGGTGCCGGCCGAGGTGATGTCCTGCGAGCCGACCGAGCCGGAGATGGTGATCGACGTGTTGGTGTAGCGGACGATGCCGTAGTCGTTGCCCGGGAAGCTGGTGCCCGCGCGGGTGCCCAGCGTCGAGGAGCCGTTCGTCCACGTGGAACCGATGTTGGTGCAGTGCCCGGCGGTCAGGAAGTAGTACGTCGAGCCGCTGCGGACGTTGAAGCCGAGCGAGCACCGCGCGCTGCTGGTGTAGATGGCGTCGCCGCCAGAGATCTTGACGCTCAGGCTGCCGGGGAGCGACTCGAGGCGGGCCTTGTCGCCGAGCTTGGCGACGGTGGCCTTGACCGCGGCGAGCTTGGCGCCGGTGACCGTGCTGTCGACGCTGACCACGATCTGGTTGGTGGTCGGGTCGACGGCGAACGCGGTGCCGGGCGTCTTGAGGTTCGCGGTCAGGCTGTCGCGCGCGGCCGCCAGTTCGGTGCCGGTGTGGGCGACGAAGCGCGGGGTGGCGCCGGCGGCGGTCACGGCGCGGGCCGTGGCGGCGTCGGTGACGTCGACCACGACCTTGCCGGTCGCGTCGAGGTACGAGCCGGCCGTGCGGCTGCCGAACTGGCTGTCGAGCTTCGAGGCGAGCGCGGAGGGCGCGAACGAGGGGTCGCCGGCCGAGGGGGCGGCCGACGCGGGTGTCGCGACGAACGCGGTGCCGACGAGCACGCAGGCGGCCAGGCCGACGATCGGTCGGCGCAGCTTCCGGGTGAGCACTTGTTCCTCCCATGGGGGGTGAGGGGCGTACTGTGCTCTCGCAGTATCGACAGTTCTAAATATGAACACAATCCGGGGCGAATATTGCCGAGACAGTGATCAATACAGGGCTGACCTGCACAAACGGCTCGTCATATCGTAGCCATATGACCGAGCTGGGATGAATATCCCAGCCTGTCGATCAATGCACGGGCTTGCGTGCGAATCTCCGGTACCGCGGTGGTCTCCCAGCGGGCGCCGCGGCGCAGCGGGCCGATCAGCCACAGATGCTCGCGGACCGTCCCGTCGGCGCCGACCAGCCGGCCGTCGGCGTCGATGTCCAGGCCGAGGCCGTGCGGGCCGAGCCGGGCGTGGCCGTCGGCCAGCAGGCTCCGCGCGAACGACCCGGCCGCGGCGGGCAGGCGGCCCGGGCCGGCGCAGTTGACCACCGCGCCGAACCACTGCACCCCGGCCTCCAGCTCGACGAGCAGGCCGCCGGCCGGCGGCGCGGTGATCGCCCGGATGCCGCCGGAGCGGACCTCGAGTCGACCCTCCTCGCGCAGCGTGGCGACCCGGGCGCCGACCGACGGGGCCATCCGGTGCCGGTGACACTCCCAGGGCCGGGCCAGGTGACGGAGGAAGGCCTCCTGCTCGGCCGCGGTGAGGTTGCCCCACAGCCGGTCGATGCTCGGGCGCAGGCCGTCCACGACCGCGCGCCAGTCACCGGCCTCGGCGGCGGCCGTGCGCACCCGGCGGACGAGATCGCGCAGCGTGCGTGGCTCCGCCAGGGACAAATCGGTCACCGGCGCCGGCGAAGAGACATGCGTCAGCGGGAGCTGACCGCGCCGGCTGACGGCCGTGATCGGGGCGTCCCGGTTGCCGTCGGCGGTCAGCGTGAGTACCACGTCGACGGCGGTGAGCCCGGCGCCGACCAGAAGCACCGGCGCGTCGGCGGGGATCGCCTCGAGCGCGCCCGGCCGCCACGGGTCGGCGATGTAGTCGGGGTGTCCCGCCACGGTCACCGGCTGGGCGGCCGCCGGGTTGCCGGTGGCCACCACGACCTCGTCCACCGCGATCTGCCCGGATTTTTCAGTATAAATCCGGGTGGAGCCCACGCGCACCGCGCGGTCGCGAACAACCGACAGGCGATCCCCGCCACCAGCGGCCGCCCGATGGAACACGTCCCGCAGATACGAGCCGTAAACCGAGCGAGGCGCAAACGATTCGGGCGAGACATCGGCCCACCGGGCGAAATGCCCGGGGTCGTCCGGATCGGCGCTCATCGCCCCCGCCCGCGAGTTGAGCAGATGCCACGGGCGGGCCGACCCGTAGGCCAGCCCGCCGCCCGGCTCGTCGGGCTCGATCATGACGACCCGGTCGTCGCTACATCGCAGCAGTTCCCGGGTGGCCAGCACGCCCGCGCAGCCGCCACCCACCACCGCCACCGTCCTCGTACGCATCAGACCACCGTCACCGCGGCCTCGTCGGCCAGCCGGTAGCCGAGGCCGTAGACCGTGGTCACCACGTCCGGGTCGTCGAGCTTGGTGCGCAGCCGGCTGACGTGCACGTCGACCGTGCGGTTGGTGGTGTGCGTGTGCCCCCACACCTGGGACAGCAACTGGCTGCGGCTGAACACCTGCCGCGGGTGCCGGGCGAGGAACAGCAGCAGGTCGAACTCGAGCCGGCTCAGGTCGAGCCGGCGCCCGTCGCGGGCCGCGGTGCGGGCGTTCGGGTCGAGCCGGAGGCCGCCCTCGACCTCGACCGCCACCTCGGCCCCGGCCAGGTCCACCAGGTCGCGCAGGGCGGCGAGGACGCGGTCGCGGCCGGGGGCCGCGCCGCCGGCGATGCTGATGGTCACGGTCACCGGGGGCTCCGGCGGCAGGTCGGGTACGGGCCGCAGGTGTACCGGCCGGGGGTGGGCGACGGCGAGCGCGGTCATTCGGGCCTCCTCAGGGTGCGCGATGGCGTCAGTATATCCCCTAGGATTACTAGGATATGAGACGGCCATTGACCACAGCGCGATTCAGGCGCGACGCTGACCCCAGTAGATCCATCGTCCCAAGAAATGGGAGCCGCTCCAGTGGTTACCGATCTTTTCCGCCAACTGCTGCGCCGGCATGCCGCCGCCGTGGTGGTGATCACGGCGCCCGGGCAGCCGCCGGCCGGCTTCACCGCCACCTCGTTCACGTCGGTCTCGCTCGACCCGCCGCTGGTCTCGTTCTGCCTCGCGCACACCGCCTCGGCGTGGCCGGCCGTGGCCGCCGCCGACCTGGTCGCCGTGCACGTGCTCACCCAGGAGCAGGAGCACGTGGCCCGCACCTTCTCCACCCGCGGCATCGACCGCTTCGCCACCCACGGCGCGTGGCGGCCGGGGCCGGAGGGCGTGCCGCTGCTCGACGGCGTGCTGGCCCGGATCGTCTGCCGGGTGGTCCGCCGGGTCGAGGCCGGCGACCACTCGATCGTGCTGGCCGCGCCGGAGATCGGCGAGCACCACGACGACCTCGGTGCGACGCCGCTGGTCTACCACGATGGTCACTACGCACACCTGAGGAGAGCCGCATGAGTCGCGTCGTCGTCGTGTCGGGCAGCCCGCGCCCCGGGTCACGCACGTCTGTTTTGGCCGTGGCGGTGGGCGCGGCGCTCGGCTCGACGAGCGAGGTGGTCGAGGTCGTCGAGGTCGGGGAGCTGGGCGCGGGCCTGCTCACGCCGGGGGACGAGCCGACCGCGCGGGCCGTCCGGCTGATCCGCGAGGCCGAGCTGCTGGTGGTGGCGACGCCGACGTACAAGGGCAGCTACACCGGCGTACTCAAGGTGCTGCTGGACCAACTGCCGGCGCAAGCCCTCGCCGGAAAGCGTGCCGTCCCGGTGGTGACCGCCGGCGTGGCGCCGCAGGCGGCCGCCGCGGAAGCGCTGCTGCGGCAGCTGCTCACCGAGTTGGGGGCGGAGGTCGCGCCGGGCCTGCCGGTGGTCGAGGCGGACCTGCCGGAGTCGGCATCGATCGCCGAGGCCTACGCCCACAGCCTCATCACAGCTTGAATACAGGCCACTGACAAACGCGAACATTAAAGTCCTCGTATGTGAAAGCGCTCGCTCGGCGTCTCCGTGCCCCCGGCCGCCGAGCGAGCGCGATCACGTTCAGCCGATCTGCAGCGTCACCTGCGCGCTCGCCCGGCTCCCCCAGCCGTCGGTGAAGCCGACCGTGAAGGTCGATGCGCCCGGGGTCGTGGGCACGCCGGTGATCGTGCCGTCCGCCGCGAGGGTCAGGCCGTCGGGCAGCGCGCCCGCGGTCAGCTCCCAGGCGCCGAGGCGGTCGGCGGTCAGCTGCGCCGAGTAGTCCACGCCCGTCGTGCCGGCCGGCAGCGTCCCGGTGGAGAGCACGGGCACCGACTTGCGGACCGTGACATTCAACACCTTGGTGACGGTGTACGGGACGTAGTCGACGAACCGCACCTTCACCGTGGCGGTACCGGGCGCCACCGGCGTCCCGGAGACCACCCCGCCGGCGGACAGCTTCAGCCCGTCCGGCAGCTTGCCGGCGACCACGCTCCAGGTGCCCCGGCGGCTCGCGGCCAGCGTCGCCGAGAACGGCTGCCCGACGGTGACGGTCAGCCCGGCCGACTTGATCACCGGCTGGGCCGGCGGCGCGGGCACGAACAGCAGCCGGTTCGGCGAGCCCTCGGCGTCCTTGATCTTGCCGGTGGTGGCGTGCGCGACCAGGAAGTTGCGCACCTGGGCCGGGGTGTAGCCGGGGGCCGCGTCGAGCACCAGCGCGGCCGCGCCGGTCACGTGCGGGGTGGCCATCGAGGTGCCGCTCGCCACGGCCGTCGCGGTGTCGCTGCCGGCGAACGAGGAACGGACGTTCACGCCCGGCGCGAACAGGTCGACGACGCTGCCGTAGTTGGAGAAGTACGCCCGGTGGTCGGTGCTGTCCGAGGCGGCCACGGTGATCGCCGCGGGCAGCGCCGCCGGGCTCTCCTGGCCGGCGTTGGTGTCGTCGTTGCCGGCCGCCACCGCGTACGTGACGCCCGAGTCGATCGAGCGCTGCACGGCCGCCTCGAGCGACGCGCTGCGGCCGCCGCCCAGGCTCATGTTGGCCACCGCGGGCTTCTGCGCGTTCGCGGTCACCCAGTCGACCCCGGCGATCACGCTGGAGAGCGTGCCCGAGCCGTCGCAGTCGAGCACCCGGACGGCGACCAGCTTGACCTTCTTCGCGACGCCGTAGTGGGCGCCGCCGATCGTGCCGGCCACGTGCGTACCGTGCCCGTTGCAGTCCGAGGCGGTCGCGTCGTCGTCGACGAAGTCCCAGCCGTACGAGGCCCGCCCGCCGAACTCGCTGTGCGTGATCCGGATGCCGGTGTCGATCACGTACGCGTGCACCGAGCTGCCGTCGTCCATCGGCGTGTACGACTTCGACGGCTTGACCGCCCGCTGGTCGATCCGGTCCAGCCCCCAGACCGGGTTCCTCTGGGTGGCCTCGACGTGCATCAGCCGGTCCTGCTCGACGTACGCGACGTTCGGCCGGGCGGCCAGGCGGCGGGCCTCGGTGGCGGTCATCTTCTTGACGTACGTGGCGCCACCGATGCTCTGCGCGCTCAGCTCGCCGGCCGGCGACTTGAGCGTGACGATGTACTGGCCCGGGATGGCGCCGGCGGCGTCGACGCCGAACACCCGGCCCTCCGCGGCCCAGGATGAAGCGGCCTGAGCGGGGGCGGCCATCCCAGCCGTGGTGACGGCCGCCGCGGTGAGCAGGGTGCCGAGGAGTCGCATTCGCATAGCCGCTCGATCGGTCGCGACCGGACCCTACTTGAGGTCCGCGAACCGGAAATATCCCTTCCCGTCGCGGCGTTCCAAAGGTCGCGTCCGGCGGTCCGGCCGGCGCGGAAAGAGGTTCCGCCATGAAGGTTCGCAACTCGCTCCGGTCGCTGAAGAGCAAGCCGGGTTCGGTCATCACCCGCCGCCGCGGCCGCCAGGTAGTGGTCAACAAGAAGAACCCGCGCTGGAACGGCCGGCAGGGCTGACGCCACGCCGCCGGGATGACCGCGCGAAACCCGCGGGCACGCGATAACTTTTAGCAGCGAAGGCCGGAGACCCGCCGCCACGGGTCTTCGGCCTTTCTGTTCATTTGCGCTCTGTTCCCTTCCGCAGGGCGACCAGGGCCAGGCGTACGCGATTAGGGCTGTCGGTCTTGGCCATCAGCGCCGTGATGTGCGTCTTCACCGTGGTCACGCCGATGTGCAGGCGCTCGCCGATCTCCGCGTTCGACAGGCCCTCGCCGACCAGGTCGAGCACGGCCCGCTCGCGCGCGGTCAGCCCCTCGATCGGTTTCGGCTCGGCCGGCCGGCTGTGCACCGCCCGGGAGACCAGCCGGCGCAGCACGTCCTGGCTGAACGGGCTGTCCCCGGCCGCGGCCCGCCGGATGCCGTCCAGCAGTTCGGCGGGCGGCGCGTCCTTGAGCAGGAAGCCGCACGCCCCCGCGGTCAGCGCCGGGTAGAGGTGGTCGTCGTCGCCGAAGGTAGTCAGCACCAGCACCCGGGTGGCCGGGCGGTTCGCCAGGATCCGGCTGGTGGCGCTGATCCCGTCCACCCCGGGCATCCGCAGGTCCATCACCACCACGTCCGGGGTCAGGCGCTCGGCCAGCGTCACCGCCTGCCGCCCGTCGCCGGCCTCGCCCACCACCTCGAGGTCGGCCTCGGCGTCGCAGAGCATCCGCAGCCCGGCCCGGATCAGCGGCTGGTCGTCGACGAGCAGCACCCGGATCACCGCGGCAACACCGTCCCGACCCGCCACCCGCTCCCGTCCGGCCCGGCGGTCAACTCCCCGCCCAGCACTTCGACTCGCTCACGCATGCCAACCAGCCCGTGCCCGCCAGCTGGGCCACTACCGGCGCCTGGTCCTACGGACGGCGCGGAGAACCAGGCCCCCTGCGGGGGCAAGCCGACCGCGTCCCCCTCGTTGCCAGCCGCCCCGCCGTCATCGGTGACCTCCCAGCTCACCGCGTCGTCGTCGACGGTCACCCGCAGGCGGGCCCGGGCGGTCGGTCCGGCGTGCTTGGCCACGTTGGTCAGCGCCTCCTGGGTCAGGCGGAGCACGGCCAGGCCGCGTACCGCGTCGATGGTTCCCACCGCCTCGTCGATGTCCGCTTCCACGGACAGCCCGGTGCGCCGGGCGGTGTCGACCGCCGCGCCCAGCGCCGCCGGCAGCGAGCCCGGCTCGATCGCGGTGATCGCCGCATCGTCGCGCACCCCGGCCGGATCGCGCAGCACCTCGACCAGCCGCCGCAGGTCGGTCAGCGCGGTCGTCCCGGTGGCGTGCACGTCGTCGAGCACCTCGGCCACCCGCGGATCGAGCTCCGGGAGCACGTGCCGGGCCACCCCGGCGCGCAGCACCATCGACGCCACGTGATGCGCGACCACGTCGTGCAGCTCGCGGGCGATCGCGCCGCGCTCGTCGGCCCGCGCCGCCCGGCCCTCCGACTCGGCCCACAGTTGCGCCTGCCGGCCCAGCTCCCGGGTGTTGCGGATGACCAGGCCGAGCAGCAGCGGCAGCCCGACCGGCAGCAGCAGGATCCCGAAGATCTCGGTGGACACCGGCCCGTCCGAGCCCGGCAGGCCGAACACCAGGTAGACCGCGAACAGCAGCGCCGTGCAGAGCCAGATCGTCAGCGGCCGGGCGGTCCAGAGCGCGACCTCGACCAGCGCCCAGCTGGCGCCGACCCGGTTGATCGTCTCGTCGGGCAGCACACAGATCGCGATCGTCAGCAGCCCGGTCTGCGCCAGGAAGTTGACCAGCGGCCAGCGGCCCAGCGCGATCGCGCAGCCGAAGGCGAGCACCGCGAGCTGCCACTGCCGGGCGTCCGGGAGCCCCGGGTCGTGGGGGCCGAACACCAGGTAGGCCACTCCGCTGAGGTCGAGCAGGAGCATGCGCAGCCAGGTCTGCCGGCGCTCGAAGAGGCGTACCACCCAGCCCATGCCGATCAGCCTAGGACCGCGGGACGCCGCTTCGCGGTCCGCAGCACCAGCGTCGCGGCGATTCCGGTGGCGACGGCGAGCGCCGCCCAGGCACTCAGGGTGAGGGCATCCGGTTTCACCAGCGGTTGCCCGCGCAGGGCCTGCCAGGTCAACAGCACATTGAGTACGCCGTAGGCCGCGCCCGCGACGAGCAGCAGCCGGGCCCGAACGCCGTCACCGAGCCGGGTGCGGGTCAGCAGGAAGGCCAGCAGCGGCAGGGCCTGCAGCGCGTGCAACCCGAAGAAGTGGCCGATCCGCAGGTCGCCGCCCGTGGTGCTCCAGCCCAGGAACGGCAGCCCCGGCCCGCCGTCCGGCACGCCCACGCTGTGCGCTCCGGCGAGATCCCCGCGCGGGATCACCATCGGCACCGCGGCCAGCATGCCCAGCAGCGAAAGGCCAAGACCGAGCCTCATCCCGTACGCGATAGACCGGTCTTCAGTCCGGTTAAGGGCGGTGGGCGGGGCGGTTGGCTGGCGGTCCTTGATTCTCTGCCGTAGCGCCGCCACCGCGATGATCAGGTGGCTCACGAACAGCAGCATGATCGAGACGCCCATGGTCCGCCAGAGCGCGGCGTCGAACGGGGTGGTCTGGTTGTAGTGGCTGGTCGTGCCGCGGGCCGCCTGCAGCACGACGATCGCCTCCTCGATCACCGCGACCGCGACGATCACCACCGCGGCCGCCTCGCCCACCCGGCTGCGGCGCGGCAGCACGGAGAGCATCCAGGCGATGGTGAGCCCGTAGACGGCCAGCGAGACGGCGAACTTGAACGGCTTGACCCAGATCGGCGCCCCGGTGAGCACCCGCGGGTCGAGGAAGATCCCGGCGGCGGTGACGACGGCGAGCACCGCCATCACCCCGGTCAGCACCAGCAGCGGCCGGTGCAGCTTGTTGAGGGGAGCGACAGCGACAGTAGTCATGACCGCAGCCTGCGGATTCACGGCGATCGTTTCGCCCACCCGCGGGCCGGATCGGTGGCCCCGGGTCGGAGCCGCTCTCCTACCTGGGTAGGAGGTCGCTCACGGCCGCACGTCCAGGTCGAAGTCGTCGGCGACGTCGTCCACCGGGACGACCCGCACCTGGTCGGCGTGGGCTCGCAGGTAGTCGCGGGCACCGCGGTCCCCGGTCGCGGTCGCGATCACGCCGGGCCAGTGCCGCCGGCCGAGCAGCACCGGGTGACCACGCCGGGTGCCGTAGCCGCCCATCACCAGGGCGTCCTCGGCGGCGAAGGCGGTCACCCTGCGTACCGCCTCGGCGGTCACCCTCGGCATGTCCACCAGCAGCACGACCACGGCCTCGGCCGGCGTCGCGGTCAGCGCCTCGAGCCCGACCCGCAACGACGAGCCGAGCCCGCTCGCCCAGTCCGGATTGACCACACTGGGCGGGAGCTCGGCCGCCTGCTCGATGACGGCCGGGGCTTGCGCCCCGAGCACCACCAGGCTTTGTGTCACATCGGCTGTCCGCAGGGTCTCGGCCGCGCGGTCCACCAGGAGCATTCCCTCGTACGCGACGAGCGCCTTCGGCATGCCGTAGCGGCGCCCGCCACCCGCCGCCAGTACCAGTCCGGCCGTTCCCACGTTCCCGATCCTAGGACTCGCGGTTGTAGAGCTTCTTCGACCACAGGTAGCCGCCGAGGGCCATCACCGCGCACCAGGCCAGCGCGATCCACCCGTCGTTGCCGACCGGCCGGTCCATCAGCAGGGCGCGCATGGTCTCGATGATCGGCGTGAACGGCTGGTGCTCGGCGAACCAGCGCAGGCCGGCCGGCATCGACGCGGTGGGGACGAACCCGCTGCTGAGGAACGGCAGCAGGATCAGCGGCATCGGGATGTTGCTCGCCGTCTCCACCGTCTTGCTCACCTGACCGAGCGCCACGCACAGCCAGACCAGCGCGAAGGTCACCGCCACCAGGAAGCCGGCCGTGAGCAGCCACCCGCCCAGCGAGGCGGTCGGCCGGAAGCCGACCAGCAGCGCCACCCCGATCACCGCGGCCAGGGCGATCATCGCCTGGATCACGCTGCCCAGGACGTGCCCGGTCAGCACGGAGACGCGGGCGATGTGCATCGTGCGGAAGCGGGCGATGATGCCCTCGGTCATGTCCATCGCGATCGAGATGGCGGTCCCCTGCACGGTGGCCGTGATGGTCATCAGGATGATCGCGGGCGCCACGTAGTTGGCGTACGCCGCCCGGCCGCCGCCGCCCTGCAGGCCGGCGCCGAGCGTACCGCCGAAGACGTAGACGAACAGCAGCAGGAAGACGACCGGCATGCCGATCAGCGTGATGGTCATCGACGGGTACCGCAGCATGCGCTTGAGGTTGCGGCGCAGCATCGTCGCCGAGTCGCGCAGCGGGTGGAATCTCCGGTCGGCCGGGGTCAGCGTCAAGGTGCTCATCGGTTCGTCACCCTCTCGGTGGTTGACCGGTTGCCGGTCAGGGCCAGGAACACGTCGTCGAGATCGGGGGTGTGCACGGACATCTCGTCGACCTTGACGGCCCGCTCGTCGAGCCGGTCGATCAGGGTCTTCAGCGCGGTCAGGCTGCCGTCGCTCGGCACCCGCAGGGCCAGCCCCTCGCCCTCCCGGGTGGCACCGGCCAGCGCCTCCCGGGCCGCGTCGAGCTGCTGTTCGTCGGTGAAGTGCAGGCGGACGTGGCCGCCCGGGATGCGGCGCTTGAGCTCCTCGGCGGTGCCCTCGGCGACCACCCGGCCGCCGTCCAGCACGGCGATCCGGTCGGCCAGTTCGTCGGCCTCCGCCAGGTACTGCGTGGTGAGGAAGATGGTGACGCCGTCGGCCACCAGGTCCCGCACGATCTGCCACATCTCCCGGCGGCTGCGCGGGTCCAGTCCGGTGGTCGGCTCGTCCAGGAAGATCACCTGCGGGCTGCCGACCAGGGTCATCGCCAGATCGAGCCGCCGCAGCATGCCGCCCGAGTAGGTGCCGGCCGGCTTGCGGGCCGCCTCGGTCAGCTCGAACCGCTCGAGCAGCCGTTCGCAGCGCCGCCGGCCCTCGGCCCGGGAGAGCTGGTGCAGGTCGGTCATCAGGCGCAGGTTCTCCTCGCCGGTGAGCAGCTTGTCCACCGCGGAGAACTGGCCGGTGACCCCGATCGCGGCGCGCACCGCGTCCGGCTCGCGGGCCACGTCGTGGCCGGCGACCTTGGCCTCGCCGGCGTCGGCCCGGTGCAGGGTCGAGAGGATCTTGACGGTGGTGGTCTTGCCGGCGCCGTTCGCGCCGAGCAGCGCGAAGACGGTTCCCCTCGGGACGTCCAGGTCGATGCCGTCGAGGACCAAGTGGTCGCCGAACGACTTCCGGAGCCCGGTCACGGTGATGGTCATGGCGTTCCCTCTTCCCTCGGCTACGAGCGGTGGACGGTGATGTCGCCGAACGAGATGCGGGCGTGCACCTGGACCGTCTCGGCCGCCTCGTCCGGCCCGGCGGCCTTGTCCAGCTGGTTGCGGACGTGCCCGAAGCCGGTCTTGGCCTCGAGCCAGGCGGCGGTGCCCTCGGCGATGCCGATGTCCAGCCCGCCCATCCCGGTCTCGGCGACGACCGAGCCGCGGGCGACCTGGCCGAGCCGGACGTCGCCGTTGGAGGTCTTCGCGTCGACGCCGGCGCCGGCCCGCTCGATCTCGATGTCGCCGTTGGCGGCGCGGACCCGGACGTCCCCGGTGACGGTGCCAATCAGGGTGGCGCCGTTGGAGTTCTTCACCGCCGCGGCGCCCTGGACCTCGCCGACCTGGACCTTGCCGGTGCCGGTGGAGATCTCGGTGGCCCCGGCGGCGGCGCCGACGGTGACGTTCCCGGCCGAGGTCTCCAGGCGCAGCGTGCCGGTCCGCTCGACCGACACGTTGCCGGCCGACGTCTTGAGCCGGGTCTCGCCCAGCCGGCCGGCGGTGCGCAGGTCGCCCATCTGCACCTGGGCGTCCACCCGGGAGCCGGTGGGCAGTTCGATGGTCACGTCCACCGAGCGCAGCTTGCGGGAGAAGTCGAAGGTCCGCTTCGGGCCGATGACCCGCAGTTCGCCGCCGGCGTAGTCGACGCGGACCTGCCGCGCGGCGGCCACGTCGGACTCCTCGGCCTCGTCGCTGGGGCGGACGTCGACGACGGTGTCGGCCCGGTCGCTCGCGGCGATCCGCACGTAGCCGACGCTGAGGTCGAGAGTGACGTTGATCGATTCGGTGGTCTCGAAAGTAGGCATGGTTGTCCCGTCGTGATGACTCGGATGGCTGTTGAGCTGGGCTTTTAGCGGACCCAGCCGCTGAACTGGCGTGCGCCGCGAGCCCCGCCGCCGCGCGGCTCGGGACGCTGATGCGCCGTCTGGAGGGCGGCCGCGGCGGCCCGGCTGAGCCAGGCGTTGACCGACCGGCCCTCCTTGGCCGCGGCTTCCTCGATGGCGGCCTTCAAGTGCTCCGGCATGCGTACGTTGATCCGCGCCGCCGGACCGTCCTCGGCGAACTGCAGGTCACCCTCCGGCGCGGCCGCCGCGGACTCCCCCGTCTCGACGGCCGGCAGGCTGACGACGAAGTTCGGGTCGCGGCCGCGCAGCCGCAACTCCACCGAGCCCGGCGCCAGATCCTGCGTGATCTCGTCGGCCGCCGCGGAGAGCGCGTCCAGCAGCGTCATCCGGATCGCCGACTCCAGCGACCCGGTCAGGCGCTCGACCAGCGCACGCGCCTCGGGCCCGCCGGCCTCGGCCAGGGTGGCGAACTCGCGGCCAAGGTTGTTCACATACGAGGTCAAGTCCATGGCACCACTATGGCACACCGGTGGCACACAAGCAAGCCATCTTGGCCCACAGCGATGGCGCCGGGTGCCATCGGCGGCGCCTTCCTAGGGGAGGCGCCGCTGCTCGCCGAGCCGGCCGTCAGCTGTCACAACAGGCCGAGGTCGCGCGCGACGATGACGGCCGTCATTCGGTCGTGGCAATCGAGCTTGACGTAGGCATTCTCCAGATGCTTGCGGACAGTGCGGACGCTGATCCGGCAAAGACGGGCGATTTGCTGCGCACTCAGTCCGTCCGCCAGATGGGTGAGCAACTCCAGTTCGCGGTCGGTCATGCCGATCCTGCTCCGAGACTCCCCCTGCCGAGCAAGGTCCACGCTCGCTGGCCGCGGCCTGGCGTAGACATAATCAAGAACCGTGAGTATCGGCTGCAGGCTGGCCGCCAATTCCATTGCCTCGGCATGGAAGTCGCCGCTGGATCGGTTGATGGCCCATCCTCGCACCGCATCGCGGGTAAGCAAAGTCGGAATTCCCAATTGATAATGAGCGCGAATGGGCACGAATAGTTCACTGTATACGACGTGGGACCGCCATTGCCGGTCCGAAAGGAAGTCGCTTATCTTGTGTGGCGCCGTATCGTCCGGTCGCGTGGCGTACCGTTCAACGAGCGGATGCCTGTCCATGAACGCCGCAAGGGTCAGATCGGACATTTGCGAATGGCCACGGCCGCCGTACCAATGGCCGCTCTGGATCGGAGTGGCGGACGCGCCACCCGCCACCGTCCGGCAGGAGACGTCGCCCGCCGATATCACCGTCGATCTGACCTCCTTTCCAGCCGGATCCGGCGGCACTGCACGGCTCGCACCGCACCGCTACCGGATTGCCGCCCTCGCAGTGGACGTGTTCATCGTGGTCGTGGTGTTCGGTGTACTGGCGGTACTTGGCCGGCTGGCCGAAGAGGCGCTCAAGGTCGACCTGGTCAGCCTCCGGACCACGGCCGTCGCCCTGACGGTCTGCGTGGCCGTCGTGCTCGGTCTGACCGTCTGGTTGACCAATGGCCAGACCATCGGGAAGGCGCTGTTCGGGCTGGCCGAGCGCCGGGTGGACGGGAAGCCGCTCCGCCCCACCGTGCGGGGACTCGGATGGGCCATCGGGCGGCACTCGGTCGGCTACCTCGTGGTCGACGTGCTCGGCGTCGGCATGCTGGCCGCGTTCGGGTCGTCCCGGCGACGCTGCCTGCACGACCTTGCCTTCAGCAGCGAGGTCCTGTTCGTCTCCCCGGAAGATGCCGGGCTACTGAGCTGGCGGGACCGCCTGACCACGCGGTTCACCATCTTCACCCGCAACCTGGAGGCCGGCGCGAAGCGGATCAAGGAACGTCACCACCGGGTCGGCTTCCTGTGGCGTTGGCTGACCGCGGTGATCACCGGCTGCGCTACGCCGGTATTTGGTATGGCCAAGTTGATCACGCCCGCCGGCGTCGTGAGCCACGGGCCCAGCACGGCGGCAGCGGGCAGCGTGCATCCGGCGACGGCCCTGACCGCGAAACCCGCGGCGGCGCTGTGGGCTTCCACCGCGGCGGCGACGGCCGGCGCCGGACTGGCCTTAGCGGTGGCTTTCTCCGGAGCTTCGGTGAACCGGATCAACGTCGCGTTCGCGTTCGGAACAGTTGGTCAGCCGGAGACCGACGAGATCTACGTGATGCACGCGGATGGCAGTCACCTGCGGCAGCTCACCCACAACGCCACCGATGACAACGACCCGAATCTGTTCGGAGATCGACTAATCGCCTTCGACAGTGACCGGGACGGCAACAACGAGATCTACACCATGAACGCCGACGGAACCCACCAACGCCGCCTCACCAACAACACCGCCAACGACGCCGAACCGGCCTGGTCACCCGACGGGCAGCAGAAGCGGCCGGGACGGCACCGACCAGATCTACACCATGAACGCCGACGGAACCCACCAACGCCGCCTCACCAACAACACCGCCAACGACGCCGAACCGGCCTGGTCACCCATCGCGTTCACGAGCGACCGGGACGGTGATCACGAGATCTACCTCATGAACGCGGACGGATCCCGGCAGCGCCGGCTGACCCGCGACCCATCTGACGACCGAGCCCCGTTCTGGGGTCTCGGGGGCCGAAAGCTCCTGTTCTTCAGCAATCGAGGACTGACCGATCCGGATGCCGGCGAGGTCTGGGCGATGAACCCCGACGGTTCCGACAGCCGGCGACTCACGTTCAAGAATCGCCAGTAGCGCCGCGCTCCGCGAACGCCAGCAGCATTTGACCGATGCCGAGCGAACTGATCGAGATCCATGCGCACCGGCCCAGCCTCGGAGCCGCCTAGGCGGCCGGCCAGGGGAGGTCGGGGTCGACCGGCTTCGCGTAGTCGACGCCGGGCACGTCGAAGCCGTACAGGGCGCGGAACTGGCTGCGGAACCAGACCAGGTCGGCCATCTCCTGGAGGTTGTCGGGGGTGATGAGCTGCCACCGGTCGCCGATCGTGGACTGGACCTCGGGGTCCAGCTCCCAGCCGTCCAGCCGGATGCGGCCCTCGGCGTCCAGGTCGGCGGGCTTGGCGCCGGTGAGGAAGTCCCACAGTTGTACCGACTGGCGGATCGGGGACTGCATGCGCGGGCCGAGCACCGAGCGCAGCAGGCTGGTGTAGAGGGCGATGGTCGGGATCGCGGTGGACGCCTGGGTCACCGCGGCGCCGTTGACCACCGTGGTCGCGCTGCCGCCGACGGCCGCGAGGCGCTCGGTCAGGCCCTTGGCCGACGCCTCCAGGTGGGCCTTCGCGGCGCCGATCGTGCCGCTGCGGTAGATCGGGGCGGTCACGCTCGACCCGATGTAGGTCAGCGCCACCGTACGGAAACCGTCGCGCACCAGGCCGCGCTCGAGCAGCGCGTCGACCCAGCGGGACCAGTCCTCGCCGCCCATCACCTGCACGGTCGCCGCGGCCTCGGCCTCGTCGGCCGGCTCGACGGTGATGTCCTGCAGGGTCGCCCCGCCGTCGGTGTCGAACGCGAGGCTCTTGGTCGAGAACGGCGCGCCGAGCGTCTTGATGACCGACTGGTACGTGACGCCGCTGCGCGGGTCGGTGCGGCGCGGCGCGGCGACGCTGTAGATGAGGTAGTCGACGCCGCCGTACCGCTTGGCGATCAGATCCAGCACGCTGGTCTTGGTGGTGTCGGCGAAGGCGTCGTCGTTCACGAACGAGAAGTCGTGGCCGAGCTCGCGGGCGATCGCGTCGGTGGCGATCGTGTTGTACCAGCCCGCGGTGCCGGTGCGGCGGCCCGGCGGCCGCTCGAAGCTGACCCCGACGCCGCGGATGCCGTGCCGGACCAGGCCGGCGATCGTGGCGGCCAGGCCGTACCCGGCGCTCGACCCGATGACGATCGCGACCGGCCCGTCGGTGGGTACGTCGGCGGGCTCGTCGGCCTCGGCCCGCAGCCGGGCGACGTTGGCCGCGCAGCCGGTCGGATGCGAATCCAGCAGGAGCAGGCCGCGGCCGGTGGGACTGACGATACGTTCGGGCATGGGGCGGCCTCTCTGATTCGTGGCCCCCGCACCGTACCGCACCTGGTAGCGCTACCGGCCGGTCACCGCGACGGCGTGCCCGGTGGTTGACCGGATCGTTCCGGCCGTGGTCGCGATGGTGTCTTCCGGGCGGCGCGGCCGGACGCCAAGAATTTCTGGCATGACAAACGCTCTGATCGTGATCGACGTGCAGGAGTCCTTCCGCGTACGGCCGCTGTGGCAGACGCTCGACAACCCGGAACTCATCCCCAATGTCGGGCGGCTCGTGGAGGCGGCGCGGGCGGCCGGCGAGGTGGTGGTGTGGGTGCTGCACGCGGAGGCGGGCAGCGGCGGCGAGTTCGACCCGGCCAACGGGCACGTGCGGGTGGTGAGCGAGTTGGAGCCGGCCAAGGACGAGCCACTGGTGACCAAGACCTCGCACAACGCCTTCACGACCACCAATCTCGGGCAGATCCTGACGATGGCCGGCGTCACCTCCGTGACCGTCTGCGGGCTGCGTACCGAGCAGTGCGTGGAGACCACGGCGCGGGTGGCCTCCGATTTCGGGTACGAGGTCACCTTCGTCACCGACGCGACCGGCACGTTCCCGATCCCGCACTGGGACGCCCCCGCCGACCAGACCGTCGAGGAGTTGCTGGCCGATCCGCGTACGCTTTCCGCGGCGGAGGTCGTGCGCCGTACCGAATACGCCCTGGCCGGCCGCTTCGCCGCGGTACGCGCTACGGACGACTATCTGGGAGGGTGACCGGATCGTGAGCCGGGTGGTGTTCGTGCTGACGCCGCAGGTGCACCTGCTCGACCTCGCCGGCCCGGCCCAGGTGTTCAGCACGGCCGACGGCTACGAGCTCTTCTACGTCGCCGAGGAGCCGGTGGTGCCGACGTGGCAGGGCGTCACCCTGCAGGCGTCGGTGGAGTGGCCCGCGCTGGCCCCGGAGGACCTGCTGCTGGTGCCCGGCTGGCGGGAGGGATTCGGGGCGTTCGCGCCGGCGACCCTGCGGCGGCTGGCCGAGCACCACGCGGCCGGCGGCACGGTCGCCAGCGTCTGCGCCGGCGCCGACGCGCTCGGCCGGGCCGGCCTGCTCGACGGCCGCCGCTGCACCACCCACCACGACCTGCAGGACGACCTGGCCCGCGACTACCCGCGGGCCACCGTCGTGCGCGACGTGCTCTACGTCGGCGACGACCGGGTGGTCACCTCGGCCGGCATCGCGAGCGGCATCGACCTCGGGCTGCACCTGGTCGCCCAGCGGCACGGCCCGGCGACCGCGGCGCGGGTGGCCCGCGAGATGGTCGTCTACGCCCGGCGCAACGGCGACGAGCCGCAGGCCAGCGCGATGCTGCGGCACCGGGCGCACCTGTCCGAGGTGGTGCACCGGGTGCAGGACACGATCGACGCGGAGTTCGCGTCGGCGCTGCCGCTGGGCGGTCTCGCGGCCGGCGCGGGGGTCAGCGAGCGCACGCTGACCCGGCTCTTCACGGCCGCGACCGGCCAGACGCCGCTGCGCTACCAGCAGGTGCTGCGGGTCGAGCGGGCCGAGTACCTGATCGGCCACGGCGCGACGGTCGAGTCGGCAGCCCGGGCGGTCGGCTTCACCGACGCCCGCATGCTGCGCCGGCTCAGGGCTCGCCAAGGGTAGTTTTCAGGGTCATTCCGGATTTGTCGTCGCCGTCGGCCGACCATGATCGACGGTCATGAAAATGCTGCTCGCCGCGATCCTGGCGGCCGCTCTCCCCGTCCCGGCCCACCCTCCGATGACCTGGCAGCCGTGCGGCGACGACGCCGAGTGCGCCACCCTGGTGGCGCCCGGACCGTCTGGCACCGGCTGATCGCCACGCACGACCACTTCGACCTCGATGCCGCCGCCCTGCAGTGGCTCAAGGACGTCAAGTACGCCGAACTGGCCACCTACCTGGCCGGGGTGGACGCCGGCGGCCCGGCCAAGCACATCACCGACCTCGGCGTGGTGGTCCCGGCGTTCTGCGACGACTGGTCGCTACCGGTGCGCGACTACGCCGAGTACGCCGCCCTGCTGCGACGCACGGCGAGGGTGGCCCCGGACACCGGTTACCCGCCGCAGGTCTTCGCGCTGACTCTCTGCCTCGGCTGGCCGCACGTGACCAACCCGCAGCACATTCTGCGAGTGCACACCAGGACGCCGATCCTGCTGCTCAATTCGCGCCACGATCCGGCGACCGGTCTCAACTGGGCCCGGTCGGTCGAGCGGCAACTGGGCCGGCACGGCGTGCTGGTGACGTACGAAGGCGCCGGTCATGGCGCGTACACCCAAAGCAGTTGCATGAAGCGCAAGGCGGACGACTACCTGGTGTCGCTCGAGGTGCCGCCGCGCGGCGCGACCTGTCCTATCGCCTGATGTCGCCGCCGGTCAGAGCGGCCAGCTCGGCCCGGTCGGGCAGTCCCTCGCAGTCGCCCGGCACGGTCACCGCGAAGGCACCCGCCGCGATCGCCGTGGTCAGGCACCGCTCGGGCGCCTCGCCGGCCAGCCGGTCGGCCAGGTAGCCGGCCACGAACGCGTCCCCCGCGCCGACCGGGTCGACCACGGTCACCGGCAGCGCGGGGACCTCGTAGCGCTCGCCGTTGATCTGCGCCACGCAGCCGCGGCCGCCGTCCTTGATGATCACCTCGGTCGGGCCGAGCTTGGCCAGGCCGCCCACGTGGTCGTCGTCGACGAACAGGCTGGCCTCCTCCGGGCCGGCGAACACGATGTCGACCATCGAGACCAGGTCGCGCAGCACCGTCGCCGCCTCCGGCCGGGACCACAGCTTGCTGCGGTAATTCACGTCGAGCGACACCGGCACGCCGGCCGCGAGAGCCGTCTCGACCGACTGGAAGACGGCCGCCCGGCAGGTCTCGCTCAGCGCCGGGGTGATGCCGGTGACGTGCACCATCCCGGCCTCGCGCAGCTCGGCGGCCGGGATGTCGGCCGGGGTGAGCCGCGAGCCGGCGCTGCCCGCGCGGTGGTAGTCGACGTGCATGAACTCGCCGGACCGCTTGTACCGGACCATCAGCCCGGTGAACATCGTGTCCTGGATCGCCAGGGCGCGCACGCCGGCGTCCGCCAGCCGTCGGCCGATCAGGGCGCCGGTCGTGTCCGGACCGACCCGGCCCAGCCAGGTCGCCTCGCCGCCGAGCCGGGCGACGCCGATCGCGACGTTGGTCTCCGCGCCGCCGATCCCGAACGAGAACGTGCGGGCGTGGGCGAGCGGGCCGATGCCATCGGCGGCGACCACGCCCATCGACTCGCCGAAGGTGAACAGGCCGCTCATGAACGGCTCCCGTCAGGGGGGAACAGGCCGCTCATGAACGGCTCCCGTCAGGGGTGAACAGGCCGCTCATGAACGGCTCCCGTCAGGGGTGAACAGGCCGCTCATGAGCGCGCGAACGCGACCGCGCTGACCGCATGCCGGGCGCGGGCGGCGAGCGCTTTCATGCTGCCGCCGGTCGCGGCGTCGCCGATCAGCGGGCTGCCGACGCCGACCGCCTTGGCCCCGGCGAGCAGCCAGTCGGCGATGTCCTCGATCTTGATACCGCCGGTCGGCATCACGTCGATCTGGGGCAGCGGGCCGCGCACGTCGCGCAGGAAGCGCGGGCCCAGGCCGCCGGCCGGGAACAGCTTCACCAGCGGCGCGCCGGCCTGGTACGCCTCGTACATCTCGGTGGGGGTCGACGTCCCCGGGTAGAACGGGACCGGCGAGGCGGCCACCAGGGCCTTGTCGAGCACCGGGGACACCAGGAAGGTGGCGCCGGCGTCGACCGCGGCCTTCGCCTCGTCACCGGTGAGGATCGTGCCCGCCCCGACCGCCACCGTGTCCGGCAGCTGACGGCGCAGCCCGGCGATCGCCTCGACCGCGCCGCGCGAGGTCAGCGTCACCTCGAGCGCCGTGATGCCGGCGCCGACCAGCACGTCGGCGACGGCGGCGAACCCGTCGGAGGTCGGCGCGCGCAGGATCGCCACGATCCCACTGCGGATGACAGCCTGGGTTACCTGGTCATCTCTCACGACTTAGATCCTGCCCGACATCGGCAAGATCATCCAGTGCGGGCTTGCGGGCCAGGAAACGTACGCGCCCGTTGTTCTGCGGCGGCTCGGTGTCGATCCCGAGTTCCTCCCGGATCGCCGCCTCGAACTGCTGCATGACCAGCGGGACCTGGGTGAGCAACTCACGGAAGTGGATCTGCGGCTGCACGCCGGAGACCGCCGCCGGGTTCATCTCGCCGTGCAGGCGCTGCAACAGAATGTGTACGGCGAGGGCCGCGCTGCGCACCGGCCCGGAGGCGAGCAGCCGCACCCGCATCAGCGCCGGCCCGACCTCGTCGACGTAGACCAGCGCCGGCGTCGGCTTGTCGCCGGCGTCATAAGCAGCGCGGAGGCGGTAGGTGTCGCGCTCGAAGACGGCGAGCAGGCCGACATACGCGTCCTTGCGTTCCTCGTACCACCGCCGGGTCCGCTTCCGGCGGCTGCGCACGATCTCGTCACGGGCAGTCACGAAGTACGCCGAGGCGGCCCCACCCAGGGCAAACACCACGGCGATGAGGGGCAGCCCCCACCACGGGATCTGAGACACGCGATAACGGTAGCGAGGCGGCGCGCGCGAGGTCACCGCAGCCGGTTCACATCACGGACCCGACCGGCCAGCCTTTCGATCCACACCGGCGATCGGGTCCGGCTGAGCGGTTTGGTCGCGCTGCTCCGGCCGTACGCGAAATGTCCGGTCTTGACTTGAACCTGACTTCAACTTGCAGGATACGGACCATGAGAGCTGTCGTGTTCGACCGTTTCGGACCGCCCGACGTCCTGCGCATCGCCGATCTGCCCGATCCCGAACCGGGACCGGGCGAGGTGCGCGTGCGGGTGCGGGCCGCCGGGGTGCAGCCGTTCGACGTCGCCGTGCGGCGGGGCGCCATGCCGTGGGTGCGGGTTCGGTTGCCGCAGACGAACGGGCAGGAATACTCGGGGGTGATCGATCGTCTCGGCGAGGGCGCCGGCTTCGCGATCGGGGACGCGGTTCTCGGTTCCACCGTGCTCAACGGCTATGCGGAGCTGGTCTGCGTGCCGGCGGACACCGTGGTGCGCAAACCCGACCGGCTGGACTTCCCCACCGCCGCCGCGCTGGTCGCCGCGTCCCAGACGGCGAGCGGCGCACTGAACGAGCTGGCGGTCGCCGCCGGGGACGTGCTGCTCGTGCACGCGGCCGCCGGCAGCGTCGGCACCGTCGCGACGCAACTCGCCCGGCAGCGGGGCGCGCAGGTGATCGGCACCGCCGGCCCGGCCAATCACGACTACCTGCGACAACTCGGGGCGGTTCCGGTCGCCTACGGCGACGATCTGGTCGAAGCGGTCCGGGCGACCGGCCTGGCCCCGACCGTGGCGCTGGACGCGGCCGGCGGCGCGGCGATCGCGCAGTCGGTGGCGCTTGGGATCGCCCCCGACCGAGTGGGCACGATCGTGGACGACAAGTCGGCTGCCGAGCACGGCGCCCGGGTGGTGCGGGCGGGCCGCAGCCCTTCGCGGCTGGCCGAGGTGGCCGGGCTGGCCGCTCGGGGTCGGCTGACGATGCCGGTGCGCGCCTATCCACTGGCGGACGTGGTCGCCGCGCACACGGCCGTCGAGTCGCGACACGGCCGCGGCAAGGTGGTGCTGATCCTGGAACCCTAGGCGGTGATCGTGTTCCAGGAGTAGGCGAGCAGCGCGGCCGCCGCCCCCAGCAGCGCGAGGTTGATCCCCCGGGTGCCGGGGATCGGCAGCGCCGCGAGCACCAGCAGGATGACCGCGATGACGTAGAGAACGGCCTGGGCAGACATTGTCGCTCCTCGATCGTGGGGATGGCGGCGTCCGCATTACCCCACCCGTCGGAAGCGCTAAACCACCGGCAGGATCAGTGACGACGTGTGCGAGTATCTCGCCGCGCGAGTATCTCGCCCAGCTAGTATCTTGCTTGGCTAGTATCTCGCTCGGCGAGCTATGCGGGGACCGAGCGCTCGATCCAGTGGGTCAAGTTCTCCGGCCGGTCCGCCTTGCCGTAGAACCAGCCCTGCACGAGATCGCACCCCTGATCGCGGAGCCAGTCCCGCTGCGTCTCCGTCTCCACGCCCTCGGCCACCACCCGGTGCCCCATCGCGTGGGTCATCGCCAGCACCGCGCGGACGATCGGCTCGTTCGTGCCGGTCGAGCCGATGTCGTTGATGAACGAGCGGTCGATCTTCACGATGCCGACCGGGAGGCGGTGCAGGTACGACAACGAGGAGTAACCGGTTCCGAAGTCGTCGATGCACAGCGTCACGCCCAGCGCGTGCAGGGCGTTGAGCGTCAGCAGCGCCGCCTCGATGTCCTCCATCACGCCGGACTCGGTGATCTCCAGCCAGAGCGCCTCGGGCGGCAGGCCGGTGCCCCGCAGGGTGTCGTCGACGATCTTCACGAGGGTGCCGTCGCGCAGCTGGCGGACCGCCACGTTGACCGAGACGTGCAGCGGGCGGGCGCCCGGACCGCGCGACTCGATCCACTCCTGCAGCTGGCGGACCGACTCGCCGAGCAGCCAGGCACCCATCTCCTCGATCATGCCGGTCTCCTCGGCGATCGGGATGAACTCCATCGGCGAGACGAAGCCGAGCTCGGGCGAGTTCCAGCGCATCAGCGCCTCGAAGCCGTCCAGCTCCTCGGTCGGCAGGTCGATGATCGGCTGGAAATGCACCGCCAGCTCGCCGCGTTCCAGGGCGCCGCGCAGTGCCTGCTCCAGCTTCACCCGGTCGCGGACCTGCTCGCGCAGCGAGGTGTCGAACATGGCGTACGCGTTGCGCCCGGAGCCCTTGGCCTTGTTCATGGCGGTGTCCGCGTCCCGGATCAGCTCGAGCGCGTGCGCCCCGCCGGTCGACTTGGCCACGCCGATCGACGCCGAGATCGCCACCCGGCCGACGGACAGCTCGAACGGCTGGGCCAGCTCGACCAGCAGCCGGTCGGCCAGCGACTCGGCCAGCCGCAGGTGCGACGGGCTGGCCAGGGCGACCACGAACTCGTCGCCGCCGATCCGGGCGACCACGTCCTCGGCCCGGACCTGCTCGCCGAGCCGGCCCGCTACCTCGCAGAGCAGCTCGTCGCCGACCTGGTGACCCCAGTGGTCGTTGATCATCTTGAACCGGTCGAGGTCGATGAAGAGCAGGCTGATCTCGAGGTGCTCGGCGACCGCCCGGTCGGCCCAGCGGGACACCGTCTCGGACAGCAGTTCCCGGTTGGGCAGGTCGGTGAGCGCGTCGTGGGTGGCGCGCCGGCGGGTGGCGCGCTCGGCCCGTACGCGGGAATTGTTGGAACGCACCACCCGGGCGAGCGTCCCGAGCACGATGAACGCGCACAGCGTGGCCCGGATCAGGTCGTTGGACATCACGCCGACCGGGATCAGCGAGGTCATGATCGTCGGCACCACCACGACGAGGCCGATCACCACCAGGCGTAACGGGCTCATGTCGCGGACCGTGACACGCTGCGCCTCGACCAGCGCGCGGGTCGAGGGGTGCAGCGCGGCCGCCGGCATCAGCACGAACATCACCAGGAACAGGGCGTTCACGGCGTGCTGCGAGACGCCCATGAGTTGCAGGTCGCGCAGGCAGAAGAACAGGTCGGCGGCGAACATCGAGATGGTGCCGACGATCAGCAGCCGCAGCGACGCCGTCCGGGAGCCGCCGGCCAGCATCATCTGCGCGACCAGGACCAGGAGCACCACGTCGAGGACCGGGAACAGCGCGTCGATGATCTGCACCGGCGACATCACGCGGGACGTGACCGCCGGTCCGACCAGGAACGTCCAGGTGAGGAACGCCCCGGCCAGCCCGACCAGGACCGCGTCGACCCGCGCCGGGTCGTCGTCGGCGGCCCGGCGGCGGCGCAGCATCACCATGTACGCGTAGCCGACGCACAGGTACGCGGGCACGATGAGGCCGTCGGGGATGAGGGTGAGCGTCGTGGGCGGGCTGGCCACGGTGCCCGGCCAGATGACCCGGATGACGCTCACGACGATGAAGATGTAGCCGCCGAGGCGCAGCAGCCGCCACGGGGTGCGGTCGGCGGGCGCGAGGTTGCGGCGCGGACCGACGTGCAGCGCCACCATGCCGAGGATGAGGATGACCGCGGTGACCGGGGTCTGCGTCCACTCCGGGCCGAAGCTGAAGACCGCGACGAGCACGAGACCGACGGAGGCGAGCAGCCACGCCGGGCGCGCGGATAGGACGTCGACTCGGGTCACGTCTTTCCATCGGCAGCCCGGGCCATCGGTTAACCAATTTCCGGAGGCTGACAGAAGGTGTCAGCCTTTGGCGGCAGGATCCGGGGCATGACTGGATTCGCGACTCTTGCCCTGATCAACCTCGATGCCGAGGACCCGGCCGCGCTGGCCGCCTTCTACTCCGACGTGCTGGGTTGGAAGGTGCTGCACAGCGAGGGTGACTACGCCATGATCGGCGACGGCACGACGAGCATCGGCTTCGGCCGGGTGCCCGGCTATTCGGCGCCCGGCTGGCCGGTGGAGGCCGCGCCGAAGCGCTACCACCTGGACTTCTACGTCGACGACCTGGACAAGGCCGAGGAGCAGGCGCTGGCGCTGGGCGCGACCAAGCCGGCCGAGCAGCCCACGCCGGACCGCTGGCGCGTGCTGCTCGACCCGGCCGGTCACCCGTTCGACATCTGCTTGCGCAGCTGACCGTAGTCCTTGAGGGTGATGGATTCCGCCTTCGAGAACTGCTTCTCCAGCAGGCCCTTCATCGGCCAGGCGCCCATCATCCTCATCGACATCGCCCGCATCCGGATCATGAGCCGGCCGTTGGGGGCGAACATCTCGACGCCGCCGGGCGGCAGCTGGGTGCCCTCGGCGACGTAGTCGGCCATTTCCCGCTGGTACGCGGCGAAAGCCTCCTCCGGGGTCTTCGCCGCGGCCAGTTCGCCGGCCAGCACGTACGCGCCGACCAGGCCCATGCTGGTGCCCATGCCGGCCAGCGGGGTGCCGCAGTAGCCGGCGTCGCCGATCAGGACGGCGCGTCCGCGGGCCCAGGTGTCGACCTTGACCTTGCTGATCTCGTCGAAGTAGAAGTCGGGGGCGTCGGGCATGGCCCGGAGCAGGTCGGGGACACGCCAGCCGACGTTGCGAAATTTCTCCTGGAGAATCGCAATTTGTCCCTTTTTGTCTAGCCTGCCGATGGCGTTTTTTGTTCGAAACGTGAGGCTCGCCTTCGCCGTGCCACCCCGCTCGGGTCGAATGCCGGCCACCCGGCCACCCGGGGCGTTGTACATCTCGAACCAATTGTCCAGGTCACCGGGGTCCGGCACGGTGAAGTAGGCCTGGTAGGCGCCGAGCGGCTGGACGAACTCGCCGTGCGGCCCGAAGACGAGCTGCCGCACCCCCGACCGCACCCCGTCGGCGCCGATCACCACGTCGTACCGCTCACGGCGCCCGCTCGCGAAGGCGACGTCCCCGGCCGGCGTCAGCTCGGTGATCTTGTCGCCGAAGCGCCAGTCCACGTCGGCCGCGGTCGCGTCGTGGAGGACGCGCGCGAGGTCGCCCCGCGCGATCTCGATCTCGGCGACGATGCCCTCCCCGCCGAACAGGTCGGCCGGCATGCCCGCCAGCCGGCGGCCGCGCGCTGAGACCATCGCCCATCCGCGCTCGTCGACCTGGTGGGCCCGGATCGCCTCGCGAATGCCCATCCGCTCGACGACGCCGCGGGCCACGCCCCGGACGTCGACCGCGTGCCCGCCGGGGCGCGACGCCGGCGCCCGCTCGACGACCGTGACCTGGGCGCCCGCGCGGTGCAGCCAGAACGCCGTCGCCGGCCCGGCGATGCCCCCGCCGGAGATCAGAACCCGCATGTTCCCCGCTCCTCTGCGTACGATGTTATTTGTGTACTAGTCAGAGTAGGAGAGCGTGTTGCGGCTGGCAAACCGCACTAGTACGCTCCACGACAGAACAGGAGGTGTACTAGTGCACCCGTATCGGCGGATCGTCGAGGACGTGCGCCGGCGCATCGAGGCCGGCGAGCTCAAGCCGGGTGACAAGGTGCCCTCGGCCCGGCAGATCACCGGCGAGTGGGGCGTCGCGATCGCCACCGCCACCAAGGCTCACGCGACCATGCGGGAGGAGGGGCTGACCGTGGCCCGCCCCGGCGTCGGCACCGTGGTGGCCGGCCCGGCGCCCCGTCGCGACCACGAGCTCAGCAAGGAGCGGGTGGTCGCCGCCGCCATCGCGATCGCCGACCAGGACGGGATGGCCGAGCTGTCCATGCGGCGCATCGCGAGCCGGCTCGGCGTCTCGACGATGGCGCTCTACCGGCACGTGCCGGGCAAGGAGGAGCTCACCCTCGCGATGATCGACGCGGCGATCGGGGAGGAGCGGCTGCCGCCCCGGCCGCCGGGGAACTGGCGGGCCGCCCTCGAGCTGGTCTCCCGGCTGGAGTGGCAGGCGTTCCAGCGGCACCCGTGGCTGGCGTCGTCGATGTCGCTGACCCGCCCCCAGATGGCGCCGAACGCGATGGTGATCACCGAGTGGGTGATGGCCATCTTCGACGGCACGCGGCTGACCCTGCAGGAGCGGCTCTACATCCAGATCCTGCTGTTCAGCTTCGTCCGGGGGGTGGCCAGCGCGCTCGAGCCGGAGGCCGAGGCGACCCAGGAGACCGGGATGACCAACGACCAGTGGATGGACGCCCAGACGGCCACGTTCATGGCGCGCCTGGACGCCGGCGAGATGTCGCACATTCGCGAGCTGGCCGGCCAGGATTTCGACTTCGACCTGACCATGCTGTTCGAGTTCGGGCTCGGCCGGCTGCTCGACGGATTGGTGCCCTATGTCGAGCGCCGGTAGACGACCGCCTGCCAGGGCGCGAGCGTCAGGCCCTCGTTTCCCCCGACATTGGTGAGGACCAGTTCGGCCTCTTCCCAGGCGATCGCGTCCTCGATTTCGGCGCGCACCGTTTCGCCGGTGAAGTTGCCGACCACCAGGAGTTCGGTGCCCTGAAATTTCCGGGTGAAGGCGTACAGGCGCTCGTCGTGCGGCAGCAGCATGGTGAAGTCGCCGTCGACCACGGCCGGCTCCTCGTGCCGCAGCTCGATCAGCTTGCGGTAGTGGTGGAACACCGAATCCGGGTCGGCCCGCTCCGCCTTCGCGTTGATCTGCGGGTAGTTCGGGTTCACCGCCAGCCAAGGCGTCCCGCTGGTGAAGCCGGCCTGCGGGGAGTCGTCCCACTGCATCGGCGTACGCGCGTTGTCCCGGCCGCGCGCCCGCAGCACGGTGAGCACCTCCTCGGGCGAGCGGCCCTCCTGCACCGTGGCCTGGTGGTACTGGCCGAGCGCCTCGATGTCCCGGAAGTCGGCGATCGTCCGGAACGGGTAGTTGGTCATGCCCAGCTCCTCGCCCTGATAGATGTAGGGCGTGCCGCGGTGCAGGTGCAGCACCGTGCCGAGCATCTTGGCCGCGGCGACCCGGTGCTCGGGCGAGTCGTCGCCGTACCGCGAGACCACCCGCGGCTGGTCGTGGTTGTTCCAGTAGAGGCTGTTCCAGCCGACCTCGGCCAGCCCGGCCTGCCACCGCCCGAAGATCCCCTTGAGGACGGTGAGCCGGAGCGGGATCAGCTTCCACGGGTCGCCGCCGCGGTCCGCCCAGACGTGGTCGAACTGGAAGACCATGTCGACCTCGTGCCGGTCCTGGTCGGTGAATTTGATCGCCTCGTCGACCGTCACCCCGGGCATCTCCCCCACGGTGAGCATGCCGTCGCGGCCGGCGAAGACCCGGTCGTGCATCTCGCGCAGGAATTCATGGTTGCGCGGGCCATTGATGTACGAGGAGAAACCGTCCCCGTACGCGGAGCCGGCCTTCACCGGGCCGTCGGTCAGCGGCAGCACCTTGGAGATCATGTTGATGACGTCCATCCGGAAGCCGTCCACGCCCCGATCCAGCCACCAGCGCATCATCGCGTAGACGGCCTCGCGGACCTCGGGGTTCTCCCAGTTGAGGTCGGGCTGCTTCGGCGAGAACAGATGCAGGTAGTACTCGCCGGTCTCCTTGTCGTACTGCCAGGCCGGTCCGCCGAACGCCGAGCCCCAGTTGGTCGGCTCCGCCCCCGGCGTGCCCGGCTCCATCCCCGCCCGGGCCGGCCGCCACCAGTACCAGTCCCGCTTCGGGTCGTCCTTGCTTGACCGGCTCGCCACGAACCACGGGTGCTCGTCCGAGCTGTGGTTCACGACCAGGTCCATGATCAGCTTCATTCCCCGCTGATGCACCCCGGCGAGCAGCTCGTCGAAGGTCGCCAGGTCGCCGAAGAGCGGGTCGATGCTCTGGTAGTCGCTGATGTCGTAGCCGTTGTCGTCCTGCGGCGACTGGTAGATCGGGGAGAGCCAGAGCACGTCGACGCCGAGCTCGGCCAGATGGTCCAGGTGGTCGATGACGCCGCGCAGATCGCCCATGCCGTCACCGTCGGCATCGGCGAAGCTACGGGGGTAGATCTGATAAACGACCGCACTCTTCCACCAGAGATCCCTCATACGTCCCATACTAAGGAGGTGTTAATGACCAAAAAGCGGCCGTTGTCGTGAAGGTGGCGTTGTTGGGGCCGATCGCCTGGCGTACGCCGCCGCTGCACTACGGCCCCTGGGAACTGATCACCAGCCTGCTCGCCGAGGGGCTGACCGAGCGCGGGATCGACGTCACGCTCTTCGCCACGCTCGACTCGGTCACCAAGGCCGCCCTCGACGGGGTGAGCCCGACCGGGTACGAGGAGAGCGCCGACCTCGACGGGCGGGTCTGGGAGGCGCTGCACGTCAGCCACGTGCTCTCCCGCTCCGGCGAGTTCGACCTCGTGCACAACCATCTGGACTGGTTGCCGCTCGCCTTCTCCCGGCACTGCGCGGCGCCGTTGCTCACCACGATCCACGGCTTCTCCGGCCCCTCGATCGTGCCGGCCTACCAGCGGGCGGCCTCGTCCTACGTCGCCATCTCCGACAGCGACCGGTCCCCCCTGCTGTCCTACGTCGGGACGGTCCACCACGGCGTCGACTTGACGGCGTTGCCGGTGTCGCTCTCCCCCATGACTGATTTAATAGCATTTGGGCGAATCCATCCGGACAAAGGCACCGACCTGGCCATCGAGATCGCCGCGCGGGCCGGGCGGCGCCTGATTCTCTGCGGCATCGTCCAAGATCGTTCGTTTTTCGAGGCGGCGGTGGAGCCGAAGATCGACGGGGACCGGGTCGTCCACCTCGGGTCGGTCGGGCCGGCCGACCGGGGGCGGATCCTCGGCTCCGGGGCGGCGCTGCTGCATCCCATCCGGTTCGCCGAGCCGTTCGGGCTGTCCGTGGTGGAGGCGATGGCCTGCGGGACGCCGGTCGTCGCGTACCGGAAAGGATCGATGCCGGAGATCGTCGACGAGGGTGTCACCGGCCGGCTGGTCACCGATCTCGACGAGGCGGTCGCGGCCGTCGAGGGCATCGGCACGATCGACCGGGCGGGGTGCGCCCGGCGGGCCCGGGAACGGTTCTCGGCCGACCGGATGGTCGACGACTACCTGACGATTTACCGCAAAATCATCAGTTGAAAAGTCGGTTCTTGTTAACGTCGCAATGTCAATTGCGCGTTAATCGGGGCAATTTCCGGAGCACCGCAATGACGTTTGCGCGCGACCCGCACCGCGTCGACCGCGCGCGCTGAGTCGTGCTGCGGGGAGGCAGCCGCGAACCGAGAAAGGCCCTGTCATGCCCGCGACGTATGGCTTTCTGAGCACTTACCCGCCCACTCAATGCGGTTTGGCCACTTTCAATGCGGCACTCGCCACTCAGCTGAATACCGGCGGCGGCGCCGGGGTCGTCCGGCTGCTCGCCAGCGACAACGTGAGCGGCGGCATCGACCTCGACCGCGGCGCGCCCCGGGTCGTGCACACCTGGCACACCGACAACCCGGGCGGCTGGGTCGCGGCGGCCAACGCGCTCAACCGCTTCGGCGTGGCGATCGTCCAGCACGAGTACGGGATCTACCCGGGCGACGCCGGCGCCGAGGTGCTGCCGCTGCTGCGCGCCCTGAAGGTCCCCTCGATCGTCGTGCTGCACACCGTGCTCAGCCATCCCGACCCATTGCAGCGGCAGGTGCTCGAGCGGATCGCCGCCACCGCCGACGCCGTGGTCACCATGACCGACACCGCCCGGCAGCGCCTGATCGCCGGGTACGCCGTCGACGCCCACAAGATCTCGGTGATCCCGCACGGCGCCGGCAGCCACGAGAGCGCGCCCCGGGAGGACCACGACCGGCCGCACCTGCTCACCTGGGGGCTGCTCGGCCCCGGCAAGGGCATCGAGTGGGCGTTGCGCGCGCTCGCCCTGCTGCGCGGCTCGTCGCCGATGCCGTTCTACACCGTCGCCGGCCGTACCCACCCCAAGGTGCTGGAACACTTCGGCGACGCGTACCGCAACAGCTTGAAAGCCCTCGCCGACACGCTCGGGGTGACCGACGACGTGGTCTGGCGGGACGAGTACCTGGACGAGGCCGCGCTGTCCCGGCTGATCCGCTCGGCCGACGTGGTGGTGCTGCCCTACGACTCGACCGAGCAGGTCACCTCGGGCGTGCTGATCGAGGCGGTCGGCGCGGGCGTGCCGGTGGTGGCCACCGAGTTCCCGCACGCGGTCGAACTACTCGCCGACGGTCCCGGCCTGCTCGTGCCGCACCAGGACCCGGAGGCGATGGCGATGGCGATCCGCCACCTGGCCACCGAACCCGGCCTCGCCGGGCGGCTGACCGGCCTGGCCGGCGGTCCGACGCTGCGCTGGCCGGCCGTGGCCGCCCGTTATCAGTCCCTGGCCGGCCGCCTGCTGTCCGCGCGCACCCCGGCGGCCCCGATCGCGGCCTCCATCCCGGCATGAGCGTGGGCTTGCGGCTGGTCCCGCCTCCCGTCCAACTGTCCGACGCTCCACCGCCCTCGTTCAGCCACCTCGCCCGGCTCTCCGACGACACCGGGCTGCTCGAGCACGCGCGCAACGCGATCGTGCGGCGCGAGCACGGCTACTGCGTCGACGACGTCGGCCGCGGCCTGCTCGTCGCCAGCCGGGAACCGCGGCCGTCCCCGCAGGTCATCGGCCTGGCCGAGCGCTACCTGGCGTTCCTCACGCACGCGCAGGCCCCGGACGGCGCCTTCCGCAACCGGATGAGCTACGACCGGCGCTGGACCGACCGGCCGGGTCTCGGCGACTGGTGGGGGCGCGCGCTCTGGGGGCTGGGCACGGCCGCCGCGCGCTCCACCGCGCCGTGGATCCGGCGCGAGGCCCGCGCGGCCTTCCGCTTGGGCACGCGACAACGCTCGACCTGGCCGAGGGCGATGGCGTACGCCGGACTGGGCGCGGCCGAGGTCCTGCGGATGGACCCACGCGACCCCGACGCGGCGGCCCTGCTGCGCGACGCCGCCGCCACGGTCGGCGTCCCCGGCCCCGACCCGGCGTGGGTCTGGCCCGAGGAGGAACTCACCTACGCCAACCCCACGGTGGCCGAGGTGGTGATCGTGGCCGGCGACCTGCTCGGCGACGAGCCCCTGCTGCGGGCCGGCCTGCGGATGCTCGCCTGGCTGTGCCGGGAGCAGGAGCACGACGGCCACCTGTCCACCGTCCCGGTCGGCGGCTGGCGGGCCGGCCGGCCCAAACACCGCTTCGACCAGCAGCCGATCGAGGCCGCCGCGACCGCCGACGCGTGCGCCACGGCCGCCGCGATCACCGGCGACGACCGATGGTCTGCCCCGCTATTTCAGTCAATAGCCTGGTTTCTGGGCGAAAACGACACTCAGATAGTTATGTACGACCCCCTTACCGGCGGATGTTATGACGGATTAACGGCAGATGGTCCTAATCTGAACCAAGGAGCCGAATCCACCCTCGCGCTCGTCTCCACGCTGCAGCACGCCCGCACGATGGCGACCCGGAGCGCGACCCGACCGTCAGGCGGCCTAGCGTGACCGCAACCATGAATTCACAGACCTACCTCACCCGGCACGAGATCATCATGCAGCCGGACGACCGGCGCGTGGTGATCAAGCTGTTCGTGCCCGGCGAGGACGACCAGATGGTGCAGAACCGGACCTCCAGCCTGATCGAGCGCATCCTGCAGCTCGACGAGTCGGAGACCGCCCGGCTGCTCGAGGACGTGCTGAGCCGCTTCGCGGGCCGGCACCACGACCTGCTGTCGACCTTCCAGCACCACTACGAGCTGGTGCAGCACCGCGTACCGCCGGAGATCGAGCTGTCGCCGACCGCGCGCACCCTGATCGGCGCGTACTTCAGCCACGAGTTCTCGGTCGAGGCGGCGGCGCTGTGCAACCCGTCGATGGTGCCGCACCCCGACCAGACCGACCTGGAACCGGGTGAGCTGCGGGTGGCGATGAGCCTGCGCCAGATCGGCGAGGGGCACATCTCCTCGATCGGCTTCTGCTCGGCGATCCTCGGCCCCGGCGACACCATCCGCCTCGAGAACCGGGACGGCCCGCTGGCGATCGGCCAGCGCGTCGGGGCGTTGCACATGCGTTTCCAGCTCTCCGCGGCGCTGATCGACGAGGAGATCGACAACGAGGCCTCGGCGTACATCGTGTCGGCCTTGCCCGAGCGGTACAGCGACGAGGAGTTCGAGGATGTGATGACGCACATCCCGGCCGAGCTGCTGGCCCGCCCGACCACGCAGGAGACGCTCGACCGGATCCGGCACATCGTGGCGGAGGACTACGCGGTCAGCTTCCCGTGCGCCACGCCGCTGCATCAGCGGGTGATGTGGCCGGCGACCCGCGCGGAGAGCAACGGCATGGAGGACGCCCGCTTCGTCCAGCACCTGGACCCGGACGGGCGGCTCGCCTACCAGGCGACATATACCGCGTACGACGGCCGGCACATCTCCGGCCGGGTCATCTTCACCCGCGACCTGCGGCACTTCGAGGTGACCCGGCTGCACGGCCCCGCGGCGCGGAACAAGGGCATGGCCCTGTTCCCGCGCTACGTGGGCGGCCGGAAGCTGGCCCTGTGCCGCTCCGACGGCGAGACGCTGGGCCTGAGCGTCCGCGACGGGCAGCACCGCTGGCAGGAGGCGGTGCCGCTGCTGGTCCCGCACCGCGGCTGGGACCTGATCCAGGTGGGCAACTGCGGCTCCCCGCTCGAGACGGAGGCCGGCTGGCTGGTGCTGACCCACGGCGTGGGCCCGATGCGCCGCTACTCGCTGGGCGCGATGCTGCTGGACCTGGAGAACCCGGAGCGAGTGATCGCCGACCTGCCCGACGGCCTGCTGCACCCCGACGAGGTCGAGCGCGAGGGCTACGTCCCCAACGTCCTCTACTCCTGCGGCGGCCTGCTGCACGACGGCCGCCTGTGGCTTCCGTACGGCGCCAGCGACGTCCGGATCGGTTTCGCCAGTGTCGCCCTGGACCAGCTACTGAGGCGCATGGTCCCCACCGGCTACTGACTTGCCCTTACGTTCTGCCTGGTGACGACTCTGTCTCAGGCCTGGTCACGAATCTTGTCCGCCGCGGCGAGCAAGATCTCGGTCGGAATCTCGACGAGGTGCTCGCCGTCGGGCACCTCGACGCCGGCGTTGTCGCCGTTCACCACGTAGCCCTGGACAATGACCGTCTGCCGGTCGGTGCCGTACACGGTCGGGCAGGAGCCGGCGCCGCATCGGCCGGCCAGGACGCGGAGGTGCGTGGCGACGGGATCCTTGGGGGTCGTCATGACACTCACGGTACGGACGGATACCGGGTCGTCACAACAGGTCAGGTGTGGGCCCCGGACATCCGGCGGATGTAGCGCTTCTCGAAATCGGCGAGAAACGGTTCGATGTCGCTGGTCGCGATCGCGTCGAGCGCGTCGAACACGCGCCGGTAGTGCCCGGCGATGCGGCGCCCACGGGAGAGCACGCTGGTGTTGAAGAGATCGACGAACACGCTCCGGTCGTCCATGAGGACGAAGCCGTGCATGGGTGCGATCGGCCACTCCACGTCCTGCGGAATGATCCGCAGGCTGACGTTCGGGTACGCGGCGACCTCCCGCAGCCGCGCGATCTGGGCGATCATGTCCACCGGCCGGCACACCTGGTGGCCCAGTACGTCCTCGGTGATCAGGAAGTGGAACTGCCGATCGGGCTCGTCGAGCGCCTGGGCCCGCTGCAGGCGCGCCGTGACGGCCTCGGCGACGGCCAGAGCGGAGTCGGCGATCTGCGCGTCGCCCAGCTCCATGCGCACGGCGGTCAGGACGGCACGCGCATACTCACTGGTCTGGAGCAGGCCCGGGACGACGGCCACCTGGAAGGTGCGCGTGTCGCGCGCGGAGGACTCGAGCCGTCCCACGAGGTGTTGCCGGTCGGCCAGCCCCGGCAGGATCGACTGCCAGTCGATCAGGCGCTCGTTGGGCCGCTCGGCGAGCCCGACCAGACGGTCGACCTCGTCCGCGGGGAGGTCGAGGGCCTCGGCGACCCGGCGTACGACCGCGGGATCCGCGCTGGTGGCGCCGCTCTCCAGCCGGGAGATCGTCGCCTGGCTCATGCCGATGCGCTCGCCCAGAGCCTGACCGGAGATCTGCTTGCTCCGGCGCCAGCGCGCCAGGGCGGCGCCGACCGGCTCGCCGAGACCGTCGTCGAGATCGGGCGAGTTCGACAAGCAACTCGCCCCCTCTCGTATTCGGATGCGGCGTTCGTTGCGATGGTCAGTTGGCGGCCTTCACCGCCTCGGCGAGCAGCTCGGCCGGAATCTCGACGAGTTGCTCGCCGGCGGGCAGGTCGACCCCCGCGGCCTCGGCGGTCAGGGTATAGCCCTGAACCACGTAGGTGCCTCGGTCGGTGCGGTAGACGGTGGGGCAGCTGCCCCCGCCGCAGAGCTTGGTGACGAAAGTCAGCCGCGGCGTGGAGCCGTCTCGTTCAGCATCAGCAGCCTGAACGACCGTTAAGGGTAGGTTTGTCACAGCCGCACGATACAGGACTCATGAGATCTTATGCGTCGCTCGCGCATAGTCGTTATGCAACCACACGGGAGAGGTTGCGGAAACCTGGCGTGACTGATGACGTGAAGACCGATGACGAATATTCACCTGCCCGGATCGGACTTGCGATCACCTGAATAGCCGTGGATATTCATGGCTAAGGGGTCACGGAGAGACGAGCAAAGGGGCCGGTCCGGCTTCGTAGCGTGCTCGCCTCCCCACCCGACAACGGGGTCAGGCCCCCGGCAGTGCATATCCGTGAGAGGCTCCCGCCCGCCTCGTTGATCGTCAGCGCCCATGAGCGCCTCCGCCTCGCGACCGAGCCGCCGGGTTCACCCCCGGGCGGATCCCCACCTCCGGCGACAGGAGAACTCGATGACCAGTACCTTGCTGGCCGGGATCATCGCCTTCCTGGTCCTGCTGTTCGTGCTCTGCGAGATCGCCTCGGCAGTGCTTCCCCTCATCATCGTGCTGCTGGCCGTGCCGGAGCGGGAGCGCGAAACTTTGGCCCGCGTGCTGGCCGCCCTGGACTCCTCCCGCCGCCTGCGCCTGTGGATCACCCTCCGCTTCGCCGTGACCATGCGCCGCCAGGAACGCGCGCAGGCCCGCAAGGCCGCCGCGGCGCGCGACCCCCGGCGCAACCCCTACGCCCACCTGAACGACTACTTCGCCCAACTGTCCGGCGACGCCCCACTCAACCATCCCTACGACCGCGCCGAGACGGCAAAGCCCTCCTCCCCGCCGGTGTGAACGAACAGCCCCCGGCTCGCCCCCTCCCACCCGGCGTCCAAGCCCAAGCGGTCGCGCCGGTCCGGCGGGCCGGTCAGCCGGCGTCGTGGACCAGGATGGCCACCTGAGTGCGGTTGGTGAGCTCGAGCTTCGTGAAGATGCGCGTCACGTAGGCCTTCACGGTCGCCGTACTCACCCGCAACTCGGACGCGATCTCCTGGTTGGTGTGCCCGATCCCGATCAGCCGGGCAACATCCCGCTCGCCCGGGCTGAGCCGCCTCAACGCCACTCGAGCCCGCTCCCGCTCCGGGTCGGTGGTCTCCGCCCCCGCCAGCTCCATCACCTGCCGCAGCACCGACGACGTGAACATCGGCTCCCCGGCCGCGGCCCGGCAAACCGCCAGCGCGATATCCCGAGGCGGCTCATGCTTCAACAGAAACCCGCTGGCCCCCACCCGCATGGCCCGCCGCACATGCTCATGCGTGTCAAACGTGGTCAACACGATGACCTCCGGCGCGTCCGGCCGCCGCCGCAGCGCCTCGGTGGCCGAAAGCCCATCCATCCCCGGCATCCGAATGTCCATGAGCACCACCTGCGGCCGATAGGTGTTGACGGCCGCCGCCACCTCGGTCCCGTCCGAGATGGCCCCGACGACCTCCAACTCATCGAACGAGCCCAACATCATCGAGAGCCCCGACCGCACCAGCGCATCATCATCAACAATGAGCACCCGAACCGGCGGCGACGACCCGGCCGACCGCACCGGCGCCGCCGCCTGCGACGCCGGCCGTGGCAGCGGCTCGCCGCCCGATGTCACGTCTGCCATGGCAGCCACGCCCGAACGTTGAACTCCCCCGTCGGCGTCGGCCCATGCTCCAGCCGACCGCCGACCAGCTGAACGCGTTCCCGCAGCCCGGCCAGCCCCGCCCCGGCCCCGGGAATCGGCTCGGCGTGGTTGCCACGCCGATGGCCGTGCGTCCCCTCCCACACAAGGTCGTTGTCGACGCGGACGTCCAGCCCGCGAAGCCACACAATGTCGACGTTGACCCGCACGGGCGCGCCGGGCGCGTGCTTGAGCGCGTTGGTCAGCGCCTCCTGAATGATCCGATAAGCGTGCCGCCCGGTCTGATCCGGCACATCGACGTCCTCCCCGGCACCATCGTCCTCGCCGTCGACGTCCTCCACGCCGTAGCCGATGTCGGCGATATCGCGGCCGCCGGGCCAATCGCCGTCGCCGTGGCTCTCATGCCAGCCACGCGCTTCGCCGCCGTCATGCCAGCCACGGGGTTCGCCGCCGTCATGCCAGCCGCGGTCGCCGTGGCTGTCATGCCAACCGAGGGTGTCGCGGCTCTCAACACCGTCAGTGTCCTCGTCGTCGTAGTCGTCCCGCTCGTTCTCGTCTTCGTCTCCGTCGGGCCGCTCGCCGGCGCGGCGGGGGTCGAGGCCGGCCGCGCGGATCGCCGCCACCTGCCCGACGTCGCGCTGCAGGCCGGTCATGGTGAAGCAGATGTCGGCACCGGCCAATCGTGACCGCTCGACCAACTCGGGCACGTCGTCAAGTGTCGGCTGCGGACGGTCCTCCGCCGGGGCTCGCAGCATGCCCAGGAGCATCCGCAGATCTTCCAACGCGTCGTACGCGCCCTGCCGGATGACGCCCGCCGCCTCACGCTCCTCCGCCGAGGCGTCCCGCCGGACCTCGAGTGCGCCTGCGTGCAGTGCCAGCAGCGAGACGCGGTGCGCGAGCACATCGTGCATCTCGCGAGCGATCCGCTCCCGCTCGGCGAGCCGGGCCTGCTCGATACGCAGCCGCTGACCCTCCTCGGCCTGCCGCGCCCGCTCGGCCCACGCGGCCAGCAACTGACGCTGCGCGCGCACCACCATGGCCACCGCGACCAAACTGACGTGCAACAGCACAAGGAACGCGACGGACTCGTAATACGTCCGGGTCAATCCCAGCGCCAGTCCGTAGACCGTCGCCACGCACGCGGCGTGCAGGCCGGCGAGCGCGATGGTGACCCGAGCCGGCCGGTGCAGCGCCACCGAGAACAGCGCGATCGGGGTGGCGCCCATCGGCATGCCCAGCAGGATGCCGAACGGGATGAGCCCGAGGGTCAGCCCGACCGGGTGGCTGCGCCGGAAAAGCACCAGACCGGCGAAGGACAACACACCCGTGGCTGCCTCGAGGGGCAACGGCGCACCATCGCCCTTCCCCACCGACTGCGACACGAAGAAGAGCCCGAGCAGCGTGGCAACGACTGCGAGAGAGACCTCCAGCAGCCAGCTGCGTGCGCTTCGTCGTGCCATGGCCCCGAAGTTACCGGCGGCGCGGCTCGATGGGCAGTCTACTTTGGTCTACGGACTATCGACTTCGGTCGGTATCGCGGCAAGCCGTCCACGGCGAAGACTCGATCCGTGCTCGAACCGATGACGACCGTGCCGACCCCATGGTGGGTCCGCGTGCTGACCTGGCTGGGTCTGCCGCTGGCCGGCGCCGCACTGCTCTTCTTGGTGGTGCGGCTGGCCGGGTGGCTGCCGTTGCCCGGTCCGCTGCGCCTGGTGCGCGGGCTGCCCGAGCCCGCCGCCACGATCGTCGTCGTGGCAATGGGCGTGCTGCTGGGCGCGGTCCTGGCCGCCCTGGTCGACCGCGAGTCGCTGACCGTGCGGATCACCGCGGGCGAGGTGGCGCTGTCCCGCCCCGGTTCGGCCGTCGCCGTGCCACGGGCCGAGGTCGCCGTCGCCTTTCCCGACCGCGACGAGCTGGTGCTGCTCGGCCCGACCGGTCGCGAAGTCGCCCGCGAGCCTTCCCATCTGTCCACCGCGCGGTTGGGTCACGCTTTCACCGATTGCGGCATCGCCTGGGCCGATCAGGATCCCTACCTCGCCTCATACCGGCGCTGGGTGCCCGGCCTGCCTGAGCTTCCGGCCACGGCGCATGCCCTGCTCGCCGCCCGGCAGAAGGCCCTGCAGTCCGGCGACGACGGCGACAAACGCGAGCTCCGGGCCGAGCTGGGCCGTTTGGGCTACGTCGTCCGTGACGATCGCAGACGACAGTATTGGCGCCAGGCCGATGGCTGACCCGCGCGAACCTCGGCCCGCCGAGGAAGTAGCCGCCGACAACGGCCGGCGTGCGGTCGAGCTCGGCCGAGTCGTGGAGCGGGCGGCCGCGTGGGGCGGGCGCGGCGGTTCATGGGTGGGGCGGTCAGTCGACCGTGCCGGTCACTACCCAGATCGTCAGGAGGGCGAGGAAGTCGCCCCGGGCGCCGGCCGCGTCGACGTAGGTGAACCATTCGTCTCGTACGCCGCCGGGGGTGGTCCATGCTTCCTCGGGGACCATCGGGTTGACCATGGGCAGCACCACCGCGGCCGAGGCCGGGTCGCCGAAGACACAGGTCACCGGGGTGGCGGTCACGTCGGAGAGGCGCGCACGGATGAGCCGGCGGCGGAGCGTGCGGCCCATGTCGCGCTGCATCGGGGTGAGCTTGCCGTGCATGTGGGCCACGATCGTCCCGGCGAGCCGGGCCGGGACGCCGTCGAAGGCCAGCGAGTCCCAGTCGGTGTCGACCAGGCAGAGGCGGCCGCCGGGGCGGGTCACGCGGATCAGTTCGGCGAGCGCGACGTCGGCATCGTCGACGTGTTGGAGGACCCGCTCGCACCAGACCCCGTCGAAGCTGTCGGTGGGCAGGCTCATCGCCGAGACGTCGCCGGTCATGTAGCGGACATTGCTGCCGTCGTGCCGCTCCACGGCGGCGGCGATGGTGGCGGCCGAGTAGTCCAGGGCCACGACTTCGCCCATCGGGCCGACCTTGGTGGCGAGCCATCGCGCCACGTCGCCCGCGCCCGAGCCGGCGTCCAGCAAGCGCTCCCCCGGCTGTGGGCGCAGCGCCTGCCAGGCGGTCTGCCGTACCCGGCGGATCTCGGGGTGGCGGCCCATCGCCTCGAGCGCGGCGAGCAGCATGGCGGTCATCTCGCTGGGCTGACTGTCGAGGTCAGCGAAGGGGGTGCGTTCCATCTGCCCGGGTTTCATGGGGCACATGTTTACCCACCCGCCGTACTTTTCGCTGGCCGAGGTCACGCATCCGACAGGAAGGATCACCGCTCGCCCGCTCAAGTACGACATCGCGCGGCCGAAGAAATCGCGGTGAGGCTGAGCAGGAGATGGCTGCGGCGGGCGGCGATCCCGGAGAGCAGCCTCGACCGGACCCGGCTGGTCGCCATGGTCGTCGCGAGCGCGGCCCTGCTCACCGAGTTCCCGCAGCTGGGCAACGCGTTGCGGTCCCCGGGGTATCTCCGGCTCGCCTCCGCGTCCCTCCTCGTCATGTTCCTGATCCTGCTCGGCACCTACCTGCGCGGCCGGTCGAGCTGGTGGACTGCCGTGCCGTTGCCGCTGCTGATCATCATCGGCGGCGCGGGCCTCGAGGACCCGGTCGCCACTATCGCGCTCGCGATGTCCTCGATGATTGTCATGTCGTTGTACGGCTCGACGCCGCTGTGGCTGGTTCGGGCGGCGGGTGCGATGGTCAGCATCCCGGCGGCGAACGCGATTTCGCCGCTCTCCGGTGACCGGGTCATGCACTGGAACTCCGCGACCGTCCTCGGCGTGCTGCCGCAGGTGCTGCTGATGTCCGTGTTGACCCGCGGGATCTACCTTTCCCTCCAGCGGCAGGAGCGGGCCGTCGCCCGGGAGTCGTTGCTCGCCCGGGCCGGCGTCGCGATGCTGGGCGTCACCGACGCCGAACAGATTCGTGGCATCGGCCGCAAGACGGCCGACGAGGTGGTCGCTCTCTCGCCCGGCACCGCGCTGATCGTGCTGCGCCGGGCGCCCGGCGGCTTCGAGGCGACCACCGTGGTCGGCGTGCCGCCGGAGATCCGGGGCCGGGTGCTGGGTCTGGAGGTCGTCACCGATCACCGGGTGCTCGCCGCGTTGGCGCCGGGCTTCAAGGTGTGGCAGCTGGACTCGCTGGGCGCCGACCCCGCGGCGGCCGAGGTGTTCATCGCCGTCGCCGGCCGTCAGCGGCTCAGGCCCGAGGTGCTGGACGCGCTGCGGAACCTGTCGCACCAGGTCATCCTGGCCGAGAAGGGTTGTCAGGCGCACGCCGACCTGGAGCACCGCGCTCACCACGATCACCTGACCGAGCTTCCGACCCGGGCGAAGTTCCTCGGCGCCGTCGGCCGGGCGCTCGCCGCCGGCAGGAAGACGGCCGTGCTCAACGTCGACCTGGACGACTTCAAACAGGTCAACGACTGCTACGGGCATGCGGCCGGCGACGAGCTTCTCGTCCAGGTCGCCGGGCGGATGAGCGCGGTGACGGCCGGCCGCGGCCTGGCGGGGCGGCTCGGCGGCGACGAGTTCGCGGTGCTGTTGACCGACCTCGCCGATCCTTCCGACGCCGAGCGGATCGCCGAACAGCTTTGCGCCGCGCTGGCCGCGCCGGTCACGCTGTCCGTCGCCACCGTGACCGTCGGCGGGAGCATCGGCATCGCCATGGCCGAGCCCGGCATCACCGTAACCGAGCTGACCCGGAGGGCAGATATAGCCATGTACGCGGCGAAGGCGGCGGGCAAGAACCGCATTGAAGCCTTCCCACCCGCCCAACCGATGGCGGCCTGACAACGGCCGACGCCAAGGCGCCGCTCCGAACGAGGCGCAGGCCGTCTACCCCCTTGATCGGCGGGAGTAGCGGTGTTGTGGCAATCTCTTCGGAATGAGTGACGCGGTCAAGTTCGGGCTTGTCGGCTACGGCGCCGGCGGGCGGATCTTTCACGCCCCGCTGCTGGCGTCGGCGGAGAACGTCGACTTCGTCGGGGTCGTGACCCGGTCCGAGGAGCGCCGCGCCGAGCTTGCCAAGCAGCATCCGACCGCTGCCGCGTTCGACTCGCTGGCCGCCCTCGTCGCGGCGGGGGCCGAGGCCGTGTCGATCTCCACGCCGGCCGCTACGCATGCCGAGGTGGCGGCGGAGGCGATCGCGCTCGGGCTCAACGTGGTCGTCGACAAGCCGTTCACGCTGGACGCGCCGAGCGCGCAGGCCGTCGTGCGGGCCGCCGCCGAGAAGGGTGTGCTGCTCAGCGTCTACCAGAACCGGCGGTGGGATTCGGACCTGCTGACCGTACGGAAGCTGATCGCCGAGGGCGCCCTCGGCACGATCCGGCGCTTCGAGTCGCGGTTCGAGCGCTGGGCCCCGGAGCGCAAGGTCCCCGCGGCCGGCGGCGGCACCCTGCTCGACTTCGGCTCGCACCTGGTCGACCAGGCGCTGCTGCTGCACGGGCCGGCCGGCCGCGTGTACGCCGAGGTCCGCGGCAACGGCGACCTGGACGACGACTTCTTCCTGGCCCTGCACCACGTCAACGGCGTCGAGTCGCACCTGTGGGGCAGCTGGCGCCAGGCCGCCCCCGGCCCGCGTTTCCGGGTCAGCGGCTCCACCGGCACCTACATCGTCGACGGGATCGACGGCATGGACGGCCAGGAGGCTTTGCTCAAGGCCGGCCGGTCGCCGAAGACGCTCGGCGACCGCTGGGGCGTCGAGCCCGAGCACGCCTGGGGCCGGCTCTACCACGGCCCGACCAGCGCCCCGGTCCCGACCGAGCGCGGCCGGTGGGACACCTACTACCCCGCGTTCGCGAAGGCCGTCCGCGGCGAGGGCAAGCTGCCCGTCGACCCGACCGACGTCCTGCGCACCATGACCGTCCTCGACGCGGCCCGCGAAAGCGCCCAGAGCGGCACCGCCGTACGGCTCTAGAAACGTACGGCGCTAGCTCTAGGAGACCCGCAGCCCGTCCAGCGCCAGCGCGAGCACCCGCTCGCGCTGCGCATCGTCCACGAACGCCGCCGACGTCAGCCCGGACACCATCCGCAGCACGTCGTCGAAGCTGACGTCGCTCCGCACCACACCCGCCGCCTGGCCCCTTTCGAACAGCGGGGTCCCCGCCGCGTACATCGCCTTCCGGCAGGCCGCGAACATCTCTGACTCCCGGTTGAGCGCGTCGATGATCGCCCGCTTGGTCACCGCATACGAGACAAAACGGCTGAGCCAGGCCGAGAGCGCCTCCCATGGCGGCAGTTCCGCGACGGAGGAGGCCACCGCCGCCAGTTCGTTGATCTCCGAGACGTAGACCGCCTCGAACAGATCCTGGCGTGTCGGAAAATTCCGGTACAAGGTGCCGATCCCTACTCCGGCCCGGCGCGCGATGTCTTCCAGCGACGCATCCGCCCCGTTCTCCGCGAAAGCCACGCGGGCCGCGGCGATCAACGCGTCGAAATTCCGCCGCGCGTCGGCCCGGGCCGGCCGCCGCACGCCGACGGACAGTTCAGTCATGGAGACCTGCCTCACCAAACAAAATCCCGAACGAAACCAAAACAGCTTGCCAACCGGAGGCACCCCTCCGCTAATATGGAGGCATGCCTCGACTTTATCAGACCTTCGGCGTGCTCTCCGCCGCCGCGGCCGCGTTCGCGCTGATGCAGTCGCTGGTGACGCCGGTTCTTCCGACCATCCAGCACGACCTGCACACCGACACCGGCACGGTCACCTGGGTGCTCACCGCGTGGCTGCTCGCCGCGTCGGTGGCCACCCCGCTCATGGGCCGCATCGCCGACATGATCGGTAAGGATCGCGCCCTCCTCGTCGCCCTCGCCGCGATCGCCGTCGGCTGCCTGGTCGCCGCGATCGCCCCCAGCATCGGCGTGCTGATCTTCGCCCGCGTCCTGCAGGGCCTGGGCGGCGCGATCTTCCCGGTCTCGTTCGGCATCATCCGCGACGAGTTCCCGGCGCACCGCGTGACCTCCGCCGTCGGCGTCATGGCCGCGGTCATCGCCACCGGCAGCGGCCTCGGCATCGTCCTGGCCGGCCCGATCGTCGGCGTGCTCAACTGGCGCTGGCTGTTCTGGATCCCGATGATCGTGGTGACCGTCGTCGGCGTGATCGCCAAGTTCGTCATCCCCGCGTCCCCGGTGCGCAGCCCCGGCCGGGTCAACTGGCTCGCGGCCGTCCTGCTCTCCGGCTGGCTGGTCGCGCTGTTGCTTCCGCTGAGCAAGGCGACCACGTGGGGCTGGGGCTCCGCCCGTACGCTCGGATTGCTTGGTCTTGCTGTGGTTCTGCTCGTCGCCTGGCTCGTCGCCGAGGTCCGCTCGGCCACCCCGCTGATCGACATGCGGATGATGCGGCTGCCCGCGGTCTGGACCACCAATCTGGTCAGCCTGCTGTTCGGCGCGGCGATGTTCGGCATCTTCGCGTTCCTGCCGCAGCTCATGCAGGTGCCGGCCGCGTCCGGTTACGGCTTCGGCGCGAGCGTCACCGAGGCCGGCCTGCTGATGCTGCCGATGATGGTCACGATGGCCGTCTTCGGCTCGGCGAGCGGCCCGCTGACCCGCTGGATCAGCAGCAAGCTCCAGTTGGTGGCCGGCTCCGCCCTGGGCGCGATCTCGGCCTTCTCGCTGGCCATGTGGCACGACAGCCGGCCGATGGTCGCCCTGGCCGGCGGCGTCTTCGGCATCGGCCTGGGCCTCGTCTACTCCTCGATGATCAGCCTGATCGTGCAGAGCGTCCCGATGCACCAGACCGGCGCCGCCTCCGGCATGAACACCAACATCCGCACCATCGGTGCCTCCATCGGCACCGCGATCGTCAGCTCGATCATCACCAGCCACCTGACCACGACGGGGCTCCCCGCCGAGTCCGGCTACACCGAGTCGTTCCTGATCCTGTCGGTGGTCGCGCTGGCCGCCATCGCCGTCGCGCTCCTCGTCCCGGCCGCCCGCCGCCGCACCGAAACCCCGTCCGAGCCCGAACTGCTGCCGGAACTCACCCCCGTCAAAATCTAGCGATCGTACGAGTGACCCCGCCCCGCCGAGCAGCGGCCGCCCCCGAGTCGCCTGCCCGGCGAGGCGTTCCCCTACTCCCCGTCACGCGCTTCCGGCCGGTGCGTTCCCTTGCGGTCACGGCAACCGCGGTCCGCCCATCGCGCGAGGGAAGCTCACCGCGTCTCCCCGGGCGCACGGACGCCGGTCACCGTCGAGCGTGGCAGGCGCCCGGCCCGGGAGAAACCGGCCATGGTCGCCTCGGTGACCAGGACTTCGAAGCTGAGATTCAGTCGCAGGGGCCGGGAGATCGCCTGCCGCCACGCCAGGCGCGTGCCGCCCCGCTCGGCAACGGCGACGACGTCCCGGAGCGGCACGGTCTCGTCCTTACCGGTAGCCGTGCCGGTCAGCGCTCCCGCCTCTTCCGTCAGAACGACGGTGACCGGCAGCCGGCCGATCGGGGTAGCGATGCTCAACAGCCAGGTGCCGGCGACGCCGAGCCCGCCCGGCCCATCCTCCGAGCCGGCCCCGTCCGGAGCGCCGCCCGAGCCCGGCCCGTCCGGAGCGCCGCCCGACCCCAGCCCGCCCGGAGCGCCGCCCGACCCCGGCCCGCCCGGAGCGCCGGCCGACCCCAGCCCGCCCGGAGCGCCGCCCGACCCCGGCCCGCCCGGAGCGCCGCCCGGCCCCGGCCCGTCCGGGGCGGTCACGCCGGCACCGGGGCCAGGCCGGCGTCGCGCCACACAGTCCCCCGGCGCTCGTACTGGAAAAGCCGCTCGACGGCATGCGCGATCCGCGGCCCGAACGATCGCTCGACCAGATACAGCCCCAGATCGAGCCCGGACGTGACGCCGCCGGCCGTGATCAGGTCGCCGTCGTCGACCACTCGGGCGTCCACGACCGTGACCCCGGTGGCGTCGAGCACGTCCAGCCCCTGCGCGTGGGTCACGGCCGTCCGCCCTTCCAACAGCCCCGCCATCGCCAGCGCCAGCGAACCACCGCACACCGTGGCCACCGTGACCTCGGGACGGCCCATCGCCGTGGCGATCAGCCCCGGCAACGCCGTCTCGCCGACCCGGGCGAGCAGGACCGGGATGGTGTCGACCTCGGCCGGGTCGCCCTCGATCGGCCCGGACGCGCCCGGCACGACGACGTAACCCGGCAACGACGGGTCGAGCCCGGCCGTCGCCTCCAGCGCCAGCCCGAGCGTGCCGCTCACCACCCGGCGCGGCCCCTCGGCGGACACCAGCCGGACCTCGAGCCCACCCCCGGCGAGCGCCCCACCCCCGGCGAGCGCCCCACCCCCGGCGAGCGCCCCGCCAGCGGCGAGCACCTCGAACGGGGCGATCACATCGAGCGGGTCGAAGCCGTCGAACAGAACGATTTGCGCGTACATGCCTGCGACGCTAGGCACGCCCGTCCCCGACCGGAAGTGGCGGGAATGCCACCTGTCAACGGATTCTGGCCAACCCGTACGCTCGGCCGATGGAGATCGACCTGGTGACCCTCGTGGTGGCGGAATACGACCCGGCGATCGCCTTCTTCACCGGCGTGCTCGGCTTCGACCTGGTCGAGGACTCGGCGTCCAGCACGAACGACGGCCGGCCCAAGAGGTGGGTCGTGGTGCGGCCGCCCGGCGGCCGGACCGGCATCCTGCTGGCCCGGGCCGACGGCGACCGCCAGCGGGCCGCGATCGGCGACCAGACCGCCGGGCGGGTCGGCTTCTTCCTGCGGGTGGACGATTTCGACGCCCAGTACCGCCGGATGGCCGACGCCGGCGTGACGTTCGTGGGCGAGCCGCGCACCGAACCGTACGGCCGGGTCGTGGTCTTCGAAGATATCGCCGGCAACCGCTGGGACCTGCTCGGGTGACGACGAAGCGACGCTAGGAGGCGAAGCGGCGCAGGTCGCTGACGATCGTGGTGAAGTTGGACAGTAGCGAGAGGTGGCCCTCGCCGGGCACCAGATGGGCTTCCGCGGTCGGCAACTGCGCGGCCAGCCAGGCGCCGTGCGCGAACGGCACCATCCGGTCCTGGTCGCCCTGCCACAGCGAGAGCGGCACCCGGATCTCCTCGAGCCGGAAGCCCCAGTCGGCCACGAACGCCAGATCGTCGTCGCGCCAGCCCGCGATGCCCTCCCGGACCGCCGCGCGGAAGCTCGCCGCCAGGTAGTCGGCCAGGCCGCCGGCCAGGGTCCTCCGGTCCACCTCGGAAATCAGGTCGCCGAACGCCTCGACCAGGTCGGCCGGCTTGACCTCGCTCATGCCGGCCGCCGCCGGGATCAGGAACGCGTCCAGCTGCTCGGCTCCGGCGACGGCCGCCCCGAACTCCTGGACGTTCTCCTCGCCCATGCCGGAAAGCCAATGCAAACCCTTTGCGTCGTACGGCGCGACCGCGGCGATCGTCGCCGCCGCGCGACAGCGCCCAGGGAGCAGGGCGGCGCAGGCCAGAGCGTGCGGGCCGCCGCCGGACCAGCCGACGGTGACGAACGCCGGCGCGTCCAGGGCGTCCATCAGCGCGGCGGTGTCGGCGGCCACGTCGGCCACCCGCCGGCCGGGGCGCGGGGTGGAGCTCGCGTAGCCGGGCCGGCTCGCCTGCACGAAACGGAAGCCGCCGGCCAGGACCGCGTCGACGACGGGGGCGTACCGGACCGTGCCCGACGGGGTGCCGTGGTGCAGGACCAGCGGAATCGCGGTGGCCGGGCCCTCGACGAGGTATTCGAGGACCCGGCCGTCCGGCAGGATCAGATGCTCCATGCACCGAACCTACCGGGGAAGCGTTAGGAGCGGACGATGGTGAACGTGGTGGTCTGGTTCTCGATGTCCCGGTAGTTGTTGCTGAACTGCAGGTTGGTGAAGGTCGCCGAGCCGACCGCCGGCCCCTGACCGTCCTCGGGCAGCGGGTTCGCCCAGATGCCGAAGCCGGACTTGGCGTCGTATGCGTCACCGGAGCGAACGGCGCCGCTGATCGTGACGTTGGTGAACGTGGTGTCCGTGATCGGGTTCTGCGGCTGGCCGCCCACGTAGTTGGTCTGGAACATGATTCCGGAGTAGGTCGGGTCGGTGATGTCCACATTGCTGACCCGGATGCCCTGGAACACCTTCGACGCGCTGAAGCACCAGATCGCCGGGAAGGTCTGAGCGCCCCAGAAGTGGCCGCCCGCCCGGACGATCGAGACGTTGTCGAAGACGGTCGGCGGCGAGGCGCCGAAGCCGTTCATCGGGTAGCCGAAGTCCAGCGAGCTGATCGTGATGCCGGAGTAGACCAGGGTGTCCGCGATGTAGAGGTTCTTGAACGTGTTGGCGTACCCGCCGTAGACCGCGACACCGGCCGCCCGCCACGTCAGGATCGACGTGAGGTTCTGGTACGTGTTGTTGATCTCGTCGGAGCCGCCCGCGTCGATCGCCGAGAACAGCGCGAAGCTGTCGTCGCCGGTGGCCCGGGCCTCGTTGTTGTCGACCAGGTTGCCGGTGCTGCCGTTGGTCATGTTGATGCCGTCGGCGAAGGTGTCCCGGATCCGCGAGTTCTTGATCACCATGTTGTCGGTGTTCGCGCCCCAGTACAGGCAGACGACGTGCTCGGCCCAGATGTTGTCGATGGTGATGCCGGAGACGTTGGCGAAGTCGAAGACCTTGCCCGGTCCGTCGATGCGGATCGTGTAGTTGCCGAAGTACGCGAAGTTCGCGAACGTCGAGCCGTTGGCGGTCGCGTCGGCCCGGAAGCCGGCGTCGGTCTCGGTCTGGGTGTCCGGGGTGCGGAAGCGGGTGTACCAGGGGCCCGCGCCGGTGACCACGATGGGCCGGCCGTACACCTGGAGTTTGCTGGTGACCTGGTAGTCGCCGGTCGGCAGGTAGACGCCGAGCTTGGTGGTGTCCTGCCGGGCGGTGTCCAGCGCGTTCTGCACCGACTGCTGGTCGAAGCCGGTCGGCACCACGTACTTGGACGGGTCGGGATTACCCAGAGCCGACACCTGCTCGAGGTTGATGAAGTCGATGGCGATGGTGCCTGAATTGCCGGAATCCTTCTGGAGGCGCAGCGTGCTGCCGGCCGGGAACGAGCCGGTCAGCAGGATGTTCGCCTCGTCGTAGATGTGCCGCGGGTTGCTGCCCGAGTTCTGCGGCGCCTTCTCGTCGCCGTAGAGCCACGCGTATTTCGAGGTGAGCGGGAGCGTCTTGGTCAGGCTGCCGTTCACGTACACATTGATCGAACTGGTCGTGCCGTCCGGGATGGAGAACCGGGCGACGATCGTGTTGGTCGCGGCGCGGGTCGTCCACTGCACGGCGGCGCCGGTCTGGTTGAGCGTGACCGCCTTGCGCCCGGACGCCTCGCCGGCCAGGTCGCCGATCGTGCGGTTCGGCCCGACGATCGCCGCGCCGCCGCTCAAAACCCCGTCCTCGGCCTCGTACATGTCGTAGGGCATGTTGGCCCCCCGACCGACGAAGAACGGTTTGTCCGACGTGTTGTTGGCCTGCTTGACGGCCAACTCGTTGGCGTCGACCGCAATAACGGTCCGAACCGTATATTTCCCGTTTACGGCCGTCCAGGTCCCGAGCGACAGCGCCGGCGAGGAGGCGCCCGCCGCAAGTGTGCCGGCATAGGAACCGGTCAGGGTCTTTATCACCGTAGATCCCGACAAAATACTCAAGGTCACGCCGTGCGCCCCGGAGGCCGATGCCGCCGAGCCCTGGTTCTTGATCGTCACCGAGAACGTGACCGGGTTGCCGGCCGCCGGGTTCCCCGGCGACCAGGAGACTGCCGACGCGACCAGGTCCGAGGACGAAACCGGCGTGACAACCAGGGAAGAGGGTGAATTGTACGAATTGTTCGCCTCGTTCAGCTCGATCACCGTGTTGGACTCGTCGACCTTCGCCGAGAGCGGGTAGGTGCCGGCGTCCCGCGCCCCGATATTGGCCGAGACGGTCGCCGACGCCCCCGCCGCGAGCGCGCCGACCGAGGCCGTGCCCACCTTGGTCGTACCCAGGTAGAAGTTGACGTCGGAAGCCGCCGACGCGGCGGTCCCGGCGTTGCGAACCGTGGCCGACAGCGTCACCGCGTCCGTCTCGACCGGCGCGGCCGGCGAGGACGACATCCCGGTGATGGTCAGGTCCGGGTTCGGCGCGGCGACGCCGATCACCTGGAGCTCGGCCACCTGCCCGCTGGGCGCGCCGGTGTTCGCGGTGAAGGAGAGCCGCAGGTCCGCGGCGGTTCCGCTGACCGGGATGGTCACCGTGTTGCCGGTGGCCGGGTCGAAGGTGTACGTGGCCGAGCCGACCAGCGTGGTGAACGCCGACGAGCTCTGCTCCCGGCCGAGGACCGAGAACGTCTGCTGCCGGGCCGACCAGACGCTGTCCGGGTTCAGCTTGATCACCACCTGCTGGAGGGTGGCGTTGGCGCCCAGCTTCACCGTGAGGTTGGCCGGGTACGCGCTGCCCTCCCAGTAGGTGGCCACGTTGTCGTCGTTGGCGTTGGTGGCCACGAACGTGTAGACGGTGGAGGACGACTCGATCGGCTTGTTCAGCGCCAGGTTGCTGCCGGTCACCGGGGTGCCGCTCCGGGTGACCGTGTTGCTGGCCGCGGACACGTTGCCGGCCGCGTCCTTCGCCCTGACGTAGTAGGCGACGGTCGCCGAGTCGGGCTGGCTGTCGGTGTACGTGAGCACGCCCGCGCCGACGCTGGTGCGCAGGACGCCGTTGGCGTACACGTCGTAGCCGGTGACCCCGACGTTGTCGGTCGAGGCCGACCAGGTCAGCCGGATCTGGCCACCGGCCGGCTGGGTGTAGGCGAGGTTGCCGGGCGCGCTGGGCGGCTGGGTGTCCCCGGTGGCCGGCCCGTAGACCTCCAGTTCGGACAGTTGCCCGGCGGGCCAGCCGGTGTTGGCCGTGAACGTCAGCCGCAGGAACCGGGTCGTCGCCGTGCTGAGGTCGACGGTGACCGTGTTGCCCGAGGCCGGGTTGAACGTGTACGCGGCCGAACCGAGCAGGGTGCTGAAGGACGAGCCGTCGGCGGAGCCGGCGACGGTCAGCGTCTCGGTGCGGGTCGCCCATGCGGTGGCCGGCGGCAGCTTGAGCACGAGCTGGTTGACCGCGACGGCCGAGCCCAGGTCGACCTGCAGCCACTGGGGGAACGCGTTGTTCTGGCTCTCCCAGTACGTGCTCGCGTTGCCGTCGCCGGCGTTGCCGGCCGGGTAGACGTCGGTGTAGCTGCTGGCGCTGAAGGTCTTGCCGGCGGCCAGGTTCGGCCCGGCGGCGGAGGCAACGGCCGGTGCGGAGAGGATCGCGGCCGCGATCCCCAGGGCCGCCACGGCGGCCACGAGTCTTCTCGTTGGGGACATGGGAGCAGCACCTTTCTGGAGTGAAAAGCCCCCGGGGATGGAGCTAAAGGCGCAACCAGACGGCGGTGTCCGGGGGGAGGCGGTCACCGTCGAGAGGGCCACTGGCGAGCAGGGAGATCTCGTGGTCCGGCAGCGGGATCGAGTCGCCGGACATGTTGACGACGCAGGCGAACTCCTCGCCGCGGGTATAGGCGAGCACCCGCGGGTGCAGGTCCAGCCAGGTCATCGCCGGCCGGTGCAGGCCCGGCTCGGCGCGGCGCAGCGCGATCGCCTCGCGGTACAGCGCCAGCATCGATTTGGGGTCGCCGGTCTGCGCCTCGACGGTCAGCCCCTTCCACTCGGACGGCTGGGGCAGCCACGGCTCGGCCGTGGTGAAGCCGAACGGCGGCTCGTCGCCGCTCCACGGCAGCGGCACCCGGCAGCCGTCCCGGCTGTGCCCGCGCCGCGCCCACATCGGATCCTGGAAGGACGCGGGCGGGATGCTCTCGTTCTCCCCGAGGCCGAGCTCCTCGCCCTGGTAGATGTAGGCGGCGCCGGGCAGCGACAGCGAGAGCAGCGCGGCGGCCCGGGCGCGGCGGGTGCCGAGTTCGAGGTCGACCGGGGTGCCGTCGAGGTTGTTGTCGAAGCTGAAGGTGGTGTCCGCCCGGCCGTACCGGGTCACGTGCCGGGTGACGTCGTGGTTGGAGAGCACCCAGGTGGCCGGCGCGCCGACCGCGGCGTGCGCGTCGAGCGTGCGGTCCACACATTCCCGCATCAGGCCCGGGTCCCAGGCGCAGCCGAGGAAGTCGAAGTTGAACGCGGCGTGCAGTTCGTCGGGCCGCAGGTAGTTGGCGAACCGCTCGACCTCCGGCATCCACACCTCGCCGATCAGCGCCCGATCGCCGGCGTACGAGTCGGCCACCCGGCGCCAGGACCGGTACACCTCGTGGACCTCGTCCCGGTCGTGAAAGGGATGCCGGGCTCCCGCCCGTACCTCCGGCAGGTCTTTGTCCTTGAAGAGCAGCGCGGCCGAGTCGATGCGAATGCCGTCGACCCCCCGGTCGAACCAGAACCGCAGGATGCTCTCGAATTCGGCGCGCACGTCGGGGTGGTCCCAGTTGAGGTCGGGCTGCTCGGGCGTGAACAAATGCAGATACCAAAGACCATCGGGTGTACGGGTCCAGGTGGTGCCGCCGAACTCCCCCCTCCAGTTCGTCGGCATCTCGTCGCCCCGGCCCGGCCGGAACCAGAAGTACTCCCGCTCCTTCGCCGAGGGCGAGGCCAGCGCCGCCCGGAACCACGGGTGCTCGCTGGAAAGGTGGTTCGGCACGATGTCGACGATCATCCGGATGCCGGCCGCGTGCGCCTCCTCGATCAGCGCCTCGGCCCCGGCCAGCGTCCCGAAGACCGGGTCGATGTCGCGGAAGTCGGCCACGTCGTAGCCGGCGTCGGCCATCGGCGACGGATACCACGGGCTCATCCAGATCGCGTCGACGCCGAGGTCGCGCAGGTGGCCGAGGCGGGCGCGGATGCCGTCGACGTCCCCGATGCCGTCGCCGTCCGAGTCGGCGAAACTCCTCGGGTACACCTGGTAGATCACCGCGCTCCGCCACCACGGACCGTCGTCTGCTGTGGACACGTACACCTGCTTTCTCGTTAGCCCTTGACGCTGCCCGCGGTGAGACCGGACATGATGTTGCGCTGGAAGATCAGGAAGATCACGACGGTCGGGATCGCCGCGATGACCGACGCCGCGACCACCACGTTCATCGGGGTGCCGCCGGAGAAGGCGTAGATGCCGACGCTCAGCGTCCGGGTCTCCGGCGAGGGCATGACGAGCTTCGGCCAGAGGAAGTCTTTCCAGACGTACGTGACCGCGAAGATCGAGACCACGCCCAGGATCGGCCGGGACATCGGCAGGATGATCGACCACAGCGTGCGCAGCGGCGACGCGCCGTCCACCATCGCGGCCGCGATCAGATCCTCCGGGATCGAGTCGAAGAACCGCTTGAGCAGGAAGATGTTGAACGCGTTCGCGACCAGCGGCAGCCAGATCGCCCACGGCGAGTCGAGCAGGCTCAGGTGGACGAACGGCAGGTCGATCGCGGTCACGTACTGCGGGACGATGACGACCATCGCCGGGATCATCAGGGTGGCCAGCATCAGCGCGAGGACCACGTGGCCCAGGACCGGGCGGAGCTTGGAGAGCGCGTACGCCGCGGCGGTGTCGAAGACCAGCTGGAAGAAGACCGCGCCGGCCGCGTAGTAGAAGGTGTTGAACATCAGCTTCGCGAGGTTCAGGTTGCTCCACGCGTCGGCGTAGTTGCGCGTCTCGGGGTGCTTCGGGAAGAGCGAGGGCGGGGTCTGCGCGATCTCCTGGCCCGACTTCAGCGCGCCGGTGACCATCCAGTAGAGCGGCCCGATGAAGACCAGCGTGAAGGCCAGGACGGTGAGAAGGAGCAGCGTCCAGTAGACGTACCTGCCGCGGCCGCGCCGGATCTGCGCCTGCGAAATGAGCGTACGGGTCATCTCAGTCCTGCCTCGTGGTCAGCCGCACGTAGACGGCGGAGAAGGCGGCGAGAACCAGGAGCATGATCACGCCGAGCGCGGCGGCGCCGTTCAGGTCGTTCTGGAAGAAGCCGTGCTGGTAGATCAGGTACGCGACCGAGGTCGCCGAGTCCTGCGTGCCGGCGCCATTGGCCAGGATCAGCGGCTCGATGAAGACCTGCATGGTGGCGACGATCTGCAGCATCGCCAGCAGCGCGAGGATCAGGCGGGTCTGCGGGATCGTCACGTTCCAGATCCGCCGCAGCAGGCCGGCACCGTCCAGCTCGGCCGCCTCGTACAGCTCGCCCGGGATGTTCTGCAGGGCGGCCAGGTAGATCAGCACCGCGGCGCCCATGTTCATCCAGGTCGAGGCGATCACCATGGCCGGCATGGTCATGGTCGGCGACTGCATCCACTCCGAGGTCGGCAGGTGGAGGAACTTCAGCACCGCGTTGAACAGGCCGGCGTCGCTCGGGTCGTACGCGTAGTACTTGAACAGGAACAGCGCCGAGGCGGGCGGCAGCATCACCGGCAGGTAGACCAGGATCCGCAGGTAGCCCTTGAAGTGCCGGAACTCGTTGAGCAGGATCGCCACCACGAACGGGACGGCGTAGCCGAGGATCAGCGCGAGAACCGTGAAGTAAAAGGTGTTCTTCCAGGCGGTCCCGAAGCTCGGGTCCCGCACGATGCGGACGAAGTTGTCGAAGCCCACCCAGGTCGTCACGCCGCGCCGGGTGTGCTGGAAGCTCATCACGATGCCGCGGATCATCGGGAACCACTGGAACAGGGCGAAGCAGAAGATCGCCCCGAGCAGGAACGCGTACCCGGTGAGGTTGTCCCGCAGCTTGCGCCCGCGTCGCGTGCGGGCCGGGGGTCGCACGTCGGCCCGTGGGGTCGGGCTCGCCTCCGGGGCGCTGGTCATCGTCGCCAACGAGAACTCCTGACACTAAGGAGTGCGGGGGCGTTGCCGGCCCCCGCACACGTCGGTCACTTGTCGGCGGCCAGGAGCTGGTTGGTCTTGGTCTCGGCGGTCTTGAGCAGCTGGTCGATGTTGGCGCCGGGGTTGGTCAGCACCCCGGACATCGCGTTGTCGAGCACCGCGTAGATCGCCTGGGCGTTGGCCGGCTCCCCTTTGATCGGGACCGGGGTGGCCTCGAACAGGCCGAAGTTCTCGCTCGGCACGTTCTGGTTGGCCTTGCGCAGCTCGAGCTCCTGCTTCTGGGCGGCGCTGCCGGCGGTGAACAGCAGCGGCTGGGGCAGGCCGACCGGCTGGTTCTGCGGCTTGGCCCGGGCGTAGTCGAACTGGCCCTTGCCGGGGGTCAGCTTCTCGAAGGCGATCCACTCGAGACCGGCCTTGACCTGGTCGGGGGTGAGGTCCTTGCGGAAGAAGTAGCCCTCGCCGCCGCCGAGCGTGCCCTTGGCCGCGCCGTCCTGGCCGGGCATCGGGGCCATCGCCCAGTCCTGGTACTTGCCCTGGAACTGCTGGACGATCGCGGTGGTGGCGTCCGGCGCGCCGATGAACATGCCGACCTTGCCGGCCGCGGCGTTGGTCAGCAGGTCGGCCCACTGCAGCAGCTGCCGCGAGCCCATGCTGTTGTCGCCGTACCGCATGTCCTTGAGGTTCTGCAGGACCTGCTTGCCCTGGGCGTTGTCGAAGGCGGCCGACTTGTTGTCCGCGCTCAGGATCGTCCCGCCCTGTGAGTAGAGCTCGGCGGTGAAGTGCCAGCCGCCGGTGTTGCCGGCGCTGTAGTCGGAGTAGCCGGCCACGCCGCCGCCGAGCGCGGCGATCTTCTTGGCCGCCGCCCTTACGTCGGCCCAGGTCTTCGGCGGATTGTTGACGTCGAGCCCGGCCTTGGTGAAGAGCGTCTTGTTGTAGAGCAGGCCCATCGAGTAGTTCTTCGTCGGGATGGCGTAGATCTTGCCGTTGTCGGTGAAGACCGCCTTGAGCGCCGGGTCGACGCTGTCCCAGGTCGGGATGGTGTCCTTCGTCGCGTACTGGGTGATGTCCATCGCCTGGCCGGAATCCAGCACCTGCTGCAGGTCGGTCATGTAGCCGTAGAAGACGTCGGTCATCGTGCCGCCGGTGAGCCGGGCGGTGAAGTCCGGCGGGTTGTTGCACTGCTGGCCGACGCTGACGCTCTTGATGGTGACCGTGGGGTGCTGCTTCTCGAACGCCGCCACGTCGGCGTTCCAGTTCGCCAGCAGGTCCTTCTGGGAGCCGTCCGGCTGGCAGTCGACGGTGATGACCGTCTTCCCGCCGGCGTCCTTGCCCGAGTCGTCACTGCCCTTCGTGGAGCACGCCGCGATGCTGAGGCCCAGCCCGGCCGCGACGGTGAGCGCCGCAACCCGTCGGTACTGCGATACGGACATCTATCTGATCCCTTCGGGAACGAGTTTGCGTCGTCATGTTTCGTGGAGGTGACGATACAAAGCCGAATGATGTCCCGCAATAAGGCGACTGCATGAAGAAAAAACTCGACGGCTACCTCGCAACACGGAGACGACGAAGGGCGGGCCATCGGCCCGCCCTTCGGTAAGGAATATTGCCTGGTCAGCCCAGGGGTGCCGGTGCGGTCGACCCGCGGACCACCAACTCGGGCTCGAACAGCAGCTCGTCGGCGCCGACGCCGCTGCCCTCGATCTGGTTGACCAGCAGGTCGACCGCCGCCTGGCCCATCATCTCGATCGGCTGGCGTACCGTCGTCAGTGGCGGATCGGTGCAGGTCATCAGCGCGGAGTCGTCGTAGCCGACGACCGAGACGTCGCGCGGCACCGCCAGGCCGAGCCGGCGGGCGGCCCGGATCGAGCCGAGCGCGAGCACGTCGGAGGCGCAGATCATGCCGGTCACGCCGCGCTCGATCAGGCGGGCCGCGGCCAGCCGGGCGCTCTCCATCGAGAAGGTCGTCCGCTCGACGAACCAGTCGCCGGCCGCGATCTTCTCCAGCGCGGCCAGCTTGCGGCGGGACGGCACGTGGTCCTCCGGGCCCATCACCATGCCGACGCGCTGGTGGCCGAGGGACTTCAGATGCCCGTACGCCTGCTCGACGGCGACCGCGTCATCGGTCGAGATGTGCGGGAAGCCCAGGTCGTCGACGCCCGCGTTGACCATGACGACCGGCATCCGGCGGTCGGTCAGCGCCCGGTAGTGCCCGTGCTCGGCGTCGGCCAGCGCATACGACCCGCCGGCGAAGACCACGCCGGAGACCTGGTGGTCGAGCAGCATCTCGATGTAATCGCGCTCGGGCACGCCGCCGATCGTGCGGGCGGCCAGCAGCGGGGTGAACCCGCGCTGGGCGAGCGAGGCGGTCACCACCTCGGCGAGCGCCGGGAAGATCGGGTTCTGCAGCTCGGGGAGGACGAGGCCGACCAGCCGGCCGCGCTCGCCGCGCAGCTTGGTGGGCCGCTCATACCCGAGGACGTCGAGCGCGGTCAGGACGGAGGCGCGGGTGGCCTCGGAGACGCCGCTGCGCCCGTTGAGGACCCGGCTGACCGTGGCCTCGCTGACGCCCGCCTTCTTGGCCACCTCGGCCAGACGTTTGGTCACGGCGGAATCCTACGTCAGCTCATTGCAAAAAACGAACCTGGTCTTGCAGTGGCAGACGAAAGCGATGACGCCACGCGGCGGCGGTGCGAGAATCGGCGTATGGCTCGACGAACCAAGACCGAGACGGCCTGCCCCTGCGGGCGCGGCCTGCCGTACGCCGAATGTTGCGCCCCCGCGCACGAGGGCCACCCGCCGGCCTCGGCCGAGGCGCTGATGCGCTCGCGGTACAGCGCGTTCGCCCTGGACGACGACGCGTACGTGCTGAAGTCCTGGCACCCGGACACCCGGCCGGCCGCGATCGAGCCCGACGCGCACCTGCGCTGGGTCGGTCTGGAGATCATCGAGTCGACCGGCGGCGGCCTGTTCGACGCCGAGGGCGTGGTCGAGTTCCGGGCGCACTACCGCGACCACGGCAAGCCCGGCGACCTGGTGGAGCGCAGCCGATTCGTCCGGCATGACGGTCAGTGGGTGTACTGGGGTCCGATCCTTACCGACGGCTCACTCGCCAACATCTGATCAGGTGTGTTTTCCTGCAGGGGTGGATAGCAACAGCAGGCCCATCGAGGACGGCATCGTCCGGGACTTCAAGGTCAATCTCTCGTACGGGAAGTACCTGCACCTCGACGAGATCCTCAACGCGCAGCACCCGGTCAGCGTGCCCGAGCACCACGACGAGCTGCTGTTCATCCTCCAGCACCAGACCTCGGAGCTGTGGCTGAAGCTGGTGCTGCACGAGCTGCGCGCAGTGCAGCGGCAGATCGCCGCCGACGAGCTGCGGCCGGCCCTCAAGGGGCTGGCCCGGGTCAAACACATCCAGCGCACGCTCACCGAGCAGTGGTCGGTGCTGGCCACCCTGACCCCGAGCGAGTACGCCGAGTTCCGCAGTTTCCTCGGCACCTCCTCGGGCTTCCAGTCGTACCAGTACCGCGCGGTCGAGTTCACCCTCGGCAACAAGGACCGCCGGATGCTGTCGATCTTTCACGATGACCCGGCGGCGCAGGCGATGCTGACCGAGGCGCTCGAGGCGCCCAGCGTCTACGACGAGTTCCTGCGGTACCTCGCCCGGCACGGCTACGAGGTGCCGGTCGAGCTGCTGCAGCGGGACGTGACCCTGCCGTACGCGTACAACGAGGACCTGGTCCGGGTGTTCGTGGAGATCTACCGCGACCCGGAGAAGCACTGGGCCGCCTACGAGACCTGCGAGGAGCTGGTCGACCTGGAGGAGAACTTCCAGCTCTGGCGGTTCCGGCACCTCAAGACGGTGGAGCGGACGATCGGCTTCCAGCGCGGCACCGGCGGCTCCAGTGGCGTCGCCTTCCTCAAGGCGGCCCTCGATCTGACCTTCTTCCCGGAGCTGTACGCGGTCCGTACGCAGATCGGAACGCCCCGGTGAGCGACGACCTGATCGCCCGGGCCGCCGCCCTGGACGCGGCCGACCCGCTCGCCGGGTACCGGGAGCAGTTCCTCGCGCCGGACGACTTCGATGTGGTGTCGTACCTGGACGGGAACTCGCTAGGGCGGCCGCTGAAGGCGACGGCGGAGCTGATGGAGCGCTTCATCCGGGAGCAGTGGGCCGGGCGGCTCATCCGCGGCTGGACGGACGAGTGGATGGAGTGGCCGCTGCGGCTCGGGGACCGGCTCGGGCGGGTGGCGCTGGGCGCGGCCGCGGGACAGACGGTGATCGCCGACTCGACCACGGTGCTGATCTACAAGCTGGCGCGGGCGGCGGTCGCGCTGCGGCCGGGCCGGACGCAGATCGTGCTCGACACCGACAACTTCCCCACCGACCGGTACGTGCTGGAAGGCATCGCCGCCGAACGGGATCTCGAGCTGGTGTGGATCGAGACCGACCCGGTCACCGGCATCCACGCGGAACAGGTCGCCGCGGCGGTCGGCGAGGAGACGGCGCTCGTGCTGTTCAGCCACGTCGCGTACCGGTCGGGGTGGCTGGCCGACGTCCCGGAGATCACCAGGATCGCGCACTCCGTCGGCGCCTTGGCCATGTGGGACCTGTGCCACTCAGTGGGATCCGTCCCGATTTATCTGGACAAATGGGACGTTGATCTCGCGGTCGGGTGTACGTACAAGTATCTGAACGGCGGGCCGGGCGCGCCGGCCTTCGCGTACGCCAGGAAAGATCTTTTGCCGTCACTCAGGCAACCGATTCAGGGGTGGATGGGGCATCGGGCCTCGTTCGAGATGGGGCCGGGGTATGAGCCGGCCGAGGGCAGCCGGGCGCTGCTGAGCGGGACGCCGGCGATCCTCGCGATGGTGCCGCTGCACGCGAACCTGGACATGCTGGAGGCGGCCGGGATCGGGCCGGTGCGGGAGAAGTCGCTGCTGCTGACCGGGTACGCGCTGGATCTCGCCGACGAGTTGCTGGCGCCGTACGAGGTCGAGGTGGCCGGGCCGCGCGACCCGGAGAAACGCGGTGGGCACGTGACGCTGCGCAAGCCGGGCTTCGAGAAGCTGCTCGAGCCGCTGTGGGACAACGGGGTCATTCCGGACTACCGGCGGCCGGACGGGCTGCGGATCGGGCCGGCGCCCCTGAGCACCAGTTTCGGGGAGGTGTATCGGGGGCTGGCGGTGCTACGGTCGCTGCTCTCGTCGTGACCACGCCTCTTTTGCCGGCTTCACTGTGGTGGGACGGCCGCTTCTGGCCCGGCTACGGTTTCGTCGGGCACCCCATTCCGGACATTTCCGAAATGTCGCCCAGGCGACTCCCGGGTACGCTGCTGCCCGGGCTGGTCGACGCACACGTCCACTCGGGGCTGGTCGATCTCGGGACGGTCCGGGCGGGTGGCATCGCCGGAGTGTGGGATCTCGGCAGCGCCCCGGCGACGGTGTCCTCGCTCGCGACCGCCGCCGAAGAACGGAAACTCCCCAAGATCCGGTACGCCGGGCCGTTCCTGACCGCGCCCGGCGGCTACCCGAGCGACCGCCCCTGGGCCGCCCCCGGCAGCTGGCGCGAGATCACCTCCCCGGCCGAGGGCGCGGAGGCGGTCGCTTCGACGCACGCCCTCGGCGCGACGCTCATCAAGATCACGGCGCACGCCGGGGGCCCGCGACTCGACCCGCCGACGATGGCCGCGATCGCCGATGCCGCCCACGGTCTCGGGCTGGAGGTGGTCGTGCACGCCGAGGGGCCGGGCACCGTCCGGGCCGCCTACGAGGCCGGCGCCGACCTCCTCGCGCACACCCCGTGGACCGAGCCGCTCGACCCGGGCCTGGCCCGCGCCTGCGCCGAACGGATGCGCTGGATCAGCACGCTGGACATCCACGGCTGGGGCACGGAAACCCCGGAGCGGGTCACGGCCGTCGCCAACCTGCGGCTCTTCCTGGAGTACGGCGGAAGCGTCCGGTACGGCACCGACCTGGGCAACGGCCCGCTGATCCCGGGCGTGAACCCGCGCGAGATCCGGGCCCTGCAGGCGGCCGGCCTCTCCCCCACCGACGTCCTGGCCGCGATGACCGGCCCGGACCTGACCTGGATCCCGGGCGGCCTCGACCTCGACCCGGAGCGCTTCGCCGGCTCGCTGGCCACCGCCCGCGTCCTGGACGACTCGGTCCGGCCGCGCCCGGACGTTGGGCCGACCCCGTCGGACCGACGGTGCGGCTCGCCACCCGGCAGCCCCACCTAAGCTGCGGAAATCGCGTGTCAAGGCGCGCGTCCAAGACGCCCTCGGCGAGCCCGACCGGACGGGGCCGCCGGACGCGACGTCCGGGGCCGGCAACCGGACGCCGCCGACCCGGCGACGAGCGCGAGGTCGCCGCGCTCGTCGCCGAGGGCCTGGGGGTTCGTGCTGCCGGGGCGCGGGTGATCGCGTACAACTGAATCATGGGTTTGATCGTGGTGTCCGGTGCGACCGGGCGACTGGGCGGACGGGTGGCCCGCCGGCTCGGCGGCGAAATGCGCTTGCTGGTGCGGGACCCGGCGCGCGCCCCGCAGGTGCCCGGCGCCTCCGTCGCGGTCGCCTCCTACGACGACCGGGAAGCCCTGCTCGAGGCGTTGCGCGGCGCCGAGACCGTGCTGATGGTGTCGGCCGCCGAGACGCCGGAGCGGGTCGGCCAGCACCGCGGCTTCGTGGACGCGGCGGCCGCGGCCGGCGTACGACAGCTGGTCTATACCTCATTCGCCGGCGCCGCGCCGGATGCGACCTTCACGCTGGCCCGCGACCATTGGGCGACCGAGGAGCACATTCGCGCCAGCGGGCTGGAGTGGACGTTCCTGCGGGACAACCTGTACGCCGACTTCCTGCCGTTCATGGTGGGCGAGGACGGCGTGATCCGCGGCCCGGCCGGCGACGGGCGAGCCGCGGTGGTGGCGCAGGACGACATCGCCGACGCGGCCGTCGCGGTACTGCGCGACCCGGCCCCGCACGCCGGCCGCTCCTACGACCTGACCGGCCCGGAGGCGCTCACCCTGGACGAGGCGGCCGAGATCATCACGCGGGTCACCGGCCGGGCGGCGCGCTACCACCCCGAGACCATCGAGGAGGCGTACGCGTCCCGCAAGCACTACGACGCGCCCGCCTGGCAGCTGGCCGCCTGGGTGAGCACCTACACGGCGATCGCCGCCGGCGAACTGGCCACCGTGACCGGCGACGTGCCCGGCCTCACCGGCCACGCAGCGACCGGGCTCGCCGACCTGCTGCGTCGCGGATCCGCGCCGGCGTGACCAGGTGAACGGCCAGCACGAGTAGGCCGGCGATGCTGATCGGCCGCATCAGGATCAGCTCGAACGCCGCCCACGGCACCGGGAACGACCCGGTGCCGAAGACCGCAAACGGCCCCCGGATCACCCCGACGGCCGCGACCACGGTGTTGAAAATCAGCAGGAGCGGCCCGGCGACCCCGATCGAGACCCGGTCCGGTTTGAACGCTCCGACCACCCCGCCGAGCAGCCAGGCCAGTAGGGGCAGCGCCACGGCGAGGCCGGTCGGGGTGCGCTCGACGCGCAGCGTGGCCGCCGGGCTGTCCGTCCCGTAGACCTGGTTGCCGCCGTTGTCGAGCTTCAGCCGCCAGCCCCCGCGGGCCGCCGGCACCGCGCGGTCGGAGGGCTGCCCGACCCGCCAGCCGTCGGCGGCCAGCAGCCGGGCGGCCCGCGCCAGGTCGAAGTTCTCCAAACCGAGGTCGGCCTCGACGAACCCCGGCCCGTAGCCGTCGGGCGTGCCGAACACGGCATCGGCGGACCCTGCCCACCGCGGCGACCCGGTCACCGCGACCACGTCATACCGCCTGAGGGCAATGTCGCCACCCGCGCCGGACCGGACAATTTCGACGATCGCCCGCATCTCGGCGTCGGTGGGCAACGCGGTGACCGAATGCCAGGCCAGCCACGACACCAGCGCCGCGAACAGCCCACCCACCGTCAAGGCGGCCGCAATCCGCCGCACGACCAGGGCAGCCCTCGACGCCGACACGAGACCACCTTACGGCCGCGTAGAAAGACCTCGAAGGATGTTGCGCCCGCCCCGCCCTGCGCCCGCCTCGCCCTGCGCCCGCCTCGCCCTGCGCCCGCCCCGCGTTGCCGTGGTCGCGCCGACCCGGGTGTCTCACGCCGGGCGAGATACTCGCTAGGCGAGATACTCGCTAGGCGAGATACTCGCTAGGCGAGAGAACCACTGCGGCTGCGGGAGGGGTCCGGTCCGGAAGGCGTCGGCGACCGGCCGGGGCGGGTTTGGTGGTCTTGGGCCGGGCCCGCCCGGCGGCCGGGGTCGGAGCTGTTGGTGCAGCTTGCGGCCCTGGCACACCGGGGACCTGTCTGACGCGTACGGTCAAAGCTGCGGAAGGGAAACGCTCAGAGCTTGGGCCACGGAGCTTCGCGGAGAGACCGCTAGAAACCGCCGAACATGCCGGGACCGCCGCCGGGGCCACCGAGACCACCGCCGCCGAAGCCGCCGTGATGGCCGAAGCCGCCGCCGAGACCGCCGTGGTGGCCGAATAGGGTGTCCAGGAGGAGCATGCCGCCTACCGTGCCGGCGCCGGCTGCCAGCGCCGTCTTCCACCACGGGGTCGCGTAGTAGCCGGCCGGCATCGGGCGGCCGTTCAGGTAGCCGCCGGCGTAGTAGTACGGCGTCTGCGCGCCGGCCTGCGGGCCCACCCGATAGCCGTGGATCTCCTGCTCCTCGGCGATCGTGCCGAGCCGGGCCGAGGCGAGCGGGGGTAGTTCCGGGCCCGCGTCGATGCCGAGCGCCGTGCGGGCCGCCCGCACATACGCCAAGCCCTCCAGCGCCGTCTCCCGGGCCAGTTGGTACTGCACGACCGTGCGGGCCTGGCCGAGCTGCGCGCCCGCGGCCTGGTAGCGCTCGGCCGCGTCGGTCAGGGCCTGGCGGGCGGCACCGTTGTCGTCGCGAAGGTTTATCAGTTGGCCGCCGAGGCGCTCGTACCAGCGGTGGGCCTCGGCCCGGGCGTCGGCGAGTTCCTGGGACGCGGCGCCGCGACGCCCGCCGGCCAGGAACACCGCGGCCCCGACCCCGATCAGCAAGAGAAGCAGCAGAATCACCATGAATCGACGCTAGGGCGGGGCTCTGGGGCGTCGCCGTGCGAGCGCTGTGCGGCTGCTGTCAGACTGGGCGGATGACCGAGCGTCGCGCGAGTCGCACTGCGGTGACGGTCTGCCAGGCCCGGGCGGTGGCGCACGGCCGGACGGCGCCGGGCCGCTTCGCGGACCCGACGGCGATGCCGTTGCTGCGGGCCGAGGAGCAGGCCCTGGTTCAGCGGGTACGCGAGGGGACGCCGCCGAAGGGCATGGCCGAGCGTTTCCCGTACGAGATGGTCCGCGGCGCGGCCGAGCTCATCGTGCCCCGCACGGTGGCGATCGACGACGCGGCCCGGGCCGGCGCGGCGACCCAGGTGGTGATCCTCGGCGCGGGCCTGGACGGCCGGGCGTGGCGCCTCGAGATGCCGGGCGCCACCTTCTTCGAGGTCGACCACCCGGCGTCCCAAGAGGACAAACGCGACCGGGCCGCGAGCCTGACCGGTAAGCCGCCGACCTACGTCCCGGTCGACTTCGCCCAGGATGTGCTGACCGATGCGCTGGAGGTCGCCGGCCACCGCGCCGACCAGCCGACCACCTGGATCTGGGAGGGCGTGGTGCCCTATCTGACCCGTGAGGAGGTGGCCGCCACCGTGGCCGCGGTCGCCTCCCGCTCGGCGTCGGGCAGCCGCCTGATCGTCAACTATCAGTTGCCGACCTTGATCGGCGACGCCGTCCGCAAGGTCATCGGCTGGGTCGCCGGCCGGCAGAACCCGTGGGCCACCGAGCCCTGGCGCTCCGCCTGGTCGGTGCAGGCCATGTCCCGCCTGCTGGCCCTGCACGGCTTCGCCGTCCGCTCCGACCAGGACCTGCTTTCCATCGCCGACGACCTGGGGGTACGCCTGGGCCAGCGCAACTCGATGCGCAACAGCCGGGTCGCGGTCGCCGAGCGCTAGCGGGTCGCGGCGGCCAGGAACATCGGGATGGCCAGGGTCAGCCGGCCCGCGGCGGCCCGCTCGTGCTGCTCGTCGAGCCACGACTTCAGCTCGGCGTCGGTGATCGCGCCGACCTCGCGGGCGGTCGCGGCGTGCTTCTCGAGCAGCGAGACCGTGGCCGGCTCGGTGAAGATCCCGGTGTGCACCTCGAGAGTGGCCTCCCCGAAGCCGGCGTCGGTCAGCAGCGTGCGGTAGGAGCGGGCGATCCGCGGGCGCGGGATCGTGTCGGCGCGGGCGGCCACGATCCGCCGGGTCAGCTCGCCCTGGTCGGCGTCGATGAGCATGGTGTCCCAGTCCTGCCCGACCAGCACGATCCGGCCGCCCGGGGCGAGCACCCGCCGCGCCTCGGCCAGCGCGGCCGCCGGGTCGGGCAGCATGTGGTAGACCTTGTCGGCCCGGTACCCGAGGGCTTCGCCGTCGGCCAGCGGCAGGTCGGTCGCGTCGGCCGGGCGTACGTCCAGATCCGGGAATCTCTCCCGCGCGGCGGCCAGCATGGCCGGGTCGGGGTCCACCCCGATCGCCCGGCAGCCGCGCCCGGCCAGCTCGGCGACCGCCCGGCCGGCCCCGCAGCCCACGTCGACCACGGTCGCGCCCGGCGGCGGCCGCAGCAGGTCGTAGCCTCGCTCGCGCAGGGCGACCGCGCCGGGCATGCCCTCGGCCACGTCGAGCAGCCGGATCAACGTCTCGGTGTCGGTGTACGCGCTGTGTGTCTGGGCCATGAACCCATCCTGCGACTCAAGGCCGACCTGAAGTCAACGCGGGCTGGCGCGTCGATCTCCACGCATGTAAGTCTTGATCATGAGATTCGCGCTCGCCGCTCCGGTCGTCGCCGTCGTGGCCCTCGCCGCCGGGTGCTCCGGGGACAAACCGCCCGCCTACCGCCTGAACGGGGACGCCTGCTCGGTGGTGCCCGTCGACTACTTCCCATCGGTGACCGGGGCGGCCCCGACCAAGACCCCCAGCGACCTCAAGGACGGCATGCAGGGCGGCAACTGCGACCTGACCTTCGACGGCACCGACGGCTACCTCAAGCAGTCGGTCTTCATCGCCATCCGGACCGACGAGGCCACCGCGAAGTCCATGTTCGACCAGTTCAAGACCGGCGACCAGCAGGAGGCCCAGAAACCGGAGATCGGCGACAAGGCGACGATCACCGACCTGAAGGACCTGGGCGACGCCGCGTACGTCGAATACCAGCACGACAACAGCGGGGCGGCGTGGAGCGCCGACCAGAACTTTCTCTACAAGTTCAACGTCCGGCACGGCACGCTGGTGCTGACGGTGACCGCCAGCGGAGTGGCCCCGGCCGGGAAGCCGGGATCCTGGCCCACGTCCGAGGCGGAGCTACGCGGAAAGGTCCAGGACGTGGTCCGCGGAGTCATGAAGAACCTGACGCCGGCTCACTGAACTTTCGGCCAGCTCTCGGGGAAAGGCGTAGAACCGCACGAGAATGCTCCGGGTTCTCTCCGTCGGCACGGGGTGCAGCAGGCAGTAGCGCGTCATCAGGTCGAGGTATTCGGCGTTGAACCGGGCCAATTCGTCGGCGGTCAGGTGGACCGCGGCGCGTTCGCCCTTGCCCCACGAGCCCATGTGCGCGTGATTGCGGGCGGCATTGGTCAGCAACCGCAGCTCGTTGTCGTACTTGGCGTCCAGATAGGAACGCGCCCACGACTCATCGGCCGGCGGCATCCGCAGCGACAACGGCCGCGTCACCCAGCGGCCCCGCCAATCCCGCCCCACAAAGCCCGCAGCGGCCAGAACGGTGAGCGCCTTCGTCACGTCGGCCGTCGTACGGCCCAACGCGGTCGCGATGGCGTGAGCGCTCGACGACCCCGCCTGGGAAAGGTGCTCCATCAGCGCCTGCTGCACGGCGTCCCGCCGGATCGCGATGTGCTCGGGAGTCAACGCCCGCTGCGGCATTCCGGCGACGACCAGATCCCGGGCCCGCGTCAGCAGGACGGCGGCGAGCGGCAGCTCCACCAGCACGGCCAGCAGGACGCTGAGCCACCGGTCCGGCGCTCGCCAGTCGAGCAGCACATCGAACCAGGCATCGCAGACCAGCAGCGCGGCGGTCGCCGCCAGCACCGGCCCGGCCGCACGATGCCGCCGCCACCCCAGCCAACTCGCCGCCGCGAAGCACCCGACCAGACCGACGTCGAATCCGACCCAGGCGAGCCGCCATTGATCGACGTCATGCCGTTTCGGCAGGCTGATCGCGAGAAACCAGATCCACGGCAGAAGAACGACGGCAGATCCGCTGACGGTGGCAAGAAGCAGACGACGACGCATCACGTTGCGACGGTATTTTGCGCACCGCCGCCCTCACATCGGTGAAGCCCCCTAATCCGGGCACTCATTCCGACACCCAAGCTGAGCGTTTCCCTTCCGCCGCCTTGACCGTACGCGTCGGAAAAGTCCCCGGTGAGCCAGGGCCGCGAACTGCACCAACAGCTCCGACCCCGGCCGCCGGGCGGGCCCGGCCCAAGACCACCAAACCGCCCCGGCCGGCCGCCGACGCCTTCGGGACAGGGCCCCTTCCGCAGCCACAGCGATTGTCTCGCCGAACGAGTATCTTGCCGAGCTAGTATCTTGCCGAGCTAGTATCTTGCCGAGCTAGTATCTTGCCGAGCTAGTATCTTGCCGAGCTAGTATCTCGCTCGGCGTGAGACACCCGGGTCGGCGCGGCGCGTCGCGGCCGGGCGGCGCGGGGGCCGGGGCGACGCTGGGGCGACGCGGGCGCGGGGGCGACGCGGGCGCGGGGGCGACGCGAGCGCGGGGGCGACGCGAGCGCGGGGGCGACGCGAGCGCGGGGGCGACGCGAGCGCGGGCGCGACGCGAGCGCGGGCGCGGGCGCGGGCGCGACGCGGGCGCGGGCGCGGGCGCGACGCGAGCGCGGGCGCGGGCGCGACGCGAGCGCGGGCGCGACGCGAGCGCGGGGGCGACGCGAGCGCGGGGGCGACGCGAGCGCGGGGGCGGGGGCGGCGCGACGCCGGGGGG
>NZ_JOJL01000021.1 GCF_000721705.1 Actinoplanes subtropicus
GGCGTCACATCAGTCACCGGCGGCAGCTACAACACCACCACCCACACCGTCACCGCCGACCCCGGCGCCACCTCGATCGCGATCACCCTGGCCTCCTGATCCGATTGAGGGCGGCTGGTACCGTGCGTCCCCGATATGAGGATCACGGGGGAAAACTTCATGCAACGAACCAAGCTGGCCCTGATCACGGCGGTGCTCGCGATCGCGGGATGCGACCCGCAACCCGGACCGGCGGCATCGGCGACCTCGGCGGCCGCGGCACCCACCAGTGCCGCGGCCGCCACCGCCGACGCCGCCACCGCGAAGGCCTGCACCGCCCTTCAGAAGGACATCAAGGACAACGCCGCGCTGGTCGCCAAGGATCAGAAGATCGGCCCGCCGGCCGGGCACATCGCGGTCAGTGCCCAGTGGAGCGCCGGCGCGGCCGCGATCTCCGAGCACTCCATCGGCGTGAACGAGGCGGTCGCCGCGGCCGCGACCAAGGTGCAGCAGACCATGGCGGACCTGTCCGATGAGTACAACAAGCCCGGCAACGGCAAGCACAGCACGGCCAAGCTGGACGCCGCCGTCAAGGAACTGACCGCCGCCTGTTCTCGTTGACAGGAGTTCCCTCCGGAATCACGCTGGGGGAAGCGAGGTGAGCCATGCCGGCCGAGACTCTGCACACGCGTCCCCTCCCTGAGCTGCGCCGCGACGACCGGGGCGTGCCCTGGGTCGGCCAGCTCTTCGCCTACCAGCGCGACCCGGTCGGGCTCTACCGGCGCCAGTGGGAGCGCTACGGGCCGGTGGCCCCGTCGTACCTGCTCGGCAAGAAGGCGGCGATGCTGCTCGGCCCGGACGCCTGCGGCGAGGCGCTGCAGAACCGGGACAAGGCGTTCGCCAACGGGCCGGCCTGGTCGCAACTGGTCGGCCCGTTCTTCCACGGTGGACTCATGCTCATCGACTTCGACGAGCACCACGACCACCGGCGGATCATGCAGGAGGCGTTCACCCGGCCCCGGCTGGAGGCCTACACCCGGCGGCTGCACCCGGCCATCGAGCGGGGCATGGCGAGCTGGCAGGCCGGGCGGGAGTTCCCGGCCTACTGGCGGCTCAAGCAGTTGACCCTGGACATCGCGGCGGACCTGTTCATGGGCGGCGCGCGGGACACCGGCCGGGCCGAGATGGAACGGGTCAACCGGGCCTTCGTCGCCTGCGTGCAGGCCGCCGCGGGGATCGTCCGGGCGGGGGTGCCGTTCACCCGCTGGGGCCGCGCGTACCGTGGCCGGAAGGTTTTGGAAAGCTTCCTCCGCGGTTACCTGCCGGCCAAGCGGGCGGAGGCGACCGAGGACATCTTCTCGGTGCTGTGCCACATCGAGACGGACGACGGCGCCCGCTTCTCCGACGACGACGTCGTCAACCACATGATCTTCCTGATGATGGCCGCGCACGACACGTCGACGATCACCACCTCGGCGATCCTGCAGTACCTCGGCCAGTATCCGGAGTGGCAGGAACGCTGCCGGGCCGAGGCGCTGGCGCTGGGGCCGATGCCGGAGCGGGCCGAGCTGGAGTCGCTGGTCTCGCTCGACCTGGTGATGCGGGAGGCGCTGCGCCTGCGGGCGCCGGTGCCGATCCTGGTCCGGTACACCGTCAAGGACACCGCCGTACGGGGCGTCCGCATCCCCGCCGACACGTTCTGCATGCTCGGTCTCCAGTTCACCCACCTGATGCCGGAGTACTGGACGAACCCGGCGGTCTTCGACCCCGAGCGCTTCGGGCCCGAGCGGCGCGAGGACCGCTGCCACCGGTTCGCCTGGGAGCCGTTCGGCGGCGGCGTGCACAAGTGCATCGGGCTGCACTTCGCCGGCCTGGAGGTCAAGGCGATCATGCACCGGCTGCTGCGCGGGTACCGCTGGAGCGTCGACCCCGGCTACGTCCCCCGGATGGACAACCACTCGCTGCCGTTCCCGAAGGACGGCCAGCCGATCGTCCTGGCTCCGCGATGAGCGACCTCGGTGCGCACCACCTCGCCGTCCTCGCCGAGACGTCCGTCGACCGCCTGGGCGACTACGAGTCGCTGTTCTTCGAGGGCAAGTGGCTGACCACGGCCGAGATCCACGAGCGGTCGGCCCGGGTGGCCGGCGGGCTGCGCGGGCACGGGGTCCGGCCGGGCGACCGGGTGGTCGTGATGACGATGAACGCGCCCGAGGTGTTCATCTCCTACCGGGCGATCTGGCGGGCCGGCGCGGTGGTGACGCCGGTGATCTTCCTGCAGAGCGAACCGGAGCTACGGCACATCCTCACCGACTCCGGAGCCGTCGCGGCGATCATCAGCCCGGAGCTCGTCGCCCTGTTCTCGGCGGCCGCCGCCGGGCTGGACATCCGGGCGTACGTCATCGGCGACGACTTCGCCCGGCTCGAGGACGGCCCGCCGGCCGGGATCGAGCCGCGCGCCGACGGCGATCTCGCGGCCCTTCTCTACACCGGGGGCACCACCGGGCGGGCCAAGGGCGTGATGCTCAGCCATCGCGGGCTGTGGGAGGCCGGCCGCGGCCTCGACCTGGCCGTGCGCACGACGACCGCGACCCGGGCGCTGCTTCCGTTGCCGCTGTCCCACGCGTACGGCCTCGTCGTGGCGATCGCCGAGTGGCACTCCGACGACCGGCGCGTCTCGGTGCTCCAGCGCTGGTTCGACCCGGTCGGCTGGCTGGACCTGGTCGCCGAGCACCGGCTGGAGACCAGCCCGGTGGTCCCGGCGATGCTGCAACTGCTGCTCGCCCAGCCGCGCGGCGACCGCGACCTGTCCTCGCTGGAGTACTTCGGCGCGGGCGGCGCGACCCTCCCGCCGGCGGTCCGGACGGCGGCCGAGCGGAGCTTCGGCGTGGCCGTCCTGCAGGGCTACGGCTGCACCGAGGCCAGCGGCGTGATCTCGGCCGAGACGATGACCGACCGCCGGGCCGGCAGCGTCGGCAAGCCGGCCCCGCTCGTCGAGGTGTCCATTCGCGACCTCGCCGGCGACGCGGTGCCGCCGGGCGAGGACGGCGAGATCTGCGCCCGCGGACCGGGCGTGATGCTCGGCTACTGGCACGACCCGGAGCTGACCGCGCGGACCGTCCAGGACGGCTGGCTGCACACCGGCGACATCGGACACCTCGACGAGGACGGCTTCCTCTACATCGTGGACCGGCTGAAGGACCTCATCATCCGGGGCGGCTTCAACGTCTTCCCGCGCGATGTCGAGGACGTGCTGCTCGAGCACCCGGCGGTCCAGCTGGCCGCGTGTGTCGGCCGGCCGGACCCCGAGCACGGCGAGGAAGTCGTCGCCGTCGTGCAGCTCGCGCCGGGCCGGCAGGCGACCGGCGCGGAGCTCGTCGAGTTCGCCCGGGCCCGGATGGCGAAGTACAAGTATCCCCGCGAAGTCACCGTGCTGGCGGCGGTCCCGCTGACCAGCGTCGGGAAGATCAATCGCAGGGCCGTACGCGACCTGGTCCGGCCGGGCGGCACGGCCTAGACGTGCCAGGTCAGGGAGCCCTGGCGGATCTGGACCGCCATCAGGACGGCCAGCACGACCAGGTCGGCCACGCCCAGCGCGATCCCGGCCAGGCCGGCGGTGCGGCTCGGCGTGTGCTCGCGGCGCCGGTGCACGGCGAACGCGCCGAGCACGATGGCGGCCGGCCCGAAGAGGAGGTTGAAGAAGAACAGCCCGGCCACGCCCAGCGTCAGCGAGGCCACGGCCCGGTCGTCGAGAGCGGCGGCGCGCTTGCGGATGTCCATGGCGTCACCGGCGCCCGGTCAGCGCCGAGCGGCGCCGGGACAGGATCAGCACGGCGCCCGCCAGGACGATGCCGATCACCAGGAGCAGCGGCTGCCCGGTCAGCAGGGTCGGGCCCACGATCAGCGCGATCAGCACCATCGCGGCCATCAGTGCCAGCATGGTTCGCACCCCTTTCAGTTGACAGTTGTTTACTGAACTCACCATAGGCCCCCACCGATTCGGAGAACAGGTGTTTACTGAGTGACATGAACCACCGCCCGCTCACCCGGCCCGAACAGAAGGCGCGGACCCGGCAGACGCTGCTCGACGCGGCGCTGGCCCTGATGGAGCACCGGAGCCTGAGCAGCATCGGCCTCCGCGAGATCACCCGAGCGGCGGGCATCACGCCGGCGGCCTTCTACCGGCACTTCCCCGATGTCGACAGCCTCGGCGTCGCCCTCGTCGACCAGTGCCTCGGCAGCCTGCGCGCGACCATCCGCACGGTCCGCGACGGGCTCAGCCCCAGCGACGAGGTGATCAGCCGGTCGATCGACATCCTCGCCCGGCAGGTGCACGACGACCGGGCGCATTTCCGCTTCATCGCCCGCGAGCGGCACGGCGGCGTGTCCGCCGTCCGCGCCGCGATCGCCGAGCAGCTCGACCTGTTCGCCGCCGACCTGGCCGTCGACCTGGCGGCGGACAAGATGGTCGGCGGCCCGCGCTTCGACCGCTGGATCGTCGCCGACCTGCGCATGATCAGCAACCTGATCGTCAATCACATGGTCTGGACCGCCGCGGCGCTGCTCGACGCGCCGCCGGACGCGCCCGAGGCCGCGGCCCGGGTGATCGACGCCGCCGGCCGCCAACTGCGGCTGATCCTGCTCGGCGCGCGCCAGTGGCCCACCGAGCCCTGACCGGGACGGGCCCGAGGGGTGGCCGGGTGGGCTTTCTGACAGTTTTTGGCATAGAAATTGATCACTGCGTGCGGACAGAATCAACCACCATGAGCAACCAAGTCGCGACCGTACGGAATTACGACCCGTTCACGCCCGAGGCGATGGCGGATCCGAACGCGTTCCTGCACCGGATCCGCGCCGAGAGTCCCCTCGCGTGGCTGCCCCGGCTCGACGCCTACCTGCTGACCCGGCACGCGGACGTCACGGCGGCGCTGCGGGACAAGCGCATGGAGACCGCCAACATGTCCCGGGTGCTGCAGCGCCTGACGCCCGCCGAGCAGGAGGAGCTGGCCCTGGTCCGCCGATCCATCGAGATGTGGATGGGGCACACCGTCCCGGCCGACCACGTCCGCTTCCAGCGGCTGCTCAAGCGCTACTTCACCCCGGCGATGGTCGACCGGCTGCGGCCGCGGGTGCGCGAGTTCACCCACGAGCTGCTCGACGCCGTCGCGGCCAAGGGCCAGATGGATGTCGTACGCGACCTGGCGTACCCGCTGCCCTCGAACGTGATCGCCGAGATGCTCGGGATGCCGGTGAGCGACCGCGAGCAACTGCAGGCGTGGTCGCGCGACATCCGCGGGGTCTTCGGCAACGGCGACCTCCAGCAACTGCGCGAGGCTCAGCGCAGCATGATCGAGATGCACGACTACCTGCGGCTCATCGCGGCCGACCGGCGCCGTGCGCCCCGCGACGACGTGCTGAGCACGTTCATGGCCGCCGAGGCCGAGGGGATCGTCACCGAGGACGAGGCGGTCGCCAACTGCGTGCTGCTGCTCTTCGCCGGCCACGAGACCACCGCGAACCTGATCACCAACGGCCTCGTGCTGCTCTTCGAGCACCCCGATCAGCTGCTCCGGCTCCGGCAGAACCCGGGCCTGTCGCCGCTCGCCGTCGAGGAGATGCTGCGCTGCGACGGCCCGGCCGGCGTCATCGGCCGGGTCACCATGGAGCCCGTAGAGCTGGCCGGGCACCCGGTGCCGGCCGGGAAGCACATCTACCTCGCGCTGATGGCCGCGAACCGCGACCCGGAGGTCTTCCCCGACCCCGACGTCTTCGACATCGGGCGCGAACGCAGCCGGGTCCTCAGCTTCGGCATGGGCACCTACTACTGCCTCGGCGCGGCGCTCGCCCGGATGGAAACCGATGAATGCCTGCGGATCCTGCTGGACCGCTTTCCCCGTCTCCGGCCTGCCTATCGGGCGCCGGACTGGCAGCCGACGCTCCCGATCGGCCACCGGCTCGAGACCTTGCCGGTCGCCTTTTGATCCGGTTACGCGCATCTTCCGTATCGATGGGTGCTGTCCCCTGAAAAGGAGCACCCCCGTGAAGAAACGCATCCCCCTGATCATCGTGCTGGCGACGGCCACGGCCGGCTCGCTGACGATGGCCGTCCTATCCCACTCGGCCTCGGCGGAGCAGACCCCCACCTCTGCTCCGGTCGATTCGGTCAAGCTGGCCAGGACGACCGCCCAGCGAGTTGTCGCCAGCCGCCCGCAAGGGCTGCGCGCCAGCAAGTGGGACGCCTATCAACAACAGGCGGTGGTCAGCTATCACAACCTCAACTTCGTCCCGTACACCCGGACCTACAAGGGTGTGCCGGTCGAGGGCGGTGACTTCGTCGTGCAGACGAACGCCACCGGAGAGGCGATGTACACCTCGGTGGCGCAGGCCGCCGAGATCGGGGACCTGTCGATGGACCCGGCACTGACCGCCGCGAAGGCCACCCGGATCGCGAAGAAGCAGCTCAAGACCGTGACCGGGGTGGAGGACAGCAAGCTCGTGGTCGACGCGCTGACCAGCCCCGCCCGGCTGGCCTGGTCGGCGACCGTGGACGGCACGAGCGCCAAGGGCCTGAGCCGGCTGACTGTGCTCGTCGACGCCCAGAACGGCGACGTGCTGCGCAAGACCGAGCACATCACCGAGGCGACCGCCACCGGGCAGGGCGCCATCTACGGCAACGTCCAGTTCGAGACCACCCAGAACGGCCAGCGGTTCTCGATGAAGGATCCGCAGGTCCCGACGCTGGTGTGCCAGGACGCGGCGAACAACAAGACGTTCACCAGCCAGAACAACCAGTTCGGCGACGGTGACGGCACCAACCGGGAGACCGGCTGCGTGGACGCCTTCTTCATGGCGCAGCAGCAGATCAAGATGCTGGCCCAGTGGCTGAACCGCAACGGCCAGGACGGCCAGGGCGGCTCCTTCCCGCTGCGGGTCGGCCTGCAGGACCAGAACGCGTTCTTCGACGGCACCCAGGTGCAGATCGGCTTCAACGTCAAGGGCGAGTTCCTCGGCTCGGCCGACGTCGTCGGGCACGAGCTCGGTCACTCGGTCGACGCCACCACGCCCGGCGGCATCTCCGGCGGCAACACCTCGGAGTTCGTCGCGGACACCTTCGGCGCCTCCACCGAGGCGTTCATCAACAGCCCGCTCGACCCGCCGGACTTCACCGTCGGCGAGGAGGTCAACCTGCTGGGCACCGGGCCGATCCGGGACATGCGCAACCCGTCCTCGCTCGGCGACGACAACTGCTTCTCCAACCAGACCGCGCGGGAAGAGGTGCACGCGGCCGCGGGCCCGGGCAACCACTGGTTCTTCCTGGTCTCGCAGGGCACCTCGGGCAACGGCCAGGGCGCCAGCCCGACCTGCAACAACAGCACGGTGACCGGCCTCGGCATCGAGAACGCCATGAAGATCATGTACGGCGCGATGCTGCTGAAGAACTCGAACTCGTCGTACCCGCAGTACCGGGTGCTGACGCTGCAGTCGGCGAAGACCCTGTTCCCGGGCAGCTGCACCCAGTTCGACACGGTCAAGGCGGCGTGGGACGCGGTCTCGGTCCCCGCCCAGAACGGCGAACCCACCTGTAACGGCTGATTCCACCCGGTTCCGGGCCGTGCCGAGCGCGGCCCGGAACCGCACGCTGGGTCACGGTCTGGCGAACTCACCGGAAATAGACAGGCTTGGCAGGTAACCTATCCCGCCTCAGCCACGTCTTCTCCTGTGCAGCCCCCTCGAATGCGAGAGCCATGATTCAGCGACGCAAGGTCATCATCGGGGCACTGAGTGCTGCCGCCGCGGCGACCACCATCGGCGGTTCCGCGTCGATCTCGGCGAGCGCCGGCACCACCGCCGCGTCGGCCGCGGGCCGGGAGGAGAAGGCGAGCGCCCCACCCCCGCCGCTCAAGCTGAGCGTGACCCCGGCGAGCGGGGCGGCCTCGGTGTCCCCCGCCGACCCGATCGTCGTCACCGCCGAGAACGGCACGCTGCGCTCCGTCGAGGTCAGCACGGGCGGGACGAAGGTCGCCGGGTCGGTGCAGGCCGACGGGAGCTGGCAATCGACCGGCGCCCTGGCGTACGGCAAGAATTACAAGGTCGTCGCCACGGCGATCGACGGCTCGGGCGCGGCGACGGTGAAGGTCTCCAGCTTCGCCACGGTCAAGCCGCAGCACGTGGTCGAGACGACCTTCCGGGCGAACGCCATGAGCGCCCTCAAGAAGGGCCAAGCGTACGGCGCGGGCCAGCCGGTGATCATCGCGTTCAGCCGGGCCGTCAACAAGGCGGCGGCGGAGAAGGCCATCGAGATCACCACGACGCCCGCCGTCGAGGGCAAGTTCTACTGGGCGGACGGCCGGACGGTGCACTGGCGCCCGGAGAAGTACTGGACCGGCGGCACGGCGGTCACGGTGAAGGTCAACCTGCTCGGCGTCAAACTGGGCAGCGGGGTGTACGGCGAGAAGAACACGTCGACCCACTTCACCATCGGGCGCCAGCTGATCGCGATCACCGACTACAAGGCCCACCAGACGAAGGTCTACATCGATGGCAAACTCGTCCGCACGATGAAGTGCAGCCTCGGCAAGGGCGGCTCGGCGACCGGCTCGCAGGGCCAGCACATCAGCTACTGGACGACCGGCGGGCCACATGTGGTGCTCTCCAAGGAGCGGATGCACACCATGAGCTCCGCGAGCTATGGCATCACCGACCCGAACAACCCGAACTACTACGCCCCCGAGGACATCGAGTACTGCACCCGGATCACGTACTCCGGCGAGTTCCTGCACGCGGCCCCCTGGAACCATTCGCTGGGCCGGGCGAACCTGTCGCACGGCTGCGTCAACCTGAGCGTGTCCGACGCGAAGTGGGTGTATGCGAACTTCCTGATCGGCGACGTGGTCGACATCCGGCGCAGCCCCCGCGAGATGGAAGTCTGGAACGGCGTCGCCGACTGGACGATCCCGTACGACAAGTACGGCGACTGACCGCCCAAGCCCTCGGATCGCCCAAGCCCTCGGATCGCCCAAGCCCTCGGATCGCCCAAGCCCTCGGATCGCCCAAGCCCTCGGATCGCCCAAGCCCTCGGACCGCCCGGCGCGGCCACCGCCCGCCCGCCCCGAAATCACTCGATGGAGTGCGGCCTCAGCGGCGACCGATCGCCGACGGACCAGCGGTGGCCGAAGGGATCGGTGAAGCCGCCCTGCCGGTGCGTGCCCCAGGGCGTGCGGTGGTCCTCGATCGCCGCCCCCGCCGTGGCGCCGGCCGCGATCGCGCGATCGACGACACCGTCCGGGTCGTCGGTGAACATCTCGACGCGGACGCTCGTGACGCCCGCCTGGCCGGGGCTGGTCTCCGCCGGGTTGTCCGGGTTCACCTCGTGGAGGAAGAAGGCGGCGCCGGCGATCTCGAGGCCGGCCACGCCACCCAGATTCCACAGCTCGGTCGCCCCCAGCGCCGATTTGTACCAGGCGATCGCGGCCTCGGCATCCGGAACGATGAGCATCACCGAGATGACCGTCGGGGCGGTGCCCGGCGGGACAACACGATCATTCGGCACGTCAGTCATGCCTCCACAATGCCGGAAACCGCGAGCGATGTGCAGGACCTGGCCGGGGTGGCTCTTTTCAGCCGGAGCCGGGCCGTTCAGCGCGGCTCGGCCGGAGGATCGAAGTAGCTGACCTCCTCACGGACGATCGCGCCGCCGGCCACGGTGTACAGGGACAGTTTCGTCGCCTCGGCGCGCCGCCCGGTCGGGCGGTGGGTCTGGTCGAAGGTGAACCGGACGACGAAGCGATCGCCGCCGACGAACGGGCCGTCGACGGTCACGGCGTGGATTTCCAGGTCGGCGGTCAGCCGCTCGGCGTTGGCCATGATGTCGGGCAGGCCGCGCACCTCCACGCGCTCGCCGCTGGTCTCGGCGGGCGCGATGCGGACCAGGCCGGGGTCGATGAGCGTCAGCGCGCGGTCCATCCGCCCGGCGCGGTGCGCCTCGACGTAGCGCCGGGCGACCTCCTCGACCGGCAGCGGACGGAAATCGGCAACGTGGTCGCGGGCCCACGACGCGAACGGCCGGGCCGGCGATCCGGTCAACCGCCGCACCGTGTCCGTCACCGGCTCCGGCGTGGCGACCAGCGAGGCCCAATACGCCAGGGCACCGTCGGCGAAGCCCGGCTCCGCTCAGCTCAGCATCTCCGCCCGGGCCTCGTCGTGTCCGATCTCCTCGGCCGACACCGGTAGACCGGCCGCCGCCCCGATCAGCCGTACCTGCTCGGCCTGCGTGACAGCGGCCGGCCCGGTCAGGGCGTAGGCACGCCCGGCATGACCGGGCGATGTCATGGCCAGGACCGCGACGTCGGCGATGTCCCGCTCGTCGATGAGCGACCGGGCCGCCCGCAGGTACGGGATCCGGACCGGACGCCCGGACCGGATCGCCGGCGCCCACTGCAGGGTGTTGGTCGCAAAGCCGCTCGCCCGCAGGAACGTCCAGTCGGCGCCGCTACCCCGGATCGCATCCTCGACCTGGCCCCACACGCCGTTGCGCTCGGGCGGGGCGTCGTCGCGCACACTCATCGCCGAGACGTACACGACCCGCCGCCCCGGCCGGCCGATCACGGCCGCGACCTCGTCGATACCGTCGGCCGTCAGGAAGGGCCATACCAGAAGCACCGCGTCGACGTCCCGCACGGCGGCCCGGAGCGCGTCGAGGTCCCGCACGTCCGCGCCGACCCGGTCGACGCCCTCGGGCAGGCCGCTCACATCGCGGGCCAGCCCGCGCACCGCCACACCTCGATCGAGCAGCAACCGCACCACGTGCCGACCGATGTTGCCGGTCGCCCCGGCCACCAGGGCCTGCTTGATGTCCGTCATGACGGCCATGCTCGACAGTGAACCAAGGTTTAAGTCAAGCGCTACGCCGACCTGGTGACGGCCGACACGATGCTCAGAACGATCGTTGGTCATTACTTCGTTGGTTGCGCCTTGCGCCAGAACTGCCGGGGTGCGTAACCCTCTCGCCGGAGCCAGTGCTCGGTGTAGACAATGCGGTCGGCAGGAACAACGCCGACCGGCCCAAGCGGCGGGTCACCAAGGCGGCGGGACCGCTCCACATGCTCGGATTGCCACCGAACCACCGACCAGTACCGCTCGAAGTCGCCATCACCGGGCTCCAAAATTCGAGCCCTGCCGAACAGTTGCGCACCGCGTGCCGAAGGCTTGTCGTTACCAGCTGACCGGGCGCGGTACAGCCACGACGGTGACCAACTGGTCCAGTCCGACGAAGTCCCCGGGATTGGTGGTGTAGAGCGGTAGCCGGTTCGCGACGGCAATGGCGGCGATCATCAGGCCCGCGACACGGCGGCGCGGCGTTCGGCCGGCGGCGAGGACCGCCGCGCACACCATGCCGTAGGTGCGAGCCGCCTCGGCGTCGAACGGCAGTGGATCAAAGGTCGCCTCGGTGTGCTGCAGCACGCTGGTTCGCCGAGCCCGTTCGACGGGATCGTCAGTGTGATGTGGACCGGCGGACAACTCGGCCAGCGTGATCGCGCTGACGACCAACTCGTCAGGCAGTAGAGCAGGGTCGAGAGCAGGCAGGTGAACGACGATTTTCGTGTCAATCAGGCCGCGGGTGGCGTCACCAGTCACGGTCGAACGGGTCCTGTTCGGCGGCGGCGTCGAGGTCGGCGCGCAACCGATCAGGATCGACTGTCGCCGAGGTGGCAAAGGCGGCCGTCACTTGCTCACGGGGGACATACGTGCGCCGCCGTAGCGGGATGAGACGACCGATCGGCGTTCCGTTGCGCGTGATCGTGTAGGACTCGCCTCGCTCGACCCCACGCATGATGGCACCCGAGTCGTTACGAAGCTCGCGCTGTGTGATCTCGCGTGACGGATCAGCCATACGGGCAGCATAACGCGATGTGCTACGTCGTGCTACAGGGTCGAATAGCCGGGGGTAGGGTATGGCTGGTTGAGTGCCGGACCACCTCGGGATCCGCGAAGCGATCCAGCGTGACCCCGTCCTGGCCTTTCGGCCGCCCCGGACCCTGACCCGGCCGCGGCCGCAACGACTTCGGCGACGGCTTGGCCAACCCGTCCGACGACGGAGGCCGAGAGGAGTTCGACGACGACTGCTTCAACCGGGCCTCAAGCTCGGCCACCCGCGCCAGAGCCTTCTCCAACAGGCCGGTCAACTCCGCAACCCGCGCGAGCAGTTCGTCATACGACGGCGATGGCTGCGGCGCGGACACAGTTGATCAACCTACCAACCTCCACAACGGACGCTGCCGCCGCCCGGCCGACCTATCCAGACACGAAAGAACAACCCCTTTGCCGGGAGAACGAGTCTGCCGACACGTTCGCGCAGCACGGCTATGACGTCGAGCAGAATCCGCCGCCGAAGCCCAACGGCAAGGAACCCGACTACAAGATCGAGGGTGAGTACTTCGACAACTACGCCCCCAGACCGGCAACCTCGACAATATCCGCGGAAAGCTCAGTGAGAAGGTTTCCGAGGGCCAGGCTGACCGGATCGTCCTGAACATGGACGACACTCCCGCCACCATGGACCAAATTGCCGACATGTTGCGCCGCAAGCCGATCGCCGACCTCAAGGAGATCCTGGTGGTCAGGGACGGTAAGGTCATTCCCTTCTTCCCGTTCAGTGAGTGACGAGAAATGGCCATCGAATACACGTGGTACGGCGACACCGACACCGCATCCCTTCGCGAGTTCATCGCCACTGCCACCGCGGGGGAACAGCACGCCGACGGCACGGTGTTTCTCGACGGCATGTATATCTCGGCCCGACAGGTGTCTGGGGACGAAGTGAATCCCGCGGTGGCTCTGTTCGGCTTCGACCACCGCTTCACCGCGACGTTCCGTCTCTCCGCCCACTCCGACGAGCCGACGACGTCGCACGCCGAGGCCCTTATGGTCCACACGCTTATCGCGTTCGCCGCGCGGTTCGGGGGCCACGGCGTGCTGCTCTTCAACGGTGAGACCGCCGTCCTGCAATACACCGACGGCACCGTTACCCTCGATGCGGAGTGGGCGGACTGGACGGAGAACCCTGAGGTGGCGCCGCTGCTCACGCAGTTTCCGAGCCAGATGCTTCCGCAGCCTCTGCTCTGAGCAGCGGTCGCACCAGCGCCGCTAGCAGGTGGTTGACCCCAGCGCCGACGGGCAGCTGATCGGGATGGGCTCGGCACTGGACAACCTGCGATCAATCAATGTGACGGGCAGAGACCCGCGTCTATCGACACGATCGGGCGCGCGCTCATCAAGCAAATCAGTGCATTGCCGGGCTGTCGCGTCCGCCCACCCAGCGTGATGAACGGCGTCGACGCCCGCCTAGCCGGCGGATGAGGACGATGCGGAGAACCGCGGTCGGCCGACCCTCGGAGGATCGCCGGGTGGGGCCTCGTGCGCCTGGTGAGGTTCGAGGAGGTCGCGGAGCATGGACCGTCGTTCATCGCCGTGGGAGAAGCGGACCACTCCGAGAGCGGGTGTCGTGCGAAACCGCTTACCGATGCGGTCAGCGGTAACGGACTGTTCGCCGCAGCAGGAGCAAACGACGCATTTTGGTTCTTATGGGCCTGCGCCTGCCCTGTGCCGGGATGCGGCGTGGTGCTCAGCTCGGCCGGACGGGGTTCGCCCGCCGAGCAGGTGCACCGCTTGCTATGGTGGAGATGTATGAGAGCTCTGTACATCACCAACAAGGAGGCCCGCTGTGGCCATCACTCAAATCGATCTTGATGATGACGCGCTCGCCGAGGCGATGCGGCTCTCCGGCGCGCGAAGCAAGAAGGAGACGGTGAACCTCGCCCTGCGGGAGTACGCGGCTCGGCACCGCCGTATCGCGGCGCTCGATCACTATGCCGCCGCGGCTCAGACGTGGGACTACGAAGGATGGCAGGACATGCACGCAGCAGGCAAGGCGCCCGCTGCGTGATCCGCTATCTGGCCGACTCGTCGTCATTGTGGCGACTGCTACGCGATTCTGACGTGCGGGCTGGCTGGGCCGACGTGATCTCTGATCACGCGATCGGGTCATGTCAGCCGCAACGTACCGAGTTTCGCGGCTCGGCCCGCAACCTCGACGAATACGAGCAGATGACCTCCATGTTCGTCGACCTCTATCCCGACGTCCCGGTACCGAAGCCGGCGTGGCAATGGGTGGAGTCCGCGCAATACCGCCTGATGCGCGCCGGAGCGCACCGAGCGTTGTCATGCGTAGATCTGCTGATCTGCGCTTGCGCCGCCATCCGCGGACTCGTGATCCTGCACGACGACAACGATTTCGCGACGGCCGCACGGCACCTTCCAGACCTGGCTGAGCGACGAGTCCACTCGCTTCCCCAGTCCACGTGACCGCCCCGAGCGGACCCGACGATCCGTCAGCGCCCGGGTCCGCACGCCCGTACGTTTGGGTATCCGTATGGGTGGGCCTCGAACCGCGCTGATCTTCCGAATCTGTCAGGGGAGAGATCCACACTGGGAGCGGAGCACTGAATGCGGGCGGGTTGCGGGGGCTGCGCGGCGGCCGGGCGGGCATCTGCAGCCGTTGCTGGGGGGGCGCGAACACCGAGGCATCCCGGCGAATAGCGGGACTCGGCCCTCGGCGCGGACATGACGAGCGGCTCCGGCCGGGCCGTGCTGCGCCGAGCGCGGGGCGGGATCGCGGCCCGCAGAACGCAGACCGCGACCCCGCCGTCGTACTCTCGTCAGCCCTCCGCCGGCGCGGTGGGCAGCTTGTCCCGGATCAGGTCCATCACCGACGAGTCGGTCAGCGTGGTCACATCGCCCAGCTTCCGGTTCTCCGCGACGTCCCGGAGCAGCCGGCGCATGATCTTCCCGGAGCGGGTCTTCGGCAGTTCCGGAACGACCAGGATCTGGCGCGGCTTGGCGATCGCCCCGATCTCCTTGGCCACGTGGTCGCGCAGCGTCGCCGCCAGGTCGTCCATCGGTTCCGTGGTGCGGAGGATGACGAACGCCACGATGGCCTGACCGGTCGTCGGGTCGGTGGCGCCGACCACCGCCGCCTCGGCCACCGTGGGGTGGGAGACCAGGGCCGACTCCACCTCGGTGGTCGAGATCCGGTGGCCGGAGATGTTCATGACGTCGTCGATGCGGCCGAGCAGCCACAGGTCGCCGTCGTCGTCCTTCTTCGCGCCGTCGCCCGCGAAGTAGAAGCCCTGCTTCGCGAAGCGCGCCCAGTACGTCTCCCGGAACCGTTCCGGGTCACCCCAGATGCCCCGGGTCATCGCCGGCCACGGCGCGGTCAGGACGAGCATCCCGCCGCCCCCGTTGGGCACGGGTTCACCGTCCTGATCGACCACGTCGGCCCCGACTCCCGGCATCGCGGTCATCGCCGAGCCGGGCTTGGTCGCGGTCACCCCGGGCAGCGGACTGATCATGATGGCGCCGGTCTCGGTCTGCCACCAGGTGTCCACCACCGGGCAGTGGTCGCCGCCGATCACCGATCGGTACCACATCCACGCCTCGGGGTTGATCGGCTCGCCGACCGAGCCGAGCAGCCGCAGCGACGACAGGTCGTGCGCCGACGGCACCTCGGCGCCCCACTTCATGAAGGTCCGGATCGTGGTCGGCGCGGTGTACAGGATGGTGATCCGATACCGCTCGATCATCTCCCACCAGCGGTGCTCGGTCGGCGTGTTCGGCGTCCCCTCGTACAGGAACGAAGTTGCCCGGTTGGCCAGCGGGCCGTAGACGATGTAGCTGTGCCCGGTGATCCAGCCGATGTCGGCACCGCACCAGTACAGATCCTGATCCGGTTTCAGATCGAAGATCGCATGATGGGTGTACGCCGCCTGGGTCAGGTAGCCCCCGCTCGTGTGCAGGATCCCCTTCGGTTTGCCGGTGGTGCCCGAGGTGTACATGACGAACAGCGGATGCTCGGCGTCGAACGGCTCGGCGGTGTGCTCGGTGGACTGCCGGCCGACCAGGTCGTGCCACCACACGTCCCGGCCCTCGGTCCACGCGACCTCGTTGCCGCCGCGCCGCACCACCAGCACCGAGCGCACGTCCGGGCAGCGTTCCAGCGCCTCGTCCACGGCCGGCTTGAGCGCCGACACCGCGCCGCGCCGGTAGCCGCCGTCGGCGGTGATGACCACCCGGGCGTCGCAGTCGAGGATCCGGTCGGAGAGCGCGGTGGCCGAGAAGCCACCGAAGACCACGGTGTGCGGTGCGCCCAGCCGGGCACAGGCCAGCATGGCCACCACCGTCTCCGGGATCATCGGCAGGTAGATCGCCACCCGGTCGCCGGCCCGCACGCCGAGTTCGGTCAGCGCGTTCGCGGCCTGACAGACCAGATCCTTCAGCTCCGCGTACGTGATGGCCCGGGTGTCGCCCGGCTCGCCCTCCCAGTGGTAGGCCACCTGGTCGCCGTGGCCGGCCTCGACGTGCCGGTCGACGCAGTTGTACGCGACGTTGAGCCGGCCGCCGACGAACCAGCGGGCCACCGGCGCGCCCGACCAGTCGAGCACCTCCGACCACGGCGCCGCCCAGCTCAGCCGCCGGGCCTGGGCCGCCCAGAAGCCGAGCCGGTCGGCGGCCGCCTCCTCGTACGCCGTCGCGGTCACGTTCGCGGCGGCGGCGAACTCCTCGGGCGGCGGGAACCGCCGCTCCTCGTGGAGCAGGTTGGACAGTGTCTCGCTCATGTCAGACCCGCGGGAACACGGGGAGGACGATGCGCTTGAAGGTCGCGTTGGTGACCGCCGCGAACGACGCGTACCAGGCCAGCACCGCGGTGATCAGGCCGAGCCAGCCACCCACCTTGGTCATCCCCGAGCTGCTGAAGGCGCCCAGCGTGAGGAAGAGGAAGGTCAGTGTCAGCGCGACGAAGACGGCCAGCACGGCCAGCGAGACCCGGGTCGCGGCGACCGTCATGTACGCCGTGAAGATGGTCCAGATCAGCAGGAAGACGCCGATCGCGTTGGTCACGTCGCCGGCCGGGGCCTTGAGCCCGCCGACCACGTGCGCGACCAGGAACCAGTACGACAGCCAGAACCCGCCGAAGGACGAGAACGCCACGGCGCCGAAGGTGTTGCCCTTGACGAACTCCCACATGCCGGCCAGCAACTGCGCCAGCCCGCCGTAGAACAGGGCCAGGCCGAGCACGACCGCGGTGACCGACTCGGGCAGCAGGCCCGCGTTGACCGTGGACAGGAAGAACGTGGTGCCGGCGAAGCCCGCCAGGCCGAGCGGCCCGGGGTCGGCGACTCCCGCGCCGAAGCCGAAGCGGGGGACGTCGAGGGAACGGTCGCCGATGGGGTCGGTGGTGGTCGCCATCGAGGCTCCTCTCATCGAGGGACGCGCGTGACGCGTCCCGATGAGCCGGATGCTGCCACCGCCGAGAGCCCTCGCGGGAACCGATCGCCGACCGGGCGCGACCGTCGATCTGCGGCCGCACGGGTGCGCCCGCCGGTCGCCCGGGCGCGATCAGTGGCCGCCCGGAACCGGCGCCTCGGGGGTGTGCAGCCGGATCATGATGCGCCGGGCCGCGGCCGGCACCCGATCGGCCGACGCCAGCGACACCAGGATCATGACGGCGAACGAGATCGGCACCGTCCACACCGCGGGCTGCCCGAGCACCGCCCCCGGCCAGCCCGCCGGATCCTCGCCGGTCAGCGTCGCCAGCGCGGCGGTCAGCGAGAGCGTGCCGCCGACCGCCATCCCGGCCAGCGCGCCCGCGTCGGTCAGCCGGTCCCACCAGATGCCAAGTACGAGCAGGGGGCAGAAGGTGGACGCGGCGACCGTGAAGGCGAGCGCCACGACTACGGCCAGGCCGAGCCGCTCGGTGCGCAGGCTCAACCCGTACGGTATGGCGAGCGCGAGAATCGCGCTCAGCCGGAACGATCGGATCCGCAGCCGCCGCGGCGCGCGCAGCCGGTCCCCCACCAGGCCCTGGCCCAGCACGCCGGCCACCGAGACCGCCAGGCCGGAGACGGTGGACAGGAAGGCGGCGAAGGCGCCCGCGGTGACCAGCGCGCCCAGCCACACCCCGGCGGGGCCGCCGAGCATCCGTTCCGGGAGGGTGAGCACGGTGGCGTCGGTCTCGCCGGTGAGCAGCAGGTCCGGCACGAACCGGCGGCCCAGCGTGCCGAGGACGGTCGGCAAGAGATAAAAGGCCGAAAGCAAGACAATAACCACAAATGTCGTACGCCGTGAATCTCGCCCGTCGGTGTTGGTGTAGAAACGCACCAGGACGTGCGGCAGCCCCATGGTCCCGAGGCAGACGCCCAGGATGAGCGACAGGCTGGCGTAAAGCGGGTGCGGGATGCCCGACCCCAGCGGCGTCAGCCACGACGTGAAGGTGGTGTCCGGCAACCGGGCGACGACCGGCACGGTGTCGTCGCGATGCAGCGTCACGGTGGTGCCCGCGCCCAGCCGGTGCGACCCGGCGGCCAGCTCGACCGGGCCGTCGACGGGACGGCCGTCGACCGAGCCGCGCACCGTCAGGGTCTCGGTGACCGGCAGGCGTACCGTCGTCTCCTGCGCGATCGGCACCACGACCGTGCCCTGCGCGGTGGGGTGACCGGTGTAGACGGTGGTGCGATGCTGCCAGACCCCGATCAGCACCAGCGCCGGGATGAGCAGGGCCACGAACTTGATCCAGAACTGGATGGCCTGCGCGAAGGTGATCGAGCGCATGCCGCCGGCGGTCACCGCGATCAGCACCACCAGGCACACCAGCAGGCCGCCGAGCCAGCCCGGCGCCTCGAGCTGAGTGCTCAGCGTGAGGCTCGCCCCGGCCAGTTGCGGCACCATGTAGAGCCAGCCGATGATCACCACGAGGGCGCCGGCGGCACGGCGCACGGTGGTCGACTCCAGCCGGATCTGGGCGAAATCCGGCAACGTGTACGCGCCGCTGCGGCGGAGCGGGGCGGCCACCACGGCCAGCAGGATCAGGTAGCCGGCGGTGTAGCAGACCGGGTACCACAGGGCGTCGTATCCGTACGCCAGAATGAGCCCGGCGACGCCGAGGAACGACGCGGCCGACAGGTATTCGCCGCCGATCGCGGCCGCGTTCCAGCGCGGCGTCACGGCCCGCGAGGCCACGTAGAAGTCGCCGGTGGTGCGGGCCCGCCGCAGGCCCAGCGCGCCGGCCACGATGGTCACCACGCTCACCACCAGGACGGTGACGACGGCCGCGCTCATCGGCGGCCGGCCAGCGTACGGAAGTCCTCCTCGTTGCGCTCCGACTCGTGCACGGCGAACCAGGCCAGCGCGATCAGCAGCGGATAGACGCCGAGGCCGAGGACCAGCCACGCCACCGGCAGCCCGGCGAGCCGCGCCCGGTCGAAGGCCGGCCACACCGCGCCGAGGAGCGCGATCCCGCCGAGCAGCGTCGCGGTCAGCCCGCCGATCAGCAGCGCGAGCCGGGCCTGGCCGCGGATCAGCGACCGCAGGTAGATCTCGTCCACTTCGGTCACGGCGTCGTCCGCGGGCACGAGCGGCCCGCGCGACGCCGCATCGGTGCGCGGGTGCACCACCCGAACCCGGCGTGGCTCGGTCACCGGCTGGCCAGCCGGTCGCGTACCTCGCGATAGTGCCGCCGGCTCACGGTCAGCTCGTCCGCGCCCAGGCGCAGCACGGTGTGCCCGTCCACCGAGCGGATCATCTCGTCCACCCGGGCCAGCCGGACCAGCGCGCTGCGGTGCACCCGGACGAACCCGGCCGCCGACCAGCGCTCGGCCAGCACGCTGAGGGTGGTCCGGATCAGATGCTGCTCGCCGTCGTCGGTGTGCAGGCGGGCGTAGTCGCCGTGCGCCTCCACCCACCGGACCTGCGAGCGCCGGACGAACCGGGTGACGCCGCCCAGCTCGACCGGGATCACCTCGTCCTCCTCGTCCGGCCCGGCCGGCTCGGCCCGGCCGTCGCGGACCGCGCCGGCCCGGCGCACCGCCTTGCGCAGCCGCTCGGCCCGGACCGGCTTCATCACGTAATCGGTGGCCTGCAGGCTGAACGCCTCCACCGCGTGGTCGTCGTACGCGGTCACGAACACGATCGCCAGCGGCGTGGTGAACTGGGCGACCAGCCGGGCCAGTTCCAGCCCGTTCAGCCCCGGCATCCGGATGTCGCAGAACAGCACGTCGAACGCCTCGGTGCTGAGCAGCTTCAGGGCGGTCGCGCTGGACGCGGCGGTCCGCACCGAGGCCACCCGCGGGTCGCCGCCGAGCAGGAAGGAGATCTCGTCCCGGGCGTGCGACTCGTCGTCGAGCACCAGCGCCCGGAGCCCGTCACCGCGCGGCGACCCCGGGGGCGAACTTTGGTATGCGGAGTGTGACCTTTGTTCCGGCCCCGGGGGCGGTTTCGACCACGAGTCCATGTTCGTCACCAAACACCTGCCTCAATCGGGAGTCAACATTGCTCAGACCCACCGTCTTGCGTGGCCCCGCCCCCACCAGGGCCGCCCGGATCACCGCCGGGTCGGCGCCGATCCCGTCGTCCTCGACGGTCAGCAGGGCCGTCTCCCCCTCGTCGGCGGCCACGATGGAAACCGTGATCGCCTCGCCCCCGGCGTCCAGCCCGTGCCGCACCGCGTTCTCCACCAGCGGCTGCAGCACCAGGAACGGCACCGCGGTCGGCAGCACCTCGGGCGCCACCCGCAGCGACACCTTCAGCCGGTCGCCGAAGCGGGCCTGCTCCAGCACCAGGTACCGCTCGGTGTTCCGCAGCTCGTCGGCGAGCGTGGCGAAGTTCCCGCTGCGCCGCAACGCGTACCGGGTGAAGTCGGCGAACTCCAGCACCAGCTCCCGGGCCCGCTCCGGATCGGTGCGGACGAAGGTGGCCACCGCGTTCAGCGAGTTGTAGATGAAATGCGGGCTGATCTGCGCCCGCAACGCCCGCAACTCGGCCTCGGCCAGCATGCGCTCGTGCAGCCCGGCCGACCCCAGCTCCAACTGCTCCCCGATCCAGGAGGCGACCTCCTCGACCGCCCGCAACAGAATCGCCGACGGCTGCCGGGCGTACGCGATCAGCGCACCCACCGGCGTCCCCCCATCGATCAACGGCGCGACTACGGCGGTCTGCACCGGACAACCGGCCGGACACCCCATCTCGGCCCGCCCGAGCACCACGGTCCGCCCCGCGGCCAGCGCGACGCTGCCGTGCGCATGCGGGTCCACGGGGTGCACATGCCCGTGCCCGTCCACCGCCAGCGTCCCGTCGTGCCCGGTCAACGCCAGCGCCGAGGCCCCCAGCAGCGGCCGCAGATGCTTGATCGCCCGCCCGGCGCCGGCCGCGGTCAGCCCGCCGCGCAGCCCCTTGGCCGCCAGGCTGGCCGTGTGCAGCGTGTCGAACGTGGCCCGCTCGGCGGGGGTGCCCAGCCCACCGGGGCGCCGCCGCACCAGCGTGACCAGGTGAGCGGCCAACAGCACGGCACACAGCGTCGCCAGCACCGGGACCACCATGCGTCATGCCTACCACCGAAGCGGGCCGACGGCTCGTCCACCGCCGTGCCACCGTGTCCCCTTCGCCGGCCGGACCCGCGAGCCGGAGGCCTGAATTCGCCCTCTGCCAAAGCCCGCGGAATCAGTCGGAAGGCCGATCAGGAGGCGAACGCTGGGCCGAGCCGCCGGATGACGGTGCCGAGCGGCAGCACCGTAAGACCCGGCTTCGCGGCGACGTGGTCGACCAGGGCCTGGTGGGTGGCGATCGCGCACTGGGTCGGTTCGACCGGGACCGGCACCAGGTCGTGCACGCAGAAGACGGCCAGCCCACCGTATCGGGCGACGCCGTCGACGATCGCCCGCAGGCCCTCGTCGGTGGAGCGGTTGTTCAGAGCATAGGAGCGGATCGCGTACGGGTCGGCCGGCGGTACCGTCTCCATGCCGCTGGTGTCCTCGGTCATCGCCCGTACGTAGGCCACCCTGGTGGCGAGCCGCCGCCGTACGGTCTCGTCGAAGCGGCCCTGCGGGTAGCAGTGCCCCACGAACCCGTCCACCAGGCCGCTGCCGGTCAGCCAGGCCAGGTTGCGGGTGACGTCGAGGTCCAGTTCGGCCGGGCTCAGCGGGTCGGTGCCGTACTGGATGCCGGTCACCGCGTTACGGCCGGCCGCGAAGGCTCGCCGGTGGTCGACGATCGTGTCGGTGTGCAGCCCGATCTCCCACCCGTCGCTCCGCATCCGGCGCAGCATCGCCGTGGTCAGGTACCGGGGGTCGCCCGCTTCGGCGGCCAGCACGTTGCTGGTGATGGTGTACGCCGTACCGGAAAATCCGTGCCGGCCGAGATGGGTCCTGGCGATCGTGTACTGCGAGCGGTAGCTGTCGTCGTAGCTGAAACACACGATCCCGCCCGCGGCGAAGGGCGGTGGCGACGCTATCTCGACGGCTCGCAGGCGTACGGTCGCGGTGTAGCCGGGCAGGCTGATCAGCCGCAGCCGCAGCGAATCGACCGCGGCCGGGTCGAAGGGCCCGTGGACGGCCGCGCCGCCCAGGCCGACGGTCACCCAGGTCCAGGCACCGTCCTTGAGCCAGCGCACGCTCGGGTCGCCGTTCAAGTTCTGGATCGGCGCCGACGCGTACGCGCTCCGCAGCCCGTCGCTGCTCACGTAGAGCGACAGGTCCTGCAGCGCGTCGCCATTCTCCACCATGACCAGCAACCGGAGGTGCCGGCCGCCGGTGAGGTCGATGGCCGGCCGGATCGCCGTACGGGTCAAGGTCGCGGCCGTCCCGTCGGGCCTGCTGGTGAAGAAGGCGCTCTGCCGGTCGTCGCTCATGGCGTGCACCAGCGAATCGTTCGCCTGCCACCCCTGTACACGCCCCATCGTGGTCAGCAGCTGCGGCCCGGACCCGCGCGGCGCGCGGCCGGGCGACGGCAAGCCGGTGACGGCCAACGCTGCGAACAGCAACCTTCGGCGAGTGGGCACGTCGGGAACGATGACATCTGTCCGGCCCATCCGCCGGCACGCTTGGCCGGAATTCACCCGGTCAGCGAACGGTGCCGAGTGCCACCCCTTCGAGCAGGCACTTTCGGCCAGGGCTGAAAGTGGCGCCGGACGGCGTCGGCGGTTGGCATCATCGCTTCTGCATACGGGCGAGACGGGGGTCGAGTGTGGACGAGATGGTGCTGAAGGCGCAGCGCTGGGTGAACGCGACGTACGCGGCCGTGCCGGGGTACGTGGCCTGCGCGGAGACCGGGATGACCGGCTGGTCGACGATGTTCTCGCTGACCCGCGGGCTCCAGCACGAGTTGGGCATCGCCGAGCTGTCGGACAACTTCGGGCCGACGACGCTGGGCAAGCTGACCGCGTACGGCAACGTGGGGTTGAACTCCACGAACCAGAACATGCGCACGATCGTCGAGGCGGGACTGTACTGCAAGGGGTACCTCGGCGGCGACCTGGACGGCAGTTTCTCCACCCCGACCCAGGTGGGCCTGGCCGGGATGATGCAGAACATGGGCGTCGGGGACACCGCGATCGTCACCGACATCCCGCCGAAGGTGTTCAAGGCACTGCTGACGATGGACGCGTACGTGTTGACGGCGGGCGGCCACGACACGATCCAGCAGATCCAGCGCTGGCTGAACGCCACCTACTGGGGCCGCGCCGACTTCCTGATCGGCCCGTGCGACGGCCACTTCTCCCGGGACGTGCAGAAGGCGCTCGTCTTCGGCATCCAGTACCAGCTGGGCATGGCCGACGGCGTGGTCACCGGCGCGGTCGGCCCGGGCACCCAGGCCGGCCTGCGCTCGTCGGCGACCGTCTCGGCCGGCTCGGTGGACGCCGGATCGACCGGGTTCGTCCGGCTGTTCCAGGCGGCGATGACGTTCAACAACTGGCAGGGCGACTGGGCGCACGCCGGTACGTTCACCGCCGACCTGGCCGGGTACGTCCGCCGCTTCCAGGAGTTCTCGATGCTGCCGGTCACCGGCGCGGGCGACTACCAGACCTGGATGTCGCTGCTGCTGTCCACCGGCGACCCGACCCGCAAGGGCACCGCGATGGACTGCATGCACCCGCTGAACAGCACCACCATCGCGACGGTCTGGAACAACGGCTACCGCACGGTCGGCCGCTATCTCACCGGCGGCACCAACAAGGTGCTCACCAACTCGGAGATCGCGCTGATCAACGACCAGGGCATGGCGTTCTTCCCGATCTACCAGGAGGACGGCGACGGCGTCGAGTACTTCAGCTACGACCAGGGGCTGGCGGCCGGCCGGGCGGCGTGCACGGCGGCGGCCGGCTTCGGCATCCCGGCCGGTACCACGATCTACTTCGCGGTCGACTTCGACGCCGTCGACGACGAGATCACCAGCGCGATCATCCCGCATTTCCAGGGCGTGGCGGCCGGTGTGGTGGAGAAGGGCAACCCGTACGCGGTGGGCATCTACGGCTGCCGCAACGTGTGCAGCCGGGTGAGCTCCGCCGGGCTGGCCACCCGCAGCTTCGTCAGCGGCATGTCCACCGGCTACAGCGGCAACCTCGGGTTCCCGCTGCCGGACAACTGGGCGTTCGATCAGATCGCCAACACCACCCTCGCCGACGGCACGGCCGGATCGGTGGAGATCGACAACGACCTGGTGTCCGGGCGGGATGTCGGCGTGACCAGCGTGACCCGGCCGAGAGACGTGAACGACGGCTTCTACACCTACCTGACCTGGATCGAGGCGCGGGCCGGGCAGTGGCGCGACCAGGGCCACGTGGACCGGTCGGCGCCGGAACTGGTCGCGCAGTACCTGCGGTCACGCCAGCCCGCGTACGTCGGGAACCGGGCCGACCTCATGTTCGGCCCGCTCGACGCCGACTTCGTGGCCTTCGTGAAGGGCTACCCGGGCCGCCCGGACGAGTTGCCGCTGCGCGACCCGGCGAACTTCCGCGACCTGGACGTGGCCCATTTCGGCGCGACCTTCGGCTCGGTGGTGAACTACCGGGTCAGCGGTGACCTCAAGGTGGCCGGGATCGTGGACTTCGCCGGGTGGGGCGGCGACATGATCTGTACGCTCGGCGACTTCCTGAAGAGCGGGCAGCCGGCCGCGAACGCGTACAGCTACGCGCGCAATTACATCGCCGACTACTCCGACAGCGGATTCTTCGCGATCGGCGACTTCCTGGCCGACGTGGACGCTCTGGTCCTCGGCGCCCAGCACAACTACGAGCCGACCCGGCCGCTGTCCACCATGTTCCCCTACTACTACGCCTCGGCGACGGCGTCCCGGAAACGGTTCGCCGACTTCTACCAGGTCCGGTTCGGCGGCACGTACGACACTCTGATCGCCGCCGGGCGCGACATCGTCTCCTCGGACGCCGACGCGGCGCTGACCTCCGCCCGGGACGTCTTCTGGGCCACGGACTGGGCCGGCGACACCGGCTACCTGCAGATCGAGGCCGTCCCGCCGGTCATCAGCGACGACATCGTGCGGGCCTTCGCCGACACCGTCGTCTCGTACGCCTCCTGAACGGGGATTGATCATGACTCTGTCGATGTCCCGCCGCGGCCTGCTGGCCGCCGCGTCCCTCTCGGCCGGCGTGACCGTCCTGGCCGTCTCGCCGCCGGCCCTCGCTGCTACCGCGGAAACCGGACTGACTCTCACGCCGGTCGGGGACCGGCCTCTCGCCGTGCGCACACCCGACGCCGCCCCGCGAACCACCTGCCCGCAGCAACTCGCCGTCCGGATCGCCAACACCGGCGGGAGCGTGCCGGCCGGTGCGCAGATCGAGTTCGCGTACGACGCCCGGCTCTACGCCGCCACCGGCCCGGTCATCGCCGGCCCCGGCGGACGGCGGGTGGACGCGGCGGCCACCACCACGACCGACCCGAAGACCGGCGTCACCACCTGCCGGGTCACCGTGCGCGAGCCGATCCCGGCGGCCGCACAACTGGTCGTCCTGGCCGGCACGGCACATCCGCTGCGCTTCCCGTACGACCTGGTGCGGCGGCCGGGCGACACCGCGGCCACCCTCGTCGCCGGCACTCGTACCCGCCATGACCTGCGCCGATCGGCGGGGACCGGCGGCGCCCGCACGCCGTGGGGCATCGAGCTGACCGGCGGCTGGGCCGCGCAGGCCTGGGGCGACGGCCACCGGTTCCGCTACTACCGCCCGGCCGGCCTGCGGCTGCGCGGCACCGGACCGGGGAAGGCGCCCCATCCGGTGTCGTTCGCGGTGTCGGTGGACCCACGGCTGGTCACCACCGTCACCGCCGGCACGGCGACCCTCAACGGCAAGCCCGCGGGCCGGGTACGGCGCATCGCCGTCACCCGTACCGCCGCCGTCCACGAGACCCGCTGGACCACGACCGTCCGGCTCGGCGCCGGCGACATCCTCGACGTCGTCCTGCACACCACCACCCGGACGCCGGACGGCCCGCTGCCCACGATCAAGCATCCGACCGTGGAGCTGACCATGCCCGGCGACGACGCGCAGCGCACCACCGGCCGGGAAACCCTGACCCGCTACGACGCGATCTGGGAGTAGGCGTTCGCCGAGGTCCGTGCGCCACCTGCATGATCGTGTCCTGATCGTTCTCGGCCGCCACCAGTGCGGCAGCGTGCCGGGGCTCGTCGCCCCGGCACGGCGGCCCGCAGTGCTACTTGTTGTTGCGTACCCAGAGGTACTTGGAGCTGCAGCCGCTGCCGTCCTGGCAGATCCAGAGCCGGATCCCGCTGCCCTTCCCGCCCTTGGAGTTCACCGTCGTGTCCTCGTAGAAGTTGTAGGAGCAGGTGTGCCAGAGGAAGACCTGCCCGGTCGTACGGCAGCTGCCCGAGCGCTGCAGCTTCCAGGTTCCGTTCGAGGTCCGCAGGTAGTTCTGCCAGTAGGCGTACGCGGTCTTGAGGTTGTGACTGCTGTCGATGACCCAGACCTTGTCGCCGTTCCTCTGGAAGCAGGTCTCACCCCAGGAGTTGTAGAAGACGATGTTGCATTGGCTCGCGGTGGGAGCCGCCTCGGCGGGGACGCCGACGGTCAGGTCCTCGGCGATGATTCCGTCCGCCGACTCGTCGGCTCCCACCGAGTCGTCGACGAACGCGCCGGATGCCTGCCCCGTGGTGTCCTCCGCCGCCACGGCCGGCGATGCCACGGCGACAGTCGCGACAAAAATCAGCGCGGCGGCGCCCAGGGCCATGCGGATCCGTCCCATTTCATGCCTCTCCGTTGCCCACAGATATGCGCCCTCCGGCGAGGGCGTCGGTAACGTTATGGGCGCCGCGGCCCCGGGACATCCAGCCGCTGTTGGAGATCACGGGTAAACCGTCGCGGTACGGCGGCTGGCCGCGTCAACCGTTCGCGGTACTCGCGGCGGACGGGCTCAGGCAGGCTCGCGGGCCGGCTGCGACTCGGCGCGCCCGGGCCTGATCCGCTGCCATTTCGTGAATGGGGGAGGACTCGTGGTTGACGTGGTTGTCGCCGGCGGCGGTCCCACCGGGATGATGCTCGCGGCCGAGCTACGCCTCAAGGGCGTGGACGTGCTCGTGGTGGAGCAGGACGCGCAACCGAAGCAGCTCGTCCGTTCACTCGGCCTGCATGTGCGCAGCGTCGAGGTGCTGGACCAGCGTGGCCACTGGCGGCCGCGGTTGCCGGCTGGGCCCCGGACGACCTGCTGGACAGCTACGAGGTCGAGCGTCGCCCGGTGGCGGCCGACGTGCTGGACCTCACCCGCGCGCAGGCCGTCCTCATTTCCACCGAACCGGGGCCACAAGCGGTACGGCGACTGTTCACGCAACTGATGGACTTCGACGACGTGAACCGATTCCTCACCGAGAGGATCACGGCGATCGGCATCCGGTACGACTTCGGCCCCGGGCCCGAGTTGCTCGGCCGGCGGCTGCGGGACCTGCCGACCAAGCGGGGACGCCGGTACGAGCTGATGCGCCAAGGCCGAGGACTCCTGCTGGACCAGACCGGAAGTCTCACGGTGGACGGCTGGACCGACCGGGTCGACCTCGTCACCGACCCGAGCGAGGAACTCGACGCGCCCGCCGTCCTGCTACGCCCGGACGGGCACGTGGCCTGGACCGGTGACGATCAGCGGACGCTCACCGACCACCTGCACCGCTGGTTCGGCGCTCCCCACTGACATCGCGGGAATCGAGCCACGGGGGATGAACGCCCCTGAGGTGCGATCGGTAGGGTCACGGCTCGGGAACACCCGCCCGGGCGAGCTGCTCCCTGGTCACGCCGCCCGCTGGCAGTGCGAGCAGGCCATCGAATATCGTTTCGCCGACCCTGACCACGTCACGCCGGTACGGGTAGCCCACCTCGACATGGGTGACGTGCTCGAGGCGGTCCTCGATGACCCGGTGGCCGTAGATGTACATCAGCTCGCAGTCGTCGGCGACGCGGGGAAGGTAGGAGCGGACGAGCCGGTCGTCCCGCAGGTGGTGGAAGCCCGGTTCGTAGCTGGACACGACCTCGACGAGCAGGCTCCCGTCCGGGAGCCGCCAGGATCGCATGACGTCCCCGTGCCTCATGCCCCGATGCTAGTCACGCCCCCAACCATGATCCGTTTATCGGCCGGCCCGATGAGGGATGAGCGTCCCCCACCGGGCCGGCCGGTCCGGAGTCAGGCGAGCGGCATGACTCGTGCGATCTTGATGGAGGTGCTCGTGCTGCCGGCGGCCGCGTAGGCGGCGCTGCCGTCCGCGTACGCCTTGAATGCCATGTAGTCGTGGTCGCGGACGGCGATGGTGAACTGGCTGCCCACCGTCTGCCCGGTCCCGGCGTCGTAGACCTGGGCCAGCATCGACGAGCCCGACTTCCAGGCCAGCAGCATCCGGTCGCCGTAGGTCACCAGGTGCGGATGGCTGGTTGCCGCGGCCGTCGTGACCGTCTTGTCCGAGGCGCCTGTCGTGAAGTGCTCGAGGCGCGCCTTGCCGCTTTGGCTCCACGCCGTCCAGTAGCCGGACGACTTGGCCAGCACCAGGTCACCGCCGAACAGGGTGCCGTCGCACGTGCCCGCCGCCACCGTCCGGTACGGGTCGGGCTGCGCTATCCGGCAGTCGTTGTCGGTGGCGCACACCATCACGAACTTGCTCGTCCTCGGGTCCCACAGGATCCGCGACGTCCACGCGTGGCTGCAGCCGAAGTCGAAGCTGCCGTGCCCGCCGAGCAACGCGCCCGTCGGGTCCACCACCTGCATCCGGTCGCCCTCGTGGATGTCCACGCAGTTGCCGTTCTGCACGGTGATCGCCACCCCGAAGTAGGCCGCGTAATTGGTGCCGTCGTACGCGAGCCGGCCGTGATGCTGGTACCACCAGACGAACCGGGCGCCGTCGTCGTAGCCGCCCCGCGCGTCGGTGAGGTTGGTGACCTGCTGCTCCCAGACCGTGTGGCCGCTGTTGTCGAAGCGGACCATGAACATCTTGTTGCACGGGCTGGAGGTGCCGCCGCAGAGCGGGCCGGTGTGGCAGTCGCCCTTGCGGGTCAGCAGCAGCATCGGTGCCCAGCCAGGCCAGCCACGAGCCGCCGTCGGGGGTGGCCGCGATCGCCATCGGCAGCGGTTCGGTGTCGCCCTCGCCGCCGTAACCGGTGACCGCCGTGCCGACGTTCACGTCGGTGACCCGGACCTGCGAGGAGGAGCCGGCCGGGCGGGCGCAGGCACCGGTCGCCGGCGCCGAGCTGGCCGGGGCGGACGGGCTCGCCGGCGCGGTGGTGGTGGCCGTCGGGGTCGGGGCGCTGCTGCTCGTACCCGTGCTCGGTTCGGTGCTGTTGCTCGGCGACGTCGTCGGGCCGGCGGGCAGGCTCAGCCGCCACTGCTGGTTCGTCTGGCCGTTGCACGTCCAGTGGATGATGGCGGCGCCGTTCGCGGTGGACCGGCCGGTCACGTCGACGCAGCGGCCGTTCTGCACGTTCTTGAGCGCGTACCCGTTGCCGGACCGGGTCGCGACGAACTTCTGCGCGGCGCCGCCGTTGCAGGTGGCGACCAGCCGGATGGGCGTGTCGGTGGACACGCCCAGGCAGCCGCCGCCGCTGAGCGGGCTGATCGTGTAGCCGCCGGTGACCGCGGTGAGCCGGAACGCCTGCCGGGCGGTGGACCCGGCGGCACAGGGCTGCTGCGTGACCGGCTCGGCGGCGCCCGCGGTGGACAGGCACTTGCCGCTGTGCACGGCCTCGATCGTGTTGGGCAACGCCGGCGTGATCGTGGCGGCGGAGGCCGTCAGGACGGCGACCCCTCCACCGGCGGCCATGACTACGGCGGCCGCGGACACGAACAACCAGCGTCGCGAGAGCGCGAGCTTCTTCACGGAGGACTTCTCCAGATTTGTGGGGATAAGGCCGACGGTCCCCGACAGAACCGGCGTCGATGATCCACAAACCCGGCCAGGAACACCCGCCGGCTAAGAAGAAGATAAGACAACCTTCAATCGACGCGTACGCCCGATTCGCCCCCGGGTGTCCCGTCAGTACCGGAGAGGTCTGAGCCGGCGCGGGAGAGCACCTCGCGTACGGCCTCGTTGGTGATCGTGAAGTGCCCCCGGGCGATGGCCCCGGCCCGTTCGGCCTCGCCGGCCACGATCGCCTCGCAGAGCGCGGTGTGCTCGCCCAGCGCCCGGCGCAGGACGGCGCGCGCCCCGTCGTACGGCTCGATGGGAAAGCCCAGGCTGACCCGCGTGAGCAGGTCGCGGCTCAGCGCCGCGATCTGCGGGTTGCGCGCCGCCTCCACGACGGCCTGATGGAAGGCGATGTCGGCGGCATGCTCGTCGTAGGCGGTGCGCGCCGAGGCGAACCGGTCGAGCGCCGCCCGCATGCGCTCGATGTCGCCGGCGCCGCGCCGCTCGGCGGCCGTTCGGGCGATCATGCCCTCGACCAGGCAACGCAGGTCGAACAGCTGCTCCATCTCGGCCCACCGGGGCAGCAGGGTCCGCCGTACCGCCTCGGCGGACGCGCCGGTCCAGCTCTCCCGGACGAACGTGCCGCCCTGCCGCCCTCGGCGGATGTCGACGATGCCGACCGCTTGGAGCCGGCCGATGGCCTCGCGCACGCTGGACCGGCCGACGTCGAGAATCTGGGCCAGGTCGCGCTCCGGCGGGAGGCGCTCGCCCGGCAGGTACTCCCCCATCGCGATGGCGGTGATCAGGCGGTCGGCGACCTCGGACGCCGCGGTCGGCAGCCGGACGGGGCGTAACGCGGAACCGGACTGGCCATCGAGCACCTGGCCGAGCACCCGCGCGAATTCGTCGATTTCCGCCACGTTACCTCTCTCGAACATACACTGAAAAGGTCTTGTGGTCGGACCTTTACACCATCCAGGATACCGAGCACGGAGATCAGGGAGGCGCGTTGTCCATTCCCGAACCCACTCACGCCGGCACCGTCGACTTCCGCGGTTGGCAGACGTGGTACCGCGTCACCGGCGATCTCGACTCGGCCCGGACGCCGCTCGTGGTCCTGCACGGGGGGCCGGGCGCGGCGCACAACTACACGCTGCGCATCGCCGGCATCGCCGCCCAGGGACGCGCGGTCGTGCACTACGACCAGCTCGGCATCGGCAACTCGACCCACCTGCCGGACCGGGGAGCCGATTTCTGGACCGTCCAGCTCTTCCTCGACGAACTGGACAACCTCCTCGCCGCGCTCGGCATCGCGGAAAGGTATCACCTGCTCGGCCAGTCGTGGGGCGGCATGCTCGCGGCCGAGCACGCGGTGCGCCGTCCGGCGGGCCTGCGCGCCCTCGTGATCGCGAACTCGCCGGCCTCGATGGAGCTCTGGCTGTCTGAGGCGGCCCGGCTGCGGGCCGGCCTGCCCGCCGACGTCCAGGAGACGCTGCTGGCACACGAGAGGGCCGGCACCACCGACCACCCCGACTACCGGGCCGCCGAGGAGGTCTTCAACGCCCGGCACGTGTGCCGGATCGTGCCCAACCCGCCCGAGGTCGCCGAGACGTTCGCGCTGATCGACGCGGATCCGACCGTTTACCACACCATGAACGGCCCCAACGAGTTCCACGTGGTCGGCACCCTCAAGGACTGGACCGTGATCGACCGGCTCGACCGGATCACGGCGCCCACCCTGCTCGTGTCGGGCCGCTACGACGAGGCCACGGAGGCGACGGTCCAGCCGTACGCCGACCGCGTCCCCGACGTGCGCTGGACGATCTTCGAAGAGTCCAGCCACATGCCGCACGTCGAGGAGGAGCGGGACTACCTACGCCTCGTCGGCGCCTTCCTGGACGAACACGAGTGACCGGAGCCGTCGATGGCACGTAAGGCCCTTCCCGGAATCGCGTTGATAACGACCTCCCTGATCCTCGCCGGCTGCTCCGGCTCGTCGAGCACGCCGGCCACCAGCGCCTCCGGCTCGACGGCGGGCTTCCAGTCGCAGCACAAGGGCGGCACGCTCAAGCTGCTCGCCAAGAGCGCGGCCGGCTCACTGGACCCGCAGGTCAACTACACGCTGCAGTACTGGCAGCTCTACCAGGCCATGTACGACGGCCTGATGGCCTTCAAGAAGGTGGACGGACAGGCGTCCTTCACCCCCGTGCCCGACCTGGCCGAGGCGGCGCCGCAGGTCAGCGACGGCGGCAAGACGTACGTGTTCAAGCTCCGTCAGGGCATCAAGTTCTCCACCGGGGCCGCGCTCACGACCGACGACGTCGTGGCGTCGTTCGAGCGCATCTTCAAGGTCTCCAGCCCCACCGCGGGCACGTTCTACAACGGCATCGTGGGCGCCGACGCCTGCCTCACCAAGCCCGCGACCTGCTCACTGGCCAAGGGTGTGGTGGGCGACGCGACGGCCGGCACGGTGACGATCCACCTGACCGCGCCGGACTCCGAGTTCCTCTACAAGCTCGCGGTGCCGCACGCCTCGATCCTGCCGAAGGGCTCGCCGGCCAAGGACGCCGGGACGACCCCGCTGCCCACCACCGGGCCGTACATGGTCGCCTCGTACGACCCGAACCGCGAGCTGAAGATGGTCCGGAACCCCAACTTCAGCGAGTGGTCGCACGACGCGGAGCCGCAGGCATACCCCGACGAGATCGACGAATCGTTCGGCCTGACGGTCGAGGCGGAGGTCACGGCGGTCCAGAACGGGCAGGCCGACTGGGTCTTCGACCCGCCCCCGGCGGACCGCCTGAACGAGTTGGGCACCACGTACGCGAGCCAGGTGCATGTCAACCCGCTGACCGCGTTCTGGTATCTCGCACTCAACACCAACCTCGCCCCGTTCAACAACGAGGCCGCCCGCCAGGCGATCAGCTGGGCGGTCGACCGGGCCGCGGTGGTCCGGCTGTACGGCGGAACCAACCTCGCCCAGCCGGCCTGCACGATCCTGCCGCCCGGCTTACCCGGGCACGTGGACTCGTGCGCCTACACCGCGGGCGGCGGCGCCACCTGGTCGGCGCCCGACCTCGCGAAGGCCAAGCAGCTCGTGCAGCAGTCCGGCACGGCCGGGCAGGAGGTCGGCGTCGTCGTGCAGGACGACACGGTGAACAAGGCGATGGGCGAATACCTGCAGAGCGTGCTGAACGAGATCGGTTACCAGGCAACGCTGAAGCCGCTGTCCGCCGACATCCAGTTCACCTACATCCAGAACACCAAGAACAAGGTTCAGCTGTCGCTGACCTCGTGGTATCAGGACTACCCGGCGGCCTCGGACTTCATCAACGTGCTGCTGTCCTGCGCCTCGTTCCACCCCGGCAGCGACTCGAGCATCAACATCTCCGGCTTCTGCGACAAGGGGATCGACGGCCAGATCCAGCAGGCACTGACGCTGGCGCGGACCGATCCGCAGGCCGCCGACAAGCTGTGGGGCCAGATCGACCAGGCCATCATGGCGAAGGCGCCGGTCGTACCGCTGATCAACCCGAAGCTGGTGGACTTCACCTCGAAGCGGGTCGGCAACTACCAGTTCAGCAAGCAGTTCTACATGTTGGTCTCGCAGCTGTGGGTGCAGTGAGCGCCGGCCCGTGGCGGATAGCCGCGGGCCACCTCGCCCGCAACCGGGCGGCCATGGCCGGCGTCGCGGTGTTCGTCGTCATCGCGCTGGCCTGCCTGGCCGCCCCGCTGTACGCCGAGCACGTCGCGCACACCGACCCGTTCCGCTCCAACGTGTCCGGCACGACGGTGGTGGACGGCCGGACCGTCCAGGTGCTCGCCCCGAGCAGCACCGGGCTCGGACTGGGGGTCACCCCGATCGGCCCGACCTGGGACCCGGGCCACTATTTCCTGGGCGCGGACAACCAGGGCCGCGACGTGCTGGCGCGGCTGCTCTACGGCGGGCGCAACAGCCTGTTCATCGGCCTGATCTCCGCCCTGTTGTGCTGCCTGATCGCCACCGCGGTCGGCGTCCTGGCCGGGTACGCGGGCGGTCCGGTCGACGCGCTGCTGTCGCGGACGCTGGACGTGGTGTGGTCGATCCCGGTCTACCTGCTCGCGATCTGCCTCTCGGTGATCCTGCTGACCAGCGGGCTGCGCCTCGGGCCGATCACGATCTCGGCGGGCAGCCTCTGGGTGCCCATCCTCATCATCGCCGTGGTCTACGTGCCGTACGTCGCGCGGCCGGTCCGCGGGCAGGTGGTGGCGCTGCGCAACCGGGATTACATCCAGGCGGCGATCGGCACGGGCGCTTCGGACGTCCGCGTCATGCGCCGCGACGTGCTGCCGAACATCCTGCCCACGGCGATCGTCTTCGTGCCGATCATGATGGCGCTCGACATGCTCACCGAGTCGGCGCTCTCGTTCCTCTCGGTCGGCGTGCAGCCGCCGGACGCGAGCTGGGGCACGATCATCAACGATGGTCTCGGCCTGCTCTACACCCGGCCGGCGGTGACGATCGCACCCGGGCTGTGCATCGCCGCCACCGCGGTCGCCCTCAACGTCCTCGGCGACGGTGTCCGGGATGCGCTGGATCCGGGGGCCCGGTGATGCTTCTGTTCGCCGTACGCCGGCTGGCCTCGGCCGTACTCGTGCTCTTCGCGATCAGCGTGCTGGTCTTCCTCATCTTCTTCGCCACGCCGGGGGTCGACCCGGCCGCGCGCATCGCCGGCCGCAACGCGGACCCGGCGACGCTCGCGCAGGTGCGCCACTCGTTCGGCCTGGATCGTCCGATTCCCATCCGGTACGCGTTGATGATGCGTCACCTGTTCATCAGCCGGGACCTGGAGTCCTTCGTCAACCGGGGCGCGAAGGTGATCCCGCAGATCGTCCAGGCCACGCCCGTCACGCTCTCGCTGGTGCTCGGGGCGGCGGTCATCTGGGTGCTGTTCGCCGTGTTGATGGGCACGGTGGCGGCGTGGCGGCGTGGCACCGTGGCCGACCCGCTCATCATGCTGGCGGGCGTCGTCGGCATCTCGCTGCCGGTCTACTGGCTCGGCGAGGTGGTCAACCTGATCACGCAGAGCCGGCTGCACGGCTCGGTCTTCTCCTGGGTCCCGCCGCTCGGGTACGTGAGCCTCACCGACGATCCGGGCCAGTGGGCGCTGCACCTGCTCTTCCCGTGGCTCACGCTGGCCGTCCTGTACGCCGGGATCTACGCTCGCCTGCTGCGGTCCGAGCTGGTCGCCAACCTCAACGAGGACTACGTGCGGACGGCACGCGCGAAGGGCATCTCCGAGCGGCGGATCCTCATCCGGCACGCGCTGCGCTGCTCGCTCATCCCGATCGTGTCGCTGTTCGGCCTCGACTTCGGCGCGCTTGTCGGCGGCGCGGCGCTGCTCACCGAGGTGGTCTTCGGGCTGCCTGGGGTCGGCAAGCTCACCTACGACGCACTGCAGACCGTCGACCTCCCGATGATCATGGCGACGGTCATCTACGCGGCGTTCTTCGTGGTGCTGGCCAACGCGGTAGTCGACGTCCTCTACGCCCGGCTCGACCCGAGGGCGCGCCATGCCTGAGCCGCTGCTCGAGGTCGACGACCTGCGGGTGACCTTCCGGACCCGCCGGGGCACGGTCACCGCCGTCGACGGCCTGTCGTTCGCCCTGGCCGCCGGGGACACGCTCGGCATCGTCGGCGAGTCGGGCTCCGGCAAGACCGTGTCGATGCTGAGCATCCTCAAGCTGATCCGCGACCCGAACGCGCGGATCTCCGGGCGGGTGCTGTTCCGGGGACGGAACCTGCTCGAGCTCACCGACCGCGAGCTGCGCGACGTCCGGGGGCGCGACATCGCGATGATCTTCCAGGACCCGATGACCGCGCTCACCCCGGTCTACCGGGTCGGCTGGCACATCGCCGAGCAGATCCGGGCACACGAGAAGGTCAGCCGGCAGGCGGCCCGGGACCGGGCGGTCCGGCTGCTGGCCGAGGTGGGCATCCCCGAGCCGGGCCGCCGGGTGGACAACTACCCGCACGAGTTCTCCGGCGGGATGCGCCAGCGTGCGGTGATCGCCATGGCGCTCGCCTGCAACCCGGCCCTGCTGATCGCGGACGAGCCGACGACCGCGCTCGACGTCACGACCCAGGCGCAGGTGCTGGACCTGATGCGGCGGCTACGGGAGACGCACGGCTCGGCCATCGTGGTCATCACCCACGACATGGGGGTGGTCTCGGAGATCGCCGACCGGGTCCTGGTCATGTACGGCGGGCGGGCGGTGGAGCGGGGACCGAAGCGGGAGGTCTTCCGGCGGCCCCGTCACCCGTACACGTGGGGTCTGCTCGACTCGGTGCCCCGGATGGCCGGCCCGAGGGTCCGGCGGCTGCCGATGATCCCGGGAACGCCGATCGGGCCGCTCGACCTGCCGGCGGGGTGCGGCTTCGCGCCCCGGTGCCGGCTGCGGCACCAGGCCTGCGAGGTGCGGCCGGAACTGGCGGACGCGCCCACCGGGGGCACACGGAACGGGGCGTCGGAGCACGTCGATGCCTGCTGGCTGCCGGCCGAAGGCCGGGCCGCTCTGCGCGAGAGGAGCCGTGAGGAGAGCCGTGGGTGACGTGATTCTGCGGGCGACCGGCGTGGTCAAGCACTACCCGGCCCGTTCCGGCGCCTTCGCCGCCCGGCGGGGCCCGGTGGTACGCGCCGTCGACGGTGTGTCCCTCGAGGTGGCCGCCGGCGAGACGCTCGGCGTGGTCGGCGAGTCCGGCTGCGGCAAATCGACGCTCGGGCGCTGCCTGGTCCGGCTCGCCGACCTCACCGCCGGCACGGTCGAGTTCGACGGCCGCGACATCACCCGGGCTTCCCGTCGGTCGCTGCGGCCGGTCCGGCGCGAGCTCCAGTTCGTCTTCCAGGACCCGTACGCGTCGCTGAACCCGCGCCGCCGGGCCGGAGACATCGTCGGCGAGCCGCTGCACGTCCACCGCTACGGCGGCGCGGCGGCGATCCGCGCCCGGGTGGCCGAGCTCTTCGACGTGGTCGGCCTGTCCGCCGCCCATATCGAGCGCTTTCCCTACGAGTTCTCCGGCGGCCAGCGGCAGCGTATCGGCATCGCCCGGGCCCTGGCCATGAGTCCGCGGCTGATCGTCGCCGACGAGCCGGTCTCGGCGCTGGACGTGTCCATCCAGGCCCAGGTCCTGAACCTCTTCGCGGACATCCAGGACGAGTTCGGCCTCACGTACGTCTTCATCGCCCACGACCTCGGCGTGATCCGCCACGTCTCCGACCGCATCGCGGTCATGTATCTGGGCGAGATCGTCGAGTTGGCCGAGGCCGAGGCGCTCTGCGCGGAACCCGCCCACCCTTACACCGAGGCGCTGCTCTCCGCGGTCCCGCAGGTCGACGACGGTTCCGCTGCCATCCGGGAACGGATCAAGCTGGTCGGCGACGTCCCCAACCCCATCGCCAAGCCGGCCGGCTGCGCGTTCCACCCGCGATGCCGGTACGCCCGGGACCGCTGCCGCACCGAACGCCCGATCCTGCGCGAGCTGCCCGACGGCCGGCGGGTCGCCTGCCACTTCCCGCTGACCGCCGGTTCGCCCTGAACACCCGCCCGCGAACCGGGAGATCTCCGAAGCCGCCGGCGCGCTACCCATGAACAGGTAGCGGCCGGCCATGTCGGTGAGCGTGTCGAGGAATTCGCGGTCGCCGGTCGCGGGTGCGGTGAAGCCTGGCCCGCAGGCGGTGCGGACCGTGAGGGCCGCTTCACCGCCGGTCGGCGCTGATCTGCCGCCCGGGGGTGTCGCCACCGTATTCTCTACTCGCGCCCGGACGTGATCGGGCCCGGGGAAAGGGGAACCATGCGGATCGCCGTGCTGGGCGCGGGGTCGTGGGGCACCACGGTCGCGTCCGTCCTCACCCGGCGGGATCACGAGTCGATGATCTGGGCGCGTAGCCCGGCCACGGCGGACGAGATCAACGCCAAGCACAGCAACGAGCGGTATCTCGAAGGGTTCCCGCTGCCGGATCGGCTCCGGGCCACCGCGGATCTCGCCGAGGCGGCCGCCCACGCGGAACTGCTCGTCGTCGGCGTGCCGACCGGGGCGTTCCGCGACACCCTGGAAAGCGTCCGGCCGCACCTGCACCCGTGGATCCCGGTGGTGAGCCTCAGCAAGGGGCTGGAACGCGACTCCCTGCTGCGGATGACCGAGGTGATCAAGGAAGTGCTGCCGGGACACCCGGCGGCCGCGCTCACCGGGCCCAACCTGGCCAAGGAGATCATGGCGGGCATGGCGGCGGCCACGGTGATCGCGACGGAGGATCTCACCGTCGCCACGGCGATCCAGAAGGTGTTCCGGCGGGCGCTGCTGCGCGTGTACACCAACCACGACGTGATCGGCTGCGAGGTCGGCGGGGCGCTGAAGAACGTGGTGGCGATCGCCACGGGCATCGCCCAGGGCCTGGGCGTCGGGGACAACACCCGGGCCGCGGTGATCTCCCGCGGGCTGGCCGAGCTGACCACGCTGGCGGTCGCCATGGGCGGCGAGCCGAGCACGCTGGCCGGGCTGGCCGGGATGGGTGATCTGGTGGCGACGTGCATCAGCCCGCACAGCCGCAACCGGCACGTGGGCGAGCAGCTCGGCCGCGGGCGGCGGCTGGACGACATCCTCGGCGAGATGGGACAGGTCGCCGAGGGGGTGAAGACCGTGCACGCGGCGGTCCGGCTGGCCGACCAGCACGGGCTGGCGATGCCCATCACCCGGACGATCCACCGCGTGGTCACCGGCGACATCACGGCCGAGCGGGCGTATGCCGGCCTGCTGCGATCCCACCCGGCCGGCCACGAGTCCGAACCGGGCTGAGGACGCCGGCCCGGTCAGGCCGGGGCGGTGCCGGAGCCGCCCGCGGGGACGTACGACCAGACCTCGCTGTGCACGCCGACCGGTGGCGGGGCCGGCTCGCCCGCACGCTCGGCGGCCGAGCGGTGGCCGTGCGTGAACGCGGGCGAGGAGACCCAGGACTGGAAGGCCTCCTCGTCGCGCCAGCGGGTGACGACGAGCCAGGTGGTCCGCTCGTCGGTGGGGCGCAGCAACTCGAAGCCCTCGAAGCCGTCCCGATCGTCGACGGCGCCGGCCCGGGCGGCGAAGCGGCGGGCGAGCTCGTCGCCGCTGTCGGCCGGCACGGTAATGGCGTTGATCTTGACAATGCTCATGGGATCATTGTCGCTGACCAGCCCGGCAGCTCAGATCTTCGCCCCCACCGCGGCGCCGTTCGCCGGCACCAGGTAGGTCGACGAGGCGATCGCGCCGGTCGCGGTGCGCGCCCCGGTGATGGTGGCGGCGTTGGTGCTGAGGACGCTCCAGGTCCCGCCGATGTTCCAGGAGTTCCCGGAGGCGGTCGAGGAGCCGAGGGCGACCGCGCTGCCGTTGCCGAGCGCCAGGTTCGCGGTCAGCTTCGTCGTGGAGCCGCCGTCGAAGTCGAAACCGGTCCTGGTGTTCTGGTACGCGGTGCAGCGGTCGACCGTGATGGCGCCGGTGTTGCCGTTGTCGGTGAAGCCGGTCGCCGAGTTGCCCCACGCCATGCTGTTGGTCAGGTGGTGGGCGGCGGCCGGCCCGGTGCCGCCGCTGCCGCCGAGCTTGAATCCGTTGCCGTCGCCGGAGTAGTCCGGGATGTTCCAGCGGTTGTACCCGTTGCCGTACGCGACACTGCCGTCGATGGTGATCGCCGAGGTGAACTCCCAGGCGTCGAAGCCGTCGTCGGAGTTGTTCCAGAGCCGTACGCCGCGGACCACGTTGCCGGCGCCGCTGCCCTGCTTGATGCCGAGCCCGTCCGCGCTCTCCCCGTTCTTCCGCGGGTCGTGGTTGTTGTAGCTGTCCAGATTCAGGATCTGGTTGCCGGCGGAGGTGCCCTGCAGCTGGAACCCGGTCTCGTAGTTGTCGTGCGTGACGAGCCGGTCGAAGGTGTTGTCGTTGCAGTTGTCGCAGTAGATCGCGTACGGCCCGTGCTCGATCTCCAGGCCGGCGATCCGCCAGTAGGAGGCCTCCATGTGGATCGCGCCGCGCTGGGCGCTCGGGATGGTCGAGCCGACCGCGCCCGGCGTGTAGGGCAGCGCCTCCGCGTCGAGGACCGGCCGCTCGCCGTTGTAGGCGGTCAGCGTGATCGGGGCGGCCGCGGTGCCGCTCTTCGCGATCGTGATGGTCGAGGTCAGGGCGTACGTGCCGCCGCGCACCGCGATCGTGCCTCCTGCGGCGACCAGGGCGACCGCCTTCTGGATGGTCTTCAGCGGCGCCGCGAGGGTGCCGGCGTTGCTGTCGCTGCCCGTGGTGGCGACATACAGCGTCACCGTGGCGGCATCGGCCGAGGAGGGGACCGTCGCGACGGCCGCAACGACGGCGGCGGCGCTCAGCCCGTACGCAAGCATGGGTTTGAATTTCATGGTCCCCTCCGGGCGCGGCGGCTGATGAACCTTTTCAACCTGGCTTCGGGCCAGCGGTGGCGGCTGCGTTGATCGGTGCCAGCCGCTGCCGCCCTGGCCACGTTGAAAAAGGTTCATTTGTAGTGGATGTCGGAGCTGCTGTACTTGCAGTAGGTGCCGTCCGCGCCGGAACCGTTCTTGGGCGGTTCGGCGCCGGTGCTGTTGCCGATGTACTTCTGGCAGATCACGATCTTCTTGTTGGCGTCGTTGAGGATCGTGATGTTGCTGAACGTCGCGGTGTCGCCGTAGTTGGTGTTGATGCCGGCCAGCACGCCGCCCTTGTAGGTCGCGGTGACGTTGCGGATGATCACGTTGCGCTTCGACTGGCCCGACTTGCAGTTGCCGCACGAGCGGTACAGCTTGCCGAAGTCCTCGACCTGGAAGCCGTCGATGACGAACGTGCCGCCCGTGGTGCCGTTGTGCTGGAACACCTTGTCGGCGGCGTGCAGCGCGCCACCGCCGAGGATCGTCATGGTCATGCCGCTCGACTTCGGCTTGAAGGTGGCGGCGTCCTCGCCGACGTCCTCCCACCAGACGTTCTGCAGCGTGCAGGTGGCCTCGCAGTGCACGCCGTCCGAGGCCGGGCTGCCCAGGATGACGTTCTTCAGCGTGCCGCCGTTCGGCAGGTCGAACAGCGGGTCCTCACCCTCGTTCTGACCGCCGCTGCCCAGGGCACCGGTGCCGTAGTAGCGCTTCATGCCGCCGTCGAAGGTGCCGCCACTGATCACCTTCGTGGCGCTGAGCGGAATGGAGCCGGTGTTGCCCGGCACGGTCGTGGCGGACGCGTCGGTGACCGACAGGACAATCGTCGCGGCGACCGCCGCGACGGTGCCCAGGGCACACCATAATTTTCTGGACGTGCGCATGATCGCGAGGCCTTTCTTCGGAGAGGACGGACACGCACCGTTACATGGGCCCCGAACGTTAACTTAATAACATCGACGATCGCAAGAGTCTCCGCGGCACAGGAATGCGTTTTCCCCAGCGCGTTTGCAGATCATGGCGATGATCTGCGGATACGCGCTGGGGAAAGGCCGCGAATTTGCAGTAATTACTTTCCGCTATCACTCACGGGGCGGGCTGATTCCCTGCACCACCAACGCGAGCAGCCGGTCCGCCTCCGCGGCGGGATCCCGCCGGTGCTCGGTGGCGAGGACGATGCCGGTGATCAGCGTCAACAGATCCGATGACGTCACCTCGGACGGCGCGACCCCGGCGCCGACAGCGCGCCGCACCAGTGGTTAGCCGGCACCACGCTCGGGTCAGGTGGGAGTTCGCCAGCCGCCGGTGACCTCCTTGACGGGCTTGTGCGGGAAGCGGCGCCGGGCGTATTGCTGCGCGGGCGAGCCGGGGAGGACGTACCGCGTCTCGGTTTTGTCCTGTAGTGGTCGTAGCACGGTGTTCATGAAGGTCTTGCGGTCGTCGAGGTAGGGGGCGAGGTTGTCCTCGCCGGCGGGGCAGACGGCCAGGCATTAGCCGGATTTGTAGCCCGGTGGGGAGCTGAGGCTCTGCCACAGCGTCTGGGTGACGCCGCGGGCGGTGTGGTTGGCGTGCTCGTCGGTCTGGTGGAATTCCTGGTTGGCGACGCTGCGGGCCGGGGAGCGGCAGTTGTCGCGGTTCATCCGGAACATCGCGATCAGGCTGCGGGTGCCGGGCAGCGCGGCCAGCAGGTGCTTGCGTTCGCCGGTCAGATCGGGGTGGTCCAGGCTGACGGCGGCCGCGTCGTCCGCTCCGGCCGCGAGGCACAGGTCACGCAGCCAGCCGGCGTCGATCATCGTCGATGCGCTCGCGTCGTGGGCGGCGCGGCGCCGGCAAGGACGGCCTGGACCGACGGATGGGCGGCCAGTTTGGCCGGAAGCCTGGGATCCGGCGGCGGCATCTCGGCGTCGCGTGCGGCGGTCATCTGCTACTGGTTCCTGGGATGCTGATGCTGGACTCGGTGTGGCTGATCATCGGCATGGCTCTCCTGGACGGGAAGTCATCGGTGTCGCGGCCGCGGTAGCAGCAGGATCAGGCCGCTGGTGAGGCCGACGGCGCCGAGGATCCACCAGACGCGGTGGTAGTCGGTGGTGGTGGCGGTGCGGGTGTCGCCGACGGCGGCGACGAACAGGCTGACGCCGAGTACGGCGCCCAGTTGCCGGAAGCTGGCGTTGATCGCGGAGCCGAGACCGAAGCGGGCGGCCGGCAGCGAGGCGACCGCGGCACCCGACTGCACCGGCAGGGTCAGCCCGATGGCGATGCCGGTCAGCAGCGCCGGCGGCAGCCAGTGCGTGGTCCACTGGGCGGTCGGGCCGATCGTGAGTGCGAACCAGGCGGCGGCCAGGCCCCAGCAGGCCGCGCCGGCGAGCAGCACGGGCCGGAAGCCGACCCGCCCGGCCAGCCGGCCCGCGAACCGGGCCAGCAGCATGACCATCAGCGGCCCGGGCGCGCTGGCCAGTGCGGCCCGCAGCACGGAGTAGTGCCATACGGTCTGCAGGAAGATTATGTTGGCCAGCAGCAAGCCGTAGAACGCGACGGCGAACAGCAGGCTGGCGGCGTTGATCAGGCGGTACTGGCGGACCCGGAACAGCGCGAGGTCCAGCGCCGGGTAGCGCGCCGTGCGGCTGCGCCGGCCGAGCACCGGCACCAGCAGCGCGGCGAGCGCGAAGCCGCCCACCACCCACGGGTCGGCCCAGCCCCAGGACGGCCCCTCGACGACCGAGAAGCTGAGCAGCGCCGGGATGGCGGCGATCAGCAGGGCGCCGGCCGGATCGGGCAGGCCCCGGGCGTCCGGATCGCGGCTCTCCCGCAGCAGCAAGGGAGCGACGGCGCCGATCAGCAGGCCGATCGGCACGTTGACCAGAAACACCCACCGCCAGCTGCCGTACTCGATCAGCAGCGCGCCGATCGTCGGGCCCACCGCCGCGGCCGCGGCACCCATCGCGGCCTGGGTGGCCACCGCGACGTGCCGGCGGGCCGGCGGGACCTCGGGCAACAACAGGGCCAGCGCGGTCGGTATCACGAGCGCCGCGAACAACCCTTGCAGTCCCCGGCCGGCGACCAGCACGGCGGGGTTCGGGGCGAACCCGCACAGTGCGCTGAAGAGCGTGAAACCGGCCACGCCGAGTAGGAACACCCGGCGTCGGCCGTACCGGTCGGCGAGCCGGCCGGCGGGGATCAGCGTCGCGGCGAAGGCGAGGCTGTACGCGTTGAGCACCCATGCCAGCCGGCCCGCGCCGGCGTGCAGGTCCCGGCTGATCGTCTCGAACGCGACATTCACGATCGTGGCATCGAGGAACACCATGAACACCACCGCGCTGGTCACCGCCAGCACCACGGCAGCGTGCCGCCCCCATGCCCGCGGCGGGGTGGTTTCCGACAGCTGCTGGGTCATGCGTACCTCATCGCGACTGTGTTGCCATTTCCTACCGACGGCCACGGTAGACGAGTGAGTTGGAAGTGGCAACACACTGGGCTAGGCTCGCGACATGACGCATCCCGAGTCCCGGCCCGCCGTCCGCATGGCCGACCTGCCCCTGGGGGTCCGTCCGTGCTCGATCGCCGCGGCGCTGGACGTCCTCGGCGAGAAGTGGTCACTGCTGACGCTGCGCGAGATCGGCTACGGCGTGCACCGCTTCGCCCGCATCGCCGGGTATACCGGTGTGTCCCGCGACATCCTGGCCGACCGGCTGCGCAAGCTCGAGGCCGCCGGCATCGTCGAGCGCCGGCAGTACAGCGAGCACCCGCCCCGCTACGAGTACCACCTCACCGAAGCCGGCCTCGAGCTGTTCCCGGTTCTGCTCACGCTGCAGCAGTGGGGCGACAAGTGGGCCATGGACAAACCGGTCCTCACCCGGCGGCACACCTGCGGCCAGCCGATCCAGATCGACCTGGTCTGCCACCACTGCGGCCAGCCGGCGACCCACGACAGCATCCACGCCGAGATCGCCGGCGCCTGACCCGGCCCAGGCAGTGTGTTGTCATTCCCGACCCACCGGTCTAGCCTGATCATCAGTCTGTTGTGAATCACAACACACCGGCGGCAGCGTGAGCCGATGAGGTTGGCCTTTTGAGGAGACGACCATGTCGACAACCACCGACAACGAATCCGGAATCAGCATCCCCGGAACCCGCAGCCGCCTCCTCGATCCGACCGGGTCACGCGACCAATCGCAGGGCCGGCTGCGCTACCTGACCGGCGGCAGCGGCGCACCCCTGGTCCTGCTGCACACCGTGCGCACCCAGGCCGAACACTTCCGCCACCTCATCCCGCTGGTCCAGAACAACTACACCGTGTACGCGCTCGACCTGCCCGGCATGGGCTACTCCCCGATCGTGCCCGGCGCCTCCTACGACGAACCCGCGATGCGCGCCGCCGTGAAACGCCTGCTCACCCAGCTCGATCTGCACGACGTGACCCTGCTCGGCGAGTCGATGGGCGCCACGCTGTCGCTCACCACCGCGGCCGACCTGCCCGACCGGGTCCGGCGGGTCATCGCGGTCAACGCCTACGACTACCCCGGCGGCATCGCCCGGTCCAGCCTCCTCGCCCGGTTCATCGTCACCGGCGTCATCGCGCCCGGCGTGGGCCCGCTGCTCGCCCGCCTGGAGCCGAGACCGGTCATGCGCGCCATCCTGAGCGGCGGCCTCGGCAATCGAACGGCTCTGCGCGACGACTACCTCGACGAGCTGCTCAAGGTCGGCCGCCGCCCGGGCTATGCGACGGTCGCCCGCGGCGTATACCGCAACCTGCCCAGCCTCATTGCGGCCCGCCCGAAGTACCTCGAAGTCACCGCGCCGATCCACCTCATCTACGGGCAGAAAGACTGGTCCCGGCGTACGGACCGGCAGGCCAACCAGCGACAGATGCCCGAAGCCCAGTTCACCGAGGTGCCCGGGGCCGGCCACTTCATCGCCCTGGAACGGCCCGACGTGCCGGCCGACCTGCTCAACTCGCTCGCCTGACCGGACGCTCGCCCCACGCCCTGGGGTCAGATTGCTCGGCGGCTACGGGCGGCGGGCGGCCAGCAGCGACGAGACCCGGGTGACGAAGTCGAACAGCTCGCCCTCGGAATAGCGCCGGCTCGTCTCGGCGGCCTCCGGGTGGAGCGCGCCCGATCGCATCGTCGCGTCCAGCGCCGCGGCGAAGTCCTCGACCGGGGTGGAGGCGAAGACCGGGCCACCGATCATGTTGTCGACCAGGCGGGCGGCCGTGGCGTCGCTCAGGTCGGGGACGCCGTCGATCGCGTACAGCAGCACGTTCATCAGTCCGCGAGCCTCGTTGGGGTCGGTCACAGTGGCCGAGCATAGCGGCCCCGATCGTGCCGGACGACGAAAACTTTTAACATTGTTGACAGTTGTTATGCGCATCCATCAGGCTCGATGAAATCGTTTGGGCCGAAGGAGTCGCGATGAAGCATCTGCACCGCTGGGTGGCGTTGGTCGCGGGCGCCGTGACCGTCGCCGCCGGAATAGTGACCGCACCCGCCGTCTTCGCCGCCACGCCGAGCGCGGCGGCGGCCGCGGTGGCCTGTTCGGCGCCCGCCTGGGCCGAGGGCACCGCCTACGCCGTCGGCGCCCTGGTGACCTACAACGGGCGCCTCTACCGGGCCCGGGTCGCGCACACCCCGCCGGTCGGGGCCGGGTGGAATCCGGTCGCGGCCGCCTCGCTCTGGGAGGACCTCGGCGCGTGCGACGGCACGACGCCGCCGACCACTCAGCCGACCACCCCGCCCACCACTCCCCCGACGACCCAGCCGCCGGCCACCGGCGGGCTCGTGCACGCGCCGTACGTCGACATGGGCGCCTGGCCGACGCCCAGCCTCACCACCATGGTGAGCAGCGGCAACCTCAAGAACGTGACCCTGGCGTTCATCACCGCCTCCGCCTGCAAGGCCATGTGGTTCAACGCGTACGACCCGCGGCAGGCCTGGGCCAAGGACCAGATCGACGCGATCCGCGCCCGCGGCGGCGACGTGAAGATCTCGTTCGGCGGTGCGACCGGCATCGAACTGGCCCAGGCGTGCGGCAGCGTGTCCGCGTTGCAGGCCGAATACCAGGCGGTGGTCAGCGCGTACGCCCTGAAGTACATCGACCTGGACATCGAGGGCGCGGCGACCGCGGACACCGCCTCGGTGACCCGGCGCTCGCAGGCGCTGGCCGGCCTGCAGCGGGCCAACCCGGGCCTGCGGGTGTCGTTCACGCTGCCGGTGCTGCCCGAGGGGCTGACCAGTGACGGGCTCAACGTGGTGCGCTCGGCCCGGGACGCCGGCGTCAATGTGGACCTGGTCAACGTGATGGCGATGGACTACTACCGCAGCGGGGACTACGGGGACTTCGCCGTGGCGGCGGCCAACGCCACCTTCGCCCAGCTGAAATCGCTCTACTCCGGCCGTACGGACGCTCAGGTCTGGAAGATGGTCGGCGTGACGCCGATGCTGGGCGCCAACGACGACGGCCACATCTTCGACCAGGCCGACGCCCGGCAGTTGGTCAGCTTCGCGCAGGGCAAGCACCTGGGCATGCTGAGCTTCTGGGAGTTGGGCCGGGACAAGAACGCCTGCACCGGAGCGCTCTACATGTGCACCAACATCCCGCAGCAGCCGTACGAATTCAGCAAGATCTTCGCCGGGTACGGGGGCTGACGCTTGACCCGGGGCGGCGCCGGCACTTGGCTACGGCCATGACTGTCGCGCGCCGCCTCTGGTCCCTGTTCGAGCCCCTGCACGCCGTCACCTACTTCACGCCGCCGGCCGCCGCGGCCTACGAGGCGGCCGGGCTGACCGGCTTCTGGCGGCGCTACTTCGCCGGGCGGGCGGCGGCGCTCGGGCCGGTCGGGCCGGGGCCGGTCACCGCCGCGTTCTTCGGCTTCGCGCCGGCCATGGTCGACCGCGCCTTCCCCAGCGTGTGGTCGCGGATCACGCCGCCGGCCGCGCTCGAGGCCCGGCTGGCGGGCGCGCGGGCGGCGCTGACCGAGTTGCTCGACGGGCTCGCCGTGGCGGAGGCCGCCGACGCGCTCGAGGCGGCGGCGCGGCGGGTGGACCTGCCGGGGCGGGTGCTGGCCGGGGCGTACGCGGATCTGCCCTGGCCGGAGGATCCGGTCGGCCGGCTCTGGCACGCCGCCACCCAGCTCCGCGAGCACCGCGGCGACGGGCACGTGGCGGCGCTGCTCACCGCGGGGGTGGACGGTTGCGAATCGCTGGTCTGGCGGGTCGGCGTGGACGGCGGGCGGCTGCGCGAGGTGACCCAGCCGGCCCGCGGCTGGACCGACGAGGAGTGGGACGCGGCGGTGGCCCGGCTGGCGAAGCGCGGCTGGCTGACCGCGGACGGTACCGCCACGGACCCGGGCCGGGTGGCCTATGCGGAGGTCGAGGCGCTGACCGACCGGCTGGCGGCCAGTCCCTGGGAGCGGCTCGACACCGAACGCTGCGCCGACCTGCTGGCGCCGCTGGCCGAGCGCGTCTGGACGGTCCTACCCGACGACAACCCGATCCCGCTACGCCGCCTCAGTGGCGCAAAAGCCACAAAACAGGACCCCGCCTAAGCATGCTTACGGCCCCTGCGTACGCCCGCGGCGGTCCAGATAGGTAACCGCTCCCGATGTTCGAAAGGCCTGGTCGACCGAGGATTGGTAGATCAGCGGTCGACGAAGGAGACAGGCCATGTTGCTTCACCCGGACCTCATGCTCACCCTGGCGAACGAGCGGCACCGCGAGCTGGTCGCCGAGGCCGAGCGGGAGCATCTGCTCAGCAACGCCCGGGCGGCCCGCCGCGGCCGCAGGGCGGGGAAAGTGGCGGCGGTACGCGGCCGGCCCGCCGGTAGTCTGGCCCCGTGCGAACCATCCGCGGCGGTGCCAGCCCGGTGATGATCGGGCGAGAGAGCGAGCTGCGCCGGTTGGCGCGGCTCGCTTCGTCGCGGGAGCCCGCGGTGGCGATCATCGCGGGCGAGCCCGGCATCGGGAAGACCCGGCTGGTCCACGAGCTGCTCGCGACCCTGCCGGCGGAAACGGTGGTGCTGGTCGGGCAGGCCGAGCCCGGCTCGCTGTCCCGGCCGTACGAGGTGCTGCTGGACGCGATCGACGGCCGGCCCGAGGTCGACGAGGAGCAGCTCGCCGCCCTCGAGGACGCGCGGCGCAGCCCGGTCGAGCGGCTGCACACCGGTCTGGCCGTGGTGGCCGACCTGATCGGCGACTCCCCCGCGGTCATCGTCTTCGAAGACCTGCACTGGGCCGATTCGGAGAGCGCGGCGCTGTTCGAGCGGATCGCCGACCAGCACGGGCCGCGGCTGCTGATCGGCACGTACCGGCCGGACGAGGTGACCACCCGGCAGCCGGTGGCCGGGCTGCTGGCCCGGATGGAGCGGCGGCACGCGGTCACCCACGTACGGCTGGATCGCCTCACCCCCGCGCAGACGGCGGCGATGCTGGCGGCGGCGACCGGCGCCCCGGCCTCGCTGCGGGCCGCGACCGCGCTGCACCACCGCACCGGCGGCAACCCGTTCTTCCTGGAGGAGCTGCTGCGCGCGCTGCCCGGCTACGACGCCGAGGCGCTGGTCGAGCAGCCGCTGCCGTGGAGCCTCGCCGACGTGCTGCGCGGCCAGGTGGAAGATCTCGAGCCGGTCAGCCACCGGGTGATCGAGGCGGCCGCCGTACTCGGCCACCGCATCCCGTTCGACCTGCTCGCCGACGTGACCGGCACCGGCGAGGAGGAACTGATCGCCGTGCTGCGCGATTTGGTCTCCCGTGGCGTGCTGGTCGAATCGGGCGACGACGAGTTCGCGTTCCGGCACGCCCTGCTCCGCGAGGCGATCGCCGATCAGATGCTCGCCCGGCAGCGGCGCCGGCTGCACGAGGCCGCACTCGATGCGCTGCTCCGCGGCGGCTCCTCCGACCCCGCGATGGTGGCGCACCACGCCCGCGGCGCCGGCCGGTACGACGACATGATCGACGCGACCCGCCGGGGCACCGCGCTCTACCTGTCGATCGGGTCGGCCTATCAGGCGCTGCAGCTGGCCGAGATGGGCCTCGACGAGGCGCCCGACGACACCGAGCTGCTGAACGGCGCCGCCCGCGCGGCCTGGCTGGCCGGCCTGCTCGACGACGCGCTGCGCTACGGCCGGAAGTGGCGTGACCTGGCCGCCACCAGCACCGACCGGGCCGAGTCGCTGTACCTGCTGGTCCGGGTCTCCTGGGAGGCCCGGCTCTGGGACGAGATGGGCGCGCTGACCGAGGACATCGAAACCCTGATCGCCGAGTTGCCGCCCGGCGCCGACCAGGCCCGGGCGATGACCGCGATCGCGCAGTCGTCGTACCTGCGCGACGACCCGGAGGCGGCGGTGCTCTGGGCCGACCGCGCGCTGGCCCTGGCCGACGAGTTCGACCTGCCGTCCATCCGGCTGGCCGCGCTGCTGGAGAAGGGCGCGACGCTCAGCGAGCGCCCGCAGCGCGCCGCCGAGGGCCGGGAGATCCTGTCCGCGCTGGTCACCGAGGCGGAGAAGGCGGGCGAGTGGGTGCTGGCCGCGCACGCGCTCAACAGCCTCGTCCAGGGCGAGCCGCCCAGCTCGCCGGCCGAGCACGCCGAGACCCTGGAACGGATGCGGGTCGACGCCGAGCGGGCCGGCTTCGAGTCGCTCGCGGTGGCCACCTACTTCCAGGGGCGGGCGCGGCTGGCGTGGCGGGCCGGCGACCTGCCCGCCGCGATCGCCACCCTGGAGGAGGGCCGCGATCAGGACCGCGGCCTGCGGCGGCGGGGCCGGTGGGCCGACTACCACGGGGTCTTCCTGGCCGGCGCGTACCTGGAGGCCGGCGAGCTCGACCGCGCCGAGCAGGTCATCGCCGACCTGGCGACGGTGCCGAACAACCCGCCGCCGACCACGATCCCGGGCCTCGCGTTCCACCTCGCCTGCCGCCGCCACGACCTGCCGCGCGCCGAGGCGCTCCTGGACGAGCTGCTGCGGGCCCTGGCCGAGGAGGACTGGCGCAGCGGCGACCGGGCGCACGACCTGATCTCCGCCGCGCTGGAGGGCGGCCTGCCGCTGCCCCGGCTCGACCGGATGGCGGCCGAGCTGCTGGACGCCGACGTGTGGGACGCCTTCCGCACCCTGGTCGACGCCCAGCTGGCCGAGGCACACGGCCGGCACGCCGAGGCGCTGGCCGCCTACCTGACGATCACGGAGGCGCACATCCTCGGCCCGGCGATCCGCGGCACGGTCCGGGTCGGCGCCGCCCGCTGCCTGCTCGCGGCCGACCGGCGGGCGGAGGCGGCGGCCCACGTCGAGGCGGCCGGGCCGCTGCTCGCCGAGTGGCGCGGCTGGCGGGTGGCCCAGCTCGACCAGGTGCGCGCGCGGCTCGGCATGGCCCCGGCGGACGCGCCGCCGGCGGTGACCGGGCCGGCCGCGCTGACCCCGCGCGAGCGGGAGGTGGCGGTGCTGATCGGCGACGGCCTGACCAACGCCGAGCTGGCCCGGCGGCTCTACATCTCGCCGAAGACGGCGGCCGTGCACGTCTCCAACATCCTGCGTAAGCTGGGCGTCGCCTCGCGCACCGAGGTCCTCGATCTGATCAGGCCCTGACAATGGACGCCATCGGCCTCGTGCTGCACCCCACCAAGCTGGTGGACAAATCCGTCGACACGGTGCTCGCCTTCGCGCGCGCCGGGTCGCTGCGGGTGCTGGCCCGCGACACCGACCGCGACCGGGTGCCCGACGGCGTCGAGCTGCTGCCCGAGGCGCGGTTCGCCGCCGAGGTGGGGGCGATCATCGCGCTGGGCGGCGACGGCACGATGCTCGGCGCGCTGCGGATGACGGTGGGGCGGCCGGTGCCGGTGCTCGGCGTCAACCACGGCCACCTCGGCTTCCTGGTCGAGGTGACGCCGGCCGAGCTGCCCGGCGCGCTGGCGAAGGTGGCGGCCGGCGAGTTCACCATCGAGCACCACAGCTGCCTGGAGGTAGGACAGCTGCCGGTCAAGTACGGCTTCAACGACGTGGTGCTGGGCCGCGCGGGCCGCTCCGGAACGGTGTCGGTCGACCTGACCGTCAACGGCCAGCGCTACGGCTACTACCGGGGAGACGCGGTCGTCGTGGCGACCCCGACCGGCTCGACCGCCTACAACTACGCGGCCGGCGGACCCGTGTTGTCCCCGTCATCGCGCGCCATGGTCGTCACCCCGGTGGCCCCGATGTCCGGCATCAGCCGCCCGGTGGTCCTGGGCGCGAGCGACCGGGTAACGCTGACGGTAGCGGCGGAGAGCGCCCCGATCGCGGTCGAGGTGGACGGCACGCCCGCCGGCGACCTGGAGCGCGGCGACCGCCTGACCACCACGATGCGCCCGGACGCTGCCCAGGTGGTCCGCCTCTCCGCCACCGACCACGCCAACCGCAGCCGCATCAAGCTGAGCCTCCTGGACCTCCCCCTACGCCGAGACCAGCTGCTGGAGCTGATCCCGGCCGCCCTACGCCGCAACCCCGACTGAGCCATCCCATCGCCGACTTCAAACCACCGCGGCCCAATCTCCGAGCATTTCTTCCGCAGCTTCGACCGTACGAGTCGGACAAGTCCCCGACGTGCCAGGGCCGCTGGCTGCAACACCGGCTCCGACCCCGGCCGCCGGGCGGCCCCGGCCCAAGACCTCCCGCCCCCAGATTTTTCGGCGGATCGAGGATCCCGAGCCGTCCTGCGTGGCGCCGTGGAAAGCGCTGCCGGCCTGGCAGCAAGAGGTCGACGCGGACATCTTCGAGTCCATCGAGAGTGTTGAGACGCTCGCCGACTGAGACGCTCGAACTCAGCCGGGCTGCTGCGGCCGGGTCAGACCCAGGTCATAGGCGAGGATGACGGCCTGGATCCGGTCCCGCGCCCCGATCTTGGCGAGCACCCGCCCGACGTGGGTCTTCACCGTCGACTCGGAAAGGACCAGCCGCTCCGCGATCTCGCCGTTCGTCCAGCCCCGGCCGATCGCGATCAGGATCTCCCGCTCCCGCTCGGTCAGCGTGCCCAGCCGCGGGTCGGCGGCCGATCGCCCGCCGAGGTGATGGGCGAACTCGTCGAGCAGGCGGCGGGTCAGCGCCGGCGCGATCACCGCGTCGCCCGCGGCGACCGCCCGGATGCCGGCCAGCAGCTCCTCCGGGTGGGCGTCCTTGAGCAGGAAACCGCTGGCTCCGGCGCGCAGCGCGGCGTGCACGTACTCGTCGAGGTCGAAGGTGGTGAGCATGAGGATGTGCGACCGGCCGCCGTCGGCCACGATCCGCCGGGTGGCCTCGATGCCGTCCAGGCCGGGCATCCGCACGTCCATCAGCACCACGTCCGGGCGCAGCTCGGTGGCCTGGCGGACGGCCTCGACGCCGTTCTGCGCCTCGCCGATCACCTCGGTGTCCGGGTTGCTCTCCAGCAGCATCCGGAAACCGAGGCGCTGCAGCGGTTGGTCGTCGACGATCAGCACGGTGATCATGCGGGTAGGTCTTCCCGATCGAGCTCGGCGGCCACGGACCAGCCCCCGCCGGGCAGCGGCCCGGCGGTGACCGTTCCACCGTAGAGGGCGGCGCGCTCGCGCATGCCGATCACGCCGTGGCCCTCCCCGGCCGGAGACGCGGGAGGCTCGCCGCCCGGTGGGCCGGTGTCGCGGACCGTGATCCGCAGCCGGGGGCCGTCCACCGCCACCTCCAGGCGGATCCGGGTGTCCGGGCCGGCGTGCTTGAGCGAGTTGGTCAGCGCCTCCTGCACGATGCGGTAGGCGGCGAGCTGGACGCCCAGGTCCAGGTCGTCGACCGCGCCGGTGCTCCGGTACTCGACCTGCGGCCCGGCGGCGCGGATCCGCCGGCACAGCGGCTCCAGGTCGGCGATGCCCGGCTGCGGGGCGAGGGTGGGCTCGTCCGCCTGCTCGCGCAGGACGCCCAGCATGCGGCGCAGCTCGGCGAGCGAGCCCCGGCCGGCGTCCCCGATCAGCCGCAGCGCCTCCTTCGCGCGTTCCGGGGCGGCGTCCGACGCGTACGCGCCGCCGTCGGCCAGCGTGATGATCACCGAGAGGCTGTGCCCGAGGATGTCGTGCATCTCGCGGGCCACCCGGGCCCGTTCGGTGGCCGCCGCGAGCCGGCTGCGCTGGTCCCGCTCGATCTCCAGCTGGACGGCCCGCTCGCGCAGCGCGGCGAGCTGGGCGCGGCGGAGCCGGATCGCGAAGCCCAGCGCCACGGCGGCGGTGCCGAAGCTGCCGATGACGAACAGGACGTCCCACATCGACGCGACGCCGGACAGCCGCACCACGACCAGGGTCGTCACCACGGCCAGCCCGGGCACGACCCAGGGCAGGCGGCGCAGCCGGCCGTGCAGCACCAGGCTGTAGATCGCGACCAGCACGGCGACATCCGCGCGGAGCATGATGCCCGCAGTCCACTGCGCCACGAAGACCACCAGGACGGCGTAGCAGGCGGCGAGCGGCGCGCGGCGCCGCCACCAGAGCGGCACGATCAGCGCCAATTGCAGGAGGAACATCTGCCCCGCCGGGAGCCGGGTGAGCACGATCGGCCCGTCCGGATGGTCGGGCCGGAACAGGTCCGCCGCGCCGAACAACTGGAAGATCACCAGGACCACCAGCGTGTCCAGCGCCCACCGGTGGCCGGCGTCCCACTGCCGCAGGCGGCGGCCGGCGTGCAGCAGCCGGGCCACCACGGGGTGTCCGACCAGCACGCCGGCCGCGTTCTCCTCGCTGCTCACGAGTTCATCTTCCAGCAGGGCGCCCGCGGATCAGGCGTCCGAGCGGATCAGCCGGTACGCGGCGCCGCCGAGCGCGAGCGCCGTCCAGCCGAGCAGGACCAGCAGCCCGGCGCCGGAGCTCAGCGTCCCGGCCGCGTGGTGCAGGCTGTAGATCGACTCGCCGGCGTTGCTCGGCAGGTACGGGGTGATGTCGGTCCGCCAGGACTTCGGCAGCAGCGACATCAGCAAGGGCACCAGCATGAACGCGCCGACCAGCGCGGAGATGCCGCCGGCGGTCGAGCGCAGCAGGGTGCCGAGCGCGACGCCGATGACGCCGACCAGACCCAGATAGACCCCCACGCCGAGCAGCCCGCGCAGCACGCCGCCGTCCGAGAGGCTCATCGAGATCGCGGTGCCGGACAGCACCCCGTTGCTGATCAGGAAGCCGATCAGCGCGCCGGCCGCCGCGGTGACGAAGGCCAGCACCCCGTACACGGCGGCCTTGGACCAGAGCACCGGCAGGCGGCGCGGGACCGCCGCGAGGGTGGACCGGATCATGCCGGTGGTGTACTCGCCGGAGGCGGTCAGCACGCCGAGCACGCCGAGGGCGATCAGCGAGAAGGGCACCCCGAAGAGCGCGAGGGTGTACGTCGTGGCGTCGGCGAAGTCGGGGTCCATCGGCTGGCCCGAGTTGAGCATCGACTTGTAGCGGAACGCGGCGATCGTGCCGAAGGCGAGCAGGAACAGCAGCCCGAGGCCGAGCGTGATCCAGGTCGAGCGGAGCGACCAGAGCTTGGCCCACTCCGAGCGCAGTACCCGGCGGCCGGTCACTTTGAGGCGGGGATCGACCGCTCGAGCCGGCGCGGTCTCCGCGGGCCGGGTGTCGGCGATGATGCTCATGCTGCCCTCGCAGTGGTCGTCGCGGAGTGGTACTCGACGGATTCCTTGGTGAGATCCATGAAGGCCTCCTCGAGAGAGACGGACTTGGGGGTCAGCTCGAACAGGGCGAGACCGTGCTCGGCCGCGGTGAGCCCGATCGCGCGGGCGGAGAGCCCGGTCACGCTCAGCTGCTCCGAGCCGGGCTGCCCGGTGATCGTCACGCCCGGGCCGGCCAGCACCCGGCGCAGTGCGGCGGGGTCGGCGGCGGCGACCACGACGGTGTCGCCGCCGGCCTGCCGGACGAGTTCGCCCACGGTGGTGTCGGCCAGCACCCGGCCCCGGCCCACGATGATCAGATGGTCGGCGACCAGCGCCATCTCGCTCATCAGGTGCGACGAGACGAAGACCGTGCGGCCCTCGGCGGCCAGGCCGGTGAGCAGGTTGCGGATCCACCGCACGCCCTCCGGGTCGAGCCCGTTGACCGGCTCGTCCAGCATGATCGTCTGCGGGTCGCCGAGCAGCGCCGCGGCGATGCCCAGGCGCTGGCCCATGCCGAGCGAGAAGGCGCCCGCGCGCTTGCGGGCCACCGATTCCAGCCCGGTCAGCGCGATCACCTCGGTCACCCGGGCCCGGGTGATGCCGTGCGTGTAGGCGAGGGCCATCAGGTGGTCGAACGCCGAGCGCCCCGGGTGGATCGACCGGGCCTCGAGCAGCGCGCCGACCTCGTGCAGCGGGGCGGCGTGCCGGGCGTAGCGGCGGCCGTTCACGGTGACCGTGCCGGACGTGGGCGCGTCCAAGCCGATGATCATCCGCATGGTCGTGGACTTGCCGGCGCCGTTCGGCCCCAGGAAGCCGGTCACCGCGCCCGGCCGGACCGTGAAGTCCACCCCGTCGACGGCGGTCTTGTCGCCGTACCGCTTGGTCAGCTGTCTTGCCTCGATCATCGTTCCCCCTTGGCTTGTGCTTCAAAAGCTAGGGGCGGGGAGGCGGCGTTCCGTCGTACCGCGGTCGGATCTTCGGCGGGTCGAGTGGTACCGCGGTACTACGGGATGTTGTCTACGATGGCGCCGGGGGAGGCGGGGTTGGATTTCGCGATTCTGGGCGTGCTCGAGGCTCGCTCGGCCGGGCGGCGGATGGATATCGGCGGGATGCGGCCGACCATCGTGCTGGCGACCCTGCTGCTGGAGGCGGGCCGGGTGGTGCCGCTGAGCCGGCTGGCGGAGGCCGTCTACGGCGAGGAACCGCCGGCCACCGGCCGTACGCAGATCCAGAATGCCGTCTCCGCGCTGCGCAAGCTGCTCGGCGAGCACGGCCTGCCGGAGGCGATCGAGACCCGGCCGCCGGGATACCTGCTGCGCATCCCGCCGGACCGGCTCGACCTGCACCGCTACGAAAGCGAGGTGCGGGCCGCCCGCGAGGCCCAGGGGCCCGGCGAGGCGGCCGAGCACTATCGGGCCGCGCTGGCGCTGTGGCGCGGCCCGGCCCTGGCAGGAATAGACAGCGAGGTCGTCCGGGCGGCCGCCGACCGGCTCGCCGAGCACCGGATGGCCGCCCTGGAGGAGTGCCTCGACGTCGAACTGAGCCTCGGCCGGCATCGCGAACTGGTCGGCGAGCTCACCGCGGCCGTTGCCGAACATCCGCTGCGCGAGCGGCTGCGCGGCCAGTTGATGCTCGCCCTCTACCGGTCCGGGCGGCAGGCCGACGCCCTCGAAGTCTTCCGGCGCGGCCGCCAGGTGCTGGTGGACGAGCTCGGTCTCGAACCGGGCGAGGAGCTGCGGCGGATAGAACGAGACATCCTGACCGGCGAAATGCCCGTTTCGAGGGCACCGGCAAATGCCCCACGACTGCTTCCGACCGACATTTCCGACTTCACCGGCCGGGCCGACCTGATCGACTCGATCGAGCGCCGCTTCGCGGAGAGCGACCCCGACCGGGGCGCCGTCCCGGTGACCGTCCTCGCCGGCGCGCCCGGCATCGGCAAGACCACACTCGCCGTCCACCTCGGGCACCGGCTGGCCGCCCGCTACCCGGACGGGCAGCTCTTCGCCGACCTGCACGGCCGCCGGGTCGGCGCCGAGGAGGTCCTCGACCGCTTCCTGCGGGCCCTCGGCGATCCGCCCGGCACCCGCCCGGAGGGCCTCGACGAGCGCGCCGAGCGCTACCGCGACCTGCTGGCCGGCCGCCGCGTGCTGGTGGTGCTGGACAATGTCGCCGACGAGGAGCAGGTGCGGCCGCTGCTGCCGGGCAGCGCCCGCTCGGCCGTGCTGATCACCAGCCGGGCGCGGCTCGCCGGGCTGGCCGGCGCCGTCCACGCCGAACCCGGGGTGCTCGGCCCCGAGCAGGCCGCCGTGCTGCTGGCCCGGATCGCCGGCGAGGAGCGGGCCGGCGCCGAGCCGGAGGCGACCACCGAGCTGGCCGCGCTCTGCGGCTACCTGCCGCTGGCCATGCGGGTGGCCGGCACCCGGCTCGCCGCCCGTCCGCATTGGAGCGTGCGGCAACTGGTCGACCGGCTCACCGACGAGGCGAGCCGGCTGGACGAGCTGCACCACAGCGGGATCGGCGTGCGGGCCGGCCTCGCGCTCGCGTACGAGCAGGCCGGCCCGGCCGCCCGCCGGCTGTTCCGGCTGCTGGGCGTGCCCGACTTCCCGGACTTCGCCGGCTGGCTCGCGGCCGCCCTGCTGGACGAACCGTTCTTCGCGGCGCAGGACGTGCTGGACGAGCTGGCCGACGCGCACCTCGTCGAGATCGACGGGATCGGGCGGGGCGTGCACGCCCGCTACCGGATGCACGACCTGATCCGGATCTTCGCCCGGGAACGGCTGGCCGAGGAGGAGACCGGCGAGGAGCGCCGGGCCGCCCTCGGCCGGGCCGCCGGCGCGCTGCTGCACCTCGCGATCAAGGCCCGGCGGCGGGCCGGCTGGCCGGTCGGCCGCCGCACGCTCCCGCCGGGTGTGCTGTACCCGCTGCCGGACCGGCAGGCCGACCAGATCGTCGACGACCCGATCCCGTGGTTCGAGCGGGAACGCACCAACCTCGCCGTCACCGTCCGGCTGGCCGCCGGCGCCCGGCTGACCGAGCAGTGCTGGAACCTGGCCAGTTCCGCCGAGACCCTGTACGGGCTGGAGTCGCGCCGCGCCGACTGGCGGGCGGCGCACGAGACCGCCTTCGCGGCCACCGTGCGGGACGGCGACGACCTCGGGCAGGCCGTGCTGCTGCTGGGCGACGGCAACCGGAGCGCCGACGCCGGCGAGTTCGACCGGGCCATCCGGGCGTACGAGCAAGCCTCGGTCTTGTTCTTGAAGTTGGGTCACACGGTGCGCGCGGCCCGGGCGGACGTCCAGATCGGTGTGTTCCTGCGGACCACCGGGCGGCTCGCCGAGGCCGAGGAGGTGTACCGGCGGGCGCTGGCCGTGCTGCGCGAGGCCGGCGACCAGGCGAGCGTCGGGAACGCGCTGCTGCAACTGGGGCACGCCCGGCTGGCCGAGGGGGACGTGGCCGGCACCCGGGCGCTGCTCGCCGAGGCGCTCGAGACCAGCCGGCGGGCCGGCTCGCGGCACGTCGAGGCCCAGGTGCTGCGGCTGCTCGGCGACGTCCACCGCCAGGAGGGCCGATGGGACGCGGCGATTGAGGCGATGCGACAGGCGTACGACCTGACCAAGGAGGTGAAAGACCCGATCGGGCAGGCCTACACGCTGCTCGGCATCGGGCTCGTGCACCTGCGCACCGAGGACCTGGACGCGGCGGCGGAGGCGCTCGACGAGGCGGACCGGCTGGTGCGCGGCACCGGCGACCGGATGGCCGAGGCGCGGGTGCGGACCGCGATCGGCGAGCTGGCGCTGGCCCGGCAGGATCCGGCGACGGCCGGGGAAGCCCTGCGTGCGGCGGCCGCGGCGTTCCGGGAACTGCGCGCGCCGGCCGACGAGGCCCGCGCGCTGGGGCTGCTCGATGAGGCAGCGATGACGCGGCGATGACGGCCCGTCGCACTATCGGGAGGCACCACGAAGGACGCCGACCGAGAGGGACACTGCCGTGCGATACATCCGCCGCTTGGCGGCGACCGGCCTCGCCGACGCCGCCGTCATCGGCCGCAAGGCCGCGGTCCTCGCCGACCTGACCGGCGCGGGTTTCCCGGTTCCCGCGGGCTTCGCCGTCGAGAGCCGCCGGCCGGATCTGGGCGTCTTGCGGGAGGAAATCGGCACCGCGCTGCGTGAGCTCGGCGACGGCCCGGTCGCCGTCCGCTCCTCCGGCGTGGACGAGGACCTGGCCAGCCGCTCCTTCGCCGGCCAGTACGAATCGGTGCTCGACGTGCGCGGCCTCGATGCCGTGCTCGACGCGATCCGCACCTGCTGGGCCTCCGCCGACGCCGACCGGGTGGCCGCCTACCGGGGCAACGGCGAGCGCGGCGAGATGGGTGTGCTGATCCAGCGGATGGTCGCGGCCGACGCGGCGGGCGTCGCGTTCAGCGCCGACCCGGTCACCAGCGATCCGGACGAGGTGCTGGTCAGCGCCGTCAAGGGCCTCGCCGACGGGCTGGTCGGCGGTTCGCGCAGCGGCGACGAGTGGCGGGTCCGCGACGGGCGGGCCATCCTGGTCGCCGGCGCCGGATCGGCCGTCGACGCCGCGCAGGTCGTCGCGATCGCCGCGCTGGCTCGCGCGGTTGCCGCGCACTACGGCACGCCGCAGGACATCGAGTGGGCGTACGCCGAGGGCAAGCTGTTCCTGCTCCAGGCGCGACCGATCACCACCCTGGACGCCGTCGCGCCGATCCCGATCCCGATCGAACAGCCCGAGTACTTCTCGGTGCGGGACGCCAACACCGTACGGCCGTGGACCCGGCTGCAGACCTCGCTGTTCCTGCCCGTCTTCAGCGACGCGGCGCGGCACGTCTTCCGCTTCACCACCGGCGGCACCCCGTACGCGTCCTCGATCGGCGGCTGGACCTACCTCACCAACCCGCCGGTCGCCCCGGCCGAGCAGCTGCGCCGCCTGGAGCGCAACGCCGCCCGGCTCGCGGCCGGCGAGCCCCGCGCGCTGGTCGAGCGCTGGAACGCCGAGTGGAAGCCGGCCTTCCGCGACCGGCTGGCCACCCTGCGGGCGGTAACGCCGGCGGAGCTCGACGACGCCGCCCTGCGTGTCCACCTCGGCGAGCTGATCGTCCTGTTCGGCCGGCTGCACGACGTCTACTTCCGGCTCACCGGCGCCGCCATCGTGCTGCTCGCCGAGCTCGGCGTGGCCTGCCGCGACCTGCTCGGCTGGACCCCGGCGCAGACCCTGCGGCTGCGCAGCGGCCTGCGCGGCGACCACATGGCGGTCACCGCGGAACTGGCCGAGCTGGCCCGCCTGGCCGCCGCCCGGCCCGCCGTCCGCGCCCTGATCGCCGAGTACCCGCCGGACGCACTCGCCGAGTCCTCGCCGGACGCACTCGCCGAGTCCTCGCCGGACGCACTCGCCGAGTCCTCGCCGGACGCACTCGCCGAGTCCTCGCCGGACGCCCTCGCCGAGTCGTCGCCGGGCGCCGAGCAGCGCCTGGCGGCGACCGACCCCGAGTTCGCCGCCGCGTTCCGCCGGTACCGGGCGGCGCACGGGCACCGGACCGCCGGCTTCGACCTCACCCAGCCCACGCTCGCGGAGCAGCCCGGCGTCCTGCTGAACCTGCTCCGTGCCCAGCTGGACGACCCGCTGGACCTGACCCGTGAGCGGGCGGCCCTGCAGGCCCGCCGGGAGGCCGCGCTCGCCGAAATCCCCGACGACGCCCGGCACCAGCTGGCCGAAGCGCTGGCCGGCAGCGACCTCGGCACCCCCGTCCGCGACGAGAAGGTCTACTACGCCGTCTCGCTCTGGGCGCTGCTGCGCTACGCGCTGCTCGACCTCGGCCGCCGGCTCGCCGACGCGAGCCTGGTCGACCGCCCCGATGACGTCTGGCACCTGCACCTGACCACCGCGCTCGCCGCCCTCGACCGGGGCACGCCCCTGCACGAGGAGGTACGCCTCGGCCGCGGCCGGCACGCCTGGGCGGTCGCGCACCCCGGCCCGCCGTTCTACGGCCCGCCACCCAGCGACCCCGGCGACCTCGGCGACCTCTCGCCCGGCGCCCGGCACGTCGCCGACCTGGCCCAGTGGTCGATGTCCCTGCGCGCCGGCGGTCCCTCTTCCCCGGCTTCCCCGGCCGACGACGGCGCCCTGCACGGGCTCGCCGCCTCGGCCGGCCGCTACACCGGCCCGGCCCGGGTCATCCGCGACATCACCGAATTCGGCCGGCTCCGCCGGGGCGACGTGCTGGTCTGCCCCGAGACCACGGCCCAGTGGGCGGTGCTCTTCCCCAGCGTCGGCGCGCTCGTCACCGACAAGGGCAGCGTGCTCTCCCACCCCGCGATCATCGCCCGCGAGTACGGCGTGCCCGCCGTCCTCGCCACCGGCACCGCCACCAGCACCTTCACCGACGGTCAACTGCTCACCGTGGACGGCACCACCGGAGTGGTCCGCCGCGCCGATCTCCCGGAAGGAATCTCCGCATGAACCGCCTTCGGCTCTTCCTGCCCATGGCCCTCGACGTGGTCATCCCGGTCGTCGCCTACTTCGCCCTGCGCGCGCTCGGCGCCAACCAGTTCTGGGCGCTCACCCTGGCCGGCGTCGGCACCGGCCTCTCCGCCCTGGTCAACACCGTCCGCCGGCGCAAGCTCGACGGGATCGGCATGCTGGTGCTGCTCGAGGTCGCCCTCTCCGCCGCGCTGCTGTTCACCACGAACGACCCGCGCGTGGTCGCGATCAAGCCGGCCTTCTACACCGCCCTCGCCGGCTGCTACTTCCTCTTCACCTGCGTGGTCGGCAAGCCGGTCGTCTACCTGGCAGCCGCCCCGATAGCCACCGGCGGCGACCCACTCCGCGCCGACGCTTACCGCCGCGCCTGGGACGAGTCGCCCACCTTCCGCTCCCGCGAGCGCCTGATGACGGCGGCCTTCGCGGCTGCCCTCCTGGCGGAGTCGGTCCTGCGCGTATGGATCGTCTACCACTGGTCCCCGGCCAAACTCGACGAGTCCTTCGTCATCTCGCAGCTGCCGGCATTCTTGCTGCTGGGTGCGGTGCTGGCGTTCGTCCGCCTCCAGGTCCCCACCATCACCAACATCGTCGACAACATCCAGCAGCGTATATCAGTACAAAATTCCCCAATTCCGGCCTGACCCGTTGCCTGTCGCCTATCCCGCGGCGCCCCTCTTGGCGGCCCAAGCTCTGCGTGATTACCCTTCCGCGCCGTTGACCGTACGAGTCAGACGAGTCCCCGATGTGCCAGGGTCGCTGGCTGCAACACCGGCTCCGACTCCGGCCGCCGGGCGGGCCCGGCCCAAGACGACCAGCGCGCTCCCGCCGGCGCGCCGAGCCGGGCCCGAAGTATCGGAGGCCCTGCGTAGCGGCCGGGGTCCCGGCAAATCAGGACAGCTCGGTGATCTCAAAGACCGCGACTCGGTCGGCAGCGGCTACGAACTGGTCCGGATCGGCTCCCGAGACCAGGCCTAGCCGCACGAAGAACGGGACACCGCCGGGAACTTCGACCGGGAAGGCCCGCATCACCGCTTCGCGGATCTCCGGGTCGGCGACTTCGACCAGGGCTACCGGCGTGCGATGCCGCCCCGACGCGAGCTCTCCGCGGCCGGCAGATCGGACGTTGCGAGCCCAGTCACCTTGCGGCAGAGCGGCGACGATGTAACGGCGTCCGCCGACGGTCAGGGGCGAGACCGGCGTCGACCGGGGTGCCCCGGATCGGCGGTCGGCGACCTTGAGCACATGGACGGGGCCCATCCGCAGCCCAAGGCGAGTCAGGCCGCGGACGAGGCGGTTCATGAGCGGCAGCCACGACGGCAACTGTCCGATGACGGGAGACACGACATTCCTTTGATAGTCGAAGTTTTCCCGAGGGTATATTAGTTCGAGTGCCGAAGCAATCCGTCCCCGCCACCGCCGAGCTACTAGCCGGCGCGGCCCGCGCTGCCGCAGATTTCGGCGCGGCCGCCGACACCGTGGACCAGGCCGCCGCCGCCACACTCGGCGTCAACCGCACCGACCTGCGCATCATCGGACTGATCAAAGACGCCGGTTCGATGGCCGCGACGGCGTTGTCCGAGGCAGCCGGGTTGAGCCCCGGCGCCACCACCACGGCGATCCAGCGTCTGGTCGCGGCCGGCCACCTGCACCGGGCAATAGACCCACAAGATCGCCGCCGGGTCATCCTGACGGTCGTCACGGCCACGGGCGACCTTCTCGACCGCATCTATGGACCGATCGGGAAAGCGGGTGAGCGACTGCTTGCTCGCTACTCCGCACGCGAACTCCGGCTCATCACCGAGTTCATGCATGCCGGCCGGCGTCTACAACTAGAGGAAGCCGAACGGATCCGCTCGATCCGCTCATGAGATCCGCGCGCTCCTGGTCAGGTCGCATCGTGATCGTCTGCACGGAGGGTGAATGGGCTCCTGAGCTGCCGCCGGCGGTGCCCGCGGTAGAGATCTACAAGTGGTACCGATCCTCGCTTCCACCCAACTCGCACGAGGCCCTCGTACGCGAATACGTCACCTCGGCCAGTGGCCCCGGCCTACATCCGGCGACCCTCGATCGCTTGGTCGAGCCGTGGCTGGGCAAGGACGGCCAGCCCGCGTTCTACCGCCAGATCGCGCAGGCCGACCAGCGCTTCACCGACGAGATCCAAGGGAGGTACGGCGAGATCACCTTGCCCGTGCTCGTGTGCTGGGGCGAGGACGACACCTGGATTCCGGTGGCCAAGGCGCACGAGTTGGCCTCGTGCATTTCATCGGCCCAGCTACGCCTGTTTCCCGGAGCCGGCCACCTCGTCCAGGAGGACACCCCGGCCGAGCTCACGGAGGCGCTTCTGAGCTTCCTCCAGCCGTAGCGGCAAGCCGATCTCGACCAGTGGCTGGCCAGCAAGCCTGCCCCCGCGACCAGATCCACGAACTTCATGCGCTGGGCCGGCGCCCACGACCACGCGCCCCGGCTCACCGCTCCGGCAACCCGCTGGGCCGGCCGCGCCCGGTCGCTCGAACAGGACCGGCGCTGGGCCGACACGCGACGGCTCCTGCCGCCGCTATGGCGTGCAGGGTGGCGAACCGTGCGGTCCGGCGCGTGGTACGCGGCATCGCTGCCGTAGGAGGCACACCCCGTCACCGCTGGACAGAACGGCCCGCAGCAGCCCGGCTGAGTTCGAGCGCCGCGATCAGCTTGTCGAGGACTCCGGGGAAGGCGGGTTCGGACATCGCGGGCAGCTCGTCCCGTACGCAAGCAAGGTTGGGATATTCCGACTCCGACAGCGTGGCGTAGGCCTGGGCGAGCGCCACCTCCTCGGCTCGTTCCTGCTCCGGGGTCATCTCGCTGGCGGCGATCGCGGCCAGCGCCCAGACCGCCTCGATCAGGTCGCGGTAATGCCGGACCGCGGCCGATCCCGGGAAGCCCGCGCCGATCAGCAGGCCGATCCCGATCTCGGCGGCGCGCAGCTCATACGGCCCGGCGGTGAAGCGGACGGCGCCCAGCAGGGCCAGCCGCGGGTGCCGCAGCATCGTCCGGTAGATGCCTTCGGCGAGCGCCCGTAGCGAGTCCGCCCAGTACGGCCTCGGCACGAACTCGTCGAGGGTCTCGCTGAGCAGCCGGTCGGAGACTCCGATCAGCAATGCATCGATATTTCGGAAATATCGGTAGATGGTCGATGGGTCGGCGCCCAGCTCGACGCCGAGCCGGCGGACGGTCAGCGCGTTGCCGCCGGGCGCCTCGATCAGCCGCAGCGCGGCGTCGATGATCATGTCGGGATCCAGCACCACGCCGGTCCGGGTGGGCCGTCGCCGGACCCGGGGTGAGGTTGCTCTCGTGGTCGCCATCGCTCCGCAGGTCCTTATGTCAACGGGTTGACTTAACTGTAGCGCGGCGTTTTCCTGGAGCCCTGACCAGGGAGGATCAGCATGCGGGCGGAAACACCGGCCTACGATCTCGATGTCCGGACCGACGAGAAGCGCATCCGCGCGGCACTGGCCGACGCGGCGCACACCCCGTTCTGGCTCGAGGACCCGGGCCGGCCGGCGACCGAGCCGTGGTTCACCGGCAGCACCGAGACCGACCTGCTGGTGATCGGCGGCGGCTACTGCGGGCTCTGGACCGCACTTCAGGCAAAGGAGCAGAATCCGGACCGCGACGTCGTGCTGGTGGAGAGCGCCGAGATCGGCTGGGCCGCGAGCGGCCGCAACGGCGGTTTCGTCGAGGCGAGCCTGACCCACGGCCCGGAGAACGGCCGCCGCTACTTCGCCGAGGACCTCGACGTGCTGGGCGGCCTGGCCGCTGCGAACTTCCGCGACTTCCACGACTCGCTGGTGCGGCACGGCATCGACGCCGAGTACCAGCAGGGCGGTGGCCTGTCGGTGGCCACCGAGCCGCACCAGGTCGAGGCGCTGCGTCGCGCCGCTGTGCCTCTACCCAAGCCTGGACTATCAGTCGGCGGAGCCGGCATTTTCTACGACCGCGATGAGCTGACCGAGCTGGTCCGCTCCCCGCTCTACCGGGCCGGCCTCTTCCGCCAGGACGGGATCGCGCTGGTGCATCCGGCCAAGCTGGTCTGGGGCCTCAAGGCCGCCTGCAAACAATGGGGTGTACGCGTCTTCGAGCACACGCCGGTCACCGCGCTCACCGAGCAGGGCGCGACCGTGCGGGCCCGCACCGACAACGGCATCATCCGCGCCCGGCGGGTCGCGCTGGCCACCAACGGCTTCCCGTCGCTGCTCAAGCGCAACCGGATGCTGACCCTGCCGGTCTACGACTACGTGCTGATGACCGAGCCGCTCACCGACGGGCAGCTGGCGGAGATCGGCTGGCAGCGGCCGTTCGGCATCTCGGACACCTCGCGGCAGTTCCACTACTACCGCAAGACCGCCGACAACCGGATCCTGTGGGGCGGCTACGACGCGGTCTACCACCGCGGCGGCACCATCAACCCGGAGAACGACCAGCGGCCCGAGACCTGGGCCCGGCTCGCCGACCACTTCCTGCGGACCTTCCCGCAGCTCGGCGACGTCCGGTTCACGCACGCCTGGGGCGGGATGATCGACATGTCCACCCGGCTGGCCGCGTTCCAGGGCGTGGCGATGGGCGGCAAGGTCGCGTACAGCAGCGGCTTCACCGGCCTCGGCGTGGCGGCCACCCGCTTCGCCGGCGCGGTGATGCTCGACCTGCTGGCCGGCCGGGACACGCCCCGGACCCGGCTGCGGATGGCCACCAAGCGCCCGCTGCCGATCCCACCGGAGCCTCTTCGGTACCCGGCCGTGCAGCTGATCCGCCGGGCGATCGCGCGCGCCGACCGCAACGGCGGGCGGGACGGCATAATCCTCAAAACGGCCAATCGGCTCGGCTTCTCCTTCGATTCCTGACGCCCACACCGTACGGCAGGATTGTCGGGGTGGACTTCGAGGCATATCGAGGTGAGCTGGTCGCCTACTGCTACCGGATGCTGGGCTCGTTCCACGAGGCCGAGGACCTGGTGCAGGAGACGATGCTGCGGGCGTGGAAGGCCCGCGACCGGTACGACCCGGCCCGCGCCTCGGTGCGGACCTGGCTGTACCGGATCGCCACCAACGTGTGCCTGACCGCGCTTCAGGGCGGGGCCCGGCGGCCGCTGCCGTCGGGCCTCGTCGCGGAGAGCGACGACGTCCACGCGCCGCTCACCCCGGCGCTGGAGATCCCCTGGCTGCAGCCGTTCCCGGACGCCCGGGTCGACGCCGAGGCCCGCGCCGACCTGCGGCTCGCCCTGATCGCGGCGATGCAGTCGCTGCCCGCCCGGCAGCGGGCCGTGCTGGTGCTGCGCGAGGTGCTCGAGTTCAGCGCGGCCGAGGTCGCCGCCCAGCTGGAGACCACGGTGCCGGCGGTGAACAGCTCGCTGCAGCGGGCCCGGGCCGCCCTCGCCGAGGCCGACGCGATCGACGAGATCCCCGAGCCGGACGATCCCTCGGTACGGGCGACCGTCGACCGCTACCTCGAGGCGTTCGAGGCGGCCGACGTGCCGGGCCTGGTCCGGCTGCTGACCGACCAGGCCGTCCTGGAGATGCCGCCGGTCCCGCTCTGGTACCGGGGCAGTGCCCGGTACGGCGAGTTCATGGCGCGGGTCTTCGAGATGCGCGGGCCGGGCTGGCTGATGACCCGGCTCACCGCCAACGGGCAGCCGGCGCTCGCCGCGTACGCACCACAGCCCGGCGGCGGGCATCGGCTGCACACGCTGCAGGTTCTCACCGTGACCGGCGGCCTGGTCGCGCGCAACGCGGTCTTCGCCGACCCGGCCGTCTTCGCCACCTTCGACCTGCCGACCGAAATTCCTCGCCGGCGGCGATGAGTTCGCCCGGTGCCGCCGGTACGTACCGGTGAGCATCGAGCGAAAGGACCACCATCGTGAGCGTCATCTACCTCGCCTTCACCACCCTCGACGGCATCGTCAGCGACCCGGACGGGCGGGAGGGCACCCCGGCCGGCGGCTGGATGTTCCAGTTCGGCCCGGAGGCGGTCACCGGCGACAAGTTCCGCCTCGGCCCGCTCTTCGACACCGGGGTCATGCTGCTGGGCCGCACCACGTGGGAGGCGTTCGGCCGGCTCTGGCCGACCCGCGACGACGACTTCTCCCGGCGGATGAACGCGATCCCGAAGCTGGTCGCCTCCCGCACCCTGACCGACGCGTCGGCGTGGGCGAACTCGACCCTGGTCGAGGGCGACGTCCTCGACACCGTCCGGCGGGAGACCCGGGACGTCATCGTCACCGGCAGCCTCAGCCTGGCCCGCCTGCTGATGGCCAACGACCTGATCGACGAGTACCGCCTGACCACCTTCCCGCTCGTGCTGGGCGCCGGCAAGCACCTGTTCCCGCCGTCCGAGAAGCCCATCACCCTCAAACCGATGGAGATCGAGCAGGTCGGGCCGGCGGTCTACGCCCGATACCGGCGATGACGGCGAAATTCCTTGCTGTGTACGGTCATCGCACCGCACCGACCGCGGGTTTGCCGATCTCGTCCGCCGCCGTCGGCCGGCCGAAGTGGTATCCCTGCCCGAACGCGCAGCCCAGCCGTCGAAGGTAGGCGAGTTGGGCGGTCGTCTCCACGCCCTCGGCGACGACGTCCAAGCCGAGCGCGCGGGCGAGGCCGAGGATCATGTCGACGATCGCCTCGTCCTCGCGGTCTCGCCCGACACCGGCCACGAAAGACCGGTCGATCTTCAACGTCTCCACCGGGAACCGGCGTAGGTAGGTCAACGAGGAATAGCCCGTGCCGAAGTCGTCGATGGCCAGGTGGACGCCGAGAGCGCGGATCGCGCCGAGGGTCTCCGCGGCGGCTTCGGCATCGGCCATGATGCTGGTCTCGGTGATCTCCAACCAGAGCGCGCCGGGGTCCAGCCCGGTATCGGCCAGCACCGCCGTGACGGTCGGGACGAACGAGGGGTGGCCGAACTGGGTGCCCGACACGTTGACCGCCACGTGTATGCCGGCGAAGTCCGGTCGCTCGCGCCGCCAGCGAGCCGTCTGGGCGCAGGCCAGGGACAGCATCCGGGCGCCGAGCGGGACGATCAGGCCGGTCTCCTCGGCGACGTCGATGAAGACGCTCGGCGCCAGCAGGCCGCGGACCGGGTGCTCCCAGCGAGCCAGCGCCTCGAAGCCGACGACCTCGCCGCCGTCGATGTCGACGATGGGCTGATAGAACGCGCGGATCTCGTCGTGCTCGATGGCGCGCCGCAGGTCGTTCTGGTTGTCCAGCCGGGACTCGACGGCGATCCGCAGCGCCTCGTCGAAGACCTCGACCCGGCCACGGCCCCGCTGCTTGGCGCGGTACATGGCGACATCGGCGTCGCGCAGCAGGTCCTCCGCGCTCAGCTGCGCGCCGCGGTCGGCGAAGGCCACGCCGACGCTGGCGCCGACGCTGACCTCGTGGACGGTGCCGCCGATCTCCGTTCGGATCGGGCGGCCGAGCGCGGTCACCACGCGTTCGGCGAACCGCACCGCGTCCGACGGTTTGGCCATGCTCTCACCGATCACCACGAACTCGTCGCCGGCGAGGCGCGCAACCGTGTCTTCGCCGCACACCAGCTTGCCGAGCCGGTCGGCGATCGCCCGGAGCACCTCGTCGCCGGTGGCATGGCCCAGCGAGTCGTTGATCGGCTTGAATCGGTCCAGGTCGATGAAGAGCACGGACATCGGATCGCCGCCGCGGGCGGTGCGGGCCAGCGCCAGGCCGAGCCGGTCCAGGACCAGCGCCCGGTTCGGTAGCCCGGTCAGCGGATCGTAGGTGGCCTGCCGGGCCAGCCGGTTGGTGGCGATCTCCGTGGTGGCCACGGTGTCGTTGAGCGCCCGGGCGACGAAGCTCAGCTCGTCGTGGGTGTCGACCGAGACCCGCCGGGTCAGGTCGCCGTCCGCGACGGCGTGCAGGGTCGCCACGATCCGCTTGATCGGCTGGGTGACCGACCGGTAGAAGCCCGCGAACAGGTACGCCGCGAGCAGCCCCGCCAGCCCAGCGATGAGCTCGACACGCTGCGCGCGAGCCGAGAGGCCGTCGATCCGGGCACGCAGCAGCCGGTCCAGGGAGGCCGCGGCCTGCCCGGCGAACGCGGCCGCCGCCATACGTACCGCATCCGCGGCGTCCGCGCGCACGGCGCTGACCCGGCGATCCTTGACGACCGTGGTCAGCGTGCGGGTCAGGGCGGAGGTCGCGGCGGTCAGCCGGGCGGCGTTGGCGACGGTCTCGCGCCGGGCGTCACGGTCGGCCGTGTTGGCCGCGATCGTGGTCACGGCGTGACTGACGATGGCCTGGGTCGAGGCCAGCACGCCGTTGGCGAGCCCCAGCTCGATCAACGCGTCGGTGGCGGTGCTCGCCCGCTGGTCGTTGACCAGCGTCGCCATGTCCACGCCGCGCCCGGCCGCGTCCAGCAGCACGGGCAGGCGGAACTGCAGCGTATCCATCAGGTAATAGGTGTCCAGGTCCGGGTCCAGAGTCAGGTTCGACTCGTCCCCGACGTGCACGATCAGGGCCAGCAGCGCGTCGATCGAGGCGTTGTACGCCGCGTACCGGTCCATGGCCGGTCCGGTGGCGCGTTGCGCGGCCACCAGCAGCCCCCGAGCGGACGCCCAACCACGCACGGCGTCGAGCTCCGGCCCGATCCGCCGGTCGATCTCGTCGACCTGAGCCGTCTGCCGGTCCAGGGCGGCGCCGCTTCCGTCGCTTCGGGCGACCGACAGCCGACGCGCCTCCACCACCCGCGCGGTCAACTCCACCAACGGCGCCATGTACTGGACACCGAGGCATTCCTTGGCACTGAACGCGCTCTGCGCACGTTGCAGTTGCACGTACGCCCCCGCCACGCAGCCCAAGGGCACCAACAGGATCAGGCCCACCACGATGAACTTGTGCGCGTACCGCAACCGTCCGACGAGCGCCGCACCGGGACCGAACAGGTACCTCACGACAACACCGGTCATGAGCTTCGGTCCCCTCACCGCGCCGCTCGACGATACGTCCTGCCATCGGCCGCAATCCCGCCGCGCTGAGGAGAACCACGACCCGGCGTCGTCGCAGGCCTCGACCCCCGGCCGGTTCTTCGTGCACGATGAGCCGGTGGCCGGCCGAACCTCTCAACAGTCGGCCCGCGACGACCGGCCGGCGAAGCTTCCCCGGCCGATCTGGCGCGGCTGGTTGCACCTCATCTGGTTTCCGCTCTCCCTGATCGCCGGCACGTTCCTGGTCGCCGCCGCGCGCGGCGGCGCCGCGGCCGCCGCGGCCGGGGTCTACGCGGTCGCCGTGAGCGCGATGTTCGGTACCAGTGCCCTGTACCACCGGGTCGACTGGCGGTTCGCGACGAAGCGGCTCCTGCAGCGATGCGACCACCTGATGATCTTCGTGCTGATCGCCGGAACCGCCACACCGATGTATCGGCTGGCCGATTCCCCCCGCTACGGCCGCATCGGCTTGACCCTGACGTGGGCGCTCGCGGCTGCCGCGGCCGGCCTGCACCTGGCACGGATGCAAGCACCCGAGCGGGTGATCGGCGGCACGTACATCACCCTCGCCGCCGCCGCGGCTCTGGCTCTGCCGCTGGTCTGGATCCACGCCGGGCCGGTCGCCGGCGCCCTCGCCGTCGCCGGTGTCCTGCTGTACGTCGCCGGGGCCCTCGCCTACCACTACCGCAGGCCCGACCCGTCGCCGTCGGTGTTCGGCTATCACGAGGTCTTTCATGCCCTCGTCTGCGCCGCCGCCACCTGCCACTATGCCGCCGTCTTCATCTTCCTGACCTAGCCCCGGCCACGGCGCCGATGCTGGTTGTCGTGTTCGCGCCGCCGTTATCGTTGACCGGTGACCGGCAGTCTCGAGATGTTTCAGGACGAGTTGGCCGCCTGCGGGTTTCCGCCGCTGGTCAACAAGCTGGCCGGGGCCGGCTTCCGGGGCCGGATCGCCACCCGTGACCTGGGGCCGCTGCGGTTGGTCTCCCTCGACACGCCCGAGAGCGCCTGCATCGGGCGGGAGCGCGACGCCTCCGACGGCGAGAAGCTGGCGGTCAAGGTGATGGTCCGGGGCCGGACGCGGATCGAGCAGGGGCGCGGCGAAGCCGAACTCGGGCCGGCCGACCTGGTGCTGCTCGATCCCACGCGTACTCTCCGGTTCGAGAGCACCGCCGCGGCGCACGTCACCATCCTGGTTCCGCGCCGGGAGCTTCGGATGCGGCCCGCGCAGCTCGACCGGCTCATCGGCGAACGCATCGACGGCAGCCACGGTCCGGGCGCTCTCGTCTCCGTGCTGGCCCGGGAGTCGGCGCGGTCGGCGACCGAGTTCCGCGTGGCGGAGGCGCTGCGGTCGGCGGCGGCCGTCATCGAGCTGATCGCGGTCGCGCTGGAGGCCCGGCTGGGCGACGAGCAACCGGCCCCGGACGAGTGGCTGCGGAACCGGATCGCCGGCTACATCGAGGCCCGGCTGGCCGATCCCGGTCTGTCGCCGCCCGGCATCGCCGCCGCCCACCACATCTCCGTACGCCGGCTGCACAAGCTGTTCGAGGACCAGCCGTTCACCGTCGCGGCCCTGATCCGCCGGCGCCGCCTGGAGCGCTGCCGGGCCGAGCTGGCCGGAGGCGGACGTACGGTCACCGCCGTGGCCGCCCGGTGGGGGTTCTCCGATCCCGCCCATTTCAGCAAGCTCTTCAAGACGACGTACGGCTACAACGCCCGCGCACTGATAACCAGCAACCGTGCACAGACGACCAAGACGCGCACGGCCGGACCAGAACAGGATGGTGGTCACCAAGTCCGGCAACAGCAAGGAGGAAGTCGTGGCGAAGGTGAACATCGTCCGCCCCGGTGAGGGCGAGATCCTCGGCAGCGGGGCGCAGCGGATCCGGATCCTGGAGAACGGCGAGCACACCGACCACCGGCTGGGGTTCGCCGAGGTCACCATTCCGCCGGGCACACCGAGCCCGTTGCAGCACCGCCACGCCCAGCACGACGAGGGCTTCTACGTGCTGGCGGGAACGTTCCGGTTCACCGTCGGCGAGGACCAGTACGACGCCGGACCGGGCACCTGGGTCATCGTGCCGACCGGGGCGCCGCACACGTTCGCCAACGTCGGCGACGAGACCGCGGTCATGCTGAACACGTTCACGCCGGACCTGTACGTGCAGTACTTCCGCGACTTCAAGGCCATGATCGACTCCGGGCAGCCGGTCAACGCCGAGACCATGAAACCGCTGTGGAAGAACTACGCCACCGAGATCTCCAACGAATACGCCTCGTGAAGCTCCTTCGGTACGACCGCTGCGCCGGCCCGGAAGTAGTGCGGCTCGCCGAGTTCGAGGCGGTCGGCCCCGGCGGCTACACGAGGATCACAACGTTGCTCCGCCACTACCTGACGCAGAAGCGGTAGCTCACTGTCCGTGGCATGAGCGGATACCGATTCGGGTGGTCGCTCCATGCTCCGAGAGTGCCGCGCCGTCGATCCCGGAAAGGCTGGGCCGTTCGGTTCGCCTCGCCGGGTGGAGGACCCATACCAGCCGTCGTGCCTTTCTGCGACTGTGCTCGAACAGAGCCAATGGAGTCGGCGTGGACCCGGCCCGACGCCCGCCTTGGAACCCCTCAACGCCACCGCAAAGTCGGTTTTCGGCACGACCTCCGAGGGCGAGGTCATACGGATCGACTCCACCGGCGGCACAATCGCCTGGACGGTGAGGATGACCAACGGTGGCGGTGGGCCCGTCGCGGTCGTCGGCGGCCAGGCGTATACCGTGGACGCGGGCGGGCTCCTGTACGCCTTCGCGGCTGGCGACGGACACCAGGTCTGGCGAGTGGCGCGATCAAGTGGCACCTTCCCGGCGTCGTGCCCAGTGGTCACCCGAGCATCATCGGCGACATCGTCATGGTGCGGGTGGCCTCGTTCGACGGCGCCACGATCGACCCGGGCGCGACGTGCTGCACCGCCTGTGCCGCAGCGCGCGGGACGGCGGCGCGGGCACGGTCCACCTGGAAGTAGCCACCGACAACGACCGGGCGTTGCATCTGTACACGTCGCTCGGCTTCGAACCGGTGATCACCGAGGACTATTACGCGGTCAGTACACTCGCGGCATGGGTTACACGATAGGTGAACTCATTGCCACGCTCAGCGACTCCGGCCGCCACAGCGACATCCCCCTGGTCTGGAACGCCTACGAAATGGCGAAACGGGCGCACGGCCGCCAGCGCCGGAAGACCGGCGACCGCTACATCACCCATCCGGTTGCCGTCGCCGGGATCGTGGCGTCCGCTGGCGGCGCCACCCCGGCCATCTGCGCCGCCCTGCTGCATGACGTCATCGAGGACACCCGTGTCACCTCGAACCAGCTGCACGCCGAGTTCGGTTCCGGCATCGCCGGCCTGGTCGAGGACCTGACCCTCAGCGTGGTTCGGGCCGGCGGCCCGGCCGACCCCGATCTGATGCTGATCGCCCTCGCCGACCGGCTGCACAACCTGCGTACGATCAGTCCCTTGCCGGCGGCCAGCCGCAAACGGGCGTCGTTGGACACCCTGGTGTTCCATGTCCCGTTGGCCCACCATCTGCGCGCACCGGGGCTCGCGCGGGAGTTGACGGAACTCGCCTGCGCCAGCCTCGACGCGTTGGACGGCCCGGACGTCCGGGAACGCCGCCGCCGGATGACACAGGCGATACGTCGAGCTCACCCCCGAGCGGTCGCCGAGGCGGCGGCCGCGTTCGGCGGGGGCGCCGCCCTTCTGGGCAGCGCTCCCGTGCCGGAATGGGCCCTGGTGACCGGCGGAGCCGGCGCGCTCGCGCTGCTGACCGCCGTGCTGTTCGGGCGCGACCCGAAAGCGGCCGAGCGGCTGGCGGCCCTGCTCCAGGCCGTCACGAATGGTTCTGAGCCGCCAGCCAGCCCGCCACCTGGGTGCGGGAGGTGAAGCCGAGCTTGCTCAGGATGTTCTCCACGTGGCCCTCGGCGGTGCGCTGCGCCACCACCAGCCGGGCCGCGATCTCGCGGTTGCTCAGGCCCTGGGCGATCAGCGCCGCCACCTCCCGCTCCCGCTTGGTCAGTCCGAGGCCCTCGGCCGCGTCGGCGCGCGGTTCGGGCACTCGGACGCGGGGCTGCCGTTCGAGCGCCACCGCGATCGCGTCGGCGGTGGACAGTTCCGCCCCGCGCCGGGCGGCGGCCAGGAAGGCGGCCGGGCCGAGCCGCGACCGTACCTGCTGCACGACCTCGTGATGCCAGTCCCGCAGGGCGCGAAAGGGGGCCAGGGACGTGTGCATCGCCTGCCACATCCGGCCGGAGGCGCCGAGCAGGGTGGCCGCACGGTGGTCCCGTAGCTCCGTCGCGGCGGCCCAGGCGAGCGACTCCACCGCGAGGCCGGCGGCGAACCGCTCGTCCTCCACGACCTTGCGGATCATCAGGCTCTCCTTGGCCGCCGCGGTGGCGCCGGCCGGGTCGCCGGCCCGCCAGCGCAACACGCTGAGCGCCCACAGCGCGAACGACTGCCACCAGGCTTCTCCGCTGGCCGCACCGAGGTTCTTCGCGGTCTCCAGATCCGGATAGCCGCTGGACGGCGGCCCGGCGAGGCCGCGGCACAGCCCGAGCAGGACCAGCGTCCACACCTCGCCGTTGCGGTTGTTCAGCACCCGGAACGCGGTGAGCGCCTCCTTGAACAGCGGCTGGGCGTGCACGTAGTCGTCCGCCCACATCCGGAAGCTGCCCCGCACCAGCGGCAGGTAGGCCCGTTCGGGCGACGGTGGCAGCACCTCGGCCAGCGCGGAGGCATCGGCCAGCAGCGCGGCGGCCCGGTCGGTGTGGCCCTGCACGCCGTCGATCCACGCCGCGACGCGCAGCGCCTTGACCCGGGACCAATGCCGGGGCGGCGGCAGCGCGAGGGCGCCGTCGAGCCAGTGCCGTCCCTCGGAGAGCGAGCCCCGGATCACCCAGTGGTTCTGCAGGTCGGCCGCGAATTGCAGGGCCCTCTCCGGCGGCCCGTTGGTGATCGCGTACTCCAGCGCCACCCGCAGGTTGGACCGTTCGTTCCGGAGCCGGTGCATGACCGACGCCTGCTGGGGGCCGAACCAGTTCTCGTCGGCGTGCGCGGCCAGCTCGGCGAACCACTGGCAGTGCCGGTCGGCGAAGCCCGCCTCGTCCCCGGCGGCGAGCAGTTCGGCCGCGCCGTACTCGCGGATGACTTCGAGCAGGTGGTAGCGCGCGTTGCCGTTGCCGGCCCGGATCAGCACCGACTTCTCCACCAGCGACGAGATCAGGTCGAGGATCCGGCCGGTGGGCAGCTCGTCGTCGGCGCAGACCGCCTCGGCCGCGTCCAGTTCGAGGCCGCCGGAGAAGACCGAGAGGCGTGACCACAAGGTACGTTCGGCGTCCGAGCAGAGGTCCCAGCTCCAGTCGATCAGCGCGCGGAGCGTCTGCTGCCGGGCCGGCGCGTTGCGGGCGCCGGAGGTGAGCAGGCTGTACCGGTCGGTCAGCCGCTCCAGGATCTGGTCGAGGGAGAGCACCCGCAGCCGGGCCATGGCCAGCTCGATCGCCAGCGGGATGCCTTCGAGGACCTGGCAGAGCCGTACGATCGTGGTGCAGTTCTCCTCGGTGACCCGGAATTTGGGCAACACCGCCGTCGCCCGCTCGACCAGCAGCCCGGCCGACTCGTACTTCCCCAGGTCGGCGGGGTCGCACGCGGCGCCTTGACCGGGCACCGAGAGCGGTTGGACGGTCAGGTTGGCCTCGCCGTCGAGCCGCAGCGCCTGCCGGCTGGTGGTGAGGATGCGCAGCTCCGGGCAGGAGCGCAGCAGGATCTCGGCGAGGTCGGCGCAGGCGGCGATCAGGTGCTCGCAGTTGTCCAGGATGAGCAGCGCCTGCCGGTCGGCGAGGAAGCCGGCCAGCGCCGTCGCGTCCGGGCCGACCTCGCCGTCCCGCAGCCCCAGCGTCTCGCCGACGGTCACCGCGACCAGGTCGGGGTCGCGCAGGTCGGCCAGCTCGACGAACCACACCCCGTCCGGGAAGCCCCGGCGCACCCCGGCGCCGGCGCGCTGGGCCAGCCGGGTCTTGCCGACCCCGCCCGGGCCGGTGAGCGTGACCAGGCGGCTGGTGGTGAGCATCCGCCGGATCCCGGCGATTTCCTGCCGGCGCCCGACGAAGGTGGTGACCTCGGCGGGGAGGTTCCCGAGGGTGCCGCGCGTGGTCGTGGCGGTGCTCATAGGGGCACGGTAGTGGGTGACGTTGCCCGATGGGCCCGCGGATCGGCCTCGTTCTCGGTCCACTTCAGCGGGGACGCCAGCCTACTGGAGAGTAACAAGACACCCCGCGTAATCCAGGTACTTTCCCCGTGTTTCGCAGCGTGTTCATTGGCGAAGGATTGGAGGTACACCAGAACGAGCGAGACGAGAGGGGTACGGCATGGGCCGCCACGCCGCCGACCGGACGGCGCCCGGCTCACAAGATCCGGAGGACAGGGGTAAATTCGCAGGTGAGGGGCGTCCTCGCCATGCCGACCTGTTCGCTCCGAGCCCCGGCAGCCGCGCCGCGCGAGTCCGTGCGGAACACACCGCGCAGACCTTCGAGCAGCTGGTCGAGCCGCACCGGGATGGTCTGCGAGCGTACATATTGCAAGTTACTCAGGGTGATGAGGCGCTCGCCGATTCGGTTCTCAAGGAAACGCTGTACCGGGCCGCTCAGCCGCCGCGCCGCTACCCGCAGAGCCCGGCGGCGGTCCGCCCCTGGCTGGTCCTCTCCGCGCTCAGCGTGCTGCACGACGGCGAACGCCACGCCCCGGCCGGCCACGACGACCGCCCGCCGGCCCAGGAGTGGCCCACTCCCGAGCCGGCCGCGGCCGTGCCCGCCACCACGGTCGCCGCGGCGCTGCGGGAGCTTCCGTCCCAGCAGCGCAACCTGATCGTCGAGCTGTTCTACCAGGGGGCATCCCTCGAATCGGCGGCGGCCGACCGGGACGTGTCGGTCGAGACGCTCAAATCGCGGCTGTACCACGCGATGCGGTCGCTGCGCGCGGCACTCGACCAGCAGGTGGCCGACCGGCACGGCCCTCGGTGAGGCCGACCCGCCAAAGATCAAACCCATCCGGGAGTACGGGTCACGGCTACCCGCCGATCGGGGCCGTCCCGCTTGCTCCCCGCGACCACCTGCAACACCGGGCCGCAGCGCGACTCTCGCGCCACCGGGCCGACCGGGCCGGCTCCCTGCGAGCGGCCGCTCACGGCGGTAGCCGGACGCGGCCGGCGTCGCGGACGGGCCTGGCGATCGGCCGCGGGGTCTCGACTAATCGAATGTCATTCGGTTAACGTGTCGGCACCTGTGCTGAGGAGGCCGGCAATGTCCGAGCAGACACGACTCAAGACCGGAGCGCTCGGCGCCGCGGGGATCTCGTTCCTGGTGGTGGGTGCCGCGGCGCCGCTGACGGTGATGACCGGGGTCACCCCGCTGGCCATCGCGATCGGCGGGGTCGGTGCGCCGCTCGGCTATCTGGCCGCCGGCGTGGTGCTGGCCGTCTTCGCGGTCGGGTACACGGCGATGACCCGGCACACGCGTGGGGCCGGCGCCTTCTACTCGTACATCACGCTCGGGCTCGGCCGGCCGCTGGGCGCCGCGTCCGGCATGCTCGCCGTGTTCTCCTACAACGCCCTGCAGATCGGGGTCTACGGCCTGCTCGGTGTCCAGTTCGCCGCGGCGTGCGCCCGGTTCACCGGTGCCGAGGTGCCGTGGTGGGTGTTCGCGGTGGCGACCGTCGCGCTCGTCTGGGCGCTCGGCCGCCGCGGCATCGACGTCGGGGCCTGGGTGGTGGGCGTGCTGCTCGTCGCGGAGAGCGCGATCCTGCTGCTGCTCGTCGTCGCCGTGCTGACCCGAGCGCGGCTGACCGGCGGCACCTTCACCGCGGACGCCCTGTCCGGGCCGGGCATGCCGGCCATCCTCGGCTTCTGCTTCGCCGCCTTCATGGGCTTCGAGTCGACCGCGCTCTACCGGGCCGAGGCGCGTCAGCCGGACCGGACGATCCCGCGCGCCACGTACGCCGCGGTCGCCTTTCTCGCCGTCTTCTACGGCGTGGTGGCCTGGGCGGTCGTGCAGGCCTTCGGTGACGCCGAGGTGGTCGCGGCGGCCGCCGCGAACCCGACCGCGCTGCTGTTCACCGCGATGGAGAAGTATGCTGGCGGGTGGGCCGCTGACATCATGTACGTGCTGGTGCTGACCAGCATCTTGGCCGCCCAGCTTTCCTTCCACAACGCGATCAACCGGTACGCCTTCAATCTCGCCCACGACGGGCTGCTCCCGGCCGCGCTCGGCCACAGCCACCCCCGGTTCCGCTCGCCTGCCGTGGCCGGCGCCACGCAGAGCGTCCTGGCTGTCGTCGTGGTGGCCTGCTTCGCGCTGGCCGGCGCCGACCCGATCCGGCAACTCCTGATCCTGGTCAACACTCCGGGCGTGCTCGGCGTCCTGATGCTGCTGGCGCTGACCTCCGTCGCGGTCCTCGCGTACTTCCTGCGCCGCCGGGGCGTGCCCGGTGCCCGCGTCGCGACGGCGTCCAGCGCGCTCGGCGCCGTCCTGCTCACGCTCGTCTTCGGGGTGATCATCGACAAGGTCGGGCTGCTGACCAACGCCGCACCGGATGTCGACGTCGCCCTGGTCGCCGTCGTGCCGATGGTTCTCGCCGCCGGCCTGGTCTGGGCCCTGATCCGCAAGGCGGGCAACCCGCGGGCCTACGCCCGCATCGGCGGCGAGGAGGCCGGCCGGATGGGCGCGGCCGTGGCGCCGGCCGCTGCCCTGGAGGTGACCGCGTGACCGTCGCCGACCTGATCGTGCTGGCGGATCGCGTGTACACCATGGCGGCGGCCGCACCGGAGGTGACCGCGATCGCGATGGCCGGGGGAGTGATCACCGCAATCGGTGACCGGGCGGACGCCCGCGGCTGGCGGGGACCGGGCACCCAGGTGATCGACCTCGGTCCGGCGACCGTCACGCCGGGACTGGTCGACGGGCACTTCCACCCGGTGACCGGCATCGCCCTGACCCGCGGCGCCGACCTGTCCGGCGCGCGGACGACCGACGACCTGATCGCGGCGCTGCGGGCCGCGGCGTCGAGTGTGCCGCGCGGCGGCTGGGTGCAGGGCTGGGGTCTCGATCCGAACGTCTTCGCCGGCGCGCCGATCACCCACCGCCCGCTCGCCGAGGCGCTCGGCCCGGACGTGCCCGCGTTCCTGCTGTTCTTCGACGTGCACTCCGCCCTGGTCAGCGAGCGGGCGCTGGAACTGGCCGGCGTCGGCGGGCCGCGCGCGTTCGCGTCCGGTGCGAGCATCGCCTGCGACCCGGCCGGGCGGCCCACCGGCCACCTGCTCGAATGGGACGCCATCGACCTGGTGCGCCGGCTGCTGCCGGCCGACGAGCCGGCCGCCCGGCGGCAGCGGCTGCTCGATCTGATGCGGCGGATGGCCGCCGCCGGCCTGACGGCCGCGAACGCGATGGACTTCGGCGACGACTCGGCCGACCTGTTCCCCGCGCTCGAGGCGGACGGGGAGTTGCCGGTACGGTGGCGGTGCGCGCCGTTCGTGCTGCCGGGCGACGGGCCGAACCAGCTCGACGCGGTGATTCGGCAGCAGCGGAGGACGGGCCGCCGCTGGCGGGTCGACGGTGCCAAGTTCATGATCGACGGGACGATCGACGGCGGGACGGCCTGGCTGGAGGAGCCCGACACGCACGGCGAATCCACCGCCTGCTTGTGGCCGGATCCGGCGGAGTACGCGGCCGCGGTGCGGGTCCTGGCCGCCCACGGGGTGCCGATCGTGACGCACGCGATCGGCGACGCCGGCATCCGCTACGTGCTCGACACGGTCGCCGCCCTTCCTCGCCGGCCGCCGGTCCCGTACCGCGTCGAGCATGTTGAGACGCTGCCGTCGGCGCTGATCGGCCGGTTCGCCGCGCTCGACGTGACCGTCAGCATGCAGCCGACGCACTGCGCCCACTACACGCGGGCCGACCGGAGCGACAACTGGTCGCAGCGGCTCGGCAAGAAGCGCGCCGACCGCGCCTTCCGGGCCCGCGACCTGCGCGAGCACGGCGCCCGGGTGGCGCTCGGCTCGGACTGGCCGGTCGCCGGGTTCGACCCGCGGGCCGTCATCGCCGCCGCCCGGCTGCGGCGCCCGGCCGGCGAACCCGGCGTCGAGCCGGTGCTGCCCGGGCAGGCGCTGACCGCCCGGATGGCCTTGGAGGGTTACACGACCGAGGCGGCCACGGCGGCCGGCCTCGGCGACCGGACGGGACAGCTGCGGCCGGGCTTCCGGGCCGATCTGACCGCGTTCGCGCTCGACCCGCTCGCCGCCGACCCCGACGAGTTCGCCGAGTCGCCGGTGGAGCTCACCGTGGTCGACGGCACGGTGTCGCACCGAGGAAGGACAGCAGCATGATCCACCACGAGCCCCCCGCGATCGACTTCTTCACGCACCGCGACCTGCCGGCCCCCCGGCTGACCGCCGACGAGGCCCGCAGGGCCGCCGCGGCGCATTTCGGGCTCGCGGTCCGCGCCGAGTCGTTGGGCAGCCAGCAGGACGCCAACTTCCTGCTGACCAGCGACGACGGAGCACCCGTGGCCGTCCTCAAGATCGCCAACCCGGCGTTCACCGCGACCGAGATCGACGCGCAGGACACCGCCGCGGACCTGATCGCCGGCGCACTGCCCGGCTTGCGGGTCGCGACCGTGCTGCGCGACGACGATGGCGAGCGCCGGACTGCCACCATCCCCACCGGCGACGGCCCGGTCACCGCCCGCCTGCTGCGGCACCTGCGCGGTGGGACGCTCTCCGGCCCCCGACATCTGGCACCCCGGACGGTTGCCGCCATGGGCCGTGTCGCCGGTCAGGTCAGCACGACCCTGCGGCCGTTTCGTCATCCGGGGCTGCGGCGGCTTCTGCAGTGGGATCCCCGCTACGCCGACCGCGTGGTCGCCCGGCTTTCGGAACACGTCGAGGCGGAACGCAGATCCGCCGTGCTGGCCGCGACCGAGGAGGCCTGGGCCGCCGTCTCAGCGGTCGCCGACGGGTTGCCGCACCAGGCCGTGCATCTGGACCTGACCGACGACAACCTCGTCGTCACGCCGGACAGCCGGGCGCCGATGCCCGACGGGATCATCGACTTCGGCGACCTGACGGACAGCTGGGCGGTGTGCGAGATCGCCGTGACGCTCTCCTCGATCCTGCACCACGACGGCCTGGAACCGCACCACGTCCTGCCCGCCGTGCGTGCGTTCCACGAGATCAGGCCGCTGTCCGCGGCCGAGGCGACGGCCGTGTGGCCGCTGGTGGTGCTGCGGGCCGCCGTCCTGGTGGTCAGCGGACGGCACCAAGCCGCCATCGACGGCGACAACCCGTACGTGAACGCCGCCCTCGAGCGCGAGTGGCGCATCTTCGAGCAGGCCGTCGCCGTGCCGGCCGCCGTGATGACCGAACTGATCACCGAGAAGCTCGGCCTGACCCGCCAACCGGTCACGCCTCCGGTGGCCGCGGTGCCCGTGCTGGCGGAAACCGACCCGGCCGACATCGCCGTGCTCGACCTGACCGTCGAGTCCGACGCCATGGACCGCGGCGTCTGGCTGGAGGAGAGGGCCGCGGATCGTCTCGCCGCCCGGGCCGGCATCGCCGTCACCCGGTACGGCCGGGTGCAGCTCACCGCCAGCACCGCGCTGTCGGCCACCTCGCCCGCCACCATCGCCACGGGCATCGACCTGTGGCTCGCGGAGGCCGCCGGCCTGCGGGCCCCGGGTGACGGCGAGATTCTGACGGCTGTGCCCGGCCACGTGGCGGTGACGTTCGGCCCGTACGAGCTGCATCTGGTCTTTCCCGGCGGCGTTCGCCCGAGCGTGCCGGCCGGCAGCCCCGTGCGGGCGGGCGACCCGCTGGTCATCCTGCCCGCCGCCACTCGCGTCCACCTCTCGCTCCGGCGGCCCGGGGCGCCGGCGATCCCGGCGTTGGTGCGGCCCGAGTACGCCGCCGGCTGGCTCGCGCTCACCGCCGATCCCGCTCCCCTGCTGGGGCTGCCCGCCGCCGGCGGCGCCCCCGCGCGGGACGACCTCCTCGCCCGGCGCGACGTGGCATTCGCCCCGGTCCAGGAGCACTACTACGAGAATCCACCCCGCATCGAACGCGGCTGGCGTCACCATCTGGTTTCCGTCGAGGGCCGCTGCTATCTGGACATGGTCAACAACGTCACCCCGCTCGGTCACGCCCACCCCCGCGTCGAGCAGGCGATCTCGCGGCAGCTGCGCCGGCTCAACACCAACTCCCGGTTCCACTACGCCGCCGTCGTACGGTTCACCGAACGCCTCACCGCTCTGCTGCCGGATCCCCTGGACACCGTCTTCCTGGTCAACTCCGGCTCGGAGGCCGTCGACCTGGCGATCCGGCTCGCGATCGGCGCCACCGGACAGCCGGACGTCGTCGCCCTGCGCGAGGCGTACCACGGCTGGACGTACGCCTCCGACGCCGTGTCCACCTCGTTGCAGGACAACCCCAACGCCCTGACCACCCGCCCGAGCTGGGTCCACACGGTCGACTCACCCAACTCCTACCGGGGGCGCTGGCGCGGCGAGCAGGCCGCCAACTACGCTCCCGAAGCCGTCCGGTTCATCGATGAGCTGGCCGCCTCCGGCCGCCCGGCGGGCGCCTTCCTCAGCGAGCCGTACTACGGCAACGCGGGCGGCGTCGCCCTGCCGGACGGCTACCTCCGGCAGGTGTACGCGACGGTGCGCCGGCACGGCGGCCTGGCCATCGCCGATGAGATCCAGGTCGGCTACGGCCGGCTGGGCAACTGGTTCTGGGGCTTCGAGCAACAACAGGTCGTCCCGGACATCGTCTGTGTCGCCAAGGCCATGGGCAACGGCCACCCGCTCGGCGCCGTGATCACCACCCGGGCCGTCGCCGACCGCTACCGCGACCAGGGCTACTTCTTCTCCTCCACCGGCGGCAGTCCGGTCTCCAGCGTGGCCGGCCTCACGGTCCTCGACACGCTCCGCGACGAGGACCTGCAAGGCAACGCCGCGCGCACCGGCGCACACCTCAAGGCGAAGCTCCTGGCCCTCGCCGACCACCACCCCATCGTCGGCGCCGTGCACGGCGACGGCCTCTACCTCGGCCTCGAACTGGTGCGTGACCGCCACACCCTGGAGCCCGCCACCGAGGAGACGGCCGAGCTCTGCGAGCGCATGCTCGACCTCGGCGTCATCGTCCAGCCCACCGGCGACCACCTCAACATCCTCAAGATCAAGCCACCGCTGTGCATCGACCCCGCCGGCGCCGACTTCTTCGCCGGCATGCTCGACCGCGCCCTCACCGAACTCGGCCACCGCGGCGGCAGGTGATCGCCTTGCCCCGCCCCAGCACACCGCTGCTGTCCCGCGCCCAGATCGCCACGGCCGCCCTGGCCCTGATCGACGAGGCCGGCACCTTCACTCTGCCCGGCCTCGCCAAGGCCCTGTCGGTCAGCCCCTCCTCGATCTACCACCACTTCCCCGGCGGCCGGGAGTCCATCGTGGAGGCGATCCGCGGGCTGCTCGCCGCCGAGGGCATCGAGACCGAGCCGGGCGGGCGCGACTGGCGCCGGTTCGTCGAGGACTGGTCGCGCGCGTACCGGGAGGAGTTCGCCCGCCACCCCAGGGCCGTTCCGTTGCTCACCGGCCAGGTGGTCACCGACCCGGAGACACTGGCCGGGTACGAGGCGGTGGCGCGGGTGCTGCGCGACGCCGGGTTCCGCGACGAGACCCTGCTGCACGCCGTCACCATCCTCGACTCCTTCATCATCGGTTCGGCGCTGGACGCGAGCGCGCCGCTGGGCGTGTGGGCCGACTCGCCCGACCCCGGCTCGGCGCTGGGCAGCGCGATCCGGGCGGCCCGCAACGAACCGGCGAGAAGCTCCGAGCGCTCCTTCGAGATCGGCCTGCGGATCATCCTCGACGGTCTCGGCGCGATCGCCTCAGCCGTACGCCAGGACCCGATCGAAGGCCGGCCGGCAAGTGCGGGGAGGCCACCGCCGACCGGGCCACCCGGCCCCGCGGGAGCCGGGTGAACCCCGACGACGGGGCGTCGTGGCCACGGCGGGCGGCGAGGTGATGACAGGGGCTACACTGGCGCCGGGCGTCGATCCACCGCCTCACCTCCACCGGCCGTCCCGGCAGGCCGCTTCGCGGGGGCAAAGGGGAAAGCTCCTCGGGTCGTTTGTCATCAGCCTGCCACGGGCGCGCCGCCGGGGGTGTTGTCCCGTGTGGCCGAGGGTTTCGATGACCGCAGGGAAGAATTTCAAGCGCCGCGTCCGCGAGCGCGCCCGCCGGACCGGCGAGTCGTATACCGCTGCCCTTCGACACCTTCGGCCCAGCGAGCAGACCGTGGAGGTGTCCGCCATGAACTGGCAGCGCGTGGAGAAGACGACGTACGGCTTTGCGATCTTCGTGCCGGAGGGGTGGGTCGAGCGGGAGGTCGACCTGCGCAACAGCCCGTGGGAGACGGCTCGGTTCGTGGACCCGGCCGACCGCCGGCACAGTGTGATCGTGTTCCGGAATCCGGTGGGGCCGCGGAGCACCGCGGCCGAGGTGGCCCTGCGGGCGCGGGCCGCGCTGGAGGCGACCGGGTTCGGCGAGTCGGCGATTTCCGATGCCGAGTGGGGCGGCCGGGCCGGGGTCCGGCTGGATTGTGCGAAGCGGGATGCCGGCCGGGTCTGGGCGGTCCGGGAGTACTTCGCGGTCAGCGACGGGGTCGGGTTCTGCCTGGGCTGCGGGTCGGCGGCGCCCGAGGAGGCCGAGCCGATGTTCGAGGAGATGGCCCGGACGTTCGAGGTCCTGCCGGCCGCGGAGTAACCCGCATTATGGGATTGAGCACGCCCGGCTTCGCGGGGACGGAATCGCTGGTCGCGCCGGATGCGGCGCGGCGCCGAAGCGAACGAGATCCGCGGGCCGGGTTCCGTATGGCCGGGGGCGGCCGCTAGCCTGCTCGAAATTAGGTGAGGCTAACCTTAGGAGGCCGCCTTGGAGGGATCCGCGTCCCCGCATCTGTTCTCGGGGTCCACCCTGGACGCGTACACGTCGGCGGTCTGGCACGCGTCGGCGCTGCTCGCCGATCGGGTCAAGGCGGTGCGGCGGCCGTATTCCGGCGCGTCCGTCGCGGACCTGCGGGAACAGGTCGACGCCGTGGACCTCGATCGCCCGCTGGGCGACACGGGAGCCGCGCTGCACGAGGTCGCCCGGCTGTATCTGGACAATGCCGTCTGGTTCCACGAGCCGGCGTACGTGGCGCACCTGAACTGCCCGGTCGCCATCCCGGCCCTGAGCGCCGAGGTGCTGATCGCCGCGGTCAACTCCTCGGTGGACACATGGGACCAGAGCACGGCCGGCACGCTGATCGAGCGGCGCCTGATCGACTGGACGGCCGGGCGGATCGGCTTCGGTCCCGACGCGGACGGCGTCTTCACCAGCGGCGGCACCCAATCGAACCTCCAGGGGCTGCTGCTGGCCCGCGAGGTGAGCGGCGGGGGGAAGATCTTCGCGACCGCCGGGAGCCACTTCAGCGTCGGCAAGTCGGCCGGCATCCTTGGGCTGGGCGCCGATGCCGTCGTGAGCGTCGCCACCGACGGCTCGGGCCGGATGGACCCGGCCGCGCTGGCCGCCGCGATCGAGAACGCACGCCGCGACAAGAAAGGAACGATGGCCGTCGTCGCCACCGCCGGCACCACGGACCTCGGCCGGATCGACCCGATCGCCGCGATCGCCGACGTCTGCGAACGGCACAACGTCTGGCTGCACGTGGATGCCGCGTACGGCTGCGGTCTGCTGGCCTCGACGCGCCGCCGGCACCTGCTCGACGGCATCGAGCGCGCCGACTCGGTGACCGTGGACTTCCACAAGAGCTTCTTCCAGCCGGTCAGCTCGAGCGCGATCGTGGTACGCCGGGGCGAGACGCTGCGCCGGATCGCGGTGCACGCCGACTACCTCAACCCGCGCGCCGCGACCGTGCCGAACCAGGTGGACAAGAGCCTGCAGACCACCCGCCGGCTGGACGCGCTCAAGCTCTGGATGACGCTGCGCACGATGGGTTCGGACCGGATCGGCGAGATGTTCGACGCGGTGGTGGACCGGGCCCACGAGGCGTACCTGCAGCTGCTCGACGACCCGGACTTCGAGGCGCTGACCTCGCCGACGCTGAGCACCCTGCTGTTCCGTTTCCGGCCGGCCGGGCTGAGCGTGGCCGAGTGCGACGACCTGATGCCCCGGCTGCGGCAGCGGCTGTTCCACGACGGGCGGGCGATCGTGGCCGGCACCAAGGTCGGCCGCCACTACTGGCTGAAGTTCACCCTGCTCAATCCCAACACCACCCGGGACGACCTGCGCGACGTGCTGGATCTGATCCGGGAGATCGGCCGGGACATGACCGGGCCCGTCACCAAGAAGGCGGTGATGGCCTGATGCGTACGCACGACTTCGCCGCGATCGGCGTCGGCCCCTTCAACCTCGGGCTCGCCGCGCTGACCGCCGACCTTCCCGGCCTGGACGGTGTCTTCCTCGACCAGCGCGCCGGCTTCGACTGGCACCCGGGGCTGATGCTCGAGGGGGTGACCATCCAGGTGCCGTTCCTCGCCGACCTGGTCACGATGGCCGACCCGACCTCGCGGTTCTCGTTCCTCAACTACCTCAAGCGGGCCGGGCGGCTGTACCCGTTCTACATCCGGGAGAGCTTCTACCCGCTGCGCGCCGAGTACAACGCCTACTGCCAGTGGGTCGCGGCCCAACTGCCCTCGATCCGGTGGAACACCCTGGTGGAGACGGTCACCCACGACGGCGACCACTATGAGGTGCACACGGCGGGCGAGACTTTCCGCGTACGCAAGCTGGTTCTGGGAATTGGCACCGAGCCGAGAGTGCCGGCGGTGGTGGCTCACGGGCCGTATGTGCACAGCGCCGACTACCTGCCGAACAAGCGACGGCTGCAGGCGCTCGACTCGATCACGGTGGTCGGCAGCGGGCAGAGCGCGGCGGAGATCTACCACGACCTGCTCGGCGAGATCGAGACGTACGGGTACCACCTCTCCTGGCTGACCCGGTCGCCGCGGTTCTTCCCGATGGAGTACACCAAGCTGACCCTGGAGATGACCTCGCCGGAGTACATCCGCTACCACCACGGGCTGCCGCTGCGCAGCCGGGACCGGCTGGGTCGCGAGCAGCGCAACCTCTACAAGGGGATCAGCGGCGAGCTGGTCGACGCCATCTACGAGACGCTCTACACCAAGAGCCTGGCCGGGCCGGTCCCGACGACCCTGGTGACCGGTGTCGAGCTGGAAGGCGCGATCTGGGACGGGCAGCGGTACACGCTTGCCTTGCAGCACGCCGAGCAGGGCCGTTCGTTCACCGCCGGCACCGAGGGGCTGATTCTCGCGACGGGATATGCGCCGCGGGTCCCGGCCTTCCTGGACCCGGTGCGCGACCGGATCCGCTGGGACGAGCGCGGCCGCTTCGACGTCGCCGTGGACTACTCGGTCGATGAGAAAGGCAGCGAGATCTTCGTGCAGAACGCGGAGGAGCACACGCACAGCCTGACCGCGCCCGACCTGGGCATGGGCGCGTACCGGAACTCCGTGATCATCAAGGCGCTGACCGGCCGCGAGGTGTATCCGATCGAGGACCGGATCGCGTTCCAGCAGTTCGGCGCGCCGACCGCCGACCTACCCCGGGCGCTGGTGGCCTCGTGAAACTCGTGCCGCTGAACCTCGATCTTGATCTTGAGCTGCTGCACGCCTGGGTGACCCACCCGCGCTCGCATTTCTGGGGCCTGCAAGGAGCAAACCTCGATCGCGTACGGGAGGAGTACGCCCGGATCGCGGCGAACCCGCATCATCACGCGTGGCTCGGCCGAGACGCCGATGGCACTCCCCTGTTCCTGGCCGAGACCTACGACCCCGCGCACAGCGAGCTGGCCGCGCACTACCCGGTGCGACCCGGCGACCTCGGCATGCATCTGCTGGTGGCGCCGCCCACCACGCGGCGGTCCGGGGTGACCTCGGCGGTGATGCGCGCGGTCATGGACTTCTGCTTCGCCGACCCGCGCGTCGACCGGGTGGTGGTCGAGCCGGACGTGCGCAACGAGGCGATCGCCCGGAAGAACGCCGAGGTGGGCTTCGTCGAGGAGCGGCGGATCACGCTGCACGACAAGGTGGCCCGGCTGAGTTTCTGCACCCGATCCTCGTACGAGATGAGCACGCCGCACCTGAATCCGGCCGCAATGGAGTATGCCCACCGGAAGTTGATCGCCAAGGCGCTGGCGGAGTTCAGCCACGAGCGCCTGATTTATCCGGTTACGGAGAACGACGGATACCGATGGGGTGAGCTGACATTCCGCGCCCGGCGGTTCGCGATGGAGCACTGGGTCGTGGACCCCGACTCGCTGCGCGGCCCGATCGACGCCCTCGACTTCATCACGGGATTACCGGACAAACTGGGCATTCCCGATGAACTGCTCGGCACCTATCTTGAGGAGATCTCGGCGACGCTCGCCGGCACCGCCTGGAAGCACCATCACCGGCGGGAGACGGCCGAGGAGTTGGTGCACGCCGACTTCCAGACGATCGAGGCGGCGATGACCGAGGGCCACCCCGGTTTCGTCGCGAACAACGGGCGGATCGGGTTCGGGCTGAGCGACCACGAGACGTACGCGCCGGAGGCCGCTCGGCCGGTGCGGCTGCGCTGGGTGGCGATCTTGAAGAGTTCGAGCCATTTTGCGTCTTCTGGTGATGAGCGTGCGCATTACTGGGCCGAACTAGGCGCCGAGACGGTCGGCCGGTTCGACCAGCGGTTGCGGGATCTAGGGTTAAATCCGGATAATTACCGTTATTTGCCGGTGCACCCGTGGCAGTGGGAGCACAAGGTCACGGTCACCTTCGCGGCCGACGTGGCGCGCCGGGCGATCGTGCCGCTCGGCGACGGGCCCGACCGGTACCGGGCGCAGCAGTCGATCCGGACCTTCTTCAATGTGGACCGACCCGACCGGCACTACGTGAAGACGGCGATCGCCGTGCAGAACATGGGGTTCCTGCGCGGCCTGTCGCCGAAGTACATGCGGGCCACGCCGCCGATCAACGAGTGGGTGGCCGGGCTGGTGGCCGGCGACGCGGAGCTGCGGGCGTGCGGCTTCGGGGTGCTGCGGGAGCTGGCCGCGATCGGGTACACCGGCGACGCGTACCACCGGGGCGGGGCTCCCTCGGCGTACACGAAAATGCTTGCCGCTCTTTGGCGCGAAAGCCCGATCCCTCGCCTTGACGACGGCGAGCGCCTGGCCACCATGGCGAGCCTGCTGCACCGGGACCGGCACGGGGACGCGCTGGTCACCGCCCTGATCAAGGCGGCCGGGGTGGCGCCGGCCGAGTGGATTGCCGCCTACCTGCGCGCGTATCTGCGGCCGATCGTGCACTGCCTGCTCGCGCACGACGTCGCGTTCATGCCGCACGGCGAGAACCTGATCCTGGTGCTCGAGAACCACGTGCCGCGCCGGGTGTTCATGAAGGACATCGGCGAGGAGGTGGCGGTGATGAACGACCAGCCGCTGCCGCCGGAGGTGGAGCGGATCCGGATCGAGGTCAGCGACGAGATCAAGGAGCTGGCGCTGTTCACCGACGTGTTCGACGGGTTCCTGCGGCACCTCGCCGGGATCCTGGACATCGACGGGGTGCTGCCTTCGCGGGAATTCTGGGGGCTGGTCGGCGACTGCGTGCGCGGGCACGCCGCGGACCATCCGGCGCTGGCCGGGCGGCTCGACCTGTTCCGGCCGACCTTCCGGCACTCCTGCCTGAATCGGCTGCAGCTGCGCAACACGCTGCAGATGGTGGACCTCATCGACCAGGCCGGCTCGCTCATCTTCGCCGGTGAGCTGGACAACCCGATCGCCCGATGAGGGTTCTTCGGGACGCGTACGGGATCCCGCACCTACGGGCCGGGTCGGTCGACGAGCTGGCCTACCTGCAGGGGCGGGTCACCGCCGAGGGCCGGGGACAGCAGATCCGGCTCCCCCGATTCCCCGCACTTCCTCGACCAGCTCCCGCACTGGTCGGCCGGCTCGCTGATCCCCGTCTTCCCCGTGGAGCAAACCATGATCGCGTACGCCGAGAAGCTCCCCGGGCTGGGCGAGCTGACCCTGATCCCGCTCGACCCGGCGGCGCACGCATCGCTGGTGCACGGCTGGGTGGTGCGGCCCCGCAACCGGTTCTGGGGCATGGGCGGCCACACCGTCGACCAGGTAAGGGAGATCTACGAGTTCGTGGCCGGACTGTCGACGCATCACGCGTACCTGATCCGGATCGACGAGGCCCCGATCGGCATCTTCCAGACGTACGAGCCGGAGCACGACCCGATCGCCGAGTGCTACCCGGTCCAGCCGGGCGACTTCGGCCTGCACCTGCTGCTGGACGGCGGCGACCTGGTCCTCCCCCACCTCAGCACGCTCGTCATCCCGGCCCTGCTCCGGTACGCGTTCGCCGACCCGGTCCACCGCCGGCTGATCGCCGAGCCGGACATCCGCAACTCCAAGGCGATCCGCCGCTTCGAACGGCACGGCTTCGAACTCGGACCGGAGATCGACCTCGGCCGCAAGCGGGCCCGCCTGACCTTCCTGACCCGGTCGCGCTTCTGGCCGCCGGATGCGCGACTTCGTCGCCCAGGCGCAGGCGCCGTCGGGCGGCCTCCGCTAGGCCGGCCTTCCTTGATCCGTCAGGGCGTAATGCCCGGCCACGGCTGGTACCCGGGGATGCCGGAGCCCGCCGTCCGCAGCCGCTCGGCCAGCCAGGACCGCAAGTACCGCGCATCACCTCGGCCGAGGTGCACGCCCCACGTAGTCAGGCCGAAGAAGAACAGCATGAAGCCGAGCGGGCCGAGGCAGACGAGGAAGTCCGCGCCGGTGGCCTCGCCGCGGCCGGCCACCACGACGGCTCGGATGACGAGGCCCAGGAAGGCGCAGCAAACCATGGTGAGCCACAGGGCGCTGAACGCCATGATGAGATAGGACCAGCCCATCGTCCCGACCAGCCGGCAGCCGCTTCCGTCCGATTCGAGCCGGCCGTGCAGCACCGGCCGCCAGGAGTTGCGCACTCCGACCCGGCCCGCCTCCAGCCTGATCCGGCGCTCACCGACCCAGCCGACGACGCGGTATCCGCCCTCACCGCCGCCGAACGTGAACGCGGTCCGCAGATAGGACGTGCTGCCTTCGATCAACGCGGCCCGGACTGCCGACACGGACAGCGGCGACAGCAACACCACTGGTTCCGATCGCCACCCGCTCAACCAGAACTCGATCCACCGACGCACCACTGCAGTATCGACCCGTCGTGCTAGTCATGCGGCCCGGGATGGCGGCCTCCTCCGTCGCAGGTATGTCCACAGGGTCGCGATCAGCACCAGCGTCGCGATCTCGGACAGCACGCTGAGCAGCGCGTCGGGATGTGGCTGGAAGCCGCGCTCGGTGAAGCCCCAGACCCCCACGGTGCGGGAGAGCAGGAAGCCGCCCAGGGCGCCGAGGGCGGTGCCGGCCGCCGCCAGTTGCAGGATCGGCGGGGCGCCGAACAGCAGCAGCGCGGCCAGCGCGAAGGAAACCGCCGCCTGCAGGAGAAACAGCGGCCCGATGTGCGGGATGGAGCGGTAGCCGTCGACGTAGAGCTTGGCGTGCACGTACCCGCTCTCGGCGACGGTGGCGACGACGGCGAGCCGGATCGCGAGCGCGACGTTCATGTGAGTCGCTCCTCCTTCAGGGCCAGCGCTTGATCGCCCTCGCGATAGGCGACCGTGCGGATGCCCAGGGCGTCCTCGAGCTGCCGGGCCGGCAGGACCTGCGGGGTGGGGGCGGGCGCGTGTCCCGGCGCCGGCAGCGGGTAGGCCGTGGTCGTGGCCGAGTGAAAGGTGATGTTGCCCTCGGTCTTGGTGAACAACTGGTGGACGTGGCCGTTGAGGCAGGTCACCGACGAGAAGCGCCGCAGCATGGCGATCACCTGCAGGGCGTCGTCGGTGCTCCATCCCCACTGCGGATACATCGCGAACAGCGGGATGTGGCTGAACACCACGACCGGGGTGTCCGGCTTGACCGCGGCCAGGTCCTTGCGTACGAAATCGATCTGCTCCGGGCCGAGATGACCGGCCTTTTCCAGGCTGAGGGTGTTGACCAGGGCCAGGAAGTGGACGCCGTGGGTGTCGAAGCTGTACCAGCCGTCGCCGGAGGTGTTCGCGCCGAAGGTGCGCAGGTACGCCCGGCCGCCGTCGCCCACCGCATCGTGCTCGCCCGGCACGACGAAGACCCGTTCGGTACGCGCCGTGGAAAGCATCTGCTTGACCTGGTCGAACTGCGCCGGCGTCGACAGGTGGGTCAGGTCCCCGGTGTGCATCACGAAATCCGGCCGGAAACCCAGCGAGTTGATCCGGTCCAGCGCGTGCTCGAAGGAGCCGGTGACATCGGTGTTGGCCGGCCCGTCGAATCCGATGTGGCTGTCGGACACCTGCACGAACCGCAGGGCGTTCGGGTCGCTCGCCGCGGCCGCCGCCACCTGGTCATGATGGTCGGCGATGTGGCTGATCACCTCCCCGCCGGCCACGCTCAGCACCACCGCGCCGCCGAACCAGCCGGCGTGGCGCATCAATTGCCGCCGCGTCATGCCCGCCTCGCTCATGGGGTCACCGTCACGGTCGCCGTCATGAACGGGTGAATCGTGCACAGGTAGCGGTAGGTGCCGGGCTTGGCGAAGGTGTAGCTGAAGGTGTCGCCGGTGTTCATGGCCGCGGAGTTCAGCGGGCCGCCGGATCCCTGACTGGTCACCGTGTGCGCGTCGGAGTCCTTGTTCGTCCAGGTCACCTTGGCGCCGGCCTTGACCGTCAACGCGGCCGGCGCAAAGGCGAAACCCTTGATGACGACGGCGTTGCCGGCAACGGGCGGCGCCTGCGTGCCCCCGCCGGCCCGCCCGGACGGCGTGGGCATGTCCATGCCCGGCATCGAGGGCGACGCCGAGCCGGTGGCGCCCGGCATACCGGCCAGGCTGCCGCCCGGCGGCGCCTGCAGCCCGCCGCCCGCCTTGCCCCCGCCGGCGCCACCGCACGCCGAGAGCAGCCCGAACGCACCGGCGAGCGCGAGCGCGACCGCGCCACTACGCGTCTTGCGGGCATAGGATCGCATGACTGATGTTCCTCCTGCTCGACCGACCTGTGGCCGCCGCGGCAAGGACCGCGGCGACGTCCGCAGAGGAGTACGAGCGGGAGTTACACCCACCGCGTGCCGGCTGAGGCCTCAGCTCGCCGGCTGGGCGGCGTACGGGTGGACCGCGACCCGCATCGGCGGTTCGGCCAGCAGCCCGATGATCTCGTCGCGCAGTTCGTCGGCCAGCGCGCTGTTCTCGTAGGCGTCCTTGGCCTCGTCGGACGTGAACACCTCCATGTTCCAGAGCACGTCCGGGTCGTCGTCCTCCCGGGCAATGATGAACCGGTCGGACGAGCCGGACTTCTCCATGCCCACGGTGGCCAGCTCGAACAACTTGTCGCCGAGCCCCGGCTTGGCGCGCATCTTGATGATGTACGCGGGCTGGTCCTGAAGTGCCATGTCGGTCTCCCAACTCTTCTCCGTACAGTGTTCGCAGTAGCTCTGCTACGGTACACCTCGACCAGATCCGTGAGGGCAGGAGTGAGATTGCCGACCGACCGCGGAAAAAGCTCACGGGTGCGTGACGTCATCTGGGACCGTCCGGAACGCGCCGCGAAAGGCCCGGCCCCGTCGAGGAGCCGCCAGCAGATCGCCGCGGTCGCGGTCACCCTCGCGGACGCGGAGGGCATCGAGGCGGTCTCGATGCGCAAAGTCGCCGCGGCACTGGGGGTCGGCACGACGTCGCTGTACGGCTACGTCGACAGCAAGGACGAGCTCTACGACCTCATGGTGGACTGGGTCGAGGCCGAGGACGGCCCGCCGCCCCCGCCCAGCGGCGACTCTCGCGCCGACCTCACCCGGCTGGCCAACCGGATCCGGGGGTCGATCCTCCGGCACCCCTGGATGGCCGGCGTCACCGCGGGACGACCCAACTTCGGACCGAACTCGCTGGCCTGGGTCGAGTTCGGCCTGGCGGCCATGGACGGGCTGGGCCTGACCCTCGACGAGATGCTGATCGCCAGCGACGTTCTGCAGGCGTTCGTCCGCGGTTTCGCCCTGCGGGAACTAGCCGAGCAGCAGGCGCTCCGGCGAACCGGCCTCACCGCCGGCGAGTGGGGCCGGACGCTCGGCCCCTACCTGAAGTCGGTGGAGAAGAGCGGCCGGTACCCGTGGTTCACACGCATCGTGCAGGACGCGCGCGTTCCCCACGCCGAGAACCGCCAGGAACTGGTGTTCGCAACCGGGCTCGGCCGCATCCTGGACAGCCTCCTACCCGAGCCCACCCAGCCCGTCACGCGCCGCCGAACGGAAAACACCGATTGAGCGACCGCCGACCCGGTCGCGTTTCGGCATTACCGGGCGGTAACTTGGTGGCCATGCTCTTCAATCCGCGCACGTACGACCCCACGCACCTGGACGCCGAGTCGCGGCGGCTGCTGCGGGCGACCGTCGACTTCTTCGAGGAGCGCGGCAAGAAGGCGCTCATGGCCGGCTACCTCGAGCGGGGCTGGTACTCCGACTTTCTCGACTTCGCGGCGAAGGAGGGGCTGTTCGCGACGTTCCTGACGCCGGCGGCCGACGACCCGCAGACGCGCTGGGACACCGCGCGCAACGCGGCGCTCAGCGAGATTCTCGGCTTCTACGGGCTCGACTACTGGTACACCTGGCAGGTCACGGTGCTCGGCCTCGGCCCGGTGTGGCAGAGCGCCAACTCGGCGGCCCGCGCGCACGCCGCCCGGCTGCTCGCCGACGGGCACGTGATGGCGTTCGGGTTGTCCGAGCGTGGCCACGGAGCCGACATCTACGCCACCGACATGGTGCTCACGCCCGCGCCCGAGGGCGGCTACCTCGCCAACGGCACCAAGTACTACATCGGCAACGGCAATGTCGCGGGCCTCGTCTCGGTGTTCGGGCGCACCCCGGACGGCTACGTCTTCTTCGCCGCCGACAGCCGGCATCCGGCGTACCACCTGATCGGGAACGTCGTCGCCAAGCAGATGTACGTGAGCACGTTCGAGCTGCGCGATTATCCCGTACGGGAAGAGGATGTCCTGCATTCCGGGCAGGCCGCCTTCGACGCGGCGCTCAACACCGTCAACGTCGGCAAGTTCAACCTGTGCACGGCCGCGATCGGCATCTGCGAGCACGCCATGTACGAGGCGGTCACGCACGCCCACCGGCGGATGCTGTACGGCAAGCCGGTCACCGACTTCGCCCATGTCCGGCGGGAGCTTTCCGACGCGTACGTCCGCTTGATCGGCATGAAGCTTTTCAGCGACCGGGCCGTGGACTATTTCCGCTCGGCCGGTCCCGACGATCGCCGCTATCTGCTGTTCAACCCGATGACCAAGATGAAGGTCACCACCGAGGGCGAGCGGGTCATCGACCTGATGTGGGACGTGATCGCGGCCAAGGGCTTCGAGAAGGACACGTACTTCGACAAGGCCGCCATGGACATCCGCGGCCTGCCGAAGCTCGAGGGCACGGTGCACGTCAATCTGGCGCTGATCCTCAAATTCATGCCGAACTATCTCTTCGACCCGATCGCATTGCCGCCGGTCCCCACCCGGCACGACGCGGCCGACGACGAGTTCCTGTTCCGGCAGGGCCCGGCCCGCGGCCTCGGCGCGATCCGCTTCCACGACTGGCGGATCGCCTACGACAAATACGCCCACTTGCCGAACGTGGCGCGCTTCCGCGAGCAGGCGGACGGCTTCACCATTCTGCTTCGCGACCACGCACCGACCGCGGAGCAGCAGAAGGACCTCGACTTCCTGCTGGCGGTGGGCCACCTGTTCGCGCTGATCGTGTACGGCCAGCTGATCCTCGAGCAGGCCGAACTGACCGATCTCGGTCCCGCTCTCCTCGACGAGATCTTCGCGGTGCTGATCCGGGACTTCTCCGCGTACGCGACGGACCTGCACGGCAAGACGGCGACCACCGACGCGCAGGCGGCTTGGGCGTTGGCACATGTCCGCCGCCCGGTCGCCGACGGCTCCCGGACGGCGGAGGTGTGGCAGCAGGTGGTGGGGCTGGTCGGCGCGTACGAGATGAGGCCTTAGCACTCCACCCCCGGAAGATCCGGACTGCGTGCCTCAACCCGGGAATCGTGACGAGGGTTCGATGAGGGCTTGGCGGGCGTAATGGCTATTCTCGGCCCGCCGAAACGGACGACCCCGCCCGGCTGAACGCCCGGGTTCAGTCTGTACAGGACGAGCCGGTTTCGTTGAGGGTGTATCGGTAATCTTTCGACCTCTCCTCCGACGCATATGTCGGGGAGCTGGCGATGCACAACCGAACACGAGGATCAACAAGATGCGGAAACGACTATTTCGTCTGACGGCTGTGTCGCTCGGTGCGGCGGCGATTTCCACCGGAGCGAACCTGGTGGCCGCCGCGCCGGCAAATGCCTGGCCCTGGAGTGGCACGGTCTACGTAAAAGGCTCCGCGGGCTGCACCAATACGGGCGGGATTCAAACCATCGAATCTCGCGGCAGTCTGGACGGGCAGACGTTTACGTCGAGTTCGCTGGTCAACGGGAATCAATACCAGATCAAGTTCACCAATGTCCGTTCTGGACGAGTGCCGAGCGGCGGAGGGTGGGCCTGGATCACGGTCAGTTGCAGCATGGGCGGATACCACCAGTCGTGGGTTGAGATGTATCGCCCTTCGTGGGGCGACGTGATAACGAAGAATTTCTAGCCAGTACGATGCAGCGCAGGACCACGCGCCGAATGACCGATCCGAGTACCCGTTCCGCGGGCGGCACGACGGCTACGCCGATCTGCCGGATCAGGGAACTGGCGCGGTGGTCAGGGCGCGACGGAGACGCGGTCCCGGCCGGCCTGTTTGGACTGGTACAGGGCGGCGTCCGCGCGGGCCAGCAGCTTCTGCAGGTCCTGCGGGTCACCGTCCGGGCAGGCCAGTCCGACGCTGATGGTCACCGGCAGCTGGCCGGCCTCGGTCGGGATCGGGTGGCTGGAGACGGACAGGTGCAGGCGGCCGGCCAGGTCGGTGGCGGGCATCGTGGTCTGCGGGGTGACCACCGCGAACTCCTCGCCGCCGTAGCGGCCCAGCACGTCGCCGTCGCCCAGCCTGTCGCGCAGGCGTTGGGCCACCACGCGGATCACCTCGTCGCCGACCGGATGCCCGTACGTGTCGTTGATGCGTTTGAAGTGATCTATATCGACCATGATGGCGGCGGCCGGGCGGCCCCGCTCGCGGGCCGTGGCCACCCGGCGCTCGGCCTCGGCGAAGAAGTGGTTGCGGTTGAACAGGCCGGTCAGGCCGTCCACGGTGGCCATCCGGCGCACCTGGCTGAAGAGCATGGCATTTTCGTACGCCGTCATGCCCTGCCCGGCGATCGCGGCGGCCATCTGGATCTGCGCCTCGGTCATCACGCCCTCGTCGGTGGCGCCGACCAGCAGGATGCCGAACAGGCCGCCGCGCAGGGCGACCTGGGTGGCCCACCACAGGCGCGGCGTGCCGAGCAGGCCGCCGAACGGGGGCCGGTCGCCGGGGAACACCGATCGGGCGCGCGGCCCGACCAGGTCGAGCAGGTCGGTCGGCACCGACGGCAGCGGGGTGCCGACCGGCGCGGTGAGGCCGTGCGTGGCCGCGACCACCAGGCCGTGCGTGCCGACCCGGCTGAGCAGCACGGCCGTGTCGCCGCCGAGGGTGCGGACCAGGCTGGCCAGCAGGCGGCGGATCACCTCGTCCGGGTCCAGCGACGAGCTCTGGTCGGCCATCGCCGCGCGCAGCGTTTCGGCCACGTCCCGCTGACGCCGGGCGGCCTGCACCGCGACCTCCAACTGGGCGGCGCGCACGGTCTCCAACGACACCGCGACATGGTTGGTGATCGACATGAGGATGTCGGCGTCGTCGCTGGTGAACACACCCTTGGCGATCCGGCTGTCCAGATAGACCACGCCGCGAAGCTGGCCGTTGAAGCGCAGCGGGGCGATCATGATGCTGCGCAGGCCATGCACCTGGACACTGTGCGAGCCGAGCGCCACACCCTCCTCGCTACCGGTCACCACCAGCGGCTCGCCGGTGTGCCGCACCCGGTCGACCAGCGTGGTGCTGTAACCGGTCAACTGGTGGATGTCGTTGCCCTGGGCGTCCCGGCCCACGTGCGGGACCAGCTCCTGCCTTTCCAGATCGAGCAGGAAGAGGTACGCCCGCTCGGCGCCCAGGATCCGCAGCGTCTCGTCGAGGGCCACCCGGGCCAGCGCGCTCGGGTCCAGCACGGTCGCCGACGCCAGGCTGACCTGCTGGAGCGCCTCGAGGCGGCGCTGGTAGCGACCCGGGTCGAGGCCGGGCGAGCCCTGCTCCTCCGGCTCGGCGCTGCTGATCGTGATCCCGCCGGGCTGGGTGGAGGCGTGCCGGCCGACCCGGAACTCATCGGCGACCCAGCGCGCCCGGTGCGGCCACTCCTGCTCGATCGCGATCATTTGGGCGAGCTTGGCCTGCTGCACCGCCGCGGTCGCCTGGTCGAGGGCGGCCAGCGCGCGGGCGCGGACCCGGGCCGCCTCGTACGCGACCAACGGCGCGTCCAGCGGGACCAGCTCGGCCTCGACCCCGGCCAGGGTGCGCTGCGCGTCGGCCGGCCGGCCGGCAAGCAGCTCCAGGTCGGCCCGGGCGACCAGGTGGAAGCCCCGCAGCACCTTGGTGTCGGCCACCTTCCCCAGCCCGGCCACCGCGGCCTCGGCGGCGGCCCGCTCGGCCGGGCGGCGCTGCTCGCTCGCGACCCGCAGCCGGGCGAGCCGGCCGAACGTCTCGAAGACGTAGTAGACGCGCTGCTCGGGGACCATCGACTTCGCCTTCAGCCCGCGCGCCGCGAACTCGGCGGTCAGCTGCTCGAACGGCTCGTCGGTCCGGCCCCGCTCGACCAGGGCGATCATCTGCGCCCCGTACAGATTGATCAGTTGCATGGGGTTGTCGGGGTTGGCCTTCAGGAAGCGGCGCAGCGCGTCGATCCGGGATTCCGCCTCGTCGGCGTGGCCCCGCATCGCGGCGATGACCGCGGCCACCGCCCCGATCGCCGCGCCCTCGGCCTCGGCGCCCGGCCCGAGCCGGGACCGGCCGCGGCGGTACCACTCCTCGGCCTCGGCGGTGCAGCCGCGCTTGAAATACTGCATGCAGACGGTCGACACGCCGGTCAGGTAGTCGCCCAGCTCGAACCAGCGCTCGTGGTCGATCAGTACCCGGCTCCAGACCTGGGTCTGCTCGTCGTGGCCGCCCATGTAGGCGCCCGCGCCGCGTTTCCACTCGACGAAGCCGACCAGTTCCGGGTCGCCTATCCCGGCCGCGACCTCGGCGGCCTTGTCGTAGAGGCTGGTCGCCAGCTTCCGCCGGCCGGCCACGTCGGCGATCACCCCGAGACCGGCCATGTGCTGGGCGTACTCCCGGCCCGGGCCGAGCCGGTTGATCGGGTACAGCATGCGCAGGCTCATGATCGCGCGCATCGCCCGGCGCATCCGCATGGACAGCGCCAGGGTGCCGACGTCGGAGAGGACCGCCTCGAGCCGGTACCGCTCGCGGTCGCGGCCGCCCGCGCCGCCGAAACCTAATTTCGTACGGCCGACGAAAAGTCCGAGCAGCACCGACCAGAGCGTGGTCAGGCCGAGCGCGAACCTGCCCTTGGGCAGCGGGCGCCCCAGCTCGGCGAGGCCCCGGCGGACCGCGTCGAACGCCTGGTCCGGGTTCCACGCGCCGCAGTGGACCATCGCCTCCTGGGCCAGGATGCCGGCCCGGCTGAGCCGGTCAGGCTCCGCCCGCAGCGCCTGGTCGAGGTGCTCGTGCGCCTCCTCGAACCGCCCCGAGCGGCCGCAGCTGATGCCGAGCGTGAGGAAGAAATCGGCCGGCGGGGTGACGCCCGCGGAGGCCGCCGCCCGCGCGGCCACCTCGAGGAACTCGCGGGCCTCGGCCGGCGCGTGCTCGGCCAGGGCCAGCCGGCCGGCCGCGAAGCCGCTGAAATACACCCGCTGCGGGCGCCGGCTGGTCTCGCCGAGCGCGTAGTGCCGGGCGACCGCGTACACGTAGCGGGGGTCGCCGGGGGCGGCCGCGTCCAGCACCTCGGCGATCCGCTGGTGCAGACCGCGCAGGGCGGCCGCGTCCAGGCCGACCAGCAGCGCCTCGCGGATCCGGTCGTGCAGGAAGCGGTACCCGTCGGTGCCGGTCGCGGTCACCAACCGGCGCGACTCGGCCTCGGCCAGCAGCATCCGGGCCCGGCGGGGGTCGATGTCGGAGACCGCGGCGACCAGTTCGGCCGGGAACCAGCGGCCGCCCGCGGCGCCGGCGGCCAGCAGCCGGCGACTGTCCTCACCGAGGCCGTCGATGCGCTGCAGCACCAGGTCGACCGCGTCGCCGGACAGCTCCAGCCGGTCGAGGCCGGCCCGGTCCAGCCGCCAGCCGCTCCACGTGGGGGTGACCAGGCCCGCGTCGAGGACCGCCCGGGAATACTCGCCGACCGTGAACGGGTTGCCGCCGGCCCGCGCGGCCAGCTCGGCGATGTGCTCGTCGGGCAGCCCGATGGCGCCCAGGTGCTCGCGGACGAGCTGCTCCACCGCGTCCTGCTCGAGCGGGCCCAGCGGGACGCGGGTGTCGAGGGCGGCATCCATGTCGCCGCAGAACCGGTCGAGCGCGGCGATGCTGCCGACGTCGTCCCGGCTGGTCGCGATCACCAGCAGCGGGGTGACCGGCAGCCGGCCGGTCACCCGCTGCAGCACCCGCCGGGTCGGCTCGTCCAGCCACTGCACGTCGTCGATGTGCAGGACCGCGCCCTGGTACTCCTCGGCCAGTCCGATAAGGAATGCGGCGACCGCGTTGACGAACTGCTCGTGCCGGTTCTGCTCGCCGATCTCGGGGGCCGGCACCAGGTCGGCCAGCAGCGGGGAGAGCGTGCGCAGCAGCGGTCCGCCGCGGCCGGCCGCCCGGCGGACCTGCTCGACGGCGACCTCGCGCCGTCCGGCCGGCAATCTTTCGACCGTACGCAGGTGCCGCTCGACCGCTCCGCGCAGCGGCGCCAGCGGGACCGGGTCGTCGGCGACGCACTTGCCGTACAGGATGAGGTCGCCGTCCGAGGCCACCGCGTTGGTCAGCTCCCGGACCAGCCGGGTCTTGCCGGCGCCGGCCGGGCCCTCGACGATCACCGCGCCCCCGCCGCCGTCGCGGGCCCGCAGCCAGCGGTGGGCGAGCTTGACCACCTCGTCGTCCCGGCCGACCAGGCGCGCCTCGCCGGTCGGCTGGGTGCCGCGCCGGCCGGAGTCGATCGGGAAGGTGGCGCGCGGCTGCTCGGCCAGCCGGCGCAGGTCGCCGAGCAGGCTCTCGCCGCTCTGGTACCGGTCGTCCGGGTCCTTGGCCAGCAGCGTGCCGACGATCGCGGCCATCGTGCCGGACAACTCCGGCGCGTGCGCCCGCGGGTCGGGGATCGGCGCGGTGGCATGCAGCCGGATCAGCTCGCCGGCGTCCTTGGAGAAGTACGGGACCTGGCCGGTGAGGCACTCGTAGAGCAGGACGCCCAGCGCGTACAGGTCGGAGCGGCCGTCGATCGGGCGCTTGAGCATGCCGGTCTGCTCGGGCGCGCTGTACAGCAGCGTCCCGGCGACGCGGTCGTCGTGCGCCCCGCCGCGCGCCGCCAGTCCAAAGTCGATCAGGCGGCCGACGCCGGTCGGCTCGACGATCACATTGTCCGGCTTGACGTCCCGATGCACGAGGCCGGACCGGTGCGCGGCGGCGAGCGGCTCGGTGAGATCCATCGCCAGCCGTACGGCGGTCGGCTCGTCCAGCCGGCCGTGCCGCAGGCTCTGCGACAGCGGGTGGCCGTCGATGTACTCCAGGATCAGATACGGCCCGTTGGTGGTCAGGCCTACCTCGAAGATCCGCGGGAGCAGCGGGTGGCCGACCGAGCCGAGCAGCGCGGCCTCCCGGCGTACGGCGGTGAGGGAGGCGGCATCGGCCGAGGTGAGGACCTTGAGGGTGTACTCGGCGCCGCGTCGGCGGACCCGGTAGACGACCGTGTCGGCGCCGCGCCCGAGCTGCGAGATCACCTCGAGGTCGGAGAGTGATCCCGGCGCCGTCCCGAAGATCGCGGTCAACGTGTCCTTTCCCTCTGCGCGGGCTAATCGGAAGCTACGCCGCGTTGCCGGGTGATGCCACCGCCCGTTGCGGCGGGCCGTGTCGCTGGTTACTACGAGGTTCATCGCGGTCGGTCATCGACCGAACTTCTGGTAAACAACAAGGGTGACATGTGACTGGTCGGCGGTCGGCACCGTCGAGGTTAACGGAGTGCGCCTCGGCTGCCGAGAGACCGGTGACCGGAATGGCACGCCGGTGGTTCTGCTGCACGGCAGCGGCAGCAGCGCGGGCACCTGGGAGCGGTTCGCCGCCCGGCTGACCGGCTGCCGGGCGATCGCGGTCGACCTGCGCGGGCACGCGAGCAGCTCCCGGACCAAGCGGTACCCGCTGGCCGGCATCGCCGGGGACGTCGTAGGACTGCTCGAGACCCTGGATCTGCGGGACGCTGTCCTGATCGGGCACTCGGTCGGGGGGGTACGCGGCGCTGGCCGCCGCGCTGGCGGCGCCGGAGCGGGTCGGCCGGCTGGTGCTGGAAGATCTGGCGGCCCCGCCGAAGAGGCCCGGCTCGGCGACCCGGATCAACCCGATGCAGGCGATCGGCGCGGTGGCGAGCATTCTGGGGCGCGGGCGCGACTATCAGTTGCGGGCGGTCGCGGCGATCCTGCGCCAACTGGCCCGTCCGGACCCGGAGTGGTGGGCGCGGCTCGGCGAGGTTTCGCAGCCGACCCTGATCCTGTCGGGCGGGCCGACGAGTTGCATTCCGCCGCACCGGCTGGCCGAGGTGACGGCGGCGATCCCGGGCGCCCGGCTCGCGACGATCCCGGTCGGGCATCGGGTGCACAGCCTCGCCCCGGCCGAGTTCGCCGACGAGGTGCTGCCTTTCCTCACGGAGCCGGCCGTGGCTGCGGCTCCGGTGTTCGCGCCCGGCGCCCCCCAGCCCGCTGCGGCTGTGCAGACCGCGCCCGGCAGCCCCCAGCCCGCTGCGGCCGTGCAGACCGCGCCCGGCAGCCCCCAGCCCGCTGCGGCCGTGCAGACCGCGCCCGGCAGCCCCCAGCCCGCTGCGGCTGCGGCTGCGGTGATCGCGCCAGACCGCGCCGAGCACGCTGCGACTGCACTGAGCGCGCCTGGCAGCGCGGAGCCCGCAGTGATCGCGTCGGGCCGCCCCGAGCACGCTGCCGCTGCGGTGATCGTGCCCGGCAACGGCGAACCGGCCGTCGCCACTTTCGGCGCCGACCGGTTGGTGCCGATCGCCGAAGCGGCGTGACGGGCTGGCCGTCACGCCGCTCACGCGACTTCTAACCCTGGCCGTTGTGGTGCTTCCGGCCGCCGTTGCCGGCCGCCTTGGAAGCGCTCGCCGACGGGGTCGCGGCCGCGCCACCGTTGTTCGCGGCGCCACCGTTGTTGGCAGCGCCACCGTTGTTGGCACCGCCGTTGTTGGCAGCGCCACCGTTGTTGGCACCGCCGTTGTTGGCACCGCCGTTGTTGGCACCGCCGTTGTTGGCACCGCCGTTGTTGGCACCGCCGTTGTTGGCACCGCCGTTGTTGGCTTCACGCAGACCGAGTTCGGGTCGACACTCGGTGCGGCCGCCGCCTTGGCGTTGACCTGGGCCACGGACGTGGCCTGGTTGGTGGTCGTGGCCGCGCCGTTGCCCGCCGCGCCCTTGCCCGCCGCGCCGTTGCCGGCCGCGCCGTTGCCTGCCGCGCCCTTGCCGGCGGCCGTGGTCTTGGCCGGCTTGGGAGCCGGCTTGTGGTGGCGACGGTGCTTGGTGCCCTTACCGCCGCCGGCCGGGGCCGAGGTGGTCGGGCTGGCCGTCGCTCCGCCGCCCGTCGCTCCCCCGCCGGCCGGCGGGTTGGTGGCGGGCGCGGTGGTAGCGGGCGGTGTGGTGGCCGCGGCGGCGGTGATCGGGCCGCTGACCGTCACGTCGATCGCCCGGCCGGCGCTGGTCAGGTGCAGATTCGTGCCGACTGGGAAAACATCGGACAGCGCCGAGTTCGCGTCGGCCGCAGCGGCCGCGTCCTGGACCACGATGCAGGTCACCGACGAGTTGCCGCCGCCCTGAGTCGCCGCCAGGCTGATGCCGGTGCCGGCCGCGAGCACGCCTACTGTTGCCGAGATCAGCACGGCCTTGCCGGACATCTTCCGCCCCGTGCGCGGGGGACCGCCCCGGCGGTACTTCCTCTTCATGGCGTCAAACCCCTCCTTCGGGGAACTCCTTGGCGCCACGGATTACGGATGTGGAACTCCAATGAGTTCAACGCTCTGTTGAATTGACAAGCGCCAAAATGCCCGCTCCCCCCTGAGCATTCTGTTTAGACGTTCGTCTTCGCATCTCTGGCATGATCGAGGGCCTCCCGGGCCAGCGCCGGCCAGGAAAGATCGGCCGGCTCGTCGAGCGCGAACCACTCCTTCATCGGGGTGCCCTTATTGGCGTCGAAATGTCGCCCCGCGCCCGTTGCGACCAACTCGGCAACCCGGCCTTTCCCTAGTTTCACCACCAAATGCCCCCGAACCAGCATCGCAAAGATCTTGCCGTGGTATTTCAGCGCCGACGACCCGAACCCGCGCCCGGGCGACGGCGGGCTGACGCCCTCGATCCCGACGAGCTCGTCGACCAGCCGCTCGAACCGCTCCTCCACCGTCATGACAGGCAAGCTACTGCGACCCCCCGACATTTTCCGGGAGCAGCCGTACGCAGCGCTCGCCCTCAACCGGTTGGCCACCCCGGGTCGGTAGCGTCGCCGATAGCGAGCCCGCCGACCGTCGACTAACTTCTACATCTTGTAGGAGTCGGGAGGGGTCGTGACGGCGCTCGGGGATGTGCTGCTGGTGCTGCTTGCCGACAGCGGTGGCACGGCGCATGACATCCAGCGCCGGCACGCCGCCACCTTCGGCGCCGAGCACAGCGTCGACATCGCCCGGGTGACCTGGACCCTCGGCCGGCAGGAGCGGCTCGGTTTCGTCCGCTCGGCGGCCTCCCCCACGCACGCCCGGCAGCGCCATTGGGAGCTGACCGAGGAGGGCAGCCGCCGGCAGCGCATGTGGATGTTGCGGATGCCGTCCGACTTCAGCGCCGAGGACGTCCGCACCCGGGTGCTGCTGGCGATCGAGGCGACCGACCGGCCCACCTTCGAGATGGTCCTGTCGGTCTGCCTGGCCCAGCTCGAGCTGACCCGCCTGCGTGCCGACCCGGGGCCGCCCGGCGCGGCGCTCACCGCCTACGCGGCCCGGGCCGAGCTGGCCGACGCGGGCCTGGCGGCCGAGGTCACCTGGTTGCAGAACCTGCGGCTGCGCCGGCGCGACCGGGACCTCGAGCGCGAGCGGGTGCTGGCCGAGGCGCGGCTCGCCGATACGCCCACCGCGGAGCCGGCCTGACTAGCCGCGTTGTCCCGCGCGGGCCAGTACCGCCTCGATCCGCTCGACCAGCGCGCGCGGGCTGAACGGCTTCACCACGTAGTCGGTGGCGCCGGCCGCGAGGGCCAGTTCGCGGTCCTGATCGCGGGCGCGCGCGGTGAGCATGATGATCGGCAGGTCCCCGGTCCGCGGGCCGGTCCGCAGCTCCCGGCAGACCGCGATCCCGTCCATCCGCGGCATCCGCACGTCCAGCAGCACCAGGTCGGGCGGCCGGCGCCGGCAGGCGTCCAGGGCGGCGAGGCCGTCGGTGGTCTCCACGACCTCGAAACCGGCCCGGCGGAGCTTGTACGAGACCATGTGCAGGATGTCCGGATCATCCTCCGCCAGGACGATCGTGCTCATCTCCGCCTCCGCCCCGGCCGGCTCGCCGGGAGCAATATATCCGTTTTGCGCATCGGGGTGGGGTGCAATGCGGTTCGCCGCTCAACCGCCCCGATCCGGCTCCGATAGAACCCAGCGTGAACAGCGGAGCGTGGCGAACCCGGAGCCGGCGTGCCGTCGGCCTGGCCGCCGCCGTGCTCGCCCTCGGCCTGGCCGGGGGTGCGGCGGCGACGACCGGCCTGGCCCTGGCCGCGGACGACGCCGGCGCGGCGGAGCTCACCCTGCGTGCGGCGAACGTCCGCTCCGCGCTGGGTTCCGCGCTTTTCCGGTACGCCGACACGCTGCACGACATCGCCACCGTCGCGTCGACCCCGGCCCTGCCGGACACGGTCGCCCGGATCGCCGGCGAGCGCCTCCCCGGCGCCCACCAGGTCCTGGTGATCGGCGCCGACCGGCGGATCCTGGCCGAGCACGCCGCCGACGGGAGCACCCCGGCGACCGCCACCACCCTCGTCCCCGAGCCCGAGCTGTCCCGGGCGATGACCCTGGCCGGCCAGCACGGCCGGCTGGTGGCCAGCGCCGCGCACGTCCTCCCGGCCGACGCCGGGTTGCCCGGCGAGCAGCGCCAGCAGGCGTTCGACCTGGTCGCACCGCTGCCCGGCGCGGCCGGCTGGGTGATCGTCAGCGTTCGGGCCGGCGACTTCCTGGAGGCCACCCTGCGCTCGGCCGGCGTCACCGGCGTACAGGTGGAAATGACGCAGAAAACGACGGCCGCGGCGGGCGACAGCGCGGTCCTGGTGGACCTGCCGGTGGCCGGCAGCGCCTGGCAGGCCCGGGTCCGGCCGACCACTCCGCTGGTCGGCGCCGGGCTGGCCGCCGCCGCGCCGGCCGCCATGATCGGGGCGACGCTGCTGAGCCTCGCCCTGGCCGCGCTGGTCCTGCGGCTCGCGCCGGCGGACGCCCCGGCTTCGGCCCCGGCGGGCGGGAACCGCCGCCGGGAGACCGAGCTGGCCGGGTTCGCGGCCACCGCCTCCGAGCACCTGCACGCCCCGCTGCACACGATCGCCGGGTTCACCGAGATCCTGCTCGAGGACGCGACCGGGCTCGACGAGGAGTCCCGCGGGTTCCTCCGGCGGATCGACGGCGCCACCCGGCGGATGCTCGCGGTCGTCGACGAGCTGGTCACGTACGCGGCGGCGGGCGACTCCGCACTCAAGCCGGAACCGGTCGAGGCCAGCCTGCTCGCCCTCGACGTGGCCGCCGCGCACCTGCCCGGCCCGAGCATCGAGATCGGCGAACTGCCCGCCATCGCCGGCGACGCCGCCCTGCTGCGCCGGGTCCTCGACCAGCTGATCGGCAACGCGGTCCGGTTCGTCCGGCACGGCGCCCCGGCCCTGGTCGAGGTGCGCGGGCACGCGCTGGACGGCGGCTGGTGGCGGATCGAGGTGGCCGACCGCGGCATCGGCGTCCCCGAGGAGCAGCGGGAACGCATCTTCACGCCGTTCCACCGGGCGCCGGCCGCCGAGGGATACCCCGGCACCGGGCTCGGCCTGGCGGTCTGCGCCCAGATCATCGCGCTGCACGGCGGCGAGATCGGCGTGGCCACGAACCCGGGCGGCGGCAGCGTCTTCTGGTTCACCGTGGCCGGCGCCGAACTGGCTACCAGACCGCTGGAATCCGTACGGTAACCGTCGTCCCCACGTTCTCGATCGAGTCGACCAGGATCGTCCCGCCGTGGTTGTCCACGATCTTGTGGCAGATCGCCAGGCCCAGGCCGGTCCCCGGGACCGCTCGCCGGATCGCGTTGGTGGCCCGGAAGAAGCGGAGGAACAGCGCGTTCTGCTCGTCCTCCGGGATGCCCATCCCGGTGTCCGCGACCTCCAGCACCGCCTCGCCGTTGTCGTGCCGGGCGCGTACCGTCACGGTCCCCTCGGCCGGCGTGAACTTGACCGCGTTGCTCAGCAGGTTGGCCAGCACCCGGTCGAGCTGCACGCCGTCCCCGCGCAACGGCAGCGGCCCGCGCACCTCGGCGTGCACGCCCACCGACGCCTTGGTGGCCGCCGGGCCGATCTCGGCCAGCGCCCGCTCGACCACCTCGGCGAAGTCCACCTCGCCGGGCTGGCTGCGGAAGCCGCCGTTCTCGATCCGGGACAGGGTGAGGATGTCCTCGATCAGCTCACGCAGCCGCCGGGCGTTGCGGGCGATCACCTCGAGCATCCGTTGCTGCGCGTCGCTCAACTCGTCGTGCTCGGCGTCGCGCAGCAGCTCGACGTAGCCGGAGATGCTGGTCAGCGGCGTGCGTAGCTCGTGCGACACGGTGGCCATGAAGTCGGTCTTGGCGGCGTCCAGCGCCCGCAGCTTGGTCAGCAGCTCCTGCTCGCTGCGATGCGACCGGTCGGCCTCGGCGGCCTGGGCGCGGCACTCGACCCGGGTCCGGGCCGTCACGCGGGCGAGCGCCACCCCCGCGACCACGCCCCCGGTGAGCAGCCCGGCGACGAACGCCGCGCCGCGAGCGACCGCCCGCACCGTGCTAAGCCCGAGCCCTGCTCAGCAGCGACTGGATGCGGGAGACGAGCTCGCGCGGGCTGAACGGCTTGGTCACGTAGTCGTCGGCGCCGGCGCTGAACCCACCCTCGACGTCCTGCTCCTGCACCCGGGCGGTGAGCATGATGATCAGCATGCCGGCCGTGGCCGGGTCGGAGCGCAGCATCCGGCACACGTCGATGCCGGAGAGCCCGGGCATCGAGACGTCCAGCACGGCGAGCGTGGGCTGGCGGCTGCGGGCCTGGTCCAGGGCCGTCTGGCCGTCCTCGACCGCGATCACCTCGAACCCGGCCTGCTCGAGCTTGAACGCCACGAGGTCACGGATGTCGGCGTCGTCGTCGGCGACCAGCACCACGGTCACGGTTACTCCTCGGTCGATGGCACCACTCGTTGGCACCATATCCCCTTATTTCCGTATAAGGCGGCTGCTCGGCGCAACCCAGCTGCAACCCGGCCGCATCGCAGTTGCATCCCAGGCCCGGTGTTCTGGTCACAGGACACCAGAACAGCGACCCGCCCGGTTGGAGGATCCGATGACCGCGATGCTCGACGACGTCCGCACCGAAGCGCTCTTCGTGTCGGACCTGCAGTCTTCCCAGCACCCGACGGCCGAGCTGATCCGCGCCGCGGTGAGCGCGATGGTGGACCGGCTCGGCGAGGCCCGCTGCGCCGAGCTGGTGGCCCAGGAGTACGGCGAGCACCCCGACTGCGCGCCCTACCGGATGCGCTGGGCCCGCTCCGCCGTACGGCTGGCCTTCGCCTGTTAGGCTCCTCCGCATGCACGCGCGATTGAGCATGTGGTGGCCCGCCTCACCGGCGGCCACACTCCCCCGCGCGTAACCACCGCGGCCGCCTCCCCGAGGCGGCCGTTCCCTTGCGATGGTCCTCCGCCTCGGCCGGCAGCCGCCCAGCCGAGGAAGAGGACGACCATGCAGCCTTTCGCCCTGCTCCACCGGGACGGCGCCGACCACGTCGAGGTGCTCACCGGGGACGTGATCACCGTCCGTACGCTCGACGAGATCCCGCTGAGCCGGGACCGCCAGACCCTCGCCGTGATCCCCTATCGGCAGATCGCCGAGCGCGGCTTCGACTGCGTCGACGACGGCGCCCCGCTCGAATGCCTGCTCATCACCGAGCGGCACGCCGAGCCGCTCGACAACTTCCCGGCCGGCCCGCTGCGGCTCGGTCCGGGCGGTTTCGACCTCGCCGACGACGAGTACGGCGAGATCGTGGAGACCGTCCTGCGCGACGAGATCGGCCACGGCGAGGGCGCCAACTTCGTGATCCACCGCGTCTACCAGGCCTCGGTCGAGGGCGATCCGGTGGCCGCCGCCCGGGCCGCGTTCGGCCGGCTGCTCGCCACCGAGCAGGGCACCTACTGGACGTTCCTGGTGCACACCGGCGCCCGTACGCTGGTCGGCGCCACCCCCGAGCGGCACGTCAGCGTCGCCGACGGGATCACCATGATGAACCCGATCAGCGGCACCTTCCGGCACGGCTCCGGCCCCCTGCTCGACTTCCTCGCCGACCCCAAGGAGGTCGAGGAGCTCTACATGGTGCTCGACGAGGAGCTGAAGATGATGGCGACCGTCGCCGAGCACGGCGGCCAGGTCGCCGGCCCCTACCTCAAGCAGATGGCGCACCTGACCCACACCGAGTACCTGCTGGCCGGCCGGGGCTCGCTGGACGTGCGCGAGGTGCTGCGCGAGACGATGTTCGCGCCGACCGTGACCGGCAGCCCGATCGAGAACGCCTGCCGGGTGATCGCCCGCCACGAGCGCCGGGGCCGCCGCTACTACGCCGGGGTGCTGGCCCTGCTCGGCCACGACGACCAGGGGCGGCAGTCGCTGGACGCGCCGATCCTGATCCGCACCGCCGAGATCACCCCGGACGGCACGCTGCGGATCCCGGTGGGCGCCACGCTGGTGCGGCATTCCACGGCGGCGGGCGAGATCGAGGAGACCTACACCAAGGCGGCCGGACTCCTGCTCGCGCTGGGTGCTTCGGAGCACGCTGCGTTGCCCGTACGGCCGGAAACCGAGACGCCGGAGATCCGCGCGGCACTGGCCGCACGCAACGATCAGCTCGCGCGGTTCTGGCTCGACTCGCGCGAGCCCGGTGCGCTCACCGTGCCCGCCCTGGCCGGCCGGACCGCCCTGATCGTCGACGGCGAGGACACCTTCACCGCGATGCTCGCCCACCAACTGAAGGCGCTCGGCCTGCTCGTGACGGTGGTCCCGTGGCAGTCGGCCGTCGGCCGCACCCCCACCGAGCCCGACCTGGTGGTGGTCGGCCCGGGGCCGGGCGACCCGGACGACCTGGCCGACCCGAAGATGGCGGCCATGCGCGACCTGGTCGCCGACCTGCTGGCCGCCCGGCGACCGCTGCTCGGCGTCTGCCTGGGCCACGAGATCCTGGCGGTGCTGCTGGGGCTGCGGCTGCACCGGCGCGCCTCGCCCTACCAGGGGCTGGCCCGGGACGTCGAGATCTTCGGCCGGGAGCGCCGGGTCGGCTTCTACTCCAGCTTCGCCGCGGTCGCCGGCGCCGACCGGATCGCGTCGCCCTGCGGTCCGGTGGAGATCGCCCGGGACGCGGCCGACGGTGCGGTGCACGCGCTGCGCGGGGCGGGCTTCGCCGGGGTGCAGTTCCACCCGGAGTCGGTGCTGAGCCGCGACGGCGTGGAGATCCTCGCGGAGTTGCTGCCGGCGTTGCTGGCGAGCGCGGTTAGCCCGGCCGCGAACGGGTAGCGAGAAGGGCAACCGGTGGTTCAAGAGGATCGAGAGCCTCCGCTTGGACCACCGGCCCCTGTCCACCATGGACCGCGTCGGGAGGCCGACACCGCGACATCCCCAGATCATCGCTTCGCCACCGTCGCAACACCAGCCGCGGCGGCTCCAGGGACGTGGTAGCGACCATCCCGCTCAGCCCAGCAGTTTGGTGAGAGCGTCCCGGGCCGTCGCCGAACTCCCCGCCAGCTTCGCCAGCAGCCCGGCCAGCGCGACCAGCCACTCCTCCACCCCGACCGTGCTGCGCTTGATGGTCACGCCGCGGACGATCTGGTGTATCTCGGCGTGCACCCCGTGCGACTCCTGCCTCAGCCGCAGCACCTCGTCCGGCGTCCGGATGGTCAGCGCCACCGGCGTGCCCTCCCGCCCGTTCATCCGGTCGGCCAGCGAGCGCTTGCGCTCCACCTCGACCATGCCCGCCGGGAGCGCGTCGCCGAGGACCGTCGTCAGGACGCGGGTGTACGACTCGACGTCCGCCCGGTCGGCTCGCAGCGCCGCGGCGATCAGGTGCAGGTCGCCCATCGGGCCCAGGCCGGCGGTCATCGGTCGGTCAGGGGCAGCACCAGCTGCGGCTTGGCGATCACGTGGTCGGCGCGCAGCGGGCGCACGGCCGTGCCGATCGCGAAGAACTCCGTGGTGTGCCCGCCCCAGCGGTGCGTGTTGGACAGCATCTGCACGCCGACGATCCCCTCCGCGTGGAGCTCTTCCGCTTCCGCCTGCATGCGGCTCATCGCCAGCTCGCGGGCGTCGTACAGCGCCTCGGTGTACTGCGGGATCTCGACATTCTGCCCGATGTTGCCCATCGCCTGCCAGAACCGCTGGTGGGCGATGTGGTAGACGCAGGTGCCCATGGTCATGCCGAGCGGGGCGTAGCCGGCCTGGATCAGCGTCCAGAAATCCTGCCCGGAGAGGTCGCTGGTGAACGGCTGGTTGTGCCGGTTGCGCCAGGTGCCGCCGTCGTTGTCGGGCGGGGCGTCGGCCTTGACCGCGGTGCCGATCGCGATGAACTCGGCCAGTTCGGAGCCGAACTCCTTGAACTCGATATCCAGCCGTACGCCCACGATGCCGTCGGCGCCGAGCGCGTCCGCCTCCGCCTCCATCCGGGTCATCGCCAGCTCCCGGGCGTGGTACATCGCCTGGGAGAGCTGGTCGAGCTCGCGGTTCTGGCTCCACCGGCCGAACTGGATGCCGACGTGGTAGATGCTCGAACCGAGAACCAAACCCAACGGGCGAAAACCGGCTTCCCGTACGAGGAGGAACTCGTTCACGCTCAGGTCGGAGGTGAACAGGCTGGTCGGCTGGCCGGGCCGCATCTGCGCCAGGCGGCGCATGGCATCGTCGGGTACGCCCGAGGGCTGAGTTTGCACGGTCATCGCATGCTCCGCAGCGGCAGGATGGTGAGACTGGGGGTGGACTTGCGTCCGGTCTTGAACTTGGCGATCGCGTTGCCGGTGACGATGCACTCCGCGGCGTGGTCGGTGTGGTTCTCGCCGGCTTCCACCTTCCACATCCTCGAGCGGAGGGCGGACATCAGCGCCGCGTCCGCGCCGAGGGCGGCCGCCTGCCGGGCGAAGTCGTCGCGGGCGGCGGCCCGGACGTGGGTGATCAGCTCGGTGTAGCCGGTGACCTCGATGTTGCCGGCGAACGGGCTGAGCGCCGTGTTCGTACGCCAATCGTCGTGGCGCACGGCGACCGACAGCCCGTAGACGATCCCGGCCGGGACCCAGCCCGCGCCGAGCAGCTTGGCGAGGTCCTGCGCGGCCAGATCGGTGGTGAAGGTCCGCTCCGGCCGCTGCCGCCCGCGCGAGCGGACCGCCGTGCCGAGCGCCATGAACTCGTGTTTCTGCCCCTCCATCCGCTCCTCGGTGAGCCGCACGCCGACCACGCCGTCGGCGCCGAGCGCGGTCGCCTCCTGCCGCATCCGGCCGAGCGCCGTATCCCGGCCGTGGCGGATCGCCCTCGCCCATGGCTCGTAGCCGGAGAAGCGCGTCTGCCGCACCATGCTGGTCGGCTCGCCCAGGCGGGGGCCGCCGTAGAAGCCGGAACGGGGACCGCCGCCCCAGCCGGGCTGCCAGCCGCAGCCGCCCCAGCCGCTCCAGCCGATCTGCATCACCGTCGTGCCGAGCACCTCGCCGACCGCCTCGAAGCCGGCCACCTCGAGCCCGGCCAGGCCGTCGGCCGACAGCAGCGACGTGCGGACGCCGTCCGCCGAGGCCCGCTCGATGCGCGCCTTGGCCACGGGCGGCAGGCCGCGCCCGTCCCAACCGTCAACCGTCACGTCTCCAGTCATACCCCTGCCGCGCCAGTGGCGGGGTACCGGTCCGCAGTCGTGCTGACCACAACCTTGCCCAGGGCCCCGTCCGGCGGGCCGTTTCGGTCGTACACGACCGCTCTCCTGGGAAGCGACGATAATTTGGGACGACAAGGAGGAATGCGCTATGTCCTATGCGGTGGACTTCGAGACGGTCTCGACCGTCGGCCTGGAATCGTCACCGGTCGCGCCCGCGCTCGCCGGCCTGCGGGCGAACGAGGCCCGGTACTTCAAGAACAAGTACGACCACGTCTTCACGACCGAGCCGGCGAGCGACGCCAAGGCGACCCTCGACTGGGTGAACGAGATCCTCGAGGAGGAACGCGGCCTCGTCATCGCGTCCCGCCCGCTCGAGGCGACCGAGTTCCAGGTCGAGAACATCCGGATGGCGTACGTGTTCTACGAGAACGGCCTGTCCATCAACGTGATGTACACCCTCGACGACGGCGGGAAACGGGCGGTCGGCTTCAAACTCTCCGACGGCATGGAGGCGCCGGAGGAGCTCGGCGCGTTCAAGTTCGCCCGCCAGAAATCACGGCTGGCCGGCACCATCCGCGGCTCCTACTTCGTCATCAAGAAGGAGCACTGACCACGAAGCCGTTGACGGTTCTGATGGTGCGGTCGTACCGGCCCTGCCGGTAGCGCTCCTGCGAGGTGCCGACCGCCTGCCGCTGGTCGCGCGGCACACCCTGGAGATAGCTGGCCTGTCCCCGGTAGGTGTCGTCCCGGCCGAGGCCCGCGTCGGTCATGGTGATCGTCGTGGTCAGGCGGTTGTCGGCGCCCACCGTGAGGCTGCCGTCGATGGCGTACCGGTCGGCGGCGCGGGTCACGCCGGCGAAGCCTGACGGTCCGGTCACCACGCCGGTCACGTCGTCGGTCCAGGTCGCCGTCAGCGCGTCGGGGTTCTCCCCGTCGCCCCAGGTGTGCGTGCTGTCGTTGCCGACCCGCTCGCGCACCGAGGTGGTGACCAGGCCGTGTGACGTACGGAGGTAGCCGGTGGCCGTGAAGGTGTGCGCGGCGTGCAGGACGACGTTGCGGCTCCCGGTGGTGACCTCGTTCGTGAGGGTGCCCAGGCGCGAGCCGAGCAGGCCGCCGGTCTCCCGCCGTACGCCCGGATCCCGCCAGCCGAGGAAGTTGATCGGCGTGTCCCAGCCGCCCTGCCCGGCGGGTACCCCCACGACGTGCACGGCGACGGTGTGCGCGGCCCCGTCGGTGAGCGACCCGAGGAACGGCGTGAGGTCGTACGTGAGGGGTTTGATGTCGAAGGCGCGCGGCGCGGGCAGCACGTACCAGAGGTAGGGGTTCGACCAGCCACCGGTGTAGACGTGCGGGAACGGCGCCGCGATGCCGGCCACCTTGCCGTCGAGCAGCACCTGCACCTCGCGGTAGGGCCCCGGGTCGGCCGGGCAGGAGTAGCCGGTGGCGCTGGGCGCGGTGAGATACCAGAATTCCTCGCAGCCGCCGCCGGATCCGGTGGCGTAGACCTCGGCGAGCAGCCGCTCGGTGTTGCGCGGCACGGTCAGCGTGCCGGCCAGGTCCTGCCCATCGGCGTGGGCGCCGGCCAGCGGCAGCACGTCGCTCGCGGAGCGCGGGGCCGGGTGCGCCCGGTCGGCCGCGTAGAAAGTCAGGCTCACCTTGACGTTCAGCACGCCGGTGTACGTGTCGTCGACCGTGTTGCCGAGATACATGTTCACGGTTTGCGGCTCGGCCAACAGCGCGGAGTACCCGGTGACGTCCTTCTCCACCGACCACGCGATGCCGTCGGGCGAGGGCTCCGGCGTGGACGTCTTGAAGATCTCGACCCCGCCGAGCGTGAGCCAGCCGAGGCGGTCGTACTGTCGTCCGGCCACCGACCCGTCGAGCCGCAGCACGACCTTGGCCCACGGCCCCCGGCAGACCGGCCGGTACGCGTTCTGATAGACGTCGTAGTTGTCGAAGGCATGCTCGAGAATCGTCGTCGAGCACGACGCGGTCCCCGGCGTGGCAACGGCCGGCGCCGCGGTACGCGGATCGTCCCAGTCGGTGCCGAACTGAGCCGGCGCGGTAGCCGCGCGAGCCACGGCGGGCCCGGCCAGCGCCAGGAGAACACCAGCAACGACAGCGATCAATCTGCGCATGCCGATCACCATGTCACGCCCAGCGACCCATGTCGATGCATGGACGAGGCGCGGCATTTCAGTGGAATTTCCGTGCGCATTCAGCGCTCGTCGCTACGGTGCGCTCGTGAAACTCCATCGCATCCTCGCGCCGCCGGCCATCTTCGCCGTGGTCGCCTTCGGGCTCAACGTGTCGCCCGCCTTCGCGACCACCGACGACGACGGCAGTGTGGACACCGGCAGTTCGTCCACCACGCCCGACTACAACTGCCACGAGTGGTCGGACGGCGACTACGGCTACATCCGCCTGGTCCGGGTGATCAACGACGGTGGCTACAGCCGGGCGCGGCCCTACGCCACCGCCACAAAGATCATGCTGCTGGTGCGCGGGACGGATCACTGGTCCAACTACTGGTGCAAGAACAAGTACGGCAACATCTGGTATCACCTGTCCAGCTACGACCAGGACTACGGGTACGGATTCGCGTACTCCGGGCATTTCACCATCCTCGGCTGACCGGGGGTGCGCGGAACGCCCCGGGCGGCGATCATGCAAGCGTGGAGATGCGACAGGTACGCGCCCGCTACACGGACCGCACCATCACCGTCTACCAGGCCTACCCGGCCGAGATCGCCGGGGCGGCGACGGCGGCCGGGCGGTTCGTCGCGCCGTTCAAGCGCGACCGGATGACCTGGATCAAGCCGTCCTTCCTCTGGATGATGTACCGCTGCGGGTGGGCGACGAAGCCCGGCCAGGAACGCGTGCTGGCCATCGACATCCGGCGGGACGGGTTCGAGTGGGCGCTGGCCAACGCGGCCCTGAGCGACTTCGACCGGGATCTCTACCCGGACCGGCCGACCTGGGCCCGGAAGGTCCGGACCTGCCCGGTGCGGGTGCAGTGGGATCCGGAGCGCGGCCGGGACGGGCAGCCGCTGCCGTACCGGTCGCTGCAGGTGGGGTTGGGCGGCGTCGCGGTCGACCGCTACGTCGACGAGTGGGTGGAGACCATCACCGACATCACCGATCTGGTACGCAGCATCCACGCGGGCGCCGAGCGGCCCCCGGCCGAGGCCGTCTACCCGTTGCCGCCGCACGTCGGGGCGGTCGTCGGCGCCCCGTGACATTTGTCCCGCCCACCGCACGACGAACGGGACGACGGGAACTGGCCCGCGGGTGCGATCGTGATAGGCGTGAGTATGACGGCAGATGCGGTGCGGCTACGGCCCCCGATGCACCGAGTCAGCCCCCGCGCCGTGTGGTACTGGACGGCCCGGGCGGCAATCCTGTGGATCGTGCTGATCGCGCCCCAGGTGATCTGGTGGCTGGCGGACAGCGACGGCAGCGCGTTGCCCCACCTGATCGTGGGCGCGGTCTGGCTGGTGCTGGCCGCCGTGCACCTGGTGGTGATGCCGCAGTGGCGCTACCGGGTGCACCGCTGGGAGGCCACCGAGACGGCCGTGTACACCCAGACCGGCTGGCTCAGCCAGGAACGGCGGATCGCGCCGATCTCCCGGGTGCAGACCGTGGACAGCGAGCGCGGCCCGATCGAGCAGCTGTTCAAGCTGGCGAACGTGACCGTGACGACCGCGTCGGCGGCCGGCCCGATCAAGATTGACGGCCTGGCCGCGGCGGACGCCGACCGGCTGGTCGCCGACCTGACCACCCGGGTCGGCGAGACCACCGGGGATGCCACGTGACCACCGCGATCGGCCCCGCCGACGAGGCCGTGCTCGACACCGAGGCCCCCTGGCGGCGGCTGAGCCCGCGGATGCTGGCCGTGCACCCGGTGCTGGAGCTGCGCCGGCTGATCGTCCCGCTGCTCGCGCTGCTGGTCGGCGCGCAGAACGGCAACAGCGGCGAGGGCGGCTGGTGGGCGCTCGGCATCGGCGTGCTCGGCATCGGGCTCGGCTTCCTGCGCTACTTCACCACGTCATTCCGGATCACCCCGACCCACGTGCAGGTCAAGCGGGGCCTGTTGCGCCGGCGGGTGCTGACCGTGCCGCGCGACCGGATCCGCACCGTCGACGTCACGTCCAACCTCCTGCACCGGATCTTCGGCCTGGCCCGGGTCACCGTCGGCACCGGCCAGACCGACAAGAAGAACGACGGCGTGAAGCTGGACGGCCTGAGCGCCGCCGCGGCCGAGAACCTGCACCGCGAACTGCTTCATCGACCGGCGGCAAAGCAAAACCTCCAGACCGATGCGGCCGTACGCCCGAAGCCCGCCGAAGCCCCCGCCGAGACCATGCTCGCCAAGCTCGACCCGGCCTGGATCAAATACGGCCCGTTCACGCTGTCCGGCCTGGTCGCCATCGGCGTGCTGTTCGGCCTCGGCTCCCGCCTGGTCAACGAGGGCCACGTCGACCTCGGGAAGATCGGCTACGTCCACGACACCCTCGACTACCTGGGCCGGCAGGCGCTCCCGGTTGCGATCCTGCTGGTCGCCGCGGTGGTGGTCGTGTTCACCGTGATCGCGTCGACCATCGGGTACGTCCTGACCTTCTGGAACTTCCGGCTGAGCCGGCACGACAGCGGCACCCTGCACGTGCGGCGCGGCCTGCTCACCACCCGCGACACGACGATCGAGGAGCGCCGGCTGCGCGGCGTGGAGCTGAGCGAACCGCTGCTGCTGCGCTCGGTGCGCGGCGCCCGGGTGCTGGCCATCGCCACCGGCCTGCGGGTCGGGCGCGGCGGCGACCGGGGTGGCTCGGTCCTGCTGCCGCCCGCGCCCCGCGCGATCGCGGCGGAGGTGGCCGGCACGGTGATCGGCGACGCCGGCCCGCTGACCGTGGCGCTGACCCCGCACGGCCCCCGGGCCCGCCGACGCCGTTTCACCCGGGCCGCCACGGTCAGCGGCGTCCTGATCCTGATCGTGCTGGCGGTCGTGCTCCTCGGCGGCGCACCCTGGCCGGCGTTCTGGTCGGCGCTGGTGCTGTTGCCGCTCGGCGCGCTGCTGGCGTTCGACCGGGCCGCGTCGCTGGGCCACGCCCTTGACGAGGGCTGGCTGGTCAGCCGGTTCGGCAGCGTGGTGCGGCGCCGCTACGTGCTGCGTACCGACGCGGTGATCGGCTGGAACATGCGCACCTCGTTCTTCCAGCGCCGGGCGGGCCTGACCACCCTGGTCGCCACGACGGCCGGCGGCCACCAGCGCTACGCCCTGCCCGACGTCCCCGACGCCGAGGCGCTGCGGGTGGCCCGCGCCGCCGTTCCCGGCCTGCTAAATCAGTTCCTCGCCGACTGACCGTCGCCTACCGTTCGGTCGTGGCCCGACCCGAGATCTATGTGAGCACCGACGTCGAGACCGACGGCCCGATCCCCGGGCCGCACTCGATGCTGAGTTTCGGCTCGGCCGCCTACACCGCCGGGAAGGAGCTGGTCGGCACGTTCACCGCCAACCTGGTCACGCTGCCCGGCGCGCAGGGCCACCCCGGCACGATGGCCTGGTGGGAGACGCAGCCCGAGGCCTGGGCCGCCTGCCGGGCCGAGCCGGAGGAGCCCGCCGCCGCGCTGCCGCGATACCGGGAGTGGCTCGAGCAACTGCCCGGCCGCCCGGTCTTCGTCGGCTACCCGGCGGCGTTCGACTTCATGTTCGTGTACTGGTACCTGATCCGGTTCGCCGGCTCGAGCCCGTTCTCGCATTCGGCGCTGGACCTCAAGACGTACGCGATGGCCCTGCTCGGCACCGAATACCGCGCGACGTCCAAGCGAGCCATGCCCCGCGCCTGGTTCGACGACGTGCCGCACAGCCACGTCGCCCTGGACGACGCGATCGAGCAGGGCGCCCTCTTCTGCAACATGCTCGCCGCCCGCCCCGGTTCGGCTCCCGGCCCGAGCCGTAGGCGCTGACGGCGTACGCCGCATCCTCCTTTTCCTCGGATCGGGCCAAGGTTCGCCGATCTGTCGATCAGGGGGTTCCGGTACGCCGTTTCACCTTCACGATCAAGGTGCGGGTCATCGCCTCGACGGTGGTGATGCCGACGCGGCCTCGAACAGCGGCGAGGTGGCCGGCACCGTCACCGGGGTCGCCGACGTCGCCTCGTCCACGGCCGACGTGGCCGGGACCACCCAGCAGGCCGCGAGCAACCTCTCCCGGCCGGCCGCCGAGCTGACCGCGCTGGTCAACGAGTTCAAATACTGACCGGCGGGTGAATTCGAGAGCACTGCTCTTGACAGAGTGCGGGCGCCCGGGGTTCACTGTACTCAAGAGAGAGCACTGCTCTCTGATTGAGGAGGAACCATGCGTTACCTGGCCCCGAACCGCGCCGCCGAAATCTTCAACACCCTGACCAAGTGGCTCACCACCCGCGGCATCAGCCTGATGGGCAGCCGGGTGCTCGCCGTCCGCGGCCGCAAGAGCGGCGAGGTGCGCACCACGGTGGTCAACCTGTTCACGTACGAGGGAAGCCGTTATCTGCTCGCGCCCCGCGGCCACACCCAGTGGGTGCGCAACCTGCGGGCGGTCGGCGAGGGCGAGCTCCGCCTGGGCCGGCGCAGCGAACGCTTCACCCCGGTCGAGATCGCCGACGCGGAGAAGGCTCCGCTGATCCGCCTCTACCTGCGCAAGTGGGCGTGGGAGACGGGCGCGTTCTTCGACGGCCTGAAGGCCGACTCACCGGAAGCGGACATCGAGGCGGCGGCGCCGGGTTTCCCGGTCTTCCGCATCGTCCCGGCCGGCTGACGACGGTCGGTCAGGCGGCGTCCATCGGGTAGCCGGCCGCCGACATGCGCTCGGCGAGCAGGCGCAACCCGCTGCGCAGGCGCGACTTGGCGGTGCCCTCGGGGACCCCGAGCTCGACGGCCACCTGCCGATAGGACAACCCGTAGTAGTAGGCGAGCGCGATGGCGTCCCGATACAAGACCGGCAGATCGCGTACGCACTCACGCACGGCCTTCGCCTGGGCGGCGCCCACCACATCGTCCTCGACCGTGGGCTCCACCGGCGCCTGCCCGGCCAGCCTGGTCAGGTGATCGCGCTGCGCCGACTGCCGGCGCAACAGGTCGATCGCCCGGCGCCGGGCCAGCATGCACAGCCAGGTGCGCAGCGAGCCGGTCGTCGGATCGAAGCGCTCGGGATGCCGCCACAACTCGACGAACGCCTCCTGCACGGCGTCCTCGGACCAGCTCGGATCGCCGGTGATCCGGAGCGCCAGCGCATACGCCGAGGGCGCGTGCAGGTCGTACGCCTCGGTCAGCGCGCTCTCGTCGGCCGCGACGAGCTGGGCGCGGAGCCGCACGTCGTCCGCGAGAGACCGCACGTCACTCACACCCCAGCGTGGCCGCGACGGCGAGCAGGTCCAGCGCCGCCGACCGATCGCCCTGCACCACCGCGATGGTGGGCGTGACCGGCACCCGGCCGGCCATCAACCGGCCGAACCGCTCGGCCGGCATCCGCACCTCGGCGATCCAGAGGCCATCGCCCGCCGGCGCCGCTTCCGCCCGTGGTTCGTCCTGCCGCGCCGCTTCCGCCGTCGCCGCATCCAGCGGTGCCGCTTGCGGGTGCGCCCGGCCCGGCCCCGCCTGGGACGGCCCCACCTGGGACGGCCCCACCTGGGACGGCCCCACCTGGGACGGCCCCACCTGGGACGGCCCCGCTTGGGAGGGCCCCGGCTGGGACGGCCGCGGCTGGCCGGGCCGGGGCTGGCCGGGCCGGGGCTGGGCCGGATGCGCTGAGGAGGCGGGAGTGCCCATGGGCACGAGGTGGTCGCCGCCGCCGGGGCCGGTGAGGGTCAGGAGGACGCTGCCAGGGCGGGCGCGGCCGGCGGCTTGGATCGCGCCGGGGAGCAGGGCCAGGCCGAAGGCGAGGATGCGGGCCAGGTGGGCGGAGGCGGGCGGGATGGGTGGCAGCGCGATCGCGAGCCGGATGTCGTCGCGGTGGATCCACGTTTCGAAGGCGCGCTGGGTCAGGGCGTCGCGGAGCGGGCGGCGGATGGGGACCTTGCCGGCCAGCCTTACCGGACGGGCCAGCAGTGTTTCGTCGCCTTGCCCCACCGTACGCAAGAGAAGGTCTGATCGGTCTTTCCAAAGGTGGCCCGAGGGCTGGGCGACGCCGAGGTCGGCCAGCACGTTGCCGTCGTTGCCGGTCAGGTGCCGGACCAGGTCGCGGACCGAGCGGCCGTCCGCGGTGGGCGCCGACCACTGCGCGGGGGACAGCGAATCGAGCAGCACTCCCAGGTCGGCGACCTCCGCGACGTACGCCGAAGAGAAGGGGGCCGACGACGAAGGCCGCACCGCGACGGCGGCGGCCAGAACCCGGGAACGCAGGCCGGGCGGCGGGGTGGCCAGATGCGACGTGGCGAGCCAGCCGGCGGCGGCCCGGGCCAGCTCGACTTGCGCGGAGCACGGCGGACAGGCGGCGACATGCGGGCCGGCCTCGGGAGCCTCGCCGAACGCGAAGGACTCCAGAAGGTCGTCCGGGTGGACCATCGCGCGCACCCCCTCCGGCGCCGGTCGTCGATGCACCCTACGCGCTGGGCGGCCGGCTTCGCTTTCGGATTCCGGACAGAAACCGTCTAAAAGAGACGTCGAATCCCGTCGATCAGGAGACCCAGGCCGAACTCGAAGCGCCGGGCCGGATCGGCGGTGACCGTGGCGGCCAGTTCGCGGTTCAGATCGTCCACGCCGCTCAGGTCGGCCGGCAGCTTGGGGCGGACCGACTGCTCCTCGATCACGTGGCCGACGATGTAGTGGGTGATCGCCAGGACCGTCCAGGCGGCCTGGTCGGGCGGCAGGCCCGCCTCGATCAGCACGCGCGTGCCGGTGCGGGCGGCGCGCAGCGTGTTGGGCTCGGTCACGAACGTGCCGGAGAGCAGGCGGGCACCGTCCCGCAAGCCGAGCAGGGCGCGGCGCAGGCGGTGCGCGAGGGTGATGAGGCGCCGGTCCCAGGGGCCGGCCGGGGGTGGCTCGCCTACGCCGGCCATGAGGTCCTCGGCGAGGGCTTCGAGCAGGGACTGCCGATCGGGGAAGTGCCACTGCAGGTCGCCGGGCGTGACCTTGAGGGCGGCGGCGAGCTTGCGCGCGCTGAACTCGTCCAGCCCGTCGGCATCGATCAGCTCGCGGGCGGCATCCAGGATGTCGGTGCGACGAAGCTGCACGCGGTCTCTTCCTTGGATCGGGACAAAAGGATGGGCCGATCTTCCCATATGGGGGTGGGGGTTTCCGCCAAGGAATCGGCCGTCTGTGAGGGGCCCTACAGCCGGTCACGGGTGCCGCTTGGCTTGCCATGGCCCGACAGCTGCCTGGTTGCTGTGGGTGCCGCTTGCTTGCCACGGCCCGACAGCTGGCTGGTCGCCGTGGGGGCCGCCCGTCACGGCATGGTGGTGCGTGGCTTGCTTGCCATGGCCCGACAGCTGCATGGTCGCCGTGGGTGCCGCCGGTCATGGCATGGTGGTGGGGCGCCGCCTGCTTGCCATGGCCCGACAGCTGCCTGGTCGCCGTGGGTGCCGCCGGTCACGGCATGGTGGTGGGGCGCCGCCTGCTTGCCATGGCCCGACAGCTGCCTGGTCGCTGTGGGTACCGCCCCTTTCGCTGACCGCCCCTCCTCCTCGCATCCCCTGGGCGAATAATCAGCGGAATATGTGCGAGAAATCTTCGCTAGTTCTCCAAGATCTAATTCTTGAGCCAGGGAAAGATTGGCATGATCGAACGCTTGTTCGGGCTTACTGCCACATTCCCGGAGGTGCGACAATATTGAGATGAAGCAGCTGGAGCTATTTCCCCGGGATCAATTGGCGGGGATGCGTGACCGCACCAAGTCGCGCCGTTATTCTCCGGCCGCTGAGCAGTTTCGTCGGGAGCAGGCCGCTCGTCGCGACTGGGGTCTCGCGCAACGGCATGGCTTGAAGCTCTGGCGTCTTCGCCGCAAGCGGTCGGCCGCCGAGGCGCGGGCCGCCGCCGAGGCGCGGGCCGCCGCTGAAGCGCAGGCCGCCGCTGAAGCGCAGGCCGCCGCTGAAGCGCGGGCCGCCGCTGAAGCGCGGGCCGCCGCTGAAGCGCGGGCCGCTGGCGAGGCGCGAGCGGCCGCCGAAGCCGAGGCCGCTACTGAAGCGCGGGCCGCTGGCGAGGCGCGGGCCGCCGCTGAAGCGCAGGCCTCCCGAGTCGAGGCCGCCGCCCGGGTCACGGGCGCCGCTGAGGCAAGGGCGGACGCTCGGGCCCGGGCCACCACCCAGGTCGAGGCCGCCGCCCGGGTCACGGGCGCCGCTGAGGCAAGGGCGGACGCTCGGGCCCGGTCCACCACCCGAGTCCAGGACGACGCCGCCCGGGTCACGGGCGCCGCTGAAGCGCGAGCCGCCGCTGAGGGCAAGACTGCCACCGCGCGGGCGTCGACCATCACGGAAGAGCAGACGCTCAACGCGATAGGCCATTCCCCGGGCTCGGACGTGCGTCTGCCTTACTCGGCGCGGCGCATTTCCGGGTTCGCATTTCGTAGGGAGGGCAGCCATTCCGGGGCGGTGCGGTTGAGTGCGTCTCCCACACATTTTACCGAACCTCCGGCAAGGATAGCGGCCGGGCCGAATCGGTGCACGGTTAATTTGGTGGTATTGCGGGCGGGTGGTGCGGTCGCGCCTGGGCTCTCGGGGTGGTGGGCACGCCGAATGTCGCCAGGGTGGATGGGCGCGGGTGTCACGGCAGGTGGGCGGGCGCATCGGCGACTCGGCCCATACCGGGGGCAGGGCTCGGGCCGTACCATCGCTCGGTGCGAAATCGACCGGTCCTTGCCGTCGTGGCGGTTGGCCTGCTCGGGGTCGGGGTGCTCGGCGGATGTCAGTCCGGGGGCCACGATGACCCGCAGGCGGCTGCGGCTGCGCCCGTCTCGTCTGATTCAGACGTGTTGCCCGATGGGTCGGTGGCGCCGTCGGTTGCGCCGTCCGGGTCGGCCAGTGCTGCGCCGACGCCGTCCAAGTCGGTGGCGCCGCAGCTTCTGCCCAAGCCGGGCAATCCGGCGGGGCATGCTTCGATTCCTAGCGCCGCGCGGGCGGTGGACACCAGTCATCCCACCCGTACGGTCGGGAATGGCACTGCTTCCAGTTGCACCTCGGCGGCCGTGGTCAAGGCGGTTGCCGCGGGGGGCATCATCACCTTCGACTGTGGGCCGGCGCCGGTCACGATCACGATGTCGGCCACCGCCAAGGTGCACAATCGCACCACGCCGGTTGTGCTCGACGGTGGTGGGCGGGTCACGCTCAGCGGGGGCGGCAAGCGGCGGATCATCTACATGGACGGGTGCGATCCGAGCCTCGGGCCTAGCACCTCGCGCTGCGTCGATCAGGACTGGCCGCGGCTGACCATTCAGAACATGGCCTTCACCAAGGGCAACAGCATCGGGCAGCCGAACGACGACACCTACCCGGGTGGGGGCGGGGCGATCTTCGCGCGTGGTGGGCACATCAAGGTGATCAACTCACGGTTCACCGACAACCGCTGCGATAGTACGGGGCCGGACCTGGGCGGCGCGGCCATGCGGGTGCTGGAGCAGGGCGGCGACCAGCCGGTGTACATCGTGGGGAGCACGTTCACCGGTGGGTCCTGCACGAACGGCTCGGCGCTCAGCAGCATCCAGGTCTCGTGGACAGTGCTGAACAGCGTGTTCTCCGGCAATACCGCGATCGGGCGGGGGGCCAACCCGGCCCGCGCGGGCACGCCGGGCGGGGGCAACGGCGGGGCGATCTATCTCGACGGGGACAACTTCAAGCTGGTGCTCGACGGCACCCTGATGGAGAGGAACCACGCCAACGAGGGCGGGGGTGCGATCTTCTTCGTCAGCAACGACCGCACCGGCACGCTGACCATCCGGAACTCGACGCTGCGCAAGAACCCGAGCGACGGGTTCGAGACCTTCAAGGGCGTCTTCTACCTGGGCAACGGGAACCCGTCGATCTCGGGCTCCAAGGTGAGCTGACCGGCGGAGGTCAGCTGACGGGCACGAGCCAGCCGACGCGCACGAGCCAGCCGACGCGCACGAGCCAGCCGACGCGCACGAGCCAGCCGACGCGCACGAGCCAGCCGACGCGCGTGGTCGCCCGCGTCGGCTCGCACCAGGCCGTCGGCTTCGGCTAGGACGTACGCGTGGGTGCCGTACCGGTGCACGGTCGCGCCGGTCACCGTCCACGCGTATGCCTCGGCGCGCAGGAAGACCCGGCCGAGCAGTGCGGTCAGCGCGTCCCGGCCGGTCGCCGTCTCGTCCCGCTCGGAGCCGGCGTAACCGATGTCGTCGCCGGGGACGAAGCAGGCCAGCGCCGCGTCCAAGTCGCGGGCGGCGAAAGCGTCGCTCAGGTCGCGCACGGCGTCCAGGGGCTCACTCATCCGACCAGAACCTCCTGTTGATCACGGGCGGGGCGACGCGCTGCGGAGGCCGCGGGCACGGGGGCGGCGGGCGGAGCCGGGGGCGCGGCGGGCACGCCGGGCGCAGCGGGCACGCCGGGCGCAGGCGCAGCGGGAACGGCAGGCGCGGGCGCGGCGGGCGCAGACGCGGCGGGCGCAGGTGCAGCGGGCGCAGGTGCAGCGGGCGCAGGTGCAGCGGGCGCGGGCGCGGCAGGCGCAGACGCGGCAGGCGCAGGCACGGCAGGCACGGCAGGCGCGGCAGGCGCAGGCGCTGACGCGGCGCGCGCGGGCGCTGACGCGGGCACAGCGGGCGCAGGCGCTAGCACGGACGCGGACCGCGGCAGCCACGCCGCATGCCGTGGGCGGTACTCCGGTAGCCGTTCGAGGGCGCGCATCCCGGGCAGGAACAGGAAGCCGAAGGTCACCGCCGCGCCGAGCAGGCCCGCCCCGAGCAGCGTCTGACGGACGCCGATCCAGGACGCGACCGGCGAGGCCAGCGCGTACGACAGCGGCAGCAGCGCCGTCGAGACGAACCAGTCCACGCTGGACACCCGGCCGAGCATGTCGCCCGGCACGAACCGCTGCTTGGTCGTCGCCCAGGCCACCGTTCCGGCCGCCTCCAGGCCGTTGACCAGCACGCACGCCGCGGCCAGCTGCCACGTCGCGGTGGCGGCCCCGTAGCCGGCCACCGCCAGCGTCGCGATCGCCCAGGTCGCGTACATGTACGAGATGAACCGGCGGGGCACGCCGATCCAGCCGACCGCCAGCGCCGCGGCGATCGCGCCCAGCCCGCCCGAGGTGAGCACCAGGCTGAGCGCGGTGGCGCTTCCCCCGAGCGAAGTCTTCACCACGTACGGCAGAAGGACCTCGGTCGGGCCCACGAAGAGCAGGTAGGTGAACGTCGCCGAGAGGAAGGTGCCCCAGAGCCAGATGTGCTTGCGGACGTATCCGATGCCCTCGCGCATTTCGGACCACAGCGACTCAGCGTCCGATTCATCCGGAGTATCCGGAGAGACCCGTTGCATCGCCAGCAGGCAGGCCACCGACGCCGCAAATGTCGCGGCATCGGCGGCGAAGACCCACCCCGCCCCGACCAATCCGATCAGGAAACCACCGAGCATCGGGCCGAAAATCTGCAAACCGGCCGGCCGTACGAACTGGTCCAGCGAGTTCGCCGCGACCAGGTCATCCGCCGGCACCAACTGCGGCACCAGCGCGTCGAACGCCGGCCCGAAGAACCCGGCCGCCGAGCCGTACAGCGCAATCAGCCCGAGCAGCATCCACAGCGACGTGAGCGCCCCGGTCAGGGTGAGCGCCGCGACCCCGGCCATGACCGCCCCGCGCACCACGTCGGACGCGAGCATCACCCGGCGCGGGTCGAACCGGTCGCTCACCACCCCGCCCAGCAGCAGCGTGACGACCTGCGGGAGGGACAGGGCGACGCCGACCGCGGACATCGCGGCCGGCACCCCGAACAGGTCGTACACCTGCCAGGCCAGGGCGACGAGCAGCATCCCGTCGCCGATCAGCGAGGCGCTCATGCCGGTCCACAGCAGCCGGAACTGCCGATGGCGCAACGGTGCGAGCGGACCGACGGCGCGCATCAGCGGCGGAGCTTCCCGGCCTCGGCGAGCTCGGTGATCACCGCGTTCAGCTGGTCGATCTCCTCGTCCGTGTTGGCCGCCGTGACCTGGGCGCGGAAGCCGACCTGGTCCCGCGGCACCAGCGGGTACGCGGCCAGCGTCACGTAGATGCCGCGCTCCCACAGCAGCTTGCCGACCGCGTCGATGTCCTCGCCGGCGGCCAGCGGCAGCTCGATCACCGGCGTGTCCCCGGTGTTCGGGGTGAACACGCCCAGCCCCCGCACGTGGTCGAGCACCTTCATGCTCTTGCGGTACAGGTCGGCCCGGATGGCGTCGCCGCGCTTCTCGTTCAGGTCGAGACCGGCGTTCACCGTGGCCAGCGACGCGGTCGGGGCCGGGCCCGAGTACAGGTACGGCGGCGCCGAGACCTTCAGGTGGTTCTTCAGCCAGGTCGGCAGCGCCAGGAAGGCCAGCAGCGACGAGTACGACTTGGAGAAGCCGCCGACCAGCACGATGTTGTCGTACGTCTCGCCGCAGTACTTGACGATCGCGTTGCCCTTGACGCCGTACGGGGACGTCTCGTTGGCGGCCCGCTCCCCGATGACGCCGAACCCGTGCGCGTCGTCGACGTAGAGCAGCGCACCGAACTCGCGGGCGACCGCCGCGAACGCCTTGATGTCGGGCGCGTTGCCGGTCATCGAGTTGACGCCGTCCATGGCGACGACCTTCTGCACGCCGGCCGGGGCCGCCTTCAGCAGCTCGCGCAGGTGCTCGTGGTCGTTGGCGCGGAACCGCTGCACGGTGGCGCCGAGGCCCCGGGCGTACATGCTGCCGTCGTAGATGGTCTTGTGGGCCTGCGAGTCGAGGAAGACGTAGCCGTCCTTGCCGGCCAGGATCGGCAGCACCGACATGTGGATGTGGGTGATCGTGGGCAGCACCAGGGTGTCGGGCGCGTCGAGCAGCGCCGTCAGCTTCTCCTCGATCTGCGGGTAGATCGCCGGGTTGCCGAGCAGCCGGGACCAGCTCGGGTGGGTGCCCCAGCGGGCGACCTCGGGGGCGATCGCCTCCATGATCTCCGGCTCCAGGTCGAAGCCGAGGTAGTTGCAGGAGGCGAAGTCGGCCAGCCAGTGGTCGCCGACCCGGATGCGCCGGCCCTTGATCTCCTCGATCGTCGCGTCGTACATCGGGTTGCCGCTGCGCAGCCGTTCGAGGTCGGCCCAGCGGCCTTCGCGCTGGACATACTCGAGACCGGTGAGGGACATGCAGTTCCTTCCGATTAGCGGGGGGTGGGGGTGACCAGTCGCTCGCCGATCTCGTCGGCGGTGACCGGCTTGGAGAACAGGAAGCCCTGGCCGTACGGGCAACCCATGTCGACGAGCGCCTGGCGGTGCCCGTCGAGCTCGATGCCCTCGGCGACGACCAGCAGGTCGAGCGTGCGGGCGAGGCTGACGATGGTCTGCACGAGCGCCATCTGCTGCTTGGACTGCAGGATGTCGTCGATGAAGGACTTGTCGATCTTGAGTACGTCGACCGGCATCTGGCTCAGGTAGCTGAGCGACGAGTAGCCGGTGCCGAAGTCGTCGATCGCGATCCGGATGCCCATCCGGCGCAGCTCCCGCAGATCGGCCCAGACCTGCTCGGCGTCGTGCAGCACCAGGCTCTCGGTGATCTCCAGCAGCAGCCACTCGGGGCGGGCGCCGGTCTCGGCGAGCACGTCGCGCACCTGGTCCACGAAGCCGGGCGTACGGAACTGCCGGGCCGACACGTTCACGCTCAGGTACTTCAGCGTGGCGCCCGCGTCGGTGGAGAGCCAAGTCGTGAAGGTCCGCAGCGCCTCGCGCAGCACCCACCCGCCGATCGCGACCACCGAGCCGTTCTCCTCGGAGAGCTCGATGAACTCGTTCGAGCCGAGCAGGCCGCGCGCCGGGTGCTGCCAGCGCACCAGCGCCTCGAGGCCGACCACCTCGCCGGTGGGCAGGTCCACGATCGGCTGGTAGCGCAGCCGCATCTGGTCGCCGGGCACCGCCTCGATCAGCGCGGCCCGCATCTCGAGCCGACGGATCATCTCCTGGTGCAGCTCGTCGCGGTACAGCCGCCAGGTGCGCTTGCCGTCGGTCTTGGCCACGTACATCGCCACGTCGGCCCGGCGCAGCAGCTCGGTGATGCCGGAGCTGTCGCCGCTGGTCGCGACGCCCACACTGGCCGCGCCGCTGACCAGGTGCTGGCCGCCGGCGCCGTCGCTGACCTCGATCGGGATGGCGAGCGCCGCCACGATGCCCTCGGCGACCCGCTCGACCTCGTCCGGCTCGGTGATGTGCTCGATGAGCACCGCGAACTCGTCGCCGCCGGTCCGGGCGGCCATGTTCGCCGGCCCGGCCACCTCGGCGATCCGCCGGCCCACCGCGATCAGCAACTGGTCGCCGGCGCCGTGCCCGAGCGTGTCGTTGACCTCCTTGAAGTCGTCGAGGTCGACGAACAGGACCCCGACGAGACTGCGGGTCGCCTCGGCGCTCAGCGCGGCCTGCTCGAGCCGGTTCTGGAACCGCAGCCGGTTCGCGAGCCCGGTGAGCGAGTCGTGGTACGCCTGGTGGGCCAGGTCGTTCTCCAGCCGGCGACGCTCGGTGACATCCCGGATGGTGATCACCAGGCCGCCGACGGCGGGGTCGTTGCGCAGGTCCCGGCAGGTGCACTCGACCTGCAGCAACAGGTCGTCGCCGGAGATCGCGGTGAGGTCGACGCCGTCCCGCGAGCCGTGCTGTTCGAGCAGCGCCCGCAGCTCGGCGTGGTCGGTCCGGGCGAACAGCCGGAACAGCGACGTGCCGACCAGGTCGGTGCGGCCGAAGACGGGCAGCGCGGACGGGCTCGCGTACCGGATCAGCTGGTCGTCGCCGACGATGAGGATCACGTCGGACGCGCTCTGGATCAGCGCGCGGAAGTAGTCCTCGCTGCTGCGCCGCTTGATCTCCTCGGTCAGCGTGATCCGCTCGATCGCCATCGTGCCCTGCGCCGTGATCGCCTCGAACGAGGCCTGCAGCTCGGTCAGCACCTGGTCGTCGGCGGCCAGATAGCCGTAGTTGCGGTGCAGTTCGCCGCTGGTGGCCCACAGCGAGACGGACTCGGCGAACAGCGCGGACTCGAAGGGGCCCAGCTGGGCGCCGATCTCGCCGGGCAGGTCGGCGACCGCGACCCAGCCGGTCCGCAGCACGCCGGTCGGCTCCTCGGGAGCCTGGATCTCGCCCCGGAAGCACAGCAGCCGGTAGTCCTCCCCCTCCGGCACGATCGCCGCGACGGCCTGCATCACCGCCCGGCCGGCCTCGTCCTCGCTGCTGGCGGCGACCAGGTCGGCCGCCGACATGCGCAGGGTCCGCTCCCGGGCGGTGTTGTCCCGCTGGGCCTGGATCAGCCCGGCCACCCGGGCCATGACCAGCAGGAACATCAGGCCGGACGCGGTGGCGATCATGATGGCGTCCTCGACGCCGCCGGTCACGTCCTCGACGATCAGCACGGCCGGGGCGATCAGCGCGGCGATCACCATGACCGCGATCCGGCGGCCACCCGCCACCTGCTGGGTGACGGCGTCGCCGCCCGAGGTGAGCCGGCGCATCGACGGGTGCAGCGCGGCCAGCGCCACCGCGGTGTAGAAGAAGATCCAGCCGGAGTCGGTCGGGCCGCCCACCTGCCAGGTGCCGTCGAGCTGGCGCAGGCCGTAGAGGACGTCCGTGATCAGCAGCCCGGTCACGCCGGTGGCCAGCGTGATCAGCGCGACCGGCTTGCGGGCCGCGGCGGTGAGCAGGCGTAGCAGCATGGCCAGCGCGAGCACGTCGCCGAGCGGGTACGCGATCGAGGTGAGCTTCTCCAGCACGCCCAGGTCCTCGTTGCGCACGTACGGCGAGATCAGGAAGACCCAGGAGAGCAGGCCCAGGCCGGCCGTCGGCACCAGCGCGTCGAGCAGCGCGGCCCGGTTGTCGGCGCCGGCCCGGGCCCGGATGAAGAACAGCAGCGCGGCCGCCAGCACCGGGTAGACCAGCAGGTAGAACACGTCCGCGGCGGACGGGAACGGGTTCACCTGGCCGAGATAGTCGGTGAGCACGTTGTAGGTGGTGTCCCCGAGCGTGAAGCTGACCAGCACCGCGGACAGCAGGTACCACGGCAGCCGTTTGGCCGGGCGATGCCGCCGCACGCCCATCAGGACGGCGCCCGCCGCGGACAGACCGATGGCCGCCCAGGTGTACATGCTGGCCGCGGGGATCGAGTAGAACAGGATCGTCAGGAAGACGATCCAGGCGGCAAAGCACGACTGCATGCGTACGGGCGACATCCGTGCTCCGTTCTGCCCAGCATGGCCGACGGGGGGGTAGTGGCCCTTCGCATCGGCAAGCCCCGGCAGTCGGTTTACGGACGGAACACGAATTCGGCCGAACGGACGAGGCGCGGGTCGGCTCAGTCGGCCGAACCCACGCCCGTCCCCCGATTCAGCTCATGCGGCCCATCGCGTGGCGGAAGCGGGCCAGGTCGCGGCGGCGCGCCTCGAGCGTGGCCGCGAGCAGCACCAGCAGCAGTCCGCCGGCCGCGAGCGGGATCCAGCGCGGGATCAGATCCCACACCAGCCCCAGCTCGTCCAGGGCCACCACGGCCAGCGTCGTGCCGCCGGCGATCACCGGCGCGCGCAGCCGCGCCTTCGCCCCGGCCAGCAGAATCGCGAGCGCGCCGATCCCCAGCAGCAGCCGGCGCAGGTCCTGTCCCTCCTGGTCGGTCAGCACCGAGGCGAGGCTGGGCACCAACCCGATGATCAGCGCCGGGCCGTAGCTGGTCCAGCTGGAAGAGTGGTCGCGCTTGGCGAGAAGGGCTGCGGCGAGTGCCAGGCCGCTTGCGACCAGGGCGTACGCCTCGAGCACCGTTCCCGCGGGCCTAGTGAGGGTCGCGTCCAGACCCACGGCTACCGCCACGGTCAACCCCAGGCCCCGGGCCACTCGCGTCCGTCCGGCCGCCCCCACCGCGGCCGCCGCCACGAGGATCACGGCCAGCACGACCGTCGTCCCGATCCCCGGCGTCAAACCCGGCAAAACGGCCAGCAGAACAAGCCCCAGCGGTACAACGGCCGCTCGTCGGGCACGGGACGCGGCCCTGGCGAAGGCCGCGGGCGCGGTCGATCTGTCGGCGAGGGCGATCAGCAGGAGAGTGGCTGCCGCGGCGGCGGTGACGGACAGGGCCTGAGCGGCCGGGGTGAGGCCGACGGCGGCCGTGCCGGTCCAGGCGATCGGGGGCAGGGCCACCAGTGCGGTGAACAGGCCCGCGCCGGCCAGCGCGGGGAGCTGGGCGCGGATCGCGAGCGCGGCGCCGAGCAGGGCGAGGGCGATCAGGGTGCCGGCGGCCACGGCGGGGCGGCCGAAGGCGGCGGCCAGGGCGTGGGCGGCCAGCAGCGCGGCCGCGACCAGCTGGGTCACGAAGGTGATGACCGTGGCGGAGGTGGCGGCGCGGGTGCCGAGCGTGACCGCCGACGCCGCGGCCGACGGGGTGGACGGCGAGGCAGCGCCGGGCAGGGCCGCGACCCGGGCGGCGGGAGTGTGCAGCGCCGGCGCGGTGAACCGGACGGCCATGGCCAGCGCGCCGGCGATGACCACCAGGTCGATGATCGGGGCGTTCCACCAGGGCAGGTGCAGGCCGGCCGGGAGCGCCAGGGCGACCGCGGCGGCGCCGGCGACCAGGGAGGCCGGGCGCAGGCGGGGCGGGACCGTGCCGAACAGGGCCGCGGTGACCAGGCCGAGCGCGAGCGGCAGCCGCCAGCCCGCATACGGCACGGCCGCGAGCCAGGCCGCGTGGAAGAACGGCTGGGACGCGCCGAGCGTACGCAATCCGGAAATGACGGCCGGGAGGGCGGCAACCAGCGTGGCCAGGACGGCGCACGCGTAGGCCGGCGGAGCGAGGGCGCGCCGGACGGCCAGGTCCACGGCGGCGATCGCGCCGAAGGTCAGCGACCAGCCGGCCAGGCCCGGATGGGACGGGTAGACCAGCAGCGGCAGGGCCGGCTGGAAGATCAGCAGGGCCGCCCAGCGCGGGCCGCGCAGGCCGGTGAGCAGGGCGTACCCGACGGCGATCGCGGCGGTCAGCAGGCAGACCGCGCCCGCATAGCGGGCCGGGGAGACGCCGGCGACGCCGAACAGGTCGACCGATCGGGCCGCGTACCCGCAAAGCAGCGTGAGCAGAACGCCCACCGCGGCCATGGTCTCCGCGGTGGCGCGCAGGCCACGACGCAGCGCGAGCGGCGGCACCGCGAGCGCGACGACGGTGACCCCGGTGAGCAGGGTGGCACGGCCGGTGACGCCGAACTGGGACCAGGCCACGGCGGTGAAGACGATCGCGGCCACGCCCAGGAGCAGGCCGCCGAGGGTGAAGAGCAGGTTCTGCACGGCGCGGGAGGAAGTCTCCGGCCGCGGCGGTGACTCAGGACCGGCGGCGGAGCGGACCCGGGCCGCGGCGGCGTCGCGCCGGTGCCAGGCCTGGCCGATCCGGTTCTCGATGTCGGTCACCGTCGCGCGGGCGGTGGCGAGGTCGGCGATGAGGGTGGTGATCTCGGCATCGGTGCGGATCACCTCGGCGGCGTCCGGGTCGGGGCCGCGGCCGCACGAGGGGCAGCCGGTCTCCAGATTCGCCGGGGAACCGCAGTTCGGGCACGGGTACGTCACGTCCCTGATCCTCGCCACCGGCCGGGCGCGGCGACTGAGCACGAGTACTCAACCGGCCTAGGGCTGCCACCCCGTCCAGCGGTCGACGGTGATCTCCAGGAACGGGCCGGGCGGCGGCGTCTCCCGGTACTGCGGATAGCGCTCGGCCAGCGCCGCCAGCCCGGCCGGCGAGTCGTCCAGGATGCGGGCCACGCCATCGGCCCGCACCCACCACAGCCGCGACCAGTCGTCCTCGTAGTGGTCGGCCAGCACGCTCACCCGCGGGTTCGCGGCGATGTTGGCGAGCCGCCGGAGGCGCCGGGTGCGCTTGGGCTTGCCGTCGACCGCCGTGTGGATCACGTCGCCGACCAGCGCGAACACGATCGGCACGAGGTGCGGCGCGCCGTCCGGGCCGGCCGTGGCGAGGCGGGCGACCCGGACGGTGGCGAACCGCTCGGCCGGGGTCTGAGGCCGGCTCACTTGCCGGTCAGGTCGGCTCACTTGCCGGTCAGGTCGGCGATCGCCCGTTCCCACTTCTCCAGTGCGGGCTCGACCACGCTCGACGGGCCGGACGGCAGCCAGCACGACGCGCGGTGCACGCCCACCGCCTCCAGCTGCTCGAGCGCCTTCGGGTCGGCCGGCACGCTGAGCACCTGGATGTCGAGGTGCCGGTCGGCGCGGGCGCGCAGGGCCGGGATCCGGGCCAGCACCTCGGGGTCGTGCCACTGCGGGAACCAGCCGTCGCCGTACTCGAGAACCCGCTGCTCGGCGGTCGGCCCGCCGCCACCCACCAGGATCGGCGGCCACGGCTGCTGGGCCGGCTTGGGCCACGACCAGATCCGGTCGAAGTTCACGTACTTGCCGTGGAAGGTCGCCTCGTCCCGGGTCCAGATCTCGCGCATCGCCCGGACCCGCTCGCCGAGCAGCGCCAGCCGGGTGCGCGGGTCGGTGCCGTGGTGGCGCATCTCCTCCCGGTTCCACCCCGAGCCGATCCCGAACTCGAACCGGCCCCCGCTGAGGTGGTCGACGCTCGCCACCTCCTTGGCCGTGGTGATCGGGTCGCGCTCGACGACCAGGCAGACGCCGCTGCCGATGCGCAGCCGGGTGGTCGCCTCGGCCGCCGCGGTCAGGGCCACGAACAGGTCGTACGTGTGCCAGTACTTCCGCGGCAGGTCGCGCCCGCCGCCCCAGGGCGTCTCCCGGCTGGCCGGGATGTGCGTGTGCTCGGCGAAGTACAGCGCGGTCTGACCGCGTTCCTCGACTTTCCGGGCGATCTCACCGGGACGCAATCCGTCGTGCGTGGGGAAATATCCGACGCCAAATTCCATACACACGATCCTAATTTCCCCGCGCGTCTACACCCGTCACAGGTCGTCGATATACGCGTCCGCCCGGCCGATCCGGATATGTCCGGTCGGACCTATTCGTGCGCTCTGGTCCCCGGTTGAATTCCCGGCCTGACCAGATCTTGGGGGCATTGTGCGGGTACGGACTTGGCGGCCGCGGGCTGCGGCTACGGCGGTTCTATGCGTCCTCATCGGCAGCGCGTACGCGTTGCATGAGCCGAACTCGGAAAATTCTTCCGCCGATCAGCACGCCATCCATGTCATGCCCTCGGCGGTGCCGGTCGCGGTGACCCAGGCCGCGCCGCTGCCGACCCGGGGCTGGACCGCCACCGCGGACAGTTCCGCGGCGCTCGCCGGCAAGGTGCTCGACGGCAACGCCGGCACCGTGTGGCGCACCGGCCCCACCAAGCTGCCGCACATGATCACCATCGACACCCACAACCGGATCGCGTTCAGCGGGCTGACCTACCTGCCGGCCGCCGACTCGGCCAGCGGCCGGATCGGCCGCTACGAGATCACGATCAGCGACAACGGCACGGCCTGGAGCAAGCCGGTCGCCACCGGCACCTGGGCCGACGACAAGACGCTCAAGACCGTCACCATCGGCACCCGGTTCGCCCGCTTCGTCCGGCTGCGGGCGCTCACCGAGGCGGGCGGTCGCGGCACCCGCTCGGCGGCGGCCGAGATCAGCCTGCTCGGCGGGACCGACCCGGCGCTGCCGCGTACGGGCTGGACCGCGTCGGCGGACAGCGAGGAGACCGCCGCCGAGGACGGCCGCGCGCAGAACGTGCTCGACGGCAACACCTCCACGATCTGGCACAGCGCGTGGACCGGCTCGCTCCCACACGCGTTGACCATCGACATGAAGACCCGCTACCTGGTCTCCGGTCTCGCCTACCTGCCGCGGCCGGCCGCCTCCGCGAACGGGCGGATCGGCAAGTTCACCATCGAGACCAGCACGAACGGCGTCGACTGGGGCGACCCGGTGTCGTCCGGGACGTTCGAGGACAGCGCGGTCGTGCAGTCCCGGACGTTCGCCCCGCGGATCGCCCGGTACGTGCGGCTGACCGCGCTCAGCGAGGCCGGCGACCGCGGGCCGTGGAGCAGCGCCGCCGAGATCAACATGTTGGGCCGCACCGACCCGTCGCTGGCGCGTACCGGCTGGGTGGCGACGGCCGACAGCCAGGAGACCGCGAACGAGAACGGCCGGGCGCAGAACGTGCTCGACGGCAACGTTTCTTCGATTTGGCACAGCGAATGGACGGCCGCGCTTCCGCACGCGTTGACCATCGACATGCGGACGGCACGGTCGATCGGCGGGCTCACCTACCTGCCCCGGCAGGACGGCTCGGCCAACGGGCGGATCGGGCGCTACCAGATCCTCACGTCGACGAACGGGACCAGCTGGACGACCCGGATCGCCGAGGCGGGCTTCCCGGACGACAGCGCGCTGCAGACGGTCGTCTTTCCGGCGGTGACCGCTCGATACGTACGCGTGAAAGCTCTTTCCGAGGCCGGCGGCCGCGGCCCCTGGAGCAGCGCCGCCGAGCTCAACATCCTCGGCCCGAGCGGCTCGATCGTCCCCGGCCGCGGCAGCTTCAGCGCGCCGGTCGGCTTCCCGCTGGTGCCGGTGGCCGCCGCCCAACTGCCCAACGGCAAGATCCTGACCTGGTCGGCGTTCCAGCCGGACACCTTCAACGGCGGGTACGGCCAGACGGTCACCGCCACGTACGACCCGAAGACCGGCGTGGTCACCCAGCGGACCGTCACCGACACCGGGCACGACATGTTCTGCCCCGGCATCTCGGCGCTCCCCGACGGCCGGATCATCGTGACCGGCGGCAGCGACAGCTCGAAGACCAGCATCTACGACCCGGCCACCGACGCGTGGACGGCGGGGCCGGAGATGACCACGCCGCGCGGGTACCAGGCCAGCGCGACGCTCTCCGACGGCCGGGTCTTCACGATCGGCGGCTCGTGGAACGGCGGGCACGGCGGGCAGGACGGCACCCCGCACAAGAACGGCGAGGTGTGGTCGTCGGACACCGGCTGGACGGCGCTGCCCGGGACGGATGTCGTGCCGATGCTGACCGACGACGCCGACCCGAACGGCGACTATCGCAAGGACAACCATGCGTGGCTGTTCGCCTGGTCCGGCGGCTCGGTGCTGCAGGCCGGCCCGTCCCGCGCGATGAACTGGTACGGCACGTCCGGGGACGGTAGCACCACGCCGGCCGGCACCCGGGGCGACGCGGCCGACCAGATGAACGGCAACGCGGTCATGTACGACACCGGCAAGATCCTGGCGCTGGGCGGCTCGCCGAGCTACCAGAACAGCTCGGCGACGGCCGACGCGTACGTGCTGACCATCAACGGCGTGAACAACGAGGTGACCACGAAGCGGGTCGGCTCGATGGCGAACGCCCGCTCGTTCGCGAACAGCGTCGTGCTGCCGGACGGCAAGGTGGCGGTATTCGGCGGCCAGACCTACGCGGTGCCGTTCTCGGACAACAACTCGGTCTACAGCACCGAACTGTGGGACTCGGCCACCGGCAAGTTCACCACGATGGCCGCGGCGTCGGTGCCGCGCAACTACCACAGCGTGGCGCTGCTGATGCCGGACGGCCGCGTCTTCACCGGCGGCGGGGGCCTGTGCGGCACCGGCTGCGTCACGAACCACTTCGACGGCCAGACCTTCACCCCGCCGTACCTGCTGAACACGGACGGCTCGGCCGCCACCCGCCCGGTCATCACGTCGGCCCCGTCGACAGCCGACAACGGCGCCACAATCACGGTCAAGACCAACAGTACGGTCACCAAGTTCGCGATCATCCGGATGGGCACCGCCACCCACAGCGTCGACACCGACCAGCGCCGCCTCTCGCTCCCGTCGACCACGGTGGCGGCCGGCTACCAGCTGACCATCCCCGCCGACCCCGGAATCGCCCTGCCCGGCTACTGGATGCTGTTCGCCCTCAACGCCAAGGGCGTCCCCAGCATCGCCAAGGTCATCAAGATCGGCTGAGCTGGCCGGCCTGGCTCGCGTGGCTGGCTCGCGTGGCTGGCTCGCGTGGCTGGCTCGCGTGGCTGGCTCGCGTGGCTGGCTCGCGTGGCTGCTCGCGTGGCTTGGTCGCCGACCATGTGCAGGTCTTGCGCGCGGGCCGGGTCGCGGGGCTCTCCGTCCGCCGAGCGCGCCACCCGGCCCGTCCGCCGAGCCCGCCACCCAGCCCGTCCGCCGAGCGCGCCACCCGGCCCGCGCGCCGAGCCGCGCCCGCCCACGCTCGCGCGGCCCGCCACCCCGGCCCTCGCCCGCCGCCCCGGCCCTCGCCCGCCGCCCCGGCCCTCGCCCGCCGCCCCGGCCCTCGCCCGCCACCCCGGCCCTCGCCCGCCGCCCCGGCCGGGCCGTCGACGCCCGGCTCGCCGGGAAGTCCGCGTCCCGTCCCGCCCAACCCCCAGCGCGCACTTACCGCCCGATCGCTCCTCCGTCCTCAGTGGTCGGTCAGCCCGCTGCGGACCGCGTAGACCGCGGCCTGAGTGCGGTCGGCCAGGCCGAGCTTGAGCAGGATGCTCGACACGTGGGTCTTGACCGTCTTCTCCGCGACGGCCAGTGCCCGCGCGATCTCCCGGTTCGACCGGCCCTCGGCCAGCAACAGCAGCACGTCCCGCTCACGCGCCGTCAACGTGGAACCCTCAGTGGGCGTCGCGATCAACGCCGCCACCGCGGCCGGTTCCAGCAGCAGGTGCCCGGCCGCCACCGAGCGCACCGCCGCCACCAGCGCCACCGGGTCCACATCCTTCGACAGGTAGCCTCGCGCCCCCGCCCGGATCGCGGCCGGCATCCGGTCGGTGTAGCTGGTGACCACGAGCGCCCGGCACGACAACTCCCGCCGCTGCAGCTCGTGCAGCACCTCCACGCCGTCCATCCCGGGCAGCGCCATGTCGAGCAGCACCACGTCGGGCTCGGTCGCCGCGATCAGGTCGAGCGCGGCGGGCCCGTTCGCGGCCTCGCCGACCACCTCGAGGCCGTCGGCCAGCTCCAGAAAGGTGCGCAGCCCTCGGCGTACCGCCGGATGGTCGTCGACGATCAGCACCCGCACCCGGACCTCACCCCGTGCCACCGGGCACCTCCAACCGCACGACGGTGCCCGCGCCGGGCGTGGAGCGGATGGTCGCCACCCCGCGGACCGAATGGGCGCGCTCGCGCAGGGACCTCAGCCCCAGGCTGCGGCCCGCGCGCACCACGGCCGCGACGTCGAAACCCGCCCCGTCGTCGGCCACCTCCAGCGCGGCCCCGGTCTCGCCGTGCCGGGTCAGGCTCACCGAGATGCTGCGGGCGCAGGCATGCCGGACCGCGTTGTGCAGCGCCTCCTGCGCCACCCGCAGCACCACCGTCTGCTGGCCGGTCGGCAGCACCGGTGGGTCGGCCTCTTGGTAGCACAGCCTCGGGCCGCCGGCCCCGCCATACGCCCTGTCCAGCACCTGCACCTGTTTGCGGAGGACGGACGGCAGACCGTCCTCGGCCAGCTGGGCCGGGCGCAGCTCCAGCACCGCCGCGTGCAGCTCCTCGGCCGCCTCCCGGGCCAGCGTGGACACCTCGGCCAGCCGCTCGCGGACCGCCGCCGGGTCGCGGTCGAGCAGCAGCTCGGCGGCCTGCACGGTGAGCCGCAGCCCGAACAGGCGCTGGGCCACGGCGTCGTGCAGGTCGTGCGCTATCCGGGCGCGCTCCTCGGCGATGGTCAGCTCACGATTCCGCGCATACAGCCGGGCGTGGGTGAGCGCGATCGCGGCATGCGCGGCGAGCACCCCGACCAGCTCCTCGTCGGCGTCGGTGAAGCCGCCGGACTTGTTCGCCAGATACAGCGCGCCGAGGATCTCCTCGCCGCTGAGGACCGGCACGCCCAGGAACGCGACCAGCACCGGGTGGGCCGACGGCCACCAGCCGAACCGCGGGTCGGCCCGGATGTCGGCGAGGCGCTGGGCCCGCGGCTCGCGCAGCATCACCGCGAGGAAACCGTGCTGCCGCGGCAGTGGGCCGATCGCGGCGCGCATCTCGTCGCTGACCCCGGCCACCACGAACTCGGCGAACGACCCGTCGTCGTCGGGGACGCCGAGCGCCGCATACTCCGCGCCGACCAGCTCACGGGCCGTATCCACGATGGTCTGCAGCACCTCGGGGACGGTCAGCTGGTCGCTGACCGCCAGCACCGCCTCGGAAAGGCGACGCGCCGTGCGGAGCTCATCGCGGTTCGTCACGCGGGCCACGATAGCCGCGGCCGGCGCGGAGCGCCTCGTACCACGGTCCTAGGTCCATCGACCGATTCGGAAGCCGTCCCGAGGCCGATACGTTCGCCGGGCCGAAGCGGGAGGGTCGAGACATGACGACGAAGACGGCAGTGCTTACCGGAGCCTCACAGGGATTGGGCCGTGCCCTGGCCGAGGGGCTCGCCCGCGACGGCTGGCAGCTCGTGATCGACGCGCGCACCGGTCCCGACCTGGAAAGAGCCGCGGCCGACCTGAGTCGGCTGACCAAGGTGACCGCGATCGCGGGCGACGTGGTCGACGACGATCACCGCGCCGAGCTCGCGGCCGCCGCCGATCGGCTGGGCGGCGCCGACCTGCTGGTCAACAACGCGTCCACGCTCGGCGGCAGCCCACCGCCGCCGCTGGCCACCTTCCCGCTGCCCGCGCTGCTGGACACCTTCGAGGTCAATGTGCTGGCCCCGATCGCGCTGACCCAGCTGCTGCTCCCCCACCTGCGCCGCTCCCCGGCCGGCGCGGTGCTCAACGTGAGCTCCGACGCCGCGGTCGAGGCGTACGAGGGCTGGGGTGGTTACGGCGCGGCGAAGGCCGCTCTGGATCACGCGAGCGCGGTCCTGGCCAAGGAGGAGCCGGCCGTGCGGGTGTGGGCGGTCGACCCCGGCGACCTGCGCACCCGGCTGCAGCAGGAGGCGTTCCCGGGCGAGGACATCTCCGACCGGCCGCTGCCCGAGACGGTCGTGCCGCGCCTGCTGGGGCTGGTGCACGACCGGTTGGCGTCGGGTCGCTATGTCGCGGGGACTTTGCGATGACCGCTACCCTCGATTTCCTCCTGCCCGGCGATCTGGAGGCACGCGAGCCGGCCGAGGCCCACGGCCAACGGCGGGATGAGGTGCGCCTGCTGGTGAGCCGCGGCGTCGCGGTGAGCCACCACCGGTTCCGGGAGTTGCCGCGCCTGCTCGAGCCGGGCGACCTGCTGGTGGTGAACAACTCGGCGACGCTGCCGGCCGCGCTCGACGCCGGCCCGGGCCTGGTCGTGCACGTGTCGACCGAGCGGGAGGACGGCAGCTGGCTGGTCGAGCCGCGCCGGCCGACCGGCGGCACGACCGCGCCGTTCGACCGTCCGGCGCCGCGGGTGATAGCGATCCCGGAGGGCACGCTGACGCTGCGGGAGCGGTTCACCGATCGGCTCTGGGTCGCCGACGCCGACGTGCCGGGGACGATGGTCGACTATCTGGCCCGGCACGGGCGGCCGATCCGGTATTCGTACACCGACCGGGACTGGCCGCTGGAAACCTACCAAAATTCCTATTCCGTACGCCCGGGTAGCGCCGAAATGCCCAGTGCCGGGCGGCCGCTGACCGGCCGGGTGCTGGCCGAGCTGGCCGGTCGGGGGGTGCTGGTCGCGCCGATCACGCTGCACACCGGGGTCGCCTCGGCCGAGGTCGACGAGCCGCCGTATCCGGAGTGGTTCGACATCCCGCAGTCGACCGCCGAGCTGATCCGGCACGTGCACGCGGCCGGGGGCCGGGTCATCGCGGTCGGCACCACCGTGGTGCGGGCGCTGGAGTCGACCGGCGGCGCGGCCGGCACCGGCTGGACCGACCTCGTGATCGGCCCCGAGCACCGCATCCGGGTGGTGGACGGCCTGCTCACCGGCCTGCACGAGCCGCGCGCCTCGCACCTGCGCATGCTCACCGCGATCGCCGGCGAGGAGGCGCTGCGGGCCGCCTACGCCGAGGCGCTGCGCGGCCGCTACCTGTGGCACGAGTTCGGCGACGTCCACCTCATCCTGTCCGACGCACGCCGGCCCGAGCCTGCGCGCGCCCGCGACCGGGGCGAGCCGGGCACGCGGGACCAAAGCGAGCTGGGCACGGGCGACCGGGGCAAGCCGACCGCCCGCGACCGGGACGAGCCGACCGCCCGCGACCGGGGCAAGCCGACCGCCCGCGACCGGGACGAGCCGGACACGCGGGACCAAAGCGAGCTGGGCACGGGCGACCGGGGCAAGCCGACCGCCCGCGACCGGGACGAGCCGGGGACGCGGGACCGGCGTGGATCAGGCGCGCATCACCGTCGCGATGGGGATGCCGGCGGCGCGCAGGGCCGGGATGAAGCCGCCCAGGACGCCGGCCACGAGTCCCGCGATGATGCCGGCCACGCCGGCCTCCCAGGGGAACTGGACGTTGTGCAGGAGCGGCTGTGAGTCGCCGAGCAGCGTGGAGACGACCTTGAGTGCCGCCGCGCTCACCGCGATCGCCGCGGCGGCGGTGAGCAGGCCGGTCAGCAGCGTCTCGGCCAGCACGATGCCGGCCAGCAGGGTGCGGGGCGTGCCGACGGCGCGGCGCAGGGCGAACTCCTCGACCCGTTCGCCGACCGTGGCCAGGCCGACGTTGAGGATGCCGGCCACGCCGATGAGCAGCACGAGCCCGGCCATCGAGAAGAAGATCAGGCGCATCAGCGTCAGCTCCTTGCCGCGCTCCTTGTGGGAGTCCACGGTGGAGATCTGCGTCTCGACGCCGAGCCCGCGCAGCTTGGCCGTCAGCACCCGCTCGGCCGGGGTCGACGGCTGGAACATGACCTGCAGCTGGCCGCCGGTGTTCGGGTCGGCCAGCCCGGTCGTCGGCAGCCAGTTGGTCAGCTCGTCGACCCGGGCGTATGCGTGTGGTTGCTTGTCGCCGTCGTCGACCACGCCGATGAACTGCGGCGTGATGTCGTTGACCGCACCGTTGACCCGCATCTCGGCGGGCACGTGATGCTGACGGAAGCCCTTCGCCGCCTCCTGGTTGAGCACCAGGCGGGGCGCCAGCGCGGGCACGGTGGTGAAGTCGAGCCACCGTCCCGACTGCTGGTGGAACGGCCGGAACACCCGGATGTCGCCGGTCAGCGCGGTGAGCCGCAGCGCGACGGCCTCCCCCTTCGGGCCGCCTTGGATGTCGCAGTGGCCGTCGGCGTAGCAGACCTGGGCGTCGCCCCAGTTCTCGTCCATCGGGGAGCCGTTGGGGTTGACCGGCGTCACGCCCGGCTCGCCGATGATCGCCGACAGGTCCATCGACGCCACCGCGTCGGCGTGGCCGCGCAGCGTGCTGGTGACCACGTCGGCGGCCTGCGGGGTCGGCTGCAGACCCATCACCCGGGTGCCGTCGACGCCGTTGGTGAGCTCCAGGTCGGACAGCAGCGCCCGCTCGGCGATGCTCGCCCCGGCCTGCACCACCACGACCGCGAGCACACCCAGGAAGAGACTCACCATCGACAGCAGCGTGCGCAGCTTGCGGGCCCGGATGCCCTGCAATCCGATGATCAGCGACGACCGGAGGCGGCCGGAGAGGCGGATCATGTGGGCACCCGCTCGGTGAGTACGCCGTCGACGAGGTCGAGGATCCGGCCCATCCGCGCCGCGTGGTCCCGGTCGTGGGTGACCAGGATCAGGCCGCAGCCGCGCTCGGTCGCCCCGAGCAGGGCATCGATCACCAGCGAGCCGGTCTCGGTGTCCAGCGCGCCGGTCGGCTCGTCGGCCAGCAGTATCCGCGGGTTGCGGACCAGGGCGCGCGCGATCGCCACTCGCTGCTGCTCCCCGCCGGACATCTTCGCCGGCCGGTTCTTCGCGAGGTGGGCGATGCCGACCTGGTCGAGGGCCGCCAGCACCCGCTTGCGCCGCTCCCGCCGGGGCAGCCAGCCCTGGCCGTTGACCAGCGCCATCGCCACGTTCTGGGCCGCGGTCAGGTGCTTGAGGAGGAAGAACCGCTGGAAGACGAAGCCGAAGTGGGAGCTGCGCAACTTCGCGGCCCGGCGCTCGGGCAGCCGGCTGATGTCCTCGCCGGCCAGCAGGTACCGGCCCGAGTCCGGCCGGTCGAACAGCCCGACCACGCTCAGCAGCGTGCTCTTGCCCGAGCCGGAGCGCCCGACGATGGCCACGCTCTCGCCCGGCCGCACGGTGAGGTCGACGCCGTCGAGGATCGTCCGCGGCTCCTGCTGGCCCTTGAGCACCTTGGTGATCCCGGCCAGCTCGATCAGCGCCCCGTCCGCGCCATCGAAAGAGGCCGTGCCATCGAAAGAGGCCGTGCCATCGAAAGAGGCCGCGCCATCGAAAGAGGCCGCGCCATCGAAAGAGGCCGCGCCATCGAAAGAGGCCGTGCCGTCGAAGGAGGACGGGCTCATCCGGGCGCCCCAGGGCCGCCCTGGCCGGTGTTCGGCGTGGCGGTCGGCAGGTCCGGCCCGGGCACGGCGATCGTCTCGTCGCCGGTGAGGCCCTTGCGGATCTCGATGACCTTGCCGTCGGTGATGCCGAGCGTGACGTCGACGGTTCGGCGGGTGCGGTCCGGGCCGACGATGTCCACCTTGCCCTTGCCCTGTACGCCGGCGACGGCCTCGACCGGCAGCACCATCGCGTGCGCGGCCTTGGCGGTGACCACGTCGAGCGTCACGGCGGCGCCGTTGATCAGCTTGACGCTGCCCGGGGCGGTGCAGACCAGCCGCATGCCGGTCGCGTCCGAGCCAGCGGACGAGCCGCCAGACGAGCCATCAGACGAGCCATCAGACGAGCCGCCGCTGGAGGCGTCGCCGGAGTCGCCGCCCGAGCCGTTGCCCGGGCCGCCAACCCGGGTGCCGCCCGCCGCCGTGGGTGCGCCGCCGGCCGACGGGGCCGACGGGTTGGTGGCCGCCGGCGGTTCGGGGATTGTCCCGGCCGGCAGCGCGGCGATCGTGCCGATTGCCTGGCACGGGAAGGGGCCCGGCCCGTTCTTGATCTGGCCGCGGACGGTCTGGACCGAGCCGGAGATCCGGTACGCCAGGGAGCTGTCGATGTCGGCGACGATGCCGTACCCGGCGTGCTTCGCGGACGCCACCGGCATGCCCGCGGTAACCGGGGCGTGGTCGCCCATGAGCCGCCCGGCGAACATCGAGCCGGCCGGGATGTAGACCCGGTTCGGCGCGCCGTCCCGCCACACCGAGCCCACCCACAGCGGCTCGGTCGCGGGCTTGGCCGACGGCTGGCGGTTCACGTACCGGATCTCGCCGCTGACCGGGGCGACGACGCCGAACACCGGGTCGATCTCGACCTTGCCGTTGAGGCTGACCTGGTTGGTCAGGTCCTGCCGGGTGGGCTTCACCGTGGTCAGCACCGTGCCGCGCGGCTCGAGCCCGGGCGTCGCCGGCCGGGAAGCCGACGACGTGCACCCGCACAGCAGGGCCCCGGCCGCCGCGACCACCCCCAGGCGGGCCAGCCTGCGTCTCTCCAACGGATTCCCCCGTCCGTCCCGCGAGCCAGCGATGATCGCCAATCGACTCCGCGGACGAGACCATACAAGCAACGCGCAAGCCCCTCCGCATGCGACCAGACGCACCCGGACGGCAGTGGACCGGAACCGAACGGGCGACCGCCTGTCTGGCGATACGCTGGCGCCGTGGTGACGCGCGTGGTGGTGCTGGGTGCCGGGTTCGGCGGGCTCGAGCTGGCGACGGAGGTGTCGGCCCGCTGCGGCGACGACGCCCAGGTGACCCTGATCGACCGGGCCGAGGGCTTCGTCTTCGGCTTCTCGAAGCTGGACGTCATGTTCGGCCGGCGCCGGCCCGAGCAGGTGCTGCACCGCTACGCCGACATGGTCAACCCCGGCGTGCGGTTCGTCGGCGCCACGATCACCGGCATCGACCCCACCACCCGGCACGTCGAGACCACCGCCGGCGGGTTCGACGCCGACATCCTCGTCGTCGCGCTCGGCGCCGACCTGCACCCCGAGGCGACACCCGGCCTGGTCGAGGGCGGCACCGAGTTCTACACCGTCGCGGGCGCGTTCCGGGCGCGGGAGGTCCTCCGGGAGTTCGCCGGCGGCAAGGTCGTCGTGGCCGTCACCTCGACACCGTTCAAATGCCCGCCCGCCCCGAGCGAGACGGCTCTCCTCGTACACGAAATGCTGGAGGCTCGTGGTCTTCGCGGCCGTTCCGAGATCGCCCTGGTGATGCCGCTCGGGAAGCCGATCCCGCCGTCGCCCAAGGCCTCGGACGCGGTGCTGGCGGCGTTCGCCGAGCGCGGCATCGACTGGCTGCCCGAGCGTCTGGTCCGCGAGCTCGACCCGGCCCGCAAGATCGCCGTCCTGGCCGACGGCAGCGAACTGTCCTACGACCTGTTCCTCGGCGTGCCCGTGCATCGCGTGCCGCAGGTCGTGGCCGATTCCGGGCTCACCGTCGACGGCTGGGTCCCGGTCGATCCGCTGACCTTGGAAACCACCTTCCCGCGGGTGTACGCCGTCGGCGACGTCACCAGCGTCGGCACCCCCAAGGCCGGCGTCTTCGCCGAGGGCCAGGCGGCCGTGGCGGCGGCCCGCATCATCGCCGATATCAAGGGCCAGATCCCGACCGCGGTGTACGACGGACACGGCATCTGCTACCTGGAGTTCGGCCACGATCAGGTGGCCAAGGTCGGCGTCACGTTCCTCGCCGGGCAACCGCCGGTCGGCGACCTGGAGGGCCCCTCGACCGCCCTGGCCGCCGACAAGACCGCCTTCGGCGCCGACCGCATCCGCCGCTGGTTCGGCCGCGAGTGGAGCTGACCCGCGGAAGGGGAGCCGACCCGCGCGAGTGGAGCTGACCCGCGCGAGTGGAGCTGACCCGCGCGAGTAGGCGCTGACTACGCCGTAGCGCCCTTGGCGATCGGCGAGACCCTGCCCTTGTCGATGCCCTTCGCCGAGCAGGCCTTCGTGGCCAGCGGGACGAAGATCGACGTGGTCTCGTCCGGCGGGTAGACCCGATAGCCGCGGACGCTGACCGCCCGGCACTGCGCGGCGTCGTAGAACCCCACGTCGTGCGTCGCCAGCGTGGCGTGCGCGACCGCGCCGGCCGCCAGCGTGATCGTGCTCTTCGCCGCGTCGGTGCGGGCGAACGGCACGTTGACCTGGTGCCCGTCGTCGCCGGCCACCCAGGACACGCCCGGGAAGCCGTACAGCGTGCAGGTGCGGTCCGAGACATTCTTGAAGATCAGCGGGACGTACGCCGTGCCGGCCGCGCCCTCTCCCTCGCCCAGCGAGAGCTTGAGGTCGCCGGTGTGGCACCGCGACGTGCTCGCCTGCCCGGTCGACGAGACGCCGCCGCCCGTGCCCGGCGCGGCCGTGCCACTCGGTTCGGTGGCCGGCGCGCCCGTCGCCGCCGTGGCCGGCGCACTCGTCGCCGCGGAGGCCGGCGCGCTGGTCGGGCCGTCCGCGGGTGTCCCATTCGAGGCGGAAGAGCAACCGGCGGCCAGCAGCAGCGGCGCGGCCAGCAGAACCAGGAGTCGTTTCATGGCTCCATGGAAACCCGGCGAGGATCTCCGCTACCTCACGAACTCGTGCCGCGATGGTGTTTCTTGACGTACGTGTAGCCCGGCTCGAGCGGCGTCCCGTCGACCTGTTCGTGCAGCGTGACCTGCTTCTCCGAGGCGTGCGCCCCGGGCGGGAGCCGCCGCAGGAACCCGTTGACGAGGTGGTCTCGGCGCTCGCTCGCCTCGTCGTCGTCCGGGTCGGCCGGCTCGACCAGCGGCGCGTAGAAGAGCATGTCGGCCGGCTTCTGCCCGGCGACCGCCGGGTACCAGGGATAGCCGGAGGACTCGACGCTGCCCTCGACCCGGGTCAGGTAGCCCTCCCGGATCAACTGGTCGACGGCGTTGCGCAGCAGGAACGCGGCCTTGGCACCGCGGCCGAGCCCGGTCTGCGCGGCCAGCCCGGCCTCGGCGAGCACCGCGCTGCCGTCCTCGAAGACCCGGCCCTTCTGCCGCACCGCGGCCAGCACCCGCCCGCGGTTGGACGAGCCGGCCGCGAACTCGCGGGTGACGACCTTCGGATCGTACTCGTGGAAGTAGTTGATCCCGTCCACGTTGATCGGCTCGTCCAGGGCGGTGGTCCGCACCACGACCTCGCTCTTGCCGACCGGCCAGACCACCGTGACCAGCACGCCGGGGTGCAGGTCGAGCGGCCAGGCCAGGCCGGTGAACTGCCACTCGACGTCCTCCCGCAGGCCGGCCGGGAAGACCTCCCGGGTCGCGGTGATCCCCCGCACCCGGTGCTCCAAAACAACCGATATATCCGATTTATCGCGCAAAAAAGGCACGCACTCCTCCGGAGCCGCACACACCCCGTCCACCAGATCGGCCCGCCACAGGGCGAGCCGCCGCGTAGCCGTCCTCATGCGGGACCCGCCCTTCGATCAGGAATGGAGAAGCGCCCAGAGTACGACTGGTTAGGTTAGGAGCGAGCCGCCCGCGCCCGAAGGAGAGACGATGTCCCAGGCCGCCGCCGACAGCCACGATCTGATCCGAGTGCACGGCGCCCGGGTCAACAATCTCAAGGACGTCAGCGTCGAGATCCCCAAACGCCGGCTCACCGTGTTCACCGGCGTCTCCGGCTCGGGCAAGAGCTCGCTGGTCTTCGGCACCATCGCGGCCGAGTCGCAACGGCTGATCAACGAGACGTACAGCGCCTTCATCCAGGGCTTCATGCCGACGCAGGCCCGGCCGGAGGTCGACGTCCTCGACGGGCTGACCACCGCCATCCTGGTCGACCAGGAGCGGATGGGCGGCGACGTGCGCTCGACCGTGGGCACCGCGACCGATGCCAACGCGATGCTGCGCATCCTGTTCAGCCGGCTCGGCGACCCGCACATCGGCTCGCCCCAGGCGTACTCGTTCAATGTCCCCTCGGTCAGCGGCGCCGGCGCGGTCACCTTCGAGAAGGGCGGACAGAAGACCAAGGAGCGGCGCAGCTTCAGCATCCTAGGCGGCATGTGCCCGCGCTGCGAGGGCCGCGGCTCGGTCAACGACATCAACCTCGCGGCGCTGTACGACGAGGAAAAGTCGATCAACGAGGGCGCCATCAAGATCCCCGGCTACAGCATGGAGGGCTGGCACGGCCGGATCTTCCGCGGCGTCGGCTACTTCGACCCGGACAAGCCGATCAAGAAGTTCACCAAGAAGGAGCTCAACGACCTCCTGCACAAGGAGCCGACCAAGGTCAAGATCGAGGGCATCAACCTGACGTACGCGGGGCTGATCCCGTCGATCCAGCGGTCGATGCTCGGCAAGGACATCGACGCGCTCCAGCCGCACGTCCGCGCGTTCGTCGAGCGGGTGGCCACCTTCACCGCCTGCCCCGAGTGCGGCGGCACCCGGCTCGCCGCCGAGGCCCGCTCCTCGAAGATCAACGGCAAGAACATCGCCGACTGCTGCGCGATGCAGATCAGCGACCTGGCCGAGTGGGTCCGCGGGCTCCGCGAGCCGTCGGTGGCGCCGCTGCTGACCGCGCTCGGGGCGACGCTCGACTCGTTCGTCGAGATCGGCCTGGGCTACCTGTCGCTCGACCGGCCGTCCGGCACGCTCTCCGGCGGCGAGGCGCAGCGCACCAAGATGATCCGGCACCTCGGCTCGGCACTGACCGACGTCACGTACGTCTTCGACGAGCCCACCATCGGCCTGCACCCGCACGACATCCAGCGGATGAACGACCTGCTGATCCGGCTGCGCGACAAGGGCAACACGGTGCTGGTCGTCGAGCACAAGCCGGAGGCGATCGCGATCGCCGACCACGTGGTCGACCTCGGCCCGGGCGCGGGCGGGGCGGGCGGCGAGGTGGTCTTCGAGGGCACCGTCGCGGGCCTGCGCGCCAGCGGCACCCTCACCGGCCGGCACCTCGACGACCGGGCGGCGCTCAAGCCGGAGGTCCGGAAAGCCCAGGGCAGTCTGGCCGTACGCGGGGCCGACACGCACAACCTGCGGAACGTGGACGTCGACATCCCGCTCGGCGTGCTCGTGGTGGTCACCGGGGTGGCCGGCTCGGGCAAGAGCTCGCTCATCCACGGCTCGGTCTCCGGGCGGGACGGTGTGGTCACCATCGACCAGGGCGCGATCCGGGGCTCCCGGCGCAGCAGCCCCGCCACGTACACCGGCCTGCTCGAACCCATCCGCAAAGCGTTCGCGAAGGTCAATGCGGTGAAACCCGCGCTGTTCAGCGCGAACTCCGAGGGCGCCTGCCCGAACTGCAACGGCGCCGGCGTCATCTACACCGACCTGGGCATCATGGCCAGCGTCACGACGACCTGCGAGGTGTGCGAGGGCAAGCGGTTCGACGCGTCGGTCCTGGAGTACAAACTGGGCGGCAAGGACATCAGCGAGGTCCTGGCCATGCCGGTGACCGAGGCCGAGCAGTTCTTCGCCACCGGCGACGCGAAAACCCCGGCGGCCCATGCGATCCTGGCCCGGCTGGCCGACGTGGGGCTGGGCTACCTGAGCCTGGGTCAGCCGCTCACGACTCTGTCCGGCGGCGAGCGCCAGCGCCTGAAGCTGGCCACCCACCTGGGCGAGAAGGGCGGCATCTACATCCTCGACGAGCCCACGACCGGCCTGCACCTGGCCGACGTGGAGAATCTGCTGGGCCTGCTGGACCGCATCGTCGAGGCCGGCAAGTCCGTGATCGTGATCGAACATCACCAGGCCGTCATGGCCCACGCCGACTGGATCATCGACCTGGGCCCGGGCGCCGGCCACGACGGCGGCCGCGTGGTCTTCGAGGGCACCCCCGCCGACCTGGTGGCCGACCGCTCCACCCTGACCGGCCGCCATCTGGCCTCCTACGTGGACGGCGCACACGCTCCGCTCATTGTCAATCGACGGTAAGTAATACCCCCGTTAGAGTGACGCGGGGGTGAGGTGTGCGGTCCGCTCGAGGGATCAGTCTCGTGTTCGCGATCAGCGGGGCGACGCAGGCCTCCTGGCTGTCGCGCCTGCCCGCGATCCTCGACCGTACGCACGGCGACCTGGTTCGCCTCGGCCTCGCGTTCTTCCTGCTCGGCGTCGGCACGCTCGCCGCCATGGTACTGACCGCGCCGGCCAGCGACCGCTACGGCGGCCGGCCCGTGCTGACCGTGGGGCTCGCCGTCACGCTGCCCGCACTGGCGGCCGTCGCGTTCTGCCGGTCGCCGGCCGCGCTGGCCTTCGCGCTGTTCGCGATGGGCATCGGCGGCGGGGTCTGGGAGGCCGGCATGAACGTGCAGGCGTACGCGTTCGAGAGCGGCCTGCAGAAGCACGTGATGAGCGGCTTCCACGGCTGGTGGAGCATCGGGAGCATGACCGGCGCCGGGCTCGGACTGGCCGCCACCCGCATCGGCGTGCCGCTCGCCCCGTACCTCATCGGGGTCGCCCTGACCGCCGCCGCGCTGGGCGTGCTGGCCCTGAGCTACCTGGACGACGGCAAGGTCTCCCGGCCGGACGCGGTCACGTCGCGGCGCCGGCTGCCGATCCGGCGGCTGACCGCGATCGGGGCGCTGCTGTTCTGCGGCGCGCTCGTCGAGGGCGCGGCCGGCGACTGGCTCGCCGTCTACCTGAACGAGGTACGCCGGCTGTCGCACTCCGGCGCCGCGCTCGGCTACACGCTGTTCGTCACCGCGATGGCGGCCGGCCGGCTGACCGCGGAGCGACCGCACCGGCACGTGGGCGCGGTCGGCGTGGTCCGGTCCGGCGCGATCCTGGCCGGGGTGAGCGTCGGGCTCGTGGTGCTCACCAAGGCGGGCTGGTGGGCGTTCGCCGGCGCGTTCGGCTGGGGCATCGGCATCTGCTGGGCCTTCCCGGCCGCGTTGAGCGCGGCCGGGAACGTCGCGACGGCCTCGGCGGTGGCGATGATGACGGCGGTCGGCTACAGCGCCAGCATCTTCGGACCGTTGGCGATCGGCGGTCTGGCCCGCAGCTTCGGCCTCGGTTACACGCTGCTCGCGCTGGTGCCGATGGTCGCCGTGGTCGCGCTGCTGGCGCCGGCGCTGGCCCGGACCGGGCCGGAGCCAGAGGAGTGATACGCCCGCAGGCCGAGCCGGTCGGCGGCCACGTCGATCGCGGCCCGTCCGCCCGCCGTACTCCTGATCGGGCGGACGCCCTTCATGAATCGGCGCCAGCGCTCCCGGTCCTGCTGCCACGCCTCGATGTAGGCGACGCAGGTCCTCGGCCAGATGAACTGCAGGCGGCCGCGGGACGCGGCCAGCGAGTCGAGGATGTGCCGCTCGCGCGGAGCGTCCGGGCCACCCTTGTCCTTGATCCGCTTCTGGATCTCGTCGATGAAGTCGAGCCGGGCCGAGAGGAACATCGTCCAGTACGCGTGATCCGCATCGGCGATCCGGCCGCCGTTGTCGAACAGGGCGAACAGCCCCTCGGCCAGAACGTCGCCGAACTCCTCGCTCCGGGCACGATCGGGGTCGGCGAACGGATCGTAGGGCTTCTGCACCGCGACTCCGATCTGGCCGACCCGGCGCAGCATCGTCTCGCCGAGCAGGAAGAACCAGTCCTCGTTGTAGATCTCGGGAAAGAACGAATCGATCCGGTCGGCCGGCACCGCCAGCGCGCCCCCGCCGATGAACGTGTCCTGCGGCGCGCCGGTCTCCCGGTTCGCGTGGCAGACCACGGAATTGTCGGGGTAGCCGCCGATGTTCAGCCCGACCCCGTCGCGGGTGTCCAACAGGGCCGCCGCTCGCCCCAGATCGAGCGGGTCCGGGACCCGGATGTCGTCGTCCAGGAAGACGACCCGCTTCCAGCCGGCGAGCCGCGCCAATACCAGACCGAGATTGCGCTTGGCGCTGGTGTCGGTGCGCCGCATCAACCGGCTGCGGCCGAGAACCGTCGACGTCCACAACGGCGGCAGCCGCTCCACGCCGCCCTCGGGGTAGTCGACCGCGACCACGTCGAGCCCCGGCTGCCGGCGCGTCAGGACGGCGAAGGCCCGGGCCGCGTCGGAGTGCTTGCTGCAGAGCACCAGCAGGACGCAGCCCAGCGCGGCGGCCAGGCGGCCGGCCTCGGCCAGCGCGGCGGCCGGTCGCGCGCTCGGCACGAGGATGGCGTCGACCTCGGCGACGGTCCCGGCGGGCGCCGCAAAATCGATGAGACCTCGGTGGGATGTGTGGTGCGCGCCCGCGATCACGGCCACTCGTGCAGCCGATCCTCGGCCAACGTCCAGTCGGGGGTCACCACGGCTCCATTCGGATTGGTCCGGACCCGCATCAGGATGCTGAATGCCGGCGCTCCCTGAAAGCGCTCTCGGATATAGGCTTCATTACGATCGCGAAACTTCGCGTCGGTCAACGACCGGACGGCGCCATAGGTTCCGCGGCCGTACATCCCATTGCACAAAGTAACGGTCCGCCGGGTGTTGTAGGGGTTGTTCCCTCGAAAGAAGTGGGCGACGTCCTCCAGCAGCGTGCCGTTGCCCTCGTCGAGCACCGGCTTGAACTGCTCGCCCTCGGCGGTCGAGAAATAGGCCGGGTCCTCGTCGGTGACCCGCATCTGCTGCCGGACGGGGAGCACGAGCCGCCGCGTGATGTCGCGGTTGAGGGGGTTCCAGTCGACGCCGCCGATCAGCACCAGGTGCGACGTGAAATCGTCCTCCTCCAGCTCCGCCGAGAGACAGAAGCGGACGTCGGCGGCCGGGTTGACCGCCCGGATGTGACCGTGCAGCTCGATCAGCGCATCGAGATCGGCCATGCCGTACGACCGTACGTAGTCCGGATCTTTGGGGTCGGTGAACGGCATGCGCTCGCGGAAACGCCGGGGCAGGCTCCCGCAGACCATGATGATCGGCTGCTGATCGGGGAAGAACCAGGTGCTCCGGCCCCGCTCGTCGGGGGTGGCGTCGGCGGCGGCCGGCGGCACCTCCTCGGGGAAGCGCAGGCTGAGCAGGTCGGTGTAGAGCCCGTCCCGCTCCAGGCGCTCGCTCTCGGTGAGCTCGGCCTCGGCGAGCAGCCGGGCCGGCTCCGACGCCACCGAGCGCCGGCTGGCGAAGAAGGTGGCGTAACCGATCAGCCGGGTCGCCGGCGGCAGCGCGGGGTTACGGGTGGACTCCCATGAGGAGATCAGCGAGAGGCTCAGCGGGCTCTCGCCGCCCAGCGCCTCGGCGATCTGCTGCTGGGTGACCTTGATGCCGCGCCAGTGCTGAAGTCGGAGCGCCCGGAGACGTCGCGCGAGGCGGGTATCGGGCGACTCGGCCGGTTCCATCAGTGAAGCCCTTCACCAAACTTCAGGAGAGGGAAGTTTAGGCCGCGGCCTACGAGCGATCCAGCCCATTGGCGTCGAGTGGCAGATGGCGCCACGTATTCACGTGAATGCGATTGAACCGCGGATTCACGTGCCACTGGAGCTACCTTAAGTACATCGAAGTTCCCTGAAGTTCAGGGGGCTCCCGATATGTCCGGTAGGGTACGCGGCAGTCACCGGCAAGGCTGCCGCGCGAGCCGGTCCTCGCGGCGGTCAGGGCGGGCCGCCGCGAGCCGGCCTCACAAGCGCCGGTAGCGGTAGCCCACCGGAGCAGCGAGACGTTCCAGCGGCCGGCGATCGCGCCCCACAGTCCCCGCGGGGCGAAGAGGGTCACCACCATCGCCACCGCGCCGAGGACAACGACTTCCAGCACGCCATCGAGGGGGCCCCGCGGCCCCCTGCCCGCCCGCCGTCGCCTCGCCGCCCGCTGCCTCGCCGCCCGCCCGCCGCTGCCTCGCCGCCCGCTGCTCCCGCGCCGCCCGCTGCCCACTGCCCCACCCGCCGCTGCCCCGCCCGGGGGCCGGGCTGTCCCACTCCGGGATCTTGAAGGCGCGGCGTTTACAGCTGACGGGAAAACTCCAGCGTCGGCGAGGGGCGAGGGCGTCGGTGAAGAGATTCCGTTCGCTGCTAACGCGGCGCCTCCTAGATCTGCAAGGACGGCTGCGAGCGGTACGTAGCAGGGCGTCGTGGTGCGCAGAGCGGGCGCGTCGTGGTGCGCAGAGCGGGGGCGTCGTGGTGCGCAGAGCGGGGGCGTCGTGCTACTGGGGCGGGCCAACCCGGCGGCCGGGGTCGGGCCGGTGTTGCAATCGGCGGCCGGGCACACCGGGGACTGGTGTCGACCGTACGGTCAAGGCATCGGAACCGGCGCTCGCCGTGAGAATCAATCGGCCGGCTGCCATGGATCGACGATGGCGATTCCGGTGTTGGTGAAGTCCTTGGAGTTGCGAGAGGCGAGTATCGCCGCCTGAGAACGGCAGATTGCGGCGATCTGGGCGTCGAAGCCGTCGATCGGAGTCCCCAGTCCTTCCCGGACGGTGACCACGTCGGCGTAGGCGTTGGCCGCCGCGAGGTCGAAGGGCAGGACCTGGCGGGGGAACGCCGCGAAAATCTCGTTGGCGGCCTGGTGGAGTGTTTCGCGGCGGCGGCCCTCGGGCAGGCGCGCGATGCCGTAGCGGATCTCGGCCACCGTCACGGTGGTCGTGTACAGGCCGCTGCCGCCGTTTCGCTGCAACCAGGCGCGGACGGCGGCCGCCGGTTCGGCGCGCATGAGCTCGGAAACAACGTTGGTGTCGAGAACGATCATTCCGGCAGGTCCGCCGCGCGGGGTGGCGTGTGCCGCGCCGGCGGCTCGAGGTCGACGCCGCCGAGCCGGGCGAACCGTTCGGTCAGCGCGCTGAACAGGTCGGATCGGGGCGCGTCGTCAGTGACGGCGTCGGTGAGGATGGCGCGGATCTCGGCCTCCATCGACCGGCCGTTGCGCGCCGCGCGTCGGCGCAACTTCTCCCGCACGGAGTCGTCCAGATCCCGGATGCTGAGGGCTGCCACGGCTCACTCCTGGTGTTCGGCGGTGATAGCAATGCTAGCACCGCCCGGGCGGCGTACCGATTGCGCTTCGTATCGGGATGAGTCCTGGGTAGTGGCCTTCCGGGACGTCTTGGGCCGGGCCCGCCCGGCGGCCGGGGTCGGAGCCGGTGTTGCAGCCGGCGGCCCCTGGTACGGCGGGTACCTGTCTGAGCCGTACGGTCGAAGGTGCGGAAGGGAAACGCTCAGGTCTCGCTCGGCTGCTGGTCGAGGGAGAGGGTGTTGCCGTCGGGGTCGTGGAACCAGGCGACCTGCGCGCCGCCCGGGGCGGTCCAGACGCCGTGGTCGTCCTGGGGCATGCCTGGGTAGCGGAGGAAGTGGACTCCCCTTGCGGTCAGGGCGTCGACCTCGGCCGCGATGTCGGGGACCTCCCAGCCGAGGATGGTGAACTGCTGGGGGCGTAGCGCGGAGCCCACGTCGGTGATGCGGATGTGGCCGCCCGGGCCGTCGACCACGACCGCGAAGCCGTCGGCCGAGAGGACCGGCAGGCCGAGGACCGACTCGTAGAAGGAACGGGAGCGGCCCAGGTCGGTGGAGGGCACGAAGGCGACGACGCGCGCGGCAGCCAGCATGGCCTCCACGCTGCCGTGTCCACCGACCGGTTGACAACCTCGTTCATCACCTCGGTCGTCCCGGGGGCACCCCGGCAGCCGCCAGGATCAAGGCATGAGCTTCGAAACGCAGAAGAACGGCATGACCGCGATGATCCGCTCGATGGCCTGGGATCTGGGGCTGCCGGTGGCCGCCTACTACGGGCTGCACGCGTTCGGCGTCGGCGACGGCGCGGCGCTGCTGGCCGGCACCGTGGCGGCCGGCGCCCGGATCGCCTGGGTGGCCGTGCGCAGCCGGAAGCTGAGCCCGTTCTCGGCCCTGATGGGCGCGGTGTTCGGCGTCGGGCTGCTGTTCACGTTGCTGACCGGTGACCCGCGCTGGCTGCTGGTCAAGCACTCGGTGCTGTCCGCGGTGATCGGCTCGTTGTTCCTGGTCACCGCGTTCCGGGGACGGCCGTTGACGCTCGCCGCCCAGCAGAGCTTCCAGCCGGGGCGGGCGGCGGAGCTGGCCGGGGAGTACGCCGACAACCCCGCCGTCCGGCAGGGCCATCGGATCGTCTCGCTGGTGTGGGGCTTCGGCCTGCTGACCGAGGCGGCCGTCCGGGTGGTGCTGGTCAACCTGCTGCCGGTGGACGTGATGGTCGGCGTCTCCACCGCGCTCACCGTGGTCACCTTCGCGGGGCTGATCGGGTGGCAGGCGAAGTACATCGCGAGCCGCACCCAGGGGCGTCCGATTTCCTACACAGCGGCACACTGAGCGGCCGTACGGGCGCACTGTACTCAGTGGAGGGGGGCGGTTGCCGTGATCAAGAAGCTGGTGTTCGCCGCCGTGCTGGGGCTCGTCACCGCCGGGCTCGGGGTGCCCGCCACCGCGCAGTCCGCCCGGGTCGACCTCGACGCGGTACGAAGCTGGAACGAGCGCGCCCTGAACGCGGTGCGGGTGACCCGGTCCTCCGACGCGGACGCCGCCCGGCTCTACGCGATGGTCGACATCGCGATGTACGACGCGGTCAACGGCATCGCCGGCGCCCGCAGCCGGCCGCAGCGAGCGCCGGCCCTCGTGCCGGGGCCGGGCCCGCGCGACGGCGACGAGCAGGCGGCCGCGGTGTCGGCGGCGCACGCCGTCCTGACCCGGCTGGACGCCCCGCGGGCGGCCGACTACGACGCCGCGCTGGCCGCCGACCTCGCCCGCCTCGGCACCGGCCATGCCGTGACCAGCGGCGCGAAGTGGGGCAGCCAGGTCGGCGAGCGGGTGGTCGCGGCACGGGCCGACGACGGGTCGACGCCGGTGGAGAGCCAGCCGGCCGGGGCCGGTCCGGGCGTCTTCCGGGCCGCGTGGGCCGGGACGCAGTATCGCCACGTGCGGCCGTTCGCGGTGGCGGATCCATTGCGGTACGTCCCCGGGCCGCCGCCCGCCCTGGACTCGGTCGCCTACGCGGGCGCGCTCGCCGAGGTGCAGGTGCTCGGCAACGCCGCCCTGCCTGCGCCCGACCTGCTGGCCACGTTCCAGTTCTGGTCGCTGCCTGCCGGATCCGACCAGCCGCCCGGCGAATGGCTGCGGATCGCGCTGACCGTCGCCGCGAGCCGGCACCTGCCGCTGGCCGAGCAGGTCCGGCTGACCGCGCTGCTGACGATGGCCCTGTCGGACACGTCGGTGGCGACCGTGGCGACCAAGTTCACGTACCAGCATTGGCGCCCCACCACGGCGATCCGCGAGGCCGACACCGACGGCAACCCGTCGACCACGGCCGACCCGGCGTGGACGGCCCGCGCCGGCGCGATCGGCGGCACGCCCGAGTACGTCTCCGGGCACAGTTCGTACAGTGGCGCCGGCGCTGCCGTCCTACAGGGCTTCTTCTGCACCGACGCGGTCCCGTTCTCGCTGGCCACGGATTCGGCGCCGGGCGGTGCGGCCCGGAGCTACCCGGGCTTCTCGGCGGCCGCGGCGGAGGCCGGGCGCTCCCGGATCTTCGGCGGCCAGCACTTCGAGTTCAGCAACCAGGCCGGCCTGACCATCGGGCGCGGCGTCGCGGGCGAGACCTTGGCCACGCGGCTGTTGCGCGGCGCCGGGCCTCAGCACTTCGGCGTCTGCCCGCTGTGATCCCATGACGACCGAGCTGTGGGATCCGCTGGCCGGTTATGCCCAGAGGTTGCACGCCGTTGTCGGCGATGAGCACCACGTCGCGTCGCCGCTCGGGGCGTGGCTGCTGCTCGCGCTGTGCGCGCCGGCGAGCACCGGCGCGTCCCGCGACGAGCTGGCCGAGATACTGGGCATGGACGCGATGCGCGCCGCGACGGCGGCCGCGGCGCTGTTGGACAACCCCCACCCGCTGGTGCCGTCGGCGACCGCGATGTGGCACCGGCCGGGGTACGACATCGGCGGCCTGAGCCGGTGGAAGGCCACGCTGCCGCGGGCGACCGAGGTCGGGCCACTGCCGGACCAGGCAAGCCTCGACGCCTGGGCGCGGGAGCACACTCTCGGTCTCATCGAGCGGTTTCCGCTGCAGATGTCGCTGGAGGTGGTCCTGGCGCTGGCCAGCGCGCTGGCGACGCGGGTGTCGTGGGAGGAGCCCTTCGAGGTCGTTCCGGCCGGCGCGCTCGGGCCGCACAGCAGCTGGGCCGGCCGGCTGACCCGGGCGCTGCGGACCCCGGAGCAAGGGCACACCTCGTACATCGCGACGACCGAACGGGCCGGCGATGTGATCGTGCACGTCGCACGAGCCAAGTCGGGTCGTTCACGGCTCGACGAGGCCGGCCTCTCGGTTGTCTCGATCGCGGCCGCGCCCGACGTCAAGCCCGCCGACGTCCTGGCCGCCGCCTACCAGCTGGGCCCGGCGGCCACCGATGGCGGACCAGCCGGGCGGCGGTCGCTGTTCGACCTGCCGCTCGGCGAGGACCGCCTGTGGACCATTCGCGAGGAGCCCGTCCTGACGCGAGCAGCCGACGGACGCGAGGAGCAACACCGGGCGGTGCTGCCCTGCTGGTCCGCGACCAGCGACCACGATCTGAGAGCCGACGGCCTCGGATTTCCCGCCGCGGCCCGCATCCTGGCGACGATGCTCGAGACGAAGCTGGACTTCGCGGCCAGGCAGACGGCGATGGCCCGATACGGCCGGTACGGTTTCGAGGCCGCGGCCGTCAGCGGGTTCTTCACGATCGACAGCGCGCCGTCGCCGGGGGTCGCCCGGATCGCCGAACTGCGCTTCGGCCACCCGTACGCGGTGATCGCCGTCGCCACCGACACCCGTTACGACACCGACCGGCAGCGCGTCGTGATCGGTCCCTGGCATGGCGTCCCGGTGTTCTCCGCCTGGGTCAGCGAGCCCGAGGACGTGCCCGCCGCCGATGCCGGCCCCAGGCCCGCCGAGTGAGCGAGACACCGTGGAGGTCAGCGGGGCAGGGTGAGGATCAGGTCGACGATCAGGGCGGTCCAGCCGGTCTGGTGCCAGGCGCCCAGGCCGGCCCCGTTGTCGCCGTGGAAGTACTCGGGGAAGACGATCAGGTCTTTCCAGTCCGGGTGTCGCTGGAGGAACTCGTTGGCGCCGTAGATCGGGCGGTGGCCGTTCTCGTCCGGGACGAACAGGGAGATCAGGCGGCGGGACAGGTCGTCGGCTATCGCGGAGAGCGGGACCTTTTTCTGGGCGCCGGTCGGATACTCGGCCAGCAGGTCGTCGCCGAAGAAGGCCGCGTACTCGCGCAGGGCCTCGATCAGCAGGTAGTTGACCGGCATCCAGATCGGGCCGCGCCAGTTGGAATTGCCGCCGAACAGGCCGCTCGTGCTTTCCGCCGGCTCGTAGCCGACCGTGAAATCGGAGCCTCCTAGTGAGACCGTGAACGGTTTCTCCAGGTGCGCGCGCGAAAGAGTCCTTATCCCGTACGGCGAAAGGAACTCCTCGGGGTCCAGCATGCGCGCGAGAATCCGCAGCAGCTGGTCCTGGCCCACCATGGACAGCAGGCGTTGCTGGCGGCCCTCGGCGGACAGCCGCCGGGCGCTGATCACATCCGCGTACTCCTGGGAGTAGCGCAGCCAGCGCAAGCGGTTCGCCAGCTCGGGCAGCCGGTTGAGGGTGGCCGCGGTGATCCGGGTGGTGGCGGTCAGCGGCAGCAGGCCGACGATCGAGCGCACCTTCAGCGGCAGCTTGTGCCCGTCCGGCAGGCGCAGCTGGTCGTAGAAGAAGCTGTCCTCCTCGTCCCACAGGCCCTGTTGATACGCGGCCTCGGCGATGTAGGCGAAGTGCTCGAAGAACTTCGTCGCCATGTCCACATAGGTACGGTCGTTGAGGGCCAGGCATACTGCCATGTCGAGCAGGTTCAGCGCGTACATCGCCATCCAGCCGGTGCCGTCCGACTGCTCGAGCACCCCGGCCACCGGAAGCGCGGCCGACCGGTCGAACGGGCCGACGTTGTCCAGGCCGAGGAAGCCGCCCTCGAAGACGTTGTTGCCGCCGATGTCTTTGCGGTTGACCCACCAGGTGAAGTTCAGCAGCAGCTTGTGCATGACCCGGCCGAGGAAGTCGAAGTCGCGCCCGCCGTCGATCTCGAAGACCCGCAGCGCGGCCCAGGCGTGCACGGGCGGGTTCACGTCGCCGAAGGCCCACTCGTACGCGGGAATCTGGCCGTTGGGGTGCATATACCACTCCCGCAGCAGCAGCAGAAGCTGCTGCTTGGCGAAGCCGGGGTCGACGCGGGAGATCGAGACGCAGTGGAACGCCAGGTCCCAGGCCGCGTACCAGGGGTACTCCCAGGGGTCGGGCATCGAGACGACGTCGAAGCTGTTCATGTGCCACCACGCGTTGTTGCGCCCGTAGCGGCGGCCCGGCGGGGGTGGCGAGGAGCCGGGGTCGCCGGTCAGCCACTGCTTCACGTCGAAGTGGTAGAACTGCTTGCCCCACATCAGCCCGGCGATCCCCTGCCGCGCTACGGCCGCCTCCTCGGGGGTCGCCGCCGCCGGGATGATCTCGGCGAAGAACTCGTCCGCCTCGGCCGCCCGGTGGCGCATCACCGTCTCCCAACCAAGATCAAGATCAAGATCAAGATCAGAGAGTACGTCGTCCGACTGGGCCAACCGCAGTCGCAGGGTACGAGACTCGCCCGGCCCGAGGGTCAGCACATAATGCAGCGAGCCCTTGGTCCCCACTCCGGCCGGGTTCACGGTCGGGGCGTCCGCGATCAGGTGGTCGTTGATGCCGTCCTTGGGATACATGGTCGTGCCCGGCTGCCCCCACAGCCGCTGCGCGTTCGTCTCGTTGTCGCAGACGAGCGCGGGCGGTTCGCCGGAACCCGCCAGCGTGATGTGGCCGAGCGTGCGGTGCGTCCCGGCGAGGCGGCCGGGGTGGCCGGCGAGCGACGGCTTGGGGCGGTTGGGCAGGCCCCACGACCAGGTGTTGCGGAACCACAAAGTCGGCAGTACGTGCAGGGTGGCGGCGGACGGTCCGCGATTGGCCACCGTGACGGCGATGCACATGTCGGTCGGCGTGGCCTTGGCGTAATCGACGGTGACGGCCCAGTACCGGTCCTCGTCGAAGACGCCGGTGTCGACCAGTTCGTACTCGGGCTCCTCGCGGGACCGCTGGCCGTTCACCCGGACCAGTTCGTCGTACGGGAACTCCTGCTGCGGATAGTGGTACCGCCAGCGCATCCACGAGTGGGTCGGCGTCGAGTCCTGGTACCACCAGTATTCCTTGGCGTCCTCGCCGTGGTTGCCGCCGTCGCCGCCGAGCCCGAACATCCGCTCCTTCAGGATCGGGTCCTCGCCGTTCCACAGGGCCAGCGCGAAGCAGAACGTCTGCCGTTCGTCGCAGATGCCGCCCATGCCGTCGTCGTTCCACCGGTACGCTCGGGACCGCGCATGATCGTGCGGGAAGTAGTCCCACGCCGTACCGTGCTCGCTGTAGTCCTCCCGAACCGTGCCCCAGGCACGCTCGGCCAGGTAGGGGCCCCACGAGCGCCACGGCAACTCACCGGAGTCGGCCTGCGCCAAGCGCAAGTGCTCCACGCCGTGTCTCACCCCCACATCGCTGAGATAGTTACCGTCCCGATCGATTGTGCCCGAGAACTGGAGGTCATCTAGTGGCTACCGTGCGTCGCCTCGCGTTCGGCCCCCAGGTGTGCGGGAACGTCGACGAGGGCTCGTCCCGGGAGTGGCTGCTGACCGACGGCCGCGGCGGCTACGCAATGGGCACGGTAAGCGGGCTGCGCACGCGCCGCTACCACGGTCTGCTGATCGTGGCCGGGGACACACCGGCCACCCGCCGTCTGGGGCTGGCCGCGCTCGACCCGATCGTCACCCTGCCCTCGGGCGCGTCGGTGCGGCTCGCCACGCACGAGTGGGCGGACGGGACGATCGCCCCACGCGGGCACGAACTTCTCGCCGGCTTCGAGCTGGTCGACGGCCTGCCCCGGTGGCGCTGGCGGATCGGCGACGTGGTGCTCGAGCGGGAGATCGCGATGGTGCACGGCCGGCCCGCGGTCGCCGTGGTGCACCGGCTGCTCACCGGCGGCCCGGTCAGCCTGTCCCTGGAGGCGCTGGTCACCTGGCGGGACATCCACGGCGAGCGCACCGCGTCCGGCCCGGCGCCGACCGTCGAGTCCGACGAGAACGGGTGCGTGGTCGAGCGGGCGTACCGCTTGCGCGGCCCGGACTTCCGCGCGGTGGGTGCCTGGTGGCGCGGGGTGCGGCACCGCACGGAGGCGGCGCGCGGCCTTCCACCCCAAGAGGACCTGTGGTACGCCGGAGGCTTCCACGCCGAACTGCGGCAGCCGGGCGCCACCGCCGAGGTCTGCGCCTGGGCCGGCGACCCGGACGACCAGCCGCCGAGCCCGGTGCAGGTGGTCGGCGAGGCCCGGCGGCGCAACCGCGCGGTGGTCCTCGCCGCGCAGCCGGCCGACGACGCGCAGGCCACCCTCGCGCTGGCGGCCGACGCGTTCATCGTGCGGACCCGGGCCGGCGTCGACGTGGTGGCCGGGTACCCGTGGTTCGGCGCGTGGTCGCGGGACACCATGCTCAGCTACGAGGGCCTGTTCCTGACCACCAACCGGGTCGCCGAGGGGCGGGAGCTGCTGATCTCGTACGCCGGAACGCTCTCCGAGGGAATGCTGGCGAACACCGCGGACACCGGCAGCGTCGAGTACAACACCGCGGACGGCACCCTGTGGTTCCTGCACGCGGTCGGCCGGCACGTGGCCACCACCGGCGACTTCGACCTCGCCGCGCAGCTGCTGCCCGCCCTGCTCGACGTGATCGACCACCATCTCAAGGGCACCCGGTACGGCATCGGCACCGACCCGATCGACGGCCTGCTCCGCCAGGGCGTCCCCGGCGAGGCGCTGACCTGGATGGATGCCCGGGTGGACGGGGTGCCGGTGACCCCGCGGACGGGCAAGCCGGTCGAGGTCAACGCGCTCTGGGTGAACGGGCTGGCCACCGTGATCAAGCTGGCCTGGCAGGCGCGGACCGGGGCCGGCGCGGCGGTCCGGGCCCATCCCGAGGCGCTGGCCGGGTTCACCCGGCGCTTCCCCGCCCCGAGCGGCTGGCTGTACGACGTGGTGGACGGCCCGGCGGGCGACGACGCCACGCTGCGGCCCAACCAGCTGCTGGCCTGGTCGCTGCCGTACGCGCCGCTGCGCCCGGAACCGGCCACCCTGCAGGCGATCGGCTCGGCGCTGATGACCCCGCTCGGGCTGCGCAGCCTCGCCCCCGGCGCGCCCGGCTACCACGGCGTGCACCGCGGCGGCCCGGCGGCGCGCGACACGGCGTACCACACCGGCACGGTCTGGCCCTGGCTGACCGGGCCGTTCGTGGCCGCGTGGCGCCGGCTCGGCGTCTCCGCCGACCAGACCATCTCGGACGCCGACGACCACCTCGGCGAGTACGGGCTGGGCTCGGTCTCCGAGACGGCCGACGGCGACGCACCGCACGAGGCCACCGGCTGCCCGTTCCAGGCCTGGTCGGTGGCCGAGACGCTGCGGGCCCGCCGCCTCTAGGCCGGCGGTTTCAGCGCGTACAGCGTGCCCTTCGCGCCGACGGCGAAGATCTCGGTCCCGTCCGGGCTGGGCGCCACCGCGAAGTGGTCGCCGGTCGCGTTGCGCCAGAGCTCCTCGCCGCTGCGCGCGTCCAGCCCGGCCAGGGTGCCGTCGGGATAGGCCACGTCGACCTCGGAGCTGCCCAGCGCCGGGAAGCCCGCCTTGCCCGAGCGGGGGTACCGCCACAGCACCTTCGCCGTGTCCGGGTTCCAGCCGGCGATCGAGCCGTCCGCGCCGGCCGTGTAGAGCAGGAGCCCACCGCCGGCGATCCGCTCGATCGCGGCCGGTTGCGCGATGCCGTTCAGGGCGGCGCCGGTGTCCGCGCGGACGCACCGCACGCTCCGGTTGTCGATCACCACGCACGCCGCGTCCCCGGCCGCGAGCGGCCCGTCGGTCACCGTGCCGACCGTCGTGGTCCACCGCTTCCCGCCGCCCGGGCTCAGGCCGTACAGCTTCCCGTCGCCGGCGGCGACGACCACCGTTCCGGCGGTCACCAGCGGAGCCTGCGTTATCCCACCCTTGGTGCGCAGGCGCCAGCGCCGGTTTCCTTCCCCGATCCGGTACGCCTCGACCGCGCCGTCCCGCCCGCCCACGTAGGTGAACTGCGCGTTGGTGGCCGGCCGCGCCCCGATCGGCGCGCCCAGGTTCCGCCGCCACAGCACCGTGCCGGCGTTCGCGTCGATCCCGGCCACGTCGCCGCCGCCGGTGCTCGCCACCACCACGTCCCCGACGATCCCGGTCGACACCCGCAGCCCCGCGCCGAGTTGGGTCCGCCAGTCGAGCGTTCCGTCCCCGCGCCGGAAGGCTCGCAGCACCCCGTCCTGCCCGCTCACCACGACCAGTTGGGGGCCGACCGCCGGCGGCCCGGTCGCCGACACCCCGGTCGGCACCCGCCACAGCAGGCCGGCCTCGGTCCCGGCCGCGGACCCGGACGCCGCGGCCGACGCCGACGCGGACGGCCGGCTCCCCACGGCCTGCGCGCCACCCGGGTGGTCGCGATCCCGGGGCCAGGCCGTGGCCGCGGTGATCGCGGTGGCGGCCAGCAGCACCGCCGCGATCCCGCCGACGACCGGCCGGCGGTACGACCGTCGCCGCGCATTCGCCGGCTCCGGGATCGGGATCGGTGCCTTGGGGGGCGGCTGCACCGGGTGCGGCGCCGTCTTCTCCACGTGCCAGGCCGGATGCTGCGGCAAGGTCGGCTCCCGGTGCGCCGGCGGCGACCGGAACAACTCCGGGTCGTGCCCGGGAACCGACGCCCGGCCGACCACGGTGGCCGGGGGCAGCGGCCCGTTCGGGAAAAGCTCCTCGGCCGGCGTCGGCTCGGCGGCCTCGCCGGGCCGGGCCCCACTGAGGAGGGCGGCGCCCATCGCGACCCCCGTCTCCGGATGGTCGAGCAGGGTGACCGGGCGGCCGAGCGCGCTCGACACCATCTGCTGCACGAGCGGAATCCGCGACGACCCGCCGGCCAGCACCACGCAGCGCAGCTCGCCGGCCGGCACCGACGCCGAATCCAGCGCCCGCCGGACGGCCGCGACGGTCTCGTGGATCGCCGGCCCGATCATCGCCTCGAGGCTGTGCCGCCGGATGCTCACCCGGGTGTGCAGCCGCGGCAGCTCCACCTCGATCTCGGCCCGGGTGTCGAAGGACAGCGCCTCCTTGGCCGCCACGCAGCCGCGCCGCAGCCGGGCCAGCCCCTCGAGCACGGCCGGATCGTCCTGGTCGAGCCCGGCCAGCCGGTCGCCGAGCGTCGACCGCACCAGAGCGAGCACCGCCTCGTCGAAGTCGGCCCCGCCCAGCTTCTCGACACCCTGCGGCTCGCCGAGCACCTCGAAGCCGTCCGGGGTCTTGAGCAGCACGGCCGCGTCGAAGGTGCCGCCGCCCAGGTCGTACACGAGAATGGTCTCGCCCACCCCGACCCGGGTGCCCTCCGCGTAGCTCGCCGCCGCGGCCTCCGGCTCGGAGCACAGAGTCACCGCCGGCAGGCCGGCCAGCCGGGCCGCCTCGAGCAGCCGGTCCCGCTTGTACCAGCCCCAGTTGGCCGGGTGGGTGAGCACGACCCGGCTCGGCGGCCCGTCCCGCCCCTCGGCGGCGGTGGCGGCCACCTGGCGCAGCAGCACGGCGGCCAGCTCGTGCGCGGCCAGATCCCGAGCGGCCGGCGGCGACTCGCCGGCGCCGACCGGCACCGGGTCGCCGATCCGCCGCTTGAACTCCCGGGCCAGCCGGGCCGGGCCGGTGTCGCCGCGCCGCTGCGCCGCCTCGCCGACCAGCGGCTCGCCGTCCTCGGGGCGATAGACCAGGGTGAGCATCTCCGGCCCCGGCGAACCGAGCGGGACGGCCGTCAGCGAACCGTCCACGTTGACCGCGGCGGCCGTGAAAGTCGTCCCGAGATCGATCCCGAGGCCGTACTCCACCACCCCTCAAATGCTAAGAGCGCGGGTCGAACCTGAGAATCCCTCAGAGCTGTCGGCCCGCCGTCTCCGGCCCGGCCATCTGCCCGAAGAACTCGACCAACCCCTGCGGGGCGTCGTCGCGGAAGCACATCTCCAGGCTCCGGACGGCCTGGGTGGCGATCTCGGCGGCCCGGGCGATCATCGGCGCCTCGTAGGTCGCCACCGCCGCGGCCAGGTCACCCGGGTGCGCGGCGATGGCCCGGCCCAGGTCGGCACCGTCCATCAGGGCGAGGTTGGCGCCCGCCCCGGCGAACGGCGACATCAGGTGGGCGGCGTCGCCGACGAGGGTCACGCCCGGCGTAAGGGCCCAGCGGTGCGCGATCGGCAGCCCGTGGATCGCCCGCGGGGTCAGCCCGCCGTCCGCCTCCCGGATCAGGTCGAGCAGCTCGGGCGCCCACCCGGCGAACTCGTCGAGCAGGACCGCCTTGCCCGTACGCGGGTCGGCCCAGTCGACGCCGTCGAGCCAGCCCGCCGGCTTCCGCAGCGCGGCGGCGACGTGCAGGCTGCCGTCCGGCTCCCGGTGCCCGAGGAAGCCCTGCCCGGCGCCGAGCGCGAACAGCATCCCGCCACCGACCACCTTGGCCGGCCCCGGGTGCCGCCGGTCGGCGTCGAGGTGGTCCAACTCGACGAAGGAGACCCCGAGATACTCCGGCACCGCGTCGGTGAGCAGCGCCCGCACCCGCGACCAGGCCCCGTCGGCCCCGACGAGCAGGTCGGCGGTCACCGTCCCGCCGCCGGTCAGCACGAGTTCGGCCCGCCCGTCCGCCCGCCGGCGCGCCGCCGTGACCCCGCTGCCCCACCGGATCGTCCCGGCCGGCAACGATTCGAGCAGAATCCGCCGCAGCCGCCCCCGCTCGACCTCGGGCCGCCCCCGTGCCGGATCGTCCGGCTCGTCGACGTGGACGGCACCCTCCCGATCGAGCACCCGGGTGGCCTGCCCGCCGACGTGGATGACCGCCCGGAACTGCTCGATCAGCCCCGCCTCCCACAGCGCGACCTGCCCGTCCTCCTCGTGGATGTCCAACATCCCGCCCTGCGTGCGCGCACTCGGCGACTCGTCGAGCTCATAGATGGTCGCCCGAATGCCGTACACATGCAGCGTCCGCGCCAGCATCAGCCCACCCAGCCCGGCCCCGACGATCGCGATCTCCGGCTTGCCCATGATCTCCCCATCCGTCCAGAACGTGTTCCTGACGAACGCGTTCGCCATTGCCAAACACGATCGTAACGAACGCGTTCGCGATGCGCCAGACCCAGCATGGGGGACGGCTCACTCAGCTCAGGTCAGCCAGCCCGGGCGGATCAGGCCGGCCTCGTAGGCGTAGACGACCAACTGCGCCCTGTCCCGCGCGCCCAGCTTGATCATCGTGCGGCTGACGTGGGTTTTCGCGGTCGCCGGGCTGATCACCAGGCGGGCGGCGATCTCGTCGTTGGAAAGGCCCTCCGCGACCAGCACCAGCACCTCCCGCTCGCGGTCGGTCAACAGGTCGAGCTGGGCCGGCTGCGCGATCGGCCGGCTCTGCGCGCCCTTTCCCGCGAACTCGCCGATCACCCGGCGGGTCACGCTCGGCGACAGCAGCGCGTCCCCCGCCGCCACCGCCCGCACGCCGCGCAGCAGGTCGACCGGCTCGGTGTCCTTGACCAGGAACCCGGAGGCCCCGGTCCGCAACGCCTCGAAGACATACTCATCCAGCTCGAACGTGGTGAGGATGACCACCCGGGTCTCGGCCAGCGCCGGGTCGGCGGCGATCCGCTTGGTCGCCTCGAGCCCGTCCACCCCCGGCATCCGGATATCCATCAGCACGACGTCGGGATGGGTCTGCTGCGCCTGTTTCACCGCCTCCAGCCCGTCGGCCGCCTCGGCCACCACCTGGATATCCGGCTCGGCGTTGAGCAGGGCCCGGAAGCCCGCCCGCACCAGCGCCTGGTCATCCGCCAGCAACACCGAGATCATCCGGCCCTCCCGCCATCGCGATCGTGGTCATGGTGTCGGGGGTGGGCAGCAGCACGGACACCAGGAAGCCGCCGTCGACCGGGCCGGCCTCGACGCTGCCGCCCAGGCTCTGCGCCCGCTCGCGCATGCCGGCGATGCCGGTGCCCTCGCCCGAGGGGGCGTCGGCCGCCTCGACCGACGGGCCCTCGTTGCGGATCGCCAGGTGCAGCGCCGTCGGCAGGTAGTCGACCGCGATCGAGGCGGTCGCCCCGGCGCCGGCGTGCTTGCGGACGTTGGTCAGCGCCTCCTGCACGATCCGATACGCCGCGCGGTCGACCTCGGCGGGCAGCGGGCGCTCGTCGCCGGTGACGTTGGTGGTGATCGGCAGGCCCGCGTCGGCCGTGAGGTCGCCCAGGCGGCCCAGGCCGACGGCCGGCTGGCGCGGGGCCGCCTCGTCGTCGGCGCGCATCACGTCGAGCACCGAGCGCACCTCGCGCAGCGCCTCGGCGCTCGCCGTCTTGATCGCCGTGAGCGCCTCGCGCGCCTGCTCGGGGCGGCTGTCCATCAGGTGCAGGCCGACGCCGGCCTGCACGTTGATCAGCGACAGGTGGTGGCCGAGCACGTCGTGCAGCTCGCGGGCGATCCGCAGCCGCTCCTCCGAGGCCTGCCGCCGCTCCTGCTCCTCCTTGGCCCGGGCCCGCTCGGCCCGCACCTTCATCATCTGGGCCATGTACTCCCCGCGGGCCTTGGCCGCCCCGCCGGTGAAGATCAGCAACGCGAACCCGGCCGCCAGCGCCACCGCCGAGGGCAGGTCGGCCCGGGCGCCGGCGGGCACGCCGAGCTGGCCGGCGAAGACCCAGCAGACGGCAAGATAAGCCCCGTAGCCGACCGCGGCGCAGACGATCGCGGCCCGGGCGTGGCCGCGCTTGGCCAGGTTGAACAGGGCGACGCCGGGGGCGACCGCGATCGTCCAGCGCGGCGCGGCGAAGGTGGCGAACCCGAGGGACGCCGCCGCGGACACCACGAAGGCCGCGACGGGGAACCGCCACCGCCACAGCAGCATGAACGGGCCGACCAGCAACAGCGCGTAGACCAGCGGGGTCATCGCCCGATAGACCCCGTCGCCGGCCGCGGCGTTGTTGGCCCCGGCGACCTGGAAGAAGCCGGCCACCACGGCGGCGCCGGCCCCGACCCGGGGATGGAACCGCCCGGTGCGGCGATCATGCCGCCACGGTGGCCCCCAGGGGCGTGTTTCTTCCATGCGGCCGAACCTACGGCAACCCGTGACGGCGCCGCATCGGAGCGTGGTCTGATCCCGGGGACGGGCGACGTACGACCCAGGTCGTACGGGACGGTCCCCGGACGTACGGGAAAAGCCGCGCAAGCACCGAAAAGCCGCATCAAAGATGCGACGGCGAGCCGACGCCCGGAGGGCGAGACGAGCGGACTCTGGTGACATGAGCGAGAACTGGAACGGCCCGGCCCGGATGCGCACCTCCGATCAGGAACGCGAGCAGATCGCCGAGATCCTGCGGGCGGCGATGTCCGAGGGGCGGTTGAATCTGGAGGAGGGCGAGGAACGCCTGGCCTCCGCGTACGCGGCAAAGTATCGCGACGAGCTCGGCCCGCTGACGGCCGATCTCCCCGATGGTGGCCGGCGTGCTCTGGCGGACACGCCGCAGGCGCGTCTCGCGACACGCCGACACCTGCGCCGGCACGCCAGCTTCGTGGTGCTGACGGCGCTCTTCCTGACCGGCCTGTGGGTGCTCTCCGGCGCGCACTTCTTCTGGCCGGCCTTCCCACTGCTGTTCCTGGTCATGGGTCTGGCGCGGCACGCGCGCTGGCGCAGCTACGGCTATCAGTACCGGGTCGCCCCCTGGAACGCGCCGCATTATCGGTGACCGCGCACGCTCCATAGTGGACGTACGGGTCGTTGATCGCCCCTCCCCGCTCTGCGAAAGTTGCTTGGTTTCGCCGGGGAGGGGTCAACAAACAGATGATGGGTCCGTCGCACGCCCTGTCCGGGGCGGCCGCCTGGCTGGCCGGCAGTTGGGCGCTGGACAACTTCGCGGGCTACCACCAGTCGCCGCTGGCGATCGGGCTCGGCGCCACGGTATGCGCGGGCGGCGCGCTGCTGCCCGACCTGGACCTGTCCGGCCGGGTCACCACCAACCAGGGCGGCGCCACCGTGGCCCACACGTTCGGCGTGTTCTCGCTGTTCGTGGCCGAGGTGATCGAGAAGGTGTCGCTCGGCATCTACAGCGCCACCCGCATGCGCCACGACCCGCACCGGCGTAACGGGCACCGCACCTTCGCCCACACGCTGCCGTTCGCCGCGCTGATCGGGTGGGGGACGACCGCGCTCGCCGCGCACTTCGGCAAGTGGGCGGTCGTCGGCATCATCTTCGTCATGGCCGGGATGGCGCTGCGTGGCCTGTTCGACAAGTGGGCCGAGCGCGCGGGCTGGCTGATCGTGACGTTGTGCGCGGCGGCGATCGCCGTGTTCACCGCGGCCCGGCTGCCGGGCGATCGCGGCTATCCGCTGCTCGGCTTCGCGGTCGGGTTCGGCTGTGTCGTCCACCTGCTCGGCGACATCATCACGACGGCCGGGGTGCCGATCCTGTGGCCGATCCCGACGGGCCGTCGCATGTGGCGGATGATCGGCGTGCCCAACGGGATAGCGGTCAAGGTGGGCGGGAAGACCGAGACGATCGTGCTGCGGACGGCGTTCACGCTGGTGGCGCTGCTGGCGATCGCGGCGCTGTTCGCCCCGCAGTTGCTGCACCGCTTCGAATTCGACGCGTTCGCCGACCGGGGCCACTGACGTCACCTTGCCATAGCGACCGGCCGCTGAGCGAGATACCAGCCGAGCGAGTATCTCGCCCAGCTAGTATCTCGCCTAGCTAGTATCTCGCTCGGCGTGGCAACTACACGTCCCGCCGGCCGAAGACCGCGAACGCACCCGCCAGCACCAAAGCCCCGAACCCCGCGAGCACCCCGAACCCCGCCCAAGGCCCCAACACCGCCGGATCCGGCACCACGGTGGCCACCCGCAACCCCGCCATCGACGGCCACCACCTGGCCATCCAGTTCGCCACCGCCGCCGGCAGCGCCGCCGAGAAGATCGGCGCGAGCAGCATCACCACGATCACGATCGTCAGCGCGCCCGCGGTCGACCGCAGCACCGCACCCACCGCGAGCCCGAACAGCGCCGTAACCGCCAGGTACAGCCCCGCCCCGAACAGCGCCCGATCGACCGCCCCCGATCCGAGCGAGGCCGCCGCCAGCCCCTGCCCCACGATGACCCGCTGCCCCAGCAGGAACGCCGCCAGCCCGCCGGCCCACCCGATCACCAGCGCCACCGCGGTCACCGCCACCGCCTTGGCCGCGAGCAACCGCCCGCGCACCGGCACCGCCGCCAGGCTCGGCCGGATGCTGCCGCTCGCGAACTCGCTGGTCACCACGAGCACGCCCAGCACGCCCACCGCGATCTGCACGAGCAGGATGCCGGACAGGCTGGCCGCGGTCGGATCGAAGGCGGCCCGATCGGCCGCGGTCCCGGAGACTGCCAGCTCGTGGGCCTTGCCGAGGCTGAAGAGCGCCCCCAGCCCGGCCATCAGGGCCACGACGGTCGCCGAGGTCCACACCACCGACCGCAGCGAACGCAACTTGATCCATTCCGAGTGGACGACGCTCATCGCGCACCCCCGCTGAACTCGACGCTCTCCGAGGTCATCGCCATGAAGACCTCTTCCAGCGAGCTTCGGCGCGGGCTGAGCTCGGTGAGGACCGTTCCGCTCACCAGGGCGAGCTTTCCCACCGCGTACGCGTCAAGCCCGCCGACCAGCAAGCCGCCGTCGCCCTGAGCGACCACCTGGGCTCCGGCCGCGCGCAGCGCCCCGGCGAAGCCGGCATCCGCGGCCCGCACGAGCACCCCCGCCGAGGCCTGGGAGGCGAGGAAGTCGGGCAGCGACGTGTCCGCGATCAGCCGCCCCTTGCCGATCACCACGAGATGGTCGGCGGTCTGTTCCATCTCGCTCATCAGGTGGCTGGAGACGACCACGGTCCGGCCCTCGGCGGCCAGGTCGCGCATCAGCGTCCGGGCCCAGGCGATCCCGCTCGGGTCGAGCCCGTTGACCGGCTCGTCGAAGAGCAGGATCGGCGGGTCGCCGAGCAGGGCGCCGGCGATGCCGAGCCGCTGGCTCATGCCCAGCGAGTACGTTCCGGCCGCCTTGCCCGCGACCGCGGTGAGGCCGACCTGGTCGAGCACCTCGTCGACCCGGCGGTGCGGCAGGCCGTTGCTGGTCGCCAGCGCCAGCAGGTGGTTACGCCCCGACCGGGAGTGGTGCACGGCCCGCGCGTCGAGCAGCGCCCCCACCTCCCGCATCGGCACGGGCAGCTCCCGGTAGTGCCGCCCGCCCAGGAGTGCGCGCCCGGCGGTCGGCCGCTGCAGGCCGAGCGTCATCAGCATGGTGGTGGTCTTGCCGGCGCCGTTCGGCCCGAGAAAGCCGGTGACCACGCCCGGCCGGAACGTGCAGGTGAGATCGTCGACCGCGGTGGTGTCGCCGAAGCGCTTCGTGAGTCCGCGCAGTTCAATCATGCCGAGAGCGTGGCGGGCGCCGCTGCGTGCCGGGTCAGAGCTTCTGAGAGTCCTCCCACCCCGCCAGACATATCCGAAATGTCGCCCCCGGATCGCCGCCGCCGCGAACCAGCTCCACCCGGCCACCATGCGCCTCGACCAGCGACCGCACGATCGCCAATCCCAGCCCATAACCGACATTTACGTTTTGTCGGCTACGTGACGCGTCGCCGCGGTGGAAGCGGTCGAACAAGCGATCTTCCTCGGCGGCCGAAATCCCGGGTCCGCTGTCGGCGATCTCCAGGATGGAATGCGACCCGACCCGGCCGACCCCGATCCGAGCCGGCGCACCCGGCGGCGTGTGCGCGTGGACATTCCCCACCAAATTGACGACAACCTGCCGCAACCGCGCCTCATCCCCCAGCACCGGCGCCGCCGCACCCTCCCCCACCCCGCCCGGCCCGGTGATCCGCACCGGCCGCCCGGGATCGAGCGCCCGCAGATCGCCCAGCGCCGAGGCCGCCAGCGTCCGCAGGTCCATCGGCGCGAGATCGAGCACCGGCCCCCGCACATCCAGCCGCGCCAGCAGCAACAGATCCTCGACCAGCGCCGCCAGCCGCCCCGCCTCGGTGTCGATCCGCCGCAGCGTGCGCTCGACCTCGACCGGCGACGAGGCCCCGCCCATCAACGCCAGCTCGGTGGACCCCTTGATCCCGAACAGCGGCGTCCGCAGCTCGTGGCTGACATCCGCGACGAACTGCCCGCGCGCCTCGAAGGCCCGCTCGAGCTGGGCCAGCATCCCGTTCAGCGCCGCGGTCAGCCGATCGATCTCGGCGCCCGGGTGCCCACCGCCGGGAATCCGGTGGGTGAGATCGCCGGCGGCGATCGCGGTGGCGGTTTCCTCGATCGTACGCAGCGGCCGCAGCCCCGCCCGTACGAGGAACCACCCGGCCGCCCCCAGCGCCCCGATCAGCGCCAGCCCGGTGATCGCGCAGACCAGCTGCAGCCGCCGCACGGTCCCGTTCACCTCGGACAACGAGCCGGCCACCGCCACCGAGCCCCCGCCCGGCCGCGCCACCACCACCGCCCGCCAGTTCCCGCTGGTGAAGGCCGACCGCGGCGCCGCCGCCAGCCTGGGCAACGCCGATCCGGTGTGCACCGACGTGATCACCGCGCCGGCCGGGTCGAAATAGACGATCGCCATCTCCGCGACCAGGTCGAGCCCGCCGCCCGGCTGCCGGGTGACATCCGCGCCGGGCGGCCCGAGCGTCGACGGCTCGAGCCGGGCCATCAGCTGGGCGAGCGGCATCAGCTGCCGGTCCACCCGCTCGACCAGGTGCCGCCGGAGCGCGCCGAGCACGATCGCGTCGCTGCCGACGATCCCCACCACCAGCAGCGCCATCGTGATCAGCAGCAGCCGGGCCCTCATCGGCGCGGCACCCGCAGCACATAGCCGACGCCGTGCACGGTGTGGATCAGCTTGGGCTCGGCGGTGTCCACCTTGCGGCGCAGATAGCTGATGTACGTATCCACGATGCTGGTGTCCCCGGCGAAGTCGTACCGCCAGACCTCCTCGAGGATCCGCTGCTTGGGCACCGTCTGCCCGGCGTGCGCCAGCAGGCAGTGCAGCAGCCGGAACTCGGTCGGCGACAGTCGCACCCGCTCGCCGCCCCGGCTGACCACCTGGTCGAGCGGGTCGAGCGTCAGGTCGCCGACGGTGAGCCCGCCGCCCTCGGCCCGGCGCAGCACCGCCCTGATCCGCGCGACCAGCTCGGGCAGGTGGAAGGGCTTGGTCACGTAGTCGTCCCCACCCAGCGTCAGGCCGTTGACCTTGTCCTCCGGCGCGTCCCGGGCGCTGAGGAACAGCACCGGCACGTCCCGCCGGCCGGCCCGCAGCCGGCGCACCACCTCGAACCCGTCCATCCCGGGCAGCATCACGTCGAGCAGGATCAGGTCGGGCGGGTCCTCGGCCGCGCCGCGCACCGCCTCGTCGCCGCTGGCCGCCGTGGCCACCTCGAACCCGGCGAACCGCAGCGCGTCGGCGAGCAGGCCGCGCACGGTGTCCTCGTCGTCGACCACCAGCAGCCGGGCCATGCACCGAGGCTATCGAGCACCGCTTGAGACGGCCCTGAGAGTTTTCCCAGACGAAGCTAAATGTCGTACCCCGGCCGCAGAATGGGCTTGTGCTGGTAGCGGTGTCGCCTGATGGGCGTCTTCAGGACCTGCGGGCCGATGGGTCGCCCGCCGGTCCGCCGCGCCCGGTCGCCGATCTCGCCGCCGCGATCGCCGAGCGCGAGGCCGCCGACCAGCCGCGCTGGGTGTGGCCGTCCACCGCCGAGCTCTATCCCACGCTGCTGCGCGCCGGGGTGCGGGTGGCCCGCTGTCACGATCTCGAGCTGACCGAGGCGCTGCTGCTCGGCCACGCCGGTCGCTGGGGCGCGCCGCGGTCGCTCGCCGCCGCCCGGGCGCGCCTGCTGGGCCTGCCGGTGCCGCCCGATCCGCCACCGCGCCAGCCGGAGCCGCCGGGCTTCGCCCAGGGCGCGCTCTTCGAGACCACTTCCGCTCCGCCGGCCGCCACCGGCTTCGACGTGCTTGCGGCCGTCCAGCGGGTGTACGCGGATCAGCTCGCCCGCATCGGCGGCGCCGAGCACCCCGGCCGGTTCCGCCTGCTGGTCGCCGCCGAGTCGGCCGGCGCCCTGGTCGGGGCCGAGATGGGCCACGCCGGCCTGCCCTGGCGCGCCGACGTGCACGACGAGGTGCTGCGCGAGCTGCTCGGCGCGCCCCAGCCGGTCGGCCCGCCACGCCGGCTCGCCGAGCTGACCGCCGAGATCAACGAGGCGCTCGGCCTGCGCGGCCTGCATCCCGACTCCCCGGCCGAGGTGGTCCGCGCCTTCGCCCGCAACGGCGTGGAGATCCCGAACACCCGGGCCTGGGTGCTGAAACGGGTCGACCACCCGGCCGTGCGGCCGTTGCTGGAATACAAGGAGCTGTATCGGATCTGGACGGCGCACGGCTGGGCCTGGTGCGACGCCTGGGTGCGCGACGGCCGCTTCCGCCCCGAGTACGTTCCGGGCGGCGTGGTCTCCGGCCGCTGGGCGACCCGCGGCGGCGGCGCCCTGCAGGTGCCGAAGGTGGTGCGCCGCGCGGTCATCGCCGACCCGGGCTGGCGGTTCGTGGTCGCCGACGCGGGCCAGCTGGAGCCGCGGGTGCTCGCCGCCGTCTCCGGCGACCAGCGCCTGGCCGCCGCGGCGGCGGCCGGCGACCTGTATGCGGCGCTCGCCACCGACTCGTTCGAGGGCGACCGCGGCAAGGCGAAGGTCGCGCTGCTCGGCGCGATGTACGGGCAGACTGGCGGCGCCGCGATCCCGGCGCTGGCCGTCCTCCGGCGGCACTACCCGGTGGCGTTCGAGTTCGTCGAGGCCGCCGCCCGGACCGGCGAGGCAGGCGGCCTGGTCCGCTCCTGGCTGGGCCGCACCTGCCCGCCGGCCGCGGCCGCCTGGCGAGCCGAGCAGGCCGGCGGGGGCGGGCTGGATCCGCCGGAGGAGGCCGGCTCGGCGGAGGCGCCGCAGGGCGGGGCGTCCGGCCGGGCCCGGGGCCGCTTCACCCGCAACTTCGTGGTCCAGGCGACCGCCGCCGAGTGGGCGCTGGTGCTGCTGGCGACTTTGCGGACGGCGTTGGAGGGCAGTAAGGCCGAGCTCGTCCTGTTCGTGCACGACGAGGTGGTCGTGCACTGTCCCGAGGAGGAGGCGGCCCAGGTCGCCGAGGCGGTGACCGCCTCCGCCGTCCAGGCCGGCCGGCTGCTCTTCGGGGAGACCGCTGTCCGGTTCCCGCTCGACGTCTCAGTAGTTGGCGCGTACGCCGACGCGAAGTGATAGTGCGGTACCTTGGATGGTCCGAAGCGAGAGGCGCTGCAACGGGGTGAAACCCGCCACGCTCGCTCGGTGAATCCGACCAAGGGCGCCTCCGTTGTCACCTACGCGGAGGTGGTCGGTTTGCTGAAAAACGCTGAGCGCAGTGTCCGGATTGCTGAGCTGAAGCGCCTGCTGGGCGAGCGCATCCTGGTGCTGGACGGCGCGTGGGGCACGATGCTGCAGGGCGCCAAGCTCGAGCCGGCGGACTACCGCGGCGAGCTGATCCCGCCCGAGCACGAGCAGGACGTGACCGGCGATCCCGACCTGCTCATCCTCACCCGCCCCGACGTGATCCTCGACGTCCACCGGCAGTACCTGGCGGCCGGCGCCGACATCACCACGACGAACACGTTCACCGCCACCAGCATCGCCCAGGCCGACTACGGCCTCGAGGGGCTGGTGCGGCAGATGAACGTCCGCGGCGCGCAGCTGGCCCGGGAGGCCGCCGCCGAGGCCGAGGACCGCGACGGCAAGCCCCGGTTCGTGGCCGGCTCGGTCGGCCCGCTGAACGTCACGCTGTCGCTGTCCCCCAAGGTCGACGACCCGTCCTACCGGGCGGTCACCTTCGACCAGGTCAAGGCGGCGTATGCGGAGCAGATCACCGCACTCGCCGAGGGCGGCGTCGACCTGCTGCTGATCGAGACGATCTTCGACACGCTGAACGCGAAGGCGGCGATCGCGGCCGCCCACGAGGTCGCCCCCGAGCTGCCGCTGTGGATCTCGGTAACCATCGTCGACCTCTCCGGCCGTACGCTCTCCGGCCAGACCGTGGAGGCGTTCTGGCGCTCGATCGAGCGGGCGCACCCGCTGGTCGTGGGCGTGAACTGCTCGCTGGGCGCGACCGAGATGCGCCCGCACGTGGCCGAGCTGGCCCGCCTCGCCGACGTCTTCGTCGCCGCGCACCCGAACGCCGGCCTGCCCAACGCGTTCGGCGGCTACGACGAGACCCCGGCCGAGACCTCGGCGCTGGTCAGCGGCTTCGCGGCGGACGGCCTGGTCAACATCGTCGGCGGCTGCTGCGGAACCACCCCCGCACATATCGGACAAATTGCCGATTCGGTCAAAAAATACGCGCGGCGGAAGATCGACCCGCCCGCGCCGACCACCCGGTTCAGCGGCCTCGAGCCGTTCGCGATCGGCCCGGACACCGGCTTCGTCATGATCGGCGAGCGGACCAACGTCACCGGCTCGGCCCGGTTCCGCCGGCTGATCGAGGCGGACAACTACCAGGGCGCCGTCGACGTGGCCCTCGACCAGGTGCGCGGCGGCGCCAACCTGCTCGACGTGAACATGGACGCCGACCTGCTCGACAGCGAGCAGGCGATGACCACCTTCCTCAACCTCATCGCCACCGAGCCCGAGGTCGCCCGGATCCCCGTCATGATCGACAGCTCCAAGTGGAGCGTGCTCGAGGCGGGCCTCAAGTGCGTGCAGGGCAAGGGCGTGGTCAACTCGATCAGCCTGAAGGAGGGCGAGGAGGTCTTCCTCGACCACGCCCGCCGCATCCGCGAGTTCGGTGCCGGCGTCGTCGTGATGGCCTTCGACGAGCAGGGCCAGGCCGACACCCGCGACCGCAAGGTCCAGATCTGTGGCCGCGCCTATGACCTGCTGGTCAACGCGGGCTTCGCCCCCGACGACATCATCTTCGACCCGAACGTCCTCGCGGTCGCGACCGGAATCGCGGAACACAACGGGTATGCGAAGGCGTTCATCGAGGCGCTCCCGCTGATCAAGGAGCGCTGCCCCGGCGCCCGGACCAGCGGCGGCATCTCCAACCTGTCGTTCTCGTTCCGCGGCAACGACGTGGTCCGCGAGGCGATGCACTCGGCGTTCCTGCTCCACGCGGTGCGGGCCGGCCTCGACATGGGCATCGTCAACGCCGGCCAGCTCGCCGTCTACCAGGACATCCCGGCCGACCTGCTGGAGCTCGTCGAGGACGTGCTCTTCGACCGCCGCGAGGACGCCACCGACCGGCTGGTCGCGTTCGCGTCGACCGTCACCGGCAAGGGCAAGCAGCGCGAGGTCGACCTGTCCTGGCGGGAGGCGCCGGTGGCCGAGCGCCTCTCGTACGCGCTCGTGCATGGCATTGTCGATTTCATCGAGGAGGACACCGAGGAGGCGCGTCAGCAGTTCCCCCGGCCGCTCGAGGTGATCGAGGGCCCGCTGATGGACGGCATGAAGATCGTCGGCGACCTGTTCGGCTCCGGCAAGATGTTCCTGCCGCAGGTGGTCAAGAGCGCCCGGGTGATGAAGCGCTCGGTGGCCTACCTCGAGCCGTTCATGGAGGAGGAGAAGGAGCGCGCGCTCGCCGCCGGTATCGTCCAGCCCGGCCGCGGCCAGGGCAAGGTCGTGCTGGCCACGGTCAAGGGCGACGTGCACGACATCGGCAAGAACATCGTCGGCGTAGTGCTGGGCTGCAACAACTACGAGGTGATCGACCTCGGCGTGATGGTGCCGGCCGCGAAGATCCTGGACACCGCGGTGGCCGAGGGCGCCGACGTGATCGGCCTGTCCGGCCTGATCACCCCGTCGCTGGACGAGATGGTGTCGGTCGGCGCCGAGATGGAGCGGCGCGGCCTCAAGCTGCCGCTGCTGATCGGCGGGGCGACCACCTCCAAGCAGCACACCGCGGTACGGATCGCGCCGGCGTACGGCGCCTCGACCGTGCACGTGCTCGACGCCTCCCGGGTGGTCGGCGTGGTCTCCGACCTGCTCGACCCGAACCGCGCCGAGAAGCTCGACCAGGCCAACCGGGCCGACCAGGAGCGGCTGCGCAAGCAGCACGCCAACCGGCACGCCCAGCCGCTGCTCACGCTCGAGCAGGCCCGGGCCAACCGCGAGGTGGTCGACTTCGGCGAGCTGCCGACGCCGGCCTTCACCGGGGTGCGGGTGGTCGAGCCGTCGATCGCCGAGCTGCGCGAGATGGTCGACTGGACGTTCCTGTTCCTGGCCTGGGAGCTCAAGGGCAAGTTCCCGGCGATCCTCGAGCAGCCGGTCGCCCGCGAGCTGTGGGACGACGCCAACACCCTGCTCGACAAGATCATCGCGGAGGGCTCGTTCCGGGCCCGGGGGCTGTACGGCTTCTGGGGCGCGCACGCCGAGGGCGACGACATCGTGCTCGACAATGGCGTGAAGTTCCCGATGCTGCGCCAGCAGACCCAGAAGCCGGCCGGCCGGGCGAACCGCTGCCTGGCCGACTACATCGCGCCGAAGGACGATCATCTCGGTGGCTTCGCGGTGGCGATCCACGGCGCCGACGAGCTGGCCAAGCGCTACGAGGACGAGAAGGACGACTACCGGGCCATCATGGTCAAGGCGCTGGCCGACCGGCTGGCCGAGGCGTTCGCCGAGTACCTGCACCTCCAGGCCCGCCGCGAGTGGTTCGAGCCGGACGCCCAGCCCCGGCTGGAGGACCTGCACGCCGAGCGGTTCCGCGGCATCCGGCCGGCGCTCGGCTATCCCGCGAGCCCCGACCACAGCGAGAAGAAGGACCTCTTCGACCTGCTCGGCACGGAGGCGATCGGCATCGGACTCACCGAGTCGTACGCGATGACCCCGGCCGCCGCCGTCAGCGGCCTGATCTTCGCGAACCCGGCGTCCCGCTACTTCACCGTCGGCCGCCTGGGCAAGGACCAGATCACCGACTACGCCGCCCGGCGCGGCATGGCGGTCGAGGAGGCCGAGCGCTGGCTGCGCCCCAACCTGGCGTACGAGATCGGCTGAGACACCACGGCCGGCCCGGCTACGAGATCAGCCGCTCCAGCAGCGGAAACTCGTCGAAGGGCTGGCCGTAGTCGCCGAAGTGCCCGTCGTTCCGCACGATCTGCGTCCCGCCGAGCCGGTCCAACATGGCCCGCCCCTGCGCCGCATCGCAGCCGTACGGGTCGACCACCGAGTTGATGAAGTAGATGTCCCGCACGTGCGCCCGGATCGCGTCCCAGTCGTACTCCTCCCGCAGGACCGGCTCCTCCGACGCGTTCGGCCGCGTGCAATACCCCGCGACCAGGAACGCCCGGTCGACCGAGACCCGCTCGAGCAGCGCGAGCAACAGCGCTGCCCCACCCGAGTGCCCCACGAGCACGGTCTCCTCGTCGAACCGATGCGCCCCCAACACCCGCGGCAGAAACGCCCCGATCGGTTCGACGTTCAGCCCCGGATAGTGCGGGACCTCGACCTCGAACCCCCGCGCCCGAAGCCGCCCAGCCAGCCACGGGTACCACGCCACCTCCGGATTACCCCCGGTGCCGTGAAAGATGATCGCTTTCCCCGTCATCGCCACACGATAGCGACCGTCAGACCTCGCTCGACCGCGCCCACAGGTTGATGCCGGACTCGGTGGCGTACTTGTCGATCTCGGCCAGCTCCTCGTCGGAGAAGGACGTGTTGGCCAGGGACGCCACGTTGTTCTCCAGCTGGGCCACGCTGCTCGCGCCCAGCACCACCGACGTCATCCGGGGGTCTCGGATCGACCACGCGATCGCCATCTGGGCCAGCGACTGGCCGCGGTGTTGGGCGATATCGTTCAGCGCACGGATTTTGTCCAGATTGTCCGAGGAGAGCAGGTCGGCGGAGAGCGACTTCTGCTCGCTGGCGCGTGAGCCCTGCGGGACGCCACCGAGGTAGCGGTCGGTCAGCATGCCCTGGGCCAGCGGCGAGAAGCCGATGCAGCCGGCGCCGACGTCGGCGAGGACGTCGAGCAGGCCGTCCTCGATCCAGCGGTTCAGCATCGAGTAGGACGGCTGGTGGATCAGCAGCGGGGTGCCGAGGTCCTTCAACAAGGCCGCCGCTTCGGCCGTTTTGGCCGGTGAATACGAAGAAATCCCGACATAGAGCGCCTTGCCGGCGCGGACCGCCGAGGCCAGCGCACCCATCGTCTCCTCGAGCGGGGTGTCCGGGTCGAGCCGGTGCGAGTAGAAGATGTCGACGTAGTCCAGTCCCATCCGCTTCAGCGACTGGTCGAGCGACGCGGTGAGGTATTTCCGCGAACCCCACTCGCCATACGGCCCCGGCCACATGTCGTAGCCCGCTTTGGTAGAGATGACCAACTCATCGCGATACTTAGCGAAATCAGCGGCCAGGTGCCGGCCGAAGTTCCGCTCCGCCGAGCCGTACGGCGGGCCGTAATTGTTGGCCAGGTCGAAGTGGGTGATGCCGAGGTCGAAGGCGCGCCGCAGGATGTCCCGCTGGGTCTCGAACGGCTTGTCGTCGCCGAAGTTGTGCCACAGGCCGAGCGACACGGCGGGCAGCTCGAGCCCGCTGCGGCCGGTCCGGCGGTACTCCATCGATGCGTAACGGTCTTCCGAAGCTTCGAACACGGCAGGTCCTCAGGGGAGAAGGGCGAGGTCGTCGGCGGTCAGGGTCAGCTTCGGTGCGAGCGCCGAGTCGACGATGGTGTCCGGCCGGCTGGCGCCGGGGATCGGGATCACCACCGGGGACTTGGCGAGGTGCCACGCCAGGCAGACCCGCTGCGGGCTGACCCCGTGCCGCGTGGCGACGGTGGCGAACCCGCCGCCGAGGGAGCCGGCCCGGCGGATGCCGCCCAGCGGTGACCAGGACAGGAAGGCGATGCCCAGCTCGTCGCAGAGGGAGAGCTCGGGCGCCGAGGAGAGGAACGACGGGGAGAACTGGTTCTGCACCGAGACCAAGCGGCCGCCGAGGATCTCCCGCGCCTCGAGGATCTGCCCCGGGTTCGCGTTCGAGACGCCGGCCATCCGGATCTTGCCGGCGTCGAGCAGGTCGCGGATCGCGCCGATCGAGTCGGCCCAGGGCACCCGCGGGTCGGGGCGGTGGTACTGGTAGAGGTCGATCGCGTCGACGCCGAGCCGCTTCAGCGACTCCTCACACGCCTCGAAGATGTACGACGGCGAGCCGTCCACCGTCCAGCTGCCGTCGCCCGGGCGCAGGTGCCCGGCCTTCGTGGCGACCAGCACCGACGACTTGTCCCCGCCGTACGTGGCGAGCGCCCGCGCGATCAGCGCCTCGTTGTGGCCCACCTCGTCGGCGTGGATGTGGTACGAGTCGGCCGTGTCGATCAGGGTGATGCCGGCGTCGAGCGCGGCGTGGATCGTCCGGACCGAGCGCTCCTCGTCCGGCCGGCCCTCGATCGACATCGGCATCCCGCCGAGCCCGATCGCGCCGACCGTGGTGTCGCCGATGCGACGGGTCTCCATGGGTCCTCCTCAAACAACCCTTACTACCTTGGTGTAACGCGGGCCCGGCGTCCAACAGGCGAAGCAGGCAAGATGAGGACATGACCGAGAAACTGTCCGTGGCCGTCCTCGGCGCCGGGATCATGGGCGCCGCGATGGCCCGCAACATCGCCAAGGCCGGGCACGACGTGACGGTGTGGAACCGCACCCGGGACAAGGCCGAGGCGACCGGCCTGCCCACCGCGGCGACCCCGGCCGAGGCCGTCCGGCACGCCGACGTCGTGCTGACCATGCTCTTCGACGGCGCGACCGTGCGCGAGGTGATCGAGCAGGCGGCCGACGCGCTGCGCCCGGGCACCTACTGGATCCAGTCGACCACGTCCTCCCCCGCCGACGTGGCCAAGCTCGCCGCCGCGGCCGCCGAACGCGGCGTGATCTTCTTCGACGCCCCGGTGCTGGGCACCCGCCAGCCGGCCGAGGCCGGGCAGCTGAGCGTGCTGGCGGCCGGCCCCGCGGAGTACCGGGAAGCGGTGCGGCCGATCTTCGACGCGGTCGGCGCCCGGACCACGTGGACCGGCACCGACGCGGCCGACGCCAGCGCCACCAAGCTCAAGCTGGTCGCGAACAGCTGGGTGCTGGCCGTGACGCACGGCGCCGCCGAGACGCTGGCGCTGGCCAAGGGGCTGGGCGTCGAGCCGGCCGCGTTCTTCGAGCTGATCGCCGGCGGCCCGCTGGATCTAGGCTACCTGCGCGCGAAGGCGCAGCTCATCCTCGAGGACCGGCTGGCGCCGGCCAGCTTCGCGGTGGACACGGCCGAGAAGGACGCCCGGCTGATCGTCGACGCGGGCCGCGACCATGGCGTACGCCTGGACGTGGCCGAGGCCGGCGCGGAACGGTTCCGCCGCGCCGCCGAACAGGGCCACGCCGACAAGGACATGGCCGCCTCCTACCTGGCCAGCTGGGACTAGTCCCGTCGTTATTTCACCGCGCCGGCGGTCAGGCCGGCCTGGATCTGCCGCTGGAAGATGGCGTAGACGATGATCATCGGGAGGATCGACAGGGTCAGGGCGGCGAACAGCGTGGACCACTCGGCGTGGTAGCCGGCCGAGACGCTGATCTTGGCGATGCCCTGGGTCAGCAGCAGCTTGTTGTCGGTGCCCGGGCCGGTGATGATCGCCAGCGGGAGCAGGTACTGGTTCCACTGGCCGACGATGTTGAAAATGGTGATGCTGACCAGGCCGGAGCGCGCCATCGGCATCATGATCTGGAAGAACTTGCGGGTGTGCGAGGCGCCGTCGACGGTGGCCGCCTCCTCGATCTCGTACGGCAGCGTCTTGAAGAACGCCGCCAGGAAGAAGACCGTGAACGGCAGCGAGTAGGCGATATAGACCAGAATCAGGCCGGTGTACGTGCCGAGCAGCCCCATGCCCTTGAGGATGTAGAACAGCGGGCCCAGCGCCATGAAGGTCGGGAACGCGAGACCCGACACGAACAGGTAGTAGATGAACCGGTTGCCCCAGAACCGGTAGCGGGCCAGCACGTAGGCCGCCATCGAGCCGAGCACCATCGTCCCGGCGGTGCTGAGGATGACGACGATGACGCTGTTGACGAAGTAGCGCCCGACGTGCGCCTCGGTCCACGCGTCCGCGTACGTCTTGAACGACCAGTGCTCCGGCAGCGCGAACGGCTTGCCCAGGAAGATCTCGGTGTTGCTCTTGAACGAGGCGAGCACGACCCAGATCAGCGGGCCGGCGGTGGCGATCGCCCACAGGATCAGTCCGATGTGGGCCATCCCGGTGAGCGCGTTGACCTCGCGCTTCACGGCGGGCTTGCGGCCCGCGCTCTTGGCGGCGGGGGTGGGTACGACGTCGGCGCCCGGGACGCTGGTGAGGTTGGTCATCGGTCCTCCTCAGGCTTCCAGGGACTCGCGGCGGGTGACCCGGAGGGTCAGCGCGGCGAAGGTCAGGGTCAGGAAGAACAGCACGACGCCGATCGCGGAGGCGTAGCCCACCTGCGAGAACTCGAACGTGTTGCGCCAGATCATCAGGCTCAGCACCGAGGTCGCGCCGTTCGGTCCACCCCGGTCGACGCTCATGATGTTGACGACGGCGAACGCGTCGAACGCCGCGATGCCCAGGTAGACCCAGGCGACCTGGATCGTGCCCCAGAGCAGCGGGATGGTGACCCGGAAGAACAGCGTGATCCGGGAGGCGCCGTCCAGCGCGGCCGCCTCGTAGATCTCGGCGGGGATCGAGCCCATGCCGGCCGAGAACAGCACCACGTAGAAGCCGACCGCCTGCCAGATCAGCACGATCAGGATGCAGGTCATCGCCCAGCGCTCGTCGGCGAGGAACAGCCAGGGATTCCAGGAGGCGGGGAACAGGCCGTTGAGCATGCCGCTCTTGTCCGGCCCGAAGACCCGCTGGAAGATCACCGCGACGATGGCGAGGGCCAGCAACTGCGGGAAGAAGAAGATGATCCGGTACGCCTTCGACCCGCGGACGCCGCGGGTCTGGCCGCCCCGGCTGCTCCCGCCGACGTTGAGCAGGAACGCGATCACGAGCGCCACCGCGACCGTGACCACCGGCAGCAGGATCAGCAGGAACAGGTTGTGCCGCAACGACTGCCAGAACAGGTCGTCGTTCCAGAGCTTGTGGAAGTTCTCGAAGCCGATGTACGTGATCCGGCCGAAGCCCGACCAGCCGGTGAAGGACAACTGGAAGGCCTGGAGGTAGGCCGCCACCACAAAGGTGCAGTAGAGCGCCACCGGCACGACAAGGAAGCCGATGATGAAGGGATACTTGCCGTGCCGCATGGCGTCCTACCTACCTAAACTCAGCTGCGGGTGAACTTGGTGACCGAGGAGTCCTTGGCGACCGCCTGGGACGCCGCCTCCATGCGCTGGCAGAACTTCGCCGCGTCGCCGCCCTTGAACATCAGGTCGTTGACGGCGGCGCGCGACTCGTCGTCGAGCTTCTTGTACCAGGTGTCGAACAGGTAGCCCATGAAGACGTCCTTGCCGGCCTTGCCGAGCAGGTCGTTCGCGCTGGTCAGGCCGGGCGAGATGGTCTGGCCGTCCGCGGCGCCCGCCACCACCGTAAGCGACTTGGTGAGCTTGGTGAAGCCCAGCGCCGCCTCCTTGGAGAGCATGCCGCGGATGAACTCCTTGCCGCCCTGCGGGTTCTTGCCGTGGGCCGCCGCGAAGTAGATCTCGCCGGCCGCCGCGTTGATCGCGGTCGCCGGGAGCTGGTCCGAGGTGGTCACGCTCGGGTACGCGGCCACCGCGTACTGGAAGGTGGGCGGGGTGTCCTTCGACTGCTCGTTCTCGAGCCACGAGCCGCACGGGTAGAACGCCAGCTTGTCCTGGTCCTGCTGGAGCTGGACCTCGGTGTGCCGCAGACCCAGGTAGGTCTTGTTGATGTACTTGTTGCCGATCTCGCCCCAGGCCTGGGCGGCCTTCATGATCGGGTCGGCGGTCCACGCGCCGGGCTTCAGGTTGTCGATGTCCTTCAGCGCCTGCTCGGTGCCGATCTTGGCGGCGCTGGTGAGCAGGGCACGGACCATGTAGTACGACGCGTTGGCGCCCGCGTAACCGAACGGCGTGAGGCCGGCGCCCTTGATCGTGTCGCACAGGGCGGTGAAGTCGGCCCAGGTGGTCGGGATCTTCCAGCCCTTGGTGTCGAAGAGCTTCTTGTTGTACCAGAGGCCGAAGACGGTGAACGAGTAGTTCATCGCGAACGGCTTGCCGTCGTACGTGCCCTGCTCGACGGCGCCCGGCACCAGCGTCTCGGCCACGGTCTTGCCGGCCACGTCCCAGGACGGCGCCGCGAACAGGTCGGTCAGGTCGGCGGCCTGGCCGGCCTTCACGATCGCACCGAAGTCCATCAGGTTCGAGCCCGAGTTGTTGATCATGTCGGGCGGGCTGCCGGCGTTGATCCGGGGCTGCACGACCGTCGAGATCTGCTCGGTGTTCGAGTAGGTGATCTTGGCGTCCGGCCACTTCTTGTTGAACAGCGGGATGTCAACGTCGGTGGCGTACGCCGTGCCCAGGCCGCCGTTGAAGATGATGATCTCGACGCCCGCCTTGGGGTCGATACCCAGCGGGTTGTCCGCGGACTTGGTGCCGGTCGACTGCTTGGTGCTGTTGTCGTTGCCACCGCCGACGCAGGCGCTCAGCATGCCCACCGCGGGGGTGGCCATCAGACCGACGGCTGCCGCCCGACGCAGCAGCGTACGGCGATCGACCTCGGCCTTGAATATCTCGGTCACAGCATCTCCTCAGTGCTTGTGCTCATCTGTTGGGGGAGCGGATCAGCCCTTCACAGCACCGGCGGTGAGACCGGTGGCGATATTGCGTTGGATGATCAAGAAGAAGACCACCACCGGGATCGAGGTGATGATCGCACCGGCCATGAGGGGACCCCAGGCGGTACCGCGGGTGGTCTGGTTCTGCAGCAGCCAGGCCATCAGGTTCTGCTTGGCCGGGCTGTTCAGGGTGTTGATGATGATGAATTCGTTCCAGGCCTGGATGAATCCGTACACACTGGTCGCGACCAGGCCGGGGCCGGTCAGCGGCAGGATGATCCGCCAGAACACCTGGCCACGGGTGCAGCCGTCGATCAGCGCGGCCTCGTCCAGCTCGCGGGGAATCCCGGAGATGAAGCCGCGCAGCGTCCACACCGTATAGGGCAAGATCAGGACCAAGTAGGTGATACTCACACCGATCAGACTGTCGGTCAAGGACACCCGCTGCAGCATCAGGAAGAGCGGGATCAGCAGCGCGATGAACGGCACCAACTGCACGGCGAGGATCACCAGGATGATCCCCTTCCGGCCGAAGAACTTGAACCGGGCGATCGCCAGCGCCGCCAGGAAGCCGACCACCAGCGCGCCGGCCACCGCCATCAGCGTGACGACCAGTCCGTTGAGCATGTCCTGCAGGAAGTACTGCGCCTTGAAGGCCGACAGGAAGTTGTCGAAGGTCGGGTGGGTCGGCACGAACGTCGGCGTCAGCGCCAGCACCTCGGTCGGCGGTTTGAACGCGGTGTTCAGCACCCAGTAGACCGGGAACAGCATGAACAGCGAGAAGATCACGCCGATCGTGTTGGCCGCGATCGTGCCGGCCCGGCTGCGGCCGACCGTCATCACGCCGTCGTCGACCCGCCGGCGCGGCCGCGCGGCCGGCGCGGCCGCGGTGGTGGCGACCATCAGTCCACCTCCCCGATCTTGAACATCTGCCGGATGTAGAACGCCATCACGCCGAGCATCAGCAGCACGGTGATCACCGAGATGGCCGAGCCCAGGCTGTACCGGGACTGCCCGAACGCCTGCGTGTACGAGTAGGTCGCGAGCGTCTGGTACTCCGGCTCCGGGTGGCCGTCGCGCAGCGCCCAGTTCTGCGTGAACAGGCCGAAGTCCCAGATCACCGACAGCGTCGTCACGATCGTCAGCAGCGGCTTCAGGATCGGCAGGATGATGTTGCGTAGCGCCTGCCAGAACGTCGCGCCGTCCACCGTGGCCGCCTCGATGAGCTCCTTCGGCACCTGGGTGAGCCCGGCGTTCAGGGTGATCGCGAGGAACGGGATGCCGGCCCAGACCACCAGCGTGGTGATCACCGACCAGCCCTGCCACGGGTTCACGAACCAGCTGTGGTTCTGGTAGTGCACGCCGGGCAGCATGTCGAGCAGGTAGTTGAGGACACCGAAGTCGGAATCGGTGATCCAGCGGAAGGCCTGCGCCGCGACCAGCTGCGGCATCGCCCAGACGAACATCATCGCGACGATCATGAGCATGCGTACGCCGTGGGCGACCCGGCGCATCAGCAGCGCGATCGCGAGCCCGATCACGACGGAGATGATCACCGCGACGGCCGTGAAAGCGACCGTGCGGCCCACCACGGTCCAGAAGACCGAGTCGCTCAGGACCCTGGTGTAGTTGTCGAGGCCGACCCACGGGGGCGTACGGCCGCTGATCAGCTCGCGCAGCCGCATGTTCTGGAAGGACAGCACGACCATCCGCACCAGCGGATAGCCGAGCAGCCCGGCGAGCAGGAGCAGCGTGGGGACGGAGAGGAGCCAGGGCAGGCCCGACCCCTGACGGCGGCGGCGCGTCCGGGTCGCGCGACCGGAAGCACGGTGCGGTGTGGACCCGCCCGTCCGGCGGGTCGCCGGGGTTTCGACGACGGACATCAACGTTCCTTTGCCGTTCTGCTGCCGCCCGCCTCCAGGCGGGCGGCAGCATGGGGATCAGTTGTCGTTGAGCGTGGTGTTGATCTGGTCGTCGGCCCACTTGGCGCCGTCGGCCACGGACTTCTTGCCGGTCAGGATGTCGCTGAGCATCGTCTGCAGGATGTTGCCCTTCTCGACGTCCGCCCACTTCTCCGCGTTCGGGGTGAACCAGGTGCTCTTCGCGGCGAGCGCGGCCGGCGCGATGGTCGGGTTGTCCGCGGCGGCCTTGTCCAGCAGCGCGGTCGAGTTCGGCAGCGCGTTCGCCTTAACCAGGCCGGCCATCGAGGTGCTGTCCGTGAAGTACTTGATCCACTGAGCGGCCAGCTGCTTGTTCTGGCTCTTCGCGGTGACGCCGAGGTTCGAGCCGCCGAGGAAGGACGGGATCTCGGGCATCGGCGCGGCGGCCAGCTTGCCCTTGACCTTGGTGTCGACCAGCTTGGAGTTCGGGTCGTTCGGGTCCTTCTTGACCTGCTCGGCCGCGCCCTGCTCCCAGGCGTTGCCGTAGAACATGCCCGCCTCGCCCTGGGCGAAGATGCCGGCCTGGTCGTTCTCGTTCTTGGTCGGGTCGGCCTTCGAGTACTTCTTGGCCATGTCGACCCACTTCTGCAGGCCCGCGACCGAGGAAGGCTGGGAGAGCTGGCCGACCCACTTCTGGCCGTCCTGCTTGGCGATGTCGCCGCCGGACGCCTTGACCCAGGACATCGCCGCGTACCAGTACTGGCCCGGCATGTAGACGGCACCGAACTTGGCATCCGACTTCTGCGTGGCCTGCAGCTTGTCGGCGTCGGACAGGAACTCGTCGTAGGTCTTCGGGGCCGCGGCGATGCCGGCCTTCTTGAACAGGTCGGTGCGGTAGATCAGCACCCGGGCGCCGGCGTAGTAGGGCACGCAGTACGTCTTGCCCTCGAAGTCACACGCGCCCTTGAGGCCCTGCAGCCAGGTGCCCGAGTTCTCGTAGTCGGCCGGGTTGATGGCCGCGAACGCCTGGGAGAACACGTACTTGGGGAATTCGGTGTTGCCGAGCTCGATCACATCCGGTACGTCGTTGCCGGCCAGCGTGGCGTCGAGCTTGGTGAGGTGGTTGGCCCACTCCTGGTACTCGACGTTGACCTGCGCGCCGGTGGCGGCGGTGAACCGCTGGGACGCGTCGTCGACGACGCCCTTCCAGCCGCTCTGCGCGTCGATCATCAGCCAGACCTTGAGGGTCTTGCCCTTGCCGTCGACGGCGCCGGAAGCGGAGGTGGTGGGGGAGTTATCGGTCTTGGAGCCGCAGGCAGCGGCGCCCAGCAGCGTTGCGGCGATGGCCGCCGCCGCCACGATCTTGCGCTTCACGCTTCCTCCAGAGGGGGAGTCATCTATCGCTATGGGGGTGGGAATCAGTCGTGTCGTGTTCCGTCCTTGGCCGCCTTGTGGCCATGGACGGCTTGAGCGGTGCGTTGGAAGGCCGCGTGCGAACGTTCGTGGGTTCGCTGCGCGACCGCGACGTAGAGCAGATCCAGCACGACCAGCTGCGGATGCCGAGCACTGAGCGCATCCGGCCGGAACGTCGTCGCCTGGGTCGCCGTGAGCAACACGATGTCGGCGAGCTCGGCGAGGGGTGAGCGGGGAAAACTGGTCAGGGCGACAGTGGTCGCGCCCCGGCTGCTCGCCTCGGCGAGCAGCTCGATGGTCTCGCCGGTCTCGCCCGAGTGCGAGACGCCGAGCGCGACGTCGCCGGGGCGGGACAGCGCGGCGCTGGCCAGCCCGTTGTGCACGTCCGTCCAGGCCCACACCGGCACGCCGATCCGATGCAGGCTGAACTGCATCTCCTCGCCGACCAGCGCGCTCCCGCTGGCGCCGAAGATGTTGACCCGGCGCGCCGCCGCGATCGCCGTCGCGGCCCGCTCCACCTCGGCGAGGTCGAGCAGCGCGGCGGTGTCGTGCATCGCCCGGGTGTCGGCCGCCATGATCTGGCCGAGGACCCGCTCGAGCGGATCGTTCGGCTGGATCTCGCGGCCGATGTCCACCGTCCAGCCGGCCGAGCGCGCCCGTCCCGTCTCGGCCGCGATCCCGAGCCGCAGGTCGGCGTATCCGTCGAAGCCGAGCGCGCGGCAGAACCGGGTGACGGTCGCCGGTGAGGTGCCGCTGCGCTCGGCGAGCTCGACGATGGTGGCGCGGGAAGCCGCCGCCGGGTCGGTGAGGACCTGCTCGGCCACTCGCCGGAGCGCGCCGGTGAATTCCGGCAGCAGCGAGCGGACGCGCAGGAGAACGCCGTCCGACGGCTGACCCTGATCGGCGACCAGGGAGTCGACGACCGCGGTCGGCGCGGCGCCGTCCATCTCTGGCTCGCTCATCGGCCACCCTTTCAGGAAGGACTGTTTACTGTCGCGGTAAAAGTTCTTACTAAATGGCCCCTCGTGTCAAGACCGTGGGCGAAGTTTTCAAACCGTTACCTGACCTGGGCCGATGAACGCGGGCCGCTTGACGGCCATCAATCCGGAAATGTTCTTTACGACGTGACCACAGTCACATGGGCGGTTTTATACCACTCTGTCATCGCACTTTCGGCCCATGGTCCGGTGCGCGTCAGGGCCGTGCGGAATCGACCGTGCGGGTGAAGTTCCGAACGGTTCGTAACATGATCAAAAGATTTACCGTACGCGTGGGGACGTCCCCGCCGATGCTGTCCGTCCCCGGTTCAGCGGGCCGCCCGGCGTGCCCTCGCGCTGGTCACCCGGCCGCCGGGCCGTGCCGCCCGGGCGCCGGAAACCCGGTCAGGCGGATTCGCGGATCGCGGCGGCGAACGCCTCGGAGCGGTGCTCGAAGTTGCGGTAGCGGCCGTAGCTCGGGGCCGCCGGGGACAGCAGGACCACGCCGCCGTCCGGGGTCATCTTTCGCGCGAGACGCACGGCGGCCGGCAGATCCGCGGCGACCTCCGTGACCACCCCGGACAGCCCGGCCAGCTCCTCGACGATCCGCGGGCCGGAGTCGGGGATGCCGATCACGGTGAGTTCCCGATCGGCGAGGAACTCGCGTAGCGGAGCGTAGTCGAGCCCGCGATCGGTGCCGCCGAGGAGCACGGTGAGCGGCCGGCCCGCGTACGCCTCGATCGCGTGCATCGCCGAGTAGGGACTCGTCGAGAGCGTATCGTCGACGAAGGTCAGCCCGGACGGGTCGGCGATCTCGGCGAGCCGGTGCGGCAGCCCCTCGAACGACTCGACGGCGGCCCGCAACTCGTCCTTCATCCCGGGCACGTCCACGCCCAGGCCGTCCAGCACGGCCAGCGCCACGCACAGGTTGCGGCCGTTGTGCGCGCCCTTGAGGTGCAGCGCCTCCCGGTGGAACAGCGGCTCGTCCGAGCAGTGCACCCACTCGTCCTCGACCCGGAACCGGGAGTCGTCGGCGCCGGCCGGGATCGGCGGGAACCCGTTCAGGTCGCAGATGCCCCGGATCTCGTCGCGCAGCCGCAGGTCGGCGCCGTTCACCACGATCATCTCGGGGCCGTGCCGGAGCAGGTTGAGCTTGTCCCGGTAGTACTCCCGCTCGCCGCCGTGCGCGTCGAGGTGCTCGGGGAACAGCGCGGTCACCACCGCGACCCGCGGCGAGTCGGCCAGGTCGGCGCACTGGTAGCTGGACAGCTCCAGCACATACTGGGCGGCCGGCGGCAGGTCGAGCAGCGGTACGCCGATGTTGCCGCCGAAGACGTTGGGCCGGCCGACCGCGGTCAGCAGGTGACTGATCAGGCTCGAGGTGGTGCTCTTGCCCTTGCTGCCGGTGACGCCGATCGTTCGCGCTGCGTTATCTGCCATCCAGAGGGCGCTACCGCCGGTGACCGTGACACCGCGCTCGCGCAGCTCCTTCATCCACGGGTGCGTCTGCGGCACGCCGGGCGAGCGGACCACCACGTCGGCGGTCACCAGAGCGGGGAAGGCGTGATCTCCGCCGGCCAGCGGCGCCTTCGCGGCGAGCTCGCCCTCCCACGGGATGGAGAGGAAGTTGGCGCTGTCGTCGACCGCGATCAGCCGCGACGGCCGGTGCGGCGCGATCGCCAGGACCGCGGCCCGGCCCTCCCGCCCGGTCCCCCACACCGCCACGGACCAGCCGTTCAGGTCTGCCAGGCGCACGTCGCAACCTCCTCGTCGAGTCGAACTAGTATTGCCGGTCGACAGAAAGACAGGAGATTCCGGGTGCGGTTCGACGTCATGCGCTTTCCCTCGTACGCGTTCGACCCGCAGACCGGCGTCGCCACGTTCGACTACCTGCTCGACGGCCCGGACCCCCTGTCGTTCACCGAGACGATCACCTTCCCGGTCGCCGACCGGCCGGTGCCGGAGGCCTTTCACCGGGTGCTCGACCTGCTGCACGTGGTGGCCGGGGTCAGCTACTACAAGGTCGGCGCGCCGGCCCGGGTGGTGGCGCCCGCCGCGGTCCCCCGGGCCGCAGCTGACTTCTTCACCGCGGTCTACACGGACGGAATGGCCGAGTACGCGTACCGCAACCACCTCGCGCACGTCCTGGAGCTGACCGTCGAGGTGCCCGGCACGAGCGAGCCCGCCGCCCCGGTGGACAATTCGCACGGCCGTCCGCTCTCCGCGGTCGGCGGCGGCAAGGACTCGATCGTCACGCTGGAGATCCTGCGCGACGCCGGGCTCGCCCCGGTCCCCTTCTCGGTCAACCCGAACCCGGTGATCAAGGCGGTGAACGCGGCCTCCGGCCTGCCCGCACTGGCCGCCCGGCGTCAACTCGACCCGAGCCTGTTCGAGCTCAACAGGTCGGGCGCCGCGCTCAACGGCCACATCCCGGTCACCGCCATCAACTCGCTGATCGCGATCGCCACCGCGGCCTGGCACGGGCTCGGCCCGGTCGTGATGTCCAACGAGCGCTCGGCGAGCGACCCCAACCTGACCTGGAACGGCCACGAGATCAACCACCAGTGGTCGAAGGGGCTGGCCGCCGAGGGCCTGCTCCGGCAGGCGGTCATCGCGCACAGCGGGCTGACCGAGCCGTACTTCTCGCTCCTGCGGTCGTTGTCGGAGCTGCACATCGCTCAGCTGTTCGCCCGGCACGACGCCTACGACGACGTGGTGACCAGCTGCAACAAGGCGTTCAAGCTGCACGACCCGGCCGTCCGGTGGTGCGGCGACTGCCCGAAGTGCCGGTTCGTCTACCTGGCGATGGCGCCGGCGATGGACCGGGCCCGGCTCAACCACATCTTCGGCCACGACCTGTTCGCCGACCCGGCCCAGGTGCCCGGCTTCCTCGAGCTGCTCGGGATCGACGCGCACAAGCCGTTCGAGTGCGTCGGCGAGGTCGAGGAGTCGCTGGTGGCGCTCTCGATGCTGACCGACGACGCGCCGGTGCTGGTCGCGCTGCGGGCCGCGGTGCCGGCAACGGCCTGGGCCGAGGCGTCGCGGGATGACGTGCTGACGCCGGGCGGGCGGACGTACCTGCCCGAGGCGTACGCGAAGATCCTGGATGCCGCGCTGGCATGAGCGGCGAGATCTACGTCGGCAGCGCCGATCGGGACGCGCCGAAGGAGCGCGGCTGGCTGGTCGGCTACTTCCAGCCCGGCGACGACCCGCGGCACAGCCCCGAGGTCGAGGTCAAGTGGGGGCGGCACCCGGCCGGCGACCGGCGCGCCGAGTGGGTGCGCGGCGAGGACCGTACGGCCATCCTGTTCCTGATCAGCGGCCGGTTCACGCTGGAGTTCCCGGATCGCCGGGTCACCCTGGCCCGGCCGGGCGATTACGTGCTCTGGGGCAAGGGCGTCGACCACTCGTGGCACGCCGAGGAGGAGTCGCTCGTCCTCACCGTCCGGTGGCCGTCGCTCCCGGGGTACGCCACGCCGCTCCCCTGACCTACTCCGGGGCGTCGTGCCTACTCCGGGGCGTCGTGGTGGATGCGCTCCGGGTGCACGCCGAGCAGGTGCAGGGCGGCACTGGTGGCGGCCAGCATGAGCGGCGGCCCGGCCAGGTAGACCTCGTGCCGGGACCACTCGCCGTAGGCGGCGACCGCGTCGGTGACCAGGCCGGACGCGTACGGCCCCGGATCGCCCTCGGACACCACCGGCACCACGGTGGCCCGTTTCGCGAGCCGCGCGATCTCGGCGATCTCGTCGATGTCGTAGAGCTCGGCGAGGTCGCGCACGCCCCAGAACAGCACGGCCGACCGCCCGTCCCCGGTGTCGGCCAGCTCGGTCAGCAGCGCCTTGAGCGGCGCCACCCCGGTGTCCCCGGCGATCATCAGCAGGTTGCGGCCGGGCCCCTCGGGCAGCCCCATCTCCCCCTCGGCGCGCCCGATCCGCACCTCGTCGCCGACCACCGTGTGGTGCACCAGCGTGCCGCTCACCCCGGTCTCGGTCTTCGCCCGCACGTGCAGCTCGACCAGGTCGTCCCGCCGCGGCGCGCCGGCCAGCGAATACGGCCGCCAGATCCCCGGCAGGCGGTTGACCTCGATCCGCGCGTACTGCCCCGGCCGGAACGGCATCGGAAGGTACGGCCGCAGCCGGATCACCGCCAGATCGGGCCGGCGCAGCTCGTGCGAGACGACCACGGCGGTCCAGCTGACCGGTTCGTCCTGGTCGGTGACCTGCATCCACTCGTACACGTGCTGCCAGGTCGACCGCCAGGCCAGCTCGAACTCCTGCCGCCACTCCCCCGCCGGCGACCCGGCCCGCAAGGCCTCGGCCAGCGCCGCCCCGACGAATTGCAGTCCCCGCGGCGGCACGCCACACGCCGCGAGCGCCGCCCCGAGCCGCGCGCTCCCACCCACCAGCAGCGGCGGCTGATCAAGGTGATCGACCAGCCAGACCAACCCCGCGGCCAGCTTGGCGGTCTGCGTGGCGGCGTCCCCCGGCAGCGCCGCGACCACCTCGGGCCGCGCGGTGTGCAGGGCCAGCCGCAGCCGACCGGCCACCGCGGTACCGCCGCCGGCGAAGTCCAGGCTCTCCCGCAGCAGCCCCTGAGTCTGCCGCAGCAGCGCATCGTCGGCCGGGTCCATGCCGTCGACCGCGGGCGCCCGCCCGGGCGCCGCCGCCGTCACTCCCTCGAAGCGCGGCGGTCGCGGTTGACTGCCAGACCTTTGCGGTACGCCGGGAGCCTGTCCCTCCACGTCGGGATCGCCCGACGCCCACCGGGGCCGCCCGATCAGCCCGCCCACGGCCGCCGCACTCACCTCCGACGCGCCCCCAGCCCGCCCGGCCACACCCTCACCAAGCCGCCCGGCCGCACCCTCACCAAGCCGCCCGGCCGCACCCTCACCAAGCCGCCCGGCCGCACCCTCACCAAGCCGCCCGGCCGCACCCGCGCCAGGCCGCCCGGTCTCGCCCTCGCCTGAACGGAGCCGACCCTCGCCGCCCTCACCTGGACGGAGCCGACCCTCGGCGGACCGGGCGGGCCGACCCTCGCCGTGGCGGTCGTCTGGTTCGTCGCGCAGTGGCCCATCCGGCGACCGCAGCACCGATGCCCGATCGAAGAACGACCCGACGGCAGGCACCTCAGCGGCAGCCGCCTCGCCCGCGACGGAAATTTCGCCCGCCGAGCCTATTTCGGAAATGTCGGTCTCGTCTGGGTCGTCCGTCGGCGTTTCCGGCAACCGGCTCGACGCCCAATCGGGCCGCACCGAGCCGGCTTCCCACTCCGGATTCGGCTCCTCGGCAGGCTCCGTTTCCGCGCGCGGTCCGCGGCCGGCCAGATCCTCCGGGCGGGTCAGGGCCGCGGCCGTGTCGGCGGCGCCGGCCTCCGCCGCGTCGGGCGCGGCCTGCCGCAGGCGGATGGCTCGGAGCAGCGCCAACAGGTGCTGGTCCGCCCCCGAACCCGAGCTCGATCCGGACGACAACAGCCACACCCCCGCTCGGCGGTCACGTGAACAGTACAACCGTACTGCCGCCCGGAGCCCTCCGTCTCCCTACCCGCGACGAGGGCTACGCCACGAAATTCAGCGGGCGAGGGCGGCCAGCGCGGCCCGGGTCTGGCCGTCCGGGTCGGCGCCGAGCGGGCGGAGCACGACCGTCCCGGCGCCCGCCCGGTGCAGGGCCTCGACCTGAGCCGGGAGTACCGACGCCGGGCCGAACATGCCGAACACCTCGGACGGCTCGACGCCCAGCCACGCCGCCTGGCCCGCGACCACCTCGCGCGCCGCCTCGGCCGCCCGGTCCCGGTCGTCGTCGACGCGCAGGAACGCGAAGACGATCAGCTCGTGGCCGGGGCGGTCGCCCGCCGCGCGGCCGCGGTCGATGTGGGTCAGCGCGGCGGCCACCTGGGCCGGGCCGGCCCCCTCGGCCAGGATCGTCCCGTCGGCGACCCGGCCGGAGAGCTCCAGCGAGCGGGGCCGCACCACGCCGGTGACGATCGGCGGCACCACCGCGGCCGGGTGCACGAGCCGCAGCCCGTCGACCGTGACCTCGCGGCCGTGCAGCACGACCTCGTCGCCGGCGAGCAGGCCGCGCACCGCGACGATCGTCTCCTCGAGCATCGCCAGCTTGCCGGCGTGTTCCGCGCCGACCTGGCGCATCCATTCCGGTACGCCGTGGCCGACGCCCGCCACCAGCCGTCCGGGGTGCACCCGCGCGAGGTTGCCCACCTCCATCGCGAGCAGGGCCGCGTTCCGCAGGGCGACCGGCGCGATGCCCAGCCCGACCCGCAGCCGCCGGGTGCCGGCCAGGGCGAGCGCCGCGGCGCTGATCGAGCCGGTCCAGCCGAGGTCCTCGACCACCCACAGGTCGTCCGCGCCCCGCTCGTCGAGCAGCGCCGCGTACCCGGGCAACTCCTCGGGCGGCCGCCCCCGGTCGAACATGAAACCGATCCGGGGCCCCGTGCGATCTTCGCTCACGCCCTCACCCTAGACGTTGACAGCGGCGAGATCATGGCGCGGCGGTCCGACGTTTTCTTCCGCCATTCCTTCGTACGCGTAGAGGTCAACCTTGAACGTGGATGCCCGCATCCAGCAGTCCGTCCTGTCCAACCTGTCCAGCCGCCCGGCGCCGATCGAGTCCGGGCCGTTCGTGATCGGTTTCGATCCGAGCACCCCGAATCCCGGGATCAACTACGCCACCCCTCGTCCGGGCGCGGCGATCTCGGCCGCCGACGTGACGGCCCTGGTGCGCGCCGTCGAGATCGCCAACCGCCAACCCCGTCTCGAGTACGTGACCAGCAGCGCCCCCGGCCTGGAGGCGCTGCTGGTGGCGGCCGGCTTCACCGTCGAGGCCCGGCACGAGTACCTGACCTGCCGCCCGGACACCCTGGCGCCCCCGCCGGCGCCGGCCGGCTTCGCCCTGCGGGAGCCGGCGGACGACGCCGAGCGGCTCGCCATGGTCACCGCCCAGCACGAGGCCTTCGGCGGCCCCGCACCGCGCGACGCCGACGTCGAGCGCATGTCCCGCCTGCAGTCCCGGGGCGGCGTTGCGGTGATGGCCGTGGCCGGCGACGACGGCACCTGCGCCGGCGGCGGCCAGGCGGTCCCGCCGCACGACGGGGTCAGCGAGGTGGCCGGCATCGCCATCCGCCCGGAGTACCGCCGTCGGGGCCTCGCGTCGGCGGTGACGGCCACGGTGACCACCCACCTGTTCGAGGCCGGCACCGAGATCGCCTGGCTGGAGGCGTCCGGCACCGACTCCCGCCGCATCTACGAACGAATCGGCTACCGCACGACCGGCAACCGCCTCTACATCTCCCACCCGTGACGGCCCGTGACAGCCCGTGACAGCCCGTGACAGCCCGTGACAGCCCGTGACAGCCCGTGACAGCCCGTGACAGCCCGTGACAGCCCGTGACAGCCCGTGACGGCGCCCCGGCCGGGGGCGCCGCCTCGGCGGGCGGCGGCGGGCTCAGCCATGCAGGACAGCCCGGCGGCCACGCACGGAGGGTGAGCTGCAACCAGCCGCGCGGAAGAGGCGGGACTTGTCCTCGCCGTACGGTCAAGTGGTTTTGATGGGTAAATGACTGATTCGGCAAGTTCGGGCGGCTCGGTGGGGTTCGTGAAGGTGCGGAGGCGGGTCATGCCGAGGCGGGTCATGACCGCGTGCGAGCGGGTGTTGCCGATCGCGGCGATGGCCAGGACCTCGGGGAGCGCCAGCGTGTCGAAGGCGAAGTCGAGCACGGCCCGGGCGGCCTCGGTGGCGTAGCCTCGGCCCCAATGCGCGCGAGCCAGGCGCCAGCCCATCTCGACGCCGGAGACGGGGATGTCGTCCTCGGTCGGGTCGAGGCCGGCCATGCCGATGAGTTCGCCGGTGGCGGCCAGTTCGAGGGCCCACCAGCCCCAGCCCCGGGTGGCCAGGTCGGACTGGAAACGGTCCAAAACAGCGTCGGACTCCGCCCTGGTCAGGGGATGGTCGAAGAACTCGCGGACCTCGGGGTCGGCGTTGAGCGCGGCCCAGGCGGGACGGTCGGCGTCGCGCCACTGACGCAGCCGGAGGCGTGTGGTGGTCAACTCTGTTGTCATGATGCGGCTCATTGTTGTCGCAGGGCGCATATAGGCTGCCACCATGTCCGACGAGGAGCAGCAGGAGCAGGCCGAGCAGCCGGAGGAGTTTCTCAACCGGGCCGCTCGCCGGGCGGCCAAACACAAGAAGCACGCGCATGGCGTGGCCACCGCGCAGGCGTCCGACCAGCAGCATGGGCGCGGGGCGGTGCCCACGCGCAAGTCGTTCGGTAATCGCCGCACCGGGGGCTGACCGGCCCCATCGCCCGCCGCCCGTCGTTGTGCCCCAGGGCCTGTGTCGAAGAAGGGGCCGGAGCGCGGCGAGGTCCAGGCGTCGTCCGGGTGCGCGCCGCGGGCGCCCGAATACCGGGGTGGTATTCGGGTGTTCGCGGCGTGCGCCCAGGCGGCGGCTGGACCACGCCGCAGCCCGACTCCTACTTCGACACAGGCCCTGCGCTCGGCACAATGGCGGGATGGTTCTGCTTCGGGTGGAGGGCGCGGATGATCCGCGGATCGGGGATTATCGCGCGCTGACCGACCTGGAGCTGCGCACCAAATGGGAGCCGCCGAACGGGTTGTTCATCGCCGAGGGTGAGCTGGTCATCCGCCGGGCGCTGCGCGCGGGGTACCGGCTGCGCTCGGTGCTGGTCGACGAGAAGCGGGCCGACCAGTTCGCCGACCTGCCGGCGGATGCGGTGGTCTACGCCGCCACGCCCGAGGTCCTCGAGTCGATCACCGGGTTTCACGTGCATCGCGGGGTGCTGGCCTCGTTCCACCGGCGGGAGCTGCCGTCGCTCGCGGAGTTGCTGGCCGGCGCCCGGCGGCTCGCGGTGCTCGAAGGGCTGAATACGCACACCAATCTCGGGGCGCTGTTCCGCAGCGCGGCCGCGCTCGGCATCGACGCGGTGGTGCTGTCGCCCACCTGCGCGGACCCGCTCTATCGGCGCGCGGTGCGGGTGAGCATGGGTGCGGTGTTCGCGATCCCGTACGTGAAGGTCGAGGACTGGCCCGGGGCGCTCAAGACGATCTCGGCGGCCGGGTTCCGGCTGCTCGCGCTGACCCCGGCCGACGACGCCGTGCCGCTGCCGGAGCTGACCGCGGCCGACCGGGCGCGGCCGGCCCTGATGCTGGGGGCCGAGGGGCCGGGGCTGACCCGGGCGGCGCTGGCGGCCAGCGACGTCCGGGTGGTGATTCCGATGCAGAGCGGGGTCGATTCGCTCAATGTGGCCACGGCCGCGGCCATCGCCTTTTGGGAACTCTGCCGTTCACCGTCGGCCGGCTGACCACTAGGGCCTAGTCTTTCAAAGTCGAAATTCAGGGCTTCTCGCGAGGCCCGGCGATCGATACCCTGTCTCCGGAAAAACGAACAGTGACCCGGGATGTGGGTAAATGCAGGAAAAATCCGCTATGGCGCGTGTGCTGCCATGGCTTCCCCCGATCCTGGCCGTCGCCGCTCTCGTGGCTTTCACCATCGTCACGATTGTTCGCCTCACGCCGGCGCAGACCCAGACCTTGCCGCCGCCCGAGCCGGCATTCACCCTGCCGGGTGGTACTTCGGGGCCGCAGGGGCCGGTCAGTCTGGTCCCGACCCTCCCGTCGAGCGCGCCACCGATCGACCCGGCGAACCCGGACCCGAAGCCGACCAGCCGGACCATTCCCGTGGTGGTCAACCCGCCGCGGACCACCGCGCCGCCGAACGACCCGCCGCCGAACGACCCGCCGCCGAACAACCCGCCCCGGACCACCCCGCCGCGGACCACCGAGCCTCCCCGCCCGGTCGCCGTCAGCGGGCACTACGACGTGGTCAATTCCTACAGCGACAACTTCATCGGCGAGGTGCGGCTCACCAACCTCACCGGCGCCGGGCAGAACTGGGCCGTCACGCTGACGTATCCGGGGAACCTGCGGACGTCCTGGCTGGAGGGGCTGCCGCAGCCCACCATGGTCCGGCGCGGGAACACCTACACCTGGACCTCGTCGGTGCCGCTCGCTCCCGGCTCCAGCGCCCAGATGCGCTTCCAGTTCGACAAGGTCAACGGCTCCGAGACCCCGAGCGGGTGCTCGGTCAACGGAGCCTCCTGCTCGTGAGATGGCGGGTGGCCGGGGGCGTGGGCCGGCCACCCGCCGAACCCCTATCCCTTGACCGGGATGGACTGCGACTGCAGGGTCTTGATGGTGCTCGCCTGCGCGTCGGTCAGCGCCTTGAGCAGCGTCCCGGTGCCCGACGCCGCCGCCTTGAAGCCGTCGCCCGCGTCGGCGTACGTCTGGGTCATCGTCGGCCCCCAGGTGAAGTCCGGCTTGACCTGGGCGGACGCCGCCGCGAAGACGTCGTAGATCTTCTGGTTGCCGTAGAACGGGACGCCCTCGCTCAGCGCCGGCAGGGAAGTGCCCGCCTTGGCCGCCGGGTACAGGGCGGCGGCCTTGTTCAGCGCCGTCAGCGCCTCGCTCGAGGTGTTCAGCCACAGCGCGAACTTCGCCGCCTCGTACGGGTGCTTGCTGCCCTTGAAGACCGCGGTCGACGAGCCGCCCCAGTCACCGGCCGCCTGCTCGCCGGCCGTCCACTGCGGCATCGGCGCGACCGCCCACTTGCCCGAGGTCTTCGGCGCGCCGGACGAGATCGTGTTCGCGCCCCACACCGCGGACACCCAGGTCCAGTCCTTGCTCGTGTTGTACGCGTTGTTCCACTCGTCGGTCCACGGCGGCACCGCCGAGACCAGCTTCTTGTCGATCAGGTCCTGCCAGTACGCGGCGACCTTGCTGCTCGCCGGGTCGGTCAGATTGACGGTCCAGTTCGTCCCGTCGTTGGTGAACCAGTGCGCGCCGGCCTGCCAGGCGAACCCGGCGAACTGGTTGGGGTCGCCGGTGGAGAAGTTGGTGATGTAGCCGCCGGCCGCCTTCACCTTGACCGCCGCGTCGGCGTACTCCTGCCAGGTGGTCGGCACCTTGATGCCGTTCTTCTCGAACAGGTCCTTGCGGTAGAACATCGCCATCGGCCCGGCGTCCTGCGGGATCGCGTAGACGTGCCCCTGCTCGCCGAAGCTGACCTGGTTCCAGGTCCAGTCCACGAACTGGTCCTTGGCCGCGGTCACCTCGGAGCAGGAGCCGAGGTCGGTGAGGCCGTCCTGGACCCGGAAGCTGGGCAGCGCGTCGTACTCGATCTGGCCGAGGTCGGGCGCGTTGCCGGCCTTGAGCTGGTTGAAGAAGTTCTGGTACGTGCCGCCGTTGCCGTTCGGCCCGGTCTGCACCTTGACCTGGATGTTCGGGTTGGCCTGGTTCCAGATGTCGACGACCTTCTGGATGTCCGGCACCCAGGAGGTGAAGGTCAGCGTCACCGGCCCGCTGGCCGGCGCGCAGCTGGCCGCGGCCGTGGTCGAGGAACCGCCGGCGGAAGAGGAGGAGGAATTCGAGGAACAAGCGGTGATCGAGAGGGTGGATAAAAGCAGGACCGCGAGCGTACGCCGCATGTCAACTCCTGACTTCACTTGAGGGAACCCGCGCCCAGGCCACTGCGCCAGAAACGCTGGAGGGAAAGGAAAGCGATGAGCATCGGCGCGAGCGACAAACAGGCGCCGACGAGGACCAGGCCGCGCAGTTCCGGGCGCTGGTCCACCTGTGAGTTCCAGGTGTAGAGGCCGAGCGTGACCGGGAACAGCTTCTGGTTGCCGAGCATGATCAGCGGCAACAGGAAGTTGTTCCAGACGGCCACGAAATGGAAGAGGAAAATCGTCACCAGGGCCGGCGCCATCAGGCGTACGGAAAGGGTGAAGAATGAGCGCACCTCGCCGGCGCCGTCGATGCGGGCCGCCTCGAGCAGTTCGTCCGGAACGGAGGACGTGGCGTAGATGCGCGCCAGGTAGACCCCGAAGGGGTTGACCAGGCTGGGCAGGAAGACCGCCCAGAACGTGTTGGCCGCGTGCGCCTGGCTGAACAGCAGGAACAGCGGCAGCGCGAGCGCGGTGGCCGGGACGAGCACCCCGCCGAGCACGATGTTGAAGAGCGTCTCCCGGCCCGGGAAGCGGTATTTGGCCAGCGCGTATCCGCACATGGCGGCCAGCAGCGTGCCGATCGCGGCGGCGCCGACGGTGTAGGCGATGCTGTTCGCCAGCCAGCGCAGGAAGATCCCGTCCTGGTAGGTGAGCACCGCGTGGAGGTTCGAGCCGAGCTGGAAGTGGTCGAACCAGAGCCCCACGCCGCGGCCGCCCGGCTTGGTGGCGCCCACGAACAGCCACCAGAGCGGGGTGAGGAAGTAGACGGTGCAGACGGCCATGACCAGCATGGCGGCGGCACGCCGGGTAAGCACGGTCATTGGACGCCTTTGCGCTGGGTGAACTTGAGGAACGAGAAGGAGAGGACGAACGTGGCCAGCGCGAGCACCACCGAGAACGCCGCGGCCAGGTGGAAGTTCGGCACCGACGAGGTCGCGTAGACGGTCAGGTTCGGCGTGTAGGTGCTGGACACCGCGGACGAGAAGCTGCGGAAGACCTGCGGTTCGGCCAGCAGCTGCAGGGTGCCGATGATCGAGAAGACGGTGGTGAGCACGATCGCCGGCAGCACCATCGGGATCTTGATGGACCAGGCGATCCGGAAGTACCCGGCGCCGTCGATCCGGGCCGCCTCGTAGATCTCCGGCGGGATCGCGAGCAGCGCGGCATAGATGATCAGCATGTTGTAGCCGACGTACACCCAGGTCACGACGTTGGCGATGGACCAGAGGACGAGGTCGGCGCCGAGCAGGTGGACGTGCGCGGTGAACGCGGTGAACGGCGACAGGTTCGGCGAGTACAGGTAGCCCCACATGATCGCGGCGACCACGCCCGGCACCGCGTACGGCAGGAAGAACGCGAGCCGGAAGAACCGCTTGCCGCGGACCAGGCCGGAGTCGAGCAGCAGCGCCAGGATCAGCGCCAGCCCGAGCATGACCGGCACCTGCACGATGCCGAACAGCTGCACCCGCTCGACCGACTGCCAGAACGGCGAGTCGCTGAAGACCCGGCGGTACTGCACCAGGCCGCCGAAGACGTCGTGCGCCGGGCCGAAGGTGCCGGTGCGTTTGACCTGGTAGAGCGACTGGACCACGGCGTACCCGATGGGCACGAGGTAGAACAGCGCGAACAGCGCCGCGAATGGCGTGATGAAAAAGCCGACGGCGGCCAGGTGCCGGCTTCCGCTGCGTGATCCCCTCACGGCCGTTCCCCTTGTTCTTCGTCCAGCACGCGTACGCCTCCCGGCAGCACCCGCACGCAGCCGTCCGCCCGTTCCCCGCTGATCAGGTCGGTACCGGTGGCCGGGTATTCGATCTCGTGGGCCCCGTGGTTGAGCAGGAACAGATACGACTTGCCTGATTTATGTCGACGAACTACCTCGAGGCCGCCGGGATGGCCGGTGGTCACGCCGGCCGCCTCGCCCAAGACTCTTTGTAGCGCCGTTTTGTCCAGATTTGTTGCGACATACCAGGCGGTGCCCGCGCCGAACCGATTGCGGGTGATCGCGGGGACGCCGGGCAGCGGGCCGTCCACGTACGAGGCCTTGGCCTGGGCCGTCGTCGTGCGGAGGCGCTCGGTCCACAGCGTGGCCGTGCCGCCGTCGTCGAGGGTGACCGTGGTCGCCGGCAGCAGCGGGAAGAACTCCTCGCCGCTGACCCCGAGCAGTTCCCGGAACGCGCCCGGGTAGCCGCCGAGGCGGATCCGGTCGTCCTGGTCGGCGATCCCGCTGAAGAACGTGACCAGCACGGTCCCGCCCCGCTCGACGAACGTCTCGATCCGCGCGGCCTGCTCGTCGCTCACCAGGTAAAGGCAGGGCACCACCACGAAGCGGTACCGGTCGAGGTCACCGTCCGGACTCACCACGTCGGCGGTCACGCCCAGTTCGCGCAGTCCCCCGTACGCGGCGTGCACCTGGGCGAGGTAGTCGACCGCGGTCGACGGCCGGCCCTCCTGCTCGGCGGCCCACCACGACTCCCAGCTGAACAGCACCGCGGCGTCGGCCTCGACCGTCGAGCCGGCCACCTCGGCCAGCCGGCCCAGCGCGCCGGACAGCTCCAGCACCTCGCGCCACTGCTCGGTGTCGGCGCCGGCGTGCGGCAGCAGCGCCGAGTGGAACTTCTCGCTGCCCTGGGTCGAGGCGCGCCACTGGAAGAAGCAGATCGTGTCGGCGCCGCGGGCCACGTGGGTGAGCGTGTTGCGCAGCATCTCCCCCGGCTGTTTCGCCAGGTTGTGCGGCTGCCAGCTGACCGCGCCGGTGGACTGCTCCATCAGGATCCACGGCTTGCCGCCGGCCAGGCCCCGGGTCAGGTCGGCGGCGAAGCTCAGCTCGGCGGCCGGGTCGCCGAGGCGGTGGTCGAGGTAGTGGTCGTTGGCGATCACGTCCATCGCCGGCGCCCACCGCCAGTAGTCCAGGTCGCGGATGTGCGCGGTGACCATGAAGTTCGTGGTGACCGGCACGGTGCTGTGCCCGCGGAGGACCGCGGCCTCGGCGTGGTACCAGCCGAGCAGCTCGTCGGAGGAGAACCGGCGGAAGTCGAGCATCTGCGCGGGGTTGCGGAGCGAGAGCGCGGCCCGGGGCGGGAGGATCTCGTCCCAGTCGCCGTAGCGCTGACTCCAGAACGACGTACCCCAGCTGGTGTTGAGATTGTCGATGGTCTGGTAGCGAGCGCGCAGCCAGCGGCGGAACGCGCTCGCCGACTCGTCGCAGTAGCAGAGCGCGTTGTGGCAGCCCAGCTCGTTGGAGACGTGCCAGAGCGCGATCGCCGGGTGGGCGCCGTAGCGCTGGGCCACCTGCTCGACCAGCCGCAGGGCGTACGAACGGAAGACCGGCGAGCTCGGGCACCAGCCCTGCCGGCCGCCCGGGTAGCGGCGGGTGCCGTCGGCGGCCATCGGCAGCAGCTCCGGGTGGCGGGTGGCCAGCCACGGCGGCGGCGAGGCGGTCCCGGTGCCGAGATTGACCCGGATGCCGTTCTCGTGCAGCAGCTCGACGATCGCGTCCAGGTTCTTGAAGTCGTACTCGCCCGGGCGCGGCTCGGTCTCGGACCAGCCGAACACGTTGATCGCGGCCAGGGTGATCCCGGCCTCCCGCATCAGCGCGACGTCCTCGGCCCACACCTCGGCCGGCCACTGCTCCGGGTTGTAATCGCAGCCCAGCGTGATCAACGGATCTCCCTCGCCGTGTGTGCACGTGCACATGTGTGAACGTGCACACACTAAGAGCGGGGTGTGATCTACGTCAAGAGCCGGAAATCTAGAATCCTTGTTTGTGAAACCTGGGAAGCGCGCCACCGTGCACGACATCGCCGCCGCCGCGGGGGTCTCGCGAGGCACGGTCAGCCGCGTGCTCAACGGCGGCTACGTGTCGGCGACCGCGCGCGCGGCCATCGAACGGGCCATCCGCGAGGTCGGCTACGTGCCCAACACGGCCGCCCGCAACCTGGTCATGCAGCGCTCCCAGGCGATCGGTTTCATCGTGCTCGAGCCGCACGCGCTGTTCCTCGAGGACCCCAACATCGGCGGCATCATGCTCGGCGCGAACGCGACGCTGTCCGCGGCCGACTACCAGATGGTCAACCTGGTCGTCGACTCGGAGCGGGACACCGCCCGGATCACCCGCTACCTGAGCGGCGGCTTCGTCGACGGCGCGATCATCGTCTCGGCCCGCAGCCACGACCCGATCATCCAGGTGGTCGGCGGGCTGGCGCTCCCGTCGGCCTTCGTCGGCCATCCGCGCGACCTGCACCCCGAGATTCCGTACGTCGGGATCGACAACCTGACCTCGGCGGAGGAGATCACCCGTCGCCTGGTGGCGACCGGTCGCCGCCGGGTCGGCATGATCGCCCCCGCGGTGGACCGGGACTCGGGCGCCGACCGGCTGACCGGCTTCCAACGCGCGCTGGGCCCGCTGTTCGACGAGTCGCTGGTGGCCGAGGTGCCGCTCTACGACTTCGCCTGGGGCGCCAAGGGCATGCGTACGCTGCTCGACCGCGACCCGGCCATCGACGGCGTCTTCGCCGGCTCGGACGCGGTGGCGGCCGGCGCGGTCGAGGCGCTGCGCGAGGCGGGCCGGTCGGTCCCGTCCGATGTGGGCGTGGTCGGCTTCGACGACAGCTCCTGGGCGTTGCGCACCCGCCCGCATCTGTCCACGGTGCACCAGCCGGCCGGTGAGATCGGCGAGCACGCGGCCGATCTGGTGCTCCGCCAGCTGCAGGGCGAGGAGATCGGCCAACGTGGACTGCTGCTGCCCTCCCCCATCGTCTGGCGCGCCTCCGCCTGAGCCCGCTCAGTCCTCGATCCGGGTGGCGACGCCGTCCAGCAGCCACTCCAGCCCGAGGTTGAACTCCGTGTCCCGGCGTCGCGGTAGATCTGCACGCCGCGCTGGGCGAGCCGGATGGCGTTCGGTCCCCCACCGGCCCGCTGGATGTACCGCAGCGCCTGCTTGTCCGCGACGTGGCTGTAGCGGGCGTTGGGCAGGACACCCAGCTCCGCCGCGATCCGCCGTAGGGACAGCCCGCCGACCCCGTGTCGTGGACCAGCCGCCGCCGAGCGCAAGCGCCTCGTCCCGGGTGGCCACCTGCGCCTGCGCTTCACCGATCCCGGCCAGCTGGCGAGGCCGGCCCGCGTCCTCGCCGCCGGAACCAGCGACGACGACGAGCTGACCCGGCGAGTGCCGGGCGACGGCGGGGTCGAATCCCTGCGCATTTTGCTGACGGGCACCCCGCTCGGGCACCAGGCGTGGCTCACGGTGGGCCGGCGCGTATCGATCATCGCGGCCGGCTTCCTCGGCGCGAGGAAGCCGATGAACCGGGCGGGGCATCGATGACCCGGCCCGGTGTGGTCTGCTGGGAAGGTGCGGGTTCTGGTGGCGGGCGGCGGAGTGGCGGGGACGGCTGCGGCGCTGGCGCTGCAACGGGCCGGGATCTCGCCGGTGGTCTACGAGGCGCATGCCGAGGGCGGGGAGGACGCGGGAGCGTTCCTGACCGTGATGGCGAACGGGATGGCGGCGCTGTCGTCGCTCGGCGCCGAGAGTGCGGTGGTGGCGGCGTCCTATCCGGCCGGGGCGGTCGAACTGCTCGACGCGCGGGGGCAGGTCGTCGGGCAGCGGCCGATCGAGGGGTCGGCCCGGACGTTGACGCGGGCGGCGCTGTACCGGGCCATGCAGGGGCTGGCCGTCGAGCGGGGCATTCCGGTCGTCCACGGGAAACGCCTCGTCACGGCCACGGTCGGCGTCGAGCTGACGTTCGCGGACGGGTCGACGGCCGACGGGGACCTGCTGGTGGGGGCGGACGGCGTGCACTCCGTGGTGCGAGGGCTCATCGATGAGCTGGCGCCGGCGCCACGCTACACCGGGCAGCACGTGATCTACGGCTACGCGCCCGGCGAGCTGGGCGGCGGGGCGCCGGGGGCGTACCGGATGGTGTTCGGGAGCCGGGCGTTCTTCGGGTTCACCGCGCCGGGCGACGGGCGCACGTGGTGGTTCGCGCGGGTCAACGGGGACGCCTGGGTGGCCGGCGCCGGCGCCGATCGCTGGCGTGAGCTGGCGTTGGCGGCGGCCCGTGCGGACGAGACGCCGGTGGCGGAGATCATCGCGGCCACCGGCGCCGGCGACGTCGTCGGCGGCGACTCGTACGACATCCCGTCCACGCCGAACTGGCACAACGACCGGATGGTGCTGGTCGGGGACGCGGCGCACGCCGCCTCGCCGGCCGCCGCGCAAGGGGCGTCGATGGCGCTGGCGGACGCGGTGGCGCTGGCCGGGGCGCTGAGCGTGCACGACGACCCGGCCGGCGCGTTCGCGGCATATGTCGCCGCGCGGCGGCCGCGCACCGAGGAGACGGTCGCCGCCAGCGCCCGTATGGTGGCCGGGTCTACCCGAGACGGCGGGGGTCGCGGCTGAAGAGGACGGCGCCGGAATCAGGTCAGGCCGTCCGCCGAGCCAGTCGCTGACGCCGTCGAGGCTCTCCCTGGCGTCGCGGCTGCGGGGTGAGCTGGCCGGCCAGCAGCGCGGCCAGGGCCAGGCCGAAACCGGCGAGCTGGGTGGTGCTGAGCGTCTGACCGAGAACCAGCGCGCCGGCCGTCGCCGCGACCAGCGGGGAAAGGAGGCCGAGCAGGGCGGTCGCGGTGACCGGCAACTTCCGAAGACCGGAAAACCAGATGGTGTACGCGAGGAGCCCGCCGACCAGGCCCAGCCAGAGGTATCCGGCGGCGGCCGCGGCATCCACCCCGCCCGGCACGCCCTCGGTCACCGCGGTCGGCACGAGCAGCACCAGCCCACCAGCGGTCAACTGCCATCCGGCGTACGCCATCGGTTTGATTCCCTCCGGTCGCCCCCAGCGCTTGGTCAGCGTGACGCCCAGCCCCATCGCCCCCGCACCGGCCAGCCCCGCCATGATCCCGGTCGCGTCGAGCGCCGCCGCCGGCCCGAGGACGACCAGCCCGACCCCGGCCACCCCGACCAGGCCCCACGCGAGCCGCCAGCCGGACAGCCGCTCGCCCAGCACCGCGACGGCCAGGAACGCCACGATGATCGGCTGGGTCGCGCCGAGCGTGGCGGCGACCCCGCCGGGCAGCCGCTCGGCCGCGAGGAACAGCAGCGGGAAGAACGCGCCGATGTTGAGCGCGCCCAGCACGAGCGCGCGCCACCACCAGACGCCCCGCGGGAGCTGCCGGGTGATCGCCAGCGCGGCCAGCCCGGCCGGCAGCGCCCGCATCAGCCCGGCGAACATCGGGTGCCCGGCCGGCAGCAGCTGCGAGGTGACGAGGTAGGTGGTGCCCCAGACGGCCGGCGCCAGCGCGGTGATGGCGGTTGTCTTCGCGTTCATGCCCCCAGCGTCGGCCGCTCGCATCGATGAGTCCAACACATACTTCTCAGCGCAGCGATCGTGATTCACGATAGATCCGTGGAGCTGCAGCAGATGCGTTACGTGCTGGCCGTCGCGGGCACCGGAAACTTCACCCGGGCCGCCAGGGAGTGCCGGGTGGTGCAGTCCGCGCTGAGCCACCAGATCGCCGCGCTGGAGCGCGAGCTGGGCGTGCGGTTGTTCGCCCGCACCAGCCGGCGGGTGGCGCTGACCGCCGCGGGCGAGGCGTTCCTGCCGGCCGCGCGGGCCTGCCTGGAGGCCGCCGACCGGGCCGCCGTCGACGCCGCGGCCGCCACCGGGGAGATCCGCGGCCGGCTGGCGGTCGGCATGATCCCGACGGTGACCGGCCTCGACCTGCCGGCCGTGCTGCGCGACTTCCACACCCGGCACCCGCGGGTGCGGATCGTGCTGCGCGGCGGCGGCAGCGACGAGATGGTGGAGAGCGTCCGGGCCGGCGAGCTGGACGTGGCCCTGCTGGGCCTGCCGGAGTCGGTGCGGCCGCGCGGCGTGCGCTACCGGGCCCTCGACCACGACCGGCACGTGGCGGTGCTGGCCCGCACCCATCGGCTGGCCACGCGGGCTCGACTCGACCTGGCCGCGCTGGCCGGCGAGCCGTTCGCGGACTTCCCCGCGGACACGGCCGGCCGGGCGCAGAGCGACCTGGCCTTCGCCGCCGCCGGCCTGTCCCGGGAGGTCGCCTTCGAGGCCATGGCGACCGACCTGATCCTCGGCCTGATCCGGCAGGGCCTGGCGGTGGCGCTGCTGCCGTCCCGCTTCGTGGCCGGCCTGCCCGACGTGGTCACCGTCCCGCTGGCCGACGGCCCCACCCGGGTCGAGTACCTGGCCTGGAGCGACTTCAACCCGACGCCGGCGGCGGCCGCGTTCGTCGAGGCGGCGGCCGGTCAGTCCACGCGGTAGGTCAGGTGGGTGGCGTGGCCGGACGACCGCACGTGGATCTGCCGCAGTGCCCGCGGCGCGGCCCGGTCGAACAGCGGGACACCCCCGCCGAGCAGCACCGGCGACAGGTGCAGGCGCAGTTCGTCGACCAGCCCGGCCTCGATCGCCGTACGGACGGTCTCGCCGCCGCCCATGATGACCACGTCACGGTCCTCGGCCACCGCGATGCCCTTGGCCACCGCGCTGGCGATCCCGTCCACCACGAAGGTCATCCGGTCGGCGAGCCGCACCTTCTCCGGCGGGTTCCGGGTCACCACGAGCACGGGCGGCTCGGCGGCCAGATCCGCGCCGTACCCCATCTCGTCGTTCCACCCGTCCGGCGCGTCGATCTGGTCGAACAGCCGCCGACCCATGATCACCACCCCGGTGGCGGCGACGGACTCCTCGAGCACGGCCCGGTCGATCGCGTCGGGCCGCAGCGCCCAGGTGTGCAGCGCTTCACCGCCGCGCCCGAGACCCTGCGCGGGACCCGGCTCCGGCCCGGTGACGAACCCGTCCAACGACACCGAGATGTCGGCGACGACCTTGGTCATGACCGCTCCCTCCGCGGCCCCGCCCGTCGAAGCCCACCCTTCGGAGCATGCCACCGACCCGGTCCGGACGCGCGCCGCCCGAAGCGCCAACCCGGGCCGCGCCCGGTCGCGCCCGCGCCGACTCACACGCCGAGCGAGATACTCACGGAGCGAGATACTCACACCTTTCGCGCTCGAGGTGGGCGTTGGAGACCTGCGTGCTGGTCCGTACCGGGTGGATGGTTCGCTGCCGGCGTGGCGGATGGCCGGGGCTTGCCATGGCCCGGGGGCTGCGTGGTGGCGGTGGCTGCGGCCGGTCACGGTGGCCGATATGCGGCGAATGCCGGGGCCGTCAAGGCGCCGAGGGACCTCGCCGGGCGATCTTCGCGGCAAGGATGAAGGTTTGCTGTTCGCCACGAACAGCAGGTCATCATCGCTTGCCGGCCGTCGCTGAACCTTGAAGCGCATCTGTTCGCCACGAACAGCAAGTCATCGCCGTTGTGCCCGGCCGTCGCTCGAGGATGCGTCACCCACGCCCCCGTCCCGGGCCGGACCACCCACCAAGCCCGACCGGCCGCACGATCAGCGACCACGCACCCCCGGGCCATGGCAAGCCCCGGCCACCCACCCAGCCCGATCGGCCACCCAGAGCAGAACAGCGCACACCGGCCAGCCGCCGCATCCCACCCAAACCTTGAGCCCGAAAGATGTCTAGCTGAGCTAGATACTCGCTCAGCAAGATACTCGCCCAGCAAGATACTCGCTCAGCAAGATAACGGACGCTCAGGCGCGCGGAATCAACCGCGACCCCGTCCAGGCCAGCCCCGTCCCCGCCGCCAGCAACAGCAAAGCCCCCACCGTAGGTAGGGGCTGCCTCGCGTAGGACCCGGCTCCGATCGCCACCGCCGCCAGCATCAGCAGCACCCCGTCGGCCGGGTTGACCAGTTTGGACCTGAACACCGCCCACCCCAGCAGCAGCCACCCCGCCCCGCTGACCGCGGCCGCGACCGTGACAGCCACCCTGAGCTGCGCAACCGTCAGCGACGCCCCGGCCGCCAGCGAGTCCGGGGGCAGCGCCGCCAGCGGCAGGCTGAGCACCGTCCCGCCCAGCCCGATCAGCAGCCCGGCAATGGCCGTCCGGCGAGCCCTGGTCCCGGCGAGCAGCGCCGTCAGCGCGAGCATCGCGATCGTCGCCAGCCAGTCCGCCGCCAGACTCACCACCAGCGGGCCCGGGGGCGTCTCGATGCCCAGGGTCAGCCAGCCGTCGAGCATCGCCGCGGCGGGCAGGGCCCACAGCGCCAGCCGGGCGTAGCGCCTCACCGACCAGACCCATACCGCCTCGCGTACGGGCAGCAAATGTCCTTGATCTGCCGCGCCGTCGGCCGGGCGCGCGCCACCGACCCAGGCCGGCGCGACTCGTAACGGCCGGCCGCTCGCCGTGCGGTGATGGCTGGTGGTCATGGCTTCCGCCTAGCGTGGGCTCCCACCGAGCGGCCCGGGGGCAGCCGTCGGAATCCTGCGCAGAGCATTCCAAATGTCCGGAAGATTCGCAGGGGATTGCCAGAAAAGCCGAACGGGTGACTCGGCCAGATCAAATTCAAATTTCTTGCGTACGCCGCTGAACTGCACAAACGCACGAGAACGCCCCCCAAAACCACGCCTTCGCGACGGAACGTGTTGAACCCAAGGCCCGGTGGGGTCCGTACTGCGGGCCGACCGACCACATCGACGTCCACGAACGAGGAGTGATGATGAGATCGCGTGCGTACCGAAGGAACCAGAATCCCAATCGGCGCAAGGCCATCGGTGCCTTCGCCGTCAGCGGGGTACTGGTCGCGGCCGGCCTGGCCGGCGTTCAGTTCGCAAACGCCAGCACCACCCCGAAAGCCGCCGCGGCCGCCGACGTGATCACGGTTCAGGGCCAGAAGTTCGATGTCTCGCAGTGCAAGGCGCTCGAGATCTCCGGCCAGGATGTTCTCTGCGACGGCAAGAAGCTGGACCCGGTGCAGGCGCAGGGCGCCGGGGACGCGGCCCTCGCCTCGGCGCAGGCCCTCGAGACGGCGTGCGACACGTTCGCGGCCGACGCGGCCGCCGCCGGGGGTGCCGCCCAGCAGGGCGCCGACCAGGGCAACGCCGACCAGGGCAACGCCGACCAGGGCAAGGCGCAGAGCGCGGCGGCCGCGAGGGCCCTCCGGGCGAAGGTCGCCGCCAAGTGGGCGAAGGCCCTGAAGGCCAAGGCCGCCAAGGCCAAGGCGAAGGGTAAGGGCAAGGCCAAGCCGACCCCGAGCGCGTCCGCCAGCGGCGCGGCCGGAGACGGCGCGACCGGCGCCAACCAGGGCGGCGCCGCCGCCACGGCCGCCGTGGACTCCGCCCAGAAGACGCTGCTCCAGGCCTGCCTCGCGCTGGCCGACGCGAAGGCCGCCGCGGGTGTCGGCGGTGCCGGCAACAACCAGGGCGACAACAACCAGGGCAACGACCAGGGCGGTGCCTCCGCGCCGCCGAGCGAGGAGCCCAGCGCCGACCCGAGCGCCAGCGCCACCAGCTCGTCGACCGACTGAGGAAACGCGGAACGGCCGGCCCGGGATCGGGCCGGCCGTTCGCTGTGGCCGGGATGGATCAGGCGTGATCGCGCTGCACCTGGGAGCCGTTGTAGTCGGCCCCGCCGAGCGCCGCCGACGGCGGGATCGGATCGGGCGCCGGCAGTGCGGCCGTACGATCCGGATCGCCCGAGACCTGCGCCTCCGCCACCCGGACCTGCTCGTCCACCTGGGCCGCGGCATCCGCGGCGGACTGCGCCGCGGCCGCCGCCTCACGCTCCACCTCGGCCGCGTTGACGGTCGTGGCCGGCACGTCGCCGGCCATGTTGGCCAGGCCGCCGAGCGCGCCGCCGAGACCCTCGAGGGCCTTGCTGAGCTCGGTCGGCACGATCCACACCTTGTTCGCCGAGCCGTTCGCGATCTGCGGCAGGGCTTGCAGGTACTGGTAGGCCAGCACCTTCTGGGACGGGTTCGCCTGGTGAATCGCGTCGAACACCGTACGGATCGCCTTGGCCTGGCCCTCGGCCTGCAGGATCCGGGACTGCCGGTCACCGTCGGCCCGCAGCACCGCGGCCTGCTTCTCGCCCTCGGCGGTGAGGATCTGGGCCTGCTTGTGGCCCTCGGCGTTGAGGATGGTGGCGCGGCGCTCCCGCTCGGCGCGCATCTGCTTCTCCATCGAGTCGCGGATGCTCGGCGGGGGCTCGATCGCCTTGATCTCCACCCGGGTCACCTTGATGCCCCAGCGGCCGGTGGTCTCGTCGAGCACCGTGGAGAGGTGGCGGTTGATCTCCTCACGGCTGGTCAGCGCCCGCTCCAGGTCGAGCGAGCCGATCACGTTACGCAGCGTGGTGACCGTCAGCTGTTCGATCGCCTGCAGGAAGTTGGAGATCTCGTAGGTCGCCCGGACCGGGTCGACCACCTTGAAGTACAGGACCGTGTCGATCGACACGACCAGGTTGTCCGAGGTGATCACGGGCTGCGGCGGGAACGAGACCACCTGCTCGCGCATGTCCACCTTGCTGCGCACCGCGTCGACGAACGGGACGAGCACGTTCAGGCCCGGGTTCAGGGTGCGCTTGTACTTGCCCAGGCGCTCCACCACGTCCATGCGCTGCTGCGGGACGATGCGGATGGACCGGAGCAGCGTGACGATGGCGAATACCACGATCACGATTACTAGAACGCCGATCACTGCTTCCATGGCGCCTCTCTAAATGTCGGGCAAATCGTCGCGCCACACAATGGCCGTGGCGCCCTGGACCTTGACCACCCGGACCCGCTCGCCCGGGAGGTATTTCTCGGTGCCGTCGAAGGAGCGGGCCTGCCACAGCTCGCCCTCCAGCTTGACCATGCCGTGGTCGCCGTCGACCTCTTCGACCACCGTGCCGTGGCGGCCGTGCATCGCCTCGATGCCGAACGGCGTGTCCCCGGTCTCCAGCGCCGACTTGGCGTGGCGCAGGATGATCGGGCGCAGCGCGGCGACCGACACCCCGGAGGCCACGGCGAAGACGATCGCCTGGACCAGGAACGGGGCCCCGAGCGCGGCGGCACCGCCCGCGGCGAAGGCGCCCACCGCGAAGAAGATGATCAGCAGCGTGGCCGTGAAAGCTTCGGCGATCGCGAGTGCGATGCCGAGCACGATCCAGAGAATCGCTTCCACACTTCGATCGTTGCACGGCGACGCACTCACCGCGATGCGTCATTCTGGCGTAGCCATATCGGCGGTTCGCAGTTGAATCAGAAGAATCGTTCGTCGAGGGGGTCCACGTGTCGCTGCTGCCGGATACGGCCCGCCGGGTCGACGAGATCGCCGCCCGGGCGCAGGCCGAGGGACATACCCCCTCGCTGGCCCTGGCGATCGTCCGGGACCGCGCGGTGCTGCACTTCGCGGGGGCCGGCGTACGCCCGGTGCCGGATGCGAAGACGCAGTACCGCCTGGGCTCGATCACCAAGACGATGACCGCCACGCTGGTCATGCAGCTGCGTGACGAGGGCTTCTTCGCCCTCGACGACCTGCTCTACCGCCACCTGCCGGGCACCTCGATCGGCGGCGTGACCCTGCGCCAGCTGCTCGGTCACGTCTCCGGCCTGCAGCGCGAGCCGGATGGCCAGTGGTGGGAGCGCACCGCCGGCGGCGACGTCGACAAGCTGCTGGCCGATCTCGGCTACGACAAGCTGTCCGGCCCGCCGTTCCGCCGCTACCGCTACTCGAACCTGGCGTACGGCGTGCTGGGCGCGGTCCTCGAGCGGGTGACCGGCGAGTCCTGGACCAGCCTGGTCGGCAAGCGGGTGCTCGACCCGCTCGGGATGAAGCGCACCACGTACGCCCCGATGGAGCCGTTCGCCCGCGGCTATGTCGTGCACGCCCTCGACGACAGCCTGCACGAGGAGCCGCGTCACGACTCCGGCGCGATGGCCCCGGCCGGCCAGCTCTGGTCCACGATCACCGACATGGCCAAGTGGGCGGCGTTCCTCACCGACCCGGCCCCCGCGGTGCTCCCGCGGGAGACGGTCGACGAGATGTGCGCCCCGGTGGTGATCAGCGACCTCGAGTCCTGGACCGGCGGCTACGGCCTGGGCCTGCAGCTCTTCCGGGTCGGCGAGCGCGTCTTCGTCGGCCACGGCGGCTCGATGCCCGGCTACGTGGCGCACCTCGCGGTGCACCGCCGCAGCCGGCTCGGCGTGATCGCCTTCGCCAACTCGTACGGGCTGCAAGGCACCCACATCCGCAAGGTCGCGCTCGCCGCCCTGACCGCGGCCCTCGACGGCGAGCCGGTGACCCCGGCGCCCTGGCAGCCGCCGGCCCCGCCGGCGGGCGAGGCCGCGGAGCTGGTCGGCCGCTGGTGGTGGATGGGCCGGGAGTACGAGATCCACGCCGACGGCGACGCCCTGGAGATGTCCGGCTCCCGGTTCGTCCGCGAGGCCCCGGATCGTTGGCGAGGCGTCGACGGCGAGAACGAGGGCGAGGTCCTTCAGGTGATCCGCGGCGATTCCGGCGCCATCCTGAAAGTGGACATCGCGACCTTCGTCTTCAGCCGCGACCCGCACCACTTGGCCTGAGCACACTCGCGAGGTCGCCGTCGGAGTCATGGTCCGGCGGGCCGGCGCCGAGGCGTACGCGATCTCGTTCGGTCAGCCCCAGCGCCAGCCCGGTCGCCACGACCGCGACGCCCAGCCAGACCAGCAGCGACGGCCGCGGCCCGCCGAGCACCACCCCGGTGGCCGCCGCCGCGATCGGGGCGATGCCGGTCAGCAGCCCGGCCCGGGCGGTGCCGACCCGCTCGACGCAGCTGTACCAGAGGACGAACGCCAGCGCCGTGACGGCGACCGCGAGATACGCCCCGGCCAGCAGGTCCGCGCCGGTGAGCCGCAGCACCGCCGCCGGGCCCTCCCACGCCATCCCGGTCGCCCCGAAGAGCACAGCCGCCATCCAGATCGCGTGCACCGAGACGCCGAGTGGGCCGTGCCGCCCGAGCACCGGCACCGCCAGCAGCGTGAACCCGGCCTCGCAGGCGAACGTGACCAGCGCCCAGAGCAGCCCGATCGCGTCGGCCCGGCCGAAGCCCTGCACCAGGCCGGCGCCGGCGGTCACCACCAGCGCGGCAGCGATCAGCCGTACCGCCGGGGCGTGCCCCTCGATCAGCGGCCCGACCACCGCGAGCAGCACCGGCACGCAGGCCACCGCCACGCCGAGCACGGCCGGCTCGGCGTGCCGCGCGCCGAGCACCAGGGCCACGTTGAACAGGAACATGCCGGTCAGCACGACGCCGCCGAGCCACAGCCACTCGGTGCCGCGCGGGCGCACCAGGCGGCGGCCGGTCGCCCGGGCGAAGAGGGCGAGCAGGAGGGCGGCGACCGTGTACCGCAGGCATTGGACGGTCAGCATTGGGGTGTCGGCGAGAACGCCGGAGACGGCCACGCTGCCGCCGACGAAGACCATGCCGACGGCGCCGGCGAGAAGCGGGAAAGGGCTCACGCATAGGGATGCTGCCGCCGGGTATGGTCCGGTTGAAGGGCCAATCGGGGTCCGTTGAAGGAGGACCAATTTCCGGATCGGACTTTCTTCAGCTGCGGGCCGAGGACGCCCCGGCGAAGGGCCTGACCGCGTGGCTGACCGCCGGGCTGCGGGACGCGATCGCCGGGCGCCGGCTCGCGTCCGGGGCGCGGCTGCCCGCCACCCGGGTGCTCGCCGCCGACCTGAAGATCTCCCGCGGGGTGGTGGTCGAGGCCTATCAGCGGCTGATCGACGAGGGGCTCGCCACGGGCCGCACCGGGGACGGCACCCGCGTTACCGACATCTCGGGTAAATCGGAAATGCCGCATGATCGGCGACGGGCGCTCGACGAGCTTCGCCTGCCGTTTCCGCCGCCGCCGGGGATCGACATCGACCTTTCGCCCGGCGTACCGGACTTGTCGGCGTTTCCGCGTGTGCAGTGGCTAAAGGCGGAGAAATCGGTTTTAGACGAAATAACTGGCAGCGACCTCGGCTACGGCGACCCGGGCGGCACTCCGAAACTGCGCGCCGAGTTGATCGCCTGGCTCCGCCGGACGAGAGGCGTCCGCGCCGAGGCCGACGACATCATCGTGGTCAGCGGCGTGGCCCAGGCCCTCGCCCTGCTGGCGCAGACCCTCCGGCAGGACGGCGTGACCGCCGCCGCCGTCGAGGATCCGGGATCGCGCGGCGCGACAGATCAAATGGCCCATTGGGGCGTACGCCCGGAGCCGGTCCCCGTCGACGAGCAGGGCATCCAGGTCGACCTGATCACCCAGGACGCCGCGCTGCTGACCCCGGCGCACCAGTTCCCGACCGGCGTCGTGCTGAGCCCGGCCCGGCGCCGCGCGCTGCTCGACCGGGGCGGGCTGATCATCGAGGACGACTACGACGCCGAGCACCGCTACGACCGGGCACCGGTCGCGGCGCTGCAGGGTTCGGCGCCGGAGCGGGTCGCGTACGCCGGAAGTGTCTCGAAGTCCCTCGCCCCCGGCATGCGGCTCGGCTGGCTGATCGCCCCGCGCCGGCTCCAGCCGGCCCTGCTCGAGGCGAAGCACGGCTCCGACCTGGGCAACCCCGCCCTGCCGCAGCTGGTGCTGGCCCGGCTGCTCGCCTCCGGCGACTACGAGCGGCACCTGCGGCTGGTGCGCTCCCGGCAGCGGCGCCGGCGGGACGCGCTGCTGGCCGGGCTCGAGCGGCACCTGCCACGGGCCCGGGTCACCGGGGTGGCCGCCGGGCTGCACCTGTTGATCATCCTCGACACCGGGGAGGACGACACCGCTCTCGCGGCGCGGGCCGCGGCCCACGGCGTACTCGTGCATCCTTTGTCCTGGCACCGACAGCGACCCGGCCCGCCCGGCCTCGTGCTCGGCTATGCGGCGCAGCCGCCGGATCGGCTGACCGAGGCCGCGCAGCGGCTCGGCACCGCCCTCACCCCACCGTCACGAAATCGATCAGGCGCTCCATCGAGTTGATCAGCGGCGTCTCGACGTCCTTGTAGCTGCTCACCTCGCGGAGGATGCGCCGCCACATGTCGGCCGGCTCGCGTACGCCGAACGCCTCGCAGACGCCCTCCTTCCAGTTGCGGCCGGGCGGGATGACCGGCCATTTCTTGATGCCGACCCGGTCCGGCCTCACCGCCTGCCAGATGTCCACGTAGGGGTGGCCGGTGATCAGCACGTTGGGGTCCTTGACCGCGGCGACGATGCGGCTCTCCTTCGAGCCGGGCACCAGGTGATCGACGAGAACGCCGAGCCGGCGCTCTCTTCCCGGCCCGAACGCCGCCACCGCGGCCTGAAGATCATCAATGCCGTCCAAGGGCTCGACGACCACGCCCTCGATCCGCAGGTCGTCGCCCCAGATGCGCTCGACCAACGCGGCGTCGTGAATGCCCTCGACCCAGATCCGGCTCGCCTTGGCGACCTGCGCCTGCACGCCCGCCACCGCGATCGAGCCGGAAGCGGTGATCCTCCGCGCCTGCGTTTTTTCCACCGGAGGCTTCCGCAGGGTCACCGCCTTGCCGTCGAGGAGGAACGCGGCCGGCGTCAGCGGAAAGTTCCGCCGCTTGCCGAAGCGGTCCTCCAGAACGACCGCGCCCAGCTCGAATCCGACCACCGCGCCGCAGAACCCGGAGTCGGCGTCCTCGACCACCAGATCGATCTCCGCGTCCACCTCGGGCACGACCCTTTTGCGGCGCCACTGCGCCTTGAGCACGTCCTCCCCATACATGCAAGGCACGGTAACCCGTGGGTAGGGACACGGGCTTTCTGACGCTCCGGCCGAGACAACCTTCCCGATGGGCACGTACCCTTGCTCGCATGTCCCCCGCTGCTGATGCGGCCACCCGCACCGCGCGGCGCTCGACCCGGTTCGTGGCCTGGGTGCGCGCCTGGCGCGCCGGCTTGGTGCCGTTCGACGAGCTGGCCGGCGAGATCGCCGCCGACGAGGAGCACCTCGTCGCCGACGCGCCGGGCACCTGGACCGATGTGCCCCTCCCGCATGGCCTGCCGGTGTTCGCCAAGCTGCATCCCGACGACATCCGCCTGGTGCTGCCGGCGCCCGGCGACCCGCGCGGCCTGCCCGGCCCGGGCGAGCTGACCGGCGCCGCGCTGCTGGCCGGCGAGGCGGTGATGACCCCCGAGTTCGGCGTCGTCCCCGAGGTCCGGCGGCACACCTCCGGCTCGGGCGTCGAGTTCGAGACCGTGCTCTGGCGGGTCTTCCCGGCCCCGGAGTACAAACCCGTGTTCCAGATGGGCGCGGCCGAGGCCGAGGCCGAGCTGACCGCCGCGCTCGGCGAGGCCACCGCCCAGCTCACCCGGCTCGACGTGGCCCAGTGGAAACCCGAGCTGGCCGGCGCGCTGCAGGCACTGCGCCGGCCGGAATCGACCGCCACCCTGCCACCCGGCTTCGACCCGCGGGCCCGGCGGCTGTTCGCCCGGGCCGGCGTGCTCGACCAGGTGCTCGCGCTGGCCGAGACCAACGCGCCGGGCGGCGCCATCAATGGGTATGAGGCGCAGCAGCGCGACGCGGCGCTGCGCCCGCTCATGTCGGCGTGCCGCCAGGCGCTCGTGGCGGCCTGCAACTCGCCGTTGCGACCCTAGATGCCGGACCGCTTCGCGCATTGCACGTTCTGCGGAGCGCGATTCCGGCGCGGCCAGGCGTGGCCGCGCCGCTGCGCGGCCTGCGGCGAGACCAGCTATCAGAATCCCAAGCCGGTCGCGGTGGTCCTGCAGCCGGTGGGTGCGGGCCTCCTGGTCGTACGCCGGGGCATCCCGCCCGCCCGTGACCGGCTGGCGCTGCCCGGCGGCTACATCGACGTCGGCGAGACCTGGCAGGCGGCCGGCGCGCGGGAGTTGTTCGAGGAGGTCGGCCTCACCGCCGACGCCGCCGAGATGCACCTGTTCGACACGGCCAGCGCGCCGGACGGCACGCTGCTGGTCTTCGGCCTGCTCCCGGCCATCAAGGACGCGGCCACCATCCCGCCCTCGACGCCGAACGACGAGTCGCTCGGCTGGGAGATCCTCTACGGGCCCACCGAGCTGGGTTTCAGCCTGCACACGGCGGCCGCGAACCGCTTCTTCAGTGAAGCAACACTTCTACGCTGACTTGCACGCGGTCGCCGGGCGCAAGTGAGTTGGCCTTGCGGACCGCCTGCTTGATCGGCAACACGTACGCCCCGGTCTTCTTGCTGTCCGGAAAGATCGACGTACGCCAGACGGACGCGCCCACCCGGGCCTCGACCCGCACCGACCCGAACCCGCGCCGCCGCCCGCCGGTCAGATCCCGAATCTCGTCGGACGCGTCGACCGGCAGGCTCACGAACGTCCAGCTGTCGTCGCGGCGGGCCGCCCAGACCCACAGCTCGGACTCGAAATCGACCATCATGCAGGCCACGCTACCCAGCGGATCGGGCTAACGGCTGATTAACTAACTAGGGTCGCCGATCTCCAGGCCCCGCCCAACTGGTTTCATGGTCACCCGGGACTCGACGCTCTTGGAGGATTCATGCCCCGGTTAGCCCCGACCGCCATGCTGATCGCGGCGGCCACGGTGATCGTCGGGGGCGTCACGGTCGGCCTCATCGCCGTGACCTCCCGCACGCCCGCGAGCGCCACCACCGCGCCTTCCCCGCCCGGCAACCCCCGGGTCAGCGGCCTGACCTGCAAGAGCGTGACCTTCGCGTGGGACGCCTCCACCGCCGCTCAGGGCGTCAAGTTCTACGACCTCTATCACGACGGCCAACTGATGAAGTCGGTCGACGGGAGGACGCTCTCCACCAGCCTGACCGTGGTCCCAGGCGCGGTGTGGGGGCTCTACGTCAACGCCCGCGACGCCGCGGGCAACGTCTCGCAGGCGAGCGCCACGGTGACCATCACGCCGCCGCCCTGCTCCGCCGACAAGAAGCCGCCCACCGCGCCCACCAGCCTGGCCGGCAGCGTCTCGGGCACCACCGTGTCGCTGACCTGGAAGGCGGCGACCGACAACGTCGGCGTGAAGTTCTACGACATCTACCGCGGCCCGGCCCTGGCCTCGTCCGTCTCCGGCACGACCACGTCGTTCAACGACAGCGGACTGCCGATCAAAACCAGCTTGGCGTACGCCGTGGTAGCCCGCGACGCGGCGGGGAACACGTCGGCGCGCAGCAACACGGTCAAGTTCACCACCGGCGCCGCCTGCACCAACCTGGTCTGTGGGGTCACCCAGGTGGCCACCGACACGGACATCCCCTGGGGCCTGACCACCCTGCCGGACGGCAGCATCCTCTACAACCGCCGCGACGCGCACGACATCGTCAAGCTGAACCCGGCCGACGGCAGCAAGACCACGGTCGGCACCGTCCCCAATGTGCAGAGCACCGACGGCGAGGGCGGCCTCACCGGCCTGGCCGTCGCGCCGACCTTCGCCACCGACCACTGGCTGTACATCATGCACACCTCGCCGACCGACAACCGGATCGTCCGGATCCAGATGGTCGACGACAAGCTCCAGCTCGACACCGAGCAGGTGCTGCTCAAGGGCATCCTGCGGAACAAGTTCCACGACGGCGGCCGGCTGCGCTTCGGCCCGGACGGCAAGCTGTACGCGGCCACCGGCGACGCGCAGAACGGCGACAACGCGCAGAACAAGAACGGCCTCAACGGCAAGGTGCTGCGGCTCAACCCGGACGGCAGCGTCCCCGCCGACAACCCGTTCCACAACTACGTGTGGAGCTACGGCCACCGCAACCCGCAGGGTCTCGCCTTCGACGCCCAGGGCCGGCTGTGGGAGCAGGAGTTCGGCAACAGCATCATGGACGAGACCAACCTGATCGTGAAGGGCGGCAACTACGGCTGGCCCAAGTGCGAGGGCACGGCCGGCCAGTGCAACACGCCCGGCTTCCTCGCGCCGAAGGCCACCTACCCGACCGCGTCCGGCTCCTGCTCCGGCATCGCGATCGTCAAGAACGTGGCCTACATAGCCTGCCAGCGCGGCACCCGCATATACCGCTGGCAGATCACCGGCGACAAGCTCACCGGCGCCCGCCAGTACCTCAACGGCACCTACGGCCGGCTGCGCACCATCGAGCCGGCCCCCGACGGCGGCCTGTGGCTGACCACTACCAACGTCGGCGACAAGGACAGCATCCCGAACAACAGCAAGGAAAAGATCCTGCACCTTGCCCTTCACGCCTGACCGACGTCGGTCGCCGGCCATCTGTCAGTGGCCGGCGGCCTCGAAGCGAGGTCGTACACCTCCTCGGCCAGGCCGAGCCGGCGCTCCTCCCAACCGGCGATCTCCGGCTGCAGCTCGGGGCTGGTGATCCCGCAAAGCACCGGCCCGAGCCACAGGTCGAGCGCCGCGCGCAGCTCGGTCACGGCCGCGGCGAGCCGGCCGGCCCGCTCCGCCGACCGGCCACTCTGGAGCAGAGCCTGACCTACGACGCGATGGAACCTGCTGACCACCGGCCAGCTGGCCAAGCTGGCCGGCCCGGAGGCGCTGCGGCGGGCGGCGAGCGGCTTCGCGGTGGAGGATCTGCCCGGAGCCCCGGCCGCGCTGGTCGTCCGTGACCCGCGCCCGGTGACCGCCTTCGACGACGCCGCGCTCGCCCGCATGAAGGACCTGCTCGCCCCGGCCCTCGACCCTGATCGGAGGAGCCCGGCGACCGGCGGACCGAGCTGGTGCCGAGCCCGTACGGGGTGGACATCGGCCCGCTCAGAACGCGAAGCGGCCGATCAGGATGGCCAGGCGCTTGTCGTGATCCGCGCGGCGGAGCCGGCCGTTGCGCATCAGCGTCATCAGCCCGTGCAGCCCGCTCCAGAACGTCTCGGTGAGCGCACCGAGATCGTCCTCGCCGGCGAGCGGGCGGACCGCATCCTGCAGTTCGTTGAAGGCCGCCCACAGGGCGGGCGGCGCCTCGAGCGTCGCGAACGGCAGGTCGACGGCGTGCGTGAACATCGCGTCGTACAGCGCGGGCCGCTGCTCGGCGAACCTCGCATACGCCACGCCGACGGCGGCCAGGGCTTCCCGCGGGGTGGATGCCGTCGCCCGGGCCGCGCCCAGCTCGGCGGCGAGGTCGGCGAAGCCCTCGACCGCGACCGCGGCCATGATGGCGTCCTTGCCCTTGAAGTGGCTGTAAAGGACGGGCTGGCTGTACTCGATCTCGGCGGCCAGCCGGCGGGTGGTCACCGCGTCCCACCCCTCGGCCTCGGCGAGCTCCCGGGCCGCCGTGACGATCAACCGCTCCCGCTCTGCCTGCTCGCGCTCACGGCGCGCCCGGATCGACATGACCGCCATCCTAGCATCGCTAGCGAAAATGTCGATGCTCTGCTAGCGTCGTTCTCGTTCCTAGCAGCGCTAGAAGTGGAGACCTCTCATGCTCACCCCCATCGCCTACGGCCTCGCCATCGTCGTGGTTGCCCTCGTCCTCCTCATCGGCCTGCGCTTCCTGCTGGCTCCCCGGCCCGCGGCCGCCGGCTACGGCGTGCCCGCCAAGGTCGACGGCGACAGCGCGTACCTCACCATCAAGGGCCTGCGCGACCTCACCCTCGGCATCCTCGGCGCGGCCCTGCTCGCTTTCGCCGGCGCGCACGCCGCCGGCTGGTACATGCTGGTCGGCGCGATCATCCCGCTCGGCGACACGCTCATCGTCCTGCGCCACGGCGGCGCCAAGGCCGTGGCCTTCGGCGTCCACTTCGCCACCGCCGTCCTGCTGCTCATCAGCGCCGCTCTCCTTTTCGCGGCGTGACAGGCGAGGCGGCGCGGAGAGGTTCGGTTACGTCGACGGCGCCGTCGATGCGGTACGAACCTATTGGTCGCCGCGCCGCCGCGCGAGATGAACCATGATGTCGGCGGTGATCTCGACCGTCTCCGGTAGGGCCCGCATGATTCGGCCGTACACCTGCTCTTGCACCGAGGCCGGCAATTCGAGATAAGCCGAGATGGTCGAGAGATGGCCGACGTAGTCGCGAGCGCTCATCGTCAATCGCCGCTCGATCACGGACTGCCGGACATCACCGAACCATTCGGAGCGCTGGAACTCGGTCCCGGGCCATTGCATCTCGGGTGCCGGCGGTGTCGCGTCCGGCGACGGAACGTCGTCGCTCTCCAGGAACGGTGCCCGGGCGGTGCGCACGGCTTCCGCCACGACCGGGTCGGTCAACTGGACCGGTCCACCGAACGAGGCGACCACGCCGCCTGGCCGCAGCAGCGCGGCAAGGCGTGAGCACCGACCCTCCGGGTTCGTCCAATGCAGCGCCGCCGCCGCATAGACCAGTTCGTAGCTCTTCTCCGGTCCCAGGTCCTCGAACGCGGCTTGCACGGTTCTGACGGTCGCCGGCACGTGCTTCCGGAGCTCGGCGAGCATGTCGCCGTCGGGCTCGGTCGCGGTGACCGTGACCCCTCGCCGAGCGAACAGGCGGGTTGCTTTGCCGGTCCCCGCGCCGATCTCGAGAGCGGTCCGAACCGGCCGGCCCGCGTACGTCATCACCGTGTCGAAAAGCTCCACCGGGTACCCCGGCCGGAACCGTTCGTAGGCTTCCGCCCGCAATCCGAAGCTCAACGCACGATCAGGCATACGGATCAGCCTGGCATGACCGGCGGCGCTATCGGTCCGGCCCACGTCGGTCAGATCAGGCCGGCCGTGGCCAGTTCGGCGACCAGCAGTTGGATCGCCGGGGCACAGCGGGCGCTGTCGGCGGGCGTGAACCAGTCGATCTCGCCGATTTCGGCGGCCGCTGACGGCTCGGCGCCCCTGTCTCCGCCGGTGAAGCAGACCAGCTGGACCGACGTGCCCGGGGGACGGTTGTGGGCGGGAGCCACAATCTCCGTGTAGAGGGTGAGATCGGCCGGGTTCAGGACGAGACCGACCTCTTCCCACACCTCGCGGGCGGCTGCCTCGGCGTGCGTCTCGCCGGGCTCGGGCTTGCCGCCGGGCAGGTAGAAGGCGTCGGTGTAGTGCGGGCGGACGACGAGAACCCGGCGGTCGCGTACGCATACCCAGGCCGTCGCGACGATCGTGCTGGTCACGCAACGAGCGTAGGCGGCGCGGTTACCATTGTGGACTTCGGGGAGGGAGGCCGGTGACAGGACCCGTATCGGATCCGTGGACGCTGGCCGTGCACGGCCGCGAGCGAGACGTCGATCGCGGCTTCGAGCCGTTCGGCGCGGCCGTGGTGATCTCGGCGCGGCGGGCGTTGACCTGCGCGCACGTGGTGGCCGGGCGGGAGTCGGTGTGGGTCTCGTTTCCGCGGGTCACCGGGCTGTGGAAGGTGCGGCAGCGGGTCGAGCGGATCGAGTACGACCCGGACGAGACGGCCATCGCGGACGTCGCCGTGCTGCACTTCGCCGAGGATCTGCCGGTCGCGGCCGAGCCGGCCCGGCTGCGCGCGCCCGAGCCGGGGGCGCTGCTCGGGCTGCGCTGGTGGGCGTTCGGGTTTCCGGCCAGCAGCCTGCCGCACGGCAACGAGGCGCAGGGCATCGTCGGGGCGCGGCTCGCGCACGGCTGGGTGCGGCTGGACACCGATTCGCCGTACCCGGTGGAGCCGGGTTTCAGCGGCGGCGGCCTCTGGGTGCCGGACTACGGCGTGGTCGGCATCGTCGGCCGGGCACGGCTGACCGGGGACCGGCGCGGGGACGCCCAGGCGCTCACCCTCGCGCAGGCCGACGTGTTCCTGCCGGGCGAGAAGCTGCGGGTGCTGGTCGACTGGCGGGCGGCGGACGCCGGGCCGATGGCGATGGCGTCCTGGGGCTGGGAGCTGGCCACCGACCGGGAGGCGGGCCGGCACTGGGTGCCGCGCGGGCGCGGGGTGACCACCGAGGCCGAGCGTGGGTACCGGTTCCGGGGGCGGACCGCGGCGCTGCGGCAGATTGTGGAGTGGCTGGACCGGCCGGAGCCCGATCGGCGGGTACTGGTGGTGACCGGGTCGCCGGGCGTGGGCAAGTCGGCGGTGCTGGGCCGGATCGTGACCACCGCGGACGAGAAGCTGCGCGCCCGGCTGCCGGCCGACGACCTGGCGGTGCGCGCGTCGCTGGGCTCGGTGGCGTGCGCGGTGCACGCCAAGGGCAAGACCGCGCTGGAGGTGGCCAAGGAGATCGCCACCGCGGCCTCGATCCCGCTACCGAGCGAGCCCGAGGAACTATCTACCGCTTTGTCCGAAAAAATCCGGACCAGGTTTAACATCGTGGTTGACGCCCTCGACGAGGCGGACACCGCCGACGAGGCCCGCCTGATCCTCACCAAGGTGGTCCTGCCGATCGTGCAGACGTGCGGCACGCTGGGCGCGCAGGTGGTGCTCGGCACCCGCCGCAACGATTCCCGGGGCGGCCTGCTGCCGCTGCTCAGTGGCGCCGCCGAGGTGATCGACCTGGACGAGAGCCGCTACTTCGAACTTCAAGACCTGCAGGCGTACGCGTCGGCCACGCTCCAGCTGATCGGCGACGAGCGCCCCGGCAACCCGTACGACCGGCAAGCGAAAGCCGACCCGGTGGCCCGCCGGATCGCCGAGCTCGCCCACGGGAATTTCCTGGTCGCCGGCCTGGAGGCACGCCGGCGGGGGATGTATGACGTCCAGGCCGCGCCCCCGTCGAGCGTCGTGCTGACCCCCTCGGTCGACGCGGCGCTGGATGCGTTCCTGACCCGCCTCTCCCCGGTCGGCGGGATGCCGGCCCGCGAGGTGCTGACCGCGCTGGCGTACGCCGAGGCGCCCGGCTGGACCACCGCGCTGTGGCGGGTCGCCGCGGAGGCGCTCGGCGGCCGGGTCAGCGAGCCGACGCTCGACCGGTTCGCCCGCTCGGCGGCGGCGAACTTCCTGGTGGAGACCTCGCAGGAGGGGCACGAGTCGGTGTTCCGGCTATTCCACCAGGCGCTCAACGACGCCCTGATGCGGCCGCGCGGCCAGGGCGGCGCCCGCGCCGACGAGCGCGCGCTGGCCGGGGCGTTCCTGGCGCTGGGCCGGGAGCACGGCTGGGAGGCGGCGCCGCCGTACCTGCTGCGGTCGCTGGCCGGGCACGCCGGGCGCGCGGGGCTGATCGACGAGTTGCTGGCCGACGACGACTACCTGCTGCACGCCGACCTGCTGCGGCTCATCCCGGCGGCGGCCGACGCCGGCTCGCCGGCCGGCCGGGAACGGGCCCACCTGCTGCGGCTCACCCCGCAGGCGGTCGCCGCGCCCGCGCCGGAGCGGGCCGCGCTGCTCAACGTCGTACAGGCGCTGCAGTTGATGCCGCCGACGATCAGCGACCCGCAGATGCCGTACCGGGCCCGCTGGGCGCACACCGCGCCACGGGTGGAGCACGCCGCGCTGGAGGGGCACACCGACTGGGTCAACGCGGTCTGCGCGGTGAAGGGCCTGCTCGCGTCGGCCGGCGACGACGGGACGATCCGGCTGTGGAGCCCGGCGACCGGTCACGAGCAGGCGGTGCTGACCGGCCACACCGGACCGGTGAACAGCATCTGCGCGGTCCGCGGCATGCTCGCCTCGGGCGGCAACGACGGCACGGTCCGGCTGTGGAACCCGGCGACCGGCCGCCAGCAGAAGCTGCTGCGCGCGCACACCGGCCCGGTCACCACGGTCTGCGCGATCAAGGGGCTGCTCGCCTCGGCGGGCGGCAACGTCGTCCGCATCTGGGATCCGGGGACGGGCCGCGAGGTGGCGACGCTGACCGGCCACACGGACTGGGTGAAGGCGGTGTGCCCGGTCCGGCTGCGTGGCCGGGATCTGCTGGTGACCGCAAGCAAAGACTTGACCGTACGCCTATGGCAGCCCGAGACCGGCACCCTGGAGACGATCCTCGAGGAGGACGCGGCCTGGATGACCACGCTGCGGTCGGTGACGGTGGACGGCCGCTCGCTGCTGGCCGCCTCCACGATCGACGGCACGGTGCGGCTGTGGGACCCGCTGACCGGTCGCGACCACGCGATCCTGCGCGGGCACACCGCCCCGGTGAACGCGGTCTGCATGGTCGGCGACCGGATCGCCACCGCCTCCAACGACACGACCGTACGGCTGTGGGACCCGAACGCAGGCCGGCCGGAGGCGATCCTCGAGGGGCACGCCGACTGGGTGAGCAGCGTGTGTGCGGTCGACGGGATGCTCGCCTCGGCCGGCGGCGACCGTACGGTGCGGCTGTGGGACCCGGCGACCGGCCACCGGCACCCGGACGCCGAGGCGCACGGCGACCGGGTGCGGGCCGTCTGCGCGGCCGGCGACGGCCTGGTCGCCTCGGCCGGCGACGACGGCACCGTGCGGCTGTGGGCCATGAGCGACGGACGGCGGCAGCGGGAACTGCGCGGGCACCACACCGGCGGGGTGAACGGGATGTGCACGGTCCCGGTCCGCGGCCAGTCCCGGCTGGCGTCGGCCGGGGACGACGGCACCGTACGGCTGTGGGACCCGCTCACCGGCCGCCAGCTGACCGTGCTGCGCGGGCACACCGCCCCGGTGCGTACGGTGGCCGCGGTGCTGACCAACGGGCGGGTGCTGCTCGCCTCGGCCGGCGACGACCGGACCGTACGGCTGTGGGACCCGGCCACCGGTCACCAGCAGAGCGTCCTCAAGGGCCACAACGGCGCGGTGTACGCGGTCTGCCCGGTCACCGTGGCCGGCCGGGTGATGCTCGCCTCCGGCGGCGACGACCGGACCGTCCACCTCTGGGACCTGGCCCCCGGCCGCCGCCCGCGGGTGCTGCCCGGCCACGACGGCGCGGTGCACGCCGTCTGCGCGGTCCGCGGGTTGCTCGCCTCGGCCGGGGACGATCTGACCGTACGGCTGTGGAACCCGGCGACCGGCCTGCAGGAGGGGACGCTGGACGGGCACACCGGGCCGGTGCACACGCTCGGCACGCTCGACGGCCGGCTCGTCTCGGCCGGCAACGACGGCACGGTGCGGCTCTGGGACACCCGGACCGGGCGGGCCACCACGATCCCGATCCACTTCCCGGTCGGCTCGTGCGCGCCGATCGACGGCGGGCTCGCCCTCGGGGTGACCGCGGGCCTGCTGGTTCTCGACCTCTCCTAAGGGGCCGGCTGCCGGTGGTGCTCCAGGATGCGGGAAAGTAGTTCCACGAACTGGTCGCGCTCGGCCGGGAGCAGCGGGGCGAGCAGATCGTCGTGCAGGTCGTCCAGGAGCTTGTCGAGCTGCCGCAGCTGCCGGCGGCCCTGGGCGGTGATCGTGACGACGTTGCGCCGGCGGTCCTCCGGGTCCGATGCCCGCTCCACGAAGCCGCGCTCGGCCAGTTCGTTGAGGACGCCGACCATGTCGCTGCGGTAGATGCCGGTGCGCCGGCTCAGCGCGGCCTGGCTCGCCGGACCGTACTCCTGCAACGAGGCGAGCACGGCGTAGTGCCACCGGCGTGCGTCGGCCTTGGCCAGCCCCTCGGTCATCAGCCGGTCCGACTGCGCGGCCACGAACGACAGCAGACGGCTGGCGCGCCGGCGCAGCCTCTCCGGCGTCTTGATCCCGCCGTCGTCGGGCATGTCCGTGGCTTCGGCTCGGCTGGTCATGACGCCGATCATACCCCGTTGCGTTAGTCGGACTAACGATGTACGTTCGTTCTCGTCATAAACGTTCGAGCTATAAACGTTTTACGTACGAACGAATTGGGAGGTCATCGTGATTACCACGACCCATGCCTTCGGTACCGCGCTCATCGGCCAGACCGAGAAGGCACTCAACGCGATCCTGGACCGGCAACTGGCCGGAACCGGCATCACCGAGCCCCAGTGGGTGACCCTCACGCTGACCGTGGCCGGCGGCGGGGCCGTCGACCGGGCCGAGCTCATCCACCGGGTCGCCGGCGCCACCCGGCTCAGCCCGGCCGCGGTGGCCGGCCGCATCGCCGAGCTGACCGCCGCGGGATTCCTGCGCGACGGCGGCGACGGCCACGTCCGGGTCACCGACGAGGGGCAGGCTCGCTGGACGGGGGTCCGCAACGCGATCGGCCCGATCACCCAGGGACTGTGGGGCGACCTGCCGGCCGAGGACCTGGCCACCGCGGGCCGCGTCCTGGGCATCGTGCTGGACCGGGCCCAGGCGCTGCTGGTCGCCTAATCCAGCACGACGACCGGGGTGCCGGGGCCGATGTGGTCGAGCAGCGTGCGCTGGCCGTCGCGCGGCACCCGGACACAGCCGTTGGAGACGCTGCGGCCGAACGCGGACGCGCTGTGCCAGCTGTGGATGCCGGTGTGCGCGTCGCGGAGGCCGGGCGCGACCGCGGCCCGATCGTCCGGCACCGCGCCGAGGACCAGCGCGTCCAGTCCACCGTAGACGCTGCCCTCGGTGGCGGTGCGGCCCAGGACGAAGGTGCGCCCCAGTGGGGTCGGTGTCCGGGGGCTGCCGGTCGCTACCGTCCAGCTTCCCCGGCGTACGCCATCGTGCAGCCAGGCCAGCTCGTGGCGCGAGATTCGGACGACGAGCTGGTCGCGCAGCGACCGCGACTGCCACCCGGCGGCCGGCAGCCAGCCGATCCGCCGGTTGACCGAGGGCAGCAGGACGGCGACCCAGCCCGGTCGCCGCTCGACGATCGGCACGGTGACCGGGACGCCGAGAATGGCCGGCGGGAGGAAGGCCCGCGGGTTGCCGCCGGGAGCGTCGTAGAGCGGCAGCCGTCCGGACGCGTGCAGGCCCTCGGTGACCGGCGTGATGTCGGCCCGGCCGGGGTCGACGGGAAACCCGCCGGGCACCCGCCGGTAGCTGATCGTCGGGAGGTCCTTGGACGCCGGCCTGGCCATCGGGACCTGGACAGCGGGCTTCGCCCCCATCTGCGCGACGGCGGGCGGCGCCGGGGGCGGCGGCTGCGCCATCGCCTCGCTCAGGCCCTGGATCAGGAAGAACGACAGCGCCAGCACGCACACCGGCACTGTGCGGCGGGTACGGGCCAGGCTCACTCGGACACAGTAGATGGCGGTGTGGGGTGTTGTGGGCGTTTTGCGATGATTTAAGCCCGAGCGGCGAGAGCGTCGACCGCGGCGGCGACGGCCTCGGGGTTACTGATCATCGCGAGGTGCCGGGCGCCGGGGATGAGCGTGGGTGCCGGGGCGCCGATGGTCTGGGCGGTCTTCATCGGGCTGTCGGCGCTGAACACGGTGTCCTGGGCGCCGAAGACGACCGCCTTGGGCAGCGGCAGCCGGCCGAGCTGGGCGAGGCGCTGCGGTGGCAGGCCGGGCACGCCCTGGTTGAGCAGTGCCCAGACGGCGGCCTCGGCGCCGGCGACCTGGAACGGGCGACGCCAGGCGTCCACCCCGGCGGCGTCCAGCCGGGGGCAGGCCGGGCCGCACTGCTTCTCGTACACGGTGCGGATCGGCCAGTCCGAGCGCAGGAGCAGGCGCAGCAGGGTGACGCGGCACGGGGGAATGACCAGGCGGCTCAGCGGGGTGCGTTCCCCGGCGCCGGTGGCCAGCGCGTCGCCGTCGAGCAGTAACAGACCGCCGACCTGATCGGGAGCGCGCAGCGTCGCCTCGGCGGCGATGGCGGCACCGCTGGAGTGGGCGACCAGCACCGGCCTGGTCAGGTGTAGCGCCTCGAGGTAGGCGAGCAGTTGGCGTACCTGGTCGTCGAGGGTGTAGTGGCCGTGGCGCTGGGTGTATCCGAAACCGGCCAGGTCCAGTGCGTAGACCCGGTGGGTGCGCGCGAGGAGCTGGGCCGTGGGCTGCCAGGTGTCGGCGGACTCGAAGGCGCCGTGCACCAGCACGATCGCACTGCCCGTGGTGCCCCAGGACCGCGAGCGGGTCAGGTAGTCGCCGGTGCGCACGAAGGCCAGCCCGGCGGGCGGCGCACGGCGCCCGGCCGTGCCGGCGTTGTAGATCCAGCAGAACGCGGTCGTGACGAGAAAGATCACCCCCACCGTGAGCGCGAGGCGCCGCGCCCAGCGGCGGGCGAATCCGGTCGCCCGCCGCCGCGGCGGAAGCGTTCGAACAGCCTCGGTCACGACCAGAGGCTAGCGATCATCACCTGTGGCCGGGCTGTGGACGGCGGCACCCGCACTTGCCCGGCGACACCGAGCGGACATCGCCGATGACCGCGGCCAAGCCCGGCCTGCCCATCGACCCGGCCTTGCCCCAATACGGAACCTCGGCCCGGTGGACGAGACAACGGTGGGTGACCGCCTCGTTGGCTGCCGGGGCAACGGCGCACGCTCATGCCGATGTGCGGGCGTCCGGCCGCCTACCGCGGCTGGCCGGCCGAACGCGACCACAGCTCCCTTTCCCCGCGGCTTTGCTCTGCTCACCTATACGCACCGAAATCGAGCGGGCGTTCGATTTCGGTGCGTATAGGTGGGCAGAGCAAAGGCAGGCGGACGTGTCCGGACTCCGCGGCCACATGGGCGCGACGCCGCTGCACGCGGCCCGCGTCGGCGAGGTCACCGCGGTGCTGCTGAGCTATGGCGCCTCGCTGGACGCGCGCGACGGGGAAGGCCGGACCCCGCTGCACAACGCCCGCGTGGTTCGCGGCAAACCAGCGCCGGCCACCCGACCGAGGCCGCTGGAACAGGCGGCGCGACGATTCGGCTACCGCGGTCAGATCTCGTCGATCAGGTCGGCTACCGAGTTGATGATGCGGGACGGGCGGAACGGGTAGCGCTCCGCCTCCTCCCGCGTGCTGATGCCGGTCAGCACGAGGATCGTCTCCAACCCGGCCTCCAGCCCGCACAACACGTCCGTGTCCATCCGGTCGCCGATCATTGCGGTGCTCTCGCTGTGGGCCTCGATGGTGTTCAGCGCGGAGCGCATCATCATCGGGTTGGGCTTGCCGACGAAGTACGGGTCCACGCCGGTCGCCTTCGAGATCATCGCCGCCACCGAGCCGGCCGCCGGCAGCGCGCCCTCGTTGGACGGGCCGGTCGCGTCCGGGTTGGTGCAGATGAAGCGGGCGCCGCCGTCGATCAGGCGGATCGCCTTGGTGATCGCCTCGAAGCTGTAGGTTCGGGTCTCGCCGAGGACCACGTAATCCGGGTCGAACTCGGTCAGCACGTAACCGGCCGCGTGCATGGCCGTCGTCAGACCAGCTTCGCCGATCACGTACGCCGTGCCGCCCGGCCGCTGGTCGGCGAGGAACTGGGCGGTCGCCAGCGCGGCCGTCCAGATCGACTGCTCGGGCACGTCGAAGCCCATCCGGTTGAGCCGGGCCTGCAGGTCGCGCGGCGTGTAGATCGAGTTGTTGGTCAGGACGAGGAAGGGCTTGCCGGACGCTTTCATCCGGTTGACGAACTCGGGCGCGCCGGGGACCGGCTCGCCCTCGTGGACGAGCACCCCGTCCATGTCGGTGAGCCAGCTCTCGATCGCCTTACGCTCGGTCATGACACTCCTCGTCGCTGGGGGGCGGGGCAGCAGCCGCTCGGGCAGTCGTCCCAGATCGGGAGCGTACCGAGTCGCCGGCGGGGCTGCCCGGCGGTGCGCTCCTGGACCAGTTCGCGGATCATCGTGACGAAGCGGGGGTCGGTCCCGGGGGTCGCCGCGCGGGCGTAGGCCAGGCCCAGCCCCGAGGCAGTCTCGGCGGCCTCGTTGTCGAGATCCCAGATCACCTCGAGGTGGTCGGAGACGAAACCGATCGGGCTGACCACCACATCGGTGACGCCCTCCTTGGCGATCGCCTCCAGATGGTCGTTGACGTCCGGCTCGAGCCACGGCACCTGCGGCGGCCCGGAGCGGCTCTGCCAGACCAGGTCCCACGGCAGGTCGGCGGCGGCCGCGGCGGCGACCAGGCCGGCCGTCTCGGTGAGCTGCGCGGTGTATCGCCCGCCCTCGGGCCCGGCCGTCTCGGCCATCGTCACCGGGATGGAATGCGCCGTGAAGACCAGCCGGGTGGTTCGCCGCCGGCTCCGATCAAGAGCATCGAGAGCATGGCGTACGGCGGTGACATGCGGTTCGACGAACCCGGGATGGTCGTGGAACTGCCGCAGCTTGTCGATCACCGGAGCGCCGGGGCCGACCTTCGCCCGGGCGCGCGCGATGTCCTCCCAGTACTGCCTGCAGGACGAATAGCCGCCGTACGCGCTGGTGGCGAAGCCCAGGGCGCGGGTGACCCCGTCGTCCCGCATTTGCGCCACGGTGTCCTCGAGCATCGGGTACCAGTTCCGGTTGCCCCAGTACGTCGGCAGGTCGATGCCGTTCGACGCGAAGTCGGCGTCCACCGCGGCCAGCAGGTCGCGGCACTGCTGGTTGATCGGCGACACGCCCCCGAAGTGCAGGTAGTGCTCGGCGACCGCGGCCAGCCGCTCCTCGGGGACGCCGCGCCCGCGCACCACGTTGCGCAGGAACGGCATCACATCGTCGGGTTTCTCGGGGCCACCGAAGGACAGCAGGACGAACGCGTCGTAGACCACCCGCCCATCTTTCCCCATCCAACCACCCCGCCCGCCACCCGAGGCCGGGCTGAAGGCCATCCCCTCACGTGCCGACCGCGTGGAAGCCCCCGTCGACGTGGACCACCTCACCGGAGGTGGCCGGGAACCAGTCGGAGAGCAGAGCACACACGGCCCGCGCGGCCGGCTCGGCGTCGTCCAGGTCCCAGCCCAGCGGGGACCGCTCGACCCACGCCTTCTCGAACTGCTCGAAGCCGGGGATCGACTTGGCCGCCATCGTGCGCAGCGGGCCGGCCGAGACCAGGTTGCTGCGGATGCCCTTGGGACCGAGGTGCAGCGCCAGATAGCGGGACGCCGACTCGAGGCCGGCCTTGGCCACGCCCATCCAGTCGTACACCGGCCAGGCCAGGGTGGCGTCGAAGGTCAGCCCGACGATGCTGCCTCCCCTCGGCATCAGCGGCAGGCAGGCGGCGGCCAGCGACTTGTACGAGTAGGTGGAGACCTGCAGCGCCTTGGACACGTCGGCCCAGCCGGCGTTGAGGAACTCGCCGCCGAGCACCGCCTGCGGGCCGAACGCGATCGAGTGCACCACGCCCTCGAGGCCGTCCACGTGCTCGCGGACCCGGTCCGGCAGCGACGCCAGGTGCGCCTCGTCGGTGACGTCGAGCTCGATCACCGGCGCCTTCTCCGGCAGCCGCTTGGCGATCCGCTCGACCAGGGACATCCGGCCGAAGCCGGTCAGCACGACCTCGGCGCCGTTCTCCTGGGCCACCTTGGCCACCGAGAAGGCGATCGAGGCGTCGGTGATGACGCCGGTGACCAGCAGCCGCTTACCGGCCAATAATCCAGACACGGACCTACGCTCCTATGGAAATAAAGCTCAATGCCCCATGCCGAGGCCGCCGTCGACCGGGATCACCGCGCCGTTGATGTACGCGGCGGCGTCGGACGCCAGGAACGTCACCGTGGCCGCCACCTCGTCCGGGCTGGCCAGCCGGCCGGCGGGGACGGCCTTGATGATCTCCGCCCGGCGGTCGTCGGACAAGACCGCGGTCATCTCCGTGTCGATGAATCCGGGCGCCACCACGTTCGCGGTGATGTTGCGGCTGCCCAGCTCACGAGTAATGCTGCGGGCCATCCCGACCAGGCCGGCCTTGCTCGCGGCATAGTTCACCTGACCGGGTCCGCCGTACAGGCCGACGACGGACGAGATGAAGATGATGCGGCCCCACTTCGCGCGCAGCATCTTCGAGCTGGCCCGCTTGGCGACCCGGAACGAGCCCTTGAGGTTCGTGTCGACGACCCGCTCGAACTGCTCCTCGCTCATCCGCAGCAGCAGCGTGTCGTCGGTGATCCCGGCGTTCGCCACCAGCACCTCGACCGGGCCCAGCTCCTGCTCGATCTGCGTGAAGGCGGCGTCGACGGCGGCCGGGTCGGTGATGTCGCACTGGACGCCGTACAGGCCCTCGGGCGCGCCGCTGCCGCGGTGCGTCACCGCGACCCGGTCCCCGTTCTTCGCGAACGCCTGGGCGATCGCCAGGCCGATCCCCCGGTTGCCGCCAGTCACCAATACCGTGCGAGCCACGACGAAACGCTCCTCATACCCAGGTAGGGGGTGCCAATTGGCACCGTGGGGTCACGACGGCACGGCAATACCGCCGTAACCTGCCCGGGTGGAGACTATCCGCCCCGCGACTAGGCGCAATGCGACGGGGCCGCTGCGCCGGCTCCTGCTGACGGCGGAGTGGCCGCGCCCCGCGCCGAGGCGACGGATCTGGGTGTACGCGGCGCCGGTCGCGCTGCTGGCGTTGGTCGGCCTCGGTGTGGCGGCCGGCGAGTACCTGATGGACAACCGCGTCCTGCCGTTGATCGTGATCTGGATCCTCGCGGTCGGCTCGGTGCTCCCGGTCGCGGTGTGCGTCCGCTGGCCGGTGCTGGCCTGGCGGCTCGGGTTCCTGATGCAGTTCCTCGGCGTGATCAACGTTGGCCCCAAGGAGGCCTGGCCGTGGAACGCGGTGCAGATCTTCGGCTTCCTCGTCATCCTGGGCCGGTTCGCGGTGACGCAGGACTCGGCGGTCACCACCTGGGCGACCCTTCTCAGCCTGGCGCCGGTCTTCCTGTTCGCCAAGGGCGCGAACGCGGGCGGCGCGGCGGTGCTGCTGGTGGCGATCGCCGCGCTTGGCAACATCTTCTACCGCCGCCGGCACACCCGTGAGCTGGTCGCCGAGCAGGAGGAGCTCACCGAGCTGGAACGGGCCAAGCGCGCCGTCCTGGAGGAACGGGCGCAGATCGCCCGGGAGATGCACGACGTGGTGGCCCACCACATGTCGATGATCGCCGTACGCGCGGAGACCGCACCCTTCCGGGTGACCGACCTGCCCGAGTCGGCCCGGGAGGAGCTGGCCGGCATCGCGACGGCGGCCCGCGACGCGCTGACCGACATGCGCCGGCTGCTCGGGGTGCTGCGGGCCGAGAACGGCGAGGCGCCCACCGCCCCGCAGCCCGGCCTGGCCGACCTGGACGGGCTGGTGGCGACCGCGCAGACCGCGGGCGTCGACGTCACGCTGACCGCCGGCGGGCTGGGGGCCGTACCGGAGACGGTCGGGCTCGCGGCGTACCGGATCCTGCAGGAAGCCCTCGCCAACGCCGCGCGGCACGCGCCCGGCGGCTCGGTCACCATCGACGCTCGCGGCCTTTCCGACCGCCTGGAGCTGGAGGTACGCAATCGGCGCACCGGGGCGGAGACGCCCGGCGGCGGGCATGGTCTGATCGGGATGCGCGAACGGGCGGCGCTGCTCGGCGGGACGCTGACCGCCGGGCCGGACCGGTTCGACTTCGTGGTGCGGGCGACGTTGCCGTTCGGAGGGGCCGACAAGGAATGATCAAGGTGTTGATCGCGGACGACCAGGCGATGGTCCGCGAGGGGTTCGGCGCGCTGCTGGCCGCTCAGCCCGACATGCTGGTGGTGGGCGACGCGCCGGACGGTGCGACCGCGGTGGCCCGGTCCCGCTCGCTCGGCCCGGACATCGTGCTGATGGACATCCGGATGCCGGTGATGGACGGCCTCGAGGCGACCCGGCGGCTGGCCGGCGGCCCGAAGATCCTCATCCTCACCACCTTCGACCTCGACGACTACGTGTACGAGGCGCTGCGGGCCGGGGCGAGCGGCTTCCTGCTCAAGGACGCCCCGGCCGCCGACCTGATCAACGCGGTCCGGGTGGTGGCGGCCGGCGAGGCCCTGCTCGCCCCCTCGGTGACCCGCCGGCTGATCGCCGAGTTCGCCACCCGGACGCATGGCGACCGGCCCCGCCCGGCCGCGCTGAACGCGCTGACCCCGCGGGAGACCGACGTGCTGCGGCTGATCGCCCGCGGACTGTCCAATCAGGAGATCGCGGCCGAGCTGGTGGTGGCCGAGCAGACGGTGAAGAGCCACGTCGGCCGGATCCTCACCAAGTTCGACCTCCGCGACCGCGCCCAGGCCGTGGTTTTCGCGTACGAGACGGGGCTTGTCATACCGGGGTAGGGGCTCGGATTGAGCTCTGTAGGGTGTCGCTCCGTGGGATTTCGTGGCTGGAGCGTTCGGGCCATGCGAATCCTCCCGATCTTCGTCGCCCTGGCCCTGCTCCTGCCCGTCCCGACCACGCCGGTGGTCTCCGCGCCGGAGAAGGTGACCCATCTCGCCGCGTTCACCGAGGCGTACCGCGAGACGGCGGTGCGGATGCTGGCCATCGGCTGCCCGTACGCGACGTGGGCCGCGCAGGGCCGGCACTTCCTGTTCTTCGACCCGCACGGCGACGGGGAGACCGCCGAGGTGTTCGGCGACCTCAACACGGCCTCCCGGATCGCGATCCTGGTGCCCGGCGTCGCCACCACGCTGGTCGACTTCGACCGCGGGCTGGGCGGGGTGGCCCGGCGCGCCCCCGGCGTCCAGGGCCGCACGCTCTACCAGCAGCTCAGCAAGCGGGACCGGGACGTGGCGGTGATCTCCTGGCTCGGCTACGACCCGCCGGAGGGCCTCGGGCTGGCCGCCGCCACCGAGGGCCGGGCCCAGGCCGGGGCCAGGCGGCTGGTCACCTTCGTCCGGGACGTGCTGCGGCAGCGGCCGGACGCCACGGTCACGCTGATCGGGCACAGCTACGGCTCGCTGGTGGTCGGGCTGGCCGCCCGCGACCTGCCCGAGGTGCCCGACGTGATCGCACTCGGCTCCCCCGGCATGGGCGTCAGCCACGCCGCCGACCTGGGCGGGGCGCACATCTGGTCGGCGCTCGCCCCGCACGACTGGATCCGCCGGCTGCCGCAGGTGCGGGTGCTGGGGCTGGGGCTGGGCCGCCGGCCCTCCTCCGCCGGATTCGGGGCCACGGCGCTGCCCACCGACGGTGTCGCCGGTCACGACTACTACCTCGTCGAGGGCAGCGCCACCCTCCGCGCGGTCACCGACGTCGTCCTCTCGGGTGGTACTCGCCACGAGGCGGCCACCCGCGTTTCTTAACCGGCGCTTAAGAGGTACAGTTTCGGACGGCTCGAAATCCACCGATGACGTTGTCGGCCAAGGAAATTCGGGCCCCCGGGCATCGGCCGCCGACGAGATGTCGGCTTTGACCTACGGAGGTGATCGCTGTGCGAGATAGCGATCCTCCTAGTCGTGGCCGGGCCCTCGTCAGCGCGCCTGACCGCTGACGTCCTTCCCGCCTCGCATCCCCCGGCCCGCCGCCGCAGTCGGCGTGGCCGGCTCGAGTCGTGTGCGCCGCGACCACGGGATGCGACGGCGCCGGCCGCGACGTGAACCTGAGCGCCTTTCCTGGCCAGTTCACCTGAGCGGAGTCCGCAATGAAGAACTTCGTCGCGCCCATGACCTTCACGATCGCCGCCGCCTGGGTGGTCATCCTGTTCGTGTTGGTGCACAGCAACGCGTGACCGTGCGCCCGCGGGCGCACGGCCCTAACCTAAGGCCTGCTGTCACGGCAGGCGGGACGTCCAGATCAGACTGAGGCCCGCCGCCATCAGACCGAACAGCAGCGCCGCCCCGGCGTACCACTGCGTCACCTCGCGCGGCTCGACCCGGTGCCCGATCGAGCTGCCCATGTCCTCGTACACCTTCTTGAGCTCGCTGACCGAGGCCGCCTCGTAGAAGTAGCCCTTGGTGTTCTCGGCGAGCTGCTGCAGCGACAGCCGGTCGACCGGCACCCGCTGCAGGTTGCCGCGGATGTCCACCACGCCGGTGTCGGTGCCGAACGCGATCGTCGACACCGGCACGTTGGCCTGCGACGCCGCGGTCGCCGCGTCCTCGATCGAGCGGCCCGAGGTGCGGTAGCCGTCGGAGAGCAGCACTATCCGGGCCGGGGGCGCGCCGTTCGCGCCGTCGGCCGGGACCGAGCGGATCGCGTCCAGCGACGTGAACACCGCCTCGCCCGTCGCGGTCGCCTCGGCCAGCGTCAGCCCGTCGATGCCGGCGATCACCGCGTTGCGGTCCTTGGTCGGCGAGACCAGCACGTTCGCCGATTTCGCGAACGAGACCAGACCCAGGTTGTACGTCGGGGGCAGCTCGTTCACGAACGCCTTGGCCGCCTCCTGCGCCGCCTCGATCCGGGTCGGCTGCACATCGTCGGCCTCCATCGACAGCGACACGTCGATCGCCAGCATGACGGTGGCCCGCTCGAGCGGCTCCTTCTTGTCGACCGACGGCCGGGCCATCGCCGCGCCCAGGATCAGCAGCGCCAGCAGCAGCGCGGTCGCCGACACGTGCCGGCGCCAGCCCAGCCCCTTCGGCGCGATCGCGCGCAGCAGATTGACGTTGGTGAAGCGCATCGCGTACGTACGGCGGCGGAACTGCCGCCACACGTAGACGCCGGCCAGCGCGATGACCGGCAGCAGGGAAAGCAGCCAGGCCGGTTGCAGGAAGCGGATCATCGGGTGGTCCCCCGGGTGCGTGCGTGTCGCTGGGCGGCCACGAATCGGACCATGTCCAGCAGCCAGTCGGTGTCGGTGCGCAGGCGCAGGTGCGCGGCGCCGGCCGCGCGCAGGGTACGGGCGATCTCGCCGCGCTGCTCGGCCGCCGCCTCGGCGTAGCGGCTGCGCAGCTTGGCGTCGGAGGTCTGCACCTCGTGCAGCTCGCCGGTCTCCGGGTCGGCGAGGGCGAGCACGCCCACATCCGGAAGCTCCAGCTCCCGGGGGTCGACGACCTCGATGGCGAGCACGTCGTGCCGCACGCCGAGCTTGCGCAGCGGGCGGGCCCAGCCGTCGACCGGCGCCAGGAAGTCGGAGATGACCGCGGCCACCCCTCGCCGGCGCGGCGGCCGGTTGAGCATGTCGATCAGCTCGCCGAGGTCGGCGCGGCCGGGCCGGACCTCGGTCCGGGCGATCGACCGGAGCAGTCCCTGCGCCTCCTTCCGGCCCGGGCGGGCCGGCAGCCGGACCATCGGCGGGGTGGCGGGTTCGGCGTTTCGCTTGCGCCCCCTTGCCGGTACGCCGGAGCCGGTGCCGACCACGGCGCCGATCCGGTTGCCGCCGCGCACGGTCAGGTGCGCCATCGCGGTGGCGGCGGCGATCACCAGATCGCGTTTGAGCCAGTTCGCGGTGCCGAAGTCGAGGCTGGCCGACAGGTCGACGGCGAGCCAGGTCTCCAGCTCCCGGTCGGCGACGGTCTGCCGGACGTGCGGCAGCGTGGTACGCGCCGTGACCGGCCAGTCCATCCGGCGCACGTCGTCGCCGGGGCGGTACTCCCGCGACTCCCCCGCCTCGCTGCCCGGCCCCGGCAGCAGGCCCACGTAGTCACCCTGGAGCAGGCCGTCGAGCTTGCGGGTCACGAGCAACTGCAGGCGCCCGAGCACGGCCTCGGCCCGGGCCGCCCCCTCGATCGCGCCGCCCCCGGCCTCCAGCCCGGCCACCCCCGGCCCGGCCACCCCCGGCCCGGCCACCCCCGGCCCGGCCACCCCCGGCCCGGCCACGCCCGGCCCCAGGGACGGCACGGAGAACCCGCGGGTCGGCTCTAGTGCTGGCCCGGCCATGCGGCACCTGTCTGCGGGCCCGCGCCGACCGGCTGGGCGCCGTTCGGCGAGGCGCCCTGGCGGGACGCCACCGACGGCATCGGGACGCTCTGCATGATCCGGGCGACGATGTGGTCGGCCGGGATGTCGTCGGCCAGCGCGTCGTAGCTGAGCACCAGCCGGTGGCGCAGGATGTCGGGCGCGATGTCCTGCAGGTCCTGCGGGAGCGCGTAGTCGCGGCCGCGGAGCAGGGCCAGGGCCCGGGTGGCCCGGACGATGCCGAGCGAGGCGCGAGGGCTGGCGCCGTACTGGATCAGCTGGGCCACGTCGGGCATGCCGTGCTGGGCCGGGGCGCGGGTGGCCAGCACCAGCCGGACCGTGTAGTCGACCAGCGCGTTGTGCACGAACACCTGGTCGGCCCGGCGCTGCAGGCCGAGCAGGTCCTCCGGGGTGAAGACCTGCTTGGGCTCGGGCGCGCTGACTCCCATCCGGTAGACGATCTCACGTTCCTCGGCGTCGGTCGGATACCCGACGAGGATCTTCATGAGGAACCGGTCGCGCTGGGCCTCGGGGAGCGGGTAGACCCCCTCCTGCTCGATCGGGTTCTGCGTCGCCATCACCAGGAACGGGTCGGGCACCTCGTGGGTCTGCCCGCCGATCGACACCTGGTGCTCGGCCATCACCTCGAGCAGGGCGGACTGCACCTTGGCCGGGGCCCGGTTGATCTCGTCGGCCAGCAGGAAGTTGACGAACACCGGGCCGAGCTCGACGTCGAACTTCTCCGACGTCTGCCGGTAGATGCGGGTGCCGACGATGTCGGCCGGCACCAGGTCGGGGGTGAACTGGACGCGCGAGAACGTGCCCCCGACGACCTTGGCCAGGGTCTCGACGGCCAAGGTCTTCGCGACGCCGGGGACGCCCTCAAGCAGGCAGTGGCCGCGGGCGAGCAGCGCCACGAACATCCGCTCGACCATCCTGTCCTGGCCGACGATGACGCGCTTCACCTCGAACATGGCCCGCTCGAGCTGGGTCGCGTCGTGTGCGGGAGGCACCGGGGCGCCCCCGGAACTCGGCTCGTTCTCGGGCGTGAGCGGCTGGGCCACCGGTCCTCCACAGCGGTCGGCATGCAGGGCTATGACGAACAAGACTTACACGACCCACCTGAAAGCGCGCTCGGTGTCCCCGCATTAACGCGCTGCCGGTGGCCACCGCCATGGTCCAGTCGTGTCGATCTTTCTGCGCGATACGCCGGAACGGGCACCCAAGGCGGGAGGATGCGCGTTCAGCCAGACCGTGTAACATCGTCCCCGTCGCCGGGCGACTTCCCCCGTGGTCGCCCGGCGGCGACGCTTCAGGCGCCCCCTGTCCGCGAAAAGCGCGGACAGGGGGCGCTTTGCATATCTGCTCCGGGGGCCGAGCCCCCGGAAACCCCACGAGCGCGGGCTGGGCTGAGCGGGGAACTATCGTTGCTGGGTGGTTGAGGAGCTTGAACCCCGGTGTTCCGCCAAGGGGTGTCGTGCGGGCGCTGTGTGGGCGCTGCGGTGGAACAACCCGAAGCTGCACACTCCCGACTATCGCAAGACGTGGCTCGCGTGCGATGAGCACCGGGAATCCCTCGGGAGTTTTCTCGAGCTGCGGGGTTTCCTGCGCGAAGTGACGGCTTTCCCCGGGATCTCTTAGGCTTCACCTGTGACTCCGCCGCCGCATGTCGACGCTCTCACGCCCTGGCCCGCGACGGTCGCCTGGCGGCCGGTGTCGCCGAAGCTGATCACAGTGGAGCTGATCGCCCGGAGCATCGTGGTGCTGGTGCTGCTCGCCGGCCTCGGGGTGGGCTGGGCGCTCGCGCCGTACTGGCTGTGGCCGGCCGGGATGGCGCTGGTCGTCGTGTACGCGATCTGGCGGTCGATCGTCACGTTCCGGGCCGTGCGCGCCTGGGGCTACGCCGAGCGCGACCAGGACCTGCTGGTCAAGCACGGCCTGCTGATCCGGCGGCTGTCCATCGTCCCGTACGCGCGGATGCAGTTCGTCGACGTCACCGCGGGCCCGCTCGAACGCGCGTTCGGCCTGGCCACCGTGCAGCTGCACACCGCCGCGGCGGCCAGCGACGCCAAGGTGCCCGGCCTGCCGCCCGAGGAGGCGGCCCGGCTGCGCGACCGGCTCACCGCCCTCGGCGAGGACCGGGCCGAGGGCCTGTGACCACCACCCCCGGGGACATCGGCGAGCCGAGACGGCGGCTGCATCCGCTCAGCCCGCTGCTGCACGGCGCCAAGAGCATCGCGGTGGTCGTCGCAGCACTGTCCTGGAACACCCTGCAGGAGGTCGGGCTCGGCCGGTTCGCGCTGGTCGTGACCGTGCTGGCGCTCGGCGTCGTGGTCCTCTCGGTGGTCAACTGGCTGACCACCGGCTACCACGTGGTCGGCCGCGAGCTGCGCATCTCCGACGGGCTGCTCTGGCGGCGCAACCGGGCCATCCCGCTGGAACGCCTGCAGGCCGTCGAGCTGCGCCGGCCCCTGCTCGCCCAGCTCACCGGGCTCGCCGAGCTGCGCCTCGAGGTGGTCGGCGGGCACAAGACCGAGGCGCCGCTGGCGTATCTGACGGTCCGGGACGCGGCCGCCCTCCGGGAGCGCCTGCTGGCGCTGGCCGGGCGTACGACCGGGACGGCGCAACCGGACGCCGGGCCGCGGGTCGCCCCGCCCACCCTGGAACAACCCCTGGTCCGCGTCTCGAACCGCGACCTGGTGACCAGCCAGCTGCTCACCCCGCAGGCGTTCTTCCTGCCGGTCGGCGTCGCGTTCGTGGTGATCCAGTTCGTGGTGGAGGCCGAGTGGACCTTCATCGGGATCGCCAGCACGTTCACCGCGATGGCCGGCGTGCTGCTGCACCCGGCCCGGCGGATCCTGCAGGACTGGGACTTCCGGCTGGCCCGCGACCCGGGCGGGCGGCTGGTGGTGCGCTTCGGGCTGCTGGAGACCCGCAGCCAGGTCGTGCCGCCGCACCGGGTGCAGTCGATCGGGCTGACCTGGCCGCTGCTCTGGCGCGCGCAGAAGTGGCTGCACCTGCGGCTGGACATCGCCGGGTACGCCGGGGAACACGGCTCGGACAGCAAGCAGTCGGACCGGCTGCTGCCGGTGGGCGACTTCGGCACCGCCCGGGCGCTGGTCTGGGACGTGCTGCCGGGCGTCGACCTGACCACGCTGGCCACCTCGCCGCCGCCGGCCCGGGCCCGCTGGCTGCACCCGTTCGCGCTGCGCTACATGGGCGTGGGGCTCACCCCGGAGGTGTTCGTCTCCCGGTGGGGGCTGCTGACCCGGGAGATGACCCTGGTGCCCTACGCCCGGCTGCAGAGCGTACGGGTGGTGCAGGGGCCGGTGCAGCGGCTGCTCGGGCTGGCCACGGTGCACGCCGACACGGCCGGCGGCCGCTCCGGCGAGGCCCGCGATCGGGACCTCGCCGAGGCGTGGGCGCTGGCCGAGCAGCTCGCCGTCCGGGCCCGGCACGCTCGGCGGCCAGCCCCGCCGCCCGTGGCATCGGTACCGCCGCTCACGCCGGTCACGTGGCAGCGGCCTCACAGACCCTAAGCTGCTTCCATGGAGCTTCCGGAGTTCGCGCCCGGGCAGACCGCCCGGGTCGAGTTGACCGTCACCGATGCCGACACCGCGCAGGCCATCGGCTCGGGCGACGTGCCGGTGCTGGCCACGCCGCGGGTGCTCGCGATCGCCGAGGCCGCCACCGTCGCCTGCACGGCCCGGCAGCTGCCCGGCGGCGTGACCACGGTCGGCACCCGGGCCGAGGTCGAGCACCGCGCGGCCACCCCGGTCGGCCGGCACGTGACCGCGCAGGCGACGCTCGCCAAAGTGGACGGCCGCAAGCTGATCTTCGACGTGGCCGTGAAGGACGGCGACACCCTGGTCGCCGAGGTACGCGTCGAGCGCGTCGTGCTCGACCGCCAGCGCTTCATCCAAAAAGCGGTGAGCTGAGCTTGCTGGCGTCGCCTTCGGCGCCGCGGGCGATCGCCCCTTTGGGGCTGATGAGGAGAGGCCGGTTTTCGGTACCGCAAACCCCGCGGTGCCGAAAACCGGCCTCTCCTCATCAGCGGGGCGATCGCGGGCCGTTCCGATCAGGGCGCCCCAGCGGGCGACCAGTTCGTCGTCGGTGGGCATCGCGGTGGCGCCGCCCGGGCGTTCGCAGACCAGGCCCGCGACGGCCAGGGCGAAGCGCACGTTGCGGTGCCAGCCGGCCAGGTCGGCCGGGAAGCCGTCGGCGAGCAGGCGGCGGATCAGCGCGCCCATCACCGAGTCGCCGGCGCCGGTCGCGTCGATCGCGGCCACGGCCGGGGCCGGCAGCATCTCGGCGCCGTCGGCCGCGGCGATGTAGGCGCCCTTCGAGCCGCAGGTGACCACCACCGCCTTGGCGCCCAGCTTGCGGATGTGTTCGGCGGCGGCCGCCGGCTCGGCGCCGTCGTAGAGGACGACCGCGTCGGCGGAGCTGAGCTTGACCAGGTCGGCGGTGGCGAAGAACTCCTCGACCAGGTCGCGCAGGTCGGCCACCGCCCGCGCGTCGGGCAGCAGGGTCGGGCGGGCGTTCGGGTCGAAGACCTTCAGCGGGCCGGGGATCTGCCAGGCCTCGCGGGCCGCCGCCCGGAACGGCTCGCGGAGCAGCGCGATCGAGCCCGCGTAGAGCACGTCCGCGCCGGCGATCGCGTCGCGGTCGAGGTCGGCCGGGGTGAGCAGGGCGTACGACGGGGGCTCGCCGTAGAACGTGAAGGTCGGCTCGGCGCCCTCGAACGTGGTCACGGCCAGGGTCGTCGGCACCGAGACCCGCTGGACGCCGTCGAGGCCGACCCGGGCGTCGCGGAGGAACGCGGCCAGCCGATCGCCGAGGATGTCGTTGCTCAGCGAGCCGGCGTACCGCACGTCGCCGCCCAGCCGGCTGACCGCCACGCTGACGTTCAGCGGCGCGCCGCCGATCGCCTGCCGGTAGATCAGCTCGCCGTCGACCTCCGCCTCCAGCAGGTCGACCAGCGCCTCGCCGAGCACCACCGCGTATCCCATGCCGTTCCCTTCGTCCACGTCCCGGATTCTCAGCCTTCCGCCCGCGGGCCTCGCACGCCAGTGGCTGCCGTGCAGATCTCTTTTTGAGCATGCTCGCACGGCGGGGCGGCCTCACACGGCGGGGCAGCCTCACACGGCGGGGCAGCCTCACACGGCGGGGCAGCCTCACACGGCGGGGCGGCCTCACACGGCGGGGCGGCCGGGAGATCGAGTTGCAGATCAGCCCGGCGGTCGCGCAGCGGCCTCGCCATGCACTCAGGTCGCGGTGCGCACCGGGGGCGGGGGTGATGCGGTTGGGGACGGGGTCGGGCGTACGTCCGCTTCGGTTGGATTTTGATCTTGGGGGTGCGTAACGTCGGTGGCGGAACTACGAGCGGAGGCACCATGGCTGAGCAGGGCGGCACGCAGGCAGCGCCGAAGACGGAGTCGCACGACCCGGACTTTCCGGAGGCGTTTCTGCAGTTCATGCGCAGTGGGTGGCGGGAGGATCCGCTCGAGGTCGCGACGCTGCCGGAGGCGCCGAACTTCGAGAAGCGGCGGGCCGCGCTCTCCGAGGCGTTCCCCGGGGAGACGCTGATCATCCCGAGCGGGAACGAGAAGGTGCGCGCCAACGACACCGACTATCCGTTCCGGCCGGGGAGCGACTTCTTCTACTTGACCGGCGACCGCGACCCGGACAGCGTGCTGGTGCTGCGGCCGAGCGGCTCGGGGCACGACGCGGTCCTGTTCACCCGGCAGCGGAACTCGAAGGACACCGACGCGTTCTTCCGCAGCCGCAACGGCGAGTTGTGGATCGGGCGCACGCACACGCTCGCCGAGAAGTCGACCGAGCTGGGGCTGTCGACGGCGCCGCTGGGGGCGCTGGGCGAGGTGCTGGCGGGCTCGGCGCCGGGGCGCACCCGGGTGCTGCGCGGCCTCGACGCGAACGTGGACCGGGCGATCCTCGCCTACGAGCCGGATCGGGAGAAACCGCGCGACCGCGAGCTGGCCTGGGTGCTCAGCGAGCTGAAGCTGGTCAAGGACGAGTGGGAGATCGCGCAGCTGCAGGCCGCGATCGATGCGACCGTACGAGGCTTCGAGGACGTCGCGCGGGTGCTGCCGGCCGACCGCGGGGTCAAGGAGCGGCTGCTCGAAGGCGTCTTCGGGCTGCGGGCCCGGCACGACGGCAACGACGTGGGCTACAGCTCGATCGTCGGCGCGGGCGCGCACGCGACGATCCTGCACTGGGTGCGCAACAGCGGCGAGACCAGGCCCGGCGAGCTGCTGCTGATGGACATGGGCGTGGAGGGCGACAACTTCTACACCGCCGACGTGACCCGGACGGTGCCGGTCAGCGGGTCGTTCACCCCGCTGCAACGCCAGGTGTACGACATCGTGCACGCGTCCCAGCAGGCCGGGATGGCGGCGATCCGGCCGGGCGTGCAGTTCCGCGACGTGCACCGGACCTGCATGCGGGTGCTGGCCGAGGGCCTGCACGACCTGGGCCTGCTGCCGGTGAGCGTGGACGAGGCGATGAGCGAGGAGAGCACGGTCTACCGCCGCTGGACGCTGCACGGCTTCGGCCACATGCTCGGCATCGACGTGCACGACTGCGCGAACGCCCGGAACAAGAACTACCGGGACGGCGCGCTGGCCGAGGGCTATGTGCTGACCGTCGAGCCCGGCCTGTACTTCCAGCCGGAGGACGAGCTGGTGCCGGCCGAGCTGCGCGGCGTGGGCGTCCGGATCGAGGACGACGTGCTGGTCACCGCGGACGGCTGCCGGAACCTGTCGGCCGGCCTGCCCCGCTCCTCGGCGGATGTCGAGGCGTGGCTGGCGTCCCAGCGGGAGGCGGGGCCCCGCCTGCCCGCTTAGGGTCTGTCCGGCGCGTAGTCGGCGACGGCCCAGCAGTCGTCGCCGCTGCCGACGTTGATGACGATCTTCACGGGGTGACCGTCCGCGCCGTCGGCGGTGGTGGTCACCTGGCCGCCGTCGTCCGTCGCGGTCTGCGCCATCTCGCGCAGCTCGCCGAGGGTCGGCACGTCGATCTCCTCGCCGTTCTGGCCGTTGACCGGGCCCAGATCGGCATCCGAGGACGCGGTCGCCGACGGCGCCGCCGAACCGCCGATGCGCTGCGAGTTGGTGACCGCCCCCTGCCGCACCGAGACCTTGTACTTGCCGAGCGGGGCGGCGGCGTCGCAGCCGTGGGTCAGCGTGAAGGTGTACGAGGCCGGCTCGGTGAACGGCGGCGCCGAAGTGGCGGGCGACGGCGACTCCGCGGCGTGGAAGGTCGGGCTGCCGGAATGGTCCGTGCAACCCCCCGCCATCGCCAGGAGAGCGACGCCACCCAGGGCCACACCGAGCCGCACCAGTTACCTCCACCCAAGCCGAAAAAGTCTCGGCCGCGAATGTAGCTCACGTGCGCCCGGGCTCCTTCTGCGATCATCCGGGGATGCGACTGGAACCGCTGGATCGCACCGCCGCGGGGTTCGTCGAGGATTTCGCGGGCCCCGGCCTCGACGCCGGGCGGTGGGTGGACCACTACCTGCCGCAGTGGACCACGCCCGACCGGTCCCGCGCCCGCTACGACCGGCCGCCCGGCGGCGGGCTGCGGCTGCGGATCGACGCCGACCAGCTCGACTGGCGGCCCGAGGACGCGCCGCTGCGGGTGTCCAACCTGCAGACCGCGGTGTTCGGCGGCCCGCTGGGGTCCCGCCGGGGAACGCACCGTCACCGTCCCGACGGTCTCGAGGTGCGCACCGAGACGCCACGCCGGCTGCTGTGGGCGCCGCGCTCCGGGCAGGTCGACGTCACCGTCACCGCGGGCACCGACCGCGGGTGCATGCTCGCGGTCTGGCTGGTCGGCACCGAGCATCGGGCCGAGGACGAGTGCGGCGAGGTGTGCGTGTTCGAGATCGACGCGGACGCGGTGTCGGCGTCGGCCACGCGGGCTCGGGTGGGGATCAAGGCGCACCACGATCCGCGCCTGGTGGACGACATGACGGAGGTCGTGGTGCCGGTCGGCGCCGGCCGGGCGCAATGGTCGGCGCGCTGGGACGCCGGCGGCGTGGTCGTGGCCTGCGGGGGCGAGGTGGTGTTCGCCTCGCCGCAGGTCCTGGACTACCCGATGCAGCTGATGGTGGACCTCTTCGAGATCGGGCCCGCGGACGACGCCGCCGCCTATCCGAAGACCGCCATGATCCACTCAGTGGTCGCGAGCTGAGGTCGTCGCGGGCTGACCTCAGAGATCGGCCACGAAGACCGCCACCGAGCGGGCCGGGACGGTCAGCGCGCCGCCCTCGGCCGCGGCCGTGCGCAGCTGCGGGTCGGCCGAGGCGGTCAGGTCGGGGTGGGGCCGCAGGGCGAACGGCGCCAGCTCGGGCACCGTCTGGGTGGTCGCCTCCTCGGTGGCGTTGAAGACCACCACCACCCGGCGCCACCGCTGGTCCAGCCCCGTCCCGTCCAGGCACATCACGATCACGCCGGGCGTCTCCCCCGGGCCGCCGAGCGGGAAGGACAGGCGCCGCTGCACCTCCTCGGCCGTCGGCAGGCCGAAGACCGGGGACGAGCGGCGCACCCGCAGCAGCTCCCGGTAGCGCTCGGCGGTCATCGCGATCAGCTCGGGCGACGGGACCAGCGCCGGGTCGGCCAGCAGCGGGCCGGCCCACGGCCACTTGTCCTCGTTGTCGCGGGCCGGCGGCAGGCCCAGCCCGAAGCCGTTGCCCTGGCCCGGTTTCCAGCGGATCTGGTTGAACCAGTCGCCGGAGTCGAAGGAATTGCGGTCCAGCGATTTCGACCGGAGCCGCTCGCTGCCCAGCGCCATGAAGCCGACGCCCTGGCCGAGGACGACCAGGGACAGGGCGAGGACCTGCATGCGGGCGCGGTCGACCGGCGCGATGTCGCGGGGCAGCTTGAAGGCGAGCGCGTCGTACAGGATCTCGTTGTCGTGGGCGTCGACGTAGTTGATCGTCTCGGCCGGGGCCAGCGCGTAGCCGCTGGGCGCGCCGTTGTAGTCGATCTGGGCGCCGCTCTGCTCGGCCCCGGAGTGGGTGACGAACCGGTAGGTCGACAGCGCGCCGGCGAGCCCCACCTTGATCCGGTCGTGCAGCCACAGCGGCGTGCGCGAGCCGAGCCCCGACACGAAGCCTTGCACCGACGGGTCGTCGCCGGACGAGCCGCCGCCGCGGGCCGCGTCGCGCAGCCGGTCGTTGAACGTGCCGATCCCGGTGCCGGCCATGTTGACCTGGGTGGCCTGGACGAACCGGGCGTCATACGCCACCTCGCCGAAATTCCAGCCCTCGCCGTACAGGTAGACCTCCGGCCCGGTCGGCAGGCGGTCGAGCGCGGCCCGTACCGCGAGGATGTTGGCCCGCGGGTGATGGCCCATCAGATCAAACCGAAAACCATCGATTTTGTACGCCTGGGCCCAGGTCACGATCGAATCCACCACGAGCCGGCCCATCATCAGGTGCTCGGTCGCCGTATTCGGGCAGCAGGTGGACTCGGCGGTCGAGCCGTCGAAGAGCTGCCGGTGGTAGTAGCCCGGCACGACCCGGTCGAGGACGGCGAACTTGTGCAGCCCGTCCTCCATCGCGTGGTTGTAGACGACATCCATGACCACGCGCAGGCCCGCCTGGTTCAGCGCGGCCACCATCTTGCGGAACTCGAGCACCCGATACGGCCCGGCCGGCTCGACGGCGAAGCTGCCCTCGGGCGCGGTGTAGTGCCACGGGTCGTACCCCCAGTTGAACCCGTCCCGGTCGGCGACCGCCGCCACCTCCTCCTGCTGGCGGGGCGAGTCGGGCGGGAAGGCGGCCAGGTCGCAGGCGGGCAGCGCCTGGTCGGAGCGGCGGTCGGGCACGGTCGCGAAGTCGAACGCGGGCAGCAGGTGCAGATGGGTCAGCCCGGCGTCGGCCAGCGAGCGCAGGTGCCGCATGCAGGCCGCCTCGGGGCGGGTGAAGGCGGCATACGTCCCCCGCTCGGCCGGCGGCAGCGACGCGTCGGCGATGGAGAACTCGCGGATCGACACCTCGGCGATCTGCGCCCGGGCCGGCGCGATCGCCGGGGGCTTGACCAGTTCCGCCCAGCCGGGCGGCTGGAGCGCCGGGTCGGCCAGGTCGACCAGCAGGCTGTGCGTGGAGTCGACGGCGAGGGCCAGCGAATACGGGTCGGTGACGCTGGTGGTGACGACCCGCTGGGCGGCCGGGTGCCACACCTCGACCCGGAACCGGTAATAGCGGCCCATCCACTTGCGCTTGCCGGCGATCGACCAGACCCCGGTGGTCGCCTCCCGGTCCATCGGCAGGACCCTCGGCTCGTCGCGCAGCGTGCGGAAGAGCTCCAGCTCGACCGTGCGCGCGGTCGGCGCCCACACCGCGAGCTGCGGCCGGTCGTCGGTGCTGGTCAGGCCGAGCTCGGCGCCGGCGGCCTCGGCATACAGGTCGTCGAGCACGCCGGGCAGCTGCACGCCGGTGACCGCGGTGACCCGGCCGGCGGCATCCCGCCCGGCCACCAGCAGCTGGCCGCGCAGCAGATGGCCCAGCTCGGCGTCGCCGAGCTCGCGGACGGAGAAAGCGCGGTACGCCCGTAAATGCGGGAAGCGGCGGCTCTGCGCCTGGAACAGGCCGCCGGGCCGCGGGGTGAGCGGCAGCGTGGTGAACTCCCCGGTCAGCTCGTCGCCGACCCGCCGGGCGCTGCCGCCCGCCGAGGCGACCAGGGCGAACCCGGCCGCCCGCGCGGCGAACTGCTCGGGCAGCGCGATCGTCGTGCGGTCGAGGAAGACGGCCAGCTGGCGGGCCGGGTCGAGCTCGGGGCCGAGGGTGCCGACGTCGGGGCTCAGCGGTTCCGGGGTCTCGGCGAGCAGCCAGGCCTCGCGGGCCACGGTGAGGTCGAGCCGCTGGTCGTCGGGGAGGTCCTTGACGTCGCCGCGGTGCAGCACGAAGCGCAGGCCGGCCGCGTCGGGCCGGACCGGGACACGAAAAACGGCGCCGAAGGCGTCGTAGGAATCGGGGTAGACCGGGCTGTCCCAGACGGGCTTCTTCGGCGTCCCCTCCCAGGCGTGCAGGCCCCAGCCGGCGTAATCGCCGCCGGGTCGCCGGTAGTGCAGCACCGCGACGCCCTCATCCGTATCGGATAAATAAGGCGGGACGGTGTAAATCTCCGGGTCGCCGGGGCGGAGCCAGATCTCCGGCGAGAGGGACGGGTCGACGTGCCGGTCCTCGTCGACGTCCTTGACGCCCGCATGGTCCACCAGGAGGAAGCCGACGTCTCGCGCCTCGGGCGCGAGCCGCACCCAGGCGAACCGGCCGTAGGAATCCTCACCGGCAAAAGGGGCGCCGCCCGGATAGCCATCGCTCTGACCGGCGGCGATGTCGCCCCAGGCGTGCAGCCACCACGACGCATACTCCCCGTCGGGGCGCGCGTAATGCACGACGAGCCAGCGCGGACGGCTCCGGGTGACGGGCTCGGCAGGGGCGATCTCGATCGTGCTCACCGGATCATCCTCGCACCGGCGTACGACAGTTTCAGTGGGTCGCGACGACCGTGGTGATCCGGGGCCCGCCCGAGTCCGTACGCAGCAGGTAGTGGAAGCGGTCGCCGCTGAGCGCCTGCCCGTCGCCGTCCAGGTACTCCCACTCGACCTCGACCAGGACCAGCGCCTCGGAGAGCCGCCGGACGTCGAGGAACTGGGCGTTGGCCGCGACGACCCGCAGTTCCCGGTAGGCGGGGGCGGCGCCGAGGAAGGACAGGGCGACCGCGGCCGGGGAGGTGAAGGTGAAGCTGTAGGAGTCCGCGACCACCATGCCGGGCAGCGCGTAGCAGCCGGCCACCGCGGCGACGTCGCCCGAGGTGAGGGCGGCGCCGTAGCGGTCGAAGAAGTCGGCGAGAAGGGCGATCTCGGCTGGTGCCTGCACGCCGGGCCGGATACCCAACGACGACACCGGCGCAAACCTTAGGGTCGGCATGACCCCGCCTTGCGCGGGCTTACAAGACGGACGTACGGTTTACGTGAAACGTGAGCCGAGAGTTAGGTTCGCCTGACTCCGGAAGCACCCGAGCCGGTGCGAAAGACTGACTTGACTTCCAGTCGCTGGGTGAAGGAGATGACGTGGCCAGCCTCGACACCTTTGGTGCGAAGAGCGAGCTGCGCGTCGGAGACGCGAGCTACGAGATTTTCACGATCGACAAGGTCGAGGGGCACGACCGCCTGCCCTACTCCTTGAAGATCCTCCTGGAGAACCTGCTCCGGACGGAGGACGGCGCCAACATCACCGCCGAGCACATCCGGGCGCTGGGCGGGTGGGACCAGACCGCCGACCCGAGCGTGGAGATCCAGTTCACCCCGGCGCGGGTCCTGATGCAGGACTTCACCGGCGTGCCCTGCGTGGTCGACCTGGCCACCATGCGCGAGGCGGTGAAGGAACTGGGCGGCGACCCCACCAAGGTCAACCCGCTCGCCCCGGCCGAGCTGGTCATCGACCACTCGGTCATCGCCGACCTGTTCGGCCGCGAGGACGCCTTCGCCCGGAATGTTGAGCTGGAGTACCAGCGGAACAGGGAGCGCTACCAGTTCCTGCGCTGGGGCCAGACCGCCTTCAACGAGTTCAAGGTCGTCCCGCCCGGCACCGGCATCGTGCACCAGGTCAACATCGAGTACCTGGCGCGCACGATCATGGAGCGCAACGGCCAGGCGTACCCGGACACCGTGGTCGGCACCGACTCGCACACCACCATGGTCAACGGCCTGGGCGTGCTGGGCTGGGGCGTCGGCGGCATCGAGGCCGAGGCCGCGATGCTCGGCCAGCCGGTCAGCATGCTGATCCCGCGGGTCGTCGGCTTCAAGCTCTCCGGCGAGATGCCGGCCGGCACCACCGCGACCGACCTGGTCCTCACGATCACCGAGATGCTCCGCGAGCACGGCGTGGTCTCGAAGTTCGTCGAGTTCTACGGGCCTGGCGTGAGCGCGGTGCCGCTGGCCAACCGGGCGACGATCGGCAACATGTCGCCGGAGTACGGCTCGACCGTGGCGATCTTCCCGATCGACGACGAGACCATCAAGTACCTCAAGTTGACCGGCCGCAGCGAGCAGCAGGTGGCGCTGGTCGAGGCGTACGCGAAGCGGCAGGGCCTGTGGCTCGACCCGAACGCCGAGCCGGACTACTCGGAGAAGCTCGAGCTCGACCTCTCCACGATCGTACCGTCGCTGGCCGGCCCGAAGCGCCCGCAGGACCGCGTCCCGCTGAACAGCGCCAAGCCGATGTTCCGCGACGCGCTCGCCAACTACGTGCAGGCCGAGGGCCACGCCGACGAGGCCAGCAAGGAATCGTTCCCGGCGTCCGACGCGCCCGCGAACGGCATTTCCGATGATTCGGATAAACCGCACAGGTTCGAGAGTGCGGCCACCGGCGCCGACGGCCGGCCCTCGAAGCCGGTCCGGGTCACGGACGAGAACGGCGTCGAGTTCGAGCTCGACCACGGCGCCGTGGTGATCGCGGCGATCACCTCCTGCACGAACACCTCGAACCCGCAGGTCATGATCGGCGCCGCGCTGCTGGCGAAGAACGCGGTGGACCGCGGCCTGAGCCGCAAGCCGTGGGTGAAGACAACGCTCGCGCCGGGCTCCAAGGTCGTCATGGACTACTACGACCGGGCCGGCCTCACGCCGTACCTGGACAAGCTCGGTTTCAATCTGGTCGGCTACGGGTGCACGACGTGCATCGGCAACTCCGGCCCGCTGCCCGAGGCGATCTCCGCGGCGGTCAACGCCGAGGACCTGACCGCGGTCAGCGTGCTCTCCGGCAACCGGAACTTCGAGGGCCGGATCAACCCGGACGTCAAGATGAACTACCTGGCCTCGCCGCCGCTGGTGGTGGCGTACGCGCTGGCCGGCACGATGGACCTGGACATCACCTCGGAGCCGCTGGGCACCGGGTCGGACGGCCAGCCGGTCTACCTCAGCGACATCTGGCCGAGCGCCAAGGAGATCGACGACGTCATCGCCTCGGCGATCGGCGCGTCCGGCTTCAGCTCGGCGTACTCGGACGTCTTCGCCGGCGACGAGCGGTGGCGGTCGCTGCCGACGCCGGAGGGCCAGACCTTCGAATGGGCGGACGAGTCGACGTACGTCCGGAAGCCCCCGTACTTCGAGGGCATGGCCGCCTCGCCGGCCCCGGTGTCGGACATTTCGGGCGCCCGCGTCCTCGCGAAGCTCGGCGACTCGGTCACCACCGACCACATCTCGCCGGCCAGCTCGATCAAGCCGGACTCCCCGGCCGGCAAGTACCTCGCCGAGCATGGCGTGCCGCGGCACGAGTTCAACAGCTACGGCTCGCGCCGGGGCAACCACGAGGTCATGATCCGGGGCACGTTCGCCAACATCCGGCTGCGCAACCAGCTGGTCCCGGGCATCGAAGGCGGCTTCACGGTCAACCACCTGACCGGCGACCAGACCACGATCTACGACGCCTCGGTGGCCTATCAGGAGGCCGGCGTCCCGCTGGTGATCCTGGCCGGCAAGGAGTACGGCTCCGGCTCGTCCCGGGACTGGGCGGCGAAGGGCACCATGCTGCTCGGCGTCCGCGCGGTCATCGCCGAGAGCTACGAGCGGATCCACCGCTCCAACCTGATCGGCATGGGCGTGCTGCCGCTGCAGTTCCCGCCCAAGACCAACGCCGAGTCGCTGGGCCTGACCGGCACCGAGACCTTCACCGTCACCGGCGTCACGGCGCTCAACGACGGCGAGATCCCGGCCACCGTCAAGGTCCGCACGGACACCGGCATCGAGTTCGACGCCGACGTCCGCATCGACACCCCCGGCGAGGCGGATTACTACCGCCACGGCGGCATCCTCCAGTTCGTGCTGCGCAAGATGCTGCACAGCTGACCCGGGTCGCCCCGCCGGCCCACCGGCGGGGCGGTTTCCACCGTGGCGCTCGACACGATCGACGCCGGAGGAGACTCCGGGGCTGGTCCCGAAGCCGCCGGTGAATAGGCTTCGCACATGGATGACAAGAATGTGCTGGACCGGATCCACGGTCTGGTCGACGAGGAGCACGAGCTCCGCCAGCAACTGGCCCAGGGCAAGCTCTCCGCGAGCGAGGAGCACGCCCGGCTCAAGGAGCTGGAAGAGGCCCTGGACCAGTGCTGGGACCTGTTGCGCCGGCGCCGGGCCGCCCGCGAGGTGGGCAACGACCCGAACGCCGAGCAGGCCCACGCGGTCACCGAGGTCGAGGGCTACCTGCAGTGATGCGACCCGGCCGCGGCCGCCTCGGGCTGGGCGGCCGCGGGCCGGGACGTATGCGGCGGGTCATCGCAGCCCCGCCTCGTGCAGCAGGCGGTCCAGCAGGTCGTCCGGGTCCACCCGCAGCCCCCGCTGGGTGAACCAGCCGGCCACGTTGCGCACGTCGCGGGCGATGAAGTCGGCGCCCTGCGGGTTGGCCACCACGTCGACGATCTGCGGCAGGTCGATCAGCACGAGCTTGCCGTCGTGCACCAGCGTGTTGTACGGCGACAGGTCGCCGTGCGCCACCTGCGCGCGGGCCAGCACGGACAGCGCGTCGGTCATCTGCTCCCAGAGGCCGGCCAGCTCGTCCTGCCCGGCGCGGACCTGCGCGAGCCGGGGCGCCGCCTCGCCGGTCTCCCAGTCACCGATGAACTCCATCATCAACTCGGTGCCGATCAACTGCACCGGGTAGGGCACCCGGACCAGGCCGCTGGCCTGCCCGATCTGCCAGAGCCGGGAGAGCGCGCCGAACTCGGCGACCGCCCACTGCCCGGCGATCATCTCCTTGCCGAACGAGGTACGGCCGGCCATCGCCCGGTTCTCCCGGGAGCGGCGGACCCGCCGGCCCTCGAGATAGCCGGCGTCGCGGTGGAACAGCCGGTGGTCGCCGTCGCGGTACCGCTTGGCGGCCAGCATGCTCACCTTGTCGGTCTCCGGGATGTGCCGGCGGACCAGGTAGACGTCGGCTTCCTTGCCGGTCTTGAGCATGCCCAGCTCGTCGTCGACCGCGGCGTGCTCGGTGCGGACCCAGCCGGGGCGCGGGTCGGGGCCGTGGAAGGCGCCGTCCCAGCTGGACCAGTTGTCGCCGGTCTCGGGCAGGTCGGGCTCCTCGGCCAGTCGCGGCTCGAGGCGGCCCCGCTTCAGAAAGGTTGATTCGTCGTCGTCGAACTTTTGCCGGTGCGAACGCACGGGAGGGTCTCCTTGGAGAAAGAAGGAAGGAAGTAAACACGGGCAGCGGGCATCACAACGACGGCCATCTGTCCCACCTCCTTCTCTCTCGCAGGAACGCGCCCACTCTCCCGTGGGCGCCGAGTCAGCCGCAACCTATTTATTGGGCGGCCATGATCGCGGAGATGCCCTGGATCACGTTGCCCACCACCCGGGTCGGCGCGAACCGGTTGTCCACCCACTCCCGCCCGCGGTGCAGCCACACGCTGGGCAGGCCCATCGCCGCCGCCCCGCCGATGTCCGCCTCGGGGCTGTCGCCGACCACCCAGGCGCCGCCGAGCCGCATCCGCACCCGCTGCGCGGCCAGCGCGAAGATCCGCGGGTTCGGCTTGCTCACCCCGGCCCGCTCGGAGATCACCCAGTCGGCGATGTACTGGTCGAGGCCGGTCCGCCGGATCCGGGTGTCCTGGATCTCGGTCGGCCCGTTGGTCACCACCACCGGCACCAGCCCGGCGTCGCCGGCGATCCGCAGCGCGCAGCCGACCAGCGGGTCGAGCCGCTCGAAGGTCAGCGGCCCCTCGCGCAGCTCCTCGAGGATATCGATCGAGGGAACGTTGAGCCGGTAGCGGTCGCGAATCAGATCGGCCAGGTCCCAACGGGGAGTAAGGCCATCGGCATCGACGGAGAGTAGCCACTCGAGATCGGCCTGTGGTGCCCCGATCTCGTCGAGAAAACCCTTGGCCCACAGCCGGAAGGCACCGCTGCGGTCAAGCAGGGTGTCGTCGAGCGCGATGAGGACAAGTGGCACCCGCGCACTTTACGTGAGGTGGGGCGGAAGCGAACAGTCCAGGACTGTTAACAACTTCTGGACCGGATGGTGGATTTCGCGCCATCCGGCCGGGTCACCCGTCGGCGTTGACAAGACGTACGTACGGATTGCAGAACGAACCACCAGCGTGACACGATCCAAGGCGTGCCCAGAGTAAGCCAGGACCAGCTGGAGGCGAGACGCCACGAGATCCTCGCGGCGGCCCGCGACTGCTTCGCGCGGTTCGGCTACGAGGGCGCCACGGTCCGCCGCCTCGAGGACGCCACCGGCCTGTCCCGCGGGGCGATTTTCCATCATTTTCGCGACAAGGAGTCGCTGTTCCTGGCCGTGGCCGAGGACGACGCGGCCGCCATGGTCGAGACGGTGGCCCGCAACGGCCTCGTCCAGGTGATGCGCGACCTGCTGGCGCGGGCCGGGAACAGCGACGGCGACACGGCCGGCTGGCTCGGCACCCAGCTCGAGGTGTCCCGCCGGCTGCGCACCGACCCGGCGTTCGCGAAGCGCTGGGCCGAGCGCTCGGCCGCCATCGCCGACGCCACCCGCGACCGCCTGCAGCGCCAGCGCGAGGCGGGCGTGCTGCGGGCCGACGTCCCGGTCGAGGTGCTCACCCAGTTCCTCGAGCTCGCGTACGACGGATTGGTCCTCCATCTCGCCACCGGCCGCCCGCCCGGCGAGCTGAGCCGGGTGCTCGACGTGGTGGAGGAAGCGGTAAGACGCAGGTAGGAGGCCGTTGCGGGCCTCTGCACAATGAGGCCATGCAGGACACCTGGGGGATTCCGGGCCCGACCTTCATCGTCGGGTACCTCGTCGCGCTGATCGCCATCGCGATCCTCGCCGCCGTTCACCGCAAGGTCCTCTTCCGGGGCGACAAGAACGCCCGGGTGGACGACCTCGGCCCGCAGCAGGTCGCCTTCCTCAACGGCGGCGACCGGCTCGCCGTCTACTCCTCGATCGGCGGCCTCCGCGCGGCCGGCGCCCTCGGCACCTCCGGGAGCGCCCTCGTGCAGACCGGCCCGATCCCGGCCGGCGTCACCCCGCTCGACTCCGCGATCCACCACGCGGCGAGCGGACAGATCCGCACCCGCGACCTCACCGGCGACCAGTGGGTCCGCTCCGCCCTCGACGACCTGCGGGCCGGCCTGGAACGGCGTGGCCTCGCGGTCAGCGCCGAGGCGCTCGAGCAGGCCCGCCTGTGGGCGTGGGCGGTCGGCGCGCTGGCCGCGATCGGCGTCTTCCGCCTGGTCGCCGGGATCCAGAACAACAAGCCGGTCGGCTTCCTCGTCCCCGCCGTCGTGGTCGTCGCGTTCGTGACCTGGCGCCTGGCCCGTACCCGGCGGCTCGCCACCGCCACGGCCACCGCCCGGATGCGGGAGCTGCGTCAACAGCACGGCTACCTGTCACCGGCCCAGTCGCCGGCCTACGCGACGTACGGCGCGGCCGGTGCGGCGCTCGGGGTGGCGCTCTTCGGGGCGGCCGCGCTCTACGACATGGACCCGGGGTTCGCCGCCGAGGCGGAGATCCAGCGGGCCGTCGCCAACGGTTACACCACCGGTTCCTCCGGCAGTAGCAGCTCGTGCGGGAGCAGCAGCTCCTGCGGGGGCGGAAGCTCCTGCGGCGGGGGCGGCGGTTGCGGTGGGGGCGGCGGTTGCGGTGGCTGAGACGGCGTACGGGGTGGGCATCGGCTGGCGCCCCGAGATCTCCGGTTTCGTGGCCGGGCTGCCCGGCCTGCGCTTCGCCGAGGTGGTCGCCGAGTCGGTGCACGCGCACGGCGACCTCCCGGACGGCCTGCCGGCGCTGCTCGACCGCGGCGTGGCGGTGGTCCCGCACGGGGTGCGCCTGTCCCTGGGCGGCGCCGAGCCGGTCGACCCGGCCCGGGTGACCCACCTGGCCACGGTGGCCGCTCGGCTGCGGGCCCCGCTGGTCAGCGAGCACATCGCCTTCGTCCGGGCGGCCGGCGTCGAGGCCGGCCACCTGCTGCCGATCCCCCGCAGCTTCGAGGCGGTCGACGCGGTGGTGGCCAACGTGGCCCGCACCACCGCCGAGCTGCCGGTGCCGCTGGCCCTGGAGCCGATCGCCGCCCTCTTCGACTGGCCGGACGACGAGCTCTCCGAGGCCGACTTCCTGACCGAGATCCTCGACCGGACCGGCGCCCTGCTCCTCCTCGACGTCGCCAACGTCTACGCCAACGCCCGCAACCGCGGCGAGGACCCGCTCGACCTGCTGAACAAGCTGCCGCTGGACCGGGTCGCCTACGTCCACGTGGCCGGCGGCGCCGAACACCAGGGCCTCTACCACGACACCCACACCGACGCGGTCCCCCAGGAGGTGCTCGACCTGGTCACCGAGCTGTGCGCCCGCCACCGCCCGCCGGCCCTGATCCTGGAACGCGACGGCGACTACCCACCAGCCCCCGAGCTGACCGCCGAACTGGACGCCATCGCGGCGGCCGCCGGCTACCCAGCGATCACCACATGACCACCCCCACGAGCGGCAACCCCCGCGCGGGCGGCGGCCCCGACGCGACCGGCAAGCACGGTCGCGCCGGCGAGCGTGGCGGCGCCGGGCGCGGCCGGGAGGGTGACCACCCGGGACAGCCCGGCGGCGCACCGCGGAGCTTGGCCACCCGCCAAGCTGAGCTCGTCGAAGCGTTGACCCGTGCCAAACCCGTACCCGAAGGTTTTGATGCCGTCAAAGTGGCCGCAGCGCGGGTCGCCCTGCTGCGTAAGCGTGCCGGTGAGGTCGCGCGGCAGTGGCCGATGCTGGCGGCCGGCTTCGGCGATCGATGGAAGGCCTCCTTCTCGTCGTGGGCGGCCACGCAGCCGACACAGGGCTCGTTGCGGGACGGCTGGGACTTTGCGCGCGACCTCGACGGCCGGGGTGAGCTGCCCGCGATCGCCGGCGCGGAACTCGCCGAGCGCGAGGCGCGGTGGAGCTATGACGGCTCCGCCGCACCCCGAACTCGCCGTGGCCCGGCCGTGCGATCCGCCGCCGGCACTTTCGCCGTGCAGGTGGCGGGCCATGTGCGGATAGTGCGCCTTTCCTACGCCGGGACCCGGTCGAGGAAGCCGAGCACCTGATAGATGCGGCCCTCCGCATCCACCTCGGCCACGTCGAAGCCCTCCACCAGCGGCTCCCCCGGGACGGCGCCCAGGTGCCAAGTGAAGCGGGCCTGGTCGTGGTGGGCGTCGACCGGCTTGCCGAGGCTGAAGGTCAGGCCCGGGAACTGCTGCTGGACGGCGCCGATCAGGCCGTCGAGCTCCGCCCGCCCGGAGACCGCGGCCATCGGGTCCACATAGCGGACGTCGGCGGCGAACAGGTCGTCGATCCGCTTGCGGCGGGCGGCCGCGTCGGTCTCGTTCCAGACGGCGAGGTAGCGCGAGACCACACTGTCGAAGTCGCTCATCATGTGTTCCTTCCTCGTGACTATGACGGGGTCAACCCTCGCCGAGGTTGGGTCATGCGGTCGATTACCCCGGAGGTAATGGCGACGGCTCCCGCCCGGTCCCTAGGCTGCCGGCATGAGCGATGTCGGCACGCTGCTGCGCGAGTGGCGGACCACCCGGCGGATGAGTCAGCTGGAGCTCTCCTCGACCGCCGGCGTGTCCGCGCGGCACCTGTCGTTCGTGGAGACCGGGCGGTCGCGGCCGACCCGGGAGATGATCCTGCGGCTGGCGTCCCGGCTCGACGTGCCGCTGCGCGGGCAGAACGAGCTGCTGCTGGCGGGCGGGTACGCGCCGGCGTGGGCGGAGACCGGGCTGCGGGAGGCGCCGCTCGCGGACGTACTGTCGTCGCTGCGGGACGTCCTGACCGGCCACGATCCGTACCCCGCGGTGCTGGTCGACCGGCACTGGACCATGGTCGACGCGAACGACGCGGTCGCCCGGCTTCTCGAGGGCTGCGCGGCGTGGCTGCTGGAGCCCCCGGTGAACGTACTGCGGCTGTCGCTGCACCCGGAGGGCATGGCGCCACGGATCCGGAATCTCGCCGAGTGGCGCACGCACGTGCTGCACCGGCTCGACCAGCAGGCCGCGCACACCGCCGACCCGGTGCTGCGCGACCTGCACGCCGAGCTGGCCGGCTACCCGGGCGGTTCGGTCGCCGGCACGCCCACCGGCCTGGTGGTGCCGCTGCGCTACGACGACCTCTCGTTCTTCAGCATCACCTCGGTGCTGGGCACGCCGCTCGACGTCACGCTGGCCGAGCTCGCCATCGAGTCGTTCCTGCCCGCCGACGCCGCAACCGCCGCGGCCCTGCACCGACGCCGGGATGGCAGGATCTAGGTCATGGATCTCGGGCTCGACGGTCGCGTGTACGTCATCACCGGGGGCTCGCGCGGCCTGGGCTACGCCACCGCGCAGGCGCTGGTCGCCGACGGTGCGCGGGTGGTGGTGTCGTCGCGCGATCCGCAGCAGGTCGCCACGGCGGCCGCGGCACTCGGGCCGCTCGCGGTCGGGGTGGCCGCCGACCTCGCCGACCAGGCCACCCCCGACCGGCTGATCCAGGCGGCAACCAGCCGATTCGGCCGGCTGGACGGCGCGTTGATCTCGGTCGGCGGCCCGGCGCCGGGCACCGCCGCCGCGATGACCGACGAGCAGTGGCGGTCGGCCTTCGAGACGGTGTTCCTCGGGACCGTACGGGCCATGCGGGCGATCGCGGCGGCGCTGACCGAGGGCGGCGCGATCGGCGTGGTCCTGTCCACGACGGCGAAGAGCCCGCTGACCGGGCTGGGCCTGTCGAACGGGCTGCGGCCGGGGCTCGCCATGGCGGCCAAGGACATGGCCGACGAGTACGGTCCGCGCGGCGTCCGGATCGTCGGCCTGCTGCCCGGCCGGGTGATGACCGACCGCAACCGGGAGCTGTTCGCGGCCGGCGGCGACCCGGCGGCGGCCGCCGCCGAGGCGGCCGCGGAGATCCCGCTGCGCCGGATCGGCGAGCCCGAGGAGTTCGGAAAGGTCGCGGCGTTCCTGCTCTCCCCCGCCGCCGGTTACGTGACCGGCGTGTCCATCCCGATCGACGGCGGATACCTGCGTGCCCTTTGACAAGCCGACTCCCGCCGAGGTGGCCGCGGCCGCCGGGCGCACCATCCCCGACCTGATCGGGCCGGACCTGCGGGTGCTGTTCTCCGGGATCAACCCGAGCCTCTACTCGGCCGCCACCGGGCACCACTTCGCCCGGCCGGGCAACCGCTTCTGGCCGGCGCTGTTCCGCTCCGGCTTCACGCCGCGGCTGCTGCACCCGTCCGAGCAGTTCGAGCTGCCGGCGATGGGCCTGGGCATCACCAATGTGGTTGCCCGGGCCACGGCGCGGGCCGACGAGCTGTCCCCGGCCGAGCTGGTCGAGGGCGGCGCGATCCTGGCCGACCTCGCCGCGACGTGGCGTCCCCGCTGCCTGGCCGTGCTCGGGGTGACCGCGTACCGGACGGCCTTCGGGCGGCGCACGGCGGCGATCGGGCCGCAGGCGGAGACGGTCGGCGGGGTACCGGTCTGGGTGCTGCCCAACCCGAGCGGCCTCAACGCGCACTTCCAGCTGGACGGGCTGGCCGAGGAGTTCGGCCGGCTCCGCTACCGTGTCGGGTCGTGACTACCAGGATCAGCGAGTTGATGGCGGCCGCCGCCGCGCGGACCGTTCCGGTGGTGCGGGGCATCGATGACGGGCAGCTCTCCGACCCAACTCCGTGCGCCCGGTTCCAGGTGCGCGACCTGATGAACCACCTGTTCCAGGTCGTGGTGAACTTCCAGGCGCTCGCGACCAAGCGGGAGGCCGACTTCGACGCGAAGCCCGACTTCCTCGACGGCGACTGGCGCGGCCGGTTCGACGACGAGGCGCGCAAGCTGGTCGACGCGTGGTCGGACCCGGCGGCGCTGGAGGGCACTTCGCCCCGGTTCGGGCTCCCCCAGGCCGCCGTCTCCAACCTGGTGCTGGTCGACCTGACCGTGCACGGGTGGGATCTCGCCCAGGGCACCGGCCAGGCCTACGCCCCGAGTCCGGAGGTCGTCGCCGCGGTCATCCCGTTCACCGAGCAGATGGCGCCGCTGGGCCGCGAGCGGGGCGCCTTCGCCGAGATGACCGACTTCCCGCCGGACGCCGACGACTTCGCCCGGCTGCTCGCGCTCACCGGCCGGCAAGCCACCTGACCGGTCAGGGCTCGACCGACCCGGCCGGAACTGTGATGATCTCCACGTCGTCCTGCCGGTAGGGCGAGGTCACCGCGAACTGGGTGCGGTACAGCTCGGCGTACAAGCCGCCCGCCGCGACCAGCTCCTCGTGCCGGCCGCGCTCCACGATCCGGCCCTCGTCGAGCACCAGGATCAGGTCGGCATCGCGCACGGTGGAGAGCCGGTGGGCGATGACCAGCGCCGTCCGCCCCCGCAGCGCCGTGGCGAGCGCCCGCTGGACGGCCGCCTCCGACTCGCTGTCCAGATGGGCCGTGGCCTCGTCGAGGATGACGATCGACGGGTGTTTGAGCAGCAGCCGGGCGATCGCGATCCGCTGTTTCTCGCCGCCGGAGAAGCGGTAGCCGCGCTCGCCGACCACCGTCTCCAGCCCCTCGGGCAGGGACCGCACCAGGTCGGCGACCTGTGCGCCGTCGAGCGCCGCCCACATCTCCTCCTCGGTCGCGCCCGGATGGGCATACCTCAGGTTCTCGGCGATCGTCTCGTGGAACAGGTGCGAATCCTGGGTGACCACGCCGATGGTGTCGCGCAGCGAGTCGAGCGTGGCGTCGCGCACGTCGACCCCGCCGACCAGCACCGCGCCCTCGGTCACGTCATACACCCGGGAGACCAGCATCGAGGTGGTCGACTTGCCGGCGCCGGACGGGCCGACCAGCGCGACCATCTGCCCCGGCTCGACCACGAAGTCGACGCCCTTGAGCACCGGCGCGGACTCGGTGCGGTCGAGGGTCGCCACGTCCTCCAGGGTCGCCAGCGACACCTCGCTCGCGCTCGGATACCGGAACCGCACGTCGCGGAACTCGACCCGGCCCGCGCCGGCCGGAATATCGACCGCATCCGGCTTCTCGGAAATGCCGGGTTTGAGGTCGAGCACCTCGAAGACCCGATCGAACGAGACCAGGGCACTCATCACGTCGACCCGGACGTTGCTGAGCGCGGTGAGGGGCCCGTAGAGCCGGGTGAGCAGCAGGGCGAGCGTGACCACCGTGCCGGCGGTGACCTCGCCGGTGACCGCCAGCCAGCCGCCGAGGCCGTAGGTGAGCGCCTGCGCCAGCGACGCGACCAGGAGCATCGCCACGAAGAAGGTGCGCGAGAACATCGCCTGCTGCACGCCGATGTCGCGGACGCGCGCGGCCCGCGAACCGAAGCGCGCGGCCTCGTCGTCGGGCCGGCCGAACAGCTTGACCAGCAGCGCGCCGGAGACGTTGAACCGCTCGGTCATCGTCGCGTTCATCTTCGCGTCGAGGTTGTACGACTCGCGGGTGATCTCGGCGAGCCGCTTGCCGACCCGGCGGGCCGGAATGATGAACAGCGGCAGCAGGGCCAGCGACAGCACGGTGATCTGCCAGGACAGGCTGAACATCACCGCGGCGGTCAGCACCAGCTGGATGACGTTGCTGACCACGCCGGAGAGCGTCGAGGTGAACGCCCGCTGGGCGCCCATCACGTCGTTGTTGAGCCGGCTGACCAGGGCGCCGGTCTGGGTACGCGTGAAGAACTGCAGCGGCATCCGCTGGACGTGGTCGTACACCCGGGTGCGCAGGTCGAGGATGATGCCCTCGCCGATGCGGGCCGAATACCACCGCTGGGCGAGCGACAGGAACGCGTCGACGACGGCCAGCACGGCGATGGCCAGCGCGAGCCGGATCACCACCCCGGCCGCGCCGGAACCGCCGCCGGTGATCGCGTTGACCACGTGGCCGGCCAGCAGCGGGGTGGCCACGCCGATGCCCGCGTCGAGCACGACGGTGAGCAGGAAGACGACGATGTCGCGACGGTACGGCCGGGCGAACCGCAGGATCCGCCGGGTGGTGCCGCGCGTGAGGTGGTGTTGCGTGACCCGATCGGAATTCTGGATCGAGCGAAGCATCATCCAGCTGGACATGCTCGAGGACGGGCCCACCGGTTCACCTCCCGGGCTGTCGTGGGGGGGGGCAGATGACAGTCTGCACCGCGGGTACGACAACCCGGGACGAGCGCGATTTACTCCCCGATGCCGGCCAGGTCGCGAATGCGGCGGGTCTGTGCCTCCCGCTCGGTCCGGTCCTGATCCGCATAAGATCGCTGGCCGATCCCGCTGAACAGGCCCTTGATCTCGGGAACGGCGCCCTCCGGCGCGGCCAGAATGGCCGCCGCGAGATCATTGACGGCTTCGCCGAGAGCGGAATTCGGGACCACCGCGGTGGCCAGCCCGATCCGGTCGGCCTCGTCCGCGGGGATGCGGCGGCCGGTCACGCAGATCTCCAGCGCGCGGGACGGCCCGACCAGTTCGCTGAGCCGTTTGGTGCCACCGAGATCCGGTACCAGGCCCAGCGTCACCTCGGCCATCGAGAACCGTGCGTCCTCGGCCAGAACGCGCATGTCGCAGTTCAGCGCGAGCTGGAATCCGGCGCCGATGGCATGTCCCTGTACGGCCGCGATCGTCACGATCGACGGGTTACGCAACCACGTGAACGCCGACTGGAAGCCGGCAATCCGATCGGCGCACTCGGATGGCGACAACTGCGCCAGTCGGGCCAGAGAAGAATCGCTGTCGCCGCGCGCGGCGGTCACATCGAGGCCTGCGGAAAACGCGCGGCCCTCGCCTCGGACAATGACAACTCGTACGCCACCCGGTAATTTCCGTGAAATGTTCGCCAGCTCCGCCCACATCGCGGGAGTCTGTGCATTGAGCACCTCGGGCCGGCACAACGTCACCGTTGCGACCGGCCCGTCCAGGTCGTAGCGAACACCTGCCTCGTCGGCAGGAACGGCGTTACCGGGCTCGGCGTTCTCCGTCGTCACGCCTTCTTGCGCCGGCGAGCGCCGCCCCGCTGGCGCAGCTGCACGCCAGACTCGGTGAGCACGCGGTGCACGAATCCGTAGGAACGTCCGGTCGAAGCCGCGAGCGCGCGAATGCTCTCGCCAGAGGTGTAACGCTTGACCAGATCCTTCGCTAGTGACTGGCGCTCGCTGCCGACGATTCGGCGACCCTTCTCAGTGCTGGTGGCTGTGCCCGTGGCTGCCATGTTGAATCCTCACGTCCCAGACTGTGCGGTTCGATACGGTCCCACCTATTAGACCGCCTCCAACGATCATGCGCCAGCCATCCTGGCTTAGCCAACGTGCCCATTTAGCACTGTCAGGAACTTGACGCTTACCACCGGCATCAATGTCAGACAGTTAACTGACGTTAGGCGGAGTGTCTTTCCGACCGACCGGTAGGTACCCGGGCGAGGGCTCCCAAGACCATCGATCACCTGCGGAAACACTCGATCGAGGAGACTCAGCGCGAGGACATGACGCACCGTCGATGCCGCGAACACGCACCGCTCCCACGCCGAGCGTGCCAACTTCGGCGCGGCCAGAGACACCCGAACGTCGCACTGTCTGTGTGGGCACCAGTTGACAACTGACGACTCTCAGGCCAACTCCACGAGCTCCAGGAGATCGTCGCTCCAGGCGTCCTCGTCGCCGTCCGGGAGCAGGATGGCGCGGTCCGGCTTCAGCGCCTGCACGGCGCCGGCGTCGTGGGTGACCAGCACGATCGCGCCCGGGTAGTTGGCGATGGCGTCCAGCACCTGCTCCCGGCTGATCGGGTCGAGGTTGTTCGTGGGCTCGTCCAGCAGCAGCACGTTCGCGCCCGAGCAGACCAGCGTGGCCAGGGCGAGCCGGGTCTTCTCCCCGCCGGAGAGCACGCCGGCCGGCTTGTCCACGTCGTCGCCGGAGAACAGGAACGCCCCGAGGATCTTGCGCAGGTCGGTGTCCGTCTGGTCGGGGGCGGCGCTGCGCATGTGCTCGAGGATCGTCCGGTCGACGTCGAGCGTCTCGTGCTCCTGCGCGTAGTAGCCCAGCCGCAGGCCGTGGCCCGGCCGCACCTCGCCGGTGTCCGAGTCGAGCAGGCCGCCGAGGATACGCAGCAGGGTGGTCTTGCCGGCGCCGTTGAGGCCGAGGATGGCCACCCGGGAGCCCCGGTCGACCGCCACGTCCACATCCGCGAAGATCTCCAGGCTGCCGTACGACTTCGACAGCCCGACCGCGGTGAGCGGCGTCTTGCCGCACGGGGCCGGCTGCGGGAACCGCACCTTGGCCACCTTGTCCGAGACCCGGTTCTCCTCCAGGCCGCTGAGCAGCTTCTCCGCGCGGCGGGCCATGTTCTGCGCGGCGACCGTCTTGGTGGCCTTGGCGCGCATCTTGTCGGCCTGCGCCATCAGGGCGCCCGCCTTCTTCTCCGCGTTCGCCCGCTCCCGGCGGCGCCGCCGCTCGTCGGTCTCGCGCTGCTCGAGGTACTTCTTCCAGCCGACGTTGTAGATGTCGACGACCGATCGGTTGGCATCCAGATACCAGACCTTGTTGACCGCGGCGTCGAGCAGCTCCACGTCGTGGCTGATCACCACGAGGCCGCCCTTGTGCTGCGCCATGTAGCCGCGCAGCCAGGAGATCGAGTCCTGATCGAGGTGGTTGGTGGGCTCGTCGAGCAGCAGGATGCCCTTGCCGTTCTGCCCCGAGTCGGCGAACAGGATGCGGGCCAGCTCGATCCGGCGCCGCTGGCCGCCGGAGAGGGTGCCGATGGTCTGCGCCAGGGCGCGGTCGGGCAGGCCGAGATTCGCGCAGATCCGGGCGGCCTCGGCCTCGGCGGCGTACCCGCCCAGGCCGGAGAACTGGTCTTCCAGCTGGCCATACCGCCGGACCAGCTTGTCGTCGGCCGACTCCTCCAGCTCGACCTCGAGTTTCTGCATCTCGGCGAGGATCGCGTCGAGCCCGCGGGCGGAGAGCACCCGGTCGCGACCGGTGACATTCAGGTCGCCGGTCCGCGGGTCCTGCGGGAGGTAGCCGACCTCGCTGGTGCGCTCGACACTGCCGGTGTACGGGCTGCCCTCGCCGGCCAGCACCTTCAGCGTGGTGGTCTTGCCGGCGCCGTTCCGGCCGACCAGGCCGATCCGGTCGCCGGGCTGAACCCGTAGCGTGGTCGGGGACAGCAGGATCCGGGCGCCGGCACGAAGTTCCAGTCCGGTGGCGGTGATCATGTGGAAACTCGCTCTCGAGAGGAAGGCTGACTCCGGGCACACGAAAGCGCCGGCCCACTAGTGGTCGGCGCGGGGCAGGTCAGCCTTCGCAGAGCAGCACTCCGCCATACTACCGGGCGTCCGGTGGCACCTCCCACCCGATTACCGACCAAGATCAACGGGTATCCGTGGCGCAACCCGTCAGTGAGGATGAGATGGAACTCAACGAGAACGCTGATATCGACACCAGTCAGGTCGACGACCAGCGCGGAGGGGGCGGTGGCGGAGGCGGCTTCGGCGGCCTGCCGATCCCGATCGGCGGTGGCGGCATCGTCGGCATCATCATCACCATCATCCTGGTCGTGGCCGGCGGCTACTTCGGCGTCAACCAGCTCGGCGGCGGCAGCAAGAGCTCGACCGGCGACAACACCAACATCACCAAGGAATGCGCCGACAAGAGCACCCGCCTGAAGAGCCTCGACTGCCGCAACGTCCTCTACATCAACTCCATCCAGGCGTTCTGGAAGGAGGCCGAGCCCAAGTACTTCGGCAAGCAGTACCAGCCGGCCAAGACGGTGCTCTTCTCCAACCGGGTGAACACCGGCTGCGGCGCCGCCGACTCGGGCACCGGCCCGTTCTACTGCCCCGCCGACGACCGGGTGTACATCGACCTCACCTTCTACCAGCTGCTGGCCAAGCAGCTCGGCGCGCCGGGCGAGTTCGCCCAGCCGTACGTGCTCGCACACGAGTACGGCCACCACATCCAGGACCTGGTCGGCACCGAGGCGAAGATGCGGGCCGCGCAGAACGGCGCCTCGAGCAGCCAGAAGAACCTGCTCTCGGTCAGGCTGGAGCTGCAGGCCGACTGCTACGCCGGGGTCTGGGCCAACCACGCGACCGAGACCAAGACCTCGAGCGGGCAGCCGATCTTCAAGAGCCTCACCGACCAGGACATCCAGCAGGGCCTGGACACCGCCAAGCAGATCGGCGACGACACCCTCCAGCAGCGCTCCGGCCAGCAGATCAACCCGGCCGAGTTCACCCACGGCACCTCCGCCGACCGCCAGAAATGGTTCAAGCGCGGCTTCGACTCCGGCGACCCGGTCCAGGCCTGCGACACCTTCGCCGCAGGCGCCGTCAACGAGGGCGACTAGGGCTCTCTGACCAGGACGGACACGGCTCGGGCCCCGGCGATCGCGGAGACCAGCACCGCGTGCCGGGGCTCGGGCACGTCCAGGAAGCGAGCGGACCGCAGCGCCGCGACCGGGGCCAGGGTCGGCGCGGCGAGGACGGCGTCGACCGCCGCTCGGTCTCCCCCGGTCACGAGCGCGGTCATCGCCCGTACGCGCGGAAGAAGCAGACGCCCCACGATGTCGGCGCCGCCGGCGGCCGCCGCCTTTGCCTGGTTGTCCCGCCGTCGGGCGAACCGCTGCTGGGACCAGCCGCCCGCCGCCGTGCGCCCCTGCACGTAGTGCGTCTCCACCTTGGACGTGACCAGTTCCGGCCCCTCGGCGATCCCCACCGCGACGGCGCCCTTGCGCGCCAGCAGCAGCCCGAGCGTCCGTGGCGCCTGCGCCTCGCGGATCAAATCGGTCATCGTGGCGACCGCCGGCGCTCCCGGGGGTGGCTGCCACTCCGCCGTGGCCCCGTCCTCCGCGATCAAGAGCAGACCCTTTTCCGTGTACGCACCGTGCCGGGTCACGAAGTTCTCCAGCCATCGCGGCAGCCGCTCGGGAGCGACCGCCACCCACTTCCCGCCGCCCGCGGCCTCCCGCTCAGCCATTCTTGTCACCCTACGGTGGCAGACTGCGGGTCGTGACAGACCTGGCAGGCGCCCTGATGAGCCGCCTCTCGGCGAGCTTCGCCGCGCGCCGCGACCCTGCACGGGCCGTCGCCATGGCGGCGTACATGCGCGATCAGTTCCCCTATTTCGGCGTGCCGGCGCCCGAGGTGCGGGCTATGGAGCGGGCGGCGTTCGCCGGGCTACCGCGGCCCACCGACGAGGATCTGACCGTCGTCGCCCTCTCCTGCTGGGAGCAGCCCGAGCGCGAGTATCAGTATGTTGCCTGCGACTACCTGCGACGGCACGTCGCCGCCGCGGGCCCCGATTTCCTGCCGATCGCCCGCACGCTGCTCACCACGAAGTCCTGGTGGGACACGGTCGACCCGCTGGCCACCCGCTTCGTCGGCGACCTGGCCCGGGCCCACCCCGAGCTGGTCGAGACCATGGACGCCTGGTCGGCCGACGAAAACATGTGGCTGGTCCGCACCGCGCTGCTGTTCCAGCTGCACTACGGCACGGCGACGGATACCGACCGGCTGTTCGGCTACTGCACCCGCCAGGCGGGCCATCCCGACTTCTTCGTCCGCAAGGCGATCGGCTGGGCCCTACGCCACTACGCCCGCACCGACCCATCGTCGGTGCGGGCGTATGTGACGGCGACCCCTTCGTTGTCGCCGCTCTCGCGGAAGGAGGCGATGAAACACCTCTAGGTGAGCAGCTTGACGGCCAGGACGGCGATGACGGCGCTGGAGACCAGGGCCGTGATCATGCGGCCGCGGTCGCCGGTCAGGAAGCGGCCGATCACCGAGCCGCCGCCGGCGATCAGCAGTTGCCAGCTGGCCGAGGCCAGGAAGGCGCCGGCCACGAACCAGACGCCGCCGCCCTCGCCGGAGCGGCCCAGCACCAGCGCGGCGAAGTAGATGACCGTGGCCGGGTTGAGCAGGGTCAGGGCCAGGATGCCGGTGTAGGCGCGCAGCGGCGTGGCCGGCCGCTCCGCTCGGGCGTCACCCGGCCGGCGGAAGGCACTGCGCGCGGTCATCACCGCCAAGCCGAGCAGGACGACGGCGGCCGCCCAGCGCAGCGGCGTCGCGACCGGCGCCACCAGGCTCGCCACGGCCGCGCCGCCCACGACGGCGATCAGCGCGTAGATGCCGTCGGCGGTGGCCGCTCCCATCCCGGCGGCCGCGCCCACCCGCAGCGACGTGCGTGCGCTCAGGCCAGCGATCAGCACGCCGATGGCGCCGACGGGCATGGCTACGCCGTAGCCGGCGACCACGCCGGCCAGGAACGGCGCGCTCATGACAGCTGCTGATGAACCGACCCTTCGACGACGGCCGTCTGCTGTCGGGCGGCCCGTCCGGCCACGGCGACATCGACGGGATACGGCTTCAGCAGCGAGGTCATGCGGAAAGAATGCGGGCGGCGAGCCGGCCGCGCCACCGAATTACGGGTTGCCGATCAGCCAGTTGGTGATCCGCTCGTCGACGTACGCCAGCACCGTCTCGATGTCGCCGACCGTGTCCGGCATCCGGGCCAGCGCCACCAGCGACGAGTGCAGCTGGTCCGAGCCGGCGGCCAGCCAGCTGTACTCGTCGAAGAGCGCGTTCAGGTCGGCGAGCCAGCGCTCGTTGGTGGTCCGGAGACTGGCCAGGCGTACCCGGAAGGCCTCCAGTTCCCCGCGCATCTCGTCGCCGCCGGCCATCGCCCGGGTGCGGCCGAGCTTCTCGACCGCGTCCGGCAGCCGGCGCCGGCGTTGGAGGACGGCGACGGCCCGGGCCGCGGCGGTGATCGCGCCGCGCCGGTCGGTCAGCGACGGCCAGCCGTCGGAGACCACCTTGAGCACGCTCTCGGCCAGCCAGGCGGCGTTCGCGTCGTCGCGTTCGGCCCGGCGCAGCACCGCGGTGGCCGCGCGCAGCCACTCGTCCGGCGAGGCCACGGTCAGGCCGCCGAGCACGTCGACCGCCGCGTCGGTCGGGCAGTCGTGGTGCCCGGTCAGCGTGCGCAACAGCTGATCCGCGTACGCGACCTGCAGCTCGGGCTCCCAGTCCGGGAACTCGGCGGCGATCCGGACGCAGCGCCGGTAGGCGTCGCCCGGGTCCTCGCCGGAGGCCGGCAGCAGCCAGACCGCGAGCAGCGCCTGCGCCGCCGACGGGGCGTTCTCCCACCAGGACGCGTACATCGTGGCGGTCGGCCCGAGCCGCGAGTCGAGCAGCGGCGCGACGGCGTGCCAGAACTGCTCCTGGTTCGTGCAGCCCTGGAAGAAGATCCGGCGGCGGCGCCCCTCCGCCTCGATGCCGTCGGTCAGCCCATGGCCGGTGTCCGCCTCGGGCCGGCGGAAGAGCCAGCGCGGGTCGGGCGGGGGCGTGATGAACGTGCCGTCGTCGAGGGTAAGCCGCACGTCGCGGCCGCGCGATCCGACGCACCGCTCGACCGCGAACGTCTCCACGAGCGTGCCCCAGCCCTCGCTGTCCAGCTGCGCGTGCCAGAGGAGCGCGTGGTCGTGCCACTGCCGGAACGGTTCGTAGCGGCCCGGTTCGGCCAGCTCGCCGAAGCGCAATCCACCCGACGTCACGACCGCGAGAAGCATCAAATTCGCCGTGTACGCCGCGAAGCGTGCCGCCACGTTGCGGCCCGGGTTGGGGCGGTAGGCCGAGGCCGGCCAGTCCCCGCTGCGCGAGCCCTGGCGGAACATCCGGATCAGCACGTCGGTGTACCGGGCGCGCCCGTCCGCCGGCAGCCGGGCGGCCATCTCGGCGAGGAACTGCACCACCGGCGCCCGGCCGGTGAGCGGCGCCTCGGAGAGCAGGTCGGTGATCAGGTCGTGGCCGGTCATCGGGCGCGCCGCGAGGGTCACCGCGTCCCGCGCGACCGCCTCGGCCAGCAACTGCCAGGTGAACCGGGCCACCAGGTACTCCCCGAAGGTGGCGTGCAGGAACTCGTACGTCCGCCTGGTGTTTCCGCCCCGGATGGCCTGCGACCGATGCACGAAGAAGAACCGGCCGAAGATCAGCTCGGACTCGGTGAGCGCGTCGGCGCTCACCGACGGCGACCGGCCCGCCGGCGGCTCACCCAGCGTGGCGCGCAGATCGGCACTCACCGCCTCCTCGGTGACCCACTGGGTGGAGCGGTTGAGCATCGCGAACGCGACCACCGCGAGCCGGCTCAGCTCCTGCTCGGCGAGCGCGTCCACGGTCCGCGCCGGGATGTTGCTGTACGCCTTGCCGACCTCCCGCCGGGCGAAGCCGACCAGCAGTTGCTCGTAGAGTTCAGCGGTGGTGAGCCGGCCGGCCGGTCCGCGGCGCAGCGCGTTCCCGTCGCTGTCGTGGAGGGCGAGCATCAGCAGCAACAGCGGCTGACCGGCCAGCTCGCGATGGGCCAGGACGTCCTCGGCGGACAGATGGGTCTCGTTCACCTGGTTCCAGGTGTCCACCCAGCCCCGGATGCGCGGCTCGTCGAACGGCTGCAGGCGCAGCAGCAGCGTCTCCGGCGGCAGCGTGGCCCGGTCGGCGACGCTGGTCCGGCTGGTCACGATCACCGCGGCGGCCCGGCCCTGCTCCCGCTCGCGCTGCTGGAACTCGGCCGCCACCTGCAGGAAGTCGTTCTGGCTGACCCCGGTGGCCGGCAGCAGCTCGTCGAAGCCGTCGAAGATGATCACCGGAACCGCGTCGATCGAGCGGGCCAGCGACGGCCAGGTCGTCTCCTCGGTGGTGGCGGCGAGCACGGCCTGCTCGATCTGCTGCTGCAGCCGCAGCGAGGTGTCGACGTCGCGCAGCGGCACCCGGATCGGCAGGAAGCGGGTGGTGGAGAGGCGGGCGGCGAGGATCCGGGTGAGCACCGACTTGCCGGCCCCGGCCTGGCCGAGCACCAGCATCGGCGCCCGGAGGGCCCGCGGCGTGCCCAGGTAGCCGGCCAGGAACCGGTCGATGTCCTGGCGGATGCCGAGCTCCTGCCAGAACCCCTCGTCGGCCGGGGAGACGCCCTCGACCCGCTCGGCGACCTGGAACGCCGGCGGGATGTACCCCTGCTCCAGGGTGGGCAGCCGGATGCCGTCCGGCAGGTCGACCGACTCGACGACCTTGTGCTCGAGCAGGGCGGCGTGCGCCCGTTGCAGGGCCTTGGCGACGCCCTCGGCGGTGTTCTCGGCGGCGACCTCGCGCAGCAGCCGCTCCAGCTCGCGCAGCGAGGGCTCGAGCGAGTCGAGCCGGCCCTCGATCGCGTTGCGGTGCCGGTGGTCGATCCAGAGGGCCATGTCGGGGCAGTCCGCCATGAGGTTGAGCAGCATCTCCTCGTACCGCCTGCGGGCCCGCCGCCCGCCCGCCTCGAGGTCGCGCAGCAGGATGGTCCGCTCCCCCTCGCTGAGCTCGTCGAACGGGGCCAGCCCGCTGAGGAAGCGGGCGAGGTCGGCGGTCAGCCGGTCGTAGAAGATCTCCAGCGCGGCCAGGTATCTCTCGTTCGGGATGTGCGGCTCGGGCGTCGGCACGCCGGCCCGCAGCGCCGCCGAGGTGAGGTCGCGGGCGCCCTCCGCGCCCTGGCCGGCGAGCCGGAGCTGATCGGCGCGGCGAAGGTGGGCTCCGCCGACTGATAGTCCAGGCTTGGGTAGAGGCACAGCCCAGGACAGGTCGACGTCGGTGAGGGCGTCGAAGTACGCGGCGATCACGATGATCGTGTGCGCGGCGGCCAGCCGGTCGGTGCGGTCCCGGCGGCCGGAGCCGGCCATCGCCCGGGCAGTCGTGGTGACCAGCTCGCCGGAGACCCGGGCCAGCTCGGTGCGCAGGTCGAGCAGGGCGAGCAGCTGCGGCGCGGCGATCGCGGCGCCGGCCAGCAGGCCGCCGGTCATCGTGTTGACCCGCTGGTAGACGGCCGACTCGGGGCCGCCGCCGAGGATGCGCACCGCGTCCGCGTAACTGATCGTCCTAGCCACGCCACCGATTGTCGCATCCGTCATTCACCGTGGCCGATGTCCGGCATGCACGGAATGATCATTGTATAAGTGGCATTATCCGTTTTATGGGTGAGGAGTTGCTGTACCGCAGCGAGCGGACACAGGTCTCCCGCCAGCCGGGCGCGGTCGTCGGCAAGCGCGCCTTCGGCCCGGGCGCGATCCGCCGCCTCGAGCACGAACGGTCGATCCTGCGCCACCTGGCCGGCATCCCGGGCGTGCCGGTTCTCACCGCCCAGCAGCCGCGCCAGGTGCTGACTACCCGCGACGACGGCGGCCGCCCGAGCACCGGCTTCCCGCTGCCGCTCCGCCGTCTGATCGACATCGCCCGCGCGCTGACCACGACACTCGCCGCCGTGCACCGGGCCGGCGTCCTGCACCGCGACATCACCCCGGACAACGTGCTGCTGACCGCGGACGGCACGCCGCTGCTGATCGACTACGACCTGGCGCTGCGCGTCCCGGCCGCCCAGCCGGAGGCCGAGCCGATCGGCACGCTCGGCTACCTGCCGCCCGAGCAGACCGGCCGGCTACGGCTCCCGATCGACCGCCGGGCCGACCTGTACGGGCTCGGCGCCACCCTGTACGCCCTGGCCACCGGGCATCCACCGTTCCCCGGCGACGACCCGCTGGAGCTGATCCGGGACACCCTGGTGCGGATACCGCCGGCGCCGGGCGACCTCCCACCGGGGCTGGCCGCGATCGTCATGCGGCTGCTGGAGAAGGACCCCGACCACCGGTACCAGAGCGCCGAGGCCGTCGCGCACGACCTGGACCACTTCGAGGACGCGGCGGGGTGGCGGCTCGGCGAGCGGGACTTCCCGGCGGTGCTCACCGGCCCGTCCGAACTGGTCGGCCGGGGCGCCGAGACGCGCCGGCTCACCGCCGCGCTGGACCGGGCCCGGGACGGCGGCGGGCCGGCCGTGCTGATCTCGGGGCCGCCCGGCGTGGGCAAGAGCGCGCTGGCCACGGCCCTGCGCGCGGAGGTGACGGCCCGCGGCGGGTGGTTCGTCACCGGCAAGTACGACCAGTTCCGCACCGGAACCGGCAGCGGCGGCATCCGGCGCGCGCTGACCCACCTGGCCGGTCAACTGCTCGCCGAGCCCGCGCCGGAGATGGCCGCCCACCGGCAACGGCTGGAGGCCGCGCTCGGCCCCAACGCGGCCACCATCGCCGCGGCGATCCCGGAGATGGCGACGCTGCTCGGGCCCCGCGACGAGTCGGTCTCGGACGACCCGGGCACGGCGACCGGCCGGCTCATCGCCGCGATCGCCGCGATGGTGCGGGCCGTCGCCGCCCGGTACCCGCTGGTGGTCGTCCTGGACGACCTGCAGTGGGCGAGCAGCGCGTCGCTGCGGATCCTGGACGGGGTGCTGTCCGCCGGGCCGGCCCCCGGGCTGCTGATCGTCGGCATCTATCGGGATCAGGAGGTGGACGCCGGTCATCCGCTCGCGCCGCTGGCCGCCCGCTGGGAGCGCGACGGCGAGATCGAGGCGCCGATCCGGCTCGGCGGCCTCGCCGAGGACGGGTTGGCCGAGCTGCTGGGCACCGTGCTGCGGATCGAGCCGGCGGCGGCCGCCGGGCTGGCCGGGTTCATCGGCGCGGCGAGCGCGGGGAACCCGTACGCGTCGATGGAATTGTTGAACGCCCTGCGCGCCGAGGGCCGGCTGGAACTGGCCGAGGACGGCTGGCGGTGGGACGACGAGGCGGTCCGCGACTTCGTCGCCCGGCACGGCGTCCCCGAGCTGCTCGCGGCCCGGATCGACCGGCTGCCCGAGCCGGCCCGGCTGGCCCTGACCGCGCTGGCCTGCCTCGGCGGCGACACCCGGCCCGCCGTGCTCGCGACCGGCCTGCACCTGCCCGAGCAGAGCGTCGTCGAACATCTGGCGCCGGCCGCCGCGGCCCGGATGATCATTATGGACCCGGCCGGGACCGTACGTTTCCGGCACGACCTGATCCTCCGCGCGGCCCGCGACAGCGCCGCCGACGAGCGGGACCGGCTCCAGCTCGACCTGGCCCGCCGGCTCGCCGCCCGGGACGACAGCCGCCAAGAGGCCGCCGAGCAGTATCTGGCGGTCGCCGACAAGCTCGAGGAGCCCCGGGAGCAGCGGGTCGCCGCGCTGCTGCTGCACGAGGCCGGCCGCCGGGCCGCCGAGCTGACCAACCACCCGGTCGCCGAGGAGCTGATGAGCTGCGCCGACAGGCTCGCCGCGGCCGGCGTCGCGGACACCGCGGCCCGCAACGCGATCGCCGTCGACCGGCACGCCACGCTCTACTGCCTCGGCCGGCTCGCCGACGCGGACGACGTGTACCGCGAGCTGATCGGCCGCTCCCCCGACGTGCTCACGCTGGCCGGCGCGACCGCCGTGCAGATCAACAGCCTGGCCCAGCGGGGCGCGAACGCCGTCGCCATCGACCTGGGGCTGGGCGTGCTGCGCCGGCTGGGCCTCGTCCCGCCGCGCGACCTGGCCCGGTTCGTGGCGACCCGGCTCGACGGCCTCTACCGCTGGGTCCTCGCTCCGGCCGGTGAGGAGGCCGAGGTCACCGATCCGCGGATCGTCGCGGCCGGCCGGCTGATCTACCGGCTGCTGCCGCCCGCGTTCCAGCGCGACGCGCTGCTGCACGCCTGGCTGGTGCTGGAGGCGCGCGAACTCTGGATGCGCCACGGCGTCTGTGCCCCGTTCGTCGGCACGGTCGCCGGCGCGGTGGCCGTCACGATCGACCAGCGCGACGACTACCGCACCGGCTACCTGCTCACCCGGCGCGTGGTCGAGGCCGGCCGGGAGCGCGGCTACCTGGCCGAGACGGCGGTCGCCCAATTCATGCACCTGTGCCTGGGTGCGCACTGGTTCGAGCCGCTCGAGGAGGTGGCCGAGGCCACCCAGCAGGTCCGCGACGACCTGGTGTCGGCCGGCGACGTGCAGGTCGTCGGCCTGCTCTCGATGCGGTTGGTGGGGATGCTGCTGGACTGCCTGGACTCGCTGGAGGCGGTGGCCGACGAACTGGACGGGTATCTCGCCTTCGCCGAACGCACCGGGAGCCGGTACTCGACGGTCATGCTGATCAGCTACCGGCAGCTGATCGACGTGCTGCGCGGCCGCCCGCCGCGGATCGAGGAGGACGAACTGCGGGCGGCGATCGGGCCGACCCCCACCGGCCTGGCCACCCATCACGCCAACCGGGCGCTCGCCGCGCTGATCCTCGGCGACGACCGGGCGCTCGACGAGCACTCGGCCGCGGCGATGGACGGCGTCCGGTCGATCCGCGGCTTCCCGGTCTCGGCGGTGGCCCGGCTCTGCCGGGCCCTGTGCCTCGCCCGCCGCCCGCGAGCCGGCGGCCCGGCGATGGCCGGCGAATGGGCCGGAGGTCCGGCGGCGGCCGGCGAGTTGACCGGCGGTCCCGCGGTGGCCGGCGAGTTGGCCGACATCCGGGACTGGCTGGCCCGCCGCGCCGCCGAGGCGCCGCGCAACCTCCGCCCGCTGCTGCGGCTGGTCGACGCCGAGCGAGCCTGGGCGCTCGGCGACGCCGCGGCCGCGGCCCGGCAGTTCGACGCCGGCCTGGACGAGGTCGCCGGCCGGCCCTGGCACCACGCGCTGCTCGCCGAGCGGGCCGGGCTGTTCCACCTGGCCGAGGGCCTGGAGCACGCCGGGCGGCGGCTGCTCGCCGAGGCACGGGACGCCTACCGGGCGTGGGGCGCGGACGGCAAGGTCACCGCGCTGGAGGCGGAGCACCCGTTCCTGCGGGCGACCGTCGCGGCGGCGCCGGCCGGCGACCCGGGCGGGCACCGGATCGACCTGATGGCGATCCTGCGGGCCTCCCAGGCGCTCAGCTCGGAGACCACCGTGGCGGGCCTGCAGGCCCGGGTCGGCGACCTGCTCAGCGCGATGACCGGGGCCACCGACGTGCATCTGGTGCTGCAGAACCAGGAAACCTCGCACTGGTACGCGGCCCGCGGCGGCCACACCGCCCCGGTCGCCGACCCGGAGGCCGGCCCGGAGGCCGCGGACCCGCCCGGCGACCTGCCGGTCTCCGCCATCCGGTACGTGCTGCGCACCGGCGAGCCGCTGCTGGTCGGCGACGCCACCCGGGACGACCGGTTCGCCCGCGACCCGTACCTGGCCGGGCTGGACGCGTGCGCGCTGCTGGTGGTGCCGGTGCCCAGCCACAACGTGTCGCGGGCGGTGCTGGTGCTGGAGAACCGCCGGCAGCGCGACGTCTTCTCCACCGACCGGCTGGAGACCGTCCGGCTGATCGCCGGCCAGCTGGCGGTGACGCTGGACAACGCGGTGCTGCACGACTCGCTGGAGAGCGCGGTCAAGGCCCGGACCGCGGACCTGGCCGCCAGCAACCGCCGCCTCGCCGAGGCCCACCTCGAGCTGGGCGAGCGCAATCAGGAGCTGGAGGCGGCGAACCAGCTGAAGTCCGACCTGATCGGCATGCTCGGCCACGAGATCAACAACCCGCTCGCGATGATCCTCGGGTACGTGGACCTGGCGCTGACCGAGGAGGACGTGCCGGCCCCGGTCGGCGAGCTGCTCGGCAACATCCACCGCGGCGCGAAACGCCTGGACACCATCGTGCACGAGGTGCTGGCCCTGGTCAGCATCGACGCCGGGCGGCTGACCGCGCTGCCCCGCCCGATCCGGGTGGCCGACCACATCGACGCGGCGCTCGCGGCGACGGGCACCCAGGGGGTGGCGGTCACCTGCCCGCGCGAGCTGGTCGCGGCGATGCAGCCGGGGCACTTCGACCACATCCTGACCAACCTGATCAGCAACGCCGCCAAGTACGCGGGCGGAGCCACCGCGATCGTGGCCGCGCCGACCGGCGACGCGTCGGTCACGGTGGAGGTCCGCGACGAGGGGCCGGGGGTGCCGCCGGACTTCCGCGGGCACCTGTTCGACCGGTTCGCCCGGGCCGCCCGGACCGCCGGCACGGTCAGCGGGACGGGGCTGGGCCTCTACATCGTGCGCGAGCTGGCCCGGGCCAACGGCGGCGACGTCGACTACCGGCCGGCCCGCTCCCGGGGCTCGGTCTTCGTGCTGACCCTGCCCCGGCCGCACGGCGAGACTCCCGAAATGACCATGGCGGGCGCCCCGGATACCGTGGGCCGGTGAACGTCGTCAGCGAACTGATTCTGGTACGGCACGGGCAGAGCCTCGCCAACGTGGCCTTCCCGGCGGCCGACGCGCGGGGCCTGCTGGAGGCGGAGGTGAGCGGCCGGGACGCCGAGGTGCCGCTGACCGAGCTCGGCGAGGCGCAGGCGGCGGCGGTCGGCGGCTGGCTGGCCTCGCTCCCCGCCGAGCAGGTGCCGCAGGTGGTGATCACCTCGCCCTACCTGCGCGCCCGCGAGACGTGGCGGATCGCGGCCGAGACCTCGGGCCTGGCCCTGCCCGCCCCGAAGACCGACGATCGGCTGGTCGACCGGCTGCTCGGCGACCTGGAGATGATGACCCGGGCGACGATCGCCCAGCGTTTTCCGGCCGAGGCGGGCCGCCGGGCCGAGGCGGGCGAGTACCGCTACGCCCCGCCGAACGGCGAGTCCTTCGCCGACGTGGCGGCGCGGCTGGCGTCCTTCCTGGCCGACCTCAACGTCGAGCACGCGGGCGAGCGGGTCGTGGTGGTCGCCCACGACGCCGTCGTGCTGATGATGCGGGCCACGATCGAGGGGCTGACCTGGGACGAGGTGGTCGCCATGGAACGGGCGGCCGGAACCGTCCGCAACGCCTCGATCTCCCAGTTCCTCGCCCGCGACGGCCGCCTCGAACTGGTCCGCTACAACGACGTCGACCATCTGCCCAGCGTCTGACCCCTACTCGGTGGCCGACCAGCCCAGCAACTCGGTGAAGACGGAACGATCCCCGTCGACGCGCACGGCGTCGGCGGGGATGCGTTTGTAGAGCGCCAGCACAAGATCGCTCGCCGCCCCGTGCACGGTCGTCACCGGCTCGCCGCTCGCGGCCGGATCGAGCTGCACCCCCGCCGGCGACAAATCGACCACCCAGGACGGCCCCTCGACCGCGGTGAACGCGACGCGCGCCGGGCGATGCGGCCACTTCCCGAGCGACGCCATGCCGACGCTCACGAACTCGGCGACCCCGTCGACCGCGACCGCGGCGGGCAGCCTGCGGCCGGCCGACGGACTCCTGCGCGTCATACGCATGCACGGCCGCTTCCTGCACCTGGTGGCGCGCGATCGCCCCGGCGGTCATCGGCGCGCCGGACCCGGCCCACCACGCCCAGGCGGGACTTTCCGGCCCGGCCGCGCGCAGCGCCGCCAGCAGCAGCGCCGTCGACTCCGCCGACCACTCCAGCAGGTCACCCCGGGGGTCGAGGTCGCCGCGCTGCTCGGCGGATGGCGGGGCCGAGACGTCGGCCAGCCGGGTCACCACCGCCCAGAAGCGCTGCACCGTGCCCAGGTGGTGGACCAGGTCGCCCAGCGTCCAGTCGGGGCAGCCGGGCACCCGCGCCTCGAGCGACGACGCGGCCGCGGCGGCAGAGCGCAACGCCGCGGACCGGTCGTCGACGAGAGTCAGCAGCTCATCGAAGGTCATGCCCCGGTTCTACCAGCGGGGTACGACGAAACCGGCTCAGACGTTGAAACCGAGCGCCCGCAGCTGCTCACGCCCGTCGTCGGTGATCTTGTCGGGACCCCACGGCGGCAGCCACACCCAGTTGATCCGGAAGTCGCTGACCAGCCCGCCGCCGGGCCCGGTGGTGAGCGCCGCCCGGGTCTGCTCCTCGATCACGTCGGTGAGCGGGCAGGCCGCCGAGGTCAGCGTCATGTCCAGGGTGGCGACGTTCTCGTCGTCCACGAACGTGCCGTACACCAGCCCGAGGTCGACCACGTTGATCCCCAGCTCGGGGTCGACGACGTCCTTCATCGCCTCCTCGATGTCCGCGATCGAGGCCTTGCTCAGGGCGGGCTTCTCCGCCGCCGCGTTCAGGTCGACGTCGGGCGCATCGGCGACATTTCCGGCCGCCGCCCGCTCCTCGGCCAGCCACGCGGGGGTCTGTTCGGTAGTCATGCCTTCACCTCCGGGCTCACGCCCACATCGACACCCGCGCGCGCCGCGGCATCCTTGAAAGCCATCCACGGCAGCAGCGCGCACTTCACCCGCGCCGGGAATTTCGCCACGCCCGCGAACGCCACCGCATCCCCGAGCACGTCCTCGTCCGGCTCGACCTGGCCACGACCCTGCATCAGCTCGACGAACGCCTCCTGGATCGCGGCGATCTCGGCCGGGGCCTTACCGACGACCAGCTCGTGCAGCACGGACGCGGACGCCTGCGAGATCGAACACCCGAGGCCATCGTACGAAATATCAGAAAAATCTGACACAACCCGTACGGTGATCTCGTCGCCACACGTCGGGTTCACGTGATGGGCCTCGCCATCGAACGGATCCCGCAGGCCACGGCCGTGCGGATGCTTGTAGTGATCGAGGATGATCTCCTGGTACAGCGCGTCCAGCATCATCAGCCGAACACCTTCTTCACCTGGTCGAGGCCGCGCACCAGCGCGTCGACCTCCTCCGTCGTCGTGTAGAGGTAGAAGGACGCCCGGGTCAGTGCCGGCACGCCGAAGCGCACACAGGTCGGCTTCGCACAATGATGCCCGACCCGCACCTGCACGCCCTGCGCGTCGAGGATCTGCCCCACATCGTGCGGGTGTACCCCGTCGACGGCGAACGACACCGTTCCCCCGCGGCCCTCCGGCGTGAGCGGGCCGACGACGCGCACGCCCGGCACGTCGGCCAGGGCCTTCAACGCGTACGCCGTGATGTCCTGCTCGTGCTGGTGAACCTCGGCCATGCCCAGCGCCGTCAGGTAATCGACCGCCGCACCGAGCCCGACCGCCTCGGCGATCGGCGGCGTGCCCGCCTCGAACCGGGCCGGCGGCGCCGCGTAGGTCGTGCCGCCCATCGTGACCGTCTCGATCATCGACCCACCACCGAGGAACGGCGGCATCTTGGCGAGCAGCTCGAACCGCCCCCAGAGCACCCCGATGCCGGTCGGCGCGAGCATCTTGTGCCCGGTGAAGGCGATGAAGTCGACGCCCAGCTCGCGCACGTCCACGGGCAGGTGCGGCACCGCCTGCGAGCTGTCGAGCAGCACGAGCGCGCCGACCTGGCGGGCCCGCGCCGCGATCCGGGACACGTCGTTGATCGTGCCGAGCACGTTGGAGACGTGCACCAGCGCGACCAGCCTGGTGCGCTCGTTGACCAGCTCCTCGAGCCCCGACTCGTCGAGCCGGCCCTCGTCGGTGATGCCGAACCAGCGCAGCGTGGCGCCGGTCCGCTCGCAGAGCAGCTGCCACGGCACGATGTTCGAGTGGTGCTCCATCTCGGAGATCACGATCTCGTCGCCCGGGCCGAGCTTCAGGTGCTGGCCGAGCGAGTACGCCACCAGGTTGATCGCCTCGGTCGAGTTCTTGGTGAAGACGATCTCGTCGGGCGTGCCGGCGTTGATGAACGCCGCGACCTTGGCGCGGGCGCCCTCGTACGCCATCGTCGCCTCGGTCCCGAGCGTGTGCACCGAGCGGGACACGTTGGCGTTGTGCCGCTCGTTGTGCGCGCGCACGGCGTCCAGGACCTGCACCGGTTTCTGGGAGGTGGCCCCGCTGTCCAGGTAGGCCAGCGGGTGCCCGTTGACCTCCCGCCCGAGGATCGGGAAGTCGGCTCGGATCCGGGCCACGTCGAACGTCATCGTTCTCTCCCCGCTTCAGACGCGCGCGGCCACGTAGCGCTCGTAACCCTCGGCTTCCAGCTGCTCGGCCAGCTCCGGGCCGCCCTCCTGGACGATCTTGCCGGCCACGAAGACGTGCACGAAGTCCGGCTTGATGTAGCGCAGGATCCGGGTGTAGTGGGTGATCAGCAGCAGGCCGGTGTCGCCGGTCTCGCGCACCCGGTTGACGCCCTCGCTGACCACCCGCAGCGCGTCGATGTCCAGGCCGGAGTCGGTCTCGTCGAGGATCGCCACCTTCGGCTTGAGCAACTCGAGCTGCATGATCTCGTGCCGCTTCTTCTCGCCGCCGGAGAAGCCCTCGTTGACGTTGCGCTGGGCGAACGCCGGGTCCATCTGCAGTTTCTCCATCGCCGAGCGCAGCTCGCCGGCCCAGGTGCGCAGCTTCGGCGCCTCGCCGTCGATCGCGGTCTTGGCGGTACGCAGGAAGTTCGCCACCGAGACGCCGGGCACCTCGACCGGGTACTGCATCGCCAGGAACAGTCCGGCCCGGGCGCGCTCGTCCACGGTCATGGCCAGCACGTCGTCGCCGTCGAGCGTCACCGAGCCGCCGGTGATCTGGTATTTCGGGTGGCCCGCGATCGAGTAGGCCAGCGTCGACTTGCCCGACCCGTTCGGCCCCATGATCGCGTGGGTCTCGCCGGCCTTCACGGTGAGGTCGACTCCGGCCAGGATGGGCTTCAGCTCGCCGTCGGGCAGCTTCACCGACACCTTCAGGCCACGAATATCGAGGGTGCTCACGGGTTGACTCCATTGCTCGGTGTGGTCGAAACGTAGATGTCGCCGTCACGGATCTCCACGGCGAAGGTCGCCACCGGCTCGGTGGCCGGCAGCCCGGTGGGCTCGCCGGTGCGCAGGTCGAAGCGCGAGCCGTGCAGCCAGCATTCGAGGGTGCAGCCGTCCACCTCACCCTCGGAGAGGGCCACCGCGGCGTGACTGCACTCGTCCCGTACGGCGTAGAAGTTGTCGTCGTCGGCGTGCACGACGGCGATCTCGACGCCGGCCACCTCCACCGAGATGGCGGCGCCCTTCGCGACGTCGTCGGCCGGGCCGACCAGCTCGAAGCTGCTCACGCGCCGGCCTCGGCCAGCCGCGCCTCGATCGCGTCGCCCAGGCGCTCGCGCAGCTCCTCGACCGGGATCTTGTTGATCAGCTCGACGAAGAAGCCGCGCACGACCAGCTTGCGCGCCTCCCGCTCGGGGATGCCACGAGCCATCAGGTAGAACAGCTGCTCGTCGTCGAAGCGGCCGGTCGCGCTCGCGTGCCCGGCGCCGACGATCTCACCGGTCTCGATCTCCAGATTGGGCACGGAATGAGCGATCGCCCCGTCCGTCAAAATCAAGTTCCGATTGATCTCGTACGTGTCGGTGCCGGTCGCTGCGGCGCGGATCAGCACGTCGCCGACCCACACGGTCTTCGTCGAGGCGCCCTGCAGCGCCCCGCGGTAGCCCACGTAGCTGCGGCAGTCGGGCACGCTGTGATCGACCAGCTGGCGGTGCTCGAAGTGCTGACCCGTGTCGGCGAAGTAGAGACCCCACAGCTCGGCGTCGCCGCCCCGGCCCGCGTACTCCACGCTGGTGTACTGCCGGACCAGGTCGCCGCCCAGCGCCACCTGCACGTGCTGCACCCGGGCGTCCTTGCCGACCCGGAACTTGACGTGCTGGGCCTGCACGGCGCCGGCGTCCCACTCGGCCAGGGTCACGAAGGTCAGCTGAGCGCTGTCCCCCAGGACGACCTCGATGTTGTCGGCGAGGAACGCCGTACCCACCTGCTCCAGAACGACGGTGACCTTGGCGAACGCACCCACCTTGACCACGGTCCTGGCCGCGGCGGCATCGCCGCCCTTACCCACCACGCGCACGACGACGGCCTCGTCGGTCGACGTCTCCGGCGCCACCTCGATCAGGGTGACGCCGTCGGCCGAGCCGTAGGCCAGCGCGCTGATCCGGTCGAACGGGGTCAGCACCGCCTCGGCCTCGTCGACGTGCTTGACCGCGACGCCGGCCGGCAGCTCACCGTGCTCGACGGCCGGCGCGACACCGGTCAGCCGCGCGGCGGTGACCAGCTCGCCGAGCCGCTTGAGCGGGGTGAAACGCCACTCCTCCTCCAGCCCGTTGAGGGCCGGGAAGTCGGCGACGTCGAACGACCGCAGCAGCTGCGACTTGGTGCTGGGCGGGGGGCTCTTTGTTTCGGTGGTCATGGTTTAACCGACAGCGCCTTCCATCTGGAGCTCGATAAGACGGTTCAGCTCGAGGGCGTACTCCATCGGCAGTTCCTTGGCGATGGGCTCGATGAAGCCACGCACGATCATCGCCATCGCCTCGTCCTCGGTGAGACCGCGGCTCATCAGGTAGAAGAGCTGGTCCTCGCTGACCTTGGAGACGGTCGCCTCATGCCCCATCGAAACGTCGTCCTCGCGGATGTCGACGTAAGGGTAGGTATCCGACCGGGAGATGGTGTCGACCAGGAGTGCGTCGCACTTGACCGTGCTCTTCGAGTGCGACGAGCCCTCCAATACCTGCACGAGGCCGCGGTACGAGGTGCGGCCGCCGCCCCGGGCGATCGACTTCGACACGATCGTCGACGACGTGTACGGCGCCGCGTGCACCATCTTCGCCCCGGCGTCCTGGTGCTGGCCCTCGCCGGCCATCGCGACGCTGAGCACCTCGCCCTTCGCGTGCGGGCCGGTCATGTAGACGGCCGGGTACTTCATCGTCACCTTGGAGCCGATGTTGCCGTCGATCCACTCCATGGTCGCGCCCTCCTCGCAGGTGGCGCGCTTGGTGACCAGGTTGTAGACGTTGTTCGACCAGTTCTGGATGGTCGTGTACCGGCAGCGGGCGTTCTTCTTCACGATGATCTCGACGACCGCGGAGTGCAGCGAGTCGGACGAGTAGATCGGCGCGGTGCAGCCCTCGACGTAGTGCACGTAGGCGCCCTCGTCCACGATGATCAGGGTCCGCTCGAACTGGCCCATGTTCTCCGTGTTGATCCGGAAGTACGCCTGCAGCGGGATCTCCACGTGCACGCCCTTCGGCACGTAGATGAACGACCCGCCGGACCACACGCTGGTGTTCAGGGCGGCGAACTTGTTGTCGCCGACCGGGATCACCGTGCCGAAGTACTCCTTGAAGATGTCCTCGTGCTCCTTGAGGGCCGTGTCGGTGTCGAGGAAGACGACACCCTGCTCCTCCAGGTCCTCACGGATCTTGTGGTAGACCACCTCGGACTCGTACTGAGCCGCGACACCGGCCACGAGGCGCTGCTTCTCCGCCTCCGGGATGCCGAGCTTGTCGTACGTCGCCTTGATGTCGTCGGGCAGGTCGTCCCAGGAGGCCGCCTGCTTCTCGGTGGACCGCACGAAGTACTTGATGTTCTGGAAGTCGATCCCGGTGAGGTCGGCGCCCCACGACGGCATCGGCTTGCGGTCGAACAGCCGCAGGCCCTTGAGCCGGAGGTTGAGCATCCACTCGGGCTCGTTCTTCTTCGCGGAGATGTCGCGCACCACGGCCTCGGACAGCCCACGCTGAGCCGCGGCGCCCGCGACGTCGGCGTCGGCCCAGCCGTACTCGTACTTGCCCAGGGCGGCGAGGTGCTCTTCCTGAGTGACGATCTGGTCGGTCATGTATCTGTCCTAACCGTGGGTGCTTTCCTGGCGGGTCCCGGAATATGCGTGGTGCACACCCCGTCGCCGTGCGCGATGGTGGCGAGACGCTGCACGTGGGTGCCGATGAGCCGGGAGATGACCTCGGTCTCGGCGTCGCACAGCTGGGGGAACTCGGCGGCCACGTGGGCCACCGGACAGGAGTGCTGGCACAGCTGGCCGCCGGACGCGATCGTGGTCGCGCTGGCAGCGTAGCCCTCGGCTGTGAGCGCCTCGGCGAGCGCCTCCGCCCGCTTGATCGGGTCGTCGCCGGCCTCGCACATCGCCTGCCGGCACCGCTCCTCGAGCGCCGCGACCTGAGTGGCCGCGAACTCGCTGACCGCCTCGGGACCGCTGCGCAGCGCGATCCACCGGAGGGCGGCGGTGGCGATGCCGTCGTAGTGATGCGGATTCAGGTTCTCGCGCGCCGACGCGGTCAGCGCGAACGCCTTCGCCGGCCGGCCACGCCCGCGCGGCCCCCGGTTGCGGACCTCTCGGGTCTCGACCAGGCCGTCGGCGAGCATCGCGTCCAGATGCTTACGGATCGCCGCGGACCCGAGCCCCAACTCGGCCCCGAGCTCGGCGGCGGTGGCCGCGCCCCGCTCGAGCAACAATTGGGCGACGCGATCACGGGTGCGCCCGTCCGACGCGCTGGCAGACGCCACCGCACCGCTCCGGATCAGCACCTCGTTTTTCACTACGCCAACGTTACGTATTTCCGCCGGGCCCTGCAAACCGGCTCCGCGGTGATCCAGACCACGGGACATCCGGAGCCCCCGATTTCCGGCCGGGCACGCTGCGTACGATCGCAGAGGTGAAGCTCCCCGCCCTGCGCCCGATGGCCCTGGCGTCCCTGATCGCGAATATCGCCCTGGTCGTCACCGGTGCGGCGGTCCGGCTCACCGATTCCGGTCTAGGCTGCCCCACCTGGCCCCGATGCACCGACGGCTCCTACACGACCACGTCGGCGATGGGCGTGCACGGCGTCATCGAGTTCACCAACCGCCTGCTCGGCATCGCCCTGTTCGTGGTCGCCCTGGCCTGCTTCGTGGTCGCCTGGCTGCAGAAACCGAGGCGCCGCCGCCAGGTACGCCTGAGCCTGCTGGTGCTGCTGGGCATCCCCGGCCAGGGCGTCGTCGGCGGCATCACGGTGCTGACGGATCTCAACCCGTGGGTGGTCGGCCTCCACTTCCTGCTCTCGATGGCCCTGATCGCCGCCGCCTACGCCCTGTGGCACTCGACCGCGGAGGGCGACGGCCCCCCGGTCCACCTGGTGACCACTCCCCTGCGCCACCTCACGCTGCTCCTGACCCTGGCCAGCGCCGGCGTGATCGTCCTGGGCGTAGTGGTGACCGGCAGCGGCCCCCACTCCGGCGACAACGGCGCCAAGCGCAACGGCCTCGACCCGGCCGCCATCGCCCAGGCCCACGCCGACCTGGTCTTCCTGCTGATCGGTCTCACGGCTGCCGTGTGGCTGGCCTTCCGCGCGGTCAACGCCCCCGTCCCGGCCCGCGCGGCCCTGACCCTCCTGGTGATCGAGCTGTCCCAGGGCCTGATCGGCTTCGTCCAGTACTTCACCCACCTCCCGGTAGCCCTGGTAGCGGCCCACATGCTCGGCGCCAGCCTGGTCTGGACCGCCACGATCGCCGTCCTCCTCGCCCTCCGCACCCGCCCCGCCATCCCCGAGGCCCCGACGGAGGCGATTCCGGCATCCCTCCCCACCCCCGCCCCCTCCCCTTCCCGCTGAAATTCCTTCCGCCGTACGCGTCGACCGCTCCCCGCCGACCCGGCCGCCCCCGCCCCTCCCCCGCGACCAAGTGCCAACCAAGGCCGTAGCGCGCGTCTCGCGCGAGGCAATTGGCCAAAGCCGAGCAGCCGCCACCACCACTCCCCGCGACCAAGTGCTAACCAAGGCCGTAGCGCGCGTCTCGCGCGAGGCAATTGGCCAAAGCCGAGCAGCCGCCACCCCGCGCACCACGCCCCTGCGCGATGGCACACCGCACCGCTCCCCCGCGCCGGGCAGATCTTGAAGGCGCGGCGTTCGGCGCGAACAGCAGTTCTTCGTCGTTGCGCTCGCCTCCGGTGAAAGGTGGTGGGTTCCCGTTGGCTGGGGCGTGTAAAGAAGTAACTTGGTGTTTTGCCGATTTCGTCAAGTTGATCTGATGAACCGTCCTGAGCTGCAACGACGCCGGAAGCTGGTCGGCGCGACTGGCGATCGCTCGCTTGAAGTCCGCCCACGTCAAGCGCCTGACATAGCAGATCGACGAGCCGGAGCGTGCGACACGCCGAGTTATTTCCTTACGCGCCCCTGTGAACGCCACGCCTTCAAGATCTGCCCGGCGCCGGGGCTGCTCAGCGGTCGCCGGCCAGGGCGACACGCCGTCGCCACGCGCCACCACCGGGCCGACCGACACGCCGTCGCCACGCGCCACCACCGGGCCGACCGACACGCCGCGCCACGCGCCACTATCGGGCGACCGACACTCCACCGCCGCGGGTCGCTGCGGGGCCGGACCGACACGCCACCGCCACGCGTCACCGGGTCCGGATCGGCATGACGCCGTCACGCGTCGCCGCGGGCCGTGCCGGCACGCCGCGCCTCATCGGCGGACGGCGACTCGACCACCGGCTTGCCCGCAGGTCCGGCTGACACGCTGGACAGCGCTTCGGCGCGAGCGGGATCGGCGGCCGGCTGCGGACGGGGCGGAGGGGTCCACCGGCACCATCGTGGAGGTGCGCCGGGACGGTGCCGGTGGACGGCGGCCGCATCGGGAGTCTTGTGCGGCCGCGACGCACGGACTCGGAGGGGGGTCTTCCTAGGCGCCTCCTTTCTGGGGTCCCTGGCGCTGGAGAGGGAACGCCGCGGGGTGGCCCCGGTCGGGTGTGGCTGGGCTCGGCCGCGGCCGGGGCTCGGGTGAGAGTTCGCCGCTCCGGCGGTGACCCCGTGGGACAGGAGCGGGCGAAACCGGGCCCCGGCCGCGGCACTACCGGGCTGAGACGGCGACCTGGCGGGCGGTCGCCGGCGGGCTCAGCCCGGGAGCCGGCCTGCGGTCGGCGATCGACCGCCGAGCACGGGGGAGATCCGCGACCGGACCGAGGGCGACCGGCGATAGGGCGCGGGCTGAGACGTCAGCAGGACCGACGGCGATCGGCGGGCGGGAACCAGCGGGGACGTCGGGCTGGTGATGGTGGCGCTCCGGTGGGACATGGGAGCAGCGTGCCGGGTGGGGCCGATCAATGAAGGAGCGATTCGTGGCCTGTGGACGACACGCCGGGTCGTCCACAGGGGCGAAACACGGAACCGCTGGTCAGCGCGTTTCGTTGCGCCCAAGGGAGACCGCGCGGGCGTAGGGGAACGCCACACGCGAGAGGCGCGCTGCGGCCGGAAGGATGCAAGTGGTCGCGGGGTGCGGCGGGGGCGGCCGCACTTCCGCGTGGGATCGGCGGACCTCGTACGGCCGGAAGGTTTAAAGGCGGTTTTGAATGGCGCCCGCCAGGCGCGCCGCGGAGGACGGGGACGTGCGGAAGAACAGGGACGGCTCGGTCAGTTCGAGTTCGAGGAGGACCGGGGTGCCGTCGGGGCCCGGGATGAGATCGACCCGGGCGTAGAGGAGCGGGGTCGACGACTCGGGGATGGCTGCCAGTGCCTGCGCGGCCGTCGTCAGCTCGGACGGGCTGGGGGTGCGGGCCGTGATCTGTTCGCTGCCGGGGTCGATCCAGCCCTCGTCGGGGCCGGTGAGCATCGGGCCCTTGCGTGCGGCCTGGCTGAAGGTCAGGCGGCCGGTGGCGTCGGGGAAGAAGAGCAGTGCGGTCTCGCCGTCGGTGTCGACCGCCTTCAGGTACGGCTGGATCATCGCGGTGCGGCCGGCCGCGGTCAGGCGGTCCACGTGCGCGGCCGCCAGGGATGCCTGCGACGGCAGCGAATAGCGGCCCGTGTCCTGGCTGCCCGCGCTGATCGTGGGCTTGACGACCCACTCGCCGTCGATGGGCGGGGTCCACGTCTCGCCGGGGGACACATAGGTCGTCGGACTGATCGGGACGCCGGCCGCCTCGAGGTCGCGCAAGTAGACCTTGTCGGTGTTCCACAGCAGGATGTCGGCCGGGTTGAGCAGGCGGGGCACGCTCCGGGCCCAGGCCAGGAAGTCGGCGCGGCGCGGCACGTAGTCCCACGGCGAGCGCAGGATCGCCAGCGCGTAGGCGTCCCAGTCGGCGCCGGGATCGTCCCAGCTCACCGCTTCGACCTGGAGGTTTCGCGCGCGGAGCTCGTCGCGCAGCGGGAAGTCGTCGTCCCAGAGGCCCGGGAAGAGATCACAGGTAACGAGAGCGACCCGGGAAGGCTCCCGGGTCGCGTGGGTGGGGTGCGGTTGGGACAAGATCAGCGGGCCATGGCGCGGCGCGACATCGAACGCCACAGGTCGTTGCTGGGTCGCATCTGCTCGAGGAGCTCACGCTCCCACTCGTTCTCCACCTCGACGCCGGCGGACTCGCACGCCTGGCGGGCGACGTCGGTGCTGTCGGCGAACTGGTCGGACCACTCGCCGTCCTGGCCGACGAGGACGATGCGGGCACCACGCTTGCCGACGTACTCGATGACCGCCTTGGCGCCACCGTGGCCGGTGGCGAAGGACTTGATCCCCGCGGTCAGTGTCGTATCGGAACCTTGAGCCATGACGGGCAGCGTAAGCACTTCTCCCCCGGGAGCAAGCACCGTCAGTGCCATTTTGTGATGCCTATTACCTGCGGGTTTACCGCAACGCCGCATTGGTATGGCCGAATTGCGCCCGAATTGCCCGCATCAACGGACTTCCATCGATAGAGTGATCACCCGTTACCTTAAATACGGACATACCGTCAGAAGAGGGCGTCCACGGCGACGGCGATGAACAGGATCGTCAGATACGTGATGGACCAGTGGAACAGCCGCATCGGCTTCGCCGGCTCGCCCTTGCGGGTGCGCTGGACCAACAGGAAGGCCTCGCCGAGGAACAACCCGCCGGTGATCAGCGCGGTGACGCCGTAGATCGGGCCTAGGCCGAGCGGCCAGGCGGCCAGCGAGGCGGCCACGGTGAGCACCGTGTAGAGGGCGATCTCCCCGTTCACCCGGGCCATGGAGCGCACCACCGGGAGCATCGGGACGCCGGCGCGGGCATAGTCGGCCTTGTACTTTATGGCGAGTGCGTAGAAGTGCGGCATCTGCCAAAAGAACACAACCGCGAAAAGCGCCCACCCGAGCGGCGACACCGAGCCGGTCACCGCGGCCCAGCCGATGATCACCGGGGCCGCGCCGCAGACGCCGCCCCAGAACGTGTTGGCCGGGGTGCGCCGCTTGAGCCACAGCGTGTAGACCACGTCGTAGTAGAAGATCGCGCCCGCGGTCAGCGCCGTGGCCAGCCAGTTGGTGAAGACCGCCATCAGCGCCACGGAGATCACCGCGAGGGTCAGGCCGAAGATCAGCACGGCCCGCGGGGTGACGGTGTGCGCCGGCAGCGGACGCCGCTTGGTGCGCCGCATCAGCTCGTCGATGTCGCGGTCGATGTAGCAGTTGAGCGCGCTGGCCGCGCCGCCCGCGAGCGCCCCGCCGACCAGAACGCTGGCGAGAATGCGCAGGTCGGGCCACCCGCCGGCGGCGAGCATGAGGGCCGGAACGGTGGTCACCAGCAGCAGCTCGACGATCTGCGGCTTGGTCAGCGCGAGATACGCGCGGAACACCGCCATCGGCTCGCGGCGAGTCGCGGCGACAACAGGAGCCGCCGGCGCCCGTCCAGGAGCGGGACGCTCGGTGATCATGCTCACGGACTGCCACCTTCCGGCATCGGCACTAGCCACATCACGACCGTTGCCGACGGCAGCCGGCGGCACGCCCGGACAGCCTACGCTCAGCGGAATGCGCTGCTCCGGCGACCCGGGCCGGGTGCAGGGCGTCACAGTGGCGTGTCCGCTCTCAGCGTATGGGCCTCGGGCGTTCCCACGGCGCGGGTTTACGCCAAGTGGATAGGGTCAACCTCAAAAGGGTCCCTTATCCATGCCCCGAGGAGCACAACCGACGTGGCTGCCACAGATCCTGCTCTCAATTGGTCCGACCTCGACCGTAAAACGGTCGACACCGTCCGGGTGCTGGCCATGGACGCCGTGGAGAAGGCCGGAAACGGTCACCCCGGTACGGCGATGAGCCTCGCGCCGGCCGCCTACCTGCTGTTCAACCGCGTCATGCGCCATGACCCGACCGACCCGCACTGGCCCGGCCGCGACCGGTTCGTGCTCTCCTGTGGGCACTCCAGCCTCACCCTCTACATTCAGCTCTACCTCTCCGGCTACAGCCTGTCGCTGGACGACCTGCGGTCGCTGCGCCAGTGGGACTCGCTGACCCCCGGCCACCCCGAGTTCGGCCACACCCCGGGCGTCGAGGTCACGACCGGCCCGCTCGGCCAGGGCATCGGCAACGCGATCGGGATGGCGATGGCCGCCCGCCGCGAGCGCGGCCTGTTCGACCCCGATGGCCCGGCCGGCGAGTCGCCCTTCGACCACCACGTCTACGCGATGTGCTCCGACGGGGACATCGAGGAGGGCGTGAGCCACGAGTCGAGCGCGATCGCCGCGGTGCAGAAGCTCGGCAACCTCACGCTGATCTACGACGACAACGAGATCTCCATCGAGGACGACACCCGGATCGCCAAGGCCGAGGACGCCGGCAAGCGGTACGAGGCGTACGGCTGGCACGTGCAGACCGTCTCGTGGCGCAAGGGCGACCCGGCCAAGGGCGACTACCACGAGGACGTCGAGGCGCTCTGGGCGGCGATCCAGGAGGCCAAGCGGGTCACCGACAAACCGTCGTTCATCGTGCTCAAGACGATCATCGGCTGGCCGGCGCCGAACAAGCAGAACACCGGCAAGATCCACGGCTCGGCGCTGGGCGCGGACGAGGTCAAGGCCACCAAGGAGATCCTCGGCTTCGACCCGAACGAGACGTTCGCCGTCGACCCGGCCGTGCTCGAGCACGCGAACAAGGTCGCCGAGCGGGGCCGCGCCGCGCACGCCGAGTGGGACAAGGCGTTCGGCGCCTGGGCGCAGGCCAACGTCGAGCGCAAGGAGCTGTTCGACCGGCTCGCCGGGCGCAAGCTGCCCGAGGGCTGGGAGAAGTCGCTGCCCGAATTCCCGGCCGACGCCAAGGGCATCGCCACCCGCGCGGCGTCGCAGCAGGTGCTCAACGCGCTCGCGCCGGTGCTGCCCGAGCTGTGGGGCGGCTCGGCCGACCTCGCCGAGAGCAACAACACCACGATGAAGGGCGAGCCGTCGTTCATCCCGGCCGAGTACGCGACCAAGGAGTTCCCCGGCAACGAGTACGGCCGGACCCTGCACTTCGGCATCCGCGAGCACGGCATGGGCTCGATCCTCAACGGCATCACCGCCGACGGGCTGACCCGGCCGTACGGCGGCACGTTCCTGGTCTTCAGCGACTACATGCGCGGCGCCGTCCGGCTCTCCGCGCTGATGAAGCTGCCGGTGATCTACGTGTGGACGCACGACTCGATCGGCCTCGGCGAGGACGGCCCGACCCACCAGCCGATCGAGACGCTGTCCGCGCTGCGCGCCATCGTCGGCCTCAACGTGGTGCGGCCGGCCGACGCCAACGAGACCGCGTGGGCCTGGCGGGGCGCACTGGAGCACACCGACGCGCCCACCGCGCTGGCCCTTACCCGGCAGCCGGTCCCGACCATCGACCGCAGCAAGTACGCGTCGGCCGAGGGCGTGCTCAAGGGCGGTTACGTGCTGTCCGACGCCTCGAACGGCGAGCCGGAGGTGATCCTCATCGGCACCGGCTCCGAGGTGCAGCACTGCCTCGTCGCCCAGGAGCGCCTCGAGGAGGCCGGCACCCCGACGCGGGTCGTGTCGATGCCCTGCCAGGAGTGGTTCTACCAGCAGCCGACCGCGTACCAGCAGGAAGTCCTGCCCCGTGGGGTCAAGGCGCGGGTGACGGTGGAGGCTGGCATCCGGATGAGCTGGGATCGCATTCTTGGAGACGCGGGCGAGCCGGTGAGCATCGAGCACTACGGCGCCAGCGCGCCCGCCAAGATCCTCTTTGAGCAGTTCGGGTTCACCGCGGACAACGTGGTGGCCAAGGCCAACGCCGCCCTGGCCAAGGTCGGCGAGATCACCGGTCACACGACCGGTAACTGAGGGAGTGCAGGAAACATGACTGATCGGCTAGCCGAGCTCTCCGCCCAGGGTGTGGCGGTCTGGCTCGACGATCTCTCCCGGGTCCGACTGACCAGCGGCTCGCTGAAGAAGATGCTCGACGAGCAGCACGTCGTCGGCGTGACCACCAATCCGAGCATCTTCCAGAAGGCGCTCGCCGACGCCGACGCGTACGACGCCCAGGTCAAGGACCTGCAGGTGATGGGCGTGACGGTCGAGGAGGCCGTGCGCCTGATGACCGCGAAGGACGTCCGCGGCGCTTGCGACGTCGAGCGGCCGGCCTACGACGCCTCCAACGGCGTGGACGGCCGGGTGTCGATCGAGGTCGACCCGCGCAAGGCGCACGAGACCGAGAGCACCGTCGCCGAGGCGAAGACGCTCTGGTGGCTGGTGGGCCGGGAGAACCTCTACATCAAGATCCCGGCGACCGTCGAGGGCCTGCCCGCGATCACCGCGACCCTGGCCGAGGGCATCAGCGTGAACGTGACGCTGATCTTCTCGCTGGAGCGCTACCGCGCGGTCATGGAGGCGTTCCTGGCCGGCGTCGAGCAGGCCAAGGCCAACGGCCACGACATCACCAAGATCGGTTCGGTGGCGTCGTTCTTCGTGTCCCGGGTCGACACCGAGGTGGACAAGCGCCTCGAGAAGATCGGCAGCGACGAGGCGAAGTCGCTGATGGGCAAGGCCGCGATCGCCAACGCGCAGCTGGCGTACGAGGCGTACGAGGAGGTCTTCGGCACCGACCGGTGGAAGGCCCTGGCCGCGGCCGGCGCCCACCCGCAGCGGCCGCTGTGGGCATCCACGTCGACCAAGAACCCGGACTACAAGGACACCATCTACGTCGAGGAGCTGATCGCCCCCGGGACGGTCAACACCATGCCGGAATCGGTGATCCACGCCTTCGCCGACCACGGCGAGGTCCGGGGCGACACCATCACCGGCGCATACGCGCAGGCCCACCAGGTGATGGCCGACCTCAAGGCGGTCGGCATCGACTTCGACGACGTCGTCAAGGTCCTCGAGGACGAGGGCGTCGACAAGTTCGAGGTCAGCTGGAAGGAACTGCTGGAGAGCGTGCAGAAGTCCCTGCAGGCCGGTACCGGAGTCTGATCATCACGAGGGGCCCGCCGATCGTAGGCGGGCCCCCGTGCGACCTGGCAGGATGGACCACGTGGGCAATCCGCTGCGTACCGCACAGGACCGCAGGCTCCCGCGCATCCCGGAGCCGTGCGCTCTGGTGATCTTCGGAGTCACCGGTGACCTGTCCCGAAAGAAGCTCATCCCGGCCGTTTACGACCTGGCCAACCGCGGTCTGCTGCCGCCCGGTTTCGTGGTCCTGGGCTTCGCCCGCCGCGACTGGGGCGACGGCGATTTCGAGTCGCTGGCCATCGAGGCGGCCAAGAAAGGCGCCCGCACCCCGTGGCGCGAGGACGTGTGGCAGCGACTGGCCAGCCAGTTCCAGTTCGTGCCCGGATCGTTCGACGACGACGCGGCGTTCGACAACCTGGCCGCCACGCTCGACGACCTCCGCGAGCGCAACGGCATCCCGGGCAACGCCGCCTTCTACTTCTCCATCCCGCCGGCCGCCTTCCCGCTGGTGCTCAACCAGCTGGCGCGCACCGGGATGGCCGACAACGCCAAGTCCGGCGGCTGGCGCCGGGTGGTCGTCGAGAAGCCGTTCGGCAACGACCTGCAGACCGCGATCTCGCTGAACCAGCTGGTCGACGAGGTCTTCACCCCGCAGGACGTCTATCGCATCGACCACTACCTGGGCAAGGAGACGGTCCAGAACATTCTGGCGCTGCGCTTCGCGAACAGCCTGTTCGAGCCGGTGTGGAACTCCAAGTACGTGGACAGCGTGCAGATCACCATGGCCGAGGACGTCGGGATCGGCACCCGGGCGGCGTTCTACGACGCGTCCGGCGCCGCCCGCGACGTGCTGCAGAACCATTTGCTCCAGCTGCTCGCGCTGGTCGGCATGGAGGAGCCCACGAGCTTCGACCCGCAGGAGGTCCGCGCCGAGAAGCTCAAGGTGCTCAAGGCGATCAGCCTGCCCAAGGACATCGCCACCGGCTCGGTCCGCGGGCAGTATCTGCAGGGCTGGGTGGCCGGCGAGCGCGCGGTGGGCTATCTGGAGGAGAAGAACATCCCCTCCGATTCCACGACCGAGACGTACGTCGCGGTCCGCCTCGGCATCCAGAACAGGCGCTGGGCCGAGGTCCCGTTCTACGTGCGGGTCGGCAAGCGGATGCCCCGCCGGGTCACCGAGATCGCGATCCTCTTCAAGCGCGCCCCGCACCTGCCGTTCGACCCGGCCGACGTCGAGATGCTCGGCCACAACCAGCTGGTGATCCGGGTCCAGCCGGACGAGGGCGTGGTGCTCAAGTTCGGTTCCAAGGTGCCGGGCACCACGATGGAGGTCCGCGACATCGCGATGGACTTCCAGTACGGCGAGGCGTTCACCGAGTCCAGCCCGGAGGCGTACGAGCGGCTCGTGCTCGACGTGCTGGTCGGCGACCGCACCCTGTTCCCCGATGCGGCCGAGGTCGAGCAGTCGTGGCGGGTCATCGACCCGCTCGAGGCCGCCTGGGCGGACACCAAGCCGGAGCCCTACCGGGCCGGCGAGTGGGGCCCGCGGGCTTCGGACGAGATGCTGGCCCGTGAGGGTCGTGCTTGGAGGCGGGCATGATCGGTCTGTGGGACACCACCGGCAACGAGGTCGTCAAGGCGCTCGCCGCCGAGCGGCGCAGCGCCGGCGGCGTGGCCTCCGGGCTCGCCCTGACCCTGGTCGCGGTGGTCGAGGAGAAGAAGGTCCGCGAGGCCGAGGCGGCCGCCACGATCGCCGCGGCGGCGCACCCGTGCCGCCTGCTCATCGTGGTCCGCTCCGATCTGGAGGGTCGCAGCCGGCTGGACGCCGAGATCGTCGTGGGTGGCCGGCTGGGCCCGGCCGAGGCGGTCGTCATGCGGATGTACGGGCGGCTCGCCCTGCACGCCGAGTCGGTGGTGATGCCGCTGCTCGCCCCGGACGTGCCGGTGGTCACCTGGTGGCACGAGGAGCCGCCGGAGACGATCGCGAACGACTTCCTCGGCGTCGTCGCCGACCGGCGGATCACCGACAGCGCGCAGGCCCCCGACCCGGTGGCCGCCCTGCGCCGGCGCGCCGCCGACTACGCCCCGGGCGACACGGATCTGACCTGGACCAGGATCACCCTCTGGCGCACCCTGGTGGCCGGCGCCTTCGACACCACCGACGAGCAGGTCATCGGGGCCACCATCGTGGCGCCCGAGAAGGACCCGACCGCGGCGCTGATGAAGGGCTGGCTGCAGTCCCGCCTCGGGATCGTGCCGAAGTGGGAGTTCACCGACCGCTCCCCGCGGATGCACTCGGTCGAGCTGCAGTGCGCCAACGGCGACTGCGTCCGGGTCACCCGCGAGGAGAACACGGCGCTGTTCAGCCGTACCGGCCAGGAGGACCGCTACATGCCGCTGCCGAAGCGGCCGGTCGGCGACGAGTTGGCCGAGGAGCTGCGCCGGCTGGACGCCGACCAGATCTACGCCGAGGCGCTCGGCGCGATGGCCGGCATCGCCGACCTCGACCAGAAGCCGCCCATGCGGGTGCACGTCTGGAAGGACCCGGCCCTGGCCGCCCGCGCGAACGACGCGGGCGCCATGGCGGGGCCGGGCGGCTCGGCCGCCTGAGCACGCAACTTCAGCAGGGCCGCCCACCACCCGGTGGGCGGCCCTTCCGACTTAGGAGGCAACGTGAGCAAGACCCTGGTCGTGGTCGTACCCGACGCGGACGTCCTCGCCGCCACCGTCGCGTCCCGGCTCGTCGCCAAGATCGTGGACGCGCAGGCCGAGCGCGGCGCGGCGAGCGTCGTGCTGACCGGCGGCCGGATCGCCGCCAAGGTGCTGCGCACGGTCAACGACCTGCCGGAGGCGCGGGCGATCGACTGGTCGCACGTGGACCTGTGGTGGGGCGACGAGCGGTTCCTGCCGGCCGGCGACCCGGAGCGCAACGAGACCCAGGCGCGCGCGGCCCTGCTGGACGCGCTGCCGCTCGACCCGGCCCGGGTGCACCCGATGCCCGCCTCGGACGGCCCGGACGGCGACAACGCGGAGGCGGCGGCCGCGCGCTACGCCGCCGAGATCCGGCTCCCGTTCGACGTGCTCATGCTCGGCGTCGGCGAGGACGGACACGTGGCGTCGCTCTTCCCGGAGCACCCGGTGCTGAACGAGACCGGCACGGCGGTCGCGGTGCACAACAGCCCGAAGCCGCCGCCCATCCGGATCTCGCTGACCATGCCGACCATCCAGGCGGCCGACGAGGTGTGGTTGATCGCCGCCGGTCCGGACAAGACGGACGCGGTCGGCGCGGCCCTCAACGGCGACCACACCAAGCCGGCCGCGCACGCCACCGGTCAGTCACGCACCTGCTGGCTGCTCGATGAGGCAGCCGCGGCCAAGCGCTACTAGAACTCGCCCCGGCGCTGGCGCACCTTGGCCAGCGCCTCGGCGAGGATCTTCGCCCCGTCCTCCGCGGAGCGGCGCTCCTTGACGTAGGCCAGGTGCGACTTGTACGGCTCGACGCGCAATCGGCCGGGCGGGTTCTCCCCGTCCAGGCCCGCGGGCTGACCGCAGCGCGGGCAGTCCCACGTCTCCGGCGCCGGGGCCTCGGCCGCGAACTTGATCTGGCTCGCGTGCCCGGCCGCGCAGAAGTAGACCACTTCCCGGCGCGGGGCGGGTTCGCTGCGCTCGTCGGGGCGCATCGGGCTGGACCCGACGCGGCTGCCGCGGATCGCACTGCCACTGGACACGGACGTCACTCCTGTCTCGAGGGGCGTTTGGTGAGAAGGCACAAAGCAGGGCAAAGAAACGCCGCGCGCCCGGCTGAACCGGACGCGCGGCAGAGTCTACGACTATTGCGGCCGGTCAGGAAGCAGGCAGGGCCAGGCGCAGCCAGAGGCCGAGCCCGACGATGCACGCGAACCACACGACGCCGACCAGCACCGTGTAGCGGTCGAGGTTTTTCTCCGCCACCGAGGAGCCGGCGAGGCTGGAGGTGACGCCGCCGCCGAACATGCTCGACATGCCGCCACCCTTGCCGCGATGCAGCAGGATCAGCAGGGTCAGCAGGATGCTGGTGATCACCAGCAACACGATCAACGTGTACGCGAACCAATTCGGCATGATCGGGTTGATTCCTCTCGAGGACAGTTGCGCCCCAACAATAGCGGGTGCCCGGCCACTCTCGGCGACCGGGCACGCGCCGCCGTCTCAGCGGCCGACATGCTCCCGGAAACGGACGATCGAGGTGAATTCCTCGGCGTCCAGGGAGGCGCCGCCGACCAGGGCCCCGTCGATGTCCGGCTGCGCCATGATCGAGGCGATGTTGGCCGCCTTCACCGAGCCGCCGTACTGGATCCGGACGGCGTCGGCGACCTCGGCCCCGTGCAGCTCGGCCAGCTTCGCCCGCAGGGCCGCACAGACCTCCTGAGCGTCCTGCGGGGTGGCGGTCTTGCCGGTACCGATCGCCCAGACCGGCTCGTACGCCACGACGACCTGCTTGACCTGCTCCGCCTTGAGGCCGTCGAGGCCGGCCGCCAGCTGGTTGGTGCAGTGCGCGACGTGCGTGCCCTCCTCGCGGGTGACCAGGCCCTCCCCCACGCAGAGGATCGGCGTCAGGTTCGCCACGAAGGCCGCCTTCACCTTCGCGTTGACCAGAGCGTCGTCCTCGCCGTGGTACTCGCGCCGCTCGGAGTGCCCGGCCAGCACGTAGGTGACGTTGAGCTTGGCCAGCATGGCGCCGGAGATCTCACCGGTGTACGCGCCGCTCGGGTGCTTCGACACGTCCTGCGCGCCGAGGCCGAGGAGCAGCTTGTCGCCCTCGATCGCGGTCTGCACGCTGCGCAGGTCGGTGAACGGCGGGATCACGACCGTCTCGACCTCGGTGAGCTGCTGCTCGGTGAGGCTGGCGGCCAACTTCTGGACCAGGAGGATGGCCTCGAAGTGGTTGAGGTTCATCTTCCAGTTGCCGGCGATGATCGGCGTACGGCTCATTTCAGTTCTCCAGAGCTTCGACGCCGGGCAGCTTCTTGCCCTCGAGGTATTCGAGGGAGGCACCGCCACCGGTGGAGATGTGCCCGAAGGCCGACTCGTCGAGACCCAGCGTGCGTACGGCCGCGGCCGAGTCGCCGCCGCCGACCACCGAGAAGCCGTCGATCTTGGTGATGGCCTCGGCGACGCCCCGGGTGCCGGCCGCGAACGGCGCGAGCTCGAAGACGCCCATCGGGCCGTTCCAGAAGACCGTCCGCGCACCGCCGATCGCCTCGGCGAACAACGCGACCGACTCCGGCCCGATGTCCAGCCCGAGCCGATCACCCGGAATGTCCGAGATACCGACAATATCGTGATCCGCATCGGCGGCGAACGCCGTTGCCGCGACCACGTCGACCGGGAGGACAATTCGCCCACCCGCCTGCTCCAGAAGCGAGGCGCACGTGGAGATCATCTCTTCCTCGAGAAGAGACTTACCGACCTCATGCCCCTGAGCCTTCAGGAACGTGAAGCACATGCCGCCACCGACCAGCAGCTTGTCCACCTTCGGCAGCAGCGCCTGGATCACTGCGAGCTTGTCGGAGACCTTCGAGCCGCCGAGCACGACCACGTACGGCTGCTCCGGGCTCTCACTCACCCGCTTGAGCACCTCGACCTCGCGCAGCACCAGCCCGCCCGCGTAGTGCGGCAGCAGCGCCGGCACGTCGTACACCGAGGCGTGCTTCCGATGAACCGCCCCAAAAGCGTCATCCACGTAAAAGTCAGCAAATTTCGCCAACTCTCCCGCAAAAGCCGCACGAGCCGCGTCGTCCTTCGAAGTCTCGCCCTCGTTGAACCGCAGGTTCTCCAGCAGGAGCACCTCGCCGTCCGTGAGCCCGCCCGCCTTCGAGGTGGCGTCCGGGCCGACCGTATCGGAAGCGAAGATCACCGGCGTGCCGAGCAGCTCACCAAGGCGGGTCGCCACCGGGGCCAGCGTGAACTTCGGGTCCGGCGCACCCTTCGGCCGTCCCAGGTGCGACATCACGATCACACGCGCACCGGCGTCACGCAGCGCGACGAGCGTCGGCAGCACAGCCCGCGCCCGCCCGTCGTCGGTGATAACGCCAGGTTGATTCTTGTCGAACGGGACGTTCAGGTCGGCGCGCACCAGCACGCGCCGACCCGAGACACCCTCGCCGAGCAGATCGTCGAGAGTCTTCACGATGCGTCAGCCGACCAGCTTGACCAGGTCGACGAGGCGGTTCGAGTAGCCCCACTCGTTGTCGTACCAGCCGACGACCTTGACCTGGTTGCCGATGACCTTGGTGAGGCCGGCGTCGAAGATGCAGGACGCCGGGTCGGTCACGATGTCCGACGAGACGATCTGGTCCTCGGTGTAGGTCAGGATGCCCTTGAGCGCGCCGTCCGCGGCCGCCTTGATCGCGGCGTTGACCTCGTCGACCGAAGTCTCCTTCTTCGCCTGGAAGGTCAGGTCGGTCGCCGAGCCGGTCGGGATCGGCACCCGCATCGCGAAGCCGTCCAGCTTGCCCTTGAGCTCCGGCAGCACCAGGCTGACGGCCTTGGCGGCGCCGGTCGAGGTCGGCACCACGTTGAGGGCGGCGGCGCGGGCGCGACGCAGATCCTTGTGCGGGCCGTCCTGCAGGTTCTGGTCCTGCGTGTAGGCGTGGATCGTGGTCATCAGGCCACGCTCGATGCCGATCGTGTCGTTGAGGACCTTGGCCATCGGCGCGAGGCAGTTGGTGGTGCAGGACGCGTTCGAGATGACCGTGTGCTGCGCGGCGTCGTACTTGTCGTCGTTGACGCCGATGACGATCGTGATGTCCTCGTTCTTGGCCGGGGCCGAGATGATGACCTTCTTGGCGCCGTTGTCGGCGTGCACCTTGGCCTTGGCGGCGTCGGTGAAGAAGCCGGTCGACTCGATCACCACGTCGGCGCCCAGGTCACCCCACTTGAGGTTGGCCGGGTCCCGGTCGGCGAACGCCTTGAAGGTCTTGCCACCCACCGTGATCTCGTCGGCGGTCGCCTTGACCTCCTGCGGCAGACGGCCCAGGATCGAGTCGTACTTGAGCAGGTGCGCCAGCGTCGCGTTGTCGGTGAGGTCGTTCACGCCGACGATCTCGATGTCCGCGCCGGAGGCGAGCACCGCCCGGAAGAAGTTGCGTCCGATACGGCCGAAGCCGTTGATGCCAACCCGGATGGTCACAGGTGGATCTCCTCGTTTCGGTCCGCCGGATTTGGTCGACCGGCGGAGGGTCTGCACGCCGTTCAGGTTCGGCGTAAGGCGTCCGGCCGAGCGGAATGAGCGCGCCGCACCAGACTGGCGGCGTCGCAGCGCGGTCGGCCGAACTGCCGGCACCGTCGCCGTCGACAACGACCCTAGCCGAGTCTCCCCCAGGCCCAACGGCCGGGTGGGATACCTGAACGTGACCTAAGTCCGCCACCCAAAACTTAATTCAAAACCACTCGGACGTACGCGCAACGTCAAGTCCCCGGTCGACAACGCGAGCTGAGCGCGGGGTAACGGCCGCAGCGCGCGTCTCGCGTGTGGCGATGGGTTGCGCAAAACCGGCCCCCGATTGCCGGGACCCTCTACCACGGAACGGCCGGCGATCGCCCGCCGCGCCGGAGGCGACGCCAGCCAGCTCAGCAGGCGAGCATCTCGGGGGTGACGGCCGCCTCGGTGTCGGGGATGCCCAGGTCGCGGGCTCGCTTGTCGGCCAGGGCCAGTAGGCGGCGGATGCGGCCGGCGATCGCGTCCTTGGTCAGCGGCGGGTCGGCGAGGGCGCCCAGCTCCTCCAGGGATGCCTGGCGGTGCTCCAGGCGCAGCGCTCCCGCCGAGGTCAGGTGGTTGGGCGCCTCGTCGGCCAGGATCTCCAGCGCGCGGGTGACCCGGGCGGCGGCGGCGACCGCGGCGCGGGCCGAGCGGCGCAGGTTGGCGTCGTCGAAGTTGGCCAGGCGGTTGGCCGTCGCCCGCACCTCGCGGCGGACCCGGCGCTCCTCCCAGGCCAGCACGCTGGCGTGCGCGCCGATCCGGGTGAGCAGCGCGGCGATCGCGTCGCCGTCCTTGATCACCACCCGGTCGACGCCGCGGACCTCACGCTCCTTCGCGGTGATCCCGATCCGCCGGGCGGCGCCGCGCAGCGCGAGCGCGGCCTCCGGGCCCGGGCAGGTGATCTCCAGCGCGCTGGAGCGGCCCGGCTCGGTGAGCGAGCCGTGCGCCATGAACGCGCCCCGCCAGGCGGCCACCGCGCAGCACACGTTGGCCGAGACGACGTGCGGCGGCAGGCCCCGGACCGGGCGCCCGCGCACGTCCAGCAGGCCGGTCTGGCGGGCCAGCGCCTCGCCGTCCTTGACGATCCGCACGATGTAGTGGCTGCCCTTGCGCAGGCCGCCGCTGGCCAGCACGTGCACCTCGCTGGGGTAGCCGTACACGTCGGCGATCTCGCGGCGCAGGCGCCGGGCCACCGCGCCGGTGTCGAGCTCGGCCTCGACCACCACCCGGCCGGAGACGATGTGCAGGCCGCCGGCGAACCGGAGCAGGGCCGCCATCTCCGCGCGGCGGCAGCACGGCTTGGGCACGTCGACCCGGCTCAGCTCGTCCTTGACCGCTGCCGTCATCGCCATCGTTAGGTCACCTCATGCGACTGAACTTGATCGGTGTGTGTGCTGCACTACTAAGCCAACGGCACTACGCCACTGCTTAACGAGCCGGGCCCAATACTGGCACCAGTGCAACACCCAACGACTCAGGATCATGCCTGGGGCTGCCGTCCGCAACGGCCAGGGGTGCCAACACCAGCCGGGCGCCCAGCGACTCGGCCGCCCGGTGCACCGGCTCCGGCTCGCCGACCCACTTCGCGTCGGCGAGGACCGCGTCGATCCGCAGCCCGGGCAGGTACCAGCGCAGGGCGGCCAGGTGGTCGGCCACCGAGAGGCCGGAGGTCTCGTTGTCGGCGGCGAGGTTGAGCGTGACCAGCCGGCGGGCCGGGCTCGCCGTGATCGCCCTGGCCAGCCCCGGAACCAGCAGATGCGGCAGCACGCTGGTGTACCAGCTGCCCGGGCCGAAGATCAGCCAGTCGGCGGCGTGGATCGCCTCGATCGCCTGCGAGCAGGTCGGCGGGTCGGCCGGCTCGATCCGGACCGCCTCGACGTGCCCGGGCGCGACCGCCACCGCGTGCTGCCCGCGCACGGTGACCACCTCGCCGGGGCGGGCCGGGTCGGCGCCCAGGATCTCCGCCTCGATGCCGACCGCGTGCCGGGCCATCGGCAGCACCCGGCCCTGCGCGCCGACCATCGCGGCCGCGTGGTCGAGGGCGACGACCGGGTCGCCGAGCATTTCCATCAGCCCCAGCAGCAGCAGGTTGCCGACCGCGTGCCCGGCGAGCGGGTCGTCGCCGGCGAACCGGTACTGCAGCAGATCGGCGGTGCGCTGGCGGATCGGGTCGTCGCAGGCCAGCGCGGCCAGCGCCTTGCGCAGGTCGCCGACGGGCAGCAACGCGTCCCGCTCGAGCAGCAGGCGGCCGCTGGAGCCGCCGTCGTCGCCGACGGTGACGATCGCGGTGATGTCCAGGTCGAGCTCGCTCGCGGCGCGCCGCAGGCCCCGCAGCGAAGCGGCCAGCCCGTGCCCGCCCCCGAACGCGACCACCCGGATCGGCGCCGTCACTCCCGCCCCAGGTCGCGGTGCGAGGCGTGGGCCGCGAGCCGCATGTCGCGCAGCTGGGCGGTCAGCTCCTCGGCGATCGCGACGCTGCGGTGCTTGCCCCCGGTGCAGCCGACCGCCACGGTCAGGTACCGCTTGCCCTCGCGCTCGAAGCCGGGCGCGGTCGACGCGACGAGCCCCGCGTAAGTCCGCACGAACTGGTCCGCGCCCTCCTGGTCGAGCACGTACTTGCTGACCGGCTCCTCCAGCCCGGTGTGGTCGCGCAGCTCGGGCACCCAGAACGGGTTGGGCAGGAACCGGGCGTCCAGCACGTAGTCGGCATCCGGCGGCAGGCCGTACTTGAAACCGAAGGACAGCACGGTGATCCGCAGCCGCCGCACGTCCTCGCCGCCGAACAGCTCCTCGACCCGGCGGCGCAGCTGGTTCACGTTGAGGTGGCTGGTGTCGATGATCACGTCGGCCTGCTCGCGAGCCTCCTCGAGCAGCTTGCGCTCGGCCGCGATGCCGTCGGCGAGCCGCCCGTCGCCCTGCAGCGGATGCGACCGGCGCACCGACTCGAACCGGCGGATCAGCACCTCGTCATCGGCGTCGACGAACACCACCCGCGGCGAGAAGCCGCGCTCCTTGAGGGCCCGCACCGCGCCGGCCAGGTCGGTGGAGAACGCCCGGCTCCGCACATCCAGCACCATGGCGGTACGCCGCGCGGCGCCGCCGGCCTGGAAGGCGAGCTGGGCCATGTCGAGCATCAGCGCCTGCGGCAGGTTGTCCACCACGTAGAAGCCGACATTCTCCAGGGCGCGGGCCACCGTGCTGCGCCCGCCGCCGGAAACGCCGGTCACGACCACCAGATCGGTGGCCAACTCGTCCGGATCCACCACGCCCTCGACCGCGCCGTCAGGGAAATCCGGCAACGACTCCGTCACGAACGCCTCCCGCGTCGCCCCGCCCGCACCTCGTCGAGCGGACACACAATCCTATTCACCGCGCGCCCCGCTCACTCTTCGCCTCCAGACTTCGCCGCGTCGAGCCCGGCGGCGCCCGTCCCGGCGCCCTCGCTCGGCGGCGCCGCCGTGACAGCGAGTGCGGACACGGGCGCGGCCCCCGCCACAGACGCGGCCCCCGACACCGGCGCGGCCCCCGACACCGGCGCGGCCCCCGACACGGAGGCGCCCCCGGACACGGGCGCGCCCCCGGACACGGGCGCGCCCCCGGACACGGGCGCGCCCCCGGACACGGGCGCGCCCCCGGACACGGGCCCCGGGCTGGGGCGGGTTGAGCGCGGCCAGCAGCGCCTCGGCGGTCCGCTTGCCGATCCCGGGCACCTCGGTAATCTCCTCCACGGTGGCGGCGGACAGCCGTTTCAACGACCCGAATTGCCGCAGCAGCGCCTTGCGCCGGGTCTCGCCGAGGCCGGGCACGCTGTCCAGCGCCGACGCGGTCATCCGTTTCGACCGGCGCTGCCGGTGATACGTGATCGCGAACCGGTGCGCCTCGTCGCGGACCCGCTGCAACAAATACAACGCCTCCGAGGTGCGCGGCAGGATCACCGGGAAGTCCTCCCCCGGCAGCCACACCTCTTCGAGGCGCTTGGCCAGCCCGCACAGCGCCACGTCGGTGATGCCGAGGTCGGACAGCACCGCGGCGACGGCGTTGACCTGCGGCTGCCCACCGTCCACCACGACCAGTTGCGGCGGGTAGGCGAATCGCCGCGCCTTGCCGGTCAACGGGTCGATCCCCGGCAGCTCGTTGGTGGCGATCTCGTCGCCGTCCTCCGAAGCCGGGATGATGGCTTCCTCCTCGATGAGCTGCCCGGCGCCCGCCTGCGCCTTGTACCGCGCGAACCGCCGCCGCATCACCTCGCTCATCGCGGACAGATCGTCCATCCCGCTGCCGTCCGCGTTGCCCCGCACGGCGAAGCGCCTGTACTCGCTCTTGCGGGCCAGGCCGTCCTCGAAGACCACCATGGACGCCACCACGTCGGTGCCCTGGATCTGCGACACGTCGAAGCACTCGATGCGCAGCGGCGACGTCTCCATCCCGAGCGCCTCGGCGATCTCGTCGAGCGCCTTGCTGCGGGTGGTCAGGTCGCCGGCCCGGCGCAGCTTGTGCCGCTGCAGCGACTCCCCCGCGTTGCGGGACACCGTCTCCAGCAGGGCACGCTTGTCGCCGCGCTGCGGGACCCGCAGGTGCACCCGGCTGCCGCGGTGGTCGGAGAGCCAGTCGGCCAGGGCCGCCGCGTCCTCCGGCAACTCGGGCACCAGCAGCTCGCGCGGCACGTCGCCCTCGCCGGACTCGCCGCCGTACATCTGCGAGCAGAAATGGTGCACCAGGTCGCCGGTGGACAGGTCCTCCACCTTCTCCACGACCCAGCCGCGCTGGCCGCGCACCCGCCCGTCGCGGACGTGGAACACCTGCACGGCCGCCTCGAGCGGGTCCTCGGCGAAGGCCACCACGTCGGCGTCGGTGCCGTCGCCCAGCACCACGGTCTGCTTTTCCATCGCGCGGCGCAGGGCGGCGATGTCGTCGCGCAGCCGGGCCGCCCGCTCGAACTCCAGCTCCTCCGAGGCCTGCAGCATCTCGCGCTCGAGGCGTTTCACGAACGTATCCGTACGCCCGGCCATGAAGTCGCAGAAGTCGTCGACGATCGCCCGGTGCTCGTCGGCGCTGACCCGCTCGACGCACGGCGCCGAGCACTTGCCGATATACCCCAGCAGGCAGGGGCGCCCGATCTGGCCGGCCCGCTTGAAGACCCCGGACGAGCACGTACGCGCCGGGAAGACCCGCAGCAGCAGGTCGAGCGTCTCGCGGATGGCCCAGGCGTGCGAATACGGCCCGAAGTAGCGCACGCCCTTGCGCTTGGCCCCGCGCATCACCTGCAGGCGGGGAAACTCCTCATTGAGGGTGACCGCGAGGAACGGGTACGACTTGTCGTCGCGGTACTTCACGTTGAACCGCGGGTCGAACTCCTTGATCCAGGAGAACTCCAGCTGGAGGGCCTCGACCTCGGTCCCGACGGTGACCCAGTCCACACTGGCCGCGGTGGTCACCATCTGCTGGGTGCGGGCGTGCAGCGACCAGGTGTCGGCGAAGTAGGAATTCAGGCGATTCCGCAGGTTCTTGGCCTTGCCGACATAGATCACGCGGCCGGCCGGGTCGCGGAAACGGTAGACGCCTGGCGACTCCGGAATGGTCCCCGGCGCCGGACGGTACGTGGACGGGTCTGGCACGGGCTCAACAGTAGTGCGGGGGACTGACATTATTGTCCGACCGGAGGTCCGTTGCCGCCGCCACGGCGTCGGACCTCCGGCCGACTGCGCCCAATTCTCCTGGCAGGTCGAACGCTCGGCGGATCAGGCCTTGACGATGTTGTTGCCGTCCACCTTGACCTTGGTCTCGGCGAGACCCTTCGTCGCCGGCCCGGCGGTCACCGCGCCCGTGTTCACGTCGAACTTGCTGCCGTGGCAGGGGCAGCTGATCACCCCGTCGGCCACCTTGTTCACGTCGCAGCCCTGGTGCGGGCACACCTTGCTGAACGCCTTGTACTCGCCGGCGGTCGGCTGGGTGATCACGTAGTCGGCGGTGATGATGCCCCCGCCCTTCGGCACGTCGGCCGTGGTGGCCAGCGCGCTGCCGCCGGTCGAGCCGTTCGCCTTGCCGCCGGTGTCGCCGGGGTTGGCGTTGGCCTTGCCGCTGCCGGCCGGCGCCGGCTCGTTGCTGTAGTCCGTGCCGCTGGTGTTGCTGGCGGTGGTGCTGGTGCCGCAGGCGGCCAGGACCGCCGTGGCGCCGACGGCGCCGGCGCCGAGCAGGACGAGCCGGCGCGGCGAGCCGGTACCCGGACGGCCCGGCTCCTCGGCGTTGTGCTCGGTCTCGGTCTCGGTCTCGGTCGTCGTCTGCACGTCTGTCATCGGTTGGCCCTCCAGTGCATGGTCCGCGAGTGTGGTCACGCGGCGTCGCAGTTGTGTACGCGGTCGCGGGCTGGCCGGTTCAGGAATCCCACGAAATTGTCCCGCCTCAGCGCGGTTGTTTCCCCGCTTTTGGGCACCTTTGCCCGGCGCCTTCGCGCGCTGTTAACACACGGTTCGGCGCCCGTCCGAGACTAGGATCCGGAACGGGTGCCGTAGCTATGAGTTACCTGTGACTTAGCTGGTTACCGAGCCCTCAGACCGTAGCCTTCGTCCGGGCCCGCGTCGAGCGTTTCGCCGCCGGTTTCGCGGCGGTCGCCCCGTTCGCCGTGGCGGCGCGGGCGGTCGCCGCGGGCGCCCCGGCCGGCTCGCCCTCGAGCCCGAGCGAGTGCCGCAGGAACGCGCCGGTGTGGCTCTCGGCCACCTCCGCCACCTCCTCGGGGCGGCCGGTGGCCAGCACCAGGCCGCCCTTGCTGCCGCCCTCGGGACCCATGTCGATGATCCAGTCGGCCGTCTTGATCACGTCGAGGTTGTGCTCGATGGTGATCACCGTGTTGCCCTTGTCGACCAGGCCGTTGAGCACCAGCAACAGCTTGCGGATGTCCTCGAAGTGCAGGCCGGTGGTCGGCTCGTCGAGCACGTAGACCGTCCGCCCGGTGGAGCGTTTCTGCAGCTCGGAGGCGAGTTTCACGCGCTGGGCCTCGCCACCGGACAGGGTCGGCGCGGGCTGGCCGAGCCGGACGTAGCCGAGGCCGACGTCGACCAGGGTCTTGAGGTGCCGGTGGATCGCCGGGATCGCCTCGAAGAAGCCGGACGCCTCCTCGATCGGCATCTCCAGCACCTCGGAGATGGTCTTGCCCTTGTAGTGCACCTCCAGGGTCTCCCGGTTGTACCGGGCGCCCTTGCAGACCTCGCACGGGACGTACACGTCGGGCAGGAAGTTCATCTCGATCTTGATGGTGCCGTCGCCGGCGCAGTTCTCGCAGCGGCCGCCCTTGACGTTGAACGAGAACCGGCCCGGACCGTACCCGCGGACCTTGGCCTCGGTGGTCTCGGCGAACAGCTTGCGGATGTTGTCGAAGACGCCGGTGTAGGTGGCCGGGTTGGACCGGGGGGTGCGCCCGATCGGCGACTGGTCGACGCCCACCACCTTGTCGACGTGCTCGAGGCCGGTGATCCGGGTGTGCCGGCCGGGCACCAGCCGGGCGCCGTTGACCTGGTTGGCCAGCACCGTGTACAGGATGTCGTTGACCAGCGTCGACTTGCCCGAGCCGCTGACCCCGGTGACCGCGATGAACTGCCCGAGCGGGAAGCCGACGGTCAGGTTGCGCAGGTTGTGCTCGCGCGCGCCCTGCACCACCAGCTCGCGGCCGGGGGTCTGCGGCCGGCGGGTCCGCGGCGTCGGGATCGTCTTGCGGCCGGAGAGATACGCCCCGGTCGGCGATTTCTGGTTTTTCAGCAGGCCCTCGACCGAGCCGCTGTGCACGATCTGGCCGCCGTGCTCGCCGGCGCCCGGCCCGATGTCGACGATCCAGTCGGCGGTCCGGATGGTGTCCTCGTCGTGCTCCACCACGATCAGCGTGTTGCCCAGCTTCTTCAGCCGGACCAGCGTCTCGATCAGCCGGTGGTTGTCCCGCTGGTGCAGGCCGATCGACGGCTCGTCCAGCACGTACAGCACGCCGACCAGGCCGGAGCCGATCTGGGTGGCGAGCCGGATGCGCTGCGCCTCGCCGCCGGAGAGGGTGCCGGCGCCGCGGTCCAGCGACAGATAGTCGAGGCCGACGTCGACCAGGAACCGCAGCCGGGCGTTGATCTCCTTGAGCACCCGCTCGGCGATCATGTGCTGCCGCTCGTCGAGCTCGATGGTGGCCAGCAGCTCGGCGCAGTCGCCCACCGACAGGTTGCAGACCTCGGCGATGCTCTTGCCGGCGATGGTCACGGCGAGGACCTCGGGCTTGAGCCGGGTGCCGCCGCAGACCGGGCACGGCACGTCGCGCATGTAGCCCTCGTACTTGTCCCGGGACCAGTCGCTCTCGGTGTCGTTGTGCCGCCGCTCGATCCACTGCACCACGCCCTCGAAGCCGGTGTAGTAGGAGCGCTCGCGGCCGTACTTGTTCCGGTACCGGACGTGGACCTGGTCCTCCGAGCCGTACAGGATCGTCTTCTGCGCGCGGGCCGGCAGCGCCCGCCACGGGGTGTCGACCGAGAACTTCTCCGCCTCCGCGAGGGCCTCGAGCAGGCGCAGGAAATATTCCATGGTCTGGCCGCCGGACCACGGCTGGATCGCGCCCTCGCGGACCGACCGCTCCACGTCCGGGATGATCAGCTCGGGGTCGACCTCCTTCTTCGTCCCCAGGCCGGTGCACTCGGGGCAGGCGCCGTAGGGCGCGTTGAAGGAGAAGACCCGGGGCTCGAGGTCCTCGATCGCCAGGGGGTGGTCGTTCGGGCAGGCCAGGTGCTCGGAGAAGCGACGCTCGCGGCCGGGATCGTCCTCCGGCAGGTCGACGAAGTCGAGCAGGACGATGCCGCCGGCCAGGCCCAGCGCGGCCTCGACCGAGTCGGTCAGGCGCTGCTTGCTGGACGCCTTGACGCTGAGCCGGTCGATCACCACCTCGATGGTGTGCTTCTCCTGCTTCTTCAGCTTCGGCGGCTCGGTGAGCGGGTGCACCACGCCGTCGACCCGGGCCCGCGCGTACCCCTTGGACTGCAGCTCGGCGAAGAGATCGACATACTCACCCTTGCGGCCGCGGATCACCGGGGCCAGGACCATGAAGCGGGTGCCCTCGTCCATCGCGAGGACCCGGTCGACGATCTGCTGCGGGGTCTGCTTGCTGATCCGCTCGCCGCAGACCGGGCAGTGCGGGATGCCCGTACGGGCGAAAAGCAGGCGCAGGTAGTCGTAGACCTCGGTGATGGTGCCGACCGTCGAGCGCGGGTTGCGCGAGGTCGACTTCTGGTCGATGGACACCGCCGGGGACAGGCCCTCGATGAAGTCGACGTCGGGCTTGTCCATCTGCCCGAGGAACTGCCGCGCATACGACGACAGGGACTCGACGTAGCGCCGCTGACCCTCCGCGAAGATCGTGTCGAACGCGAGGCTGGACTTGCCCGAGCCGGACAGCCCGGTGAAGACGATCATCGCGTCGCGGGGCAGGTCGAGGTTGACGTCGCGCAGGTTGTGCTCGCGCGCGCCTCGAATGATCAAACGGTCGGCCACCAGCCAGCCTCTCCGTACATGTGTTTGAAAGAGCCGCGGCCACTCTAGCCATGGGGTACGACAAGTTTTCGCCGGAACCGGCCCGTCCAGGTGCAGCGACTGTCACATGCTGCACATTCCCGCAGTTCGCGCGGCCAAGCTCACTCGGCCGGGGGAACCGGCAACGACCGCATGTCCCATACTTCCACGCCGCCGACGAGCTGCGGCTTGCCGAGCGCGTCGGTCAGCGTCGCGAGCAGCGCGTCCCCGTTACGGCTGTTCGGGATGAGCACGACGACCCCGGCCCGCCAGAAGATCAGGTCGTCCCGGATCCGCTGCCGGTCGGTGGCGTCGAGCACGGCCGGGTCGCCGTACTCGCGGACCCGCCAGAGCAGTCTGTAGGTGAACCGGCTGGGCGCGTTCCACGAGCCGGTGCGGTCGGCCGGCGGGTTGACCGGGCCCATGAAGTAGCCGCGCGGCGACCTGTACTCGAGCTTGGTCAGCGCCGCCCACCGCATCCCGTCCCGCCCGGTGGTCACCTCCGGCAGCGGCACGGTGACCAGGGTGCGGTCGGCCGCCACGTACTGCCGCCAGGTTCCCTGGGCCAGGAAGGCGGGCAGCGGATCGCCCGCGACGACCGGCAGCGGCTTGGGCGCGAGCGGCACCAGCGCGAGCGCCAGGCCGACCCGGAACCAGGTGCGGCGCCGGCCGGCGGGCCACTCGCGGACCCGGTCGGTGGCCAGCGCGACCAGCAGGCCGGCGATCGTGGCGGCCACCATAGCGAACCGGGTGACGCTCACCAGGTCGATGATCGGCAGGCGGCTGACCAGGCCGAACGGCAGCGGCACGCGAGTGTTCCAGCCGAACACCTTGAGCGTCGGGCCCATCGAGGCGACCAGCAGCAGCAGGCCGGCGATCGCCGCGGCGCGGGCGGCCACGTTGCGCCACAGCACCCGCACCGACACCACGATCATCGCGAGGCCGGCCGGCCCGAAGAAGGTGTTGTCCTCGGTGCCGCTGACGCTCATGTGCCGGGTCAGCCAGGCGTTGCCGGCCAGCGACTGGCGGGCGAACGCGCCGATCGACAGCAGATCGGTCGAATACTTGTCCGGCAGGAACGGCTGCCCGTGATAGCTGCCCGGCCCGGTGAACTGGAAGTACAGCGGATAGGCCAGCAGCACGCCGGCGGTCACCAGCGCGATGCCGAGGCCGGCCAGGAAGTGCCGCGCCGCACGCTTCGCCTGCTGGAAAGACATGCTTGCGTACGCAATGACAAAGACGCCGAGCGCAAGCGCGGTGAAAAGCAGGGTCTCCTCGTTGATGAAGACCTGCAGCACGACCAGCAGCCCCAGGATGATCCCGCCGCGGACCGCCCGGCCCGGCTCGCGCAGCCGCAGCACCTGCCAGACGATGAACGGGGTCACGTACTGGCTCACGAAGTTGACGTGCGCGTTCGCGTGCGACACCAGGGCCGGCGCGAAACCGCACCACAGCCCGCCGATCCAGGCCGCGACCCGGCTCGTCACCAGGTGCCGGGAGAGCACCCGGTACCAGGCGGTGGCGGTGCCGAACAGGCCCAGCGTCAGGGCCAGCACCACGGCGACGCCCGGGCCGAGGAAGTGCGTGATCGGGGCGAACGGGAGGCTGATCGCCAGCACCGACGTGTTGGCCATCATGTTCACGCCGTCCGGCACGTTCAGCCGGTCGTCGAAGAGCGGGTTCGCGCCGTGGAACAGCACCCGCTCGCCGTGCGCGAACACGTACAGGAAGAAGCCGTGGTCGTCCTTGTTGCTCGCCAGCACCCGGCCGCTCGGGTCCCGCCAGAGCTGGATCATCACCAGCACGGCGATCGCCAGGTAGCTCAGCGGCGCCCAGAGATCGGCCCGGCGGCGCGGCGCGGCGACCGGCGGCGTCGAGGCCTCGGGGGCCGACTGTCCGACACCCTCGTCCACCGCACGCATCGGTGCATTCTTACAGACCGGGTTCAGCCCCGCCGATGACGGTGACCGGCGGCCGTGGCCTGCCGGGCCTTCTGCCGGGCGGATTCCACCTCCACCTCGTGCCGCAGCTTGCGCCAGCTGGCCAGCCGGCGCGCCGAGAGCGACCCGTTCGCCAGGGCCGCGGCGACCGCGCAGCCCGGTTCGGCTCCGTGCCGGCAGTCGCCGTAGCGACAGTGCGCGGCCAGCTCGGCGATGTCGGCGAAGGCCCGGTCCAGCCCCTCGGCGGTGTCCAGCAGGCCGACGCCCCTGATCCCCGGGGTGTCCAGCACCGCGCCGCCGCCGGGCAGCGGAACGAGATTCCGGTACGCGGTGGTGTGCCGGCCCTTGCCGTCGGCGTCACGGATCGCCTGCACCGGCATGACGGCGGCGCCGGCCAGCGCGTTGACCAGGGTCGACTTGCCGGCGCCCGAACGGCCCAGCAACGCCAGGGTGCGCCCGCCCCCGGCGTACGCCCGAATTTGGTCTATGCCTTTCCTGCCCCGCACGCTCACCGGAACCACCGGCACCCCCGGCGCGAGCTCGGCGAGCTGCCGGGCCACCGCTTCCGGATCGGTGGAGGTGTCGGCCTTGCTCAGGACGAGCAGGGGCTTCGCCCCGGACTCCCAGGCCAGCGCGAGCAACCGCTCGACCCGGGCGTCGTCGGGCTCGGGATGGATCGGCTCGACGACGGCGACCGTGTCCATGTTGGCGGCCAGCAGCTGGCCGGTGGCGTCCTTGTCGGAGGTGCGGCGGATCAGCGCGGTACGCCGGGGCAGGATCGCCTCCAGCGTGACCCGGCGGTCGGGCCAGCGGCGGGTCACCACCCAGTCGCCGGCGCAGGGCAGCCGGACCGGGTCCCGCGCGGCGCCCAGCAGCACGCTGCCGGCCAGGCTGGCCCGGGTGACACCCGACTCGCCGAGCACGGTGCAGACGCCGCGGTCGGCCCGCAGCACGCGCGCCGGTTCGGCGTCGGGACGGTCGAAGGGACGGTACGAGGATGCCAGGGAGTCGTCCCAGCCGAGCCGGGACAGGTCGTGCGACATGGGAACCCTTTGCGGGACGGGAGGGCGCCTGGCCGGGTGGTCAGGCGTCGACCTCCGGGTGAAGGGACGCGAAAACGACTAACGGCACGTTCCCCACCTCCTCCGCGGGTCGGACCGGCGCGTCTGCGATCGACGGTAGGTCGTGCCCACCCCGAGCGAAAGCGAATTCTGTGCTGTGCTGCCACCGACGCCTGGTCCTACGGATGGCGTGGAGAATCCGAGCCCTCGCGGGGCCGTACCAGTCCCCAACCTCTTCGGCGCCATGCCAGTAGGGTGGCCCTCGTGACGATGGATCCGCTGGTTCTGCTCACCGACGTCGACCGCGCCACCGACAATCTGCTGCGCGCCGCCGCCGACCTCGACCCGGCGGTGATCTCCGCGCCGTCGCTGCTGCCCGGCTGGACCGTCGGGCACGTGCTGACGCACATCGCGCGCAACGCCGACGCGTACACGAATCTGCTCACCTGGGCCCGCACCGGCGTGGAGACCCCGGCCTACGCGTCACCGGCGGCCCGCGAGGCGGCGATCGCCGAGGGCGCCGCCCGGCCGCTGCGCGAGCAACTCGAGGACATCCGCGCGGCGCACGAGCGGTTCGCCGACGCGGGCGCCGCGATGCCGGCCCAGGCGTGGACCTTCCACCTGGAGTTCATCAAGCTGCCCGCCGCCGGGGTGCCGTGGGCGCGGCTGCGCGAGGTCGAGGTGCATCACGTCGACCTGGGCCAGGGCTACACGCCGGCCAACTGGTCCGACGCGTTCGCGCTGCGGCTGCTCCGCGAGGTGGTCACCACCGCGAGCGCCGAGTTCCCGGCGATGGTCCTGCGCCCGTACGGCATCGACCACCCGCTGACCATCGGCACCGCCGACAACCCGCCGGTCGTCGGCGGCCCGACCAAGTCGCTGGCCGCCTGGCTCTCCGGCCGCGGCGACGGCGCCGACCTGACCGTCTCGCCCGACGGCGAGCTCCCGACCCCCGCGAGGTGGAAGTGACCATGGCCTACACCGGAGACGTCTCCCGGGGCAGCGCGCCCGCCGTCCGTACGCTCGACCACCTGACCATCACGAAGGTCTCGGTCGGCCCGATGGACAACAACGCGTACCTGCTGCGCTGCGGCGACGACCAGCTGCTGATCGACGCGGCCAACGACGACGAGACCCTGCTGGCCCTGATCGGCCACGCCGGCCTGACGACGGTGGTCACCACCCACCGGCACGGCGACCACTGGCAGGCCCTGGAGGACGTGGTCGAGGCGACCGGCGCCCGCTCGCTGGCGCACGCCGCCGACGCCGGCGAGATCCCGGTCGTCACCGGCACCCTGGCCGAGGGCGACACGGTCACCGTCGGCGACTGCGAGCTCGAGGTGATCCACCTGGTCGGGCACACGCCGGGCTCGATCGCCCTGCTCTACCGCGACCCGAACGGCCACGCCCACCTGTGGACCGGCGACAGCCTCTTCCCCGGCGGTCCTGGCCGGACAACAAACCCGACGGAATTCCACTCACTCATGACGGACCTGGAGACCAAGGTCTTCGGCCGGCTCCCCGACGAGACCTGGTTCTACCCGGGTCACGGGCGGGACAGCACGCTCGGCAAGGAGCGGCCGTCAATCCCGGAGTGGCGAGCCCGCGGCTGGTGATCGACCGGCCAGCTGCCGCCGCGGCGACCTGCTGAAACTCCTCGCCCTGCGGGCAAGCCGTACCGGTCAGCTCCTCGTGCCGGCCGCACTGTCGAGCCAGTCGGGCCTTCCGCGCACAACGCTCGTGCGTTACCTGGAACTGCTTGCCTCGGTCTTTCTCATCAAGACCATCCCGGCCTGGTCCTCGAATCTGACTCGGCTGGCCCGGCAGCTCACCTGGTCCGATGAACGTGGCGCTCGGTGAGCGTTTCGTCGCCGGCTTCGTCCTTTACACCGGGGCACAGACCCTGCCATTCGGCGACAAGATCCGGGCCGTACCGCTCGATGCGCTGTGGCGCGTGGCGCCGTGAAGCCGCCACGGCCACAGCACAAGTGATCAGATGTCGGCACGGTCGATACCGGGCGCGCAAGGGTTCCCCGCCGGCGTCGGCAACACGCGCGGCAACAGGGGAGAACTTCACGTCCCTGATCGACGACGTGGAGCACGAACTGTTCGACCGGCTCCCCGACGACATTTGTTTCTATCCGGGCCACGGCAAGGACTCGACGCTCGGCGCCGAGCGCCCCCACCTCGCGGAGTGGCGCACCCGCGGCTGGTGACCAGCCGTCCACCTCGTTACTCGCCGCATTGCCGCGTCCGGGCGACGCGCCAGACGTCGTCGGGGTCGTAGTGCGCCGGCACCGCCTGCCCGGAGACCGGCCCCAGGTCCACCCAGCACACGTCGTTCAGGGCGTCACGCCCCCGCCTGCCGAGCCGGCTGATGGGGGCGCCTCGCCGCGGGCGGGGTCAGCCGCGGCCCTGCACGGCGTCCTTCAGCACGTGGATACCGCCGGCGAACTCGACCATGTCGGCGTCGGTCCACCCGCGGGCATCCCAGATCTGCACCAGCAGCCAGATCCCGTTGGGCTGCTTCACCCACAGGTTCTTGCCGTGTTCGGTGCCGAGGCCCCCGTTGATGACGCCCGGCCTACCGCCCACCGTCACCCCGGTGCCGGAGGGCGTGGAGTGGTCGTCCTGCGACTGCAGCATGACGGCGATCTTGCCCACGAAGCTGTCCGGGTTCTTGTCCTTCGCGCCGACCGGCGCGATGGTCAGCGCGCCCGGGCTCACGCCCTGCACCTCCCAGCCGGCCGGTACCTTGTCGATCGTGAAGCCCTTCGGCTGCGCACCCTGGTAGGCGACCAGGTGGGCGGAGGCCACGGTGGGCGTGGTCGCCGGGTGGGACACCGCCGAGGTGCCGTAGGCCACCACGGCCACCAGCGCCGCAACGGCGAAGGCCGACGCGCCGGCGGAGCGGAACAGCCGGCGCCGGCGCAGCGCCCGCCGGCCGCGGGCCACGTCCGCGTCCGCCTGCTCGGCCGAGGGTGCGCCGGACGGCCCGGCGAGGGTGGCGAGTCGGTCGTGCAGATCCATCATCGGGTCACTCCTGTCAGGGGAATCTCGGTCTCGGCCAGCACCCCGCGCAGCCGGTCGAGCGCTCGCGCGGTCTGGCTCTTCACCGTTCCCTCGGTGCATCCGAGGGCATCGGCGGTGTCGGCGACGTCGAGGTCGTAGAAGTAGCGGAACACCAGCGCGGCCCGCATCCTCGGCGGCAACTCGCGCAGCGCCGCCCGCAACCCGTCGTCCTGATCGTCCTCGCCCGTGCCCGCGGCGTGCGGCCGATCCGGGAGTTCCGCGACGCTGCGCTCGTGGCGGCGCCACCACCGGCGGCGTTCGTCGGTCAGCGCGTTCACCAGCGTGCGGCGTACGTAACCCTCGGGATTGTCGGCCCGCCGGAACGACGGCCACGCGACATAAAGCTTGGTCAGGGCCGACTGGACCAGGTCCTCGGCCAGGTGACCGTCGCCGGCCGTCAGCAGCGTCGCCGTCCGGATCAGGGCCGCCCGGTGGTTGAGCACGAAGCTGTGGAACTGCTCGTCCCGCTCTGTCCTCACGTTCCCTCCTTCGCTCTCACACGCCCCTGACGATTCGCCGCCCCCACGAGGTTGCATGGGCCGCACAAAAAGTGGCCGCCGGCGATGATCGCCGGCGGCCACGAAATATTCATCAGGCGGGTTCGGGCACCCCTCCCGGGGACGGTTCAGGTTCGGGTGTGGGCTCGATCGGAGGCGGGGGCAACGGATCCGGCGCTTCCGGGGTGAGTTCGCCCGGATCGTCCGGAATCGGTGCTCCCGGGTCCAACGGCGGGTAGCGATCGGGACTGGTCATCCCCGGTTATTACCCGGGACAGCGCAATTCATCCATTTCGCACATGATGAGGGCATGACCGCCTGCACCGAGCGGCACCTGCCGCAACGTGCGGGCGGCGTCGCAGGCGAGGCCAGAAGGGCATGCCTAAGGAGGGCACAGTATGACCTATCCACCACCGCTCTACCACGGCGAATCCGGTGAGATCAGCGCGACGTACCGGCCGGCCGCGACCGAGCCGGAACTCGTCTACCCCAACGGGACCAAGGTCCACTATCTGTCGACCGGCGCGTCGACCGGGGGCCTGTTCGGCATCTACCGCTGGGCGTGCGGACCGGGCGTCACCGGCCCCGACCCGCATTTCCACCGCAGCCTCGCCGAGTCGTTCTACATCCTGTCCGGCACCATGCGGATCTACGACGGCAAGCAGTGGCTCGACACCGAGCCCGGCGACTGGGTGCACGTCCCGGCCGGCGGCGTGCACGGCTTCAAGAACGAGTCCGGCGAGCCCGCCTCGATGCTGCTGCACTTCGCGCCGGGCGCGCCGCGCGAGGGCTACTTCGAGGGCCTGCTGCACCTCTCCGAGATGAGCGAACAGGAGCGGCTCGCCTTCTACCTGGAGCACGACAACCATTGGCTTTAACGGGCGAAGGCCGCGAGCATCCCGGCGTACGGCTTGACCGGCGGCCGGGCGTACTCGCTCCGCCGTGAGGTGCTCAGCCGCAGGGTCACCAGTGACTGGACGAACATGGTCGCGGCGGCCACCCCGTCGATCACCGGGACCTCGAGCTCGGCCTGGACGGCGGCGGCCAGCCCGGCCAGGCCGGCGCAGCCGAGGACGATGACGTCGGAGCCGTCGCGATCGAGCGCCGCGCGGGCCAGGGCGACGACCCGCTGGAGCACGGCCGGGTCGCTGTCGAGGGCCAGCACCGGGATGTCGCAGGCGTGGACGCCCCGGCACGCGCCCGCCGGTGCGTAGCGCGCCGCCAGATCGTGGGCGCGCCCACGCGTACGGGAAAGGGTTGTCACCACGCTGAAAGCGCGACCGATCAACGTGGCCGCATGCATCGCGGCCTCGGCGATGCCCACCACGGGGCCGGCCGCGGCCTCCCGGGCCGCGTCGAGCCCGGGGTCGCCGAAGCAGGCCAGCACGTAGCCGTCCACGCCCGCGCTCTCCCCCTCGGCCACGGCGGCCAGCACGCCGGGCACCGCCAATGCCTCGTCGTAGTGGCTCTCGATCGAGGCCGGCCCCATGGCCGAGGTGACCGCGTCGAGGGTCGTGCCCGGGCCGATCACGGCCCGGGCGCTCTCCTCGATCAGCGCGGTCATCGACTCCGTGGTGTTCGGATTGACGACCCGGAGGTGCATCAGGCCGGCTCGGGCACGGGCATCGGGACGGCTTCGGTGACCCGGCTGGACGCGGCCACCCGGAAGCGGGACGCGAGCCCGAGGTAGCCGAGCAGGCCCAGGCCCATGCCGATGAACCAGCTGTACTGCGCGGTGGTGTGCATGCCGGGCACGCCGGTGGCCAGGACCGGGATCACGGCCACGGCCGCGCCCAGCACGGTCGCGATGATCGCCGCGGGGTTGTAGCCCTTGCTGTACCAGTAGCGGCCCTCCGGCGCCATCGTGAACATGTCGTCGACCACTACCCGCTGCCGGCGGACCAGGTAGTAGTCCGCGATCAGCACGCCGAACAGCGGCCCGATCGCCGCGCCCAGCGTCTCCAGCGTGTAGTGGATGACCTCGGGGTTGTTGTAGAGGTTCCAGGGGGTGATCAGCACCGAGCCGACCGCGGCGATCATGCCGCCGGCCCGCCAGCTGATCCGCTGAGGCGAGACGTTGGAGAAGTCGAACGCCGGGGAGATGAAGTTGGCCACGATGTTGATGCCGATCGTGGCGATGGTGAAGGTGAGGGCGCCGAGGACGATGGCGAAGGTGCTGTCGATCCTCGACACGGTCGTCACCGGGTCGGTGATCAGCTCGCCGAAGACCGGGATCGTCAACGAAGAGGTCACGACGACGAGAATCGAGAAGGCCAGGAAGTTGACCGGAAGCCCGAGCAGGTTGCCCCGTTTGACGGCGGCAAAGGACTTCCCATAGCGGGAAAAATCACCAAAATTCAGCATTGGTCCGGAGAAGTACGAGACCACCAGCGCGATCGCCCCGAGCATGATCGGAATCGCGTCGAGCCCGGTGTACTTGACCGTGCCCAGGTTCAGGTTGATCGACGACCAGCCGGCCTTGTAGATCAGATAGCCGGCCAGGATGATCATCACGACGTAGACGGCCGGCCCGCAGAAGTCGATGAACTTGCGGATCGTCTCCATCCCGGTCCAGAACACGGCGGCCTGCAAGACCCACAGGATCGCGTACGTGCACCAGCCGAGCAGCGGCAACCCGAGGAAGCCGTGCTGATGGACATCGGCGTACGGGGCCAGGCTCGGCCAGATCTTGAGCACCACCACGTCGAGCGCCGCCGACGCGAGGTACGTCTGGATGCCGTACCAGGCGACCGCGATCGCTCCCCGGATGATCGCCGGGACATTGGCCCCGAGCACCCCGAACGCCGAACGGTTGATCACCGGGTACGGCACGCCGGTACGCTGGCTCGGCTTGGCGACCAGATTGCAGAAGAAGTAGACGATCGTGATGCCCACGACCAGGGAGATCAGCACCTGCCAGCTGGACAGCCCGAGAGCGAACAGGCTGCCCGCCGTCACGTACCCGCCGACGCTGTGCACGTCGGACATCCAGAACGCGAAGATGTTGTACGAGCCCCAGTGCTGGTCCTTCAGGGGCGCGAGGTCCTCGTTGGTGAGCCGAGGGTCGTACCCCGGCTCGACGATGCCGCTGCCGACCGGCATGCCGGCGGCTTCGACCAGGTCCTGTGGCGTGCTCTCGCGGGTGTCGGCCATGCGATCACGCTAGGAACCCGCTGTTTCGCGGCGATGAGCGGAACTGTATATCTTCCGTTCACCGACCGGCGTTCACGTCGAGGGCTGCGCCGCCACGAACGCCGCGTCCTTGTCGATCTTGCCCAGCTTGGCGGCACCGCCCGGCGAGCCGAGATCCTCGAAGAACTCGTAGTTCGCGTTCGTGTAGTCCTTCCACTGCTCCGGCACGTCGTCCTCGTAGAAGATCGCCTCGACCGGGCAGACCGGCTCGCACGCCCCGCAGTCCACGCACTCGTCCGGGTGGATGTAGAGCATCCGGTTGCCCTCGTAGATGCAATCCACGGGACACTCCTCGACGCATGCCCGGTCGAGGACATCGACGCAGGGCTCGGCGATGATGTAGGTCATTCAAGCAATGTAGAACAGAACCTCAGCCCGGCTCGAACAACCCCGTGTCCTGCGGAAGCGCACCGATCGCCCGCTGCAGCCGATGATGGTGTGCGGCGAAGACCGCGGTGAGCCCGCCGGCGTCCCGATCGAGGAACGCGGCCAGCATGCCGGCGTGGTCGGCGTGCAGCGCGGCCCGCTCGGCATCGCCGAGGTGGGACATCGGCTGGAGGGGCTCGGTCATGTTCCACGCGACGTCGAGCATGTGCAGCAGGCGCCGCATCCGGCAGGGCCGGATCAGGGCGAGATGGAAGCGCCGGCTCTCCCGGTGGTAGAGCCGGCCGTCGTACGCGCGGACGGCCACGTCCAGCGCGCCGAGCGCGGCCCCAGCCCGCTGGTCGTCCTCGGCCGTGGCGAGCTCGACGGCGGCCCGCAGCGCCGCCGTCTCGAGCGCCTCGCGCACCAGGTAGATCTCGGTGAACTCGGGCGCCGTCATCATCGCCACCCGGTACCCGGCGTTCGGCCGGTGATCGACCAGGCCCTCCCCGATCAGCGTCATCAGCGCCTCGCGCACCGGGATACGGCTGACCCCGAACGCGGCCGCCACCGCGTCCACCGGGATGGCCGAGCCGGGCGGCACCTCCCCGTCGAGGATGACGCCGCGCAGCTCGTCGACTATCGCGCTCTGCGCCCCGGCCGGCGGACGGCCGGCCAGCCGGGCGACCAGAGCCGACCGGCGGCGTGGACCAGGCATGCCCGGACCCTAGACCGCCCGCGTTACAAAGCGGCTATCACCTGCGCCGACTCCACCGGGATCGAGAACATCGGATAGTCGTACGCGATGGCGTTGTCGTGCTCCTCCGCCGAGGTCGCCGCCGTGCAGTCGGTGAGCGTGACGACCCGGTAGCCGTTCTCGTACGCGCTGCGCATCGTCGACTCGACGCAGCAGTTCGTCAGGAACCCGCCGAGGACGACCGTCTCGATGCCTTTGCTGCGCAGGATGAAGTCGAGGTTGGTGCTCGCGAACGTGTCCAGCCCCCGCTTGCCCTCGATCACGATGTCCCCCGCGGCCGGCGTCAACGCGTCGACGATCGCGGCGCCCCACGTCCCCTTCACGAAGGCGTTCCCGTCGACAACGCCTTTCAGGATGCCGTACGGGTGCCGCGACAACTCGCCATACCCCGGCGCGAACGTGATCGGCGCGTGCATGATGGTCACGCCCGCGGCCCGGGCCGCCTCGACCAGCGCGACGGTCTTCTCCAGCATCCCGGTCTTCGCCATCACCGGCGCCACCGCCCCGTGCAGCACGCCGCCCTCGCTGGTGAACTCGTTCTGGTACTCGATCAGCACGACCGCGGTCTTCGCCGGGTCCAGCTGCAACGCCTCCGCCATGCCAGCCTCCTGTGGCCCTGATCACTCCCTTCAGCATGCCACGCGAGCCCGGCCCGTCAGCCCTCGAACGGATTGACCACCGGCACGCCCGTCCGTGCGACATCGGCGACGTTCCGCGTGGCCAGCGTGAGCCGGTGCGCCCGGGCGGTGGCCGCCATCAGCCCGTCGATCACCGGCGGCTGCGCCGCGGCGGCCATCCGCCCCCACTCCTCGGCCACGGCCACCGTTACCGGCAGGATCCGGCCGCCGTAGGCCTCGACCAGTTCCCCGAGCCACGCCTCCAGCGCGACGGCTCGCCGGGGATCGCGAGGGCGCAGCATCTCGATGCCCTTCCGGATCTCGCCGACCGACAGCACGCTGAGGTAGACCTCGGCCCTCGCCGCCTCGAGGCGCCGCAGCCAGGTCACCACCCGCCGGTGTGGAGTGGCCTTGCGCAGCTCCGATATGACGTTGGTATCGAGCAGATACGCCACCATCAGTCGAAGAAGTTGATCTCGCGGAGCGGCTCGCGGCTTCGCTCGATGTCGAAGTCGTCCGGGATCTCCTCACCCTCCTTGGGCCGCTTCATCAGGAATTCCAGGATCGTCATGCGTTCCTCGCCTTGCAGGCGTCGATACTCCCGCATGTCCATCACCACCGCTATCTCCTCGCCGTGCCGGGTGACGATCTGCGGCTCACCCGTTGCCGCGGCCCGGAGCAACTCACTGAAGCGCTGCTTGGCCTCTTGCACTTGCCAGCGCATATCGATCAATCCCCAACCGCAACGACACTCTGTCCAGACTGTCTAGACCGTACCACATCCGCCGACAGCGGAATGGGTCGATACCAGCGAGGGTCCGCACCTAGGCTGATGAGGTAGGAGGTACCTGGTGGAGCTGCGACACGACCCGATGCGCTGGGGCCAGCCCCCGCACCACTCCCCCGAGCCCTGGCCCGCGTCCCACCCCGGCGCCGGCCCGGCCCTGCCCGGCTGGCTCGAGGAGCGCCTGTTCGACCAGCGGATCGTCATGGTGCGCGGCGCGCTCACCGGCGAGGCCGCCACCGGCGTCGCCGCCGCCCTGCTCACCCTCGACGCGGCCGGCCCCGCCCCGGTCCAGCTGCACGTGGCCAGCGACGGCGGCGAGCTCGCCGCGGCGCTCTCCGTGATCGACGTGATCGATGCGATGGCCGCGCCGGTGCACGCGCTGGTCACCGCCCAGGCCGGCGGCGCCGTGGTGGCCGTGCTGGCGGCCGCCGACAAGCGGGCGGCCTATCGGCACGCCCGATTCAAGCTCACCGAGCCGCGCGCGGCCGGGGTGACCGGCACCGCCGACGAGGTGACCCGGGCCGCCGGGCAGCACCTGCGCGAGCTGGAGGAGGTCGTGCTGCGGCTGGTCGAGGTGACCGGGCAGACCCGCAGCCGGATAGAGGACGATCTGCAGGCGGGCCGGTCGCTCACCGCCCAGGAGGCCGTCGAGTACGGCTTGATCGACGAGATCGTCGGGAAGGCATGAAAAAAGCCCCCGGGAATCCCGGGGGCTTTTCAGCGCGTCGCTCAGGGGGTCTTGACGCCCATCGAGCGCGCGGTGCCGGCGACGACCTTGATCGCCGCGTCGAGGTCGTTCGCGTTGAGGTCGGGGAGCTTACGCTCGGCGATCTCCTTGATCTGCTGCGCGCTGAGCGTGCCGACGGTCTGCGTCAACGGGTTCGACGCGCCCGACTGGATGCCCAGGGCCTTGCGGATCAGGAAGCTGGTCGGCGGGGTCTTGTAGGCCAGCGTGTGGCTGCGGTCCTCGTAGACCGACACGATCACCGGGATGATCTCGCCACGGTTCTTCGCCGTCGCCTCGTCGTACTCCACCTTCACGGCACGCATGTTGGCCCCGGTCGGACCAAGCATCTTGCCGAGGTCGACCATCGCGGCGTTACCCGCCTCAAGCGCGAGGGTTACCTCATGGGTCTTTTTCTTGGGCGGCATTGCGTAGGGCTCCTTTAGGTGAGCTGCACGGGCCGTAAGTCGCAGCTCGCCAGCTTGAAATCAACACACAACAACCCCGGGACCTTACAACCGCGTCGCCGGACGGGTCAAAACGGAGGTCCCGGGTACCACCGGCAAGTGTAGCTCGCTAGTACTGGTCGCACTGACACCGGGTCATCAGGGCGCGCACCGCCGCCACGTACTCGGGATTGGGCAGGGTCTTGGTCGCGGCCGCCGCCTCGATGCCGCCCTGGCCGGCGTTGTAGCCCGAGATCACCACGTTGAGCAGGCACCACGACGTGTGCGACTTGCACTTGCCCGCACTCAAGTCGTAGCTGTTGTTGAAGTAGTTGTACGACGCCCACTTGGTCAGCCACGCCAGGTAGTTGGCGCCCACGTACGCATTGTCCTGGTACTTCGACGGGTCGTAGGTGAGGCCGAAGCGCTGGTTGATCATCTCGACCGTGGCGGGCATGACCTGCATGATGCCGGCCCCGCCGTCGCAGTTGTGGATGTTGCTCTTCCAGCCGCTCTCCTGCCAGGCGATGGCCTTGACCAGCGGGTAGTTCAGCTTCAGCGTGGGCGCCTCGGTCTGCCAGTAGACGCGCCCGGCCGCCGACTTCAGCGCCGCCTTGACCTTGCCCTTGGCGACCGGCGTGGTTTTGTCGTAGTGCGCGCAGGCGGGCAGCTGGCTCCAGAACGGCGGCGCCGTCGGCTCGGTCGCCTTCGGCTTCGGCTTGGTGGTCGTCCTGGACGGGGTCGGGCTGGGTGATTCCGCTGACAGATCGGCCGAGGTCGGCTCCTCGGACGGCGTCGACGACGCCCCGACCGGATCGACGGACGGCGGCGCGGCGGCCGTCCCCTTGTCGTGCCCGGTCAGGCCGCAACCGGCCGCCACCACCAGCGCGATGGCCGCGGCCAGCAACTTTCCTCGATGACCCATCGACGAACAACCTCCCCGTTAAGCGCCGAAGGCGAACGCTAACAGGCCTCGCACCTGGCCCGCAGCCCGGCGAAACGGATAAAGCGCCCACCCTCCGTCGATTGACCCCGCAGCCGTGACAGCAACCGAGACCGGGGACAATGGATGCATGCAGACCCGCACCGACCTCCGCAATGTCGCCATCATCGCTCACGTCGACCATGGCAAAACCACCCTGGTCGACGCCATGCTCCGGCAAGGCGGACAGTCCCATGCACGCGGCGAGATGACCGACCGCGTCATGGACTCCATGGACCTGGAGCGGGAAAAGGGCATCACCATTCTCGCCAAGAACACGGCCATCAGCTACCAGCCGGTCGACGGCGGTCCGGTCACCATCAACATCATCGACACCCCCGGGCACGCCGACTTCGGCGGCGAGGTCGAGCGCGGCCTCACCATGGTCGACGGCGTGGTGCTGCTGGTCGACGCGTCCGAGGGCCCGCTGCCACAGACCCGGTTCGTGCTGCGCAAGGCGTTGCAGGCCCGCCTCCCGATCATCCTGGTGATCAACAAGGTGGACCGGCCCGACGCCCGGATCAAGGAGGTGGTGGACGACACGTACGCCCTCTTCTTCGATCTTGATGCGGACGAGGCACAGATCGAATTCCCGATCGTCTACGCCTGCGCCCGCGACGGCATCGCCTCGCTCACCCAGCCCGCCGACGGCACGGTCCCGCAGGACAGCGACAACCTCGAGACCCTGTTCACCACGATCCTCGAGACCATCCCGGCGCCGACCTACCACGAGGAGGCGCCGCTGCAGGCGCACGTGGTCAACCTCGACTCGTCGCCGTTCCTCGGCCGGCTCGCCCTGTGCCGCGTGCACGAGGGCACCATCCGCAAGGGCCAGACCGTCGCCTGGTGCAAGACCGACGGCACGATCGCCAACGTGCGCATCTCCGAGCTGCTGATGACCGAGGGCCTCGAGCGCAAGCCCGCCGAGAGCGCCGGCCCCGGCGACATCATGGCGATCGCCGGCATCCCCGACATCATGATCGGCGAGACCCTGGCCGACGCGGAGAACCCGCAGCCTCTGCCCCTGATCACCGTCGACGAGCCGGCGATCTCGATGGTCCTGGGCACCAACACGTCGCCGATGGTCGGCAGGGTCAAGGGCGGCAAGGTCACCGCCCGCATGGTCAAGGACCGCCTCGACCGCGAGCTGGTCGGCAACGTCTCGCTGCGGGTGCTCCCCACCGACCGCCCCGACGCGTGGGAGGTGCAGGGCCGCGGCGAGCTCGCCCTGGCCATCCTGGTCGAGCAGATGCGCCGCGAGTCCTACGAGCTCACCGTCGGCAAGCCGCAGGTGGTCACCAAGACCATCGACGGCAAGGTGTACGAGCCGGTCGAGCGCCTGACCATCGACGCCCCCGACGAGTTCATGGGCGCGATCACCACGCTGCTCTCCACCCGCAAGGGCCGGATGGAGCAGCTGACCAACCACGGCACCGGCTGGCTGCGGATGGAGTGGCTGGTCCCCGCGCGCGGCCTGATCGGCTTCCGCACCGAGTTCCTCACCGAGACCCGCGGCACCGGCATCATGCACCACCTGTTCGAAGACTACGAGCCCTGGTTCGGCGAGCTGCGCACCCGCAGCAACGGCTCGCTGGTGGCCGACCGGGCCGGCGTGGTCACCGCGTTCGCGATGACCAACCTGCAGGAACGCGGCCAACTCTTCGTCGAGCCCACGACGGAGGTCTACGAGGGCATGATCGTCGGCGAGAACTCCCGCCAGGACGACATGGACGTCAACATCACCAAGGAGAAGAAGCTCACCAACATGCGCTCGTCGACGGCCGATGAGACTGAAAAGCTGATCCCCCCGCGCAAGCTCTCCCTCGAACAGGCCCTCGAGTTCTGCCGCGAGGACGAGTGCGTCGAGGTCACCCCCTCCGCGGTCCGCATCCGCAAGGTCATCCTCGACCAGCAGACCCGCGGTCGCCAGGCAGCCCGCCGCAAACACCAAGCCTAAAACCATCCGGCCGTACGCCCGGCGGCTCCCCAACCGCATCGAGGCCGCCCCCGCGTCACCTCGCAAGCTCTCCCGGTGGTCGCGCCTTTGCCGCGACCACCGGGCTGAGCTGCCGGGTCAGGCTCCTCGCCGCGGCCGTCCACACTCTCGCTCGCTCGCCCGCCGCTCGCCCGCACCCCGCTCGCCCGCACCCCGCTCGCTCGCCTGCCGCACCCCGCTCGCTCGCCTGCCGCACCCCGCTCGCTCGCCTGCCGCACCCCGCTCGCTCGCCTGCCGCGCCTGCGCGCCCGCCGCGCCCGCGCGCCTGCCGCGCCTGCCGCGCCCGCTTGCCCGCCGCGCCCGCTCGGCCGCCGCGCCCGCGCGCCTGCCGCGCCCGCTTGCCCGCCGCGCCCGCGCGCCTGCCGCGCCTGCCGCGCCCGCTTGGCCGCCGCGTCCCTCGCCGCGCGGGTCCTCTGCCGGGTCAGGCTTTCGCTTCGGTCAGTTCTCTTTTCCGGTCGCGGCTCGATTTCGCCAGGCTGGCGAGCGTCGCGGCGCCCAGCGTGCCGAGAATGACCAGCAGGCTCAGCCAGATGGGGATCTCCGGCGCCCAGTCCACCCCGTCACCGCCGTTGACGAACGGCAGGCTGTTGGTGTGCAGCGCCTCGGCGAAGAGCTTGGCCCCGATGAAGGCCAGCACCGCGGCGAGCCCGTAGTTGAGGTAGACCAGCCGCTCGAGCAGCCCGCCCAGCAGGAAGTAGAGCTGGCGCAGCCCCATCAGCGCGAAGACGTTCGCGGTGAAGACCAGGTACGGCTCCTTGGTGATGCCGAAGATCGCCGGAATCGAGTCGAGCGCGAACAGCAGATCCGTGGTCCCGAGCGCGATCATCACGATCAGCATCGGCGTGAACAGGCGCTTCCCACTCGACGTCGGGATGGTCAGCCGCCCGTTCCCGAACGAGGAGGACACCGGGAGGGCCCGCTTCGCCCACCGGATCAGGACGTTCTCCTGGAAGTCGTCCTCGTCGGTCTGCCCCTCCCTCAACAGCGAGACCGCCGTGTACACCAGGAACGCGCCGAAGATGTAGAAGACCCAGGAGAACTGCGCGATCAACGCCGCGCCGGCCGCGATGAACAGGCCACGCATCACCAGCGCCAGCACGATGCCGACGAGCAGCACCTCCTGCTGGAACCGCCGGGGCACCGCGAACCGCGCCATGATGATGACGAAGACGAAAAGATTGTCGACACTCAACGAGTACTCGGTGAGCCAACCGGTATAGAACTCCCCCGCGTACCTGCCGCCCGCCACGAGCCAGACGCCGGCCCCGAAGAGCACCGCCAGCCCGACGTAGAACGCGACCCAGGCGCCCGACTCCTTCATCGAGGGCTCGTGCGGCCGCCGGCCGATGATCAGCAGATCGACGGCCAGCACGGCGACGAGGGCAACTAGGGTGGCGATCCACGCCCAGGACGACACAGTCAACGAAAACCTCCGGCAGACACGAGTCATCGCCATGTCCGCCCGAGGTCGAGCGAGCACAGCGACGTGCGGCTGTCGGAGGTCTCTTCCGCCGCCTGAGCGACCACCGGCCCCGGGTAGCCCACGTGGGCATTCCGTGCTGACGAGACCGGCGCGAGGGAATACTCCCCTCCTACGGCAGCCATTGTGTCTCATCCCAGACCCAATGGCACGGCACCCCGGAAAGCAAGCCCGGCCGCAGCCGGAACCACCCATCCAGTTAGGTTCCGCTAACCAGCTTACCGCGCCCCCACCCGCCATCCGTCATCCGCAGCGGACGACCAGATCACCCCCACTGTGTCCCACGTCGCCCGACCCCATCACTCCACCGGCGTGCCCCCACCCGCAGCGACCCAGGCTTCCTAGGAGGCTAGCTCACTTCGCCACCCCACGACCTGACGAGGCAACGACCCAGGCCGGCCGAACCCGCGCAAGCAGGTCAGGCCCCACCGACAAAGTCCCACCCACCCGAGCTCAGACCCGGCCGCCGATTCGCACGGCAGGTTCGGAACCCCGCACACCAAGACACGCGGCCGGGCTCACGACCGCGCACGCCGAGTCACGGCGCCCAGCTCGGGCACGCGCCCACCTCCGCAACGCAGGCGAGGCTCGGGAACGCGCGCGCGGCTCGGGTCGGGGCTGCGCAGGCCGAGTTACGCTGCCCAGTTCGGGAACGCACGCTGAGCGGCCCGGGTCCGGGCCGCGCGGGCCGAGTCACGCGGGCGGGCCGGAGCCGCGCACTCGAGCCACGCGGCCCGGCTCGGAGGCCCACACGCCGAGTCACACCGCCCGCGTCGGAGCCCTGCGCCGGTTCACGCGGCCGGGGTCCGGGGCGGCCGGGCGATCCTGGGCGGCTGCTGGCCTGGCGCCGGTGGTTACTTGACGCCGGCCATGTCCATGCCTCGTAGTTCTTTTTTCAGCTCCTGCATCTCGTCGCGGATGCGGGCGGCCAGCTCGAACTGCAGCTCGCGCGCGGCCGCCAGCATCTGGTCGTTCAGGTCCTGGATCAGCTGGGCCAGCTCGGCTCGGGCCATGCCCTCGCGGGCCGTGCCGCTCGACGCCCGCGCCTTCGACCTGGTCTCGGGGACGGGGGCCTTGCCGCGGGAGATCTGGCGGCCGCCGCCGCCGACCATCGGGCCGCTGACCGCGGCGTCGGTGTCCTCGGCCTCGCGGTAGATGTCGTCGAGGATGTCGTGGATCTTCTTGCGGAGCGCCTGCGGGGTGATGCCGTTGGCCTCGTTGTGGGCGATCTGCTTGGCCCGCCGCCGGTCAGTCTCGTCGATCGCGTCGCGCATCGACGGGGTGACCTTGTCGGCGTACATGTGGACCTCGCCGGAGACGTTACGCGCGGCCCGGCCGATGGTCTGGATCAGCGACCGCCCGCTGCGCAGGAAGCCCTCCTTGTCCGCGTCGAGGATCGCCACCAGCGACACCTCGGGCAGGTCGAGACCCTCGCGCAGCAGGTTGATGCCGACCAGCACGTCGTAGTCGCCCTTGCGCAGCTCCTTCAGCAACTCCACCCGGCGCAACGTGTCCACCTCGGAGTGCAGATACCGCACCCGGATGCCGTTTTCCAGCAGGTAATCCGTCAGGTCCTCGGCCATCTTCTTGGTCAGCGTGGTGACCAGGACCCGCTCGTTGCGCTCGGTGCGCAGCCGGATCTCGTGCATCAGGTCGTCGATCTGGCCCTTGGTCGGTTTCACCACGACCTGCGGGTCGACCAGGCCGGTCGGCCGGATCACCTGCTCGACGAACTCGCCCTGCGCCTGCTGCATCTCCCACGGGCCGGGGGTCGCCGACAGGAACACCATCTGGCCGACCCGCTCGAGGAACTCGTCCCACCGGAGCGGGCGGTTGTCGGCGGCGCTGGGCAGCCGGAAGCCGTGCTCGATGAGGATCCGCTTGCGGGAGGCGTCACCCTCGTACATGCCGCCGATCTGCGGGATGGTCTGGTGCGACTCGTCGATGACCGTCAGGAAGTCATCGGGGAAGTAGTCGAGCAACGTGTACGACGGCTCGCCGTAGGTGCGGCCGTCCATGTGCATCGAGTAGTTCTCAATGCCGTTGCAGAAGCCGACCTGGCGCATCATCTCGATGTCGTACGTCGTGCGCATCCGCAGCCGCTGGGCCTCGAGCAGCTTGCCCTGCCGCTCCAGCTCGGCCAGCCGCTCGGCCAGCTCGGCCTCGATGCCGCGGATCGCCCGCTCCATCCGCTCCGGGCCGGCCACGTAGTGCGTCGCCGGGAAGATGATCAGATCGTTGACCTCGCGGATCACCTCGCCCGTGAGCGGGTGCAGGTAGTACAGCTTCTCCACCTCGTCGCCGAACAGCTCGACCCGGACGGCCAGCTCCTCGTACGCCGGGATGATCTCGAGCGTGTCGCCGCGGACCCGGAAGGTCCCCCGCTGGAAGGACATGTCGTTGCGCGCATACTGAATGTCGACCAGGCGGCGCAGCAGCTTGTCGCGGTCGACCTCCTCGCCGACCTTCAGGCGGACGGACCGGTCGATGTACTCCTGCGGGGTGCCCAGGCCGTAGATGGCGCTCACCGTGGCGACCACGATGACGTCGCGCCGGGTCAGCAGGGACATGGTGGCGGAGTGGCGCAGGCGCTCGACCTCCTCGTTGACCGAGGAGTCCTTCTCGATGTACGTGTCGGTCTGCGCGATATACGCCTCGGGCTGGTAGTAGTCGTAGTAACTGACGAAATACTCCACCGCGTTGTTGGGCAGCAGCTCGCGGAACTCCTTGGCCAGCTGGGCGCAGAGCGTCTTGTTGGGCGCGAGCACCAGCGCGGGCCGCTGCAGCCGCTCGATCAGCCACGCGGTCGTCGCGCTCTTGCCGGTGCCGGTGGCGCCGAGCAGCACCGTGTGCAGGTCGCCGCGCCGGACCCGTCGCTCCAGCTCGTCGATGGCCGCCGGCTGGTCACCGGCGGGCTGAAACTCACTGACGACCTCGAAGCGGCCGTCGAGAACTGGGATGTCGAGCGCCATGGGGACCACGGTACGTCGGGGGTATGACAAGTTCTCCCCGTCGAGGTCCGCTCTCGGCGAACCGGCGTGCTGAGGGTGCACATTCGCCGCGTTGTCCGGCCTTGCGCGCCTCGCCTAGCCTGTTCGGGTAGGCCGCTCGCGGCGGCCGCCCGGCACGATGACGGATCACCACACGGTCCGTCCGGCCGGACCGTGGTTGATGCGCCCCGGCTCTTCCGGGCGAGCGCACCCGCGGGGGTCGCGCTGAGCGCTGACCGGCCGCCGCGAGCGCCCTTCTCTTGTCCGGCCGGGGAGGGGCTATGTGCCGGGCTCCCAGCCGGTTTCCTCGGCCCAGTCGTCGGCCGCCCGCGCCTCGGTGTCGAACCACGGCTCCTTGGCCTCGCCGTACGCCGAACGGTCTTGATGTTGAAGGGCCCACTGAGCCTTCGCCGCGGCATAGGCCTCGCGGGCCGCCGGGATCGCGCGCAGGTGGTCCCGCATGAGCAGGGCGAACCGCCAGCCCGGCGAACCCGTCACCCGCACGTGCAGATTGACCGGGCGCCCCGGGTCGGCGTTGCCGTGCAGCCTTTTCGGCCAGGTCTCGCCGGGTACGCCGCGCGTGTTGTCCGCCCACTCCCCCGGCCGCCGCGGGAAACCGGCCTCGGCCAGCCGGTCGGCCAGCGCGTCGGCCTCGTCGAGGGTGCGCACGGCGAGCATCAGGTCGATGATGTCCTTGGCCGGCAGCCCGGCGACCGCGGTCGAGCCGATGTGCTCGACCGCCGCCTCGGCGCCGGTCGCGTGCCGGATCCGGGCGATCAGCCGGGCCGCCTGCTCGGGCCAGGTCGGGTCGGGCTCGGCGATGACCAACTCGGGGCCGAGCGGCGCGCTGGTGCGCAGCCGCAGGTGCCTCTCGAACGGCACGAGCCGCTCCCGGTAGAGCCGGTCCACCCGGTCGTGCAGCTGCTCCAGGGTGCCGTTGTTCTCCAGCAGCACGTCGCACGCGGCCCGGCGCCGGGCGTCGTCGGCCTGCGCGCTGATCCGCGCGGTCGCCTCCTCGGTGGCCATCCCGCGGGTCTCCCGGAGACGCCGCAGTCTTGACTCGAGCCGGGTCTCCACCACCAGGGCCAGATGGTACGTGCCGGGGAGCCCCGCCTCGACCAGGAGCGGAACGTCGTTGACCACGATGGCGTCGGGCGCGGCCGCCGCGGTCATCTCGACGGTCCGCGCGCGCACCCGGGGATGGATGATCCGCTCGAGCCGGCGGCGGGCCGGCTCGTCGCCGAAGACCTTGGCACCCAGCGCCGGCCGATCGAGCTCGCCGTCGCCGGTGAGCACCCCGGACCCGAACGCCTCGACGACCTCGGCCAGCCCCGGCGTGCCGGCCGCCACCACCTCGCGGGCCAGCTTGTCGGCGTCGATGATCACCGCGCCGCGCTCGGCCAGCCGGCTCGCGACCGCGCTCTTGCCCGCCCCGATCCCGCCGGTCAATCCCACCCTCAGCACGGCTCAATTATCGTCGCCGGCGGACCCACGTGCCCGCCCGGCCCGGCTCGCCGGTCCGGAGCTGGCGAAGGACCGCCGGCCCACGAACGGTCCCGGGCACGGCGAAGGGCCGCCCCGAACCGGGACGGCCCTTCGTACTGCCGTGTGTTACCTCAGCTCTTGCCGCCGGCGAGCTTCTCGCGCAGGGCGGCGAGGGCCTCGTCGGTGGCCAGGGTGCCGGCCGGCTCCTCGGCGGCCCGCGCCGGAGCCGGCGAGCTCGACGAGGTGGCCGACGCGGCGGCGGGACCACCGGCGGCGGCCGGAGCCGGGTTGAGCGCGGCCTCGGCGTCGGCGTCGCGGGACGCCTGCACCTGCTTGGTGTGCGCCTCCCAGCGCTCGCGGGCGTCGGCGTACTGCTTCTCCCACGTCTCGCGCTGCTTCTCGAAGCCCTCGAGCCACTCGCCCGTCTCCGGGTCGAAGCCCTCCGGGTAGATGTAGTTGCCCTCGGCGTCGTAGGTCGCGGCCATGCCGTACAGGGTCGGGTCGAAGTGCTCCTCGCCCTCGACGAAGCCCTCGTTGGCCTGCTTGAGCGACAGCGAGATGCGCCGGCGCTCCAGGTCGATGTCGATGACCTTGACCAGGACGTCGGAGCCCACCTGGACGACCTGCTCGGGCAGCTCGACGTGCCGCTCGGCCAGCTCGGAGATGTGCACCAGGCCCTCGATACCGTCGTCGACGCGGACGAACGCGCCGAACGGAACCAGCTTGGTGACCTTGCCCGGCACGATCTGGTTGATCGCGTGGGTCCGGGCGAACTGGCGCCACGGGTCTTCCTGGGTCGCCTTCAGCGACAGCGAGACGCGCTCGCGGTCCAGGTCGACGTCGAGCACCTCGACCTCGACCTCCTGGCCGACCTCGACGACCTCGGAGGGGTGGTCGATGTGCTTCCAGGAGAGCTCGGAGACGTGCACCAGGCCGTCGACGCCGCCGAGGTCGACGAACGCGCCGAAGTTGACGATCGAGGAGACGACGCCCTTGCGGACCTGGCCCTTCTGCAGCTTGTTGAGGAACTCGGTGCGAACCTCGGACTGCGTCTGCTCCAGCCAGGCGCGGCGGGACAGGACCACGTTGTTGCGGTTCTTGTCCAGCTCGATGATCTTCGCCTCGAGCTCACGGCCCACGTACGGCTGCAGGTCACGCACGCGACGCATCTCGACCAGGGAGGCCGGCAGGAAGCCGCGGAGACCGATGTCGAGGATGAGACCACCCTTGACGACCTCGATGACGGAGCCACGCACGACGCCGTCGTCTTCCTTGATCTTCTCGATCGTGCCCCAGGCCCGCTCGTACTGAGCGCGTTTCTTGGACAGGATCAGGCGGCCTTCCTTGTCCTCCTTGGTGAGAACAAGAGCCTCGATGTGGTCACCGACCGACACCACTTCCGCGGGGTCCACGTCATGCTTGATCGACAACTCGCGCGAGGGGATGACACCCTCGGTCTTGTAGCCGATGTCGAGCAGGACCTCGTCCCGATCGACCTTGACGACGGTGCCTTCGACAATGTCGCCGTCGTTGAAGTACTTGATGGTCTCGTCGATTGCGGCGAGGAAAGCCTCCTCGGAACCGAGGTCGTCGACGGTGACCTTGTTGGCGCTCGAGGTGGCCTCGATGCTGCTCGTCATGTGGACAGTTGCTCCGAACGGATGGATTGTGGTGTCTCTAGCGCTCCACGGAACTGCCACCGGGCACGCCACGAACGATTGAAATGATCATGACGAGACCGGTGACCACGGAGCCTGCTCCCTGCCGAGGCACACGATCCGCGAGCGCATCGACTAGCTTACCGTGCGCATTACCACAGGTTGCAAGCCCTCCTGACGACGGCGGCACAATGTTCGGCGGAAACCCCGCATCGTGCCCGTAATGTACCGAATCAGGACCATGGCGTGCCCTCACGTACCGTTGGTCACGTGATCGATATTCCGGGTCCCGGGACGGCTGTCCCGGCCAGCGAGACGACGGTGCTGCGCCGGCCGGTTACCGACGACGAGAGCCGGCGCGCGAGCCGCGCCTGGTGGGATCTCGACGCCGACGACTACCAGGGCGAACACGGCGCCTTCCTGGGCGACAACGACTTCGTCTGGTGCCCGGAGGGGCTGCGCGAGGCGGACGCCCGGCTGCTCGGCGACGTGCGCGGCCGGCGGGTGCTCGAACTGGGCGCCGGCGCCGCCGCCGGGGCGCGCTGGCTGGACGGGCAGGGCGCGAACGTGGTGGCCATGGATCTCTCCGCGGGCATGTTGCGGCAGGCGCGGGCCGGCGAGGAGAGGTCCGGCGTACGCGTGCCGCTGGCACAAGCCGACGCGCTGGCCCTGCCGTTCGCGGACAGCGTATTCGACATCGTCTGCACCGCCTTCGGGGCGATCCCGTTCGTGGCCGACTCGGGCGCCGCGATGCTCGAGGTGGCCCGGGTGCTCAGGCCCGGCGGCACCTGGGTGTTCTCGATCACCCACCCGATGCGCTGGATTTTCTGGGACGAACCGGATGAGAGCGGCCTGATCGCCCGGAACTCGTACTTCGACCGGCGGCCGTACGTCGAGGTCGACGAGCGGGGCCGGCCGACCTACGTCGAGCAGCACCGCACGCTCGGCGACCGGGTGCGCGAGCTGGTCGCGGCCGGTTTCGTGCTGCGCGACCTGATCGAGCCGGAGTGGCCGGCCGGGCACGACCAGGTCTGGGGCCAGTGGAGCCCGCTGCGCGGCCGCCTCTTCCCCGGCACCGCCATCTTCGTCGCCGACCTGCCGGCCTGACGACGCGGCCGGGGTCACCGCGACCTGACTGGTCGATTCGGCTGCCGGTCCACCCGGCGGCTCGTCCACCCAGCGGCTCGTCCATCCAGCGGCCGGTCCACCCAGCGGCCGGTCCACCCAGCGGCCGAAACGATCCACCCCGCGTCGCCCGAGCCTGCCTCCGCGTCGCGCAAGCCTCTCCCGCGTCGCGCAAGCCTCTCCCGCGTCGCGCAAGCGTGCCCCGCCTCGTATTTTCCCGGTTCTGGATGTTTGGGGGTAGACCCTGGGCTCCGCCCAGACCCGGCCATCGCTGCAGAGATCAGCCTGGCGATGTTGGTTGCGGTGGGGACGGTGGGTGATCTCCTTGCGACGACAACCGTAGGGGATCTGCTGGTGGGAGGCGGCGCAAGCAAACCCCGCTTGCGCCGCCTCCCACCAGCAGATGGCGCTTTGGCTGCCGTCGCAAGGAGATCACCCACCTACGGGTTGGGGTGCGGCGGCTGCGCCGCCTTGGCCGGTGAGTGTGGTTGCGGCCGGCGGCCGGCGGCGGCTCGGCTGGCGGGTTGGTTGCGGCCGGCGGCCGGCGGCGGCTCGGCTGGCGGGTGTGGCGGCGGCCGGCGTCCAGCGGCGGCTCGGCTGGCGGGTTGGTTGCGGCCGGCGGCCGGCGGCGGCTCGGCTGGCGGGTTGGTTGCGGCCGGCTGCGGAACGCCGGGCTCAGGAGCACAAACTCTCCACGATCGGCTCCGGGCCGCAGACCTTGATGCGTTCGTGTTCGGTGCGCGCACCAGCGCTTCACCCCTGCCTACCCGACCGGCCGCGCCGCCCGATTTGAGGGGAATATCAGGACAGTCGGCAGGGCAGAATCCCAGCATGTGACCGCGACGATCAATATGCGGGAGCCTCGGCCAGCATGCGAAACGCAGCCCACCAACCGGCACGGCCGACCCACCATGCGAGACGGATGCCGCGCTCGGGTGAGAGCGCCGCCCGATCCTCCGCCGCTGGCCTCGGGCAAACTCAGCGACGCCGGCAAAACGCAGCGACGCCGGCAAGCTCAGCACAGCTCAGCTTATGAAGTTCTGGCCTGCGTCCAGCAGGGCGGCCAGCACGGTGAGGCCGGCGGGAATGAGCCGGTAATACACCCACGTGCCGCGCCGGTCCGAGTCGACCAGGCCCGCCTCGCGCAGTACCCGCAGGTGGTGCGAGATGGTCGGGCCGGTCAGGTGGAAGGCACCGGTCAGGTCGCAGACGCAGACCTCGCCGCCGCCCGCGGAGGCGATCATCGAGAGCAGCCGGAGGCGCACCGGGTCGCCGAGCGCCTTGAACATCGGAGCAAACCTGCTCGCCTGCGCCGGGTCCATCGGGCCCTGCGCTATCGGAGCGCCGTCGGCCGTCACGGCCGCGGTCTCCCCCGTCGATTTTCTCAGCATCGGCCCAGCCTTTCCGTGGGCCACACGCCCCGTCCCCCACGCCGGTCGATTGTGTTCCGCAACCGGCACTTTTCGCCGCCCACGACACCTCCGCTCTCCGAACCAGCCGCGCAGACCTTACATCTACAACCTGCGTGCGAAAACCGCACCCGCCTCCCGGCCAGAATGCGTCAGTGGTCGGCGCCGTTCCAGTCCCGGCCGGAGCCGACCGAGACCTCCAGCGGGACCGACAGCGGGTGGGCGCCGCCCATCTCGCGGCGGACCAGTTCCTCGAGGGCCTCGCGCTCGCCCGGCGCCACGTCGAAGACCAGTTCGTCGTGCACCTGCAGCAGCATCCGGGAGCGCAGGCCGGCCTTCCGGATGGCCGCGTCGACCCGGAGCATGGCCACCTTGATGATGTCGGCCGCCGAGCCCTGGATCGGCGCGTTGAGCGCCATCCGCTCGGCCATCTCGCGGCGCTGCCGGTTGTCGCTGGACAGGTCGGGCAGGTAGCGGCGCCGGCCGAGGATGGTGGCCGTGTAGCCGTCCTGCACCGCCCGTTTCACGACCGCCTGCAAATACTCGCGGACGCCGCCGAACCGCTCGAAATACTCCTCCATCAGCGCGCGCGCCTCGTCCACCCCGATCGTCAGCTGGTTGGACAGACCGTAGGCGGACAATCCGTACGCCAGCCCGTAGTTCATGGCTTTGATCTTGCGGCGCTGGTCGGGGACGACCTCCTCCACCGGGACGTGGAAGACCGACGAGGCGGTGGCGGCGTGGAAGTCGAACGCCGAGTTGAACGCCGCGATCAGCGCCTCGTCGCCGGACAGGTGCGCCATGATGCGCATCTCGATCTGGCTGTAGTCGGCCGTCATCAGCTGCTCGAAGCCGTCGCCGACGACGAACGCGCGGCGGATCCGCCGGCCCTCCTCGGTACGGATCGGGATGTTCTGCAGGTTGGGGTCGGTCGACGAGAGCCGGCCGGTGGCGGCCACGGTCTGGTTGAACGTGGTGTGGATGCGCCCGTCGTCCGAGACCGACTTGAGCAGCCCGTCGACCGTGGACTTGAGCTTGGCGACGTCCCGGTGCCGCAGCAGGTGGGCCAGCAGCGGGTCCTCGGTCTGCGCGTACAGGCTCTGCAGCGCGTCGGCATCGGTCGTGTACCCGGACTTGATCTTCTTGGTCTTGGGCAGGTTGCGCTCGGTGAACAGGATCTCCTGCAGCTGCTTGGGCGAGCCGAGGTTGAATTCCCGGCCGACCACCTCGTGCGCCGCCTGCTGCGCCGCCTTGACCTCGGCCGCGAAATGCGCCTCGAGCTCGGAGAGATAGTGCGTGTCGGCGGCGATGCCGAGGTGCTCCATCTCGGCGAGCACCCGGGACAGCGGCTGCTCGACCTCGGTGAGCAGGGCCTGGGACGCCCCGCCGTCGCGGGACAGCTCCTCGGTGAGCACGTCGGCGAGGTCGAGGGTGGCCCGGGCCCGCAGCATCAGGCCTTCCTCGGCCTGGGCGTCGTGGCTCTCCTCCAGACCGGACAGCAGGTCGAGCTGGCCGCTCGCCGGCTCCTCGACCCGCAGCTCACGCTTGAGGTAGCGCAGGGCGAGATCGGTCAGGTCGTACGCCCGCTGGTCGGGTTTCGCCAGGTAGGCCGCGAGCGCCGTGTCGACGCGGACGCCCTCGAGGCGCCAGCCGTGCGCGCGCATCGCCAGCGACGCGGGCTTGGCGTCGTGCACCACCTTGGGCCGGTCGGGGTCGGCCAGCCAGGTCGCGACCGCGGTCTCGTCGGACTGGTCGAGCGCGGCCGGGTCGAACCACCCGGCCGGGCCGTCGCCGGTGGCGACCGCTACACCGGTGAGGGTGCCGGTGCCGCGGCCGAACGAGCCGGTGACGGCGACGCCGACCGGCGCCCCGGCCGCGTGCCTGGTCAGCCAGGCGGCGACCTCGCCGGCCCGCAGGGTCTGCCCGGACAGGTCGAAGCCGGCCTCCGCCTCGGGCTCGACCGCGTCCAGGTACGAATACAGCCGCTCCCGCAGGACCCGGAACTCGAGCGCGTCGAAGACCTGGTGGACGGCCTCGCGGTCCCACCCGTGCCACTTCGCGTCGGCCGGCGTCAGCGGCAGCTCGAGCTCGCGCTTGAGCGCGTTCACCTCGTAGTTGCGCAGCACCCCGGCCAGGTTGGCGCGCAGGCTGTCGCCGGCCTTGCCCTTGATCTTGTCGACGTGGGCGACGATGCCGTCGAGGCCGCCGAACTCGTTGATCCACTTGGCGGCGGTCTTGTCGCCGACGCCGGGCACCCCGGGCAGGTTGTCGCTGGCCTCGCCGACCAGGGCCGCCTTCTCCCGGTAGCGGGACGGGGGCACGAAGTATTTCGCCTCGATCGCCTCGGGGGTCATCCGCCACACCTCGGAGACGCCGCGCACCGGGTAGAGGATCGTGGTGTGCTCGTCGGCCAGCTGGAACGCGTCACGGTCGCCGGTCGAGATGATCACTTCCATGCCGGCCTCGCGGCCCTGCCGGGAGAGGGTGGCGATCACGTCGTCGGCCTCGAAGCCCTCCTTCTCCACCACGGGGATGCGCAGGGCGTCGAGGACCTCCTTGATCAGGCTGACCTGACCCAGGAACGGCTTCGGCGTCTCGGAGCGGCCGGCCTTGTACTCCGGGTAGATCGCCGTGCGGAAGGAGATGCGGGAGACGTCGAACGCGACCACGATGTGCGTCGGCTTCTCGTCGCGCAGCATGTTGATCAGCATCGAGGTGAAGCCGAACACCGCGTTCGTCGCCTGGCCGGTGGCGGTGCTGAAGTTGTCCACCGGCAGGGCGTAATAGGCCCGATACGCCAGCGAGTGGCCGTCGAGCAGCAGCAAACGGGGGGTCAGGGCGTCGTCGCTCACGTCCAGAAACTCTAGCCCTGGGGTACGACAGAAACTCCGACCGCCCCGGTCGCCTTTACAACACTTTGCTGAGGAATGCCTTGGTACGGTCCTGCTTCGGATTCGCGATGATCTCGGCGGGCGGGCCCTGCTCGACCACGACGCCGCCGTCCATGAACACCACGGTGTCGCCCACCTCGCGGGCAAAGCCGATCTCGTGGGTCACCACCACCATGGTCATCCCGTCCCGGGCCAGGTCCTTCATCACGTCCAGGACCTCGCCGACCAGTTCCGGGTCGAGCGCGCTGGTCGGCTCGTCGAAGAGCATCAGCTTGGGCCGCATCGCCAGCGCCCGGGCGATCGCCACCCGCTGCTGCTGGCCGCCGGAGAGCTGGCCGGGGTAATTGTCCTTCTTGGCCCCGAGCCCGACCCGATCGAGGAGGCCGACCGCCCGGTCCCGTACGGCCGCCTTGTCCTCTTTTTTCACCCGGCAGGGCGCCTCCATGACGTTCTGCAGAACGGTCATGTGCGGGAAGAGGTTGAACCGCTGGAACACCATGCCGATCTGCTGGCGCTGGCGGGAGACCTCGCTGTCCTTCATCTCGTGCAGCTTGCCGCCGCGCTCGTGGTAGCCGACCAGGTCGCCGTCCACGAAGATCTTCCCGGCGTTGATCTTCTCGAGGTGGTTGACGCAGCGCAGGAACGTCGACTTGCCGGAGCCGGACGGGCCCAGCACGCAGCACACCTCGCCCGACCTCACGACCAGGTCGATGCCCTTGAGCACCTCGAGCGAGCCGAACGACTTGTGCACGTTGTCGGCCTTGATCATCTCGGTCATGTGGGGCCTCCTCCCTCGACGACGATCCGGCCGCTCTGCTCGGCCTCGATGTCGCGCAGCTTCTGCCGGGCGCGGCCGGTAGCGCCGTAGCCCTTGCCGAAGTGCCGCTCCAGGAAATACTGACCGATCATCAGCACCGTGCACAGGATCAGGTACCAGAGCACCGCGGCGACCAGCACCGGGAACACCACGAAGGTCCGGGCCGCCACCGCGTTGAGCTGGAAGTACAGCTCGAACGTGACCGGCACGTAGGCCACCAGCGAGGTGTCCTTGACCATCGCGATGACCTCGTTGCCGGTCGGCGGCACGATCACCCGCATCGCCTGCGGCAGCACGACCCGGCGCAGCACCAGCGCCCGGGACAGGCCCAGCGCGGTCGCCGCCTCGGCCTGGCCGGGGTCGACCGACTGGATGCCGGCCCGGACGATCTCGGCCATGTACGCGCCCTCGGACAGGCCCAGCGCCAGCATGCCGGCCACGAACCCGGCCAGCAGGTCGCTCGCCTTCACGCTGTAGAACTGCGCGTTCAGGTCGTTGATGCCGAACAGCTTGCCGATCTGATGGTCGAACGGCAGGCCGAACCCGATCCGGTTCCACAGGATGTTCAGGTTGCCGAACAGGACCGCGAGCACGAGCCGCGGCACCGCCCGGAAGAACCAGGTGTAGACGAACGCGACCGCCTTGAGGACCGGGTTGTCGGACAGCCGCATGATCGCGATGAAGACACCCAGGACGATGCCGATCAGCATCGACGTGATGGTCAGCAGGATGGTGCCGCGCAGGCCGTCGAGGACCGGCCCGGTGAACATCACGCCGCGCTTGCCCGGCGCGTACGAGACGAAGATGAACTTCCAGTCGAACTGGTGGTTCGTCACCAGCACGTGCGCGAACATCGCCGCCAGCACCGCGAGCACGGCGATGAGAACCCATCGCCCGGGGTGCCGCACGGGCACGGCCTTGATCGGTTCAGGCCGTGCCCGCTCGGGGGTTTTCAGGTCGGTCATCGACGACTCAGACGGTCGGGTTCACCGTGGGGTCGGTGATGGCGCCCGCGTCGACGCCCCACTTCGCCAGGATCGTCTTGTAGGTGCCGTCGGCGATCAGCGCCTTCAGCGCGCCCTGGACCGCGACGGCCATCGTGTCGGCCTGGTCCTTGGGCAGCACGTAGCCGTACGGCGCCGAGTCGTAGATGCTGCCGAGCAGGGCCAGCTGGCCGTTGGTCTGCTTCACCGCGTACGCGCAGACCGGCGAGTCGGCGAGCATCGCGTCGTCCTTGCCGGTCACCACGGCGTTGGTGGCGTCCGACTGGGCCTGGTACTGGTCGACGGTGATCTTCGCCTTGCCGCCGTCGGTGCACTTCTTCGACCGGGCCGCGATGTCGTCGGCCTGGACCGTCGAGGTCTGCACCGCGATCTTCTTGCCGCAGGCGTTGTCCGGGTCGATCGTGGCGCCGGTCTTCGCCGCCCACTGGGTGCCGGCGTTGAAGTAGCTGACCATGGTGACCTGCTTCAGCCGATCCTTGTTGATCGTGAAGGAGGAGACGCCGGCGGCGTACTTCTTGCTGGTCACGCCCGGGATGATGCTGTCGAACTTCGCCGACTCCCACTGGGTGGTCAGGCCCAGCTTCTGCGCGACCGCGTTGAACAGGTCGACGTCGAAGCCGATGACGGTCTTGCCGTCGGTGTCCAGGAACTCGCTGGGCGCGTACGTCGAGTCGGTGCCGATGACCAGCTTGCCGGCCGCCTTGACGTCGGCCGGGACCTTGTCGGCCAGGCTCGTGTCGGCGGAGGCGCTGGACACGGGGGTCGAGCCGGTGCCGCTGTTGTCGCCGGACTCCGAACCGCAGGCGGCGGCGGAGGTCGTCAGCGCCACCGCGACGGCCAGCCCGAGGATCGCCCGTCGGCCTGGGGAGGTGCGGAACATAAGAACTCCTCTGTTGCGGGATGAATCTGGTTAGGCGACACCCAGGTAGGCGTCCTTGACCGCCGGGTCGTGCAGGAGCTCGGCGCCGGTGCCCGCCTTCACTATCCGTCCGGTCTCCAGAACGTACGCCCGATGTGCCCGGGAAAGCGCCTGCTGGGCGTTCTGTTCGACCAGCAGGATCGTGGTGCCCTGTTGGTTGATCTCCACGATGATGTCGAAGATCTGCTGGATCAGCATCGGGGCCAGGCCCATCGACGGCTCGTCCAGCAGCAGCAGCTTCGGCCGGCTCATCAGCGCCCGGCCCACCGCCAGCATCTGCTGCTCGCCGCCGGAGAGCGTGCCGCCGGACTGCTTCTCCCGCTCCTTCATGCGCGGGAACAGGCCGAACACCCGCTCCAGGTCCTCGTCGATCTCGGCGCGTACCCGGCGCGTGTAGGCGCCCATCTCGAGGTTCTCCCGCACCGACATGCCGGGGAAGATGCCGCGGCCCTCGGGCGACTGCGACACCCCGCGGACCACGCGCAGGTCGGCGCGCAGCCGCGTGATGTCCTTGCCGTCGAACTTGATCGAGCCCTGCGACACCGGGCGCAGGCCCGAGATGGCCCGCATGGTCGTCGACTTCCCGGCGCCGTTCGCGCCGATCAGCGCGACGATCTCGCCCTGGCCGACGGTGAGGCTGATCCCGTGCAGGGCCTGGATCCGGCCGTACGCGAGAGAGATGTTGTCCAGCTCAAGCAGCATCGGTCGGCACCCCCAGATACGCGGCGATGACCGCCGGGTTGTCCCGCACCTCGGCCGGCGTCCCCTCGGCGATCTTCTTGCCGAACTCCAGCACCACGATCCGGTCGGTCACGCCCATCACCAGGCGCATGTCGTGCTCGATCAGCAGCACCGTCACGCCGAGATCCCGGATCCGGCGAATCAGTTGCAGCAGGTCCACCTTCTCGGCCGGGTTGAAGCCGGCCGCCGGCTCGTCCAGGCAGAGCAGCGTCGGGTTGGTGGCCAGCGCCCGCGCGATCTCCAGCCGGCGCTGCTCGCCGTACGAGAGATTGCGGCTGACGTCCCCGGCCCGGTGCGAGATCCCGACGAAGCGCAGCAGCTCGAGCGAGCGTTCCCGGCCGGAGCGCTCCTCCTGCCAGTGCCGCGGCAGCCGGAACAACGCGCCGACCACGCTCGTCTTGTGGTGCGCGTCCGCGCCCACCATGACGTTCTCCAGCGCGGTCATCTCCGGGAACAACCGGACGTTCTGGAACGTACGGGCGATGCCGCCCCGGGTGATCTCGTGCTTCTTCTTGCCGACGATCGACTCGCCGTTGAACCGGATCGCCCCGCTGGTCGGCCGGTACACCCCGGTCATCGCGTTGAAGCAGGTGGTCTTCCCGGCGCCGTTCGGCCCGATCAGCCCGAAGATCTCGCCCCGGCGCAGCGAGAAGCTGACGTCGTTGAGCGCGACCACACCGCCGAACCGCAGGGTCACATGGTCAACTTCAAGAAGAACATCCGGATCGTGTACGCCGGGATCCTCGACATTGTCGCGGCCCGTCGGAGCGGCCTGGTCGACCGGGCGCGCGTTCTCGCGGTCGAGCTCCTCCGGAGTCTCGATGTGCGGCTCACTCACAGCGGAGCCACCTCCTTCTCCCGGTCCTTGAGCTCCATCGCGCGGCGCCGGCTCGGAATGAGGCCCTGCGGCCGCACGATCATGATGGCGATGATCACGGCACCGAACATCGCGAACCGGTACTCGTACAGGTCCGTGCCGCCCAGCGAGATGCCCCGCAACCGGTCCGGGATGTACGAGATCAGCGCGCCGCCCAGGATCGCGCCCGCCATGTTGCCCGAGCCACCCATGACCACGCCGGCCAGCACCAGGATCGAGAACTGCAGCACGAACGTGGACGAGTTGATGAAGCCCTGCTCGCCGGCGAACAGCACGCCGCCCAGGCCACCGATGAACGCGCCCACCGAGAACGCCCACAGCTTGAACTTGGTGGTCCGCACGCCCATGATCTCGGCGGCCTCCTCGTCCTCCCGGATGGCCAGCCAGGAGCGCCCGACCCGGGACCGGTCCAGGTTCCGCACCCCGAAGATCACCAGAATGATGACCACGAGGCCGAGCCAGAAGTACGGCGTCGCGTCGGTCACCCCGAAGATCGGCTTACCGCCGGACGAGCCCGGCGGGTGCGGCACGTTGGTGAAGCCCCGGTCACCGCGGAAGGTGGTCGTGTTCGTCGCCACGATCCGGATGATCTCCGCGAAGCCCAGCGTCACGATCGCCAGATAGTCGCCGCGCAGCCGCAGCGTCGGATAGCCCAGGATCAGGCCGGCCAGCATGGTCGCCGCCAGCGCCACCGGCGCCGCGCCCAGCCAGGCCCAGCCGGTGTGCGAGTACAGCACGCTGTCCGGCGAGGTCAGCAGCGCCGTCCCGTACGCCCCGATGGCGAAGAAGCCGACGTACCCCAGGTCCAGCAGGCCCGCGTAGCCGACCACCACGTTCAGGCCCAGGGCCAGCAGCACGTAGTACGACATGTTGAACAGGGCCGACGGCCAGTCGATGCCCTCGGTGGTGATCTGCGGGCCGATCACCGGGATGTCCCCGGCGTACGGCAGCAGGAACGCCAGCACCGCGAACAGCAACATCACCGCCCAGCGCACCCACGCCGGTTGCCGGCCGAACCAGCCCCGCACCCCACCGTTCTCCCGGAAGGTCGCCTTCTCCTTCGCCGGGGCCACCGCGGTGTCGCTCATGCTCGCGCCCTTCCGAGAGACTCACCCAACAGACCCGTCGGACGGAACATCAGGATCAGCACCAGCAGCACGAACGCGGCGCCGTGCAGCCAGCTCGAGCCGAACAGACCGGCCGCGTAGTTCTGCAACACGCCCAGCAACAGGCCGCCCACCAGCGCGCCGCGCAGGTTGCCGATACCGCCCAGCACGGCCGCGGTGAACGCGTCGATGCCGAGCAGGAAGCCCGCGTCGTACTTGGTCACACCGATCTTCAGGTCGTACATCACCGCGGCGATGCCCGCCATCAGCCCGCCGAGCAGGAAGACCAGCGAGATCACCCGGGACTTGTTGACGCCCATCAGCGCAGCGCTGTCCGGGCTCTGCGCCACCGCGCGGATGCCCCGGCCCAGACGTGAGCCGTTGATGAAACGATCCAGCACGAACATCATCACCAGCGCCAGCACCACGATCAGGATCTGCAGATTCGTGATGTGCGTGTTGCCGATGGTGATCACGGTCTTCGCCTGGATGATCGGCGGAACACCCCTCTGGACCCGGTGGGTCAACACGCCCACCGTCTCCGAAATGGCCAGCGACGCGCCGATCGCCGTGATCAGGAACGCCAGCGGCGGCGCGTTACGACGGCGCAGCGGCCGATAGGCCACCAACTCGACCAGCAGCGCGACCAGGCCCGAGGCGACGATCGCCACCACCAGACCCAGCGCCATGTAACCCAGCATCGCGCCGAGATCCGGCGCCGCGGAGTTCTGGTCGAGACCGAACCAACCCCAGGCGATCAAGCAGGCGTACGTGCCCACCAGAAACACCTCGGAGTGTGCGAAGTTGATCAGCCGCAACACGCCGTAGACCAGCGTGTACCCAAGGGCGAACAACGCGATGATCGCGCCCTGTGCCAGACCGGCGACGGTGAGCGGCCCGAATTCGTTGATCAGACCGGAGAAGTTCACAGAGGGGCTCCCAAAACGACGAGGTCGGTGCGGCCGGAGATCAATCCGGCCGCACCGGCCCTACGAGAGTGTTACGACGCGCTCAGGAGGTCTTGATCTGCTGGTCCTTCACCGGGTTGCCGGTGGCGTCGAACTTGAACGCCCACACCTTGATCAGCGACGGGTCGAGCTCGCCGGTCGAGGTGAACTTGTACGTGTTCGCGATGCCCTTGTAGTTCACCGTGGACAGGTAGTCGTTCAGCTTCTGCGGCGTGGTGTTACCCGCGTCGATACCCTGCAGGAAGATGTTCGCCGCGTCGAACGCCACGTCGGAGTACGTGCCGGCGTCCTGGTTCCACTTCGCCTTGTAGTCGTTCACGAAGGTGCCGCCGGCCGCCTCGGGCGGCGAACACGGGCAGGTCACCACGGTGCCCACCGCGGCCGCCGTGCCGGACGCCTTGGCCAGGCCCGGGTCCTTCATGCCGTCGCCGCCGACCAGCGTGCCCTTCCAGCCCGCCGCCGTCAGCTGCTTGCGGATGATGCCCGCGTTCGTGTAGTAGCCGCCGTAGAACAGCGCGGTCGCGCCGGAGGCCTGCACCTTCGACACCAGCGCCGAGAAGTCCGACTGCTTGCCGTCGGCCTCGGTCTTGTCCGACTGCACGACCAGCGAGCCGAGCGTCTTCTTCACCACGTCGGACAGGCCGGCGCCGTACGCCGACTGGTCGTCCGCGACGAAGACCTTCTGCGCCTTCAGCACATCCTTGATGTACGAGGCGGCCGCGGGGCCCTGCGCGTCGTCGTTGGCGACCGCGCGGTGGAAGACCTTCCAGCCGCTCGACGACAGCGACGTACGGGTCGCGGACGGCGTGATGGTCGGGATACCGGCCGCTTCGAAGATCGGGTCGGCCGCGGCGGACTCGCCGGAGAACGGCGGCCCGACGATGCCCAGGACCTTCTTGTCCGCCACCAGGCTCCGCGCGACACCGGGGGCGACCTCGGGGGCGCCCTGCGAGTCGAACTTCGCCACGGTGATGCAGTCGGAGCCCTTCTGCTTGTTGTACTGCTGAACGGCCAGCTCGAAGCCCTGCTCGATGTTCACACCGAGGTTGGCAGCCGAGCCGGTGAGAGCGCCGAAGAAAGCGAGCTTGTAGCCGCAGTTCGAGCCGCTCGCCGTGTTGTCGCTGCTCGAAGACTTATTACAAGCAGCGGCACCGGCGATGAGCCCGATGATGGCCACCCCGCCGATGGCTCGTGCGAGAACCTGCCTCAAGGTTGGAACCCTCCTCCATACCGAACCCACCGAGCCACCGGCGGCCGATTGGCACTTGCGTGCACACACGACCACACCGCGCCCGTCATGGGGCGGGACGCTATCCCAGTCTTCGGGCCTGCCAAAAGACTTCGATCGGGCTTTCACCGAACCGTTACGTCAGGTCATTCGCAGGCGGGAGCAGGTGTTACAACATGAGCGTTACGGCGAGATCAACTGGTGGCGGGTTGCGCGCCCCCCGCCTCCTGACTCTCCGCCAGGATCCGGTCGGCCACCTCACGCATCGTCATCCGGTGGTCCATCGCCGTCCGCTGAATCCACTTGAACGCCTGCGGCTCGGTCATCTGGTACTTCGTCATCAGCTCGCCCTTGGCGCGCTCCACCGACTTACGCGTCTCCAGCCGATCGGTCAGGCCGGCGACCTCGGACTCCAGCGCCGCGATCTCCGAATACCGGGACAGGGCGATCTCGATCGCCGGCACCAGGTCCGACTTCTGGAACGGCTTCACCAGGTACGCCATCGCCCCGGCCGCCCGCGCCCGCTCCACCAGATCACGCTGGCTGAACGCGGTCAGGATCACCACCGGCGCGATCCGCCCCCCGGCGATCCGCTCGGCGGCCGCCAGCCCATCCATGATCGGCATCTTGATGTCGAGAATCACGAGGTCGGGCCGGAGCTCCTCGGCCAGACGCACGGCGGTCTCGCCGTCACCGGCCTCCCCGACGACGTCGTAGCCCTCCTCGACCAGCATCTCGGCCAGGTCCAGACGGATGAGGGCCTCGTCCTCGGCGATCAGCACCCGCTTGCGATCGCCCCCAGCCTGCGTGTCGGCCACGGAACCCCTACCCCCAACACTCCCGAAGTCGCGACACCCCGGTATGTGGGTACCGCCGCCCTAAGCGTAGTAGGTAGGCTGTCGGAAGCTCATCCTGGCGTGGCCTACTCGTGCGGGACGGGTTTGCTGGCCCCTGTATTCCAACCGGCAGAGAAGATGGTCTCAAACACCATACAGTGTGGGTTCGAATCCCACCGGGGGCACGAAAATTGTCGTAGCCACGCGAGATGATTTCCGCGTGCACCCTCCTCACTTGCGTCTCGCGGCCCTCAGATTGCATGCCGAGGGTGTGCCATTCACCGAGATCCACCGTCAGTTGGGATTGTCGCGCAACACGGTTGCCTGCGGGCTCTACAACCGCCGCTCGGCGCACATAAAGATCGACAACAGGTGTCCCCGATGCGACCGGCCGCCCCGTCCGCTCGACGACCCGCGTGCATATGCCTACCTCTTGGGGCAGTATCTCGGCGACGGGCATCTGCTCACCACCCAACGCGTGCCGCTGCTGACGGTCACCTGCGACGTGCGGTATCCCGGGCTCATCCACGAGGTGTCGCAGGCGATGGAGGCGTGCGGCGCCCGGACGGTCGGATATCAGGAGCGCGTCGGCTGCATGTGTGTCCGCGCACATTGGACGCATTGGCCCTGCCTATTGCCGCAGCACGGCCCCGGCGCCAAACATCTCCGAAAGATTGAATTGGCGGATTGGCAACAGGAAGTGACAGCCGCCGAGCCGAGACGATTTCTGCGCGGGCTTTTCCACTCCGACGGCAGCCGGTTCACCAATCGAACCGTTCGGAACGGCAAGACTTACACCTATCCGCGTTGCACGTTCGTCAACGAATCCGCCGACATCATGGCCCTGTGCGCCCGGACGCTCGACAGCCTTGACATCAGCTGGCGGATGGCCCGGCGCAACACCCTGTCGGTGGCGCGGAGGGAGGCGGCAGCACGACTCGACGAGTTCATCGGCCCGAAATGGTGAGCGCCGGCCGATCTTGCCTGCCTCCACAGCGCTCCCGCGGCACCCCGGGCAGGACTCCGTCTCTCTGCGTGACCTTGACCTTGCGGAGCGCAGCGTCCGGTAACGGGTGCCGATGACCCGCGGTGCTCACGCCGCCCGGGCATCCGGCGGGCGGGGCGGGCTCGACCGGCGGCAATTCGGTGCGGGGCACGTCTGCGGCGCCTCTCCAGCCGGGTCTCGGTCGGTGCGGCGACCACGGGCCGAGTGACCATTCGCGGCGTGGCGGGTGTCAGCGGGCGGCCGTCGGTGGCGTCGACGAAGGCGCGCTGGTCGGCGTTGGCACCGGCGGCACACCGGTCCCAGCAGCGCCCGTTGGGCCAGGTGGCACGCCGGGCGGGCTCTGCGACGCGTCGGCTGGGCTCTGCGACGCGCCGGCTGGGCTCTGCGACGCGCCGGCTGGGCTCTGCGACGCGCCGGGCTGCGGCGAGCCGCTCGGCTGCGGCCTGGGCCCCGGCTTGGAACTCGCCAGTGGCGCAGACGGGGCCGACCGACGCAGCGCTGCGCAGTACCGCTCGACGCCGTTCTCCCCGCCGGCCGCGGCCACGAGCCTCCGCCGGTTCTCGAGGCTGAGCGGCGAGTCGCCCGACGGTGATGGGCCTGGCGGGGATGCGTCCCGTGGGGCTGGGCCCTGTGACGAGGCGCCCAACGGCGAAGAGCCCAGTGGGGAAGAGCCCGGCGAGGACGGGCCCTGTGGGGATGGGCCCTGTGGGGATGGGCCCTGTGGGGATGGGCCCTGCGGCAAGGCGGCCTGAGACGAGGCGGCCTGAGACGAGGCGCCGAGCGGTGACACACCCTGAGGCGACGCGCCCAGCGGCGAAGGCCCCCTCGACGAGGCGCCTTCCCCCGGCCCGCCCGCCGGGGACCTGCCCGCCAACCCCGGCCCCTGCCACGAGTCGCACCAGCTCAGGGCCGCCACCAACGGCGCACGCGCCGTACTCGGGGACGAGCCACCTGTTCTCGGCGCCGGTACTCCCAGCGCCGAGAACAAGCGGTGCGCGTGCCGCTGGGCTTCCTCTGGGAGGTTGCCGGTGCGGGCCGCTACGGCGGTGCCGGCGGACAGGAAAGCCACGCCGGTCGTGACTGCCACGATCGCGGTCCTCGTCCGGGCCCGGTGTCGCCGGGCGGCACGGGCAGCGCGCCGGCGGTGCGCGGTGAACGCGGCGACCGCGGCCCTCTCGCCGCTGAGCTCGTCGGCGGTCGCTGGGGCGCGGGCGGCGTCGAGGAGTTCCCTCAGGGCGGCGTGCGGGGGGCCGGGCAGGTCGCCGGCGACCAGTCGATCGGCCTCGGCTTGGCCGATGCGGTGGGTTCTCCGGATGCGCGTCGCGTGGAGAAAGGCGCGCGGGGTCCACATTCCGTTACACCTCCGCGGCCGCCTCGCGGGCGGTTCGGTCGCATACCTGCGGGTGTGTGGCGAGCCGCCGGAGTCCGTGCATGGTGGCGACGCGTACGGCGCCCGGTCTTTTGCCGAGGATCTGCGCGGTGGTGGCGACGTCGAGCCCGGCGACGATCCGCAGCATGACGGCCTCGGCCTGGTCGCTCGGCAGGGTGGCGATCACTTGCAGCGCCCAGTCGGTGCCCTCCCCCTCGATGGCGACGGTCGCGGCGTCGGGCGAAGTCCGGTCGGCGTCCTCGGCCGGGGTGGCGTGGCGCCGGCGGTGCTCGTCCAGGGCGCGGTGCCGGGCGATGCGGAACAGCCAGCCGCGGAAGGCGCCGAGGTCGCCCCGGAACCGGTCGAGGTCGCGGATGACCTGGAGCCACGTCTCGCTGGCGGCGTCCTCGGCGTGGTCGCCGGCGACGACCCGCAGGTAGCGCAGCAGGGCGGGCTGCAGGGCGCGCCACAGCTGGGCGAACCCGTGCGGGTCGCCGTCGCGGGCGGCGGCCAGGGCGGGGCCGAGGTCGGGGGTGGGGCGTCGCACGGGCGGGCTCCGGGGGTGGGCGGTTGCGCGTGCTTTACCCCGGGGGCGGTCCGGTGAATCTGGCGGAACGGCGGGTCGCCGCGGGACGCGGATGTTGTCATGGCAGGGACACCTTCGGCAGGAGGCCTCATGTTGTGGTCCGGTTCCTCTCCCATGACCGTCATGCGCGACAGCATGTGGGGTTTTCTGCTGTTCGCGGGGGTGGCGTGGCTGGCGATCGGGTGGAGTGTGCTGCGGCTGGAGCCGGCGGATGTGGCGCCGGTGGCCGGGCCGGTGGTGCTCTTCGGGGCGTTGTGCGAGGCCGTCCGGGCGCTGGCCGGTACGCGTACCTGGTGGTTGAACGCGGGGATGGCGCTGCTGTTCGGGGCCACCGCGGCGGTGCTGCTGCTAAATCGGGACGCCACCTATGCCACACCGGCCTCGCTGATCGGCTGGTTCCTGCTGGTGCGGGGCGCGATGGACGTCGCGGTGTCGACGATGAACCGCGGGATCGACCGGACCTGGGGGATGATGCTGGCGGTCGGAGTGGCGCAGGCGGCGCTGGGCTTCTACGCGGCCGGGCCGCTCGCCCGCCGGTCCGACCCGGTGATCCTGGTGCTGGGCGGGCTCGGCGTGTTGCGCGCGGTGGCGGATCTGGTCACCGCCCTGCGGTTACGGGAGGTCTCCGTACGCCATGAGGTCTTGCATCTGACGCCGGAGCGGGAGGCGGGCGTGTCCGGGTACTCGGCCGGGCTGGCCGACTACGAGGGGACGCCGCCGCCGGCCAAGGCGAAGCACCGGGCCGACACGCCGGGGCCGAAGACGTTCCACGAGGAGGTCCTGCGCAGCACCATGGACCTGGACGCCAAGATCGCGCAGGCCGGGGTGACCGGCACCGGAACGGCGGCCCGGCTGCCCGAGGACCTGCCGCCGGTGCCGGACACGCCGGCCGGCGTGGAGCCGGCGAGGAGCCTCACTGAGGAATGAATGTCCCCGGTCCCGCCGGGCGGAATCCACCAGGCCGGTCGCCAGGCCGGATTCCGCCCGGCGGGGCTTAAAGCGGGAAGTCAGGCGCGACTGCCCACTCGACGCAACAAACCCTCCTGCACGGCGCTGGCGATGTGCCGGCCGTCCTGGGTGAACATCCGCCCCATCGCGAGCCCCCGGCTCCCGCTCGCCGACGGGCTGGTGCAGTCGTAGAGGAACCACTCGTCCGCCCGGAACGGCCGGTGCAGCCACAGCGCGTGGTCCAGGCTCGCCCCGATCACGCCGCCCGGCCCCCACACCTCGCCGTGTGCGGAGAGCACCGAATCCAGCAGCGACAGATCGGACGCATAGGTCAGGGCGCACGCGTGGATCAGCGGGTCGTCCGGCAGGGTGCCGTTGATCCGCATCCAGACCCGCTGCAGCTTGCTGGCCTCCCGGTCGCCCGGTGGCACCCACCCGGGCACCCCGACATACCGCACGTCGATCGCCTGCGGCGCGGCCGCGAAGACCCCGAACCGCCCGGGATACCGCGCCACCCAGTCGGCCATCGTCGGCACCTCGTCGGGCCCGGGCACGTCGGCCGGTGCCGGCAGGTAGTGGTCGAGCCCCTCCTCGCGTACCTGGAAGGAGGCCGACATGAAGAAGATCGTCCGCCCGTGCTGCTGGGCCACCGAGCGCCGCACCGAGAAGGACCGGCCGTCGCGGATGTTCTCCACGCTGAACTGGATCGGCTCGGTCGGGTCGCCCGGCCGCACGAAGTAGCCGTGCAGGGAGTGCACGAACCGGGACGGGTCGACCGTGCGGCCGGCGGCGACCAGGGCCTGACCGGCGACCTGGCCGCCGAAGACGCGCTGCGCCCCGGTCTGCGGGCTCTCCCCCACGAACGTGGCCGCGTCGACCTGCTTGAGGTCGAGGATCTCCAGAAGCTGGTCGACAGCGGCCTGTCCGCGAAGTGGTGAGGTCACGCCCCGAGCCTAAGGCGTGCGAACGGTCACACCGTGGACGGGTCGACGAGCGAACCCAACTGGTGCACCCGCAGCGTGTTGGTCGAGCCCGGCGCGTTCGGCGGGGAGCCGGCCACGACGACCACGTAGTCGCCGGGCTTGGCCAGCCCGAGGCCCAGCATCTTCGCGTCGACCTGCCGGAACATGTCGTCGGTGTGCTGCACGAAGTCGGTGAGGAACGTCTCCACGCCCCAGCTCATCGCCAGCTGGTCGCGCACCGCGGGGACCGGGGTGAACGCGTACAGCGGGAGCTCGCAGTGCAGCCGGGCGAGCCGGCGCACGGTGTCGCCGGTCTGCGAGAACGCGACCAGCGCCTTCGCCCCGATGTTGCGGGCAATCTGGGAGGCCGCCACGGTCAGCGCGCCGCCGTGCGTACGCGGGTCGTGCTGCAGGCGCGGCACCGGGATCGAGCCGGCCTCGGTGGTCGAGACGATCTTCGCCATCGTGCTGACGGTGAGCACCGGGTACTTACCGACCGAGGTCTCGCCGGAGAGCATCACCGCGTCGGTGCCGTCGAGCACCGCGTTCGCCACGTCGGAGGCCTCGGCGCGGGTCGGGCGGGAATTCTCGATCATCGAGTCGAGCATCTGGGTCGCCACGATGACCGGCTTCGCGTTCTCCCGGCACAGCTGCACGGCGCGTTTCTGCACCAGCGGCACCTGGTCGAGGGGCAGCTCGACGCCGAGGTCGCCGCGGGCCACCATGACGCCGTCGAAGGCGAGCACGATCTGCTCCAGGTGGTCGACCGCCTCGGGCTTCTCCACCTTGGCGATGACCGGGACCGTACGGCCCTCCTCGGTCATCACGGCGTGCACCAGCTTGATGTCGTCGGGCGAGCGGACGAACGACAGCGCGACCAGGTCGACGCCCAGCGACAGGGCGAAGCGCAGGTCCTCCTCGTCCTTGTCGCTCATCGCCGGGACGCTGACCGCAACGTTCGGCAGCGAGACGCCCTTGTTGTTGCTGACCGGGCCGCCCTCGATGACCAGGCAGCGGATGTCGTTGCCCTCGACGCCGGCCACCTCGACGGCCACCTTGCCGTCGTCGATCAGCAGCCGGTCGCCGGTCTTGACCTCTTGCGGAAGCTTCTTGTACGTGCAGGAGACGCGGTCGACGGTGCCCAGGATCTCGTCGCTGGTGATGGTCACCAGGTCACCGGTGTTCCACACGTGCGGGCCGTCGGCGAACTTGCCCAGCCGGATCTTCGGCCCCTGCAGGTCGGCGAGGACGGCGACCGCGCGACCGGTCTGCCGGGCGGCCTCGCGCACGAGGTCGTACACCTTCTGGTGGTCCTCGTGGCTGCCATGGCTGAAGTTCATGCGGGCCACGTCCATGCCCGCCTCGACGAGCCCGAGCATGCGCTCGGCGGATGCGGTCGCGGGCCCCATGGTGCAGACGATCTTTACGCGGCGTGTCACAGCCATCAGGCTAGTCTCTCTTCCGGATCGGCCTTTTGACCGACCCCCGTCATGCGGGTGAACGGTAGGCGGCGAGGCCTTCCTCCGGAGGGAAACCGCAGGTGCGCTGCGCCGTCTCGCGGGCGTCGACGACCGCGCGTGACAGCTTAATCCTTCGCTTCCGGGCCGTCCGGCGACAACCCCCTTTGCCGTACGAGGCCCGGACCGTCACCGACCGCAATGATGACCGTTACCGCCTCGCCAACGCGATCGAGCTGCATGGCGAGGCCGTGGACGCGCCTCTCGCGTGTGGCGGTGGTCCGGCTTCAGACGCCCAGGGGCTGGGCGCTCGATCGGACGGGGGCGGGCAGGTCGCCCTTGGCGCCGAGGTAGTCGTGGATCGCCGCGGCGGCCGAGCGGCCCTCGGCGATCGCCCAGACGATGAGGGAGGCGCCGCGGTGCATGTCGCCGGCCACGAAGACGCCCTCGGCGCCGGTCTGCCAGGTGGCGTCGGCGTCCAGCACCCCGCGCCGGTTGCGGGTGATGCCGAACTGCTCGAGCAGCGGCTGCTGCTCGGTGCCGTCGAAGCCGATCGCCAGCAGCACCAGGTCGGCGCGCAGGTCCCGCTCGGTGCCGGGGGTGACGGTGACCGTGCGGACGCCGTCGACCCGCTCGACGACCACCTCGGCGACCCGGACCGCGTGGACGTTGCCGGCGCCGTCGTCGATGAACTCCTGCACCGCGACGCCGAAGACCCGGTCGCCGCCCTCCTCGTGGGCCGGGTAGTTGCGCAGGATCACCGGCCAGGTGGGCCACGGGTGCAGGTCGCCGGCCCGCACCTCGGGCGGCAGCGGGTACTGGTCGAGCTGGATGACGTTGGCCGCGCCCTGCCGGTGGGCGACGCCGAGGCAGTCCGCGCCGGTGTCGCCGCCGCCGATGATCACGACGTGCTTGCCGGCCGCGTCGATCGGCGTGGTGTCCTGCAGGCCGGCCACCATCCGGTTGGCCGGGACCAGGTGGTCCATCGCCAGGTGCACGCCGTTGAGGCCGCGGCCCGGCGTGGCCGGGGTGTCCCGGCCGGCCAGCGCACCCGCGGCGAGCAGCACCGCGTCGAACCGGTCGCGCAGGTCGTCGGCGGTGATGTCGACGCCCACATTCACACCGGTCTGGAAGACGACGCCCTCGGCCTCCATCTGGGCCAGCCGCGCGTCGACCACCGACTTCTCGATCTTGAAGTCCGGGATGCCGTAGCGGAGCAGGCCGCCGATCCGGTCGTCCCGCTCGAAGACGGTGACCGCGTGCCCGGCCCGGGCCAGCTGCTGCGCGGCGGCCAGGCCGGCCGGGCCGGAGCCGACCACCGCGACCTTGAATCCGGTGGGGGCGGGCGCCGGCTGGGGACGTACGTAGCCGAGCTCGAACGCGTGGTTGGCGATCTCGACCTCGACCTGCTTGATGGTCACCGGGTCGTCGGAAATGCCCAGCACGCAGGCGGCCTCGCACGGCGCCGGGCAGAGCCGGCCGGTGAACTCCGGGAAGTTGTTGGTGGCGTGCAGCGACTCGGCCGCCGCCTGCCACGCCCCGGTGCGTACCAGGTCGTTCCAGTCCGGGATGCGGTTGCCCAGCGGGCAGCCCTCATGGCAGAACGGGATGCCGCAGTCCATGCAGCGGGTCGCCTGGTCGCGGATCAGCTCCTCGCCGGCCGGCGGGTAGACCTCCCGCCAGTCCCGGATGCGTACCGGGACGGGCCGCCGCTTGGGCAGCTGCCGCTCGTAGCGGAGAAAACCGTTCGGATCAGGCACCCTTGACCCCCATTACCGCCTCGTCCACATTGCGACCGGCGGCTTCGGCGGTCCTGATCAGCTCCATCACGCGCTTGTAGTCGCGCGGTACCACGGCGGTGAACCGGCCGACCGCGGCGGGCCAGTCGGCCAGCAGCCGGTCGGCGACCGCCGAGCCGGTCTCGGCCAGGTGATTGCCCACCAGGCCGCGCAGCACGTTCTGCTCGTCCGGGGTGAGCGGGGCCAGGTCGACCAGCTCCGGGTTGACCCGGGTGGGCACCAGGTCGAGCACGAACGCCTGGCCGCCGCTCATGCCGGCCGCGAAGTTGCGCCCGGTCGGGCCGAGCACCACCACGACGCCGCCGGTCATGTACTCGCAGCCGTGGTCGCCGACGCCCTCGACGACCGCCGACGCGCCGGAGTTGCGGACCGCGAATCGCTCGCCCGCGCGGCCGCGCAGGAACAGCTCGCCGCTGGTCGCCCCGTACAGGATGGTGTTGCCGGCGATGATGTTGTCCTCCGCGACGAACGGCGCACGCTCGTCCGGCCGCACCACCACCCGGCCGCCGGACAGGCCCTTGGCCACGTAGTCGTTGGTGTCGCCGATCAGCCGCAGGGTGACCCCGCGCGGCAGGAACGCGCCGAACGACTGCCCGCCGGTGCCGCGCAGGGTGAAGGCGATGGTGTCGTCGGGCAGCCCGGCGCCGCCGAACTGGCGGGTCACCTCGCCGCCGAGCATCGCGCCGACGCTGCGCTGGTCGTTGCGGACCGGCAGCTCCTCGCTGACCTTGTCGCCGCCGTCCAGCGCCGGGCGGGCCAGCTCGATGAGCTTGTTGTCGAGCGCCTTGTCGAGGCCGTGGTCCTGCTTCTGGACGCCGCGGCGGGCCGCGCCCTCGGGCAGCTCGGGGACGAACAGCACCGGGGCCAGGTCGAGGCCCTTGGCCTTCCAGTGGTCGACCGCCGGGCGTACGTCCAGGAGCTCGGCGTGGCCGATCGCCTCGTCGATCGTGCGGAAGCCCAGCTCGGCCAGGTACCCGCGGACCTCCTCGGCGAGGAACATGAAGAAGTTCTCGACGAACTCCGGCTTGCCGGTGAAGCGCTCGCGCAGCACCGGGTTCTGGGTGGCGATGCCGACCGGGCAGGTGTCCAGGTGGCAGACCCGCATCATGATGCAGCCCGAGACGATCAGCGGCGCGGTGGCGAAGCCGAACTCCTCGGCGCCCAGCAGCGCCGCGATCATCACGTCCCGGCCGGTCTTGAGCTGGCCGTCGACCTGCACGGTGACCCGGTCGCGCAGCTTGTTGAGCAGCAGCGTCTGCTGCGCCTCGGCCAGGCCCAGCTCCCACGGGGAGCCGGCGTGCTTGAGCGAGTTCAGCGGGGACGCGCCGGTGCCGCCGTCGTGCCCGGAGATCAGGATGACGTCGGCCTTGAGCTTCGCGACGCCGGCCGCGACCGTGCCCACGCCGATCTCGCTGACCAGCTTGACGTGCACCCGGGAGGACGGGTTCACCATCTTCAGGTCGTGCACGAGCTGGGCGAGGTCCTCGATGGAGTAGATGTCGTGGTGCGGCGGCGGGGAGATCAGGCCGACGCCCGGGGTGGCGTGCCGGGTCTTGGCGATCCACGGCCACACCTTGTTGCCGGGCAGCTGGCCGCCCTCGCCGGGCTTCGCGCCCTGCGCCATCTTGATCTGCAGGTCGTCGGCGTTCACGAGGTACTCGCTGGTCACGCCGAACCGGCCGGAGGCGATCTGCTTGACCGCCGAGCGGCGCTGCGGGTCGTAGAGGCGCTCGACGTCCTCGCCGCCCTCGCCGGTGTTGGACTTGCCGCCCAGCCGGTTCATCGCGATCGCGAGCGTCTCGTGCGATTCGGCGGAGATCGAGCCGTAGCTCATCGCGCCGGTGGCGAACCGCTTGACGATCTCGGTGGCCGGCTCGACCTCGTCCAGCGGGATCGGCGTACGGTCGCCGCGGAATTCGAACAGGCCGCGCAGCGAGCCCGCCTGCGACGCCAGTTCGTCCACCTTCGCCGTGTACTTGCGGAACACGTCGTACTGCTTGGAGCGGGTGGCGTGCTGGAGCAGGAACACCGTCTCCGGGTTGAACAGGTGCACCTCACCCTCGCGGCGCCACTGGTACTCGCCGCCCACCTCGAGGCGGCGGTGGCTGCGCTCGGCCGGGTTCGCCGGGTAGCCCTTCTCGTGCCGCGCCTTCACCTCGGCGTGGATCTCGGCGAGGCCGGCTCCGCCGATCCGGCCGCTGGTGCCGGCGAAATAGCGCTGCAGCAGCTTGTTGTCCAGGCCGACGGCCTCGAACACCTGGGCGCCGCAGTACGACGAGACGGTCGAGATGCCCATCTTCGACATGATTTTCAGGACGCCCTTGCCGAGCGCCTTGACGTAGTTGCGGACCGCGGTGCGCGGGTCCATGCCGGCCAGCGGCCCGGTGGCGATCAGGTCGTCGACCGTCTCGAACGCCAGGTACGGGTTGACCGCGGCGGCGCCGTAGCCGATCAGCACGGCGGCGTGGTGCACCTCCCGGCAGTCGCCGGACTCGACGACCAGCGCCACCTGGGTGCGGGTCTGCTCGCGGACCAGGTGCTGGTGCACCGCCGCGGTGAGCAGCAACGACGGGATCGGCGCGAGGTCCGCGTTGGAGTCGCGGTCGGAGAGGACCAGGATGCGTACGCCGTCCTCGATCGCCTCCGAGACGTGCCGGCAGATCTGGGTGAGCCGCGCCTTGATGCCGGCCGCGCCGTCGCGCAGCGGGTACAGGCCGCTGACCCGCACCGCCTTGAAGCCGGGCAGGTTGCCGTCCTCGTCGATGGACAGCAGCTTGGCCAGCTCGTCGTTGTCGATCACCGGGTAGGGCAGCACGATCTGCCGGCAGGACGCCGGGCCCGGGTCGAGCAGGTTCGCCTCCGAACCGATCGTGGCGGACAGGCTGGTGACCAGCTCCTCCCGGATGGCGTCCAGCGGCGGGTTGGTGACCTGCGCGAACATCTGGTGGAAGTAGTCGAACAGCAGCCGCGGCCGCAGCGACAGCGGCGAGATCGGCGTGTCGGTGCCCATCGAGCCCAGCGGCTCCGAGCCGGTCCGGGCCATCGGCGCCACCAGGATCTTCAGCTCCTCCTCGGTGTAGCCGAAGACCTGCTGGCGGCGGGTCACCGAGTCGTGCGTGTAGATGACGTGCTCGCGCGGCGGCAGGTCGGCCAGGTTGATCAGCCCGGCGTGCAGCCACTCGTCGTACGGCTCGGCGGCGGCCAGCTCGGCCTTGATCTCGTCGTCGTGCACGATCCGGCCCGCGGCGGTGTCGACCAGGAACATCTTGCCCGGCTGCAGGCGGCCCTTGGCGACCACAGTGGCCGGGTCGAGGTCGAGCACGCCCGCCTCGGAACCGAGCACGACCAGCCCGTCGGCGGTGTGCCACCACCGACCCGGGCGCAGGCCGTTGCGGTCGAGGACCGCGCCGATCTGGGTGCCGTCGGTGAACGCGACGGCGGCCGGACCGTCCCACGGCTCCATCAGGCTCGCGTGGAAGCGGTAGAACGCGCGCCGGCGGGGCTCCATCCCCGGGTCGTTCTCCCAGGCCTCGGGGATCATCATGAGCATCGCGTGCGGCAGCGTCCGGCCGGCCAGGTGCAGCAGCTCGAGCACCTCGTCGAAGCTGGCCGAGTCGGACGCCTCCGGCGTGGCGATCGGGAACAGCCGCTTGATGTTGCCGGGCAGCACCTTCGACTGCAGCAGCGCCTCGCGGGCCGCCATCCAGTTCTTGTTGCCGCGGATCGTGTTGATCTCGCCGTTGTGCGCGATGAACCGGTACGGGTGCGCCAGCGGCCAGGACGGGAACGTGTTGGTGGAGAACCGGCTGTGCACCAGGGCGATCGCGCTGGCGACCCGCTCGTCGGTCAGGTCCGGGAAGAACTCGGGCAGCTGGTCCGGGGTGAGCATGCCCTTGTAGGTGATCGTCCGGCAGCTCAGCGAGGGGAAGTACGCGCCGACGCCACGCTGCGTCGACTCCCGTTCCGCCTGCTTGCGGATGGTGAACGCGACCCGGTCGAGCTCGAGCCCGCTCAGCGGCTCGTCCTTGGGGCCGGCCGGCGTGTCGGTCAGCCGGTGCGCGCCCAGGAACACCTGCTTGATCGCCGGGCGGGCCTCGTCGGCCGACGCGCCCAGGCCGTCCGGGCGCACCGGGACGTCGCGCCAGCCGAGCACCTCGCCGCCCTCGACGAGCGCGTACTTCTCGAAGACCTTGATCGCGCGGGCCGCGGCGTCGGCGTCGTTGGGCAGGAAGACCAGGCCGGTCGCGTACGAGCCGGCGGCGGGCAGCTCGAACTCGGCGACCGCGCGGTAGAAGGCGTCCGGGACCTGGAGCAGGATGCCGGCCCCGTCGCCGGTGTTGTACTCGGCGCCGCGGGCGCCCCGGTGGTCGAGCCGGATCAGCGCCGACAGGCCCTTGGCGACCACGTCATGGGAGCGACGGCCGTGGAGATCGGCGACGAAGGCCACTCCGCAGGCATCACGCTCCTGCGCCGGGTCGTACAGTCCCTGGGGGTGCGGATATGCCACCGGGCCTCCTGTCGTCACTGGTGTTACACATCAAGGTCGGGACGACGTCGGCCCTGCAAAGTCTCTAGAGTCTACGTTAAGGAGCACCGATCTCCGCCAGTTCGGATGGATCACACTTGGATCGGGGCGAACCGGCACGTACGCGGGCAATTTGCTAAGGGCCAATGTGAGGGGAGTTGGCTGAGCGGCGCTTCGTTGCGCCATTCGGTAGTCTCGCGCGGTGCCAAACCCGGATAGCGACGCCCCGGAATCCGACGTCTTCGTCAGGCTCGAGCGGTTCTACGACGCTCTCCCCCGACCCTACGCACGTGTGGAGGAAATCGGGGAGCTTGTGCTTTTCGTCCGCGAGGGCGAGGGGTGGCCCTACTACGCCCGGCCCCGGGTAGGGGCGCAAACGCCATCTGCCGCTGATATTACTGCCACCCGGCGCAGGCAGCGAGATTTGGGCGTCCCGGAGGCTTTCGAGTGGGTCCACGAGACCACGCCCGACCTGCTGGCCGTGGCCCGTTCGGCCGGGCTCGAGGTGCTGCTCGCCCCGCTGCTGGTGCTCGATCCGGCGGCGCTGGTGCCCGACCTGCCGGTCCCCGGCGCCACGGTCAGCCTGCTCGACCCGTCCTCCCCCACGTACGCGTCGGATCTCGCGGCGTCGCGCGCGGTGGCGAACCTCGCGTTCGCCGACCCGCCGGCCGCGACCCCGCTCGAGGAGGTCACCGCGGTCGCCACCGAGCCCGCCCAGCCGCTCGAACCGGCCCTGCTGGTCGAGCCGGCCGGCCCGGCCGAGCGCGACGCCGCCACCCAGCCGTTGAGCGAGGCCATGGTCGAGGGCTTCCGCGCCCGGGCGGCGGACGGCACGTACGTCTCCGCGGTGGTGACCTCCCCGGCCGACGGCATCCTCGCCGGCGGCATCCTGATGCGCTCGGGCGACGTCGCCGAGGTGGCCGGCGTGTCGACGCTGCCGTCCGCCCGCCGCCGCGGCTACGCCTCCCAGCTCACCGCCGCCCTGGCCCGCCGGGCGCTGGCCGACCACGTCTCGCTGGTCTTTCTCTCGGCCGGCAACGACGACGTGGCCCGCCTCTATACCCGGGTCGGGTTCCGCCGCATCGGCACCGCCTGCATCGCCGAGCCCGCCGCCGCCCCGATGTAGCCGGGCCGCCGCAGCCGGTCGTCGAGGGCCAGGGCCGCGTTGATCAGCGCCAGGTGGGTGAAGGTCTGCGGGAAGTTGCCGATCTGTTCGCCGGTGAGGGCGATCTCCTCGGAGTACAGGCCCAGGTGATTGGCGTACGTCAGCATCTTCGCGAAGGTCATCCGGGCCTGGTCGACGCGGCCGGAGCGGGCCAGCGCCTCCACGTACTGGCGGAACGCCTGGCGGGCCGGGCTCCAGCCGAGCTGCATGATCTGGTCGTAGATCGCGTCCCGCTCGCGGATCCACCGGGCCAGCGGCGCCGGCTGGCCGCTCTCGGTGGCCAGGCGAATGCCCCGGTCGAGGGCCACCCAGCTCATCAGGCGGCCGTAGGTGAAGTCCTGGCGGCCGCCGCGGGTCTCCCAGATGCCCTCCTCCGGCTGGTCCCAGTTGTCGCCGAGCCAGGCGAGCAGGTCACAGATCTTGCGCCAGCCCAGGCGGCCGGCCGCGATGCCGTGGCGGTCGGCGAAGTACAGGCACGCGCGAGGTCCACCGTGAAGGTCATCGCGCCCCGGACGCAGCGGACCAGCCGGACGAGCCGATGGACGTCCGTCCGGGTTTTTCCGGAGATCGGCATGAAGTCGATGACTTCGCCGACACCGTCCTCGGTCAGGAAGCGGGTGATCAGGATGGCCGTGTCGGGGACGTAGAGCTGCCGCACGGTCGTCGGCCCGGCACGCACCGGACCAATCCGGAAATATCCGCCGGAATCGGCGTGGAGGAGCGCGCCGAAGATGCTGGGCGAGTCGAAGCGGGGCGCGCAGAACCAGTCGACCGAGCCGTCGGTGGCCACCAGCGCGGCCGTCTGCAGGTCGCCGATCAGGCCGTGCTCGGCGATGGGCGGATAGTCAGCCATACCGCCGAGCGTTCGTGGTCACCCCGCGATCGCGCATCATGCCTCGCGAATGATGCGGGACTCGACCACCTGGCCGGGGATACGCTCCTGCTCCCGGGCCAGCATCGCGAGCGCCCGCTCGTCCGCCCCGGTCGGGTGCGCCCGGTCCAGGGCACGCGGCCACAACCGCGCGCGCCGGACCACGGCGATCTCGGCCACCGCGACCAGCGCCTGGCTGACCAGGTAGAGCAGGGCGAACAGGCCGGCCACGGTGGCGAACGCGCCGTACACCGGGCCCGCCTTGCGGACCAGCAGGGTGAGCACCGGGGCGCCCACGTGCAGGACCACGGCCAGCAGCAGCGCTCCGGAGGCGGCCGGGCGCCACAGGGCGGCCACCGGCGCCGGGCGCAACAGCAGGATCCGGACGCCGAACATCAGCACGGCGAACGCGGCGACGCCGGTGCCGAGCGCGGCGAACAGCCGGTCCGGGAGGCCGATGCTGGGCAGCGCGGCCGTCGCCACGGTGAGACCGCCGCCGGCGATCACGCCGACCAGCAGGAGCAGGGCCACCCCGACGACCCGGGCGTACGCGCCGATCGGGTTGGGGAAGTCACGCATCCGGACGCCGGCCACGTGGTTGAGCGTGCGGTACGCGGCGTACACCACCCCCGTCGCCGACCAGACCAGGCCGATCGCGCCGATCACGAACGCCACCGGCGAGGTGGGCAGCGCCGAGGCGGCCGCGTCGACGGTGGACTGCAGCGCCGTCGGGACGATCGCGGTGACCACGCTGTGCCGCAGGCCGGGGTCGGTGGCCAGCAGGCGGGAGACGACCGCGACACCGAGCAGCAGCAGCGGGAACATGCTCAGGAATCCGTAGTACGTGATCAGCGCGGCGTGGCGCGGGCCGTCGTCGTCGAGATACTTGATGATCACCGCGTACGGGAAGCCGGCCGCGCGGTGCTCCCGCTGGAACCGGTCGAGGCGGGCGAGCACGTCGTTCATGGTCCGGTTGTCTCTGCCCCGCGGGTGTCATCCGGGCGGGATGAACGCTTCACTCCGGCGGCATCCAGTCGCCCGAACCCATGGCGTGGCCGCCGAGGATGCGGGGGCGCATGTGGTTGAGCGCGGCGTCCCGGGCGCGCAGCGCGAGCCGGCCGCGGGCCTGCACGACCGCGGACATCCGCCGGGTCTGCCGCACCACGCTGGTGGTCCGGGGGCGGCGCAGCCGGCTGTACTCGTCGATCGCCGCGACCAGTGCCTCGCCGGGCGCCGCGTCGGCGGCCAGCGAGCGCAGCGTGGCCGCGTCCTCGAAGGCGAGGCAGGCGCCCTGGCCCAGGTGGTGCGGCATGGCGTGGGCCGCGTCGCCGAGCAGCACCACGCCGCCCGGGCCGGAGCGGAACCCGTACGACCGGGGCAGCGGCCGCAGCTCGCGCACCTCCTGCGGCACCAGGTCCTCCGGGTGGGTCGCCTCGATCAGCGCGGCCACCGGCGGGTGCCAGTCGGCGAACCAGCGACGCAGCAGCGCGAGCTGGGTCGCGGGCGACTCGGGCCGGGGCGCGCCGGCCGCGGTCGCCACCCAGTAGACGCCGCCCCGGCCGGCGGCCCGCTCGCCGAGCGGGATCGAGACGAACCGGTAGCCGGCGCCGAGCGTCTCGCCGCCGGCCGCCTCCTCCGGGGACAGGCGCGGCACCCGGTACGCCGGGATCACCGCCTGCCAGGCCGCGAAGCCGGAGCCGACCGCCACCGACTCGGGCGCGAACGCGCGGCGCACCGGGCTGTCGATGCCGTCGGCGGCCACCACCAGGTCGGCCTCGATCGGCGTGCGGCCGACCTCGACCACGGGGCGGTTGCGGGCGCTGGTCCGGACCGTGGTCACCGTGCAGCCGGTGCGGATCTCCACCCGGTCGCTGAGGCCGGCGACGAGCGCGTCGTACAGGTCCTGGAGGTGCACGACGGCGGGTGCCGGCCCAGCCCCGGAGGGGCTCGGGTTCTCCGCGCCGTCGGTAGCCGGCTGTGCCGAAGCGCCGTTGCGGGCGCGCGGGGGGACCAGCCACTGGCCGTCCGGGCGGCGCACCCCACCGTCGGGCAGCGGCGCGGCGATCGCCGACCAGCCGCCGTCGGGGTCGAGGGACTCCAGGGCGCGGCGGCCGTTCGACCACAGCACCAGGGCGGTGGGCGAGGCGGCGACCCGCTCGCCCCGCTCCAGCAGGATCACTTGCCAGCCGGCGCGCGACAGGGCTCCGGCGGTGGCCAGACCGGCCATCCCCGCGCCCACCACTACCGCCGTACGCACGACGACCGCGGGTCAGTTCTCGTCGGCGGGGCGCTTGTCCACTTCGGCGTCGCCGCCGGTGGCGCCGTCGGGGCCGGTGGTCGCGGCCGCGCCGGTGGCGAGGACCGCCTCGGTGTTGCCGGCCGGCCCGGCCGGGTCGGGCTCGACCGGGTGGCCGCCGGCGGCGGCCTCCAGCGCCCGATCCTCGGGGGTGTCCGGTGGCAGCACGCCGGTCTTCCGGTACGCCTCGAACCTCGGCTCGCTGACCAACTGGTAGCCCTTGGGCGCCCGCCGCGGGGACTCCTCGGCCGGCTCGGCGACCTGGCCGTCCTCGGTGCGGACCTCGCCCGCCAAGGTCTCGGCGCCCGCCTCGGGGGCGGTCTCCGGCGCGTCGTCCGGCACCACGTACGCCCGGGGGCCGCGGACGATCACGAAGTAGGCCAGCGCGGCCACGAACACGATCCCGGCGGTGAACACGTTGAGCCGGATGCCGAAGATGTGGTTGGCGTCGTCGATGCGCAGCATCTCGATCCAGAACCGGCCGGCGGTGTACGCCATCACGTACAGCGCGAACGCCCGGCCCCGCCCGAACTTGTACTTACGGTCCAGCGCCCAGACCAGCCCCGCCACGCCCAGGTCCCACACCAGCTCGTACAGGAAGGTCGGCTGGTAGAGCCCCGCCTTGGTGACCGGCTGGCCGTCGATGGTCAGCGCGTGCCCCGGGTTGTTCGAATCCATGTCGTGCACCCGCAGGCCCCACGGCAGCGTGGTGGCCTTGCCGTACAACTCGTTGTTGAACCAGTTGCCGAGCCGGCCGATCCCCTGCGCCACCGGCAGGCCCACCGCGAGCGAATCGGCGACCAGGCTGAACGGCAGCCGCAGCTGACGGGCGCCGATGTACGCGCCGAGCGCGCCGAACGCCACGGCGCCCCAGATGCCCAGGCCGCCCTTCCAGATGTAGAGCGCGTCGATCGGGTGGCCGCCGGAGCCGAAGTAGTCCTGCGGCGAGGTGATCAGGTGATAGATGCGGGCGCCGATGATGCCGAACGGCACCGCCCAGACCGCGATGTCGAGCGAGGCCCAGGGCGCGACGCCGCGGCTGCGCATCCGCTGTTCCATGATCAGGACAGCGGCGACGATGCCCACGACGATGCAGAGCGCATACGCCCGGATGGGCAGGCCGAGCAGGTGCCAGACGGACGTCGTCGGGCTGGGGATGGCGGCAACTATCACGGGTGCACACGCTACCGCCGCCGCGCTCGCGGGGAAGTACCAGGGCACGTCTACTTTTGCGCCCTCTTTACTTTTCCGGCCGGCCTTACTTCTCGGGCCGGCGTACGCCCTCGGCCAACTCCCCGCTGAGCGCGCGCAGCCGGGCCAGGCCGGTCGGCCGGTCGGTCGCCTCCAGCACGCAGCGGATCAGCGCGCTGCCCACGATCACGCCGTCGGCGAACCCGGCCACCTCGGCGGCCTGCTTGCCGTTGCCGACGCCCAGGCCGACCCCGACCGGCATCTCCGGGTCGGCGTGCCGCACCCGGGCGACCAGGTCCGGGGCCTGCCGCGACACCGAGGTGCGGGCGCCGGTGACGCCCATCAGCGCGGTGGCGTAGACGAATCCCCGGCAGTTCGCCACGGTCATCGCGATCCGCTCGTCGGTCGAGGACGGCGAGACCAGGAAGGTCCGATCAAGGCTCTGCTCGTCCGCCGCGGCGATCCACTCCGCCGCCTCGTCCGGGATCAGGTCGGGCGTGATCATTCCGGTGGCGCCGGCCGCGGCCAGGTCGCGGGCGAACGCGTTCACCCCGTACTTCTCGATCGGATTCCAGTAGGTCATCAGGACCACCGGGGCGCCGGCCTTCGCCACCGCCTCGATGATGTGCAGCGTGTCCCGGGTGCGTACGCCGGCGGCCAGGGCGATGTCGCTCGCCTTCTGGATCACCGGGCCGTCCATCACCGGGTCGGAGTAGGGCAGCTCGACCTCGATGACGTCGCAGCCGGCCTCGTGCATGGCGATCATCGAGGCGATGCTGTCCTCGACGGTCGGGAACCCGGCCGGCATGCAGCCCACCAGGACGGCCCGGTTCTCCGCGCGCGCCTTGCGGAAAATGTCCGAGATACTCACTCTTGCTCCCCGGGGACCAGCGTCTCGACCGGGTCGAGGATGCCGAAGTAGGCGCCGGCGGTGTGCACGTCCTTGTCCCCGCGGCCGGACAGGTTGATCACGATCGTCGGCTCCCGCCCGATTTCTGCCGACAATTCCGGAATTATCCGGACTGCTCCGGCGATGGCGTGAGCGCTCTCGATCGCCGGGATGATCCCTTCGGTCCGGCACAGCAACTGGAAGGCTGCCATCGCCTCGGCATCGGTGACCGGCTGATACTCCGCCTGCCCCGTGTCGTGCAGCCACGCGTGTTCCGGCCCCACGCCCGGATAGTCCAGGCCCGCCGAGATCGAGTGCGACTCGACGGTCTGCCCGTCCTCGTCCTGCAGCACGTACGTCCGGGCGCCGTGCAGCACCCCGGACGAGCCGCCGGTGATCGACGCCGCGTGCCGCCCGGTCTCGACGCCCTCGCCGCCGGCCTCGAAGCCGTACAGCCGCACCTCCTCGTCGGGCACGAAGGCGTGGAAGATGCCGATCGCGTTCGAGCCGCCGCCGACACAGGCCGCCACCGCGTCGGGCAGGCGGCCCAGCTGGTCGAGGCACTGGGCCCGGGCCTCCACCCCGATCCCGCCCACGAAATCGCGGACGATCTCCGGGAACGGGTGCGGGCCGGCCGCCGTGCCGAGCAGGTAGTGCGTGGTGTCGACGCTGGCCACCCAGTCGCGCAGGGCCTCGTTGAGGGCGTCCTTGAGGGTGCGGGAGCCGTTCGTCACCGGGATCACGGTGGCGCCGAGCATCCGCATCCGGGCGACGTTGAGCGCCTGCCGCTCGGTGTCCATCTCGCCCATGTAGACCACGCACTCGAGGTCGAGCAGGGCGGCGGCGGTCGCGCTGGCCACGCCGTGCTGCCCGGCGCCGGTCTCGGCGATCACCCGGGGCTTGCCCATCCGCTTGGCCAGCAGGGCCTGGCCCAGCACGTTGCGGACCTTGTGGGCGCCGGTGTGGTTCAGATCTTCCCGCTTGAGGAGGATCTCGGCGCCGACCGCCCGGCTGAGCCGCTCGGCGCGGTAGAGCAGCGAGGGCACCCCGGCGTAGTTCTTGAGGAGATTTCCGAATTCCGCCTGAAATATCGGATCAGTCTTGGCTGTCCGATATGCGTCATCCAGCTCATCGAGCGCCCGGACCAGCGCCTCCGGAACGAACCGGCCGCCGTAGCGGCCGAAATGCCCGGACAGGTCGGGCAGGCTGGGCAGTTCGGGCAGGCTGGGCGCGCTCACCGGACCGGCCTCGGGGTGGCCGGGTGGTTGCCCGCGTTCACCAGCTCGGCGACCGCGTCCCGCGGCGACTTCTGGGTCACCAGACCCTCCCCCACCAGGACGGCGTCGGCGCCGGCCGACGCGTACCGAATCAGGTCGTGCGGCCCGCGCACCCCGGACTCGGCGATCTTCACGACATTGTTCGGCAGGCCCGGGGCGATCCGCTCGAACACCGACCGGTCCACCTCCAGCGTCCGCAGGTCCCGGGCGTTCACCCCGATCACCTTCGCGTTCGCCTCCAGCGCCCGATCGGCCTCTTCCTCGTTGTGCACCTCGACCAGCGCGGTCATGCCCAGCGACTCGATCCGCTCCAGGAGGCCCACCAGAACGTTCTGCTCCAGCGCCGCCACGATCAGCAGGACCAGGTCGGCGCCGTGCGCGCGGGCCTCGTGCACCTGGTACGCCGAGACCACGAAGTCCTTGCGCAGCACCGGGATGCGCACGGAGGCGCGCACCGCGGCCAGGTCGGCCAGCGAGCCACCGAACCAGCGGCCCTCGGTGAGCACGCTGATGCAGCGGGCGCCACCCGCCGCATACTCGCCGGCGAGGTCGGCCGGATCGGGGATGTCGGCCAGCGCGCCCTTGGACGGCGACGACCGCTTCACCTCGGCGATCACCGCCACCCCGGGCTTACGCAACGCCGCGTAGGCGTCGATGGCCGGCGGCGCCGTCGCCGCTGCCTCCCGAACCTGCTCCAGCGGCACCCGCTCCTGCCGGGCCGCCACGTCCTCGCGCACACCGGCGAGAATCTCCTCCAGCACGTTCTGCGGCCCGCCACTGCCCGCTTCCGCCTGCTGATCGGATGTCACGAAATGACTCCCCTCTCCGGGTGTCCTCCGCCCGATGCTAGGAGGTGGCGGTCCCCGGCAAGCCCCCGGGGTATGGCGCGCCTCACGAGGTGGGCTGCGGCATAATGCCGCCTGCTCGACCATCTTGTCAGTTCAGTCACAGGGGTCCCACGGGCCTGCGCTGGGACACCTCATCTGATCGGTGGATACCGAAACCCGTTGACGCCGTCGTCATGACGGTGAAACACGGCCCGGCCATGCTCGGTCCAGGGCACACTTGTTCGCGGAGTAGGCGACCGGTGACCCGAAGGTGACCGAGCAACTGTGATCGACGAGGAGATGACCGTGGCCGATATGAAGCCCGCTCCGGCCCAGCCCGCCGGCCTCGCAGCCGTCTCCCGAGCCGTCGTCGCCACCGCCGCCGATCTGATCAGCAACGTGCAGCGAGTGGTCGTCGGCGAGGAGAACGTCCGCACCGCCCGGGACAACGCCTGGGACGCGATGCTCGCCGACCGAGCCCGCAACCAGGCCCGCGCCGATCTGATCCGCGAGGTCGCCGCGCTGGTCGCTCGTCGCGCGCCGCGCGGCCGCAAGATGACCAAAACACCCCAGGTCGTACGAGGCTGACGCCGTCCCGCCGATCGCGGCCGTCCCGGGGGTTCAGGACCGCTCGGCCAGGTGGCCGATCATCCGCGTGAGCTGCTCCAGGTAGTTGTCCCGGAATTCGGCCGACTCCGGCGACAGCCCGGTGAAGTCCTCGGCGAACTGGGCCAGCACCATCGGCGCCAACGCGGCTCCGAAGAGCGCCAACTGCAAATAGCCCGGGTCGAGGTCGGCCGCGATCTCCCCGGCCGCTTGGCGCCGCCGCAGGTCGTCGACCATCGCCCGCCGATACTCTGTGTCGCCCTCGTCGCGGTGCCCGGCGAGCGCCTGCCAGATCAGCAACCGCACCCAGTGCCGCTGCTCGGCGCTCACTCGCACGAAGCCGGCCACCACCTCGCCCAGCGGCGCGTCCGACGGGTTCAACGCGGCGCTCAACCGCCGCCACCGCTCGATCAGCGCGGTGTGCAGGCCGGCCTTCCCGTCGAAGTAGTACGAGATCAGCTGCTGGTTGACCCCGGCCCGGCGGGCGATCGCGCCGATCCGCGCCCCGGCGAACCCGTGCTCGCCGAACTCGACCAGCGCCGCGTCCAGAATCCGCTCCCGGGTCCGCGTGGGGTCGCGCAGCCGCTCGCCCGCGGACGGCGAACGCCGAGGTCTCCGCTCCTCAGTCACGCGCCTGACCCTATCAATCAAACAATTGGTTGACAGCGTCATTTGCTTGAGTGACAGTGCTGGTATGACAAACCCAAGCGTGACGATCATCGGCGGCGGCGTCGGCGGACTGGCCCTCGCGCACGGCCTGCGGCGCGCGGGCATCCGCGTCGACGTCTACGAGCGCACCTACGAGCGCACCGACTGGCTGCAGGGCTACCGCATCCACATCAGCCCGGCCGGCGCCCGCGCCCTGCACGACTGCCTGCCCCCGCCCAACTGGCAGGAGTTCCGCGCGGCGGCGTCCCCCGGCGGCGGCTTCGGCTTCCTCACCGACCGGGCCACCGACCTGCTCGCCTTCGACGAGTCCGAGATCAACCGGCCGGGCGCGCCGGAGAGCGAGCGGCACTACGGCATCGGCCGCATCCGGCTGCGCGCCGCCCTGCTGTCCGGCCTGGACGACGTCCTGCACCGGGGCAAGACGTTCACCCACTACGACCGCACCGGCGACCGGGTGACCGCCCACTTCACCGACGGCACCACCGCGACCGCCGACCTCCTGATCGGAGCCGACGGCGCGAACTCCGCCGTACGCGCGCAACTACTCCCGCACGCGCAGCGCATCGACACCGGCGTCCTGACGATCGCCGGCCGCAACCCCGACGCGGCGAGCCTGGCCCCCACGCTGACCACCCGGGCGAACATCGTGCTCCCGCGCGCCCGGGGTTCCCTGTTCACCGCGGTCGAGTCCGGCGAGGCCATCTGGGGCTACTCCGACGCCGCCGGGACCTTCCCCACCGACGTGACCGGCTACGACGGCCCGGCGCTACGGGCCCTGGTCCGCTCCCGCATCGACGGCTGGTCCCCCGACTTCCACGCCCTGATCGAGAACAGCGACCCGGCCACCGTCAACGCCTTCCACGTGAAGAGCGCCGGCCCGGTCTCCCCCTGGCCGACGACCTGAGTCACTCTGCTCGGCGACGCCATCCACAACATGACCCCGATGGCCGGCATCGGCGCCAACACGGCCCTGCGCGACGCCGCCGCCCTGACCCGCGAACTGACCGCGGCCGCCGCCCCGGCCGCCCACCCCGGCACGACCGCCACCCGGATCGGCACCACCGCCGGTCGGACCGTCACTACCGCCGCCGCGACCGGCGACGGCACGGCGCTGCTCGCCGCGATCCACCGGTACGAGACGGAGATGCTCGACTACGGCTTCAAGGCCGTCCGTCGCTCCATGCGCAACGCCCGCCAGTCGGCGACGTCGTCCACTCTGGGTCGCGCCTTCTTCCGTACTGCCCTGCGTACGACCGCCGCGATTCCGCCGCTCCGGCGTGCCATGGCCCGCACTCTCGGTCAATGACCGGAAATATCCGGAAAGTACGCTGGTCGGTCACCCGGCCGTCGGGTCGTCGCCCCGGTCCAGGGCGTCCCAGGCGGCCCGGTGGTCGGCCACCACAGTCGAGGACTTGTCTCGTGGCCGGCCGGTCGCCGCGCCACCGGCCCCGGAGCGGGGCAGCGGAACCGGTTTGCGGTCGTAGCGGGCAGACATGCGCGGCCATCGATGACCCTGGCGGGCGGCCGTGACGCCGCTGAGCATGATGATCGCGCCGCCGATGACGCACACCACCGGCCACGCGGTGCCGCCGGTGGCCGCACCCGGGTCCAGGCCGGCTCGCCCGGCGATGGCACCGGCGACGACCCCCACGCCGGCCAGCGACAGCAGCACGCCGACGACGCGGCGCAGCCAGCCGGAGGTGGCCAGGAGGGCACCGGTGCCGGCCAGGGCGACCACGGCCAGTCCGGTCACCCACGGCGCCAGGTCCGTCCCGGTCTTCGCGTCGCGCAGGGCGGACATGCCGGTGCGCGGGGTCAGGTGGACCGACCAGGTGCGGGTGATCGCGTACAGCGCCAGCCCCGCGCCGGCCAGGCAGGCGACCAGCGATAGGAAATAGGAGCGACGGCTCATCGGGCGGCGCGCAAGGTTTCCGCGGAGGCGATCGCGGCCAGCACGGCGGCCGCCTTGTTGCGGGTCTCGGTCTCCTCCGCGGCCGGGTCGGAATCGGCCACGATGCCGGCGCCGGCGCCCACGTAGGCCGTGCCGTCCTTGAGCAGGGCGGTGCGGATCGCGATCGCCATGTCCATGTCGCCGGCGAAGCCGAAGTAGCCGACCGTGCCGCCGTACAGCCCGCGGCGGGTCGGCTCGAGCGACTCGATGATCTCCATGGCGCGGACCTTGGGCGCGCCGGAGAGGGTGCCGGCCGGGAACGTGGCGGCCAGGGCGTCGAAGGCCGTACGGTCGTCGCGCAGCTCGCCGGTGACCGTCGAGACGATGTGCATGACGTGGCTGTAGCGCTCGATCCGGGCGAACTCCGGCACCTCGACCGTGCCCGGCTTGCACACCCGGCCCAGGTCGTTGCGGCCCAGGTCGACCAGCATGACGTGCTCGGAGCGCTCCTTCGGGTCGGCCAGCAGCTCGGCGGCGAGCGCGTTGTCCTGCTCCGGGGTGGCGCCCCGCCAGCGGGTGCCGGCGATCGGGTGCAGCAGCGCCCGGCGTACGCCCGCCTCATCGGGGTTGACCTTGAGGTGCGCTTCCGGGGACGAGCCGACGATATCGAAGTCGTCGAAGCGCAAGAGATACATGTACGGGCTGGGATTGGTCGCCCGCAGCACCCGGTAGACGTCCAGCGAATTCGCGTCGGTGGCCCGCTCGAACCGCTGGGCCACGACGATCTGGAAGCACTCGCCGGCCCGGATCGCCTCCTTGGCCTCCTCGACCGCCTTCTGATACTCCCCCGGGGCGGTGCGGCTGACCGGTTCGGCGGCTGGTCGACGCTCCACGGTGGAGATCATCGGCGGGGTGGGGCGGGAGAGCGCGGTGGTCATCGCGTCGAGCCGGCCGACCGCGTTGTGGTACGCCGCGAGCCGAGCCTTCTCGTCCGCCCCCTCGGCGAGCACCGCGTTCGCCACCAGGATCGCCGAGCCGTCGTAGTGGTCGAGCACCACCAGGTCGGTGGCGAGCATCATGCCGAGCTCGGGCAGGGCCAGATCGTCCTCGGCGGTGGCCGGCAGCCGCTCGAAGCGCCGGACCAGGTCATAGCTGAGGTAGCCCACCATGCCGCCGGTCAGCGGGGGCAGGCCGGCCTCGGCCGGCCCGTCGGCGAGGGCGGCCACCGTCTCGCGCAGCGCGGTCACCGGGTCGCCGTCGAGCGGCACGCCGGCCGGGGGCACGCCCAGCCAGGCCGCCTCGCCGTCCCGCTCGACCAGGGTGGCGGCGCTGCGCACGCCGATGAACGAATACCGCGACCAGGCCGCGCCGGACGGGCCCGCGCCCTGCTCGGCCGACTCCAGCAGGAAGGTGCCGGGGCCGCCGGCCAGCTTGGTGTAGACGCCGACCGGGGTCTCACCATCGGCGAGCAGGCGCCGGGTCACCGGGACGACGCGCCGCCGCTGCCGCAGGAAGGTCGCCTCGTCGGGGCTGACCGCACCGCTGGTCACTGCGCCTCCTCAGAAATCGAGACGGGGAGCTCGGTGAAGAAGCAGTCGTGCGCGCCGGTGTGGCAGGCCGCGCCGACCTGCTCGACGGTGACCAGCAGGGCGTCGCCGTCGCAGTCGAGCGCCACAGACCGCACGAACTGGTGGTGGCCGGAGGTGGCGCCCTTCACCCAATACTCCTGGCGGCTGCGCGACCAGTAGGTGGCCCGGCCGGTGGTGAGCGTGCGATGCAGCGCCTCGTCATCCATCCACGCGAGCATGAGCACGTCGCCGGTGCCCTGCTCGCGCACGATCGCCGCGACGAGCCCGTCGGGGGTGCGCTTGAGCCGGGCGGCGATCGCCGGGTCGAGGTCGGTCTTGACTGCCACGCTCCGATTCTCCACCCCCGCCGGAATCGGGGTGGGCACGCCCCGCGGCGCGGCCCACGATCCGGGCACGGGGGATGACCCGGGACGTCCGGGACGGTACCGTCGTGCTGCGCCGCGCCCGGCCCAGGACGCGGTGGCCCGCCCGCCGGACGAGGGTCTGCGCAGCTCACGGGCGCGGGTGGGGCAGCCACGCGACGGGAGTCTTAAGCCCATGGAGCCGACGTCCAGCCCCGACAACGCCCGGTCACCGCGCGGCCTCTCGCGCTTCTGGCCGGTTCATCGGGAGGACGAGGAACCGTCCGCCGAGTCCGGGCCGCACGAAATGACCATCGCTCATCCGGGTGAAACTCAGATGGTGGCGCTCGGTTCGAGACGTGCACCCGATCCCGCGACGGCCGCCGAGGGTGTTCCGACCCCGGTCACGCCGGTCCACGGCACTCCCATTCCGACAAGACCACCTTTCCCGGGTACGCCGGGGGTCGCCTTCGCATCGGCCGCCCGAGGCCCTGACGGTCCCGGCCCGAACGACCCGGGGTCCTCACCGACGTCCGGCGGCCCGGGCGGAAGCCACGGCGGCGGCTCGGGGGGCAGCTTCGGCGGTCTGGGCGGCGGGGGCTTCACCGGCGGGCTCGGACGGGAACTGGCGAACAGCGGGGCCGGGCGAATCGGCGACGGGCTGGGCGGGCCGGGCGCTCAGGGCGGCCCGGGCGGGCCCGGTGCTCAGGGCGGGCCGGGCGGACCCGGCGCTCAGGGCGGGCCGCAGGGGCGTGGCGGGGACGCTTCGGAGGGGCGCGCCAGGGACGGGGCGGATGCCGGGGGCGACGCGCGGCCGACGGCTCGGGAGGGCGATCCCGGTCACTCCGGCGCGTCGGAGACCGGTGAAGACGCAGCTCACGCCGTAGAGTCCTCGCGAACTGACCCGTGGGACCGGGACGCCGGCACGTTCGGCGGCTTCGGGCTCGGCGGGCGCAACGGGCATTTCCTGTTCGGCGGGCGCACCACCCCCGGCGAGCACCGGGCCGGCCTGAACGGCCACAGCGGCCCCGACCTGAACGGGCGGCCGAGCAAACCGGACACCGAGCCGTCTACTGTGGATGACCCGGCCGCGGAGACCACCGGGCCGGCGACGGCCAGCGACGAGAACGGGCGTGACGACATGAACGGACGGGCCGGCGGTCCCGGTTTCCCCGCACCCGGCTTCGCGGCGCCCACCTTCCGGGGGCCCGGCTTCCCGGCGTCCGGCGACACCCGCTCCGAGGACGACGCCGACACCCCGACGCCCGGCCAACTGAGCGGCCGCCCGTGGACCGAGCCGCCGACCGACCCGCGCCGGCCGGCGACCGGCTGGGCGTCCGCGCCGACCTCCACCAACCCGATCGTCACGCCGACCTCGGGCGCGCCGATCTCCGGCCAACCCGTCTCCGGCCAACCCGTCTCCGGCCAACCCGTCTCCGGCCAGCCCACCTCCGGCCAGCCGGTCTCCGGGCAACCCGTGTCGGGGCAGCCGACCTCGGGACAGCCGATCTCCGGACGGCCGGCCTCGGGACAGCCCGTCTCGGGACAGCCGACCTCGGGACAGCCGATCTCCGGACAGCCCGTCTCCGGGCAGCCAATCTCCGGACAGCCGATCTCCGGCCGACCCGCCTCCGGGCAGCCAGTCTCGGGGCAGCCCACCTCCAGCCAGCCCGACTCGGGCCAATCGGTCTCGGGGCAGCCAGTCTCAGGTCGGCCGGTCTCGGGCCAGCCGCTCTCGGCGCAGCCCGTCTCCGGGCAGCCGACCTCGGGGCAGGCCGTCTCCTCCGGTTTCACTCCGGCTTACGGCCAGCCGCCGTCCTATGTGCCGGCCCTGCCCGACCCGACGGCCGGCCCGGTCTCCGGCGTCCCCGCCCCGCGCACGGGCACCACATCGCCACTTGCCCCGACATCAGCGCCCGGCTCGGCTCCGGCGTCCGGCTCGGCTCCCGCGTCTGGCTCCACCCCGGCGTCCGGATCAGGCTTCGCGTCTGGCGCCACCCCCGCGTCCGGGTCGGCCATCGCTTCCGGGTCCACCTCGGCGCCCGGGGCGGCTTCGGCATCCGGGGCCGCGTCGTCGTCCGGGGCGGTCATGGGATCCGGGACCGCATCGGCGTCCGGGGCAGTCCTGGAATCCGGGTCGGCCTTGCGGCCCGGGGCCACCCCGGCGTCCGGGGCGGTCCTCGGATCGGGGGCGACCTTGGCGTCCGTGCCGGTGTCGGGTGTTGTCTCGGCGGGCAGGACGCAGTCGGCCGAGGACGCGCCGCCGCTGGTCACCCCGCCGGGCGAGCCGCAGATCGCCGCGCTCGCGGCCGGCCTGCGCGCCCTGGGCGACGACCTGCGCCCCTGGGACGACGACAACCCGCCGCGGACGCCGGCGCCGCGCCGCTCTGCCAGCCTCGAGGACGCCGAGCCGGCCCGCCGCGGCCGCCGCGCCGCCCCCGATCCCGACGACGAGCAGCCCGCCGCGGAGGCGCTGCGCCCGGGCGACGTCGCGGCCGGGCACATCGCGTTCTGGGACGACGACGCGACCCGGCACTTCCGGGCGGCCTGGCACGAGGTGAAGGCCGAGTTCGTGGACGACCCGGAGCGGGCGCTCACCCGGGCGCACGACCTGCTCACCGACGCGGTCAACGAGCTGACCGAGGCGCTGCTCGCCGAGCGGGACGAGCTGGACCCGCTGCGCGGCACCGCCACCCCGGACACCGAGAGTATGCGGATGGCGATGCGCGGCTACCGGGAGTTCCTCGACCGCATCCTGGCCTTGTAGCACCCCGGCCTCGAAGCGCCCGCCGTCGGCCGACGGCGGGCGCTCTTGTTTTTTGCCATGCAGGACAGCCCGGAAGCCGGAGTCGGAGCGCGACCACCCACTCGGGCCATCCACCGCATCGGGGACTTGTCAGATCGCGTACGTCTGCTGCTTTGGACTTGCTTTTGAATTCATCGCGCGGTGAAATCATCACGTGATGAATTACCAGAGCGCGATCGAGGTGTCCGGCCTCGTGGTGGATAGGGGGCGGCGGCGCGTGCTCGACGGGATCGACTGCTCGATCCCGGCCGGGAGCGTGACCGGGCTGCTCGGGCCGAGCGGGAGCGGCAAGACGACGCTGATCAGGGCGATCGTCGGGGTGCAGATCGTCAAGGCGGGCACGGTGACGGTCCTCGGGAAGCCGGCCGGGAGCGCGCCGCTGCGGCGCACGGTGGGCTACGTGACGCAGGCGCCGAGTGTGTATGCGGATCTTTCCGTGCGGGAGAACGCGCGGTACTTCGCCTCGCTGTACGGGCTGGGCGCGGCCGACGCCGAGCGGGCGATCGCGGATGTCGGGCTCACCTCGGCGGCGCGGCAGCTGGTCGGCAACCTCTCCGGCGGGCAGCGCAGCCGGGCGTCGCTGGCCTGCGCGCTGGTCGCCTCGCCCGAGGTGCTGGTGCTGGACGAGCCGACCGTGGGGCAGGATCCGGTGCTCCGGGACGACCTCTGGGCGCAATTTCACGACCTCTCCGGGCGCGGGGTGACCTTCCTCGTCTCCAGCCACGTGATGGACGAGGCCGGGCGCTGCGACCGGCTGCTGCTGATCCGGGACGGCGAGCTGATCGCCGACGACACCCCGGCGGGAGTGCGCGCGGCCGCCGGCACCGACGACCTGGAAGCGGCGTTCCTGCGGTTGATCCGCGAGCGCGAGGAGAAGGTGGCGGCATGAGCGTCGGGATCACTCTGTCCACGTCCGGGCGCATCGTCCGGCAACTTCGGCACGACCGGCGCACGGTGGCGCTGCTGATCGTGGTGCCGGCGCTGCTGCTGGCCGTCCTCTACTACATGTACGAGGACGCGCCGGGCGCCTTCGACCGGATCGCGCTGACCATGCTCGGCATCTTCCCGTTCGTGATCATGTTCCTGGTGACCAGCATCGCGATGCTGCGCGAGCGGACCACCGGCACCCTGGAACGGCTGCTCACCACGCCGCTGGGCAAGGTCGACCTGCTGTTCGGGTACGGCATCGCCTTCTCGGTCGCGGCGGCGGTGCAGGGCGCGGTCGCCACCGGCGTGGCCTACTGGCTGCTCGGGCTGGACACCGCGGGCAGCGCCGGGCTGGTCCTGCTGATCGCCGTGGTCGACGCGGTGCTCGGGGTGGCGCTCGGCCTGCTGTGCAGCGCCTTCGCCCGCACCGAGTTCCAGGCCGTACAGTTCCTACCGGTGGTGGTCGTCCCGCAGATCCTGCTCTGCGGGCTGTTCGTGCCGCGCGAGGCGATGTCCGGCTGGCTGCAGGCGATCGCCGACGTGTTGCCGCTGACCTACGCGGTCGACGCGCTGCTCGAGGTCGGCAAGTCGGCCGAGGCCACCGCCACGATGTGGCGCGACGTGATCATCGTGGCCGGCGCCGCGGTGCTCGCGCTGGTCCTGGCCGCCGCGACGCTGCGGCGCCGCACACCCTAGGAGAGTTGGTTGGTGAAGCGGAGCGGGCGGCGCCCCGGCAATCAGGACACCCGGTCGTCCATTCTGGACTCCGCCCGCCGCACCTTCGCGGAGAAGGGGTACGACAAGGCGTCGATCCGCGCCATCGCGGCCGGCGCCGGGGTCGATCCCGCCCTCGTGCACCATTATTTCGGTACGAAGGAACAGCTCTTCCTGGCGGCCATGAACGCGCCGATCAACCCGGCCGAGATGATCCCGCGGGCGCTGGCCGGCCCGCGGGATCAGGCCGGTATCCGCCTGGTGCGGCTGGTGCTGTCGGTGTGGGACTCGCCGGCCGGGGCGGCGGCACTGGCCATGTTCCGGTCGGCGCTGAGCAACGAGTGGACGGCGCGGCTGCTGCGCGAGTTCGTGATCACGCAGATCCTCCGGCGGGCGGTCGCCGACCTGGTCCTCGAGCCGGCCGAGGCGCCGCTGCGCTCGACCCTGGTCGCCACCCAGATAGCCGGCCTGATGGTGGCCCGGTACGTGCTGAAGCTCGAGCCGCTGGCCGGCGCCGACGCCGAGGTGCTGGTGGCGGCGATCGGGCCGAACGTCCAGCGGTTCCTGGACGACCCGATGCCCGAGGTGTTCAAGGCCGGCTCGTAGCAGGGGTTCAGCCGCCGCAGCGGTGGCAGAGCACCGGATGCAGCAGATGGGCCAGGTCCTGCCGGTCGGCGACCGGGCGCGGGAAGGCGAGCCGGGCCAGCTTCTCGTCGAGGCGGACCAGGAAGCCGTACCGGTCCATCCGCACCACCCGCGGCTCGTCCTTCGGCTGGAACGCCGAGCCGAGCTGGCGGCGCACGTACGCGCTCATCTCGGCCAGGTGATGGTCGGCCAGGTCGGTGATCAGGTCGAACTCGATCTGCCGCAGCGGGTCCGGCGCGGCCGCCGCGAACTCGTCGGGGTCGACGTCGACCAGGTTCTCGTTGCGCTCGTAGCGCACCTCGGCGACGTCCATCCGGTGCAGCACCTGGGACTCGCCGACGTCGAGCAGGTCGCCGGAGGCGTCGATCTCGGCGTAGTCCAGCGCGGCCCGCTTGGCCTCGTCGCCGTCGAGCCGGGTGGCCCAGCCGGAGACCCAGACCCGGCCGAGCGAGGGCGAGCCGGCCACCGGCGGCACGTCGGCGATGTCGAGCACCATCGCCGTGTCCCCGGTGCCCGGCTGCGGCCGGAGCGCGGCGGCGACACCCCCGCCGGCCGGCGAGAGCAGCAGCACCCGGCCGTGCGCGTCGGTCACGTGGCGCACCGGGAGCGGTCCCGGCCGGCACGCGATGTGCGCGACCGCCGGGAGGTGGCCGGCCGCGATCGTCCGAGCGACCTCGGCGGGAGTGGGCTGCATTGTTGATACCTCCGCGGACCAGTTAGGCTTGCCTTAGTAAGGTGAGGCTAACCGTAACACCGGCCTCGAGCGCAAGTACCTCTCTCGGAGACTTCATGAACAACCCCCGGCCCAAGGCCAAGCTGTCCCGTGCCCTCGGCATCCCGCTGACCCCCAAGTGCGTGAAGTACTTCGAGAAGCGGCCCTTCCCGCCGGGCGTGCACGGCCGCGGGCGCCGCAAGGCCTCGGACTACCAGGTGCGACTGCTGGAGAAGCAGCGCCTGCGGCACCAGTACAACATCAGTGAGGCGCAGATGCGCAAGGCATACGAGGACGCCCACCGCGCCGACGGCAAGACCGGCGAGACCATGGTCACCCTCCTCGAACGCCGCCTCGACGCGGTCGTGCACCGGGCCGTCCTGGCCCGCACCATCTACCAGGCCCGCCAGCTGGTAGTGCACGGCCACTTCACCGTCGACGGCAAGAAGGTCGACCGCCCCGGCTTCCGCCTGAAGCCCGGCCAGGTGGTCGAGGTACGCGAGTCCAGCCGCCAGAAGCCCCCGTTCCAGCTGGCCGCGGCCGGCGCCCACCTGGACGGCCCGACCGCGCCCTACCTCTCCACCGCCGTCGAGGAGCTGCGCACCACGCTGCTGCGGGCCCCCGAACGCAAGGAGATCCCGGTCCTCTGCGACGAGCAGCTGGTCGTGGAGTTCTACGCCCGCTGACCGCGGCCTACTTCACCGCCGGTCCCTCCAGGCGTTTCCCTGCCGCACCTTTACCGTACGGGTGAGACCAGTACCCGGTGTGCCCGGGCCGCAGGCTGCAACAACAGCTCCGCGCCCGGCCGCCGGGCGGGCCCGGCCCAAGACCGCCCAGACCCGATTCGATCCATGCGATCAAGCGTGTCGGCCGCGGCGGCCGGTGTCGGTAGCGGCGGCAACTGTCTTGGGGGTGGTACTGGGTACAGGGCAGATCCGGTAATCAGCGGGATCCTCCGGGCGGCCACGGATGGCTAGGGTGGGCGCGTGATGTGGCGGGACGGGCCGGCGGTGCTGTGGTCGCGGCGTACCTGGCTGGCCGTCGCCGGCCTGCTGGCCGGCGCCGGGTTGTGGCTCGTGCCGGTCGCCCTGGTCGTGGCAATGGTGGGCGTCGGGGTGCTGGTCGGGGCGGAGCACCCGTTGCCGGGCTTGAGCGGCTCCGAGGAGCTGGGCGGCATGGTCGGCGCGGCGGCTCCGCTTGCCGTGGCGCTGCCCGTGCTGCTCGCGCTGACCTTCCGGTTCACGTTGTGGCACGAGGCCCGGCTCCGCCTGCTCGGCGCCGGCCTGGCACCGCCCGCCGCGCGGCCGCCCGGCGTGCCCCGCCGGCGTTGGCTGGCCCGCCAGGCGGTGTCGTCCGCGACCTGGCGGCAGGTCCGCTACCACGCGCTGGGTGGCGCATTCCTCGCGCTGGCCGGCGTCCTGGTCCTGGCCGGCTTGGTGTTCGGCCCCGGTTTCGTGGTGGCCGCGGCGCTCAGCAGCAAGGGCAGCCTGCTGAACCGGTTGCCGATCGCGGCGCTCGGCGTGGCCATGGCGATCGCGGCGGGTTGGCTCGCCCGGGGTGCCGCCGCCCTCGACCTGGCGCTGGCCCGGCGGCTGCTGCAGCCGCCGGCCGCCGAGCTGCTCGCCCGGCGCGTCGCGTCCCTGTCGGCCAGCCGGGCCGCCGCCGTCGAGGCGGCCGACGCCGAGCGCCGCCGCATCGAGCGCGACCTGCACGACGGCACCCAACAGCGCCTGGTGTCGCTGGCCATGAACCTCGGGATGACCCGCGCCGCGGTCGCCGACGCCGACCCCACGGTGCGCGCGGCCGTCACGGCAGCGCACGAGGAGGCGAAGCAGACGCTCGCCGAGCTGCGCGACCTCATCCGCGGCCTGCACCCGGCCATCCTCGACGAGCTCGGCCTGGACGCGGCGCTGTCCGGCATCGCGGCCCGCTCGCCGGTGCCGGTCCGGCTGGTGGTCGACCTGCGCGGGCGGCCGCCCGCGGCGATCGAGGCGGTCGCCTACTTCGTGGTGTCCGAGGCGCTGTCCAATGTGGCCAAACACGCGGCCGCGACCCGGGCCGACGTCGTGGTACGGCAGCAGACCGACGGCCTGACCCTGGCCGTCGCCGACGACGGCCGGGGCGGCGCCGACCCGGTACGCGGCACCGGCCTGCGCGGCCTGCGCCAGCGCGTCGAGTCGGTGGACGGCACGCTCAGCATCGCCAGCCCGGCCGGCGGCCCGACGTCGATCCTGGTGACCCTGCCGTGCGGGTAGTGCTCGCCGAGGACTCGGTGCTGCTGCGCGACGGCCTCTCCCGCCTGTTCGCCTCCCACGACTGCCCGGTCGTCGCCGCGGTGGGCGACGCCGACGCGCTGCTGCGGGCCGTCGACGAGCACCGGCCCGACCTGCTCGTGGCCGACGTGCGGATGCCGCCCGGCTACGCCGACGAGGGGTTGCGCGCCGCGATCCAGGTCCGCCGGCAGTGGCCCGAGGTCGGCGTGCTGGTGCTGTCCCAGTACGTCGAGGAGCGGTACGCCACCAGGCTGCTCACCGGCGACACCCGTCGGCTCGGCTACCTGCTCAAGGACCGGGTGGCCGACGTCGACGACTTCGTCGCGGCGGCGCGCCGGATCGCCGGCGGCGGCACGGTGCTCGACCCCGAGGTCGTTTCGCAGCTGCTGGTGCGCCGCACCGCCCCGCTCGACCGGCTCACCCCGCGCGAGCACGACGTGCTCGCCCTGATGGCCGAGGGCCGGTCCAACGCCGGCATCGCCGGCGCGCTGGTGGTCAGCGAGAGCGCCGTGGCCAAGCACGTGAACAGCATCTTCGCCAAGCTGGGGCTGGCCCCGGCGGACAGCGACCACCGCCGGGTGCTGGCCGTGCTGCGCTTTCTGGGCGGCTAGCCGGCTGCGACTCAAGCACACCGGCCTGGCCGGCGGATGGCCGAGCATGGCCGACAGAAGAAATGGTGACAGTTACCCTGCCTCGAGATTGCCGCCGGCTCGGCGCAGCTGCGGGGTGGTTCGGTCGATGAGCAGGACAGCTGCCACGCACAGCAGGCCGCCGCTGACCAGAGCTGTCACACCCGAGGTCAGGCCTGCTACCACGCCTGCGCGCAGATTCCCGACATCGGGGCCCGCCTGGCCGACGATCTGCTCGGCCGCCGCAACCCGGCCCAGCAGACCGTCGGGGGTGAAACGCTGTACGACCGTGCCGCGGGCGACCACGGCGACCGTGTCGGCGGCCCCGGCCAGCGACAGAAACGCGAGCCCGGCCCGGGCGTCCGGCACCAATCCGAACAGGACCAGCGCGACACCCCAGGCCGCTGAGCCGCAGAGCATCACCAGGCCGGGCCGCGAAAGCCGGGTGAACGTGCCGGACAGCACCGATGCGACGACGCCGCCGACGGCGATCGCCGACAGGAACAAGCCGAGCGTCCGAGGATCGTTCCCGAAGCGCTCAGCGTTGATCAGCGGGAACAGGCTGATCGGCATGGAGAGCACGGTCGACGCCAGGTCGGTGAGCAGCGCCGCGCGTACCGCCGGGCTGCCCGCCAGGAACCGGAGCCCTTCGGCGACGCCGTGCAGTCCAGGCCTGGGCGGTTCGCCGGCCGGGAGCATCGGCGGCAGCCCAGCGACACAGGCGAGCGATACCGCGAAGGTCAGCGCGTCGACCAGGTAGCAGCCGCCGACGCCGACCGCGCCCACCAGCAGGCCGCCGAGCGCCGGCCCGAGGAGCATGGCCGACTGGAACGAGATGCGGTTGAGCGCCAGCCCGGCCGCCTGCTGCGGGGGCGGCAGGAGACGGACAAGAAAGGTTCGCCTGGCGGGCCCGCCGAGTGCGCCGAAGCAGGACTGCGCCGCCACCAGTCCCAGTACGCCTGCGACGGGCAGGCCGCCCGCGAAGCCCTGCACTGCGAGCAGGGCCGAGCAGGCACCCGATCCAGTTACCGCCGCCAGGTAGATCCGCCGCCGGTCGGCGCGGTCCACGAGCGCACCGGCGAACAGCCCGAACAGCATGATCGGCAGTGCCTGGGCGACGCCGACCGCGCCCGTCCAGACCGTGCTGTGAGTGCGCTGCCACACCTGGAACATCACCGCGACCAGCGTCATCTGGCTGCCGAACCCCGAGCACAGACCGCCGATCCACACTCGCCGGAACAGCGGCTGCGAACGCAGCGGGGTCACGTCGATCAGCGCGTGCCTCACCGCCACGCCGGATCCTCGGCGAGTTTGTCGAGGATGCGATCGTGGAAGCTACGCCGCTCGAGCGCGGCCGCGATATCGGCGGCGGCGCGGCTGAGCGGATAGGGAATCTCTGTCTCGAGCTCGGCGAGCGCGGCCTCGGTGGCCCGCCACTCGGCGGCGAGCCGGCCGACGACTCTGCGGGCCTTCGGCGTGAGAGTCACTCGCTTGCTGCGGGCGTCGGCCCCTTCGACGGTATGCACCCAGCCGGCCGCCCGCATCGCCGACACCTTCTGGCTGATCGCCGAATGGGTGCGCTCCACCGCCGCGGCCAACTCGGTGAGCGTCATCGGCCCGCGCAGGTGTAGCCGGATGAGCTCCATCACCCAACTCGGCTTGAGCCCGTCGATCCGCGCCTCGGCGTAAACCCGGGCGATATCGGCGTCCATGGCGGCCTGCAAGGCGAACAGCGGCCGCCAGAGGCTGCTCTCGGTCGGGTCCTCGGTCACCGCCCGATCGTAACAGTGCTTATGTAAGTGCTGTTACGTCTGGCCGGGCGCCCCACCTGGCGGCCGCAGGATTCCCGTCATCGACGGCTGGGTTGAGGCCGCCCAGTCCTCACATCCTGACCTCAATGCGAGCGGGTCTGTTCCAACCAGGAGGCGTACAGCTTGGCGTAGATCGAGTCCTCCTCGGCGACCAGCGTGGCATGCGGGCCGCGCTGCACGACCCGGCCCGCGTCCACCACGATCACCTCGTCGGCGGCCTGGGCGGTGGAGAGCCGGTGCGCGATCGCCACCGTCGTGCGGCCGCGGGTGACCAGGTCGAGGGCTCGCTGCAGGCGTACCTCGGTGGCCGGGTCGACCGCGCTCGTCGCCTCGTCCAGCACGAGCAGGTCGGGGTCGGCTACGTACGCCCGGACCAGCGCGACCAGCTGCCGCTCCCCCACGCTGAGCGCCTCGCCGCGCTCGCCCACCGGGGTCTCCAGCCCGGCGGCCAGGCCGGCGAGCCAGTCGGACAGGCCCAGCTCCTCGAACGCGATCGCCAGCTGCTCGTCGGTGAGCGACGGCTCGGCGAAGCGGATGTTCTCGGCGATCGTCGCGTCGAACAGGAACCCGTCCTGCGGCACCATCACCACCCGCGAGCGCAGCGAGGAGAAGCGCACGCTCGGCAGCGGCGTCCCGGAGAGCAGCACCTCGCCGGCGACCGGGTCCATCAGCCGGGTCAGCAGCTTCGCGAACGTGGTCTTGCCGCTACCGGTCTCGCCGACCACCGCGTACTTCTTGCGGGCGTCCAGCGTCAGGTCGACGTCGGCGAGCACGATCGGGCCGCCCGGATAGCGGAACGACACGTCGCGGAAGCGCACCGACAGCGGGCCGGGCGGCAGCGCGACCCCCTCGTCCTCCGGATCGGCGACATCGGGCAGAAGATCAAGCACATCGAGTACGCGACGCCAGCCCGCGACCGCGTTCTGCGCCTCGTTGAGCATGTCGGTGGCGATCTGCACCGGCTGGATGAACAGCGTCACCAGGAACAGGAACGCGGTCAGCTCGCCGACCGTGAGGTGCCCGCCGACGCCGAGCAGCGTGCCGATCACCACCACCGCGGCCAGCGCCAGGCCGGCCCCGAGCTCGCCCGAGGAGAAGCTGGTCACGCTGGTACGCAGGGCCCGCTGCTGGGCGACCCGCAGGCTCTCGATCGAGGTGTCCAGGCGCTTCTCGGTGCGGCCGGCCACCCCGTACGCCCGGATCACCATCGCACCCACCACGCTCTCGGCGACCGCGCCGAGCATGACGCCGGTCCGCTCGCGGACCGCCTTGTAGACCGCGGCCAGCCTCTTCTGGAAGAGCCGGATCACGGCGACCGCCGGGCCGAAGGCAAGCAGCACGACGATCGTCAGCTGCCACGAGTAGAAGAGCATGACCAGCGTGGACACCAGCAGCTGGCCCGAGGAGAGCAGCAGCTGCACCCCGCCGAACTGCAGGAACTGGGAGATCTGGTCGACGTCGCTGGTCACCCGGGACACCATCGAGCCGCGTCGCTCGGACTGCTGGTGCAGCATCGACAGGTCGTGGATGTGCCGGAAGGTGCGCGAGCGGAGGGCGCCCAGCGCGGTCTCGCTGACCGTGAACAGGCGGCGGGTCATCAGATAGCCGGCCGCCGTGGAGATCGCCAGGACCACCAGGGTGAGCGCCACGACCTGGCCCACGAAGCCGAGGTCGGGGCCGCCGGCCGCCCGGATGCCGTGGTCGATGCCCTGCTGCACGGCGATCGGGACGGCCACCTTGCCGAGCATCTGCACGATGGCCAGCGCGATCGTGCCGCCCAGCCCGGGGCGTAGCTCCGGCGAGAGCGCCAGGCCCCGCTTGACGGTCGCGAAAGTGCCCTCGCCGACGGGGGCCGGGGTAGCGGTGGTCATGCCTCGACCCGTTCCTGCTCGGCCTTCTCGTACGCGGTGACCAGGTCGACGTACCCCTGGTTGCCGGCCAGCAGATCGGCGTGCGTGCCGGTCGCCACCACCTTGCCCTGCTCCAGGTAGATCACCTCGTCGGCGAGCGCGATCGTGGCCCGCCGGTACGCCACCACCAGGATCGACGCGCCCGCCTCCCGGCCCCGCAGCGAGCCGAGGATGGCCGCCTCCACCCGCGGGTCGACCGCGCTCGTCGCGTCGTCCAGCACGAGCAGCCGGGGGCGGCCGGCCAGCGCCCGGGCCAGGGTGATCCGCTGCCGCTGGCCGCCGGAGAGCGAGGTGCCGCGCTCGCCGACCGCCGTGTCGAGGCCCTCGGGCAGCTTCTCGATGAACCGGTCGGCCTGGGCCAGCCGCAGCGCCCGCCAGGCCTCCTCCTCGCCGACCCCGTCCCGTTCGAGGGTCACGTTCCCGCGCACCGTGTCATCGAAGACAAAAGGAATTTGCGGTACGAGCGCGGCCGTCCTCGCCAGCGACGCTTCCGTCAGGGACGGCAGCTCCTCGCCGTCGATCGTGATCTTGCCGTCGGCCGGGTCGACCAGGCGGATCGCCAGCGAGGCGATGGTCGACTTGCCCGATCCGGTGGGGCCGACCAGGGCCACGGTCTTGCCGGCCGGCACGGTGAAGGTCACGTCGTTCAAGACCAAGGGCCCATCGCCGTACGCGAAATCGACGTGTTCAAACGCCAGCGTCGCAGATTCGCCCGATTTTTCCAGGTTTTTCGTGCCGTAGTGCAGATCGCCGGTCGACGAGATCACGGCCTGCACCCGGTCCCAGCCGGCCACCGACCGCGGCAACTCGGCGACCACCCAGCCGATCGCCCGCACCGGGAACGCCAGCACGGTGAACAGGAACGAGACCGTCACCAGCTCGGCCACGCTGATCGCCCCGGTCTGCAGCCGCCACGCCCCCAGCAGCAGCACGGCCAGCGTGCCGACGCTGGGCAGGCTGTCCATCACCGGGTCGAACAGGCCGCGCAGCCGGCCCACCGAGATCAGCGCGTCCCGCAGCTCGGTCACGAACACGGCGAACCGGCGGGACTCGTCCTCCTCCCGGCCCATCGTCTTGACCACCAGCGCGCCGTCGAAGCTCTCGTGCGCCACCGCGCTGACCTTCGCCCGCATCTGCTGGGCGCGGATCTGTCTTGGCGACATGTAGCGGGAGTAGATGACGTTCAGCCCGAACAGCGCCGGGAACAGCGCCACCCCGACCAGCGCCAGCACCCAGTCGGTGAGGAACAGCGCGAGCACCGCGGCGAACACCATCACGATCGTGCCGACCGCGAACGGCAGCGGCGCGATCGGCACGAACGCGGCCTCCACGTCGGAGTTCGCGTTGGACAGCAGGGTGCCGGTGGCGTGCGTCTGGTGCCAGGACGGCGGCAGCGACAGGTAGCGGCGGGTCACCGCTCGGCGGTAACGGGCCTGCAGCCGGAACTGCATGAACCCGGCGCCGAGCCGGCGTCCGAAGATGCTCGCCACCCGCAGCACGCTGATCCCGAGGAAGAGCACGGCGACCAGCGCCAGCGTGCCCGTCTCGGCGCGCCGGGAGGCGAAGGCCGGCACCACCACGTGCCCGACCACGCCGCCGACGACGTACGAGTTAGCGATGATCAGCAAGCCGAAGAGGCTGCTGCCGACGACCCCGACGGTGAACAGGCGCGGCTCGTCCCGAATCGCTTGCCCGAGCACCCGCAGTCCCCGTCCCAGCACGTCCCGGCTGGCCCTGCTGCCGCTCAATGTCCCAACCCGACCTGTAAGCGTTCGCCGGCAACACCGGCCTTACCGAACTATCCTGCCGCCGTTTACACCTGTGACAATGTGTCTACCATCACGTCCGTGACTGCCTTTGCCCGTGAAGAGCGGCAACGCCTCGCCGACCTGCTGCTCCGGACCGGCCCCGACCAGCCGACCCTCTGCGCCGGCTGGACCACCCGCGACCTCGCGGCGCACCTCGTCGTGCGCGAGCGCCGTCCGGACGCGGCGGCCGGGGTGATCCTGCCACCGCTGCGCGAGCACGGCGAGCGGATTCGGCGGGCCACGGCCGCCCGCCCGTTCCCCGAGATCGTCGCCGAGGTACGGAATCCGCCCTGGTGGAGCCCGGTCAGCAACCCGCTGCTCGACGAGCTCACCAACACCGTCGAATTCTTCATTCACCACGAGGACGTACGCCGCGGCGGGGCCGGCTGGGAGCCGCGCGAGCTGGCCGAGGAGCACGCCCGGGCGATCTGGCGGGCGGTCCGGTTCACCGGCAAGATGGCGCTGCGCCGGCTGCGGATGCCGGTCCGGGTGCGGGAGGCGAACGGCTACGGCGAGTTCACCGTCGGCGGCGAGCGGCCGGAACTGGCGGTCGTCGCGCCGGCCGGCGAACTGGCCCTGTTCCTCTCTGGCCGGCAGCGCGCCTGCCGGGCCGAGGTCGAGGGGCCGCCCGAGCAGGCCGAGCGGCTGCGGACGGCCCATCTCGGGGTCTAAATTGGCCCAAGCCATTGGCGCCGGATTGGCCCAGACGCCGGGCCAATCCGGGCCGTACGTTCGTATCATGAAGCTCACCGTGGCGCAGGGCACCGCGCTCAGCGTCGGCGCCGTCCTCGGCACCGGCGTGATCTCGATGCCCGCCCTCGCCGCCGGCGTGGCCGGCCCGTCCTCGCTGGTCGCCTGGGCCGCGCTGATCCTGCTCTCGGCCCCGCTGGCCGATACGTTCGCGGCCCTCGGCGCGCGGCACCCGGACGGCGGCGGCGTCTCCACGTACGTCCGGCTCGCCTTCGGCCCGCGCGCGGCGGCCGCGGTCGGGTGGTGTTTCTACTTCGCCGTGCCGCTCGGCGCGCCGGCCGCGGCCGCGTTCGCCGGCAACTACGTGGCCGACGTGCTGGGCGGCGGCCGCCGTACGGTGCTCGCCACGTTCCTGGTGATCGTCGGCGTGGTGTACGTGATGAACTGGTTCGGCCTGCGGATCTCCGGCCGGGTCCAGCTGTGGCTCACCGGTGCGCTGGCCACCCTGCTGCTGGTCACCGTGGCGACCGCGCTGCCGCACGCGCGCTGGCACAACCTGACCCCGTTCGCGCCGCACGGCCTGGCCGGGATCGGGGCGGCCGCGGCCGTGCTGGTCTGGGGCTTCGCCGGCTGGGAGGCGGTGTCCTCGCTCTCGCCGGACTACCGCGACCCGCGCCGGGACGTGCCGCGGGCCACCGCGATCGCGGTCGCCGTGGTGGGCGTGCTGTACCTGGCGATCGCGGCGACCAGCGTGCTCGTGCTGGGGCCGGCCCTCGGCCGGAGCCCGGCACCGCTGGCCGACCTGCTCGCGGTCGGGGTGGGCGGCCCGGTCCGGGTCGTCACGGCGGTGGTCGCGGTGCTGCTCACGATCGGCGCGGTCAACGCGTACCTGGCCGGGGCGTCCCGGCTCGGCGCGGCGCTGGCCCGGGACGGCGCGCTGCCGTCCAGGGCGTTCGGTACGCAGCGGCGGTCGCTCACGTTCGTGCTGGTGGCGAGCCTGGGGGCGGTGACCCTGCCGTTCGGGCTGCAGACCTCGATGCTGCTGGTCACCGGGTGCTTCACGCTCGTCTACGTGCTCGGGACGGCGGCGGCGCTGCGGCTGCTGCCGGCCGGGCCGTCCCGGTTCTGGGCCGGCGTGGCCTTCGTGGCGGTGCTCGGGCTGCTGGTGCTGACCGGGGCGCCGGCGCTGCTCAGCCTCGTGGTGGCGGCGGGGGCGGTCGGCTATCAGGCGTGGCGGGCCAGGAGGCCGGCGAAGATCGCCATCCCCTCGCCGATCAGCGCCGGGTCGACCGCGCCGAACCCGAACACGAAGCCCTCCTGCGAGGTGGCGTAGCGACCCAGGTCCTCGACGGCCAGCCCGTTCGCCGCCGCCTCGGCCACCACCGGGGCGGCGCGGCCCCTCCGGAGCAGGGCCGTCACGTGCAGGCCGGCCGCGGAGGGCAGCAGCGCCAGGTCCGACATTTCTGAAATGTTGCGGGAAATCGTCTCGTGTCGCCGCCCATACTCGCGCCCGGCCCGCCGCACGTGCCGAGCCAGCAACCCCTCGTCGATGAACCGGGCGAGGGCGGCCTGCAGCGGCGGCGACCCATACCCATCGCTCACCTGCCGAGCCGCCGCCACCGCGGCCCGCAGCCCCGGCGGCACGAGGACGAATCCCGTGCGTACGGCCGGAATCATGCTTTTGGAAAACGTCCCGGCGTAGATCACCCGCCCGGCCGCGTCGAGGCTGAACAGCGGTTCGAGCGGCCGCGCGGAGAACCGGAACTCGCTGTCGTAGTCGTCCTCGACGATCGCCACCGGCCGGCGCGCGGCCCAGTCGAGCAGTTCCCGCCGCCGGTCGAGGCTCATCGCCCGCCCGAGCGGAAACTGATGGGACGGCGTCGCGTAGACCAGCCGGCACCCGGCCGGCAGCGCCGCCACGACCAGCCCCTCCTCGTCGACCGGCACCCCCACCACCCGGCAGCCGAGGGTCTCGAACAGCCGCCGCGCCGGCGGATACCCCGGCTCCTCCACGGCCACCACGTCCCCCGGCCGCAGCAGCACCCGGCCGACCAGGTCGAGCGCGTGCTGCGTGCCGTTGGTGACCACGACGTCGCCGGCCGCCACGCGGACCGACCGGGCGTACCCGAGATAGCGCGCGATCGCCGCCCGCAGCGCCGGATGCCCCTCCGGTCCCGCGTAGACGCCCGGATTGTTCGCCCCCTGGCGCATCTCGGCCGCGACCAGCCGCCGCCAGGTGTCGAACGGGAACAGCCGCGCGTCCGGAATGCCGGTACGGAAGTCGTACCGTGGCGTCGCCTCGTTCGCGCTGGTCGGCACCGGTTCGATCGCCCACCCTCGGCGTGGCCGCAGCGGATCGGCCGCCGCCGCGCGCGACGGTTTCGCGGCGCGCACCGGGGCCACGAAGGTCCCCGACCCGACCCGCGAGGTCAAATACCCCTCGGCCACCAGGCGTTCGTAGGCGGTCGCCACGCTCCCCCGGGAAACCCCGAGATCAATGGCGAGCGTACGGGTGGCCGGCAGCCGATGCCCCCGCGGCAGCCGCCCGTCCACAATGGCGGCGCGCAGCGCCCGATACACGGCCACCGTCTTCTCGCCGGCCGGGAACGCCTCGATGACCAGGTCCATCGCCCCATTCTGGTATGGCCCAAGCAATATGCCGGCCACCCGGTGCTGGTCACCTAGGCTCGGCTCATGCGGAACGGGGGCCGTCGCGTTGACGTGTCACGAGCACGGAGGCGGCCTTCAGTCCGTTTTTGGGTGGCGGGCGGGGTGGTTGGATGGGGCCGCCGACCGACTGTTGCGTTAATCGCAGCCAGTAAATAACTTACGCTAGGTGACCCTTCAGCCACTGAGCGGTGAGACGTGACCACCCCTCTGTGGCGCAACCGGGAGTTCAACCTCCTGTGGTCCAGTCAGTCCCTCTCCGACCTCGGCAGCGCCATCGCCCAACTGGCCGTCCCGCTGCTGGTGCTCGAGCGGACCGGCTCCCCGGTCAAGGCCGGCGCGGTCGGCACCACCGCCCTGGTCGTCAAGCTCGCCGTCCGCCTGCCGGCCGGCGTCCTGGCCGACCGGATCGACCGCCGCCGCGCCCTGCTCACCTGCGACGTGGTCCGCCTGATCGCCTTCCTGCTGCTGGCCACCGCGATCGCGGCCGGCCGGGCCGATCTGGCGACGGTCATCGTGGTGGCGGTCATCGACGCCTTCTGCACCGCGATGTTCAACACCATCGAGCTGGCCTCGATCCGCAGCATCGTCCCCCCGGCCCAGCTGCCGTCGGCGGTGGCCCGCAACGAGGCCCGCAGCTACGGCACGTCGCTGGCCGGCCCGCCGCTGGGCGGCCTGCTCTTCGGCGTCACCCCGTTCCTGCCGTTCCTCGGCAACGCCCTGTCCTACCTGGTGTCGTTCGCCGGGATCGCGCTGATCCGCCGCCCGCTGCAGGCCGAGCGGGACGAGCGGCCGCCCGGGCACGCCGCCGCCCTGGCCGAGGGCCTGCGCTTCGTCTTCGGCAACCCGTTCCTGCGAGCCGTCCTGATCATCGCGGCGCCGCTGAACTTCGCCCTCAACGGCGCCATCTTCACGATCATCGTGACCCTCCAGCGGCACGGCGTGCAGCCGGCCGTGATCGGCCTGACCGAGACCATCGTCGGGGTGGGCGGGCTGGCCGGCGCGTTCGTGGCACCCGCCCTGCAGCGCTGGCTCCCGTTCGCCCGGCTGATCCGGGTCATCTGCTGGGCCGCCGCCGGCGTCCTGGTGGCCAGCTCCTGGCTGACCGCCAGCATCGCCGCCGCCGTCCCGGTGGCGCTGGCGGTCTTCCTGGGCCCCTCGTGCAACGCGGCCCTGTTCGGCTACCAGGCCGCGATCACCCCCGACCACCTGCAGGGCCGGGTGCTGAGCGTCATCCTCCTGGCCGCGATGTCCACCTCGGCCGCGGCCCCGGTGCTCGCCGGCGTGTTCGTCATCACGTGGGGCAGCGCCCGGACGATCCTCGTCTTCGCCGCCTCGGTCGCGGTGGCGGCGCTCACCGCGACGCTGGCCGCGGGCATCCGGACCATGCGCCCGTTGGAGGAGGCCGCCACCCCGTGAGCGGTCGATGAAGTGGGGCTACCGGCCGGTTCGTCGATAAACTGGGCGGCATGGGGTGGTACTAGCCCTCTGGCCGCACTTTCAATACTCTGCGGTAACTAACGCGTTACCCGTCCCCCGGTCCAAGCTCAAAGGCGGCGCCCGATGGCTCTCGAGGTTCCTTACCGGTCGATTCCCGACATGTTCTTGAAACGCGTGGCGGCGACTCCGAACGGTCAGGCGTTCGCGACGCCGAACGCGGATGACACCGGGATGGTGTGGCACACCTGGTCGGAGGTGGGCGACCGGGCCAAGGCGATCGCCGCCGGCCTGCACGAGCTGGGCGTCGGCCTGGAGGACCGGGTCGCGATCCTGGCCGGCACCCGGTACGAGTGGGTGCTCGCCGACCTCGGCATCAACTGCGCCGGCGCGGCCACCACCACGGTCTACCCGACCACCGAGCCGGAGGACGCGAGCTTCATCGTCGCCAACTCGGGCTCGAAGGTGCTGATCGCGGAGAATCCGAAGCAGGCCCTCAAGATCTCCGGAGCCGAGACCGGCGTCACCCACGTGGTGCTGCTCGACGGGCAGGCCGACGCGGGCGCCACCCCGCCCCAGCTGACCCTCGCCGAGCTGGAGGAGCGGGGCGCCGCGGCGCTGCGCGACAAACCCGGGCTGATCGACGAGATCGTCGCCGGGGTCGGCCCCGACCACCTCGCCACGCTGATCTACACCTCCGGCACAACCGGCCGGCCCAAGGGCGTGCAGCTGCTGCACCGCGGCTGGACGTGGGAGGGCGTCGCCCAGGAGGACCTCGGGCTGTTCGAGTCGACCGACCTGCAATACCTGTGGCTGCCGCTGTCCCACTCGTTCGGCAAGACGCTGCTCTGCGGCATCCTGCACGTCGGCGTGCCCACCTACATCGACGGCCGGGTCGACAAGCTGGTCGACATGCTCTCGGTGGTCAAGCCGACGCTGATGTGCGCCGCGCCGCGCATCTTCGAGAAGGTCTACAACAAGACCGTCACCACCGCGCTCGAGGCGGGCGGCGCCAAGGCCAAGATCTTCGGCTGGGCGGTCGCCACCGGCAAGCAGAAGGTGGCGCTCGAGCAGGCCGGCAAGCCGCTGCCGACCGGCCTCAAGATGCGGTACGCGCTGGCCGAGAGGCTGGTCTTCGCGAAGCTGCAGGCCCGGCTCGGCGGCCGGCTGCGGGTGATGGTCAGCGGCTCGGCCCCGCTCAGCCGGGACATCGCCGAGTTCTTCGCCGCCGCCAACCTTCCGATCATGGAGGGGTACGGCATGACCGAGAGCAGCGCGGCGAATTTCGTGAACCGGATGGGCAAGCTCAAGATCGGCACGGTCGGCCAGCCGCTCGGCGACCTCGAGTGCAAGATCGACACGGACGGCGAGATTCTGCTGCGCGGCGCGCCGGTCATGCGGGGCTACCACGACCTCCCGCAGGAGACGGCCGAGGCGTTCACCGAGGACGGCTTCCTGCGTACCGGGGACATCGGCGAGCTCGACGCGGACGGCTTCCTGACCATCACCGACCGGAAGAAAGACCTGGTCAAGACCTCGGGCGGCAAGTACATCGCGCCGTCGGCGATCGAGGGCATGTTCAAGGCGGTCTGCCCGTACACGTCCCAGGCGGTGATCGTCGGGCAGGCGCGCAACTACGTGACCATGCTGATCTCGCTGGACGAGGACGCGATCGCCTCCTGGGCCAAGGGCGGCCCGCTCGACGGCAGGCCGTACGACGAGCTGGTCGTCTCGGCCGAGGTCGAGGCGCTGATCGACGGATACGTGAAGGAGCTGAACACCAAGCTCAACCGGTGGGAGACGGTGAAGAAGTTCGCCATCCTCCCGCGCGACCTGAGCATCGAGGCCGGCGAGATCACCCCGTCCATGAAGATCAAGCGGCGAAGCGTGGAGACGAACTTCGCCGCTCAGATCGACAAGATGTACGAGGGATCGCTGGCCCAGATCTAAACGAAGTCGCTGCCCAACCTAGAGAAATTCGATGGCGAGGGCGGCCAGGGTCGCCGGGTCGGCGAGCTGCTCGATCCCGGTGACCCGGCCGTCCTCGTCGATCGTGAAGGCGAAGGCCACCTTCGGCTCGCCGCGCAGCGCCCACACCAGGCCGGGCAGGCCGTCGATGAGCGCCGTGCGCAGCGCCTTGGCCCGGCCGTTGAACACGCCGGCCACCTCGCTAGGGCCGCTCACCAGCGCGCTCACGCCCATGCTGACGGCCGCATCGTCGGCTCGGAGCACCACCGACGGGTCCAGCAGCTCCAGCAGCGCGCCGAAGTCCCCGCCCCGGGCCGCCGCCAGAAACGCATCCACTATTTCGCGTTTTCTCCTGATTTCTCCCTCATTAGTGGGGTCACTGCCCTGCACCCGCCGCCGCGCCCGGCTCGCCAGCTGCCGCGCCACCGCCGGCGACGCCCCGATGATCTCGGCGATCTCCGGGAACGGCACCGCGAACATGTCGTGCAGCACGAACGCCAGCCGCTCCCGGGGCCCGAGCGTGTCCAGCACCAGCAGCAGCGCCGGCCCCAGCGCGTCGGCCAGCACCGCCTCCTGCTCCGGGTCGGCCGTCTCGGCGGCCACCACCGGCAGCTCGGCCGGGTCCTCCCGGCGGGCCTGACGCGAGCGCAGCATGTCCAGGCAGACCCGGGAGACGACCGTGGTCAGCCAGCCGGTCAGGTTGTCCACCTCGGTGGTGTCGGCGCGGCTCAGCCGTACCCACGCCTCCTGCACCGCGTCGTCGGCCTCGTGCGCCGATCCCAGGATCCGCTGCGCCACCTGCCGCAGGTGTCCCCGGTCGGCCTCGAACCGCGCCGCCAGGATCTCCAAGTCGCTCATCGTCACACCCTCCGCTCGGGGTCCGTCATAGCCTTTGACGGACCGCAGCGGTCCGCTGTGACAGACGGAGGATCCCATGGCTATTCGCACCATCACCGTTCCGGTCAAGGACCTGGCGGCGGCGACCGCCCTCTACACGAAGCTGCTCGGCACGGAGCCGTACATGGCCACGGCCTACTATGTCGGCTTCCGCCCCGAGGGCTCCCCCGAAGTGGGCCTGAACCCGCACGGTGACCTCTCCACCGGCCCGATCACCTACTACCACGTGGCCGACATCAAGGCGACGGTCGCCGACCTCGCCGCGGCCGGCGCCACCGTCGAGCAGGAGCCGCGCGACGTCGGCGGCGGCGGCCTCACCGCCCACCTGCGCGACGGCGACGGCAACCTCATCGGCCTGTTCCAGGGCGCCAGTGAGTAACCACCCACTGCCTGCGCAGCCGCGCCCCCGCTCCCAGCGCAAGGCGGACGTCCTGGCCCGGCTGGCCGCCCCGGTGGCCGACTGCTGGGTGTCCACGGCCGACGGCGACGAGCCCTACCTGGTCCCGCTGACCGCCGCCTGGTATCAGGACCGGATCATCCTGGCCACGTCCCGGCGCTCGCCCACCGCGCGAAACCTGATCGCGCACGGGCGGGCCCGGGTCGGGCTGGGCCCCACCCGGGACGTGATCCTGATCGACGCCGCCCTCGACGAGACCTTCCCGGTCACCGATTCCGGCGCGCTCGGCGAGGCCTACGCCAAGCAGAACGACTGGGACCCGCGCCAGGCCGGCGAGGGCTTCGTCTTCCTGGCCCTGCGCCCCCGGCGCGTGCAGGCGTGGCGCGAGGAGAACGAGCTGCCCGACCGCCTCCTCATGCGGAACGGAGCATGGCTGGTCTAGGCGTTCCCCTTCCGCCGCCTTGACCGTACGCGTGCGCCAGGCCCCGGTGTGCCCGGGCCGCGAGCTGCAACACCGGCTCCGCGCCCGGCCGCCGGGCGGGCCCGGCCCAAGACCAACACCGCGCGGCTCGCGTACCGTGACCTTTCATGCTCTTTCCCGTAGACGCCATCCTGTTCGACATCGATGGCACGCTGGTGGACTCCACCGCCGCGGTCATCCGCACCTGGCAGGCGTGGGCCGCTCCGCGCGGCATCGACGCCGAGGAGATCCTCCGGGTCTGCCACGGCCGGCGCACCGAGGACACGATCGCCATGTTCCTGCCGCCCGCACAGCAGGCGGCGGCGGTGACCGAGCTGGAGCAGTTGGAGCTGGACGACCTGAACGAAATCATCGCACTCCCCGCGACGCGTTCCTTGTTGTCGCGTCTACCCGCAGACCGCTGGGCGGCGGTGACCTCGGGCTCGCAGCGGCTCATGCGCGCCCGCCTCACCGCCGCCGGCCTGCCGATCCCCCGGGTGCTGATAGCAGCCGAGGACGTCAAGGCCGGCAAGCCCGACCCGGAGGGCTACGCCGCCGCGGCCGCCGCTCTCGGCCACGACATCCGCCGCTGCCTGGTCGTGGAGGACGCCCCCGCCGGCATCGAAGCCGGCCGGGCCGCCGGAGCCCGCGTGCTGGCGGTAGCGACCAGCCACCCCGCCTCGGATCTCACCACCGCCGACACCCTCGTCCCCGACCTCACCGCGTGCCGCCTCGAGGTAACGGCCACCGGCCTGCTCCTCAGCACCACCTCTTGAAGTACACAGACGGCCCCTATGCCCGAACACGTCACCACTCCCGCCCGCGCCGCCGCTCCCGGCACGGCGCCACTCCCCACCCGCTCCGCTCCCGGCCGTCGCCCGATCTTGCACACGTCCCGTTCGCCGTGAACAGGAAATCTGCACTGTCGGTCGGCCCGCCCGCATCGAAGATGAGTTTCCGTTCGCCGCGAACGGTTCGGCTTCAAGATCGGGCGAGGGCCGGGAGCGGCGCCGGATCGGGAGGCGCGAGCGGGCGGGGCGGGTGCGCGGACCCGAGGTGCGAGGCCGGGAGGTGTATGAAGCGGGCGCCACGCGAGGTGGGGCGATCCGTTCGACGGTGTCGGACAGTCCCCGGGGCCGGGCCGGCCATGCAGGACAGCCCGGCGGCCGCGCGCGGAGGGTGACCCACCACCCAGCTCGGCGCTGCACCGGGGACTTTTGTCAGCCGTACGGTCGAATGGTTTGTCAGGCGATCACGGCGGGCGTGTGTCAGGCCGGGTGGGGCCTCGGGTCAGGTCAGGCGATCACGGCTGGGGCGCGCCAGGCCGGGCGGGCGTCTCGGTCCAGGTCGTAGCGCACGGACGCGATGCGGCGGATGGCCTCGGTGAGGGTGTCCTCGTCGAGGGCGAAGGGTAGGCGCAGGAAGCGTTCGAGGGTGCCGTCCAGGCCGAAGCGGGGGCCGGGGGCGAGGCGGACGTCGACGTCCTCGGCGGCGCGGGCGAGGGCGCTGGAGATCGGGCCGTCCAGCTCGGCCCAGAGCATGATGCCGCCGGCCGGGATCGTGAAGCTCCACTCCGGCAGGTGGTCGCGCAGGGCGGCCACCAACGCGTCGCGGCGGGTGCGCAGCTGGGCGCGGCGGCCGGCGATGATCTGCGGGGCCTGGGCCAGCAGGCGTACGGCGACCAGTTGTTCCAGCACGGGACTGGCCATGTCGACGCCGACCCGGATCGCGGCCAGGCGCTGCACCAGCGGGGCCGAGGCGCGCACCCAGCCGATCCGCAGGCCGCCCCAGTAGCCCTTGCTCATGCCGCCGATCGACACCACCCGGGAGTGCCGGTCGTAGACGGCGACCGGCGGCGGCATCTCGGCGCCGTCCAGCGACAGGTCGACGAACGACTCGTCGGCGATCAGCTCGGTGCCGGCCGCATGTGCCGTGGCGACCAGCCGTTCGCGCAGGCCGGCGTCCATCAGGTGGCCGGTGGGATTGTGGAATTCCGGGATCACGTACGCGACCCGCGGCCGCCCCTGCCGCAGCGCACCCAGCAGCATCTCCCCGTCCCAGCCGGTCGCCGCGTCGAGGCCGTGGGTGCTGATCCGGGCGCGCCGGGCGGAGAGGGCGGCCAGCGCGTTCGGATAGGTCGGCGACTCGACCAGCACCGGCGCGCCGGCCGGCACGGACAGCCGCAGCACCAGGTCGAGGGCCTGCTGGGTGCCCGCGGTGATCAGGATCTGCTCGGCCGAGGTGGCCACCCCGCGCGCGGTGTAGCCGGCGGCGACCGCCTCGCGCAGCTCGACCAGGCCGGTCGGGTGGTAGCCGGCGCTGCCCAGGTAGCGCGGCAGGTCGTCGGCGGCGGCGCGGGCCGCGCCGATCAGCTCGTCGGGCGCCGGGGAGGCGGCCACGCCCAGGTCGATCACGTCGGCCTCGTCGCCGGCCGCCCACAGGCCCGAGGTGGCCACCCGGTGGCCGTGCGGCAGCGTGGTCCAGCTGCCCGCGCCGCGCCGGCTGGTGAGGTGGCCGGTCTCGCGGAGCGCACGGTACGCGGCGCTCACCGTGGTGCGGCTCACCCCGAGCGCCTCGGCCAGTTCCCGCTCCGCGGGAAGCCGGACGCCGAGCGGCAGCCGCCCGTCGGAGAGTAGGCCGCGCACGGCGGCGGCCAGCGCGGCGTAGTCGGGGCTGCGGTGGCGGCCAGGCAGCGAATGCCACTGACCGAGCAGGCGGGCCAGTTGGGCGCCTCGAACCGAGCTCGTCACAGCCACCTCCCACGAATTGGCCCTACAGCCGCCGTCAATTGGCCTTCAGAGTGGCATCCATGAAGGCTATCGGCAACAGGGAAAGACGTGTCCTCCAACTCTTCACCGGTCTGGTGCTCTACGGCTTCAGCATGGCCTTCATGGTGCAGTCCGATCTTGGTCTCAATCCGTGGGACGTTTTCCATCAAGGCCTTTCCAAAGTCACCGGGATCAGCTTCGGGTGGGTGGTGATCCTGCTCGGCATCCCGATCCTGCTGCTGTGGATCCCGCTGCGGCAGCGCCCCGGCTTCGGCACGATCGCGAACCTCGTGGTGATCGGCTTCGTGGTGAACGGGGCGCTGGCCGTGCTCCCGGCCGGCGTCGGCATCCCGGCCCGGGTCGGCTACCTGGTGGCCGGCGTCCTGGTCAACGGGCTCGCCACCGGGCTGTACATCGGCGCGAACCTGGGCTCGGGCCCGCGCGACGGCCTGATGACCGGGATCGTCAAGCGCTTCCCGCGGCTCTCCATCCGCCTGGTTCGTACCACTATCGAGTTGTCCGTCCTCGGCGTCGGCTTCCTGCTGGGCGGCACGGTCGGGATCGGCACCGTCGCGTACGCGCTCGGAATCGGCCCTTTGGTGCAGTTGTTCCTCCCGCTTTGCACCGTCGAGCCGGTCCCGCGGACACAACTGGCCTCAGTGGACTGACACAGGTCAGTGATCATCCGGACACATTTGCTTCCGGGCGCGGCGTAGGCGCGGCATCATTGCCGCATGGGGGCTGGCGGCTGGCAATGGAACGACGCTTGGATCTTCGTGTCCGCGGTCATTGCCGAGCGCCTCGAGCGCGACCGCGCCGCGCACGCCGCCCTGCCGATCACCGGGGCCGGCCTGGCCGACGTGCTGGCCGCCGCCGACTTCCTGCACCACGCGGTCCCCAGCCGCCAGGAGCTGCAAGATTCGGTACGCCGCCTGGCCGGCGCCGGGCTGCTGATCGTCGAGGACGACCTGATCGAGGTGGCGCCGGCCGGCGAGCAGCTGTGGCGGACCCGCCCGTTCAGCGGCCTGTCGTCGGCCGTGATGACCCTTCAGACCCAGCTAAATCGTGCCAGCACGCCGGGCGAGTCGGATTGGACGCTCGACGAGAAGACGTACAACGCCGCGATCCGGGAGTATTCGCTGCGCCTCGCCGACGGCCGCTGAGTTATCGGACCGGGTGGCCGGCCGCCCGGAGGCTCTCCTTGACCTCGCCGATGCTGAGGTCTCCGAAGTGGAAGACGCTGGCCGCCAGCACCGCGTCGGCACCCGCCGCCACGGCCGGCGGGAAGTGCTCGACCGCGCCCGCGCCGCCGCTCGCGATCACCGGGATGTCGACGACCGCGCGCACCTCCTCGATCAGCTCGAGGTCGAAGCCGGCCTTGGTGCCGTCCGCGTCCATCGAGTTGAGCAGGATCTCCCCGGCGCCCAGCTCGGCAACCGTGCGGGCCCACGCGATCGCGTCCAGCCCCGCGCTGCGCCGGCCGCCGTGCGTGGTGACCTCCCAGCCGCTGGGCTGCTCCGCCGAGCGCCGCACGTCGAGCGAGAGCACGAGCACCTGGTTGCCGAACCGCTCGGCGATCTCCCGGATCAACTCGGGCCGCTTGATCGCCGCCGTGTTCACTCCCACCTTGTCGGCGCCGGCGCGCAGCAGCACGTCCACATCCTCGACCGAGCGCACCCCGCCACCCACGGTGAGCGGGATGAAAACACTTTCCGCCGTACGCCGGACCACGTCGAGCATGGTGCCGCGGTCATCCGAGGAGGCGGTCACGTCGAGAAAGGTCAGCTCGTCCGCCCCGGCCGCGTCATAGGCGGCGGCCAGTTCCACGGGGTCGCCGGCATCGCGCAGGTCGACGAAGTTGACCCCCTTCACCACCCGCCCGTTGTCGACGTCGAGACAGGGGATAACACGCACCGCCACACTCATGCGACCAGCGTAGTTACCCGTCCGGCCCGATCTCCGGCGCCCTCTCCCGCGCCGCCGTGATCGCCTGACTGCAAACACGATCCCATTCTCAGGCTCTCGTCCCCGACGCGTGCCTGGTCCGCCAGGTGGTTTTCTTGGCCTGGTTCCCGCAGGTGTCCATGGAGCACCAACGCCGGTTGCCCGGGCGGGACGTGTCGACGAACCAGGCGGCGCAAGCCGGCCCGGCGCAGGCGCGGACCCGCTGCAGCATCGGTGAGGTCGCCAGGGTCAGGGCATCGCGGGCGATGTCGGCGAGAACCGCGCCGACCGGGTCGGCCGCGGTGTAGATCAGCGTGCCGTGCTCGTCGAGTACCGGCACCGGCGGCACCGCGGCGGCCGCCCGGTTCAGCAACGCGCGGTCGTCCGCGGGGCATGCGCCTGGACCGCGCTCGCCGCGGGCCGCCACCAGGAGCGCATGCACGGCCTCCCGTACCTCCCTCGCCCGGTGCAGCACGGCCTCGCTGGGGAGCGGGACGACGGCACCGTCGGGATACGGGCCAAGTTGGGCGACCCAGGCGGACAGGGCGGCCGGTGTATCCAGCTCCTCAGTGGCGCTGTCCGAGCCACGCAGCCGCAGGGTGCGCATGAAGTCCAGGCAGATCCGTCCGGAGCCGCTGCGGAATGGGGGAACCGGTGGCGCGGGCGAGACAGCCATGCGAAGCAGCCTACTGCGGAACCGGTTTTACTGGTACCTTGACGACACCGGTTAAACCGGTTCCTGCTTTCTCCCCGGTCGAGGTGTGTGTCATGGCTCCGGGCGTCTGCCAAGCTTCGCCGTCGGCGTTGAAGCGGTCCCTGATCCTGCTTCTCTCGGTCGCCTGCGGCATCGCGGTGGCCAACATCTACTTCCCCCAGGCGATCAGCCCGCTGATCGCGGATGACCTGCACGTGCGCCCCGCCTCCGCGGCCGTGGCGGTCACCTGCGCCCAGCTCGGCTACGCCGCGGGCATCTTTCTTCTCGTACCTCTGGGCGACCGGCTCCGCCACCGCGGACTGATCACTACCCTGCTGCTGATGACCTGCGCGGGTCTCGCGCTCGCCGGGACGGCCCCCTCGCTCCCCGTCCTCGCCGTCGCCAGCGCCCTGGTCGGCCTGACCACGGTCGTGCCGCAGATCCTCATTCCCATGGCGGCCGGCCTCACCGACCCGCAGCGTCGCGGCGCCGTCACCGGAACGTTGCTCTCCGGCCTGATCGGTGGCATCCTGCTGGCCCGGACGTTCTCCGGCACCCTGGGCGAATGGCTCGGCTGGCGGTGGCCCTATCTCGTCGCCGCCGCGATGGCCATGATCCTCGCACTCGCGATGGCAACCGCCCTCCCGCACACGACACCGAGCACCGACCAGCGCTACCCGGCCCTCCTGGCGGCCACCCTGCACCTTCTACGCACCGAACCGCTGCTGCGCCGCTCGTGCCAGTACCAGGTCCTGATGTTCGCCGCGTTCAGCGCCGCCTGGACCGCGCTTGCCCTGTTCATCACCGGCCCGCACTACGGCCTGGGCACCCCGGCGGTGGGTGTGCTCGCCCTGGTAGGCGCGGTCAGCATGCTCGCCACGCCGGTCGCCGGCCGGCGCACCGATCGCCGCGGCCCCGACGCCGTCAGCCCGGTGTGCATGGTGGGCGCCGTCGCTGCGGGCGCGCTGCTGCTCACCGGTCAGCGGGGTGGAGCCGTCGGACTGGTCGGCTTGGGCGCGGGGATGCTGCTGCTCGATGTGGCCGTGCAGTCCGGCCAGGTCGCCAACCAGGCCCGCATATTCGCCGTGCGACCGGAGGCCCGCGCGCGGCTCAACACCGCGTACATGACCTGCGCTTTCCTGGGCGGCAGCGCCGGTTCCTGGCTCGGGGTCCGTAGTTACTCCACCTTCGGCTGGAACGGCGTTTGTGGCCTGGTCGCACTCCTGGCCGGTCTGGCCCTGCTCCGTCACGTCCTGCGAAGCCGGGAGGTCACGGCCAAAGACGCACCAGTGCCCGCACCCGCTGGGCACGACGGCGCGGCATAGGTGGTCTTGGGCCGGGCCCGCCCGGCGGCCGGGGTCGGGGCCGGTATGTGCGGCTAGCGGCCCTGGCGCGCCGGGGACCTGTCGGACGCTCGTACGGTCGGAGCGGCGGAAGTGAAAGTCGGAACTTGCGCACGACGGACCGGGCGGGTGCGGGTCAGGCCGAGCAGGATGCCGCCGATCACGAGGGTGCCGCCGAGCAGGTCGAGCGGGGTGATGTGCTCGCCGAGCAAGAGGGCGGCGGAGGCCAGGCCGAAGAACGGGACGAGCATGGAGAACGGGGCCACGGTCGCTGGGCCGTAGCGGCGGAGCAGGAAGCCCCAGGCGGCGAAGCCCACGAGGGTCGAGATCAAGGCGACGTAGAGCACGGCCAGCACCGCTTGGCCGTCGATCGCGCGCAGGGCCGCCAGGTCGGTCGAGGGGCCGTCGATCAGCAGGGACAGCAGGACCAGCGGGCCGGAGGCGATCGCGCTCGCCCAGACCATGAAGCGCAGCGTGTCGGGTGGGGCGGCCTTGCGGGCGACGACGTTGGACAGGCCCCAGGCGGCGGCCGCACCGATGATCAGGAGGAAGGCGCCGACCGGGGCGGTCATGCCAGTGGCGACGACGCCGATGCCGATCAGGGCGACGAGCAGGCCGATCACCTGGAGGCGGCGGGGGCGTTCGCGCAGCAGCAGGGCGGCGAAGAGGACCGTGAAGATCGGCTGGCTCTGCAGGACCAGGGAGCTGAGGCCGGCCGGCATTCCGGCGGCCATGCCGGCGAAGAGCAGGGTGAACTTGACCACGCCGAGGATCAGGCCGGTGGCGACGATCCAGCGCCACGGGACCTGCGGGCGGCCGACCAGGAACAGGGCCGGGAACGCGGCGAGGGTGAAGCGCAGCGCGTTGAACATCAGGGGCGGGAAGTGGTCGAGGCCGGTCTCGATGGCGACGAAGTTGATGCCCCAGATCGCCATCACGGCGACGGCGAGGGCGATGTCACGAGGTCTCACAACGAAGAGCCTGCGGGACGCCATGCATTAGCACCATCGAATAGTGCTGCACCGAGGATGTAGGGTCGCTACATGATTGACCTGGGCCGCCTGCGCGCGCTGCATGCCGTGGCCAGCTACAAGACGGTGCTGGCGGCGGGCGAGGCGCTGCATTGCACCCCGTCCGCGGTCTCCCAGCAGCTTGCCAAGCTGGAGCGGGAGACCGGCACCACACTGGTCGAGAAGGACGGGCGCGGTCTGCGGCTGACCGAGGCCGGCCGGCTGCTCGCCCAGCACGCCGAGCGGGTCATGGCCACCGTCGACGAGGCCGAGGCGGCGCTGGCGGCGCACCGGGACACGGTGGTCGGCCGGCTCACCGTGGTCGCCTTCGCCACCGCGTGCCGGGCGTTGCTGCCGTGGGCGCTGCACAAGCTCGCGGCCGAGCACCCGCAGCTGTCCACCGGGCTGATCGAGGCGAACCCGCACGAGGGGCTGGAGGCGCTGCACCGCGGGCATGTCGACCTGGCCGTGCTCGACGACTGGCCCGAGGTAGCGCTGCGCTACCCGCCCGGCATCGCGCATGTGGAACTGGGCTGGGACGTGGCCGACCTGATCGTGCCGAGCGGGCACGCCACCGCCGGCACCACGACGCTGGCGCAACTCGGGAGCGAGCGGTGGATCTCGGCGAAGGCCGGGGACATCTGCCACGAGTGGCTGGTCCGGGTGCTGCCGGGGGTCCAACCGGATTTCCACGTCGGCGAGTTCGAGACGCAGTTGACGTTGATCGCGGCCGGGTTGGGGGTGGCGATCATCCCGCGGTTGGCGCGGCCGCCGCAGCTCCCGACAGGCGTCCGAATTGTCGCGATAAATCCGGCACCGCGACGGCGTGTCGTCGTCGCCTGGCGTGAGGCCGCCGCCGCCCGCCCGGCGATCAAGGCCGCCGAGCGGGCACTGCGCGAGTCCTGGGATCAGGCCAGCGCGGCGAGGGCCTCGCGTACGGTGAACGCCCCGGCGTAGAGCGCCTTCCCGGCGATCACGCCCTCCACCCCGACCGGCTCCAGCGTCGCCAGCGCGCGCAGGTCGTCCAGCGTGGACACGCCGCCGCTCGCGATGATCGGCTTGTCGGTGGCCGCGCACACCTCGCGGAGCAGCTCCACGTTCGGCCCGCGCATCATGCCGTCCTTGGTGATGTCGGTGACGACGTACCGGGCCGCGCCCGCCTTGTCGAGCCGGGCCAGCACCTCGTACAGGTCGCCGCCGTCGCGGGTCCAGCCGCGCGCCGACAGGGTGCGGCCGCGCACATCAAGCCCTATCGCCACGCGGTCGCCGTACTCGCCGCAGACCCGGTCGCACCACTCCGGGTCCTCCAGCGCGGCGGTGCCGATGTTGACCCGGGCCGCGCCGGTGGCCAGGGCCCGGGTCAGCGACTCGTCGTCCCGGATGCCGCCGGACAGCTCGACTTTGACGTCCAGCCGGCCCACCACGCCCGCGAGCAGGTCGGCGTTCGAGCCGCGCCCGAACGCCGCGTCCAGGTCGACCAGGTGCACCCACTCGGCGCCGTCGTTCTGCCAGGCGAGCGCGGCCTCGAGCGGGTCGCCATAGGAGGTCTCCGAGCCGGCGGCGCCCTGGACGAGGCGTACCGCCTGACCGTCGGCGACGTCGACGGCAGGAAGCAGGACAAGTGTCACTTTATCTCCTTATGCCCGTTTACCGAAGATCAAGACGACCAGGGCGGGCAGGGCCATGACGATCACGATGGTGAGCACGACGCGCAGCGCCAGATCCGACACCAGCAGCCAGACCGCCGCCGCGGCGAGCAGCGGCACCAGCACGATGCCGATCCGCTCGCCGCGGCTGCGCCGGTAGATCCGTCCCGGCCGGCCGACGCGCGGGGTCAGCCGCCGGACCATGATGCGACGCCGCTGCCGGCGGGCCACCTTGCGGGCACGGGCCGCCTTCTCCCGCTCCAGCACGGCGAGCCGCTCGGCGCGGCGTCGGGCACGCTCCTTGGACACCGGCCGCTACAGCCCGGCGACCCAGTTGCGCAGCAGCGCATAGCCGGCGTCCGCCGACTTCTCCGGGTGGAACTGCGCGACGGCGAGACTGCCCAGCTCGACCGCGGCCGCGAAGGGCTCGTCGTGGCTCGCGGTGGTCACCTTGGCGCCGGCTTTCCGCAAAAGATCAAGGTCCGAGGCCGCGTACGAGTGGACAAAGTAGAAGCGGGTCCCCGGCTCGACCCCCTCAAACAAATCGGAATTGTCCGAAATATCGACGGTATTCCAGCCCATGTGCGGGATGCGCTCCGCTTTCAGCTTCGTCACCACGCCGGGCAGCAGGCCGAGCCCCTTCGTCTCGACGCCGTGCTCGACGCCCGAGTCGAAGAAGATCTGCATGCCGACGCAGACGCCCAGGGTCGGCCTCCCGGCGGCGACCCGGTCGGCGATCATCGGACCGGCGCCCAGCTCCTCGATGCCGGCCATGCACGCCGCATAGGCCCCCACGCCCGGCACGAACAGCCCGTCGGCCTCCGCCGCCGCCTCCAGGTCGCTGGTCACCGTCACCTCCACGCCGGTGCGGGCCACCGCCCGCTCCGCCGAGCGCAGGTTGCCCGACCCGTAGTCGAGGACGACCACCCGCGTCATGACGGCAGCAACCAGGCGACGCCACCCGCGGCGGCCAGCGCCGCGAGCACCCCGACCACGCCCACGCTGAACTTCGTCGCGCCCGACCGGACCAGCTGCACGACCCCGCCGGCCAGGAAGCCGGCCACCAGGAACAGCACGATCGCCATCAGAGCACGCCCTTCGTCGAGGGCAGCGCGCCGGCGTTCCGCGGGTCGATCTCGACGGCCTCGCGCAGCGCCCGGGAGAACGCCTTGAACTGCGCCTCCACCACGTGGTGCGCATCCGGCTTGCCGCCGTCGCGGGCCGCGCGGAGCACGCTCACGTGCAGCGTGACCCGGGCGGCGAAGCCGAACGACTCGAAGATGTGCCGGGTCATGCTGGTCGGGTAGACCGGGCCGATGTACGGCGCCAGCTCCGGCTCGTCGTGCACCACGTACGGCCGGCCGGACAGGTCGACGGCCGCCCGGCAGAGCACCTCGTCCATCGGGATGGTGGCCGAACCGTACCGCCGGATGCCGGCCTTGTCGCCCAGCGCCCGGGCGAACGCCTCGCCCAGCGCGATGGCGGTGTCCTCCATCGTGTGGTGCGCGTCGATCTCCAGGTCGCCCTCGGTGCGCACGGTCAGGTCGAAGCCGCCGTGCTTGGCGAGCTGGTTGAGCATGTGGTCGTAGAAGCCGACCCCGGTGCTGAGGTCACCCTGGCCGGTGCCGTCGAGGTCGATCTCGACGAGGACCTTGGTCTCCTTGGTGACGCGCTCCACGCGCGCTGACCGGGTCATCTCAAAGCCTCCAGGAACGCATCGGTCTCGGCGGGGATGCCGGCGGTCACGCGCAGCCAGCCGGGCAGGCCGACGTCGCGGATCAGTACACCGCGGTCGAGCAACCGCTGCCACGCGATTTTCTGATCGCCACCCACCTCGAACAGCACGAAGTTGGCATCCGAGTCGGCCACCCGGTAGCCCGACCGGCGCAACTCATCGACGATCCGGTCGCGCTGCTCCTTGATCGCCTCGACCGTCGCGAGCAGGGCGTCGCGTTGCGCCAGTGCCGCGCGCGCGGCCGCCTGGGTCAAAGAACTGAGGTGGTACGGGAGCCGCACCAGCTGAACCGCGTCGACGACCGCGGGATGCGCCGCGAAGTAGCCCAGCCGGCCGCCCGCGAAGCCGAACGCCTTGCTCATCGTCCGGGTCACCACCAGCCGCGGGTGGCCGGCGATCAGCCCGAGCGCGCTCGGCGTGCCGGCCCGGGCGAACTCCGCATACGCCTCATCCACCACCACCATGCCGCGCGCGTGGGCCAGCACCTCGGCGATCACCTCGGGGTCCAGCGCGGTGCCGGTCGGGTTGTTCGGCGAGCAGAGGAAGACCAGGTCGGGATCGTGCCGGGCGAGCTGCTCGCGGGCCGCCGCCGGGGTGAGCCCGAAATCCGGGTCGCGCAGCGCGCCGATCCAGCGGGTGCCGGTGCCCTGGGCGAGCAGCGGGTGCATCGAGTACGACGGGCCGAAGCCGAGCGCCGACCGACCCGGCCCGGCGAACGCCTGGAGCAGCTGCTGCTGCACCTCGTTCGACCCGTTGGCCGCCCACAGGTTCGCGGTGGTCAGGCCATGCCCGAGATAGTCGGCCAGGTCGGTACGCAGCGCCACCGCGTCCCGGTCGGGGTAGCGGTTGAGGTCGCGCAGCTCGGCCTGCAGCGCCTTGCCGATCGCGTCGGTGACCTCATCGGGCAGCGGGTACGAGTTCTCGTTGGTGTTCAGCCGGACCGCGACGTCGAGCTGCGGCGCCCCGTACGGCGACTTGCCCCGCAGGTCGTCCCGGATCGGCAGGTCGTCGATGTTCACTGCTCGAACCTCACCTTCACGGCGTCCCCGTGAGCCGGCAGGTCCTCCGCGTTGGCCAGCGCGACCACGTGGCCGGCCACATCTCGTAGGGCGGCCTGGTCGTACTCGACGACGTGGATGCCGCGCAGGAACGACTGCACCGACAGGCCGGACGAGTGCCGCGCGCAACCGGCGGTGGGCAGCACGTGGTTGGAGCCGGCCGCGTAGTCGCCCAGCGACACCGGCGACCAGGCGCCCACGAAGATCGCGCCGGCGTTGCGGACCCGCATGGCCCACTGCCGCGCGTCGCGCGTCTGGATTTCCAAATGCTCGGCCGCGTACGCGTCGACCACGCGCAAACCCTGCTCGAGGTCGTCCACCAGCACGACGCCGGACTGCGCGCCGGTCAGCGCGGCCAGCACCCGCTGCTCGTGCTTGGTCGTCGTCACCTGCCGGGTCAGCTCGGCCTCGACCGCGGCGACCAGCGCCTCGGAGTCGGTGACCAGCACGCTCGCGGCGAGCGGGTCGTGCTCGGCCTGGCTGATCAGGTCGGCCGCGACGTGCCGCGGGTCGGCCGTCTCATCGGCGAGGATGGCGATCTCGGTGGGGCCGGCCTCGGCGTCGATGCCGACGACGCCCTGCAGCAGGCGCTTGGCGGCGGTGACCCAGACGTTGCCCGGGCCGGTGATGATGTCGACCGGCTCGCAACCGTCCCCGTCGTCGACGCCCGCCGAGCCATACCCCAGCATCGCGATCGCCTGGGCGCCACCGACCCCGTAAACCTCGTCGACGCCGAGCAGCGCGCACGCGGCGAGAACCCGGGCGTCGGGCAGACCGCCGTTCTCCTTCTGCGGCGGGCTGGCCACCACCAGGCCCTCGACGCCGGCCGCCTGGGCGGGCACCACATTCATCACCACGGTGGACGGGTAGACCGCCAGGCCACCGGGCACATAGAGGCCGACCCGGCGGACCGGGAGCCAGCGCTCGGTGACCGTGCCGCCGTCGACCACCGTGGTCGTCACATCCGGCCGGCGCTGGTCGGCGTGCACCTTGCGGACCCGCTTGATCGACTCGAGCAGCGCGGCCTTGACCTCGGGATCGAGCGTCGCCGCAGCCGCGGCGATGGCCTCGGCCGGCACGCGCAGCCGCTCGATCGCGACGCCGTCGAACCGCTCGGTGGCCGCCCGGATCGCGTCGAAGCCATGCTGATGGACCGCCTCGACGGTGGGGCGGATCTGCTCGACGGCCACGGAGACGTCGAGCTGGGCACGGGGCAGCAAGCCGCGCGGATCCCGGCGGGAGCCGCGCAGGTCAGTCCGATTCAGCACGCGTGCAAGTCTAGGCGGCGGCGAGGTGATCTCCGCGCTTGCCACAGCGCGGCCCAGGCCTTGGGACAGTGATCATTTACCCGGCCCGCCCGGTACGCAGGTGCGCGGGTTGACCATGGTCAGGCGGCCGATAGTCTGAACCCGTGAGCAAACGGCTGCCGGTGTTCCCCCTGGGTACGGTGCTGTTTCCGGGGCTCGTGCTGCCCCTGCACATCTTCGAGGAGCGCTACCGCACCCTGGTGCGCGAGCTCGTGGCGAGCCCCGAGGACGGGCCGCACGAGTTCGGCGTGGTCACGCTGCGCCGCGGGGTGGAGGCGCCGTCCCCCGAGGGCGAGGACGGCCCGATGCCCGAGCCGGCCCCGGTGCGCGCCGAGGATCTCTACCCGGTCGGCTGCACGGCGGAGTTGCGGCAGGTCACCGAACTGCCCGACGGCCGGTTCGACATCATGACGGTGGGCCGCCGCCGGTTCAGCATCGTCGACATCCAGCAGGGCACCGAGCCGTACCTGACGGCCGAGGTCGAGTGGCTGCCCGACGAGTCCCCCGACGAGATCGCGGCGCAGCTGGCGCCCCGCGCGCTGGCCGCGTTCCGCACATATCTGGACCTGCTCCGCCCCGACTCCGAGGTGATCGACGCGGTCCCCGGCGACCCGACCGTCCTGTCCCACCTGATCGCGGCGACCGCCCAGCTGACCACCGACGAGCGCCAGTTGCTGCTGGCCGCGCCGGATACGGCCACCCGCCTGCGAGCCGAACTGAAGCTGCTCAACCGCGAGGCGGGGCTGCTGGCCCGGGTGCGCGCGGTGCCGGTCCCGCTCTCCGACCTGGCCCGTCCCGCCAGCCCGAACTGACAAGGCGGCCCTGCGCCACCCGAACGGACGAACCCACCCCGCCACCCGAGCCGACGACCGCCCCCGCCACCCGAGCCGACGAACCCGCCCCGCCACCCGAGCCGACGAACCCGCCCCGCCACCCGAGCCGACGAACCCGCCGCGCCACCCGAGCCGATGGACCCGCCCGGTCAGCTCGAATTGGTGAACCCGCCCCGCCAGCCGAACTGACGGACACGTCCCATCTTTGCCGCGGCCGCCAATCAATGCCGGGCGCTCTCGGCCGACCGCGCGCTCCCAGCCCAGCTCTCGACGCCACTCCTTTGCCGACCGCGGCCCCAGCCCGGTCGATCGCGCCCGGCCCACCCAGCAGCTACCCGCGGCTCGCTGGGGGCTGGGCGCGGCCCGGCGCGGCTCGCTCGGCGCGGCGCCCCGGGCACGCGGGGCTCGGCACAACTCGCGCGGCACGCGCGGCCCGGCACAGCACGCGCGGCCCGGCACAGCACGCGCGGCCCGGCACAGCACGCGCGGCCCGGCACAGCACGCGCGGCCCGGCACGGCTGCGGGTCGAGTGTCTCGCTCGCCTCCGGCGACTGCGCGGGGGCCGGCTCGGCCTCGTAGGGCTCGGTGGCCGCCGCGTTCGGGCCGTAGCCGGGTTTCGCGCCCGGCTGGTCGAGATCCGGGTCGTTGGACCAGCCGGCCAGCAAGGTCAGCACGATCGCGGCCGCGAACGCGGACACCAGCCTCGGCCCGACCGAGTGCACCTCGGGCGGCGCCAGGTAGGTCGCCCCGCGCGTGGCGACGTCCCGCCAGTGCTCGTACCCGCTGCGCCCGATCATCTCGCCGACCCACTTCGCGACGTAGAACCCCGCGCCCAGCGTTCCGGCGACGACCCCCAGAAGCAGGAACGGCCCCCGGTCGCGACGCAGCAGCAGCCAGGCGGCGGCCGCGACGACCAGCCCGAAGCCGAGCCCGAGCAGCGTGTACCACCCGTCGGCGGCGATGTACTGCTCCGGTGAGGGATCGTTCACCACGATGCTGTCCCCGGTGGCGATGACCGGCACGCTCGGCGCCAGCCGCGCCCACAGCAGACCCAGCGGCGCGCCGAGCGCCAGCACGACGAGCGCGCACAACACGGCGACCAGGACGGTCCGCTTCCACGGCCGGTGAGACGCCGCCGCCATCCCCCACCACCCCGAGCCGATCCCGCCGTCGGCGACCACCTCGGGCCCGGTGGGATGCGCCAGCCCGTAACCACCGTTCTCCGCGGCGAAACCGTAGACATCAGGCCCGACCGCGCCCGCTTGGCCATACGACGGGCCACCCGCGCCGCTAGACAAAGGACCGCCAGACGAAGAACCGGCAGACGAAGGGGCGCCAGACGAAGGGCCGCCAGCGGAAGAGTCCCCGGATGAAGGGCCGCCAGCGGAAGAGTCCCCGGATGAAGGGGCGCCGGCGGAAGAACCGCCAGCACTGGGCCGCGCACCACCAAACTCAGGGCCGCCCGCACCGCCGAACGCGGAGCCGCCCATGGCGGCCGCCGGCGAGGGGCCGGCCGCGGTGGGATCGTCGTGCGCGGCGCCCAGCGCGGTGGCGTCGCCGCCCGCGGGGCCGAGCGCGGTGGCCGGGTCGGCCGGTGGGCCGGAATGCTGCGCCGGCTCCGGGCTGGGGGCCGACTCCTGACTCGGGTTCACCCTACGATCCTGCCAGGTCGTGGCGGCCATTGCCGCTTGTGCCCCGATCGACCCCCGCCCACCAGCGTTTTCCCGTCGTCAGGCGACCGCGGACGGGCCGAGGATCATCTTGAGGTCGGCCCGCAGCGCCGGCGTCGGCGCCACCCGCACCGCGCCCAGCCGCAGCACCGTCGTCCGGCTGCCGTTCTGCAGGTGGACGTGCACCTCGGAGTCGCCGGGGTGGCTGGTGAGGATCTCCTTGAGCTCGGAGACCAGCGGCGGCGTACACCTGGTGATCGGCATGGTCAGGGTGACCGGCTTGCTGTCCGGGTTGTGGCTGATGTCCGGCAGGGACATGTCCATCGCCATGATCCGCGGCGTGTCGTCGCGGCGGTCGACCCGGCCCTTGACCACCACGATCGCGTCCTCGGCGATGTACTGGCCGATCACCTCGTACGTATTGGGGAAGAACAGCGTCTCCACCCCGCCGGCCAGGTCTTCCAGCGTGGCCGACGCCCACGCCCGGCCCTGCTTGGTGATCCGCCGCTGCACGCCGGTGAGGATGCCGGCGAGCGTGACGACCTGCCCGTCCGGTACCGAACCCTCCTCGTTGAGCGCCGCGATCGACGTGTCCGCCGCGTTCGCCAGCAACTGCTCGAGGCCCGCGAGGGGGTGGTCGGAGACGTACAGGCCGAGCATCTCCCGCTCGAACGCCAGCTTGTCCCGCTTGTCCCACTCGCTCTCGCCGATCGGCGGCATCGCGACGGTCGCCGAGGAGCCGCCCATGGTGTCGCCGAAGGCCCCGAAGAGGTCGAACTGGCCGGCCGCCTCGTTGCGCTTGACGTCCGCGTACGCGTCGATCGCCTCGGCGTGCACGGCGAGCAGGCCCTTGCGGGTGTGCCCCATCGAGTCGAACGCGCCCGCCTTGATCAGCGATTCAATCGTCTTCTTGTTGCACGCGACCGCGTCCACCTTGGACAGGAAGTCGTAGAAGTCCTGATACTCGCCCTTTTCTTTACGGCACCGGGCGATCGCCTCGACCACGTTGTGCCCGACGTTGCGGACCGCGGCCAGGCCGAACCGGATGTCCTTGCCGACCGGGGTGAACGGGCCGGCGGACTGGTTCACGTCCGGCGGGAGGACCTGGATGCCCATGCGCCGGCACTCGGCCAGATACATCGCCATCTTGTCCTTGTCGTCGCCGACGCTGGTCAGCAGGCCGGCCATGTACTCGGCCGGGAAGTGCGCCTTGAGGTACGCCGTCCAGTAGGACACCAGCCCGTACGCCGCGGAGTGGGCCTTGTTGAACGCATACCCGGCGAACGGGACCAGCACGTCCCACACCGCCTGGATCGCCTCGTCGGAGTAGCCGCGCTCGCGGCAGCCGTCCCGGAACGGGATGAACTCCTTGTCGAGGATCTCCTTCTTCTTCTTGCCCATCGCCCGGCGGAGCAGGTCGGCCTGGCCCAGGCTGTACCCGGCGAGGATCTGCGCGGCGCGCTGCACCTGCTCCTGGTAGACGATCAGACCGTACGTGGGCTCCAGGATCTCCCGCAGCGGCTCCTCGAGCTGCGGGTGGATCGGCGTGATGTCCTGCAGCTTGTTCTTCCGGAGCGCGTAGTTGGTGTGCGACTCGACGCCCATCGGACCGGGCCGGTACAGCGCCAGCACGGCCGAGATGTCCTCGAAGTTGTCCGGTTTCATCAGCCGCAGCAGCGACCGCATCGGGCCGCCGTCCAGCTGGAACACGCCCAGCGTGTCGCCCCGGGCCAGCAGGTCGTACGCCGCCTGGTCGTCCAGCGGCACCTGCAGCAGGTCGAGGTCGCGCTCGTGGTTGAGCTTGATGTTCTTGACCGCGTCGTCCAGGATCGTCAGGTTCCGCAGGCCCAGGAAGTCCATCTTGAGCAGGCCGAGCGTCTCGCAGGTCGGGTAGTCGAACTGCGTGATGATCACGCCGTCCGAGGCCCGGCGCATCAGCGGGATGTGGTCGATGATCGGCTCGGCCGACATGATCACGCCGGCCGCGTGCACGCCGGTCTGCCGGATCAGGCCCTCGATCCCGCGCGCGGTGTCGATCACCTTCTTGACGTCCTGGTCCTGCTCGTACATCGTGCGGATCTCGCCCGCCTCGCTGTACCGCTTGTGCTCCTTGTCGAAGATGCCGGAGAGCGGGATGCCCTTGCCCATCACATCCGGCGGCATCGCCTTGGTGATCCGGTCGCCGACCGCGAACGGGTAGCCGAGCACCCGGGCGGCGTCCTTGATCGCGGCCTTCGCCTTGATCGTGCCGAAGGTGGCGATCTGCGCGACCTTGTCCTCGCCCCACCGGTCGGTCACGTACTTGATGACCTCGCCGCGCCGGCGCTCGTCGAAGTCGATGTCGACGTCCGGCATCGAGATGCGCTCGGGGTTGAGGAACCGCTCGAAGATCAGGCCGTGCGGCAGCGGATCGAGGTCGGTGATTCCCATTGCGTACGCCACGAGCGAGCCCGCCGCCGACCCACGCCCCGGGCCCACCGCGATCCCGTTGCGCTTGGACCACTGGATGAAGTCGGCGACCACGAGGAAGTACGACGGGAAGCCCATCTGGATGATGACGCCGAGCTCGTACTCGGCCTGCTTGATGTGCGTCTCGGGGATGCCGTCGGGGAAGCGGTTGCGCAGGCCCTCGAAGGCGACCTCGCGGAAGTACTCCTCCTCGCTGCGGTCGGCCGGGATCGGGAACCGGGGCATCAGGTTCTTGAAGGTGAACATCCCCTCGGTGTCCACCTTCTCCGCCACCAGCAGCGTGGTGCGGCAGCCCTCCTGCCAGGCCTCCGAGGAGTCGACCGCGCGCATCTGGTCGGCCGATTTCACGAAGTAGCCGTTGCCGTCGAAGCGGAACCGGTTGGGGTCGGCGACGTTGCTGCCGGTCTGCACGCAGAGCAGCACGTCGTGCGCCTCGGCCTGAGCCTCGTACGTGTAATGCGAGTCGTTGGTGACCAGCGGCCGGATACCGAGCTTCTTACCGATCTCCAGCAGGCCGTCGCGGACCCTTTTCTCGATCGAGAGCCCGTGGTCCATGATCTCGAGGAAGTAGTTGTCCTTCCCGAGCGCCTCCTGGTAGATCGCCGCCGACTTGAGCGCCTCGTCGAACTGGCCGAGCCGCAGCCGGGTCTGCACCGCGCCGGACGGGCACCCGGTGGTGCCCATGATCCCCTCGGCGTGCTCGGCGATGATGTCGAAGTCCATCCGGGGGTACTTGCCGAGCTGGCCCTCCATCGACGCCCGCGAGTTCAGGCGGAAGAGGTTCTTCAGGCCGACCGCGTTGCGCGCCCACATCGTCATGTGGGTGTACGCGCCGTTACCCGAGACGTCGTCGCCCTTCTGCTCGGGGCGGCCCCACTTGATGCGGCTCTTCTCCAGGCGGGACTCGGGCGCCACATACGCCTCGACGCCGATCACCGGGATGAGCTCCGCGGCCTTCGCCTGGGTGTAGAAGTCGTACGCCCCGTGCATGTTGCCGTGGTCGGTGATCGCCGCGGCCGGCATGCCCAGCCGCTTGGCCTCGCCGAGCAGTTCCTTGACCCGGGCGGCCCCGTCGAGCATCGAATACTCGGTGTGCACGTGGAGATGCACGAACGAGTCAGACACCCCGGGCCCCCTTAAGTTGTACGGACCCCGGCGACTCTAGTCGGCAGGTACGACAGAAACGAGAGGGCTCGCGGAGGTCACTCGGCGAACGGTTCGATCATCATCGAGGCCGCGCGGAGCCACGCCTGCTTGGTGTCCGGCTGAAGCTCCTGGTACTCGATCGACGACCCGACCTCCAGGGACGGGTCGTACGGAACGATCGCCACGCCCCGCGTACGGGTGCCGAAATGCTTGGCGAAGTCGTTCAGCATCGGCAGCGGCCCCGGCGACGGGCAGGAGATCAACGTCACCGCGTTCGACACCAGGTCGCCCATGCCGCTGTCGTCGAGGACGTCGAGCATCCAGTCGGCGGTGAACGCGGCGTCCTCGCGCGGCACCGTGGTGATCACCAGCTGGTCGGCCTGGCGCATCACCGTCTGCCAGTTGACGCTCTCCACGTTGTTGCCGGTGTCCACGCAGATCACGTCGTGGGTCCGCCGCAGCAGGTCCATCACCCGGCGCACGGTGCCCTGGTCGAGCCGTGCGGCGAAGCGCGGGTTCTCCTCGCCGGCCAGCACGTCGTACGACCCGTCGGAGGCGTGCCGCAGGTAGCCGTCCAACTCGCTGAGCAGCCCGTCGCCGTGCAGCGACTCGATCTGCGTCAGGTCGGCCAGCAGGTGCTTGATGGTGCGCGCGTGCCGGGCGCTGCCGGCCCGCAGGCCGAGCGTGCCGCGCAACTCGTTGTCGTCCCAGGCGAGCACGCCGCGGCCGCGGACGCTGCCGATGGTGGCGGCGGCCAGCACGGTCGCGGTGGTCTTGTGCACGCCGCCCTTGGGGTTGGCGAAGGCCAGCACGCGCGGCTTGCCGAGCTTGCGCCGCAGCACCGAGACGGCGTTCTGCATCTCGTCGTCGGGCCGGGTCTGCCGCCACTCGATGCGGGCGCCGGTGGTCGCGGGCGAGATCGGCGCCGGGGCGGGCGCCGGGGCCGGCGGGCGCACCGGGGCGGCGGCGGAGGCGCGGATCTGCGGATAGTCGCGCTGCGGCGGCGGCACGGGCTGGAGCGGCGGCGCGGGCGGGGCGACCGGGGTGGACCGGACCGGGCTGGGGCTGAAGTAGCTGTGCGGCTGCTCGGCCGGCGGCGCGGGCGACTGCTGCGCGGGCTGCGCGCGGCCCTGGCGGCGCGGGTCGAGCGGGTTGATCGGCCGCTGCATCGGCCGGGACTGCTCGAATCCCGGCGGCGGGGGCGGCGGCTGCGGCTCGAAGCCGTGCTGCGGCCGCGGCTCCAGCGGCGGGCGCGTATCCAGCGGGTTGTACGGCCGGCGGGTCGGCAGCGGCTGCCCGAACTCCGACGGCGGGGCGGTGGCCGGCGCCGGCGGCGAGGACGGCTCCTCCTCGGTCGCGCCGCGGCCATGCCGGGCCCGGTCGAGCAGCGCCCGCCAACGCGGGGCTGGTTCCGCAGGCCGGCCCCAGCCGGTCTCGGTCCCATCCACGGCTCGTCCTCCCTGCCCTTACTCCCGGTCGATGCCGGCGCTCCCGGTGATGCCGACGGCTGCCCGTTGCCCCTGACAGGCTACGGAGCGAACCCGATTCGGGCCACTGCCCAACCGACCATCCCGGTCATTCTCCTCGATCGAGACTCAGCGCCACCATGGTGCTCGAGTGGCCATCCGTACGTTTCGCGGACGAGAGAACTAACGGGCGGACGGCGCTCGAGGTGCTGTTGATCACGAGCCGGCCGGCTCCTGAGCAGCACTCACGTTTGTCGCTGAAGGTACGGCAGTGCGCTCCTGCGGTGCCGCGGCTGACGGATCGGGCAAGGGGTCGGCGCTCGCCGGTGAGTCCGATGTCACAGGGAGCCCGGACGAAGACAGTATCGGCGCGGGCGTCCGGGAGGCAATGGCTGAACCGGCGTTTGGCACAGGAACCGGTGATCCGCTCGGTTCCGCCGGAATAGTCCCGTCCTGCTCGGGCAGCGGCGGCCGGAACTCGGCCCGATCGAGTTGCCGCACCTCGGGGGCGGGATCGACCACCCGCACCCCGGGCCGGTCCGCGACCACCCGCAACGCGGCCGGGGCGGCGCGGACCACGGCCGCGAAGACACAGGCACATCCGGAGCGGTACGCGTCGGCCTCGGCCCCCGCCGTGTCGGCCGCCGTCGCATAGGCCTGCCGGGCCCGTACCGCGTTCGGCCCGTCGCCGGTCACCCGCCGGCCCAGCTGTTGATACTCGGCCCGTTCCTGGTCGCGCTGGAGGGCCGCGTCGAGCATCCCGGACAGCGCGTCGGCGGGCAGCCGGTAGACCGGGATCCGCACCACCTGGGTCTGCCGCCCGGCCAGCGGCACCCGGGTGTAGACCTGGGCCACGGCCGCGCCGTCGAACACCGGCGCCAGCGCACCCGGCGGCAGGTATTCGTTCAGGCTGACCAGCGCCCAGGTGTCCCCGGAGGGCGGCGCCGACGGGTCGGTCAGCGCGGCCAGCTCGGAGCGGGAGTTACGCAGGTACCCCGCGACCGCCTGGCCCTGCACGACGCCGACCTGCACCAGGTCGCCCGGGGCGCCGGGGGACGCGTCGTCCCCACGGCTCGCGGCGATGGCGGCCAGCAGCAGGGCGAAGGCCGAGACGACGGCGAGGCCGATCACGGCCCGCAGCGCCAGCGCGCCCAGCACCGGCTGCCGCACGGGTTCGGCCGGGCTCACGTCTCAGCTCCCCGAGATCAGCTCGCGTCCTGAAGGACGTCCAGCGCGTACTTCAGGTCGTCAGGGTAATCGCTGACGAACCGAACCTCATCGTGCGTTCGGGGGTGGAGGAACCCCAATTCTCGGGCGTGCAGCCACTGCCGGTTCAGCTCGAGCCGGGCCGCGAGGGTGGGGTCGGCGCCGTACGTGAGATCGCCGACGCACGGGTGGCGCAGCGCCGAGAAGTGCACCCGGATCTGGTGGGTGCGGCCGGTCTCCAGCTTCACGTCGACCAGGCTGGCGGCCCGGAACGCCTCGAGCGTGTCGTAGTGGGTGACGCTCGGCTTGCCGGTGGACATGACCGCGTACTTGTAGTCGGCGGTCGGGTGCCGGTCGATCGGGGCGTCGATGGTGCCGCGCAGCGGGTCGAGGTGGCCCTGGACCACGGCGTGGTACCGCTTGTCCACCTCGCGCTCCTTGAAGGCCCGCTTGAGCACGCTGTACGCCAGCTCGCTCTTGGCCACCACCATCAGCCCGGTGGTGCCCACGTCCAGCCGGTGCACGATGCCCTGCCGCTCGGCGGCGCCGCTGGTCGCCACGTTCTGCCCCATCGCGGCCAGGCCGCCGAGCACCGTCGGGCCGGTCCAGCCGGGGCTCGGGTGGGCGGCCACGCCGACCGGCTTGTCCACCACCACGATGTCGTCGTCGCTGTAGACGACGGTCAGCCCGGTCACCGGCTCGGCCACCACGACCGGCGCGGTGACCGGCGCGGGCAGCGTGACCTCGAGCCAGGAGCCGGCGGTGACCTTGTCGGACTTCGGCCGCGGATAGCCGTCGACCAGCGCGTCACCCGCCTCGACCAGGGTGGCCGCGGCGGTGCGGGACAGCCCGAAGAGCCGGGAGACGGCCTGGTCGAGCCGCATGCCGTCGAGCCCGTCGGGGACCGGAAGCGAGCGCTGGGTCACGCTGGTTCGGCTTTCTCTTTCTTGCGTACGGCCTTGGTGCCGTCCCGCTGCCGGCCCATGAGCTCGAGCAGAACGGCCAGGCAGACGCCCACGGTGAGGCAGCTGTCGGCGATGTTGAAGACCGCGAACTTCTCCGCGTACGGCGCGAACGCGCTGATCATGTCGACCACGTGGCCGCGGAACGGGCCGGGCGCGCGGAACAGCCGGTCGGCGAGGTTGCCGAACGCGCCGCCCAGCACCAGCCCCAGCGAGACCGCCCACGGGACCGAACGCAGCTTGGTCGCCATCCAGCAGATCCAGCCGATCACGACCAGGGTGATCACCGGGAACACCCAGGTGTGCCCGCTGCCGAAGCTGAACGCCGCGCCGCTGTTGCGCAGCAGCGACAGGTAGATCAGGCCGCCGAGGATGCGCACGGGCCTGCCCTCGGTCAGGTGCTCGGTGCTGAGCCATTTCACCCACTGGTCGAGCGCCACCGCGAGCACGGCGGTGGCGACGAGCACGGTGAGGGCGCGGCCGCTGAAGCCGGGCCGGGCATCCGGCTCCGGCTGCACCGCGGTCGCGCCGGAAGCCTCGTCGGCGTTCAGCGTCGTTCCTCCAACTGCTTGCAGGTCACGCAAAGAGTAGCGGAGGGGAATGCGGCCAGCCGCTCGACCGGGATGGGGTTGCCGCACCGCTCACACCAGCCGTAGTTGCCCTCGCCGAGACGCTCGAGGGCCCGCTCCACCTGGTTGATCCGTTCGAGCAGGTTGTTGGCGAGGGTGATCTCCTGCTCGCGCTCGAACGTCTTGGTGCCGGCGTCGGCCTGGTCGTCGCCGGCCGAGTCGGCGAGCCGGTCCCGCTGCAGCTCGGTGATCTCGGTGAGCGACTCGTCGTACTCGCTCTGCAGCTCGTCGCGGCGCTCGACCAGGGCCACCCTGATCTTCTCGGTCTCGGCCGCGGTACGCGTCCGCTTCGTGGCCTTGGCGGTCGTAGCGGTGCTGGTGTTGGTTGCCTTGGCCATGGTCGCTCCCTCGGCCACGCCCCCCGGCGCGGCGATCAGCGGGTCTTCGGACCCGGGCCGGGTCCGCCTCAGTTGTGCCGGTCGCATCCCCTGAGCGCCCGGCCCGCACTCCGAAGGGGGCAGCCCACGCGCCCGGACGCCGCCGTAGATCTTGCCCCACCTGCGCAAACGGCGCGGCCGAACGGTCAGCCGCGCACTCCGGAGGGTGGCAAGGATACGGAACGTATCCAGCAGCGACAACAATTGCTCACGATCTTGCCTGGCCAAACCTCATCAAAAGCCCCAGTCGGATACCAGACCGTTCCGGATTAGGACAGGTCCGCTATCGACCGGCCGGCTCTTCGCGGCCGTCCTCGCCGAACCAGCGGGCCAGCCGGCCGCGGCGGCTCACCGCTCGCAGCCGCCGCTCGGCGACGTCGCGCGCGGCCGCGGTGGCCACAATGAGCATGGCGTCGCCCGTACGCAGGCGGGTGTCCGGACCCGGCACGAAGCCGGCACCGTCCCGCACGATCAGGGTGACCGACGCGCCGACCGGCAGCCGCAGCTCGTCGATGTGCACGCCGGCCAGGCGGGAGCCGGGCGCCACGTCCAGCTGCAGCAGGTCGGCGGCGATGTTCTCGAGCGGCGCGGTCTCCACGTGGATCTCGGCGGGCTCGGCCGGCGCGGTCACCCCGAGCATCCGGGCGGCCGGGCCGAGCGTGCTCGCCTGCACCAGCGTGAAGATGATGACCAGCACGAAGACCGCGTCGAACAGGCCGTCGGCGCCGGGCGTGCCGGCCGAGAGCGGGATGGTGGACAGCACGATCGGCACCGCCCCACGCAGCCCGGCCCAGGAGAGGAACGCGGTCCCCCGCCAACCCACGCGAAAACGTTCCGGCCGGCTCCGGCCCCGAGCGGGCCGTCCGAAGGATCGGGCGCGGGCGGGCGCCCAGCCGCGCACCGGGCGGGCCAGGACGGCCGCGACCACCACCGACAATGGGCGGGCCAGCAGCACCAGGGCCAGGCCGACGACCAGCGCCGGGACCAGCGCGCCGCCCAGCCGGCCGGGCGAGGCGAGAAGGCCGAGCAGCACGAACAGGCCGATCTGGGCGACCCAGGCCAGCCCGTCGGCGAACCCGAGGACGGCCCGGCGGTGCGGCAGGCGGCCGTTCCCGAGCACCACCCCGGCGACGTAGACGGCGAGGAAGCCGGAGGCGTGCGCGACCGCCCCGGCCGCGTACGCAAGAACCGTCAAACCGACCGCGGCGATCGGGTAGAGCCCGGCCGACGGCAGCGCCGCGTGCCGCAAGGTCCAGCGCCCGGCCGCGCCCACCGCGAACCCGATCGCCGCGCCGGCGGCCAGCTCGTAGCCGACCATCAGCACCTCGTACCACCAGGGATGGTCGACCGCCGCGGTCGCCGACAGCAGCACGACCAGCAGCACCACCGGGGCGTCGTTCAGGCCGGACTCGGCCTCCAGGGTGGCCACCAGCCGCGGCGGCAGCCGGAGCCGCCGCAGCGTCGCGAAGACCGCGGCGGCGTCGGTCGAGGAGAGCACGGCGCCGTAAAGCAGCGCCAATCGCCAATTAAGACCCAAGATCAGATGTACGCAGATACCGACCACGACGATGCTGACCGCCACGCCGATCGTCGCGAGCGAGGCGCTGAGCCCGAGCACCGGCCGCAGCGCGCTCCACCGCGCGGTCAGGCCGCCCTCCGCGATGATCACGATGAGCGCGCAGAATCCGAGCGTACGGGTGAGCTCGGCGTCGTCGAACCGGATGCCCAGCCCCGCCTCCCCGATGACCATGCCGAGGGCCAGGTAGACGAGCAGGCTGGGCAGGCCGAGCCGGGTCGACAGGCGCACCGCGGCCACCGCCACCAGCAGCACCGCGGCGCCGATCAGCAGCGCGATGTCCAGATTGCCTGTCACGTGCCGTCACGCAGCGCGGCCAGCCGGCTGAGGATCTCGTCGCCGGCCGGCACGGTGAACACCTTGTCCCGGCTGGTGGCGCCGATCTTGAGGGCGACCTCCCCGGCCCGTACGCCGAGCGCGCTCGCGAGGGCCTTGCGCACCGCCTCGGTGGCCTTCCCACCGACCGCGGGCGCGGCGACCGCCACGATCAGCGCGGGCCCGTGCGGGCCGTCGTAGCGGCCACCCACCCGATTCCGCCCGGCACCGGGCCGCACTCGCACCGCGACGGACTGACCGGGACCGTGGTTGACCATGCCTCATTCTGGCCGGTCAGAGCCGGCCGGCGGCGCTCCGCTCCGCGGCAATCGCCGACGGTGCGGCCCGTCCACGGTCAGCGACGAGCCGCCGTGGAGACGAGCCGGTCGACCGGGCGGCACAGGCCGCACGGGCTGAAGCCGAGCTCGACCGCCTCGTTCACCGGGATCGGCTCGGTGAGCTTGCCGACCAGATGCGGGCAGTCGGGGACGTGGTAGCGCGGCCGGCCGTCGACGACCAGCACCTCGCTGTCGAGCCGGGCCACCTGGACCGCGTCGGCCGGGCTGACCTTCTGCGGGAGCGGCTCGTCGGCCGGGTCGTCCTCGTCCGCCTCGTCCAGTCCGGCGTCGAGATCCGCCGCCCCGCCGGTGGCCATGGCCTCGGCGTGCACCGGCTCGGGGCGGCGCCAGGCGTGCTCCTCGGGGTTCCCGCTGCGGGCCGCGTTGATCGCGTCGGCGGCGAGGTCGCGGTCAGGCCCGGCCTCCGGGATGGACGCAGCCTTCGGGGTCGGCGAGCCCTCCTCGCGGCGCGCCGCCGAGGCGGCCATGCCGGCGGCGGCGTCGCGGAGGCCGGCCTCGAAAGCCTTGCGCTCGTAGTCCGGAGCGTCGTAATCCCGGGCGTCGCGCTGGTACTCCCGGTCCCGGACGGGCTCCGGCTCCAGCTCGTCGTAGTCGTCGTAGGCGACCGGCTCGAGCTGGACAGTTTCCCGCCTGTCCGACAAATCGGACTCGGCCGATTCGGCCGCGAAGGTGTCGCCGACCGGGGCAAAATCGTCCATGCCGCGCCCGGGCGACGCGGACTCGGCGGCAAACTCGGGCGCCGCGGCCTCCGGCGTCGTCCCGGTCGCGGCGCGCCGGGCGGCGCCGCTCTGCCGGGCGCCGACGACCAGGGCGATCGCGGCCAGCAGGCTGGCCACGATCGAGCTGATCAGCAGATCGCTCGACCCGCCGGTGAGGCCCAGCACGAGCAACGTCACCGCGACGAGGATGAGCAGCAAACTAGCAACGATCATGGCTCATCCTCGTCGGGTTCCGGAGGTCTTCCTGCGGGGCCGGCGTCAGCGGCCGGACTCGATGGCGCCGGTGCGGGTGCCGCCGTACGAGCCGGCCAGGCCGGCCGCGGCGAGCCCGCCGGAACCACCGACCGCGCGTTGCGAGTCGGCCCGGGTGAGCTCGGCCTCGAGGCCCTGCCCGCGACCGTCGAGGTCACGCAGCTGGCTCTCCAGGTACGCCTTGAGGCGCGTCCGGTACTCCCGCTCGAACTGCTTCAGCTCCTCGATGTGCTTCTGCAGCGCCGACCGCTTCGCGTCCAGGCCGCCCATGGCCTCCTGGTGCCGCTGGCGGGCGTCGCGCTCGAGCGCGTCGGCCTTGGCCCGCGCCTCGCGGGTGACCTCCTCCGCCTTGGAACGGGCGTCGGAGAGAAGCTTGTCGGCCTCGCGACGGGCGTCGGCCACGTGGTCGTCCGCCGTGCGCTGGGCCATCATCAGCACGCGCAGGGCCTGCTGCTCACCGTCGCCACTGCCGCCGCCGGGAGCGCCGACCGGGCCCTGGGCCCGCACCTGCTCCAGCTCGGCCTGCATCTGGCGGGCGGCCTGCTCGGCCTGTGCCTTGTCCCGCTGGACACGGTCCAGCTGGGCCTTCACCTCGTTGAGCTCGGCGGCAAGGCGGGGGTCGGCACCCGAGACGGCTGGCGCGCCACCCCGGCCACCGCGCTCCACCTGGGCGCGAAGCTCGTTGTTCTCCTCGATGAGACGGGCGAGCTCGCGCTCGACCTCGTCAAGGAAGGCGTCGACCTCCTCCTCGTCGTACCCCCGCTTGCCGATCGGGGGCTTCTTGAAGGCGACGTTGTGCACGTCGGCCGGGGTCAGCGGCATCGAAACTCCTCGGGTCAGTCGCGGCCGCGGTGTGGCTGCTGTCTAGCTGTACGCCTGGATCAAGTTGGTTAGCACGAACTCCATGAGCACGAACAGGATAACCAGCAGCACGATGAAAGCCAGGTCCAAGCTCACGTTACCAATGCGCAGCGGTGGGATCACCCGCCTCAACGCCTTGAGGGGCGGATCAGTGACGGTCCACACCGTCTCCAACGCCGCCGCCGCGCCGCGGCCAGGTTGCCACCGCCGTCCGTACTGGAGCACCGCCGAAAGGACGAACCTCGCCAGCAGAACCAGGAAGAAAAGGTAGACGATGAGGTAAAGAATCTGGAACAGGATCGACAGCACTTCTGAGGGTCCCTCGTTCGGGTTCAGCTCTGGTTGAAGAACCCACCCTCAGCGATCTTGGCCTTGTCCTCCGCGGTGACCTGGACATTCGCCGGAGAGAGCAGGAAAACCCGGTTGGTCACGCGCTCGATCGTACCGCGAAGGCCGAACGCCAGCCCGGCCGCGAAGTCGACCAGGCGGCGGGCATCCCCCTCGTCCATCTCGGTGAGGTTGATGATTACCGGAACGCCGTCCCGGAAGTGCTCTCCGATGGTCCGGGCCTCACGGTACGTGGTCGGGTGCAGCGTCGTGATCTGGTACCGCTGCTCCTCCTCGACCGGGCGCGGGGCTGGCTGCGGCGCGTGCACGCGCTCCTCGGCCAGCGCGAGATTGTCCCGAGTCGCATAGCTCACCGGGGCCGCGGCCTCACTCGCCGTGCTCGACCGAGTGATGGAACGCACGCGGGCCCGCTCGCCGGTTTCCACCCGATCGTGGTTGTCGAGGTCCACCCGGGAGAGCCGGTCGGACGGGCGGGACCGCTCGCCGCGGGCACGCGGGACGGTCCGCTCCTCCTCGAGGTCGTCGTCCTCGTCGGCGAACTCGTCGGCGTAGCGGTCCGACGTGTAGCGGTCGCGGTCCCGGCTGCGCTCACGGTCACGGTCACGGTCGCGGTAGGAGCTCTCCCGGTAACCGCGCTCCTCGTACCCGCTCTCCTCGTCCTCCTCGACGAGGCCCAGCCAGACGCCGGCCTTCCGAATCGCGCTCATGCCCCCACCCCATTCCGCATCGCGAAAGTGCCGACCCGACCAGCCATGTCCCCCACCTTTTGTCCGCTGCGCGGCCCGCGCCCCCACGGCGTACCGCATTCCCCCCGGCGAAACGTGCCCCGAAAGCCCGAGCTTCACTCGGGCTTGAATGACACCTATGTAGTTTGCTGCCCGCCGCAAGGCTACCGCAGCGGGTTTCGCATTCCGAGCAAAGAAGTGCCGATCCGGACGTGTGTCGCCCCGTGCCGGATCGCCGCCTCGAGGTCGCCGCTCATCCCGGCCGAGACCGTGGTCGCGCCCGGATGGGCCGCCACGAGTCGCCCGGTCAGCGCGGCCAGCTGTTCGAACGCGCGGTCCGGATCCCAATCCTGGGGCGCGACCGCCATCACCCCGCCGAGCCGCAGCGCCGCCGAGGCCGCCACGAGGTCGGATATCCGCCAGATGTCGTCGCCGGCCGCGCCGCCCCGGCCCGGGTCGCCGTCGATGCTCACCTGGACCAGCACCTCGAGGGGCGCCGGCCGGTCGAGCGCGGCCTTCGCCAGCGCGGTCGCCAGTCGCACGCTGTCCACCGATTCGACCACATCGGCGTACGCAAGCACGCTTTTGACCTTGTTGCGTTGCAATTGCCCGATGAAGTGCCAGCGCGGCGTCGCGCCCTCGGCCCGCGCCGCGGCGGCCTTGGGCCCCGCCTCCTGGTCCCGGTTCTCCCCGACGTCGGTGACGCCGAGCCCGGCGAGCAGCACCACGTCGCTCGCCGGGTACGTCTTGGTCACGGCCACCAGGGTGACCGCCTCCGCCGGCCGGCCCGCGTCCACGCAGGCGCGGGCGATCCGCGCCCGGACCTCGGCCAGCGAGGCGGCGAGCTCCTCCCGGCGGCCCGCGGTCACGAGCCGTTCTTGAGGAAGTCCGGCACGTCCACGTCGTCGAAGAGCACCCGGCGCGGCGTCTGGGCCGGCGGGGCCTGCACCGGCGCGGTGGACACCGGCGCCGACACCGGAGCGCTGGCCGGCTGCACCGGCGGCGTCTTGCGGCTGGTCTCGGCCGGCTTGTAGGACGGGGCACCGCCGTCGAACCCGGCCGCGATCACGGTCACCCGCACCTCGTCGCCGAGCGCGTCGTCGATGACCGCGCCGAAGATGATGTTCGCGTCCGGGTGCGCCGCGTCGGTGACCAGCTGCGCGGCGTCGTTGATCTCGAACAGGCCGAGGTCGGAGCCGCCGGCGATGGAGAGCAGGACGCCGCGGGCGCCGTCCATGCTCTGCTCGAGCAGCGGGCTGGAGATCGCCCGCTCGGCCGCCTCGACGGCGCGGTTGTCGCCGCGCGCGCTGCCGATGCCCATGAGCGCGCTGCCGGCGTTGCTCATCACGCTCTTGACGTCGGCGAAGTCCAGGTTGATCAGACCGGGCGTGGTGATCAGGTCGGTGATGCCCTGGACGCCGGAGAGCAGCACCTGGTCGGCCTGGCGGAACGCATCCATCATGCTGATGCCGCGGTCGCCGAGCGCGAGCAGCCGGTCGTTCGGGATCACGATGAGCGTGTCGCACTGGTTGCGCAGCTCCTCGATGCCCGACTCGGCCTGCACCTGGCGGCGCTTGCCCTCGAACGAGAACGGCCGGGTGACCACGCCGATGGTGAGCGCGCCGAGCTTGCGGGCGATGTTGGCCACGACCGGCGCGCCGCCGGTGCCCGTACCGCCGCCCTCGCCGCAGGTCACGAAGACCATGTCGGCGCCCTTGAGGACCTCCTCGATCTCGTCGCGGTGATCCTCGGCGGCGTTCTTGCCGACGTCGGGCTGGGCGCCCGCACCGAGGCCGCGGGTGAGCTCGCGGCCGACGTCCAGCTTCACGTCGGCGTCGCTCATCAGCAACGCCTGGGCGTCGGTGTTGATCGCGATGAACTCGACGCCCTTGAGCCCCACCTCGATCATCCGGTTGACGGCGTTGACACCGCCGCCGCCGATCCCGACGACCTTGATGACCGCCAGGTAGTTGTGTGGAGGTGTCATCGGGCTCAGCCTTCCCTTCGGGGTGGACGAACGTCGCGGCGCGACTTCGACGTCCGCTGCCGTGTAAGGGAGGGCGAGGAAACCCTCACCCTCTACTAGAGGCTTAGGGTTATGTCAACCAGTCAACCTCTGGAGGCAACGTAAGCGGACGGCAGGCGTCAACCAAGGACCGGCGCGGCGTGTCGAGAGCCGCGTGCGTGGCGAATATCCGACGCGCCCGTAACCTCCGCCCTAATAAGCCGTTCGTGGCGAAATGTCCGATCAGCGGATCGTCACGACGAGCGGCGCCGAGACATCGATCTCCTTGCTCGCCTTCTTCAGCAGGGCCGTCGCCACCTGACTCTTCGTCTCGTTCTCGGTGTCGTCGCCCCAGACCACCGTGCGGCCCTTGCTCAGCTCCAGGTGGATCTGCGCGGGCGCGGCCACCGAGACCGCGATCAGCTGCTCGCGCAGTTCCGGGCTGAGCGCGCCGAGCACCTTCAGCGCCGACCGGGTGTTCAGGTCGGCCGGGCCCGGCTGCGCCGTGCGGACCAGCGGCAGGCCGTCCGGCTTGCGGGAGACTTCCCGGTACGGGGTACCGGTCGCGTCGATCAGCGCCATCTTCCCGGGGCCGGTGGGCACCGCGGCCACCGCCGTCCGCTCCACCACCTCGATCACCAGCGTCGACGGCCAGCCGCGCTTGACCGTGACCCGGTCGACCGCCGGGATGGCCCGCACCCGGGCGCGCACCGCGTCCAGGTCGACCCGGGCCAGCGGCTCGTCGGCCGGCACGTCGGCGGCCTGCTGGACCTGCACCGGGTCGATCAGCTGGGCGCCGACCACCTTGACGTTCCGGACACCGAGGACCGCCGTGCCGTACACCACCCAGGTCAGCGCGCCGGCGACGACCAGCGCCCCGGCCGCCGCCGCCCAGGGCACGGCGGCCCGCAGCCGGCGCCGGCGGGCGCGCGCCATGAACCGCCGGGCCGAGGACGGCACCGCGTCGGTGTTCGCCCGGACCAGCCGCCAGTTGCGCCCGCCCGCACTCATCCGGTTGCTCCTCTTTACTCCTCCGCCGCCGACCCGGCCAGCGCGGCCAGCAGCTCGTCGCCCATCAGCGAGATCGGCGGCGCGCCCATGGTGACCACCACGTCCCCCGGGCGGCTGCGGCGCAGCACCTCGGCCGGCACGTCCTCCCAGTCCGGGACGAAGACCTTGCGCTCGGCCGGCAGGTCGATCGCGGCGGTCAGCGCCACCCCGCCCTCGCCCGGCCCGCGCACCTCGCCCGGCCCGAAGACCTCCATCACGATCACCTCGTCGGCGATCGCCAGCCCCTCGGCCAGCTCGGCCTGCAGGTCGCGGGTGCGGTACACCCGGTACGGCTGGAAGACCACCAGCAGCCGCCCGTCGCCGGCCACCTCGCGCAGGGTCAGCAGCGCCGCCTTCACCGAGGTCGGGTGGTACGCGTACTCGTCGTAGACCCGTACCCCGGCGGCGATGCCCTTGCGCTCGAACCGCCGGCGGACGCCCGGGAACGACTCCAGCGCCTCGGTGATCTTGTCGAGCGGCAGGCCCAGGCGCAGCGCGGTGAGCACCGCCGCCGCGCTGTTCAGGCCCATGTGCCGGCCGGGCAGCGCCAGCTTGACCTCGCCCAGCTCCTGGCCGTCCAGCGACGCCCGGTAGCGCACGCCGCTCACGGTGGAGACCACGTCGCTGATCCGCAGATCGGCGCCGGCACTTTCGCCGTACGTCCAAACGGTCTTGCCCTGAGCGCGCAGCGAACCGATCAGGTCTTGGGTCCCGGGGTCGTCGGCGCACGTCACCACGAAGCCGTCGGCGTCGGTGAGCTCGGCGAACTCCAGGAAACCGGCCTTGAGCCCGGCCAGGTCGCCCCAGTTGTTGAGGTGATCGGCCTCGATGTTCGTGATGATCGAGACGTGCGGCCGGTAGATCAGGAAGGTCTTGTCACTCTCGTCCGCCTCGGCCACGAAATGCGGCCCGGTGCCGTGGTGCCCGTTGGAGCCGGCCTCGGAGATCTCGCCGCCGATCACGAAGGACGGGTCCTGCCCGGCGTGCTGCAGGATCACCGTCATGATCGAGGTGGTGGTGGTCTTGCCGTGGGTGCCGGCCACCGCGATGGTCTGCCGGCCGGTCATCGCCGCGGCGAGCGCCTCGGAACGGTGCATGATCCGTAGACCGCGCCGGCGGGCCTCGACCAGCTCCAGGTGGTCCTGCGGGATCGCGGTCGAGTAGACGACCGTGTCCACCCCGTCCAGGTTTTCCGGGACGTGGGACATGTGCACGGTGCCGCCGAGCGCGCGCAGCGCGGCCAGCGCCGGCCACTCGCGCAGCTCGCTGCCGGAGACCGGCACGCCGCGGGTCAGCAGCAGCCGGGCCAGGCCGCCCATGCCGACCCCGCCGATGCCGATGAGGTGCACGCTGCCCAGCTCCTCGGCGGTCAACTCGCCGGCCGGGGTGAGCTCCGTGGTGTTCACAAGCCTCCTCCGGAGAAAATGGACATCGCGCAATTCTCCAAAATCATCTGGCGGCCACCGCTTCCAACACAAACTCCAGGAGTGCCTCGTCACCGTCGCGGCGTCCGTACCGCGAAGCGGCCGCGCCCATCATCTCCAGCCGCTGCCGGTCGCGTGCCAACGGGATGATGTGCTGCTCGATCCACTCGGGACTGATCTCGCTGTCGTCCACCAGGATGCCGCCGCCCGCCTCGACCACCGGCAGCGCGTTGCGCTTCTGCTCCTGGTTGCTGTGCGGGTACGGGACGTAGACGGCCGGCACGCCGAGCGCGGTCGTCTCGGCCACCGTGATCGCGCCGCCCCGGCAGAGCATGAGGTCGGCCGCGGCGTAGCCCAGCTGCATCTCGGAGAGGTAGGGCAGCACCACGTACGGCACCGGGAGGTCGCCGGGCACCTCGAACGGGTCGTTCCGGCCGCCCTGTACGTGCAATACCTGGATGCCGGCGTGCGTGATCCGCTTCGCCGCCGCGGCCACCGCCAGGTTGATCGTACGGGCGCCGGAGGAACCGCCGGAGACGAACAGCACCGGCAGGTCGGGGCGCAGGCCGAACTGGTAGAGCGCCTGCGGCCGCAGTGCGGCCCGGTCCATGTGGGTGAGCTTGGTGCGCAGCGGCACGCCGACCACCCGGGCGTCGCGCAGCGACTCGACCAGCTGCGGCTGGCTGGGAAAGCCGACCGCGACGTTCTTGGTGAACCGCATACCCATCCGGTTCGCCACGCCCGGCGGCACGTTCACCTCGTGGATGACGATCGGCAGGTCACGCTTCCAAGCGGCCAGGTAGGCCGGGACCGAGACGTACCCGCCGAAGCCGACCACCACGTCGGCCTGCACCTCGTCGATGATCTTGCCGGCCGCATGCGCGGACTTGTACATCCGGTCCGGGGTGCGCAGCAGGTTCATGTTGACCGACCGCGGCAGCTGGAACGCGGGGATGATCCGCAGGTCGTACCCGGTGGGCGGGATCAGCTCGTTCTCCATGCCCTTCGGACTGCCGAGGGCCGTGATGCGCACCTCCGGGAAGTGCCGCTTCACCGCGTCGGCGAAGGCGAGCAGCGGGTAGATGTGACCGCCGGTGCCTCCGCCGGCGAGCACTACCGACCGCAGCAACCCCATCACCGTCTCCTCTCGCCCCCCGCGGGGGCGGGAGCCCGGCCAGGCCCCGGCTGCCGCTGCGGGGGTACGGGCGGCAACGGGGCCCAGAGTAGCCGCACCCACTTCGCGGGCGGACGGGCGTTCAGGGCCTTGGCCGCATCCGGCTCCGCGCGGGCGAACGAGGCGAGCATCCCGATCGCGGCCAGCGTCACGACCAGCGCGCTGCCGCCGGTGGAGATGAACGGCAGCGGCAGCCCGGTGATCGGCAGCATGCCGGTGACCCCGCCGATGTTGATGACGGCCTGGGTGACCAGCCAGGTGGTGATCGCGGTGGCGGCCAGCCGGCGGAACGGGTCGGCCGAGCGCCGGGCGATCCGGAAGCCGGTGTAGGCGAGCACCGAGAACAGCGCGAGGATCACCCCGCAGCCGACCACGCCCAGCTCCTCGGCGACCACGCCGAAGATGAAGTCGTTGGAGGCCTCGGGCAGCCAGTTCCACTTGAGCACGCCCTTGCCCAGGCCGACCCCGAACCAGCCACCCTCGAAGATCGCCGAACGGGCCTGGATCAGCTGGTAGCAGTTGACACTGAGGTTGCACTTGTCGAGCGGCTGCAGGAAGTCGGTGAGCCGGGCCAGCCGGTAGTTGCCGCCGGTGGTCGAGCCCGAGCCGGCGCCGCCGGATGCCGCCGCGATGAGCAGGCCGATGCCGGCCAGGCCGATGACGCCGAGCGCGCCGAACACCCGCAGGCGCACCCCGGCCGCCCAGAGCAGGCCGACGATCAACGCCAGCAGAACCAGGAAGGTGCCCAGGTCGTTGTAGCCGACCAGGACGAACAGCAGGCCGACCACGGGGAACAGCGGGCGGGACAGTTCCCGCCAATGGCCAAGCGCCGGGCCCTTGCGGGCGATCACGTCGGCACCCCACAGCACCATGCCGAGCTTCGCGAGCTCGGCCGGCTGCAGGCCGATCGGGCCGAGGTACAGCCAGAGCAGGTCGGTGCGGATCGGGCCGATTGCCGGGTGCTTGAGCAGGCCGACCTTGACCAGCGCGCCGATCAGGTCCAGGATCGCGAGCAGCACCACCGCCGCGCCGAGGATGTATTTGCCGAGGTCGCGCAGGGTGGAGGCGGGCAGCCGCTGGCAGAGCCAGAAGGCGACCAGGCCGAGCAGCGCGAAGAACGCCTGGTTGGCGATCGTGGCGAAGGCGCTGCCGCTGTCGTGGAACGCCTTCACACTGGTCGCCGAGAAGACCATGGTGAGGCCGATCAGCAGCAGCAGGCTGGAGCTGGCGATCAGCAGGTAGTACGAGGAGAGGGGCCGGGCGAGCAGCCCGTGCACGGCGGGCAGGAGCTGCCGGCTCAGCGACGGGCGAGCCGCCTTGGTCATCCGGTCGTCCGCCATGGACCCATCATCGTGGCCGCGACACGCCAGCCCTTGGCACTTCGCGGGCGTGTCGCGGCGCGATGTGACTCAGCCCATGACCGCCAGGAAGTCCGAGTAGAACAGGCCGAGGCCGATCGCCACGCAGATGCCGGCCACGATCCAGAACCGGACCACGATGTTGACCTCGCTCCACCCCGCCAATTCGAAGTGATGCTGCAGCGGGGACATGCGGAACACCCGTTTACCGGTGGTCTTGAACGAGATGATCTGGATGACCACCGACATCGTGATGATCACGAAGAGGCCGCCGATGATGATCGACAGCAGCGTGGTGCGGGTGGACACGGCCAGGCCGCCGATCAGGCCGCCCAGGCCCAGCGCGCCGGTGTCGCCCATGAAGATCCGGGCCGGCGACGTGTTCCACCACAGGAAGCCCACGCAGGCGGCCGCCGCCGCGGCCGCGATCATCGCGATCTCCAACGGGTCGCGCACCTGGTAGCAGTAGGCGTTGGCGCGGGAGTAATCGGTGTCGCCGCACCAGTGGCGATACTGCCAGAAACCGATCAGGGCGTACGCCCCGAGCACCAGGATCGAGGCGCCGGTGGCGAGGCCGTCGAGGCCGTCGGTGAGGTTCACGCCGTTCGACATCGCCATGATCACGAAGACGAAGACCAGGACCGAGCCGACCTTGCCGACGTTCAGCCAGCTGACGTCCCGGATGAACGAGATGTGCTCGCTCGCCACGGTCTGGCCGTTGGTGCTCGCCACGTACAGGGCGGCGATGCCGAACCCGGCGCCGACGACGAGCTGGCCGAGCAGCTTGCCCTTGGCGCTCAGGCCGTCCGAGTTGCGCCGGCGCACCTTGAGGAAGTCGTCCAGGAAGCCGACCACGCCGCAGAAGACGAACAGGCCGAGCAGCACCAGGGCCGTCATCGTCGGCCCCTCCTGCGCGATCTGCCGCTCGGGCAGCGTGGTCAGCGCGACGTGGCCGGCCACGTACGCGACGACGGTGGCCACGATGAAGGCGACGCCGCCCATCGTCGGCGTGCCCTTCTTGCCCTGGTGGGTGGCCGGGCCGATGGTGCGGATCGGCTGGCCGGCCTTCAGCGCGGTGAAGACGCGGATGGCGATCGGCGTGCCGAACAGCGAAACGATGAACGCGACCGCGGCCGCGACTATGACTGCCCTCACGGGCGACCCTCCTCGGGACGCAGTCCGTCGACCACGTCCCACGTGCGGTACCTGGAACCCTTCACGAGCACGACGTCGCCGGCCCGCAGATCCCCCCGGACGATCTCCAGCGCGGCGGCCTGATCGACCGCGAAGATCGCCTCGCCTTTCCATCCCTCGACCGTCGCCGCCCCGTCCAGCACCGGTCGGGCGTTGTCGGCCACCGCGACGATGCGGTCCACGCCGAGCTCCGCGGCCAGCCGGCCGACCTCCTCGTGGTCGGAGCGCTCGTGCTCGCCGAGCTCGGCCATGTAGCCGAGCACCGCGACGCGGCGTCCGTCCGCCCTCATCGTGGCGAGCGCCTGCAACGCCGCCGACGTCGACGAGGTGTTCGCGTTGTAGGAGTCGTCGATCACCGTGACGCCGTCCGGACGGGTGAACACGTCCATCCGCCGGCTCGACACGATCCCGATCTCGCTCAGCGCCGTGACGAGGTCGTCGAATTCCATCCCCAGCGACAGCGCCACCCCCGCGGCCGCCAGCGTGTTCGACACCTGATGCCGACCGGCAACCCGCAGCCGGACATGTCCACTTTTCTCATTGAATCCAATGGTGTACGCCGCGCGGCCTCCCTCATCGAGCGTCACGTCCGTGGCCCGCACCGCCGCGTCCGCCGACTCCCCGGTCAGCAGCACCCGCGCGCTCGTCCGCGGCGCCATCCCGGCGACCAGCCGGTCGTCCGCGTTGAGCACCGCCACGCCGGTGGCCGGCAGCGCCTCGACCAGCTCCCCCTTGGCCCGCGCCGTCCCCTCGACCGTGCCGAACAGCCCGATGTGCGCCGCCCCGACGTTGGTCACCACGCCCACCCGCGGCGGGGCGATCTCGCACAGGAACCGGATGTGCCCGACCGCCCGCGCGCCCATCTCCAGCACCAGGAACCGGGTCTCCGCGGTGGTCTGCAGCACCGTGTACGGGAAGCCCAGCTCGTTGTTGAGCGACCCGGGCAGCGCCACCGTCGGCCCGAGCCGGGCGAGCAGCTGCCCGACGAAGTCCTTGGTCGTGGTCTTGCCGGAGGACCCGGTCAGGCCGACGATCGTGAGCTCGGGCAGCCGCTCGACGACGGCGTGCGCGAGCGCGGCCAGCGCCGCCAGCGGCTCCTCGACGACCACGCCCGGCTGCCCGGTGTCCCGGGTGCTCAGCACCGCGGCCGCACCCGCCGCGACGACGCCCGCGGCGAAGGAGTGACCGTCCACCTTCTCGCCCTCGAAGGCCACGAACAGCCCGCCCGGCCCGACCTTGCGGGAGTCGTACTCGACGCCACCGGTCACCATCACCGACGGCGACGCGTTGACGACCCGCCCGCCGGTGGCCTTGGCGATCTCGTCCAGAGTCATGCGGATCATGAGTTACTCCCTAGCGCGGCGGCCAGCTCGACCCGATCGTCGAACGGCAGCATCTGCCCGTTCACCTCTTGTCCCCGCTCGTGCCCCTTACCGAGCAGCGCGATCACGTCCCCCGGCCCGGCCAGCCGGACCGCCTCGTCGATCGCCGCCCGCCGCCCCGCCACCTCAATGATCTTGGTAGCCACGCCGGCGCCTTCCGCTCCGGCGCGCACCGCGGCGCGGATCTCGGCCGGGTCCTCGCTACGCGGGTTGTCGTCGGTCACGATCACCAGGTCGGCCCCGCGCGCGGCGGCCGCCCCCATCACCGGCCGCTTGCCCCTGTCCCGGTCGCCGCCGGCCCCGATCAGGCAGATCACCCGCCCGCCGCGCCCGGCCGCCAGTTCGCGCAGCGCCGCCAGGGCCGCCACGATCGCGTCCGGCTTGTGCGCGTAGTCGACCACGCCCAGCACCTCGCCCGGCGCGTCCACCTGCTCCAGCCGGCCCGGCACGCCCGGGCAGGCGGCGATCCCGCGGGCCGCGACCTGGGCGTCCACCCCGATCGCCACCAGCGAGGCGAGCGCGAGCAGCGCGTTGGCCACGTTGTGCCGGCCGGGCAGGGAGACGCCGGCCTCCACCGTGATGCCGTCCGGCCCGTGCGCGACGAACCGCTGCCCGAACGCCGACGGCCGCACGTCGCCGGCCCACCAGGTGGCCGTCTCGTCGCCGGCCGCCGAATAGCTGACCGTCGCCGGCTTGAACAGCGGGCGCAGCGCCGGGTCGTCGTGGTTGAGCACCTCGACCCGGCTGCGCCCGTCGAACAGGCGCGCCTTGGCCGCGAAATACTCCTCGACGTCGGCGTGGAAATCCAGGTGGTCGAGGCCGAAGTTGGTGTACCCGCCGACCGCGAACCGCAGCCCGTTGACCCGGCCGATCTGCAGCGCGTGGCTGGACACCTCCATCACCACCGCGCTCACCCGCCGCTCGGCCGCCGCGGCCAGGATCGCCTGCAGGTCGGTCGCCTCGGGGGTGGTGCGCACGCTGGTCACCACCAGGTCGCCGAGGCGAGTCGCCACCGTCCCGATCAGGCCGGTGGTCATCCCGGCCGCGCGCAGCCCGGACTCGACCAGGTACGCCGTCGACGTCTTCCCCGCCGTGCCGGTGATGCCGATCATCGTGAGCCGGGCCGACGGGTCGCCGTAGACGGCCGCCGCGGCCGCGCCCAGCACCGCCCGCGGGTCGTCGGCCACCAGCACCGGGAGGCCGGCCGCGAGCGCGGCGGCCTTCCCGGCCTCGTCGGTCAGCACGGCCACCGCGCCGGCGGCCACCGCGCCGGCCACGAACTCGGCGCCGTGCCGGTTCGCACCGGCCAGCGCCGCGTACAGGTCGCCGGGGCGTACCTCCTGGCTGGCGTGCGTGATGCCGGTGACCTCGGCATCACCGCCGGTGAGCACCGCCGGGAGCAGGGCCGCGAGGCGCGTCAGCCGCAGCGGTACGACGGACTCGGGACGGGGAATGCCGGACACGGCGTCAGACCCTACCCGCTGCCCGCATTCGAGGAGAAAACGCCACGGCTCACGCGTGGATCCGGAAGGTCGGCGGCTTGGTGGCGGACGGCGGCACCCGGTTCTGCAGCAGCGCGTACGACATCATCTGGCTGAACGCCGGCGCCGCGACCTCGCCGCCGCTGGCGTTCGGCACCTCGGCGGAGACCGCGATGACGAACCGCGGGTTCTCGGCCGGCGCCATCCCGATGAACGACCCGTAGTTGCTGCTCGTGTACTGCCCGTCGACCAGCCGCTTGCCGGTGCCGGTCTTGCCCGCCACCCGGTAGCCGTTGACCCGGGCCAGGGTGCCGGTGGCGTCCGCGTTGTCGACCACGGCCTCCATCATCGTGCGCAGTTCGGCGGCGACGTTCGGGCTCAGCACCTGATGCGTCGCGGGAGCCGGCGCGTTGGTGACCTTGCCGTCCGTGCCGGAGATGTACGACTTGATGATGTGCGGCTGGATGTACGTGCCATTGTTGGCGATCGCGCCGTAGCCCGCCGCCATCTGGATGAGCGTGGCGTCGACGCTGTGCCCGATCGGCACCGAACCGGACGCCGACGGGCTCCACTCGTCCGGCGCGAGGATCTTGCCCTGCGCCTCGCCGGCCACGCCCTCGTTGGTGGACTGCCCGAGCCCGAACTTCTGCTGGTACTCGTACACCCGCTGCTTGCCGAGCTTGTCGCCGATCAGGATGGTGCCGACGTCGGAGGAGAGCGCGAGCAGGCCCGGCATCGTCATCAGGGTGCCCTTGGGCTGCGGGTGACTGTCCGGGAAGGTGTAGCCGCCGCGCTTGATCGCCGGGCCGATGGCCAGCGTCGAGTCCGGCGTGATCAGGCCCTCCTGCAGCGCCGCGCCGAACATGAACGCCTTGTGCACCGACCCGGGGTCGGCCACGATCGCGCTCGGCACGTCCTCCCGGTCGGCGGACGAGTAGTCCAGCGGCTTCTGCGCGTTGTACGGCGGATAGCTGGCCTGCGCGAGCACCTCGCCGGTCTTCGCGTCGAGCACGACCGCCCCGCCGATCGACGCCTTCCACTTGCGCAGCTCGTCGCCCAGGATCTGCTGCACCTTGTACTGCAGGTCGGCGTCGATGGTCAGCTCGATCGAGGTGCCCGGCTGCGGCTCGACGCGGCGCTGGTAGCCGCCCGGGATCGGCGCGTTCAGGTCGCCCTTGCCTATCTCGAACTCCTGCGAGCCCGGGGTGCCGCGCAGCAGCGAGTCGTACCGGCCCTCGATGCCCTCGAGGCCGGAGTTGTCCGCGCCGGTGAAGCCGATCAGGTTCGCGGCCAGGTCGGCGCCCGGCTCGTCGCGGCGCTCGTCCTGCCGCACCACGATGCCGTCCAGCTTCATCGCGGCGATCCGCTCGCCCACCCCGATGTCCAGGCCCTGCTTGAGGAACTCGAAGCGGGACTGCCCGCCGCCGGGCCGGTTGTGCTTGGTCATCTTCGGGATCAGCTTGGAGGCCGGCACGCCGAGCAGCGGCGCGAGCGTGGCCGCCTCCTGGGTCACGTTCTTGACCAGCACCGGGTCGACGGCCACGTAGCGGGCCTCGACGCTGTGCGCGAGCACGGTGCCGTCCCGGTCCAGGATGCTGCCGCGCGGCGCGGGCAGGGTGATCTCGCTGATCCGGTCCTGGCGCAGCTTGATCAGCCGCGCCGCGTCGGCCGGCGACGAGGCCACCTGCAGCACGACGAGCCGCACGCCGATCATCACGAACAGCGACAGCGCCAGCACGGTGCCCAGCCGCAGCCGCTTGGTGGGGTTGGCCAGCTTCGGCGGTTCGGGCGCGATGGCCCGCACGGCCCGGCCCTTCGGTGCGGTGCCGGCCTTGCCTTTTGCGGTGGTTCGTTCCTTTCCCGTACGGGCGGAGAGCGGTGACCGCACGTCGCGCGCCGGCTTGCCGCTCCCCCGCCTGCCGGCCGCCACGCCCTCGCGGACCCGGACGCCACGGCCGGCGGCCCGCTCCCGGCGCTGCCTGAGCTCGTCCCGGTCGTCCTCGACCGGCTCCGGGCGGCGGCTGCGCGGCGGCTCGCGGCGCGGGTCACGCTGCTCCCGGCGGCCGGTGTCGTCGCCGGCCGGCGGCTGGGTCCCGGGCGGCTGGGTCCCGGGCGGATCGGTCTCGGCCGGGCGCCGGCCACGCTGCGGCCGGCCGCCGTCGAGCACCTGCAGGGCGGGGCGGAACGGGTCGGTGTTGCGGCCGGCACGCGGCGAGCGGGTGCGCTGGTCGCGCTCGGCCAGGGTACGGCCGCGCGGGGTGTACGCCCGCGCGTCGCCGATGCCGAAGCCCCCGCGGCCCCGGCCGGTCTCCTCGGTCCCGGTCCCCTCGGTCGGAAGGTCACGAGACGTGCCGCGCCGGGGCTGCTCGCCCCGGCGCGGTGTGTCGTCGTTTCGCGGCGGCATGGTTACTGCCCGGTGCCCGTGGTGGCGCTGTTCGTCCCGGTCATCTGGCTCCCGTCCGCGGTGGTCCCGTTCCCGGCCGTCGTGCCGTTCCCGGTGGTGCCGTTCCCCGCCGTGCCGTTCCCGGCCGTGCCGGTGGCCGCCGTCCCATTCCCGGTCGTGCCGGTGCCCACCGTGCCGGTGCCCTGGGTGCCGGCGGTCGTGCCGGCGCCCTGGGTGCCGCTGGAGACGCCGGTGCCCTGCCCGGCGGCGGGCGCGGTCTGGCCCACACCCGCGCTCGGGCCGGTCGACGCCGTGCCGGCCGGCGTGGCGCCGTCCTCGGCGGTGACCGCCGGCTTGCCGTTCGCCGGCGTGAGCACGCCGATGATCTTGCCGTCGGGCAGCGTGATCATCGCCGGCTTGTCCGCCTGGACCAGACCGAGCCGGCGGGCCGCGGCGCCCAGGTTGCCGATGTTCGACACCGCGACCAGCTGGTTGTCCAGGTCCTGCTGCTGGCTGTCCAGGGCGGCGCCCTGCTTCTGCAGGTCGGCGATCCGGAACGAGTTCTCGTTGGTCTTCGTGTTGATCATCAGGATGCCGAGCACCCCGACGATGACCACGCCGATCACCGAGGCCACGAACGGCGCCCGCGGCGTGCTGACCGGCGCCGGCGGGGCGACCCGCAGCATCGGCGTGACGACCTCGCCGGTGGTCCGGACCGGACCGGTGACCCGCAGCGGCTCGGCCGCCACCGGCTCGACCTCGATCGGCTTGAGCGCCGCGGTGCCGTCGACCGGCGCGACCACGACCGGCCGCCCGCCGCGCACGTCCCGGTTGTCCCGGAGCCGCCCGCTGCGCACGCCCTTGCCCAGCCCGCGCTCGGCCAGCACGCCCAGGTCCCGCTTGCGCCCCTCGACCGCGCCGGTGTCCCGCTTGCGCGCCTCCACCGGACCGGTATCGCGCTTACGGCTCTCCACCGGACCCGTGTCGCGCTTACGGCTCTCCACCGGACCCGTGTCCCGCTTGCGGGTCTCGATCGGGCCGGTGTCGCGCTTGCGGGGCGCGATCGGGCCGGTGTCGCGGCGACGGGGCGCGCCCGTCTCCGCACGGTTCCTGCCGATCGTCGGCTCCGGCCGGCGGCCCTTGCCACGGGCCGGCTCCGACCCGGAACGGCGCTGCTCACCGCGTACGGAATCGGCATTGTCCTGGGCCCGGGCCCGCGGCAGATCGCCGCCCGATCCCCGGATCCCGGACCGGCGCGTGTCGGCCCGGCCCTCGTCGGCACCGTCGAAGTGGCGCGCCCCCCGGCCGTCACTTCGTCCGCGGCCGCTGTGCTGGCCCGTTCCCTGCTGGGTCTGCGCATCGCGTGCCGGCACCGTCCCGCGCTGATCCTTGACCCGGCCCCCCGACCGTGGCGCGTGCGTGCGCTCGCTCATGCTTTCCCCTCCCCCTCGTCGCGTTCCCCCTGGCGTAACCGCCGTCGTCCCCCGTGCGTTGACATCCGGGGACGTTCGCGGGCGTCCCCCGTCGTCGTGTCCTGCCGGCCGAGGCGCTCGACCGCGCGCAGCTTCACCGAAGCCGCCCGCGGGTTGGCCGCGACCTCCTCGTCGGTCGGCGGCTCCGACCCCCTGGTCAGCAGCCGCAGGGTGGGACCGGTCCCGGGCAGCTCGACCGGCAGGTCGATCGGCCCGGTGCTGCGCGTCCTCGCGGTGAGTTCGCGCTTGACGATCCGGTCCTCCAACGATTGGTAGCTCATCACCACAAGGCGGCCTTTCGGCGCCAATGCGTCCAAAGCCGACGGTAGGGCCGACTCCAGCGCGGCGAGCTCCCGATTTACCTCAATACGTAGCGCCTGAAACGTTCTTTTCGCGGGATTTCCACCCGTTCGTCGCGCGGCGGCCGGGATCGCCTCCTTGACCAGCTCGGCCAGCCGGGCCGTGGAGGCGATCCGCCCCTTCGCCCGCTCCCGCACGATCGCCGAGACGACCCGCGGGGCGAACTTCTCCTCGCCGTACTGCCGCAGGATCCGGACCAGCTCCCCCGGCTCGTACTCGTTCACGACCTGCTCGGCGGTGATCCCCGCGGTCTGGTCCATCCGCATGTCGAGCGGGGCGTCCTGGGCGTACGCGAAACCGCGGTCCGCCTCGTCCAGTTGCAGCGATGAGACACCCAGGTCGAACAGGCCGCTGTGGATCCGCTCGTACCCGAGGTCGGCGAGCACCTGCGGGAGCTCGTCGTAGACCGCGTGCACGAGATGGGTCCGGGCGCGGTACGAGGCCAGCCGGTGCCGGGCGTGCGTGAGCGCCTCGGTGTCCCGGTCGAGCCCGATGAGGACCACGTCGGGGAAGCGCTCCAGCACGGCCTCGGCATGGCCGCCGAGCCCGAGCGTGAAGTCGACGTGCACGGCGCCGGGCAGATCGAGCGCGGGCGTGAGCAGCTCGAGGCAGCGCTCGAGCAGCACGGGCACATGCGTGCCACGAGGCTCCCCCATGTCGACCCCCTTTGCCCACCCGGCCGGTCACCATCGCCTGTCCCGGCCCGGACGTCGTCCGTACCGCCAGATCCCCATCCGCTCGTGTCCCCGGCTGTCGTTCCGGCGCCGCCCGTTGCCGGCGGGCGTTGCCGGTCCTTTCCGGTCCGGACACGCGCCTGGCGCCGGGGAAGAGGCGCCAGGTGCGGGAGCGGCTGGAGATCTCGCAGTACGGGCGGTGACGTCGTCCGGGGCCGTGATCGGCGGCCCGGCAGGGTTTCCCGCCCTACAGTCCGCCGGGCAGCACCCCCTCCTCGATGTCGGCGAACTCGTCTTCGCTCGCCGCGAGGTAGTCATCCCAGGACTGCTTGTCCCAGATCTCCACCCGGGTGCTCGCCCCGATCACCACGAGGTCGCGATCCAGGGTCGCGTACTCCCTCAGGTGGGCCGGAATGGTCACCCGCCCTTGCTTGTCGGGCACTTCGTCATGAGCGCTGGCGAAGAACACCCGGCTGTACGCCCGGGCGGCCTTGTTGGTCACCGGCGCCTCGCGAAGCTGACCCGCGATGCGCTGGAACTCCGGCATCGGGAACACGTACAAGCAGCGTTCCTGCCCCTTGGTGATCACGACACCTCCCGCCAGCTCATCTCGGAACTTGGCCGGAAGGATCAGCCGCCCCTTGTCATCGAGGCGCGGGGTATGGGTGCCGAGGAACATCGGCCGTCCACCCCCTGCCCCCAGCGGTTCGCGGTCCGCCTGTCAACTCGGGCCGGCAGGCCTCCCAGGTCCAGTCCCCCTCGCCCTGCCACTGCGCTCCACTCTACTCCACTTCCCTCCACCCGCAAGCCGAATGAGCACGCTCGCCGATCACCATCGCCGCCAAAGTCCCAGCTCACAGCCTTCTCCCAGAAGTGGAGCGGATGCCCAAGATCAACCCCGTCGCCAACCCGACACCCCGCGTGCCCGCCCGCACATACCACCCCAAAAATCCCCAAACCTCTCGCTACCACACCGTGTCAACCCCTCCCGGGGAGGAAAGTGGAGCCCGTCGTGGAGCGAAGTGGAGGCCCGACATGGAGCGCGGCGGGGCCGGGCGGAGAAGCAGAACGCCCGCCGCTGGGAAGCGACGGGCGTTCGGAGAGTCTTGGGTCAGGCGTCGACGGACTGCCCGGTAAGAGCCTCGGCGGCGGCCTGGCGGCGGGCGGAACGCTTCCAGCGCCAGACGATCGTGGTGGTGAGCGTGAAGCCGATCAGGGCCGGGGTCAGGCTCAGCGGGTTGAGGCCGTGCGGGTTGGCCACCGCCGCGCCGATCACCGCGTAGCTCACGGCGGACGGGATCGAGGCCAGGAATGTGCCGAACAGGTAGCGCTTGCGGCACACGCTCGTCGTGCCGTACGCGTACCCGATCAGCCCGAACGGCGCCAGCGGCAGGAAGCGCACCAGCAGCACCGCGGAGAGGCCGCGCCGGTTCAGCCAGCCGTCCAGGCGGGCGAGCCGGCCGCCGGCCCGCGCGTGCAGCACGCCGCGGCCGGCCCAGCGGCCCGCATAGTAAGTAGCCGCCGCCGCGATCACCGCGGCGGCCAGGGCCGTCACCGCGCCGGTCGCCGCGCCCAGCAGGGCACCGCAGGCGATCGTGATGGCGGTGCGCGGCACCAGCACGGAGAGCAGCAGGCCGCCGACCACCGCGATCGCCACCGGCGCGACGTGGCCCAGGGCCAGGATCGCGGCGCCGATCTCGCGCAGCGGGAGGACGGCCGCGGCGACCGCGAGGCCGCCGACGACGACGCCCAGGACGCCGAACCGGACGACACGGCGTTTCCAGCCCAGGCCGGCCGCCGGTGCGGGCAGCGCGGTGGTCGGAGCGGCCGTGGCCGGGAGAGGCGCGATCAGGGTGTCAGTCATGCAGTCGTACCGCCCAACTGGTTGTCGATTACTGGTCAATTGCTCGCCGCGGCGAGCCTTTCGGCGCGGAGTCGCTCCGGCCAGGTGTCGTCAACGGGTGGAAGACTATCCGCGCCGATGGCCCAACGCAGTAGCAGATCGGCTATAGCTGGGTTGCGAGCGAGCGCCGGCCCATGGGAGTACGTGCCCAGGATCTTGCCGTGCCATGCGCCCTCGGTCTGACCGTCGTTCCCGATGCCCACGGTGACCCGGGCCAGCGGCTGGACGCCGGGCCCCAGGTGCGTACGCCCGCCGTGGTTCTCGAAACCGGTCAGCGGGGGCAGGCCGAGCCGCGGGTCGATGTCGCCGCGCAGTTCGCCGACGGCCCGGGTCTCGCCGCGGTCGGAGTGCAGGTCGAGCAGCCCGAGGCCGGGGCATTTCGCGCCCTTGGCGAAGAACGAGTGCCCGAAGAGCTGGTAGCCGGCGCAGATCGCGAGGACCGCCGCGCCCTGGTTGACCGCCCGGTGCAGCCCGCCGTCGGCGATCAGGCGCTGCGCGGCCAGGGCCTGCGGGCCGTCCTCGCCGCCGCCGATCAGGTAGATGTCGGCCATGGAGGGCATCGGCTGGTCCGAGCGGATCTCGTACGTCTCGACCGGAATGCCGCGCATCGCGGCCCGGCGGGCGAGAATCAGCAGATTGCCCCGATCGCCGTACGTCGAGAGCAGATCCGGATAAATCCAGACGATCCGCAACGTGCTCTCAGTTGACACGGTCCAACTCCGCTCGAATGTCCTGGAACGCCGTGTAATTGGCGATCACTTCGAGGCGGCCGGGCGGTACTGCCTGGATCGCCTCGTCGAAAGTCCTAACGTGCCGGAAGGCCACACCGTTCACCTCGAGGCGTACGGCCAGGTCAAGCGCCCGGTCGCCGGTGATCAACACCAGCCGGTCGCGGAGCGGCGCGAAGTTCACGTCATACAACCAGGAGGTGTCAAGTCCGTCGGGGTCGCGGGCGTTCACCGAGAGCAGGGTGGGCGCCTGCTCGGCCATGTCGAACGCCTCGAGCCAGCTTGCCGGGTTCTTGGCCAGGAGCAGGCGGACGTTGCGTCCGTCGCGGTCGACCTGGGCGTAGCGGCCGGCCACCGAGGCGACCGTGGCCAGGTGCGGGAGGGCCTCTATCGGGCGGACCCCGAACTCGGCCGCGACGGCGAGCGCGGTGGCGGCGTTACCCAGGTTGACCTGCCCGGGGAGCTGGAGCTTCACCAGGTGCCAGTCGCCGCGCGGGTCGACGACGCCGTCGTCCTCGACCCGCCAGTGCGGGCGCGGGCGGCGCAGCGGGCAGCCGGTGCACCACCAGTCGCCGCCGTTGCGCTCGATCGGGTCACCGCTCTGCGGGCAGACGAACGAGTCGTCGTGCCAGCGCTGGCCGGCGCTGAACCAGGTGACCTGCTGGCCACTGCCCTCGGCGGCCCAGACCACCATGGGGTCGTCCGCGTTGGCCACCACGCGTACCTCGGGGTGGCCGGCGAGGGCGTCCCGCCAGAGCTGCGCCATCATCGCCACCTCCTTGGCCCGGTCGAGCTGGTCGCGGGAGAGGTTGAGCAGGGCGACGACGCGCGGGGTGGTGGCGTCGATGACCCGGGCCAGGTAGTGCTCGTCGACCTCGAGGACGGCGAACGGCGTGGTGCCGGCCTTGGCGAGCGCCGACGTGTGCCCGGTCGGCATGTTGGCGCCGAACGAGTTGGTGGCGACCCGGCCGATGTGCGACACCGCGGCCGCGGCGAGCCGGGTCGTGGTGGTCTTGCCGTTGGTGCCCGAGATCAGTGCGACCGCGCGCCCCGAGGCGAGGTGCGCCAGCAGGTCGGGGTCGATTTTGAGGCCGATCCATCCGCCGATGACCGAGCCGTCGCCGCGGCCCGCGGCCCTGGAGAGCGCCGCCGCTGTCTTCGACACGCTGGTCGCCACCTTGGCCCGCAGGGGCATCTTGCCGTCCGTCACGGGAGACGAGGTTACCCGACCGGCGGTTACCCCGGGTTGATGGCGGCGCGCAGGCTACCCGAACCGCCCCTGGCCAGCGAACACGGGGTTGCCGCGACTTTTTGTGTGTCGTGTTTCACCCGTAACCTTCCACGAGTGGTGATCACTCAATGACCGTACGTCATGGCATTTGTCTCCTCCAGGTAACAAATTGGACACCCACCAATGTGCCAAACACGCTGAGTGATGGATACACAACGGACGATCTAGCGAAATTGCTGGTAGCAAGGTTGCGCCGGTCCAGCATGGAACGGCTCGCGACGATCCGGCTCACGCCGAGCCCTGCCCCGGGTCGAGCGTCGCGACCACGAAGCACGCACGACCACAAAGGCATACGGGGGCAGGGACGGGGGACCCACAGCTTCTCGAGAGAGACAGCCGGTCCGCCCCGGCCGCCACCCGCTCCGGTGCCGGCGTACGGGGCAACCTCGGGGTGAAGTCGGCCACCACGGCGACCGGGCAACCTTCCCGCCCGAACCCGACAGCTAACCTCGCAGGCGTGCCGGAGGGATTCCCTTACCGTGCCTCAGCACAGTTCGAGCCGGCGACGTCGTCTGTCCGTCGGCACCGGTACCGCCGCGCTCTCCCTGGGCCTCTGCCTCTGCGCCGGTCAGCTGATCTCGACTCCGGCGGCCAGCGCGGCCGCCCCGGTCCTGACCGCCGCCCAGGCCAGCGCCAAGGTCAATCTCACCGTAGGGACCAACGTCAGCGCCGGGACGATCAACAAGGGTCAGCAGGTCCGGGTCACCGCCCGGTACTTCAACTCGAAGACCGGCAAGGCCGTGACGTACGGCTGGGTCCGCCTGCAGGCCTACCGTGGCGGCAAGTGGGTCACCCAGTCCGCCGCCTCGGTCAACAAGGCCGGTACCGTCAACCTGTACATGCGCCCCGCCTCCAGCGTCTCCCTCCGTGCGGTCTACCTGGCCAACGCCGGGTACAACCAGCACACCGGGAAGTCGGTGCGGGTCACCGTGCGCAGCGGCGTCGGCGCGCGGATCCTGGCCGAGGCCGCCTCGCACACCGGCGCGCTGTACAAGTTCGCCGCGGCCGGGCCGTCGCGGTTCGACTGCTCCGGCTTCACCATGTACGTCTACAAGAAGGCGGCCGGCAAGAGCCTGCCGCACAAGGCCAACGACCAGCAGCGCTACGGCACGGCCGTCAGCAAGGGCTCGGCGCAGATCGGCGACCTGATCGTCTTCCGCTCCGGCTCGTACGGCTACCACGCCGGCATCTACGCCGGTAACGGCTACATGTACGACTCGCCGCACACCGGCGCGCGGGTCGGCAAGCACAAGATGTACGGCAGCAACTACGTCGTACGCCGCATCGCGGCCTGACGTAACGGCGAAGCAGCAAGGGGCGCCCCGCGGTTCGCGAGGCGCCCCTTGTGTGTCTGCGAACTCAGACGACGACCGAGACCAGGCGCCCCGGCACGACGATGACCTTCTTGGGCGTACGGCCGGACAGCGCCTCGGCCACCGCCTCCAGCGCGGCCGACCGTACCTCGGCCTCGCCGGCCTCCGGGGAGACCTCGACCCGGCCGCGGACCTTGCCGTTGACCTGCACCGGATAGGTGATCGACTCGGCCTTCAGCTGGGCCGGGTCGGCGACCGGGAAGTCCGCGTAGGCCAGCGAGCCGTCGTGGCCCAGCTTGCGCCACAGCTCCTCGGCCAGGTGCGGGGCGAACGGCGACACCATCAGCACCAGCGGCTCGACCGCCTCGCGCGACACGGTCGGCAGTGGGGTCAGCGTGTTGGTCAGCTCGATCAGCTTGGCGATCGCGGTGTTGAAGCGCAGCTCGTCCAGGTCCTCGCGGACGCCGGCGATGGTCCGGTGCAGATGCTTGCGTACGGACGGCTCCAGCGGCTCGTCGCCGACCCGGGTGGCGCCGCTCTCCTCGTCGACCACCAGCCGCCAGACCCGCTGCAGGAAGCGCTGCGAGCCGACCACCGCGCGGGTCTCCCACGGGCGGGAGACGTCCAGCGGGCCCATTGCCATCTCGTACACCCGGAAGGTGTCGGCGCCGTACTGCTCGCACATCTCGTCGGGGGTGACGACGTTCTTCAGGGACTTGCCCATTTTGCCGTATTCGCGGAAGACCGGAGCGTCCTCGTAGAAGTACTGGCCGTCGCGCTCGACGACCTCCTCGGCCGGCACGATCACACCGCGGGCGTCCCGGAACGCGTACGCCTGGATGTAGCCCTGGTTGAACAGCTTGCGGAACGGCTCGAAGGACGAGACGTGGCCCAGGTCGTACAGCACCTTGTGCCAGAAGCGGGCGTACAGCAGGTGCAGCACGGCGTGCTCGACGCCGCCGACGTACAGGTCGACGCCGCCGCAGTCGCCGTCCCGGGCCGGGCCCATCCAGTAGGCCTCGTTGTCCGGGTCGACCAGCGCCTTGTCGTTGCGCGGGTCCAGGTAGCGCAGCTCGTACCAGCAGGAGCCGGCCCACTGCGGCATGGTGTTGGTCTCGCGGGTGTACTGCTTCGGGCCGTCGCCCAGGTCCAGCTCGACCCGCACCCAGTCCTTCTTGCGGGACAGCGGCGTCTCCGGCTCGCTGTCCGCGTCGTCCGGATCGAACGTACGCGGGGAGAAGTCGTCCACATCCGGCAGCACGACCGGCAGCATCGACTCGGGCAGGGCCACCGGCAGGCCGGTCTCGTCGTACACGATCGGGAAGGGCTCGCCCCAGTAGCGCTGCCGGCTGAACAGCCAGTCGCGCAGCCGGTAGGTGGTGGCGCCGCGGCCGTGCCCGTGCTGCTCCAGCCACGCGATCATCGCGGCCTTGGCCTCGACGACGCCCTTGCCGTCCAGCCAGTCGCTGTTGATCGCGGGCCCGTCCCCGGTGAAGGCCCCTTCAAAATCCTCCGGAGCCTTGACCGTACGGATGATCGGCAGCTCGAACACCTCGGCGAACTCCCAGTCCCGCTCGTCCTGGCCGGGCACCGCCATGATCGCGCCGGTGCCGTAGCCGGCCAGCACGTAGTCCGCGATGAAGATCGGAATGCGCGCCTGGTTAACCGGATTTGTCGCGAATGCTCCGATAAAGACGCCGGTCTTCTCCTTGGACTCGGTCCGCTCCTCGTCGGTCTTTGCCGCGGCCTGCGCCCGATAGGCGGCGATCGCCTCGCCGGGCGTGTCGAAGCCGCCGGTCCACTTCCGATTCGTCCCATCCGGCCATTCGGCGGGCGCGATCTTGTTGACCAGTTCATGCTCGGGCGCCAGCACCATGTAGGTAGCGCCGAACAGCGTGTCCGGACGAGTGGTGAACACCGGGATGTTGTCCGATTCGACCGGGAAGTCGACGTGTGCGCCACGCGACCGGCCGATCCAGTTGCGCTGCATCAGCTTGACCGGCTCCGGCCAGTCCAGCGTGTCCAGGTCCTCGATCAGGCGATCGCCGTACTTGGTGATCCGCATCATCCACTGCTTCAGGCTGCGCTGGAAGACCGGGAAGTTGCCGCGCTCGCTGCGCCCGTCCGGCGTGACCTCCTCGTTGGCCAGCACCGTGCCCAGGCCCGGGCACCAGTTGACCGGCGCCTCGCTGATGTACGCCAGGCGGTGGTCGTCGACCAGCTTGCGCCGCTCGACCGCGCTCAGCGAAGCCCACGGCTCGCCCGGGGTCGGGCGCGTGCCGGCCTCGAACTCGGCGATCAGGGCGGCGATCGGGCGGGCCTTGCGGACCTTCTCGTCGTACCAGGAGTTGAAGACCTGCAGGAAGATCCACTGCGTCCACCGGTAGTACTCGGGGTCGGTGGTCGCGAACGTGCGCCGGTCGTCGTAGGCCAGGCCCAGCCGCCGCAGCTGGCCCTTGTACCGCTCGACGTTGGCCGCCGTGGTGACCGCCGGGTGCGTGCCGGTCTGCACCGCGTACTGCTCGGCGGGCAGGCCGAAGGCGTCGAAGCCCATCGGGTGCAGCACGTTGAAGCCGGCCATCCGCTTGTACCGGGTGTAGCTGTCGGTGCCGATGTAGCCGAGCGGGTGACCCACGTGCAGTCCCGCGCCCGAGGGGTACGGGAACATGTCCTGCACGTGCAGCTTCGGCGCGCCGGCCCGGGGGTGCGCCGGGTCGGCCAGGGCGCCGGCCGGGTTGGGCGCGTGGAACGTCCCGTGCTCGGCCCACCAGGCCTGCCAGCGCGGCTCGATCTCGTTGGCCAGCGCGGCCGTGTAGCGGAACCGCGGGGTCTCTGACTCGCTCATCGTCTCGGCATCTCAATCAGTCTGTGGACACAAAAAAGCCCCTCGCTCAGGAGGGGATCGCCGTGCTGTGTCCGTCTAACGGCGGCGGCAGCACGGCCGGCTAAGAAGCAGGAACGGCCGGGCCATGCGTGCATGATACCGGTCGCCGCGCAGAGGCGGCGACCGGTATCACCCGTCTATCAGGCGGCCGGTCCGTAGACCGACAGCTCGGTGGAGTCCAGGAACACGCAGCTCGCGTCCGGGGCCGGCTGGCCCGGCGGGCAGAGTCCGGCGTCCTGGCCCTGGGTGGTCAGCATCGTGTACCGGACGTACCCGACGCCGGTGCCGGTGCCGGCGGCCAGCGCGACCGGGGTCGGGGTGACCGTGCCCCGCGGGAAGGTGCCGGCCGCGGCCTGGGTCCAGGTCGTGCCGTCGGGCGAGGTCTCCACCCGATAGCCGCCGGTCGAGACGCTGGCCGGGTCGCCGCAGGTGGCCGACGGGTTGATCACCAGCTGGCTGATGTTCACCTTCCCGGACAGCTTCAGGACGACCGTCTGCCCGCTCGCGGACACGTCCGAGCCCCAGCCGGTGCCCTGCGACTGGTCGATCAGGAAGGCCGGGCCACACTGCGGGGAGTAGTCCGGCCCGGTGAAGCTGACCACCTTGCCGCCGCCGCTGGAGGCCGCCCAGTCCTTGCGGACCGCCCAGTTCTTCACGACCGCGTGCGACGGGATCGACAGCGTGGCGACCTGCTGGTCATATCCGGCGCCGCGGGCGAAGACCTTGGCGTACGTGCCCGGCAGAATGTCGGAAATCTTGTAGCTGCCGTCCGCGGCCGTGGTGGCCATGAGGTCGCCGGCGAAGCCGGACGCGTGCCCGCCGAAGCCGACGGTGAGGCCGGCGACCGCCGTGCCGGAGTCCGCGTCGGTGACCTTGCCGGTCAGCGTGCCGCGCGGGGTGTTCGCGGCCGGCGGCATCGAGAAGTCCTCGACCGGCTGCGTGTCGGCGCCGTCCAGGCTGGCGGCGAAGTAGCCCATGCCCCGGTTGGCGAAGACCTTCCAGATCGTCTTCTGCAGCTTGCCGCCGTCGACCACCAGGTCGGCCGCCAGGATCGAGTTGCGCTCGTCCAGGTAGGACGGGTTCGCCGGGGACAGCTCCATGGCCCGGGTGACCAGCGACTCGGCCTTCTTGCTGCCGATCGCCCGCCGCAGGTCCCACAGGGTCTGGCCCCAGATCTCGCCGTCCGCGTGCACCTCGGTGCCGCGCGCGGAGATCAGGCCGAAGTCGCCGTACGTGTAGCCGCCGGGGCCGGCCGCCGCGGTGCCCGGGCAGACCGTCGCGGGCGCGCCGACGGTGCAGTCCAGCGGCTCGGTCCGGATCGTGCCGCCGCCGTCGACGTACTTGCCGACCATCACGTCGCCGACCTTCGCGGTGTCCTTCTCGAGGCCGGTGTCGACCAGGTAGTCCAGCGCGTACCAGTCGCTCCACGCCTCGCCCATCGAGCGGGGCTGGGCGGAGCCGAGCGTCGAGTTGCCGTTGGCGTCGACGACCAGGCGGTTGGACAGGCCGTGGGTGTACTCGTGGAACACGACACTCGAGTCGTCACCGGAGTTGCCGGCGATGAACCGGGCATCCGGCAGGAACAGGTACATCTGCATGACCGGCGGGATGCCGTCGGGCATGGTGTTCATGTTGGCGTTGTCGACGTGGTTGGCGTCCGGCAGGCCGTTCGCGGTGTTCGCGCCGTCGTCCGACTGGCCCTGCACGGCGTCGCCGTCGACCGCCTCGAAGTTGCCGGCGGTACGGGTGAAGCCGATCGGCCTGGCCGCCAGGTGGTCGTGCCAGGTGCCCAGGAAGTAGTACATCTGGACCGCGTTCTGCGCCCGGTTGGCCTGCCAGGAGTTCGCCGTCTTCGGGTCCCACGAGCACTTGAACGCCGCCGAGCAGCGGCCGCCGACGGTGCCGCTGAAGTCCACGAACGGGAACTGGAAGCTGCGCTTGCCGGAGGGCGCGACCTCTTCGGTCGGGTTCGCCACGTTGTCGTCGTTCACGTCCGAGTAGACGTGCGCGACGTTGCCGGCCAGTCGCGGCGAGTCGTTCGGCAGCCACTTGCTCAGGCCGACCGTCTTCTGCGTACCACCCTTCGGAGCGCCCGGGTAGTTGTAGAAGACGTCGCCGGCGTCCGCATCGACGGTGTTCTGCCGGTACAGCACCTGGTCGGTGGCCGCGTCGATCACGTGCACGTAGCCCTGGTCGACCGCGATCGTCTCCCATGCCAGCCGGGGCCCGCCGGCGGCCTGGAAGTAGACCAGCTTGGCGTTGCCGCCGTCGCTGAACGAGGTCTTGCGGGTGGCGCCGGCCTCGGTCCTGGTGACCTTGGCGGCGGAGGCGCCGAAGACGTCCTTGACGGCCGCGTCCCGCGCGCCGGCCGCGGACACCGTGGGCGACGCGGCCGCGGCCGGGAGCGCCCGGAGCGGCGAGCCGTCGATCTGGATGATCCGCCCGTCCTTGGTGATGTGCGCCTTCAGGCCGTTGCCGAAGACCGGCACGCCGCCGACCGACTGGACGAAGCTGAGGTGGTGCGTGCCCTCGACGTCGACGTAGTCCTGACGCAGGGTGAGATTCGCGATCGCGGCCGGGCCGAGGCCGAAGACGTCCTGGTGAGCGGCCAGGTAGTCGAGCGCGATCGGTACCGGCTTCTGCTTGCTCGGCGCGGTCAGGAAGCCGTCCAGCCGGGCGACCCGGCGCGGCGTCCCGGTCGAGTTGTCGACGTCGACGATCCCCTGCACGCCGAGCGAATCCCGCAGCTTGTTGACGGCCGCCGGCGCCGCGGTCGGCACGATCGCGGCGCGCAGGGCGGCGGTCGGCTGCGCGGCGGCCGCGGCGCCCAGGCTCGCCCGGCTGTCGTAGTCGGCGCGGCGCTGCTGCGAGCGGTCCGCGACGGTCTTTTTCTGAACCGGCTTCTGCTCCGGCGCGGCCTGCGCGGTGGCCGGCAACAATCCGGCCAGCAACACCACGCCGGCGGCCGCCGCCCCCACCCGCCGGGTCACGGTCGGTACGGATAACGGTCTCAAATCATGCCCCTCTCGACCGGGCTCGGTGCAGCCCGGCCAGGAGCGGACGCCCTCGCCGGCCGCACCCCACTTGTGTGGCCCGTCGATGGCTGACTCTGTCCGACGATCGGAGAATGTAACTAGATCTATGTCTGATTCTTTACCTATCCGATACCGCGGTCCGGTTGACGCTCGCCGCCACGGGCCCGCGGCTGGGGTCGGCGGTTTGGTGTGATCGGGCTAACCTGTGGGGACGGGCGGCGTGCCAGCAGGCCCGGGTACCCCTCGCTGCCCATTTCGCGGCCTGCGAACGACTTGGGAGGAAGCCTCGTGACAACCCCGACCTGGGACAAGCCCGGTGGGCCGATGGCGGGCGAGGAGTTCCGCTCCGCGACCACGGCCATCATGGCGAACATCGAGCGCGTCATCGAGGGCAAGGCGGCCACGGTTCGGCTCGCGCTGGCCGTCCTGCTCGCCGAGGGTCACCTGCTGATCGAGGACGTGCCGGGCGTCGGCAAGACCAAGCTGGCCAAGGCACTGGCCCGGTCGATCGACTGCTCGGTCCGGCGCATCCAGTTCACGCCCGACCTGCTGCCCAGCGACGTGACCGGGGTCAGCGTCTACAACCAGGAGACCCGGGACTTCGAGTTCAAGCCGGGCGCGGTCTTCGCCAACCTGGTGGTCGGCGACGAGATCAACCGGGCCTCGCCGAAGACCCAGTCCGCCCTCCTCGAGTGCATGGAGGAACGCCAGGTCACGGTCGACGGCACCACGTACGAGCTGCAGTCGCCCTTCATGGTCATCGCGACCCAGAACCCGATCGAGATGGAGGGCACCTACCCGCTGCCCGAGGCGCAGCGTGACCGGTTCACCGCCCGGATCGCGATGGGTTACCCCGATCCGCGGGCCGAGCTGGCCATGCTCGACGGGCACGGCGCCCACGACCCGCTGAACGACCTGCGCCCGGTGGCCGACGCCGGGCTGGTCCGCCGGCTGATCGCCACGGTCCGCGACGTGCACGCCGCCGACGCCGTCCAGCAGTACGCGATCGCCCTGGTCACCGCGACCCGCGAGGCCCCGGAGATCCGGCTGGGCGCCTCCCCCCGGTCCACCCTCCAGCTGGTCCGTACGGCCAAGGCGGTGGCCGCCCTCGAGGGCCGCGACTACGTGCTCCCCGACGACCTGCAGACGCTGGCCGTGCCGGTCCTCGCGCACCGCCTCATCCCGACCGCGGACGCCCAGCTCAACCGCCGTACCACCGATGCCATCGTGGCCGAGATCCTGCACCGGCTGCCGCTGCCGCACGAGCGCAACCGCTCGCCGTACGACACCCGGCCGAACACCGGCGGCGCCCAGTACGAGCCGCGGGGGCGCTGATCATGCGGGAGGCCTTGCGGGGACTGACCACGCGCGGCCGATCGTTCCTGGCCGCGGCGGCCGCGGCCGGCATCTCGGCGATCGTCCTGGGCGAGCGTGACCTGCTGCGGGTGGCGGTGCTGCTGGCCGCGCTGCCGTTGCTGGCCGCGGCGTACGTCGGCCGCAGCCGGTACAAGCTGGCCTGCACCCGCTCCCTCGAGCCCGGCCGCGCGCCGGTCGGCTCCAGCGCCCGGGTCATCCTGCGCCTGCAGAACCTGTCCCGCCTGCCCACCGGCACGCTGCTGCTGGAGGACAAGCTGCCGTACGCGCTGGGCAGCCGCCCCCGGGTCGTGCTGGAACGGCTCGGCGCCCACCAGGCCAGCTCGGTCGCCTACACGGTCCGCGCCGACGTGCGCGGCCGCTACCCGATCGGCCCGCTGGTGATCCGGCTGACCGACCCGTTCGGCCTGTGCGAGCTGACCCGCTCGTTCCCGAGCATCGACCGGCTGACCGTGATCCCGCAGGTGTACCCGCTGCCCACGGTCCGGCTCGGCGGGGAGTACGCGGGCACCGGCGACAGCCGCGCCCGGTCGGTGGCCGTGCACGGCGAGGACGACGCCGCCACCCGCGAGTACCGCCGCGGCGACGACCTGCGCCGGGTGCACTGGCGGTCCACGGCGCGCACCGGCGAGCTGATGGTGCGCCGCGAGGAGCAGCCCTGGGAGAGCCGGGCGACGGTGGTGCTCGACACCCGGGTCTACGCGCACCGCGGCGAGGGCCCGACGGCCAGCTTCGAGTGGGCCGTCTCGGCCACCGCGAGCATCGCCATGCACCTGCGGCAGGCCGGCTACAAGCTGCGCCTGGTGACCGGCTCGGGCATCGACATCGACGCGTACGAGGGTGGCGAGAGTTTGATCCTGGACACGCTCGCCGACGTGAAGCTGGATCGGCACGGTGACATCGCGTTGCTGGTCGAACAGGTCCGGCGCCGCTCGGACGGCGGCCTGGTGGTGGGCATCTTCGGCTCGCTCACGGTGGCCGAGGCCGAGCTGCTGACCGGCCTGCGCGGCAACGGCGCCACCTGCATCGGCTTCGCGGTCGACAGCTCCACCTGGGTGTCGATGACGCCCGGCGAGCGGCAGGAGGCCGACCGGGAGCACGCCGCCGCGGCGCTCGCCCTGGTGCACGCCGGCTGGCGCTCGGTGCCGGTCACGCACGGCGCCACGCTGCCCAACCTGTGGCCGGCCGCCGCCCGCGGCTCGAGCGGCTTCGCCTGGCGGGCCGCGATGGCCGAGACCGTCGGCGGGGTGATCCGATGACCGGCCGCCGTCGTCTCGGGATGGTCGCCGCCGGCGCCACGCTGCTCGCGGCCGCCCCGATCTCGTCGATCTTCGAGTCGTGGAGCTGGCTGGTCCGGTGCATCGTGGCGGTCGGCCTGATCGCCGGGGCGGCGCTGCTCGCCCGTACGGTGCGCTTCCCGGTCTGGGCCCAGGCGCTCAGCATGGTCGTGACCCTGCTGCTGACCCTCACCTGGATGTTCCCCAGCGGCCACGAGATCCTCGTCCCGCAGCCGGCCACCTTCGGCCACTTCGCCGACCTGGTCACCCAGGCCGGGCAGGACACGAGATCGTACGGCGTGCCCGTCCCCGACCGGGACGGCCTGCTGTTCATCACGGTCCTCGGGATCGGCTCGGTGGCGATCGTGGTCGACCTGCTCACCGTCGTCGCGCGCCGCCCGGCCCTGGCCGGCCTGCCGATGCTGGCGATCTACTCGGTGCCGGTCGCGATCTATGTGGACGATGTGCCGATCCTGCCGTTCATCATCGGCTCGATCGGCTTCCTCTGGCTCCTGGTCTCCGACAACATCGATCGCGTACGCCGTTTCGGTCGCCGCTTCACCGGTGACGGCCGCGACGTGGACGTCTGGGAGCCCTCCCCCCTGGCCGCCGCGGGCCGTCGCCTCGGCGTGGTCGGCGTGGCCACGGCCGTGCTGCTGCCGCTGCTCATGCCGAGCATCACCGGCGGCCTGCTCTCGCAGATCACGCAGAGCGGCAGCGGGATCGGCGACGGCACCGGCATCGGCGGGGGCGGCGGCAAGATCAGCCTGTTCGCCGCGCTCAACGGGAACCTGACCCAGGGCGAGACGGTTCAGGTGATCAAGCTGACCACCAACGAGCAGGAGCCCTTCTACCTGCGCTTCGGCGTCGCCGACCAGCTGACCAACCTGGGTTTCGGCAGCCGCAACCCGACCGGCAACTCGATCAACCGGGGCCTGGCCGACCCGCGCAACAGCACCGCCGGCGGCGAGTTCCAGCAGTACCACGCGCAGATCGAGATCAGCGACAGCTTCCGCCAGACGCTGCTGCCGATCTACGCCAACACGATCCAGACCAGCGATCTCGGCGGCGGCTGGTCCTACGACCCGAACCAGCAGGTGATCTACTCCGGCCGGCAGACCACCAAGGGGAAGAAGTACAACTTCGACTATGTACGCGCGACGTACACCGAGTCGGAGCTGCGCGGCGCGCCGGCGCTGAACCGGGACGACCCGCTGCGCACGCAGTACACGAACACGCCGCGGGACCCGTACGTCGACAACCTGGTGGCCGGCCTGATCAAGGGCAAGACCAACGACTACGACAAGATGCGCGCGCTGTACAACTACTTCGCCAAGACGAACGGCTTCACCTACAGCCTGTCCACCCAGCCGGCCGGCTCCAGCTCGGAGATCGCGGCGTTCCTGAAGAACAAGGTCGGCTACTGCCAGCAGTACGCGGCGGCGCTGGCCTGGATGGCGCGGGTGGCCGGGATCCCGGCGCGGGTCGCGTTCGGCTTCACCAAGGGCGCCCAGCAGGGCAACTCGTGGGTCATCACGAACCGCAACGCGCACGCCTGGACCGAGATCTACCTGAAGGGCTTCGGCTGGATCCCGTTCGACGCCACGCCGGCCTCCAGCGTGGCCGGCTCGACCCGGACGGACTGGGCGCCGAACGTCGACCAGACCTTCCCGACGGCGTCGTCGTCGGCGGGCACGGCGGCGCCCGGGGCGAGTTCGTCGGCCGCGGCCGGCAACTCGAACCGGCTGGACCGCGACCCCGACGCCGCGGGCCTGGGCGGCAACATCAACGGCGGGGCGACGCCGATCTCGTACACGACGCTCTGGACGATGGCGGGCGTGGCGCTGCTGATCGCCCTGCTGCTGGTGCCGGCCCTGCGCCGGCTGATGGTCCGCCGCCGCCGGCACGCCGCGACGGTCCCCAAGGCGCCGAAGGTGCTGGCCGCCTCGGGCGCCGGCCCACCGGGCGAGCACGACATCGTGGTCACCGCCGAGGCGGCCCAGGCCCGCGAGGACGCCCACGCGGCCTGGGACGAACTCCTCGACACGATGATCGACTACCGCATCCCGGTCGATCCGACCGAGACGCCCCGGGTCACCGCCCACCGCCTGGTCGGCGAGGCGGTCCTGCTGGAGGAGCCGGCCGCCGCGGCCACCCTGCTGGGCACGGCCGAGGAGAGGGCCCGCTACGCGCGAAAGCCGCTGCAGGGCGCCGAACTGACCGCTGCGCTGCACCTGGTACGCAAGGGCCTGGCCCGCTCGGCCAACCGCCGCACCCGGCTCACGGCGTCCCTGTTCCCGCCCTCGGTGCTGCTGCGCTGGCGCCTGGGCCTCGCCGAGACCTCCACCCGAGCCGCCGCCACCGCAAGCCGCTGGCGCGAGTCAATGTCCCGCTTCAGCCCCCGCCGCCTCCTGGCCCGCAGCCGCTGACCCCCCGCAGCCGCTGACCCCCCGCAGGCTGACCCCCGCAGCCGCTGACCCCCCCCCGCGGGCGCCGCCACCCGCGGCGTCCGCGGGGTCCGCAGGGTCCGCGGGGTCCGCGGGGTCCGCGGCCCCACCCAACCCCGCACACCACCCACCGCCGACCCACCCGCCACCGGCCCACAATTCACCGACCCACCCGCCGCCGGAAGCTCACCGCCAGCCCGCCCACCACCGGGCCGCCCACCACCGGCCGCCCACCGCCAGCCCGCCACTCACCGCCGGACCACTCATCGCCGGACCGCCCAACCCGGACCGCCCAACCCGGGCCGCCCAACCCGGGCCGCCCACCACGGGCCGCCCAATCCGGACCGCCCACCACGGGCCGCCCAACCCGGACCGCCTACCACGGGCCGCCCAACCCGGACCGCCCAACCCGGGCCGCCCACCACGGGCGGAGACGCCCAGCGTGTCGGCGCCCAGCACGACGACCTGGCCCTGCGGCCGCCCTCCACGGGCCGCCCACGCCGGAGCGCTCACTGCCGGGCCCGCCCGCCCCGCCGGATCGCTCGCCGCCGGGCCGCCCACCGCTGTAGCGCTCGCTCCGTCACAGCCGCGCTACCGCCGAGCCGCACCACTAGCACCACCCCAACATGGCCCCGCACGCCCGGACCGCCCCGATCTTGGAGCGCAAGCGCTCGGAGCGCACACCAACACAACTCCGCTCACCCCTCCGCCCCGATCTTGGAGCGCAAGCGCTCGGAGCGCACACCAACACAACTCCGCTCACCCCTCCGCCCCGATCTTGGAGCGCGGCTTCGCGGACACGAGAGACCCGCGGCACAAATCGGACGCCGCGCGAGTCAGGCGGCGACCCGCGCCATAGGTGCCCCGGGCGCGCGGGCATCGATAAACGGCGATGGCGGCCCGAGGCCGCCATCTGCCGGTCGCGTGGCGCCGGGGCGCCCGCGGTGTTCAGGATGTGTGCGCGCTCGTTGCCGGGCGCGCAGGGTCAGCGGTGTCCTTCCGGGCGCTGACGCCACCGGTCTTCCAGCCGGTCGATGAATCCTGCCTTGCGGGTCTGGCGGGTACGGCGTGTCGCGGTGCCGCCCACGGCGTGCAGGTCCGGAGCATTGCCCTTGCGACGGGACTGCATCGCGAAGGCGGCCGAGCCGAGCATCACCACGAAACCGGCCACGCCGAGGGGCGTGTTGCCGATGACGGTTCCGAGGACCACCAGGCCGAGGCCAACAATGATCACGAACGCGGCGAACAGGAGCCGGCGCCGTGCGTGGAAACGCGGGTCGCTGGCCCGCACAGCCGAGGCGAACTTGGGGTCCTCGGCAAGCGACCGCTCGATCTGATCGAACAGCCGCTGCTCGTGCTCCGAGAGCGGCACGGCATTCCTCCCCGGGCGCATATCCCAATCCCGAAGCGGGGTCGGGGTGAAACAAGGTAGGTGGCGCGGGACAGCCGTCGGCTGCCTTACCGAGCAAGTCTACGAGTGGGTTGGCGGCTCGGAAAGCGGGACGACCGTCCGCTCCGGGTGATTTTCGGTGCGGCGTAGATCGGTTCGTCCCAAAAGACTGGCTGGACCGACGCTGGCGCGCCCGAATCGGGCCGCGATCGCGTCGGTCGCGGCTTCCGCCTCGCGCCAGCCGCGCTCCGGCTCACCCAGGCTGAGCTGGCGTGACGTGGTGGCGGCGGCGGTCAGCCCCTCGACCCGGACGCCGACGAGCCGAATGTGATCGGTCGCACCGAGCGCCTCGAACAGCGCCCACGAGGTCTCGAATATCTCACGGGCCACATCGGTGCTGGTCGGCATCGTGCGTGACCGGTTGACCGTACGGAAGTCGGCGAGCCGCACCTTGATCGCCACGGTGCGCCCGACCTGGCCGCTCGCCCGCAGCCGGGCACCCACTTTGTCGGAAAGCGCGAGCAGGCTGCGCCGCAGCAGCACCCGGTCGGCCACGTCGGTGTCGAAGGTCATCTCGGCGCCGATCGACTTGTCGACCTGCTCGGGGGTGACCCGGCGCGGGTCGCGACCCCAGGAGAGCTCGTGCAGGTGGACCGCGGCCGCCTCGCCGAGCGCGCCGCGCAGCATGCCGACCGGCGCCCGGGCCAGCTCACCGACGGTGGTCAGGCCGAGCCGGCGCAGCGTCTCGGCGGCCCGCTCCCCCACGCCCCAGAGCGACTCGACCGGCAGCGGGTGCAGGAAGTCGAGCACGAGCGGGCCGGGCACGACGACCATGCCGTTGGGTTTGGCGCGGGTCGAGCCGAGCTTGGCCACGAATTTCGTCGGCGCGACCCCCACCGAGCAGGTCAGCTGTTGCTCGGCGAACATCCGCTCGCGGATCCGCGCGGCGATCTCCGCGGGCCGGCCGAGCAGCCGCTGCGCGCCGGCCACGTCGAGGAACGCCTCGTCCGAGGAGAGCGGCTCGACCAGGGGAGTCATGTCTCGGAAGATGCTCATGACCGCCTCGGAGGCGGCCGCGATCGACGGCCCGTCGACCGGCAGGAAGATCGCCTGAGGGCAGAGCGCCCGGGCCCGCGCCGTCGGCATGGCGCTGCGCACCCCGAACCGGCGCGCCTCATAACTGGCCGAGCTCACCACCCCGCGCGGCCCGATGCCGCCGACCACGACGGGCTTGCCGCGCAGCTCGGGCCGGGACCGAACGGCGACCGAGGCGAAGAACGCATCCATATCGACATGCAGGATCGTGCAGCCGGCGTCATCCGCCTCCGGCCCGAATCGCGGGTCACGCCCCCGCGGCACCGCCTGACTACGTCCCACGCCGGCGACCCTAGCCCCACCCCCTGACAAAAATGGGGAACGTGCAGCTCAGCGCGCGATCAGCAGCGGCACCATCATCTCGGCGGCGGTCACCGACCCGTGGTAGGCGATCAGCTTGCCGACCTGCGGCGGCTCCCACCCGGTGGCCAGCGCGACGACGCGCTCGAGGCAGATCACCACGACCTCCCCGATCCGGTCGACGTGATCGGGGGCGACCGCCCCGAACAACCCGCGCCCGATCGCCTCCTCGCGAGCCAGCACCCAGGCCGACGACCCGAAGACCCCCTGCCAGGCGGCGATCACATCCTCCCGGGCACCCGGCGCGCAATAGAGATACCGAACCCGAGGTTCCCCGGCCACCCCGACGATTCCAGCGGACAAATCCGAATTGTCCGCGAGGTCGAATCGCCCGGAAGCCGGCACATTCAACTGCCCATGATCAGCGATCACCAACAGCGCCGACCGATCCGGCAACCCGTGCACGAGACGATCAAGCAGCACTCCCACCTCGCCCGCCGCGGAACGCCAGCGCGGCGAGTCCACCCCGTCCGCGTGCCCGTAGTGATCGAGGTCGGGGTGATAGCCGTACACGATCCCCGGCCCGGCCGCCAGGGCCGCCAAGATCCCGGCAGCGAGGTCGTCCGCGGAAGGGGCGCCGAGGTAGACGGCCCCTCGATTGGCCGAGACGCTGAGCCCGCTCCCCGCGTACTCCGGCTTGTTGACCACCGTCACCGCCAGCCCCGCCGCCCCGGCCCGCTCGAACTGGGTCGGAATCGGCTGCCACGCCCGCGGATCGGGGTCGTCCTTCCAGAGGATGTGGTTGAGCACCTGCCCGTCCGGCCGCCGCGTCGTGAACCCGAGCACCCCGTGCGCGCCCGGCACCGCCCCGGTCCCCACGGTCACCAGGCTCACCGGCGTCGTGGAGGGAAAACCCGCGGTCAGGCTGCGGCTCCCGGCCGCGAGATCTTTCAAGACTGGTGCGTACGCCGAGGCCACCGGCACCTGATACTCGCCCAGCCCGTCGACGAGCAGCACCGCCACCCGGTCGACCCCGTCCAGCGCCTCGGCCAGTCCCAGCACGTCGACCGCGCCGGGCACGCCCAGCACCGCGCACACGCTCGGCAGCACGTCCGCCAGGCTGCCGCGGCCGTACGCCGGGGGCACCGGGGTCAGCGCGTCGGCCCGCAGGTGGTCGGCCGGGACCTCGGTGATCACGGGCGGCGGGCGAAGAGGTGGAGTTGCGAGGCGATGTCCCGGAACGGGGGCCGGGCGGACAGCGCCAACTCGAGTTCGAGCAGCGCCTGCGGGTCCTCCTCGACGACGGCCGCCGGCAGCAGGTCGGTCAACACCCGTACGCCATGGGTCTCCTCCACCTCGAGGCCCGCCGAGCGCAAGAGATCCGCCGCACTCTCCGCGTCGTAGCGGCGGCGCAGCGTGTCCCGCGCGCCGGCCCGCCCGTCGGGATCGGTGACCAGCGCGGACGCCGACCGGAGGTGCCCGTTGATCGCCCGGCCGAGGACGGCCGCGGCCCGGCCGGCCACCAGCACGCTGACCGCGCCGCCGGGACGCAGCGCCGCGGCGACCGCCGCCACCACGTCGGCCGGCTGATCGACCACCTCGAGCACCGCGTGTGCCAGGATCAGGTCGACGCTCGCCGGCTCGACCAGCCCGGCCAGCGCGTCGCCGTCGCCCTGCACCGCGCGCACCCGCTCGGCCACGCCCGCGTCGGCGGCCCGCCGGGTGAGCGCGGCGAGCGCGTCGGGGCTGGCGTCCACGACGGTGACCCGGTGGCCCGACTGCGCGAGCGGCACCGCGAACCCGCCTGTTCCCCCGCCGACGTCGACCACCGTGAGTTCGCGCCCGGCGTGCCGGTCCAGTTCCCGCCGGAGCACCGCCCAGACGGCGGCGGTGCGAGCGCTGACGAGCGGCCGGGCAGTTCGCGTCGTTCCGGTTTCCACACGGGCAGCGTATCGGCCCGTCGCCCACCGGCTGAGAACGCGGCCGGGTCAGAAGGCGAACAACACCCCAAGCGCACGACGCATCTCGCAACTGTTCCCGTACGTCCGCTGCCAGTTGATCGCGGTCCCGTGCCACTTGCCGGTGATCTCGGCGGTTATCGGCGCATAAATCATCATGCAGGCGCCGTGCCCGGGCTCGATCTTGGCGGGGTCACCGCCGGCCGCGGCCAGTTCGGCGCACGCGTCGGCCGGTTTCGGGTGGCCGCCGCCGGGCGGGTCGCATTCGAGCTTCACGGCCGTCGCGAAGCCGGCCTCCGCCAGGTAGGTCAGGGTCAGGTCGGCTCCCGGGCCCCGGCCGCCACCCCCCGAATAGCCGGGGCCGGGTGAGCCCGCGAAGGCGGGGCTCGCGATGAAGAGGGTGGCCGCGGCCAGGGCGATCGACGTACGCATCATGGATTTGTCCTGATTTTTCCGGTAAAAGGGTAGGTTACCGGAAGTCGCGGGACGCGGGTGTGACCGGCGCGGTGGCCCCCTCGATCCGGTCGGCGACCAGGTTGAGCACGCCCTCGGCCTTCTCCAGCCGGCCCCGCACGATCAGCGCGTTATTGGTCTTCGCCACCCGCCGGTACCGCTGCCACAGGCCGGGCGAGCAGGTCACGTTCAGCATCCCGGTCTCGTCCTCGAGGTTCACGAAGGTCACCCCGCCCGCGGTGGCCGGCCGTTGCCGATGGGTGACGATCCCGCCGACCCGGATCCGGGTGCCGGCCTCCACCCCGCCCAGCTGGGCGATCCGCAGCGCGCCGACCCGGTCCAGCTCGGGCCGGAGGAACTGGGCCGGGTGCGCCTCCGGGGACAGCCCGGTCGCCCACACGTCGGCGACCAGCCGGTCCACGTCGCTCATCCCGGGCAGCATCGGCGCCTCGGCCCCGGACACCGTACCCGGCAATTTGTCTGGCTTGTCCTGTGCGGCCGCGCCGGCCGCCCACAGCGCCTCCCGCCGGGACAGGCCGAAACTCGCGAACGCGTCGGCGGTGGCGAGCGCCTCCAGGTGGGTGGCGGTGCAGCCGGTACGCCGGGAGAGATCCGTCATGCTCCGATACGGACCGTTGGCGCGCCGCTCCTGCTCGATCGACTTGGCCAGCTCGTCCCCCACCGTACGCACGCTGGAAAGCCCTTGGCGGACGGCCGGACCCTGCAGTCCCCAAGCGTGCGGCGGCTCTTCCTTCTCGCTCTGGTGCCGGGTCTCCGGCGTGGTCTCCAGGGTCGCCTTGGCGTCGCTGAGGTTGATGTCCGGCCGGCGCACCTCCACACCGTGCCGGCGGGCGTCGTCCACCAGCGACTGCGGCGAGTAGAAGCCCATCGGCTGCGCGTTCAGCAGCGCGGCGCAGAACGCGGCCGGGTGGTAGCGCTTGAGCCAGGCACTGACGTAGACCAGGTACGCGAAGCTGATCGCGTGGCTCTCCGGGAAGCCGTAGTTCGCGAACGCGCACAGCTTCACGTAGAGGTCGTCGGCCAGGTCCCCGATGATCCCGTTCGCGGCCATCCCCTCGTACAGTCGCTCACGCATTTCCTCCATCCGCTTCACCGAGCGTTTCGAGCCCATCGCCCGGCGCAGCTTGTCCGCCTCGAGCGGGCTGAACCCGGCCGAGTCCATCGCGAGCTGCATCAGCTGCTCCTGGAAGAGCGGCACGCCCAGCGTCTTCTGCAGCGCCCGGGTCATCGTGGGATGCGGCATCTCCCACTTCTCGACGCCGTTCTTACGCCGGATGTACGGGTGCACCGAGCCGCCCTGGATCGGGCCCGGCCGGATCAGCGCCACCTCCACCACCAGGTCGTAGAAGACCCGCGGCTTGAGCCGGGGCAGGGTGGCCATCTGTGCCCGGCTCTCCACCTGGAACACCCCGACCGAGTCGGCCCGGCACAGCATGTCGTAGACCTCGGGGTCGGACGGGCGGATGTCGCCGAAGTCGAGCTTGCCGTCGATCATGTCGAACGCGTAGTGCAGCGCGGACAGCATGCCCAGGCCCAGCAGGTCGAACTTGACCAGGTTGATCGCGGCGCAGTCGTCCTTGTCCCACTGCAGGACGGTGCGCCCGGGCATCCGGCCCCACTCGACCGGGCACACCTCGCTGACCGGGCGGTCGCAGATCACCATGCCGCCGGAGTGGATCCCGAGATGGCGGGGAAAGGTCTGCAGTTCATTGGCGTACGCGACGACCTGCTCCGGAATGTCGTCGATGTCCACGGTGGCCACGTCGCCCCAGCGGTCGATCTGTTTGCTCCACGCGTCCTGCTGCCCGGGTGAGAATCCAAAAGCCTTGGCGATATCCCGTACGGCGGACCGCGGCCGGTAGGAGATGACGTTGGCGACCTGGGCGGTGTGCCGGCGCCCGTGCTTTTCGTAGACATGCTGGATGACCTCTTCCCGGCGATCGGACTCGATGTCCACGTCGATGTCCGGCGGGCCGTCCCGCTCCGGCGCCAGGAACCGCTCGAAGACCAGGTCGTACTCGAAGGCGTCCACATTGGTGATGCCCAGCGCGTAGCAGACCACCGAGTTCGCCGCCGAGCCCCGCCCCTGGCAGTAGATGTCGTTGTCCTTGCAGAACTTGACGATGTCGTAGACGACCAGGAAGTAGCCGGGGAAGTCCAGCTCCTCGATCATCGCCAGCTCGTAGTCGAGCTTCGTGTAGACCTCCGGCACCTCCTCGGGCAGGCCGTACCGGGCCCGGGCGCCGCGCATGGTCAGCTCGCGCAGCCAGCTCATCTCGGTGTGGCCCGCCTCGGGAATCGGGAACGCGGGCAGCTGCGGTGCGACCAGTTGCAGGTCGAAGGCGAGCGCGGCGCCCAGCTCGACGGCGAACTCGACCGCGCCCGGGTAGTCGCCGAACCGGCGGGCCATCTCGGCGCCGCTGCGCAGGTGGGCGGCGCCGGCCGCGGGCAGCCAGCCGTCGATCTCGTCGAGGCTGCGCCGGGCCCGGACCGCGGCGACCGCGGTGGCCAGCCGGCGCCGGGCCGGGGTCGCGTAGTGCACGTTGTTGGTGGCGACGGTTTTCACCCCCCGGCGCCGCGCGAGCTGGTAAAGCACGTCGTTGCGATCACCGTCGTACGGATCGCCGTGGTCGGTCAGCTCGACCACGACGTTGCCGGTCCCGAAGAGGTCGCTCAGCTGGTCGAGTTGGCGGACGGCCGCCTCGATGCCGCCGGTGGCCAGCGCGTGCGGGACCAGACCCTTGCGGCAGCCGGTCAGCACCATGACGTGGTCCTTCAGACGCTCGGCGATCTTGTTGATGGTCCCGTAGTCGGGCTTGCCCTTCTCGCCGCCGGTGAGCTGGCCCTCGCCGATCAGGCTGCCCAGCGTGGCGTAGCCGGCCGCGTCCTTGGCCAGCACCAGCAGGTGTTGCCCCTCGGGGTCGGGCTCGCCGTTCTGCGGTTGGGACAAACCCAGGGACAGCTCGGCCCCGAAGATCGTGGGCAGGTCGAGGTCGCGGGCCGCCTCGGAGAAGCGGACCACGCCGTAGAAGCCGTCGTGGTCGGTGACGGCCAGCCCGGTCAGGCCGAGGCGGGCCGCCTCCTCGGCGAGCTCCTCGGGGTGGCTGGCGCCGTCGAGGAAGCTGAAGTTGGTGTGACAGTGCAGTTCGGCGTACGGGGTGGTCTGCTCTTTTCTGACGATCGCCGGCGCCTGGTAGGGCTGGCGTTTGCGGCTCCATACCGGTGAATCCCCACCGTCCGCGTCGACGGCGAGCGGGTCGACCGCGAACGGCTTGGGCGTCTGCTGGCCGATCTGCCGGATGCCGTCGCCGGTCGGCGGCGTGACCGGCCGGCCGGTCAGCTCGGACTCCAGCTCCTTCCACGACTTCTTCGGGTTGTGAAAGCCCATCCCCTACTCCGTCCCGTCAGTCATAGATGGCCTCCACCGCCCAGTGGCCGCCCTCCAGCGAAAGCAGCAGCGCGCGGCCGTCCTCGAGTCGCACCTGGAAGCGCGCCCGCCGGCGGCCCTCGCCCGCCGCCCACCAGCGCTCGTCGATCGGCCAGGGGCCGGCCCAGCCGCTGATCGGGATGGGGTGTCCACGCTCGACGATCAGGGCGGCGGGGGCGCCGGTCAGTTCGAGGCGGGCGCTGACGCCGACCGGGGTGCCGGTGTCGTCGAGGACCACCGCTGGTGGGGGTTGCGGCGGGACCACCGCGGGGGCGGGTTTGGGGATCCGCCCGGGCCACGGCGGCAGCGCGGCCGGCGGGGTGGTCGGCCGACGCCCTTTGCGGCGCGCGGATGGCACGGTGACCACCGTGAATCCACTCGTCGTACCACCGCCTCCCCTCTGCGTCGGCTTTTCTTCATGCTGGGCGGCTCGAGCCGCTCGGCGGGCCGCCAGGTGGATCACCTCGGCCGAATCCGTGCCCTCCTCCCCCGCACTCGTGTCCTGATTTATCGCCATATCATGGGGTGCGGCGAACAGGTTGAGGACGGGCGCGTCGGAGCGGGCCAGGATCGGGATGGTGGTGACGTCCGGGATGGGCTCGGCGTGCGGGGCGGCGGGCCTGGCCGGTTCCCGTTCGTCGCCCCACGGGACGAAGCGCACCTGGTCGTCGGCCGAGCGTCCGCCACCGAGCACCGCCGTGACCAGCGCCTCCGGCCCGAGCAGGCCCTGCACCCGGCTGAACGCCCGGTGCGCCCGCTCCCGGTCCGCCCCGGCGTCACCCCAGAGCCCCGGCTGGAGTCCGAGGTGGACGATCACCCCGTCCGGCACGAGCCGCAGCCGCACCAGCCCCGCGGTGGGCCGGGCGGGCGCCCCGCGACGCGCCCCGGTGAGCCAGCCGTCCAGCTGCCAGCGCACCCGCTCGGCGATCGCCGCCGAGGTCAGCGTGCCGTCGTGCCGCCAGACCCGGTGCAGTTCCTGGCCGTCCGCGGTGACCGCCTCGATGCCGAGCCGGGTGCAGGCGAGCCCGTGCGCGGCGAGCCGCTCGTGCAGGCGCTCGGCCAGCACCTTGCCGGCGAACGCGGCCACGTCCACCCGCTCCAGCGGCTCGTCGAAGGTGTCGGCGACGTCCAGATCGGGCGGCGGCCGCCGAACCGCGAGCGGCCGATGGTCCCGCCCCGAGGCGAGCCGATGCGCGAGCGCCCCGTCGAACCCGAACCGGCTCAGCACGTCCCCCGCCGGCAGCCGCGCGAAGTCCCCGAGCGTCTTGATCCCCAGCCGCTTGAGCAGGTCGACCAGCTCGGGCCGCTCCAGCGCCGCGATCGGTATCCCGGCCAGGAACGCGGCGGTCCGCCCGGCCGCGACGACCTGCCCCTCCCGAGCGGCCAGCCCCGCCGCGAACACCCCGTCCGCGATCCCCACCTGACTCTCCACCGCACAGGCCTCGGCGATCTGCTCGACGATCCGCTCGGCCGCGGCCTCCTCCCCACCGAAGTACCGGGCCGGCCCGCGCGCGGCGAGCGCACAACTCCCCGGCCGGATCACCTCCACCCCCACCGCGACCTCTTCCACGGCGGCCACCACCGGCTCGAACGCCCGGGCATCCCGCCCCGGGTCATGCTCGACGACAACCAGCCGCGGACACCGGCTCTGCGCCTCCCGCCGCCGCAACCCTTGCCGTACGCCCTCCAGCCGCGCCGCCGCCGAACACGCCACCACCCGGTTCTCCTTGAGCACGACAACCGCCCCGGCCCCATCGACCCCGTCGACGATCTCGGCCGCCACCACCGCCCAGTCCGGACACCAGACCAGAAGCGTCCGTCCCTCCCCACCCACGTCACACCACCGAGAGCCGCTCACGCGCCACCGGCCCGGAAGCGGACCAAACGGTGGCCGGCCGAGCCCTGCGCTTCGGTCGAGAGGTCGCGGCCGGGACCGGACGTGCGGTGGCCGTTGCGGCCGGGGGCTGTTGCGGGAGCTCCGGCGCAGGCTCGGGGACGGACGGGAGGTCGGTCTGGTCGGGGCGGTGGTCCGAAGTGGTGGGTGTGGGCGGGAGGGTGAACGGGCGGACGGTGACCCCCGGCAGCCACATCGTGGCCTCTCGTGGGCGGGCCGCCGCGCCGCGGCCGCGGGCCAGGACGGTCACCTCGCGCCGGCGCAGGCGGCCCCGGCCCGGGCCGAGTCCGTCCCAGCGGCCCTCGGTGACCTGGAGGGTCACGTCGGCGCCGTCCCACGGGCCGAATGGCACCAGCACGCAGCCCCGCTGCCGGGCCCGCGCCACCAGGCGGCTCGCGATCGACGGGGACACGCCGCCGGGCACGGCCACGACCACCACGTCGACGCCGTCGATCAGGGCGGCCACCACGGTCGGCCACTCGGGTCCGGGGTTGGGCACGAGCGCGAGACGGTCGAGGACGATGCCACTCTCGGCGGCGGCGATCGCGCCCAGCGCGGGCACCCCGACCACCGCGCACCAGGACCCGGTACGCGAAGCCTCGGACAGCAACGCGAGCAGCAGCGACGTCCCGCCGCCGGCCGGCTGCGAACGCCCGGTGGCAACCGAGACGGTGCTGCCCCGGCGCAGTCCGCGCCCCGGCAGCAGCCCACTCAACTCGGGCGCCACCGGCAGCACCCGGTGCACGCCCGGCTCCGCCGTCTCACCCGCCGCCCGAACCAACTCGGCAAGGGCGGCCGCACCGCTGATCATGCGTCCCGCCATCACTGCCTCGCTCCGTGTTGCCGCGTTCCCGTGTTGCCGCGTTCCTGTGTTCCCGTGTTGCCGCGTTCCCGTGTTCCCCTGTTCCCGTGTTTGCCGCGTTGCCGCGTTGCCGCGTTGCCGCGTTGCCGTGTTGCCGCGTTCCCGATCCGCACGGGCCAGCAGCCCGTCCGCGTGAGCCGGCCCAACCCAAGGTGAGCGTCACGCTCGCTGGGCCGGCAAAGTGGCGGACGCCCGTGTGGCAAGCAGCCGAACGACAAGCCAGCCCCACAAAAGCCAGCCGAACTGTCCCGGCAGCCCGCACCACGCCGAGCCAACGCGGCAGCCCGCATGCGCCACGCCAGCCGACCCGGCACGCTGCACCCACGACGTCGGCCAGCACGGCAGACAGCCCGCGCCACGCGACCCACGTCACGCAGCAACGCGGCGCAACAGCCCACGCCGCCCGCCCCGCGCCGCCCGGCCCACGCCACCCGCCCCCGCGCCGCCCGCGCCACTCAGCCAACGCGGCAGGCAAACAGCCCGCGCCACGCCACTCGCGCCAGCCAGCCCACGCGGCAGACCTCCAGCGCCACGCAGCCGCACCACGCCGGCCAAAAGCCACGCCACCTGTGCCGCGCCAGGCCAGCCAACAAGCCACCCCACCCGTGCCGCGGCCGGCCAACTCGCCATGTCGCGCGCGCGGCCCCAGTCGACAAGCCGCGCAGCCCGCGCCGCGCAACCACCGCGGCGGGCGCCATGGGCGGCGCCGGCCGACATGGCGGCAACCTGCGCGAAGCGACAATGTGGCGGGCCTGCCGAACCGGCGGGCCAGCCGAACGAGCAAGCCAACCGAACGAGCAAGCCAACCGAACGAGCAAGCCAACCGAACGAGCAAGCCAGCCGAACGAGCAAGCCAGCCGAACAGCGGGGCCCAGGCGCGAACAGATGCCGGAGGCGCTAGCGGGCGGGTCGGTGGGCTTGTGTGGGCTCGGTCAGGCGGCCAAGGGTGGCTGGTAGGCCAGGCCCAGGGACGACTCGACCACGGTGACGAACTGCTCGGCTGCTCTCAGGAGGTCGTCGGCCTCCCGGGGACTCACCACGCGCGGGATGCCGGCCTCGGCCGCGGCGCGCTTGGTGGCGCCCAGGGCGAAATAGCCGGCCCAGTCGGTGAACTCGGGGGCCACCAGGACCAGCAGCGACCAGACGCTCGTCACGCGGCTGCGGCGGGTGGGGGCGGCCGGGCGGGCGCGGGCGGCCAGCACGGCCGCCGCGGCACGCAGGGCGGCCAGATGCGCGGCCGCGTAGCGGAGGCCGTCGGGCCGGGTCAGCGCCGCCTCAGTGAGCCCCTGCCGGGCGATGGCCAGCAGTTGGGCAGGGGTGCGGTGCGGCAGCATGTGCGCCGGGACCGTGGGCGCCTCCGCCTGGACGGCCGCGGTGGGCGCATGTGCCAGGCCGGGCGCCCGTATGAGGGCCGGCGCCGTAGTGCTCGCCATAGGTCTTGTCTCCTCGCGTGTGTCGCATCCGACGTGCCGTGCCGAACCGATCGCTGTCGAACCGATCGCTGCGGAGGAAGACGCAGCGCCCGTGTGGGCGAGCCGGCCGGGCGTGAAGCTTCCCCACACCACACCCGGCCGGACCTTGCCGGCGGGTCCGCCGCCCACCACCCGGGGGTCGGGGGGCAGTGGGCGACGGTCCTGCCTTGTCTGAGGGCGCCGGACCCGCGAATGCCCGGAACCTCTCGTGCGGCACTTCGCGGGTGCCACACCCGGGAGCAAAGCCGCGAAACGTCACTCCCGGCGTCATCCCGGACGCCGGAGCCTGGAAGGAAGGCTTCGAACATCCGTTCTAACTACCGAAGACACTAGCACGCCTGTACGACAAAAACGCGCCCGCGGCACCCCGGCTACGGCAAAACCTTTTCGAAGGCGAGCTGGTTGTACCCCTTGAGGTCGTAGAGCGGGATCTCCCGGTATCCGTGACTCCGGTACAGCGCCGCAGCCTCGGGCAACGCCGTGTGCGTGCCCAGCCGGAACGTGCGATACCCCTGCTCACCGGCCCGGCTCTCCAGCTCCGAGAGCAGCCGCCGGCCGAGCCCCAGCCCTCGGCAGGACTGACTTATCCAGACATGCCGAATTTCTGCCACAGAACCAGGCTCACCGGCGAGCGGCTGCCAGATCCCGCACCCGATCGGCGCGGACTCCTCCATCGCCACCAGGAACTCGCCCCCGGTGACCGCCAGCTCCCCCGGCCGCAGCAGCGCGCTCTCCGAATACCCGGAGGGAAACCGCCCGTCGAGCTCGGCCGCATACTCCCGCAGGCAGAACCGCGCGGCGGGCGAGTCGTCGGGAATCGCCGAGATCTCCACGGTCGCCATCCGCAGCAGCCGCCGCACCTGCTCCTGCGCCGCCACCAGCCGGTCGCGCTGGCCGGCCGTGAGCTGCCCGAGCAGCGCCCCCACGCTCTCCCGGGCCCGCACGTCGAGCTCGTCCCGAGCGTCGAGCCCGGCCGTGGTCAGCGCCGCGACCCGCACCCGGCCGTCCTGCGGGTGCGGCCGCACCTCCACCAGCCCCTGGTCGGCGAGCGACCGCAGCATCCGGCTCACGAACCCCGAGTCGAGCCCGAGCCGGCGGCGCAGCTCGCGCACGTCGACCCCGTCCGGCCCGATCTCGAAGAGCAGCCGGGACTCGCTCCACGGCCGGGACAACCCGAGGTAGTGATCGCCCAGCACCCCGAGGCGCCGCGTGTAGTACCGGTTGAAGTCGCGTACGAGCTCGATCTGGTCCACGCCTCCATAATCTCTGACTACGGTCAGAGAATCTAGACTCCGCCCACGTGAATCACCGGCCGACGGGACGGATCGGGCTCGCTCTGGCGGATGATCTCGCGCACCACCGGCGCCGTGTCGCCGCGGCCGAGCAGCAGATACCGGAACAGGTGCGCCAGCGGGCTGCCCTCGGCCCACGCGAAGTAGCAGTGCGGGATCACGCCGGTCGCGTCGCGCAGGGCGAGCAGCACCGCGGCGATCGCGTTCGGCGCGGCCGGGCTCTGCACCCGCAGCACCCGGTGGCCGTCGACCGCCACCCCGCGCACCTCGAGCACCTCGCTGAACTTCGACGGGTCGACCACATCCACCTCGAGGAACAGCACGTCGTGCCGGCCGGGCACCGGGTTCGTCCGGCGCTGCTCGCTCTCCTTGGACGCATACTCCGCCCCGTCGCCGCGCTGCCGCCGGTTGGTCACGATGTCCAGCTCGCCGTCGTTGACGATCGAGTCGGCGATGTACCGGCGGGCCGGCTCGTCCAGCTCTATCCGCTCGGCGCGCAGCTCCGTCGTCCGGCTGACCCGGGACACCAGCGAGACCAGGATGATGCCGGCCACGAACACCGCGGAGATGGCGATGCCGTCGGGTTTCTCGATGATGTTGTCGCCCAGCGCGTACAGCAGGATCAGGGTGAGGATCGCGAAGCCGACGGTGGCTCCCCGCTGTTTCGCCCGAAGGGCGGAGATCGTGACCGCGACCGCCCCGGAGACCATCATCGCCAGGATGCCGGTGGCATACGCGCCGGCCTGCGCGTCCACATCGGCCTGGAAGACCAGCGTGATGCCGATGCTGATCGCGGTGTAGACCAGCACGACCGGGCGCACCGCCCGGCCCCACTCGGGTGCCATGCCGTAGCCGGGCAGGTAGCGGGGCACGATGTTGATCAGGCCGGCCATCGCCGAGGCGCCCGCGAACCAGAGGATCAGGATGCTGCTGATGTCGTAGACGGTGCCGAAGCCCTCGCCGAGCTTGGCGTGCGCGAGGTAGGCCAGGGCCCGCCCGTTCGCCTGGCCGCCCGGCTGGAACTGCTCCTTCGGGATCAGCACGGTGGTGACGAAGCTGGTTGCGATCAGGTAGACGCTCATGATCAGCGCGGCCGTGGTGAGCAGCTTGCGGGTGTTGCGGATGCGCTCCTCCTGGTTGCCCGCCTTGATCAGCGGCATCATGCTGACCCCGGTCTCGAAGCCGGACAGGCCCAGGACCAGGGCCGGGAAGGCCAGGATGGACGGCCCGACGACGCCGAGGAAGCCGCCGCCGGAGGACGTGAGCGCGTCGGTCCAGCGGGACAGCACGCCGGGCGTCGTGAAGACGTCGGCGAGGCCGACCACGGTGATCACCGCATTGAGCGCGAGGAAGACCGCGACCAGCGGGATCGCCACGCCGACCGCCTCGCTGAAGCCGAGCAGGAAGACAAACCCCAAGATCAAGAGCAGGACCACCGTGATGAGTACGGCGTGGCCATGCAGAAAACCCGGTAGATACGGATTTTCCGACATGTGGACGGTGGCGTCGGCCGCCGACAGGGTGATCGTGATGATCCACGACGTGCACACGAAGCCCAGCAGGACCAGCACGAACACCTTGCCCCGCCAGAACGGCAGCAGGTGCTCGAGCATCGCCACCGAGCCCTGACCGTGCGGACTCTCCCGGGCGACCCGCCGATACATCGGCAGCATGCCGAACAGGGTCAGTGCCACGATCAGCAGGGTGGCCAGCGGGGAGAGCGCGCCGGCCGCGAGCGCCGCGATCGCCGGCAGATAGGACAGCGTGGAGAAGTAGTCGACCCCGGTCAGGCACATCACCTTCCACCAGGCCTGCTCGTGGTCGGTCTGCGCGGACTCGGGGCCGACCGGCTGCACCCGGTGGGCGAGCAGCCAGCGGCTGACCCGATGACCCGGCACATGCGGCCGCTCGGGGCTGGCCACCACGGCCGGCACATTGATCTCGGTGCTCATCCACGCTCCACTGGGCCCGGCGACTGACAGGTGCCAGGATGCCCTACGGGTGCGACAAATCGATGAGCGTTGGAGGACACGGATGGACCGGACCGTCGTGATCACGGGGGCGAGCTCGGGCGTCGGCCTCGCGGCCGCCGAGCAACTGGCCGCCCAGGGCGACCAGGTCGTGGTGATCGGCCGCAACGCCGACCGCCTGGCGGCGGCCGTGGCCAAGGTCAGGACCGCGGGCAACGGGCGCGAGCCGGGACAGTTCCGCGCCGATTTCGAAGATCTCGACGACGTACGCGCGCTCGCCGCCCACCTGCTCGAGACGTACCCGAGCATCGACGTCCTGGCGAACAACGCCGGCGGCATCATCGCCGGGTACCGGCGGACCAAGGACGGCTACGAGGCCACCATGCAGGGCAATCACCTCGCCCCGTTCCTGCTGACCAACCTGCTGCGCGAGCGGCTGACCGGCAAGCGGGTGGTGAACACGGCCTCGGACGCGCACAGCTCCGGCGCGCCCGACCCGGACGACCTGGTCGGCGAGCCGGCGAACTACCGCGCGTTCCGCGCCTACGGCGCCACCAAGTCGGCCAACATCCTGTTCGCCGCCGAGGCACACCGCCGCTGGCCGGACGTGACCAGCGTCTCTTTCCACCCGGGCGTGGTGCGTACCAACTTCGGCTACGGCCGGGCGATGCGGCTCTTCTACAAGTACGCCCCGTTCCTGGTCTCGCCGGAGAAGGCCGGCGCGCTGCTGGCCTGGCTGATCACCGCGCCCGAGGACGAGCTGGTCAACGGCGGCTACTACGTCGGCCACCGGGTGCGGCAGCCGCGGCCGCACGCTGCCGACCCGGCGCTCGCCGCCCGGCTCTGGGACGCCAGCGCCGAGGCCGTCGGCTTGGGAAAAACCGGTGGCGCCGAGGGGTAGAACGGACGGTATGAGATACCGGACCCTCGGCACCAGCGGCCTGCGCGTGTCCGAACTGATCCTCGGCGCGATGACCTTCGGCGAGCAGGGCGGCGTCGGCGCGCCGATCGAGGAGTGTCGCAAGATCGTCGATGCGTACGCCGAGGCCGGCGGCAACGCGATCGACACCGCGATCAACTACCGGGAGGGGCGCAGCGAGGAGATCCTCGGCGAGCTGCTGGCCGGCCGCCGCGAGTCGTTCGTGCTGTCCACCAAGTACACGACCAGCCGGAACGTGGACGACGCGAACGCCGGCGGCAACGCCCGGAAGAACCTGCGCCACTCCCTCGAGACCAGCCTGCGCCGGCTGCGCACCGACTACCTGGATCTGTATTGGGTGCATGTCTGGGACGCGTCGACCCCGATCGAGGAGACGATGCGGGCGCTGGACGACGCCGTACGGTCGGGAAAGGTCCTTTATGTTGGTATTTCCGACGCGCCGGCGTGGGTGGTCGCCCGCGGTCAGACGCTCGCGGAGTGGCACGGGTGGAACCCGCTGACCGCGCTCCAGGTGCCCTACAACGTGATCGACCGGGACATCGAGCGGGAGTTGCTGCCGATGGCCGAGTCGCTGGGCCTGGGGGTGACCGCTTGGAGCCCGCTAGCCGGAGGCATCTTGTCCGGAAAATACAGTAAAAATCTGACGGGCCCGACGCGGCACGACGCGGCGACGCTCAACGATCAGCAGCGCGCCGCGGCCGAAGCGGTGGAATCCGTCGCCGACGAGATCGGCGCCACCCCGTCGCAGGTCGCCATCGCCTGGACGGTCGCGCGCTCGACGGCGATCGTCCCGATCATCGGCGCCCGCTCGCTCCCCCAGCTCACCGACAACCTGGGCGCGATCGACGTGAAACTCGCCGCCGAGCAGGTCGACCGGCTGACCGCGGCGACCGATTTCCGCCGCGGCTTCCCGCATGACTTCATCGACGGCATTGCCCCGTGGGTGTTCGGCAAGGCCCTGGTTGAAGAATGAACGGCATGGAACAGCATCCGAACGTGGTCGCCGTGCGCGAGGCCCTGGAGGCGGCCGGCGCGCACACCGCCCAGGTCGTGGTCCTGGACGACGCCGTGCACACCGCGGTGGCCGCCGCCGAGGCGCTCGGCGTCGAGGTCGGCCAGATCGCCAACTCGCTGATCTTCGACGCCGAGGGTGAGCCGCTGCTGGTGCTCACCTCGGGCGCGCACCGGGTGGACACCGCCAAGGTCGCGTCCGCGCTGGGCATCGCGAAGCTGCGCCGGGCCACCCCGGAATTCGTCCGCGAGCACACCGGCCAGGCGATCGGCGGGGTCGCCCCGCTCGGCCACCCCAAGCCGGTGCGCACGCTGGTCGACGTCGACCTCGCGCGATACGAGGTGATCTGGGCGGCCGGCGGCGTGCCGCGGGCGGTCTTCCCGATCTCGTACGACGAGCTGGTCCGGGTCACCGCGGGCACGCCCACCGAGGTGGCCTGAGGCCGCATGCCGGTCACGCTGCACGTGTGGCGGGTGCCCCGCCACCGGGTCGGCGCCGCCTGGCTGCGCATCGCCTTCCGTCGCACGCCGCCGGGCGTCCGATTTGTCAAGTTCATGGGCACTGGCGATGGCTTTCAGCCGAAAAATGCGGACCTGACGCGGTACGCGGCGATAACCGTCAGCGACACGCCGGTCGGATACCCGACCTGGGACCGACTCGCGGTCGAGCGCGCCACGGTCGACCTCGAGCCGCTGACCAGCCGCGGCACCTGGTCGGGCAAAACGCCATTCCTCCCGCAACGCCGTGAATCCGGCGGCTTGACGCTCGCGCTGACCCGTGCCCGCTTGCGCCCCACCAGGGCGATGGCGTTCTATCGGGCGATCGCACCGGTGGCCCGCGAGGTCCGGCGAGCCCCCGGGCTGCTGGCCACGTTCGGCATCGGCGAGGCGCCGGTCGGCTGGCAGGGCACGGTCAGCCTGTGGCGGGATGCGGCGGACCTGACCCGGTTCGCGTACCGTCAGCCGGAACACCGTGCGGTGATCGCACGCACCCCGACCGATCGGTGGTACGCCGAGGAGTTGTTCGCCCGGTTCGCGGTTCGCGACCTGACGGGTGACCGGTCGGTGCTGGGGTGGCTGGAGGAGGGGCAGACTTAGGTATGAGGCTCGTTGCGTGGCAGCCGGACGACCTGCTGCGACGGCTCGACGACGTGGTCGCGGTCTACGGCGAGGCGATGGGCTACCGCCAGGAGCTGCTGCAGACCCGGCGCGGCTACATCGGCGCGCACGTCCGGCGGCAGGGTTTCCGAGCCGTCGCCACCCTCACCACCGACGGCCGGCTCGCCGGTTTCGGGTACGGCTACACCTCCGGCCCCGGCCAGTGGTGGCACGACCAGGTGCGCTCGGCGCTCGGCGAGCCGGCCCGCGAGCAGTGGCTGAGCGACTGCTTCGAGGTGGTCGAGCTGCACGTGCGGCCGGCCGCCCAGGGGCACGGGATCGGCGCCCGGCAGCTGCGGGCGCTGCTGGCGATGGCCGACGGCAAGACGGTGCTGCTGTCCACGCCGGAGGCCGACGAGCAGAAGTCCCGGGCGTGGCGGCTGTACCGGCGGTTCGGCTTCGCGGACGTGCTGCGGCACTTCTTCTTCCCGGGCGACGAGCGGGCGTTCGCGATCCTGGGGCGGGAGTTGCCGCTGGCCGAGCGCCCCGCCGAGGACGCACCGGGCATCGTCGGCATTTGACGAAATATCCGGTTTGGGCGGCGCTCGGCGCGCTCATCCTGATCCAGATCTGCTACCCGCTCACGAGCGGCCCCACTCGTGCGGCATTGACCGATTCAGCCGTCCTTATCGGATATATCATCTCAATCGGCCACGCGGCGACGACCCGTGGGGCAAGAGTGGCCCTCGCCCTGATCGGCACTGCCACGCTCGGCGGCTTCGCGGTGGAGGCGATCGGCGTGGCGACCGGCTTCCCGTTCGGCACCTACGACTACTCCGGCCAACTCGGCCCGAAACTCCTCGGCGTCCCGCTGATCATCCCGCTGGCCTGGACCTGGATGGCCTGGCCGGCCTGGCTCGCCGCGCTCCGCCTGGCCCGCTCCACCCCCGCCCGGGTCGCGATCGCCGCCTTCGGGCTCGCCGCCTGGGATCTCTTCCTCGACCCGCAGATGGTCGCCGAGGGCTACTGGCGCTGGCCGGACCCCACCCCCGCGCTGCCCGGCGTCCCCGGCGTGCCGATCGGCAACTACCTGGGCTGGTTCGGGTTCGCCCTGCTCCTGATGGCGGCGCTGACCACGGCCGGCGGCCGCGCCACGAAAACCCCGGACGCCGCCGACGCGCCGATCATCGTGCTCTGGTTCTGGACGTACGCTTCGTCCGTGCTCGCCCACGCGGTGTTCCTGGGGCTCCCGGCCTCCGCGGCCTGGGGCGGGGCGCTGATGGGCCTCGCCGTCCTGCCGCTGGCCGTCCGGGTGCGGCGATGAGCTGGCTCATTCTTCTCCCCTGGCTCGCGCTGACTATGCACGCCGCGGTCAACGCGCGGCTCCTGCGGCGATTGCCCGATTCCGCAGAGGAAACGGGCGAAACGGAGGAAAGGGTCGCCGTCCTTCTTCCGGTGCGCGATGAGGCGGATCGGGTGACGCCCTGCCTCGAGTCGCTGCTGGCCCAGCGCGGCATTCCCCACCTGACCATCTACGTGCTCGACGACGGCTCGACCGACGGGACCGCCGAGCTGGTCCGCTCGCTGGCCGACGACCAGGTCACCCTGATCGCCGGGGCGGCGTTGCCGGCTGGGTGGCTGGGCAAGCCGCACGCGTGCTGGCAACTGGCGACGGCGGCCGCCGATGCCGACATCCTGTCCTTCGTGGACGCGGATGTGGTGCTCGCGCCCGATGCCCTGGCCTCGGCGGTGCGGCTGTTGCGGGAGATCGAGGTGACCCTGCTTTCGCCGTACCCGCAGATCGGCGGAGCCGGACGCCTGCTGCAACCTCTGCTGCAATGGTCTTGGATCACGTTTTTGCCGTTGCGGGCGATGGAGCGCTCGCCGCGACCGTCGCTGGCCGCCGCCGGCGGGCAATGGCTGCTCGCCGACCGCGCGGGGTATCTACGAGCCGGCGGGCATGCTGCCGTGCGCGCCGAGATCCTCGAGGACATCGCGCTCGCCCGGCAGGTGAAACGCGCCGGCGGCCGGATAGCGCTGGCCGACGCGTCCCGCCTCGCGACCTGCCGGATGTACACGTCCTGGTCCGGCCTGACGGCCGGCTACGCCAAGTCGCTGTGGGCGTCCTTCGGCTCCGCTCCGGCCGCGGCGATCGTCGTGGTCACCCTGCTCCTGCTGTACGCGGTGCCGGCCGTCGCCGCACCCGTCCTGGCCGTCACCGGCCACGGGTCCGCGGCGTTGATCGCCCTGACCGCCTACCTGCTGGGCGTGGCCGGCCGCGCGATCTCCGCGGTCGCGACCGGCGGACGCCCCTGGCCCGATTGCCTGGCCCATCCCGTGTCGATAGCGCTGTTCGCCTGGTTGACCGCCCGATCGTTCCGGCTGCGCCGCCGGTCCCGCCTGTCCTGGCGAGGCCGTCCGGTATGAGCCGGATCGTCGTGATCGGCGCGGGGGTGGGCGGGCTGGCCGCCGCGATCCGGCTCGCCCAGGCCGGGCACGACGTCGAGGTGCACGAGCGCTCCGGCGCGGCGGGCGGCAAACTGGGCTGCTACGAGCGGGATGGGTTCCGCTTCGACACCGGGCCGAGCCTGCTGACCCTTCCCCAGGTCTTCGCCGACCTGGAACTGTCCCTCCCACTGGTCCCGCTCGACCCGGTCGTACGGCACTTCTTCCCCGACGGCACGACGCTGGACTCCTCGTCGAGTCATCTCGTCTTCACCGACCGGATCGCGCAGTCGCTGGGCCCGGCCTCCGCCGCCGAGTGGGAACGTTTCTGGCGCCGGGCGGCGCGCATCTGGCGCGCGTCGTGGCGCTCGGTACTGCGTCACCCGGTCACGCCCGCCACCCTGGCAAGCCTCTCCTGGCGGCTGCCCGACCTGGCCGCGATCGCCCCCGGCCGCAGCCTGCGCCACCTGGGCTATCAGTATTTCCGGGACCCACGCCTGCGGATGCTTCTGGACCGGTACGCCACGTACACCGGCACCGATCCCCGCCGGGCGCCGGCCGCGCTGGCCGCCATCCCGTATGCGGAACTGGCCTTCGGTGGCTGGTACCTGTCCGGCGGGCTGACCACGCTGGGGTCGGCGATGGTGGCCCGATGCGAGGCGCTGGGCGTGCGCCTGAACTTCCACTCCGAGGTCACCCGGATCGTCACGTCGGGCGGCCGGGCGACCGGCGTCCGCGCTCGCGGTTTCCACCCGGCCGACGTGGTCGTGTCCGATGTGGACGCCCTCGCCCTCTACCGCGACCTGGTGCCGACCCCGTCCCGCCTGCCGTCCCTGACCGACCGCAGCCTGGCCGGCTTCGTCCTGCTGCTGGGCGTACGCGGCGAGACGCCCGGGCTGGCGCACCACAACGTCTTCTTCCCGCCCTGTTACGACGCGGAGTTCGACGCCATCTTCGGCACGGCATCGCGCCGGGCCCGCCTCGCCGACCACCCCGCGATCTTCGTCACCCGGCCGGCCGACCCCGCGGTCCGCCCGCCCGGCTGCGAGGCGTGGTTCGTCCTGGTCAACGCCCCACGCCACGGCACGGCCTGGTCGGCGATCGACTGGCGCCGCCCCGGCCTGGCCGACGCGTACGGCCGGCATGTCCTTGATCTGCTGGCCCGCCAAGGCGTGGACGTCCGCGACCGCCTGGTGTTCTGGGAAACCCACACGCCCGCCGACCTGGCCGCCGCGACGGCCACCCCGGGCGGCGCCATCTACGGCACCACCGGCGGCCTGCTGCGCCCGCCCAACCAGGGCCCGCTCGCCAACCTGCACCTGGTGGGCGGCTCGGTCCACCCCGGCGGCGGCCTCCCGATGGTCACCCTCTCCGCCGAGATTGCCGCGACCCGGATCGGCCCGGCTCTACCAGGTTGAGAATATTTCTTTGCAAAGATATCTTCTCACTATGGCCGATCGACAACCGCGTGTGCTCTCCGACATCGAGGCGCTCAAGGCCCTCGCTCATCCGCTACGGCAGCAGTTCCTCGCGCGGTTGCAGCAGCGAGGCCCGGCCACCTCGGCCGACCTGTCCGGCGAATTCGACGTGGACCGCGGGGCGGCCAGCTATCACCTGCGGCAATTGGCCCGGTTCGGCTTCGTCGAGGAGGACGCCGAGCGGTCGGCCGGCCGCCGGCGTTACTGGCGCGCCATCCCGCAGGACATGCGGCTGCCCAAGCAACCGGCCGACCCCGACGTCGCAGCGGTCGCCGTCGAGATCGGCCGCCAGTGGCTGGAACGCTCCGAGCAGGACCTGCACGCCTTCCTCGCGAACCGGGAGCGGTACGGCGAGTTCGCCGGCGCCGCGCCGCACTCCTTCGGCGGCACCGCACTCACCGCGGCGGAACTGGCGGAGTTCGGCGAGGAGTACATCGCGTTCCTCAAGCGCTGGCACCGGGAACCAGGCCCCGGCCGGCGACACATCTCCGTGCTGTTCCACGCCTTCCCGACCCCCGACCCGGCGGAGGAGACCCCCGACCCGGCGGAGGAGTCGTGACCGCCGTGGCCGGGGCGACAACCGTGCGGCGCTCGCTGTGGCGCAACACCGATTTCGTCGCGCTGTGGAGCGGCCAGGTCGTCTCCGCGCTCGGTACCCGGATCAGTGCCACCGCGATGCCGCTGCTCGTGCTGGCCACGACCGGTTCGCCGGCCGACGCCGGCCTCGTCGGCGCGGCCGGCACGGCGCCCTTCCTCCTCGCCCACCTACCGGCCGGCCCCCTGGTGGACCGGTGGAACCGCCGGCGGATCCTGCTGACCAGCGAGGTCGCGGCCGGACTGGCGCTCGCCACCGTTCCGGTCGCGATGGCGTTCAACGTGCTCACGGTGGCGCACCTCGCCGTGGTCGCCTTCGTCCAGGGCCTGTGCGCGGTCTTCTTCGGTCTGGCCGAGACCGCCGCCCTGCCGCGGATCGTGCCGGCGGCCCTCCTGCCCACCGCCCTGGCCCAGAACGAGACCCGGGGCCGGGGCGCGGCCCTGGCCGGTGGGCCGCTCGGCGGCCTGCTGTTCGGACTGGATCGTGTCCTGCCCTTCCTGGCCGATGCGGTCTCCTACGCCGTCGCCGCCATTGCGCTGTTGTTCGTCCGCAAGGACCTGCAGGAGGAGCCGACCGCCCCGGCCGAGCCGCTGTGGCGGGCGACCGTCGCGGGACTGCGCTGGATCTGGCGCCACCCGCTGATCCGGGCCGCGATCCTGCTCGTCGCCGCGAGCAACCTGGTCTTCCAGGCCCTCGTCCTGGTCATCGTCGTCCTCGCCCAGCGCCACGGCGCCACCGCCGGCTCCATCGGCGCGATGCTCGGCATCTACTCCGGCGGCGGCCTGGCCGGCGCGCTGGCGGCGAGCCGGGCCTACCGCTACGTCAGCCCCAGGACGGTCATCATCGGGATCAATTGGAGCTGGGCCGCCCTGTTGCCGCTCTTCCTCTGCACCACCGACCCGTTGCTGATCGGCGCGATCGGCGCGGCCACCGCCTTCATCGGACCGCTCTGGAACGTGGTGATCGGGAGCTACGCCGCTCTGCTGGTGCCCAACGACCTGCAGGGCCGGGTCAAAGGCGCGGCGATGACCCTCTCCTGGGGCGTGATGCCCATCGGCTCCCTGGGCGCGGGCCTGCTGCTGACCACCGTGGGCCCGACCGGCGCCGTCCTCGTCCTCGCCGCGATCATGCTGGCGACGGCGGTCGGCGCGACCGTCAGCCCGGCCGTCCGCCACGCCCCGCCGCTGGCGATCTAGGGCGGATCAGGAGGGGGTGGCGGCGTGGGCGGCCAGGAACGCCTTGGCCATCGCCGATGCCAGGTCGGCCGGGTTCTTCGCGGCGATCGCCTTGCCGTCCGTGGTCTTGGCGATCGTGGCCAGGGTGCCCATGTCGGCATCCGGGCCGAAGCCGACCCCGATCACCGGGACCTCACGTTTCGGGTCCTGGGACTTGGTCAGGCGGTCGAGGAAGGTCTTCTTCGGCATCGAGTACGTGGACTCACCGTCGGCGCCGTCGGTCAGCACGATCACCAGGGTGATGGTGTTGGGCGCGACCCGCGGGCGCATCGCGGCCTGGGCGTCCAGGATGGTCTGGAACAGCGGCGTGCCGGCCTGGTTCGGCGCCTGGTAGCCGTTGATCGCGGCGGCCATCGCCGCACGCCGGGTGCCCGCGCCGACCTTGGCGTTGATCGGGCCGAACGGGACGGGCTCGGTGTGCGGCGGGCTCTTCGGGCCGGGGGTGTCGAAGAACCACATCCCGACGCTCGTCTCGTCGCCGAGCAGCTCGGTCGCGGCCAGGCCGGACTGGCGCAGCAGCGCCGCCTTGGTGGTCGGCTTGCCGGCCTTGTCGGTGGCCGGCTTGTTCATCGAGCCGGACGCGTCGATCAACAGCAGCACCTGGAACGCCAGCGTGCGGTACTGCGCCCACTGCACCGCCGGGCCGAGCAGCTTGTCGGTACGCTCCGGCACCGCCGTGGTGTGCGCCATCGGGTACGTCCGGAAGCCCGCCTCGGTCAGCAGCGGCTTGCCGATCGCGGCACGCAGCCGCTCGGCCAGCTCGGCGTGCTTGGTCGAGGTGGAGACCGCGAACGGGTAGTCCGCCTCGATCAGCCCGTCGGACGGGAACGAGCCGGTCAGCGGGATCGTGTGCCCGCCGTGCTGGTAGGTGATCAGCTGCTGTTCGGTGATCGGGAAGACGCCGACGTCGTTGGCGACCGCGTTGGCGTCGTCCGCCGCGGCGACCCGTTTCAGCAGTTCCTCCGGATCGGCGGAGGCGTCCTTGAGCCGGCTGCGCAGGGTCAGCGCGCGGAGCTGGGCGATGCCCGCGTCCGGCGTGCTCGAGGCCATCGCGGTCTGGATCGCGTAGACGGCGAGCATGCCGACCGTGGAGTGCAGCGGGTCGGGCATGGTCATCGCCGGGATCTGATGGCCGGCGACGCCGGCCATCAGCTGCATCCAGGTGGTCTGGTCGCCCTTGGCATACCGGCCGGCGATGGCGGTCGGGCCGGCGAGGACGATGGGGCTGCGGGCGATCGGGTCACCGTCGACCCGGTACGCGTCGACGCCGCCCACCAGGGAGATTCGCAGCCAGGCACTGGAGGAGGGGATCCAGACGTCGGGCTGTTCGGGGGCGGACGCCGTGACGACCGGGTCCTGGGCAGTGACGCCGACCGGCCCGCAGTCCCCACCGTCGTTGAGGGCGCGCGCCGCCTCCTGGACCACCGGAGCGATCTCGGGGGCGGCGATCACGTGCAGGACCGTGTCGGGGCACGGGCCCGCGGGGCGAGCGGCCTGGGCGGTCGGTTTCTGCGAATAGATCCACCAGGCGGTGCCCCCGCCCACGACCACCAGAACGCCGACGATCATGACGGCGAGGAGGACGCGGACGGTGAGGCTGGCCGGCTGATCGTCCGGATCGGGCAGGGCGGAATGCCGCTGATGATCCGACATGCCACCACCCTCCTTCCCCGGAAGATCGCGATTACGCACGGTCGATTTCGAACGAGGCCGAATAGTAGCCGCCCGCGCGTGGAAGGCAATAGGGAAATTGATTTTCGTACCAAACAAACTATGAAACCCCAGGTCACCCCGGATAGGTACGCGGGCGGGGTATAAAACGGCCGTCAATACGGTAGGTAATCAATAAAGATCGAATGGGCCGCGAAAGGGCCACCCACCCGAGCAAGATCGGAATACCGCGAACGCGGGCAGTGAGCGGGGGACGGAATGAACGCCACGAGTTGTATAGGGTCGGCCGCATGGACTGGCTGTCGCCCCGGCGCTACGCCGACGAGATGGAAGCGGAAACCGCCCGGCTGGCGGCTGCCGCCGCGCAAAGGCCCACGGACGGAAAAATCGAGACTTGTCCGGAGTGGACCGTCCGGGACCTCGTCACCCACGTCGGCACCGGCCACCGTCTCGCGGCCGGGATCATCGAGGAACGCCGCGACCGTCCGGCGGAGTATCGCCTGATCGCCGCGCCGGACGAGCCGGCCGACTGGCCGGCCTGGCTGGCCGAGGGCGCCCGCCGGCTGAACGCCGCCGTCGACGATCTCGGCTTCGACGGCAGGGTCTGGAGCTGGCAGCCGAAACACCAGACGGCCGGTTTCTGGCAGCGCCGGATGCTGCACGACCTGATCGTGCACCGGTTCGACGCCGACCCGGCCGGCGATCTCGCCCCCGACCTGGCCGCCGACGGCATCGCCGACCTGTTGCTCGCGCTCGGCTATTTTCCCCGCTTCAAGGGCGCCGGCGAGTCGCTGCTCTTCACCGCCACCGACACCGGCCAGAGCTGGCATGTCACGCTGACCCCGAATGGCCTCGCCTGGCAGACCAACGCCCAGAAATCGAAGGCCCAGAAATCGGCTGCCGAGATCAACGCCCCGGCCCGCGACCTGCTGCTCATCCTCAACCGCCGCCGGGAGCCGGCGGATATCGAGGGCGACCGGGCGCTCTGGCAGCGGTGGCGGGAAGAAGCCAGGTTCTAGAGCGGGCGTACGCCGGAGGGCAGTTCCTCCGTCGCCACGTGCGCGAGCAACGTCGTACGCAAGGCCTCCGCGGCATGGGGAAGCACGGACCGTTTGCGATGCGCCAGGGCGATGGTCCGCCGCATGCCCGGCGGCGCCAGCGGCGTCGCCCGCAGCATCGGCCGGTTGGCCAGCACCATGCTCGGCACCAGCGCCACCCCCAGCCCGGCCTCGACGAAGGCGAGCACCGCGTCCATCTCGCCGCCCTCGACCGCGAACTTCGGGGTGAACCCGGCCTGCCGGCAGGCCTCGAGGGTGACGCCGCGGATGTCGTAGCCGGCCCGGAACATCACCAGCGGGGTGTGCTCCAGTTCGGAGAGCACGATCTGCCCCTGCGAGGTGGGCGGCGGCCGGTCGAAGGCGGAGGCCACCACCAGGCTCTCGCGCAGCACCGGCGTGGTGACCAGGGCCGGGTCGACGCCCTCGTCGGGCTGCACGATCAGGGCCAGGTCCAGGGTGTGCGCGAGCAGGTTGCCGATCAGGTCCTGCGAGCTGCCCTCGTTCACGTACAGCTGGATGTCGGGGTGTTCGGCGCGGAAGGTACGCAGCACCTCCGGAACCAGCGACGAGCAGAGGCTCGGGGTGGCGCCCAGCCGGACGTCACCGCGGCGCAGGCCGACGATGTCCTGCACGGCCTCGCGCGCGGCGTCGGCGTCGGCGACCATCCGGCGGGCCAGCGGCAGCAGCGTCTCGCCCGCGACGGTGAGCGCGACCGCCCCGCGGACGCGCTCGAACAGCGGCGCGCCGAGGCTCTGTTCCAGGGTGTGAATTTGTTTACTGAGAGTCGGCTGGGCGACGTCCAGATTGTCCGCCGCTTGGGTGAAATGCCGGGTCTCCGCGACCGCCAGAAAGTATCGAAGCTGTTGCAGCTGCACCTTCATAGCCTATCGCTATGAACACCTACCCGAGCATGCATTAGACGAATCGCATAGGGGCTTCTTACCGTCAGAGTCGTGGCGGTAGACACGAAAGTTCCCCGGGCGGCGGCAGCGCCGGCACTGGCTCCGGCGAAGAAGCGGACCTCGTCCGTGGCGCTGAAGATCCTCATGGCGGTGACCGGCATCATGCTGGTCCTGTTCCTGTACCTGCACATGATCGGCAACCTGAAGATCTTCTTCGGCGAGACGACCTTCGACCACTACGCGCACTGGCTGCGCACGATCGGCGAGCCGCTGCTGCCGGAGCAGTGGTACCTGTGGATCCAGCGGGGCGGCCTCACGATCGCGATCGTCGGCCACATCTGGGCGGCCACAGTCCTCGCCCGGCGCGCCCGCCGGGCCCGCCCGGTCAAGTACGCGCACCGGCCCAAGGTGCAGGGCAGCTACGCGGCCCGCACGATGCGCTGGGGCGGCGTGATCATCCTGCTCTTCGTGATCTACCACATCCTGGATCTGACCACGCTCACCCTGAACCCGAACGGCCAGCAGGGCAAGGTCTACGCGAACGTCGTCGCCGACTTCGCGCCCGCCCGCTGGTACGTGACGCTGTTCTATGCGCTCGCGATCGTGGCCATCGGCTTCCACCTGCGGCACGGCCTGTGGAGCGCCTTCCGCACGCTGGGCCAGCAGAAGCCGCGCGGCGAGCGGATCGCCCGGGCGACGGCGCTCGTCCTTTCGCTCATCTTGGTCGTCGGCTACCTGAGCGTCCCCTTCGCGGTCCTGACCGGATTGGTGGGTTAAAAAGGATATGTCCGAATACTGGAACGAGGGCGACCCGATCGCCGACACCGCCGCCCCGGACGGCCCGATCGAGACCCGCTGGGAGCGCCGCAAGTTCTCGGCGAAGCTGGTCAACCCGGCCAACCGCCGCAAGCTCACGGTGATCGTGGTGGGCACCGGCCTGGCCGGCGGCTCGGCGGCGGCGACCCTGGCCGAGGCCGGCTACCACGTCAAGTCGTACTGCTACCAGGACAGCCCGCGGCGGGCGCACTCGATCGCCGCGCAGGGCGGCATCAACGCCGCGAAGAACTACCGCAACGACGGCGACTCGGTCTACCGGCTGTTCTACGACACGGTCAAGGGCGGCGACTTCCGCGCCCGCGAGTCCAACGTCTACCGGCTGGCCTCCGTCTCGGTGAACATCATCGACCAGTGCGTGGCGCAGGGCGTGCCGTTCGCCCGCGAGTACGGCGGCCTGCTGGACAACCGCTCGTTCGGCGGCACCCAGGTGTCCCGCACCTTCTACGCCCGCGGCCAGACGGGCCAGCAGCTGCTGCTCGGCGCGTACCAGGCGATGGAGCGGCAGATCGGGCTCGGCAACATCGAGATGAACGCCCGGCACGAGATGCTCGAGCTGATCGTGGTGGACGGAAAGGCCCGTGGCATCGTGGTCCGGGACATGGTGACCGGCGAGATCACCACCGAGATGGCCGACGCGGTCGTGCTCGCCTCCGGCGGCTACGGCAACGTCTTCTTCCTCTCCACCAACGCCAAGGGCTGCAACGTCACGGCGTCGTGGCGGGCGCACCGCAAGGGCGCGTTGTTCGGCAACCCCTGTTACACGCAGATCCACCCGACCTGCATCCCCGAGTCCGGCACGCACCAGTCGAAGCTCACCCTGATGAGCGAGTCGCTGCGCAACGACGGGCGGGTCTGGGTTCCGACGGCTCGCGGGGATTCCCGAAAACCGGGCGACATCCCCGAGGACGAGCGGGACTACTACCTCGAGCGGATCTACCCGTCGTTCGGCAACCTGGTCCCCCGGGACATCGCCTCCCGGGCCGCCAAGAACGTCTGCGACGAGGGCCGCGGCGTCGGGCCCGGCGGGCTCGGCGTCTACCTGGACTTCGCGGACGCGATCCGGCGGCTGGGCAAGAAGGCGGTCGAGGCCAAGTACGGCAACCTCTTCGAGATGTACCAGCGGATCACCGGCGAGGACCCATATCGCACGCCCATGCGGATCTACCCGGCCGTCCACTACACGATGGGCGGCCTCTGGGTCGACTACGACCTGCAGTCGACGATCCCCGGCCTGTTCGTGGTGGGCGAGGCGAACTTCTCCGATCACGGCGCCAACCGGCTCGGCGCGTCGGCACTGATGCAGGGCCTGGGCGACGGCTACTTCGTGCTGCCGACGACGCTGGGGAACTACCTGGCCGCGGGGCCGTTCGAGAAAATCGCAGAAGATCACGAAGACGTGGTCGAAGCGCGCAAGTCGGTCGAGAAACGCATTTCGCGGCTACTGGCCGTCGACGGCGACCGGACTGTGGACTCGTTCCACCGCGAGCTCGGCCACATCATGTGGGAGTACTGCGGCATGGAGCGCACCGAGGAGGGCCTGACCAAGGCCATCGGCCTCATCCGGTCGTTGCGCGAGGAGTTCTGGCAGCGGGTCAAGGTGCCGGGCACCGGCGAGCAGCTCAACCAGAACCTGGAGAAGGCCGGCCGGGTCGCCGACTTCTTCGAGCTGGCCGAGCTGATGTGCATCGACGCCCTGCACCGGCGCGAATCGTGCGGCGGCCACTTCCGCGCCGAGTCGCAGAGCGAGGACGGCGAGGCGCTGCGCCACGACGACGAGTTCAGCTACGTCGCGGCCTGGGAGTACGCCACCGAGGGCGGCAAGCCCACCCTGCACAAGGAACAGCTCGAATTCGAGTACGTCCACCCGAGCACCCGGAGCTACAAGTAATGGACATCCAGGTACGCGTCTGGCGCCAGTCTTCCAGCGAAGACGACGGCCGCATGGTCACGTACGACGTGACGGACATCTCCCCCGACGCTTCCTTCCTGGAGATGCTCGACGTCCTGAACGAGAAGCTGATCCTCGACGGCGACGACCCGGTCGCGTTCGACCATGACTGCCGCGAGGGCATCTGCGGCATGTGCAGCATGGTCATCGACGGCGTGGCGCACGGCCCCGAGCGGGCCACCACCACCTGCCAGCTGCACATGCGGCACTTCAAGGACGGCGACGTGATCGACGTCGAGCCGTGGCGGGCCGCCGCCTTCCCGGTCATCAAGGACCTGGTGGTCGACCGGTCCGCGTTCGACAAGATCATCCAGGCCGGCGGCTACATCACCGCCCCGACCGGCGCGGCGCCCGAGGCGCACGCCACCCCGGTGCCCAAGAAGGACGCCGACCTGGCGTTCGAGGCGGCCACCTGCATCGGCTGCGGCGCCTGCGTCGCGGCCTGCCCGAACGGCTCGGCCATGCTGTTCACCGCGGCCAAGGTCGCCCACCTGGGCCTCATGCCGCAGGGCCAGCCGGAGCGCGACTCCCGGGTGATCGACATGCTCCAGGCGCAGGACGACGCCGGCTTCGGCGGCTGCACCAACGCCGGCGAGTGCACCACGGTCTGCCCCAAGGGCATCCCGCTGACCCTGATCGGTCGCCTCAACAGCGACTACCGCAAGGCACTGCGCAACCGCTGAGGCTCCGGGCCGGGCACAATGGCGTGCCCGGCCCGGCATCGAGCGCTACGAACGGTCAATCTCACCGATTTGATCCGGGCTGCCGAGTCGCTATCATCGCTTGGCGCCTTCGACAGCCCTCACTACCGAGGGCTCGATCCCGGGGACAGTCGGTGACAGACAAGCGCTACGCGGTAGTGGTCGGGGTCGACGATCCCGCCATCCGCGCTGCCCTGCCCCCGCTGCGATACGCGGCCCGCGACGCCGAGTGCGTCCGCGACCTGCTCTGCGACCCCGCGATCGGCACCTTCGACCCGGCCGACGTCGAGCTGTTCGCCGGGCCGTATACCAGCGCCGCCGCGGTCAAGACGGCGCTGCGCCGGATAGCGCTGCACTCCGACCCGTCCGACACGCTGCTGGTCTACTTCGCCGGCCACACGCTGACCCCGGCCTGGAGCCTCGGCAACGACTTCTACCTGGTCACCCCCGACCTCGACGAGGCGGCGCTGGGCGACGACCCCGACGCCGGCCTGCGGCTGTCCTACCTGCATCAGGACGTGCTGGAGCTGTTCGCCGGCGCGGCCACCCTGATCCTCGACTGCTGCCGCTCGGGCAGCCTGCTCGGCCGGCACCGCGACCCGATCGGCGTGGGCGGCCGGTATTCGGCGCTCACCGTGTCCGCCCGGGACGGCGCCGCCCGGGAGGACCCGTCGCTCGGTCACGGCGTGCTCACCCACCACCTGCTGGCGGGGCTGCGCGGCGCGGCCGCCGATTCCACCGGCCGGGTGACCTTCGAGACGCTGAGCCGGTACGTGCTGGAGCGCGGCCTCGACCCGGAGCCCACCGCGATCGTCCAGGACTGGGCCACCACCACGGCGCTGACCAGTTCCGGCCCCGAGCTGATCATCACGACCCCGCTCCCGGTGCAGCGCGTGCCCGAGCAGGTCGAGGTGCTGCCCCTGGAAAACCCGATCGACCGGCACGCCACCGCGATCGCGGGCCTGATCGATCGGCTGTCCCGGGCCGCCCGCGAGCCCCGGCTCTCCGGCACGATGCTGCGCGCCGACCGCGTGCACTACCTGCGCGCCGCGACCGGCGCCGAGTCGGTGGCCCTGCTGGAGTACACGGCGACCGGCATCACCACGATCGACGCCACCGCCCGCTTCGACCAGGCCTCGGTGCAGGACCTGCTGCACTTCACCGACGACCCGTCGAGCCTCGAGTGGTTCGGCCGCATCTTCCGCGACACCAGCCGCACCCTGCTGTGCGTCCCGGTCAGCCGCAGCGACGGCACGGTGCTGCTGCTCGCCGTGGTCGACCCGCCCCAGGCCCTGGTCGCGATGGGCCAGCCGATGGCCAAGGTGATCGAGACGATCTGGCGCACCGACTTCGCGGCCTCCCCCGCCGAGGCCGAGATCCAGGTGCTGACCGCGCTGCGCGAGACGTTCGGCCGGCTGCCCAACCCGCTCTACGAGCGCTGCTTCCGCCTCTACCGCGAGGTGCTGGAGTCGTTCCGCATAGTCTTCCAGCCGGTCGTCACGATCGGCCCCGCGGTCGCGAATGTCGGCGTGCACAGCTACGAGGCGCTGGCCCGCCGCTCGCTCGACGAGACCCGCGCGCCGGTCGCGATGCTGCAGATCGCCCGCATCTGGGGCGACCGCTTCGTGGTCGAGCGGGACAAGGTCATCCTCCGCACGGCGCTGCGCTCCTACGCCGAGGCCAACGCCGCCGGCCCGTGGGACGAGCCGAAGCCGGTCTCGGTCAACGTCTCGGTCCGGGCGTTGCTCAACGACTCGTACGTGGAGACCCTGCGGGTCGCGATCGCCGAGGCCGGCCTCACCCCCTCGGCCGTGACCCTGGAGATCTCCGAGCAGGACCCGATCGAGCCGCGCGACGGCGAGCAGTGGCCGGACGAGCCGCACGCGTACTTCCACAAGCGCCTGGCCGCGATCGCCCGCGACGTCGGCGTGGCCTTCGCGGTCGACGACTTCGGCACCGGTTACGCCTCGCTCTCCCGGATGGCCGAGCTCCCGCTGACCCAGATCAAGGTCGACCGCGCGATCCTGCACCACCCCCAGGCGCTGCAGGAACTCTCCCTGGTCGTGTCGGTCGCCCGCGACGCCTCGCACACCCCGCGCGTGGTGATCGTCGAGGGCGTCGACGACGAGTCCCCCCTGACCCTGCGCCAGATCTTCGAACGCAAGATCAAGCACGTCCAGGGCTACATCACCCGCGAGCCGGCCGCCCCCCGCCTGCGCCGCCTACGCCCCGAGGCACGCAAGGAAATAGCCGCCCGCGTCCGAGGCGACGACGGCCACCGCCCCTCCCGCCTCTCTGGCGAGGACGTCTTCCCCCTCCAGCGCGGCGCATAACTCCGATCAACTTCAAAATCCCTTGACCGTACGCGTGGGCCAAGTCCCCGGTGCGGCGCCGATCGCCGTCGTTGGTCACCCTCCGCGCGCGGCCGCCGGGCTGTCCTGCATGGTTAGCGCCCTTCCCGCCGCCCGGCGCACCCCATCGTGCGGCACATTGTCAATTTATCGTTGACAACGGTAGGATCTGAGTCGTGGCCGACCTCAGCGCGCTCCGGGCGATTCCCGCCGAGCGGGCGCGGCTGGACGCCCGAGAGCTGGCGCTGATCGACCAGGCCCGGCGGGAGGGCGCCACCTGGGTGCAGGTCGCCGAGGCGCTGGGGCTGGGCAGTCGCCAGGCTGCCGAGCAGCGCCGCCTCCGTTTGACCGCCGCCGTGCACCCGGTCTCCCCGTCGCTCGATCGCGGCTTGGGCGCGGAGGTGACAGCCCTGCGCACCGCCGCCGCCGACCTGCACCGCCGGATCGGGGCCGACCGCCGCTGGGACCGCCGCTTCACCCGAGCCGCCCTGGTCCGCCAGACCCTCGCCGCCGCCCCCGACACCCCCGTCTCGGCCCTGTATGCGCTGGTCACCGAGGCCGTGGCCGACCTCGCCACGGCCAGTGCGCCGCTGCCCGGGCCGACCCGGGCGGCCGTTGCTCGGCTGGTCGCTGCTCTGGAGGCCGCCACTCCGCAGACTTGACAGATTGCCGCTCAACTCTTGAGGATGAGTCCCGTTGACTCAACCCCTCGGGAGGTCGGTGCCGTGCGCCGGAACGCGTTGCTGTTCGTGCTGATCTCCCTCTTGTCGGGGCTGGGCAGCACCGCGATGAGCCTCGCCGCCGGCATCTGGGTGCTGGACCTGACCGGTTCGGTCGGGCTGGCCGCCCTGACCGGCCTGTGCATCTACGCCCCTACGCTGGCGGCGCCGTGGCTGGGCGCCGTGGTGGATCGCCTGCCGCGCCGACCGTTGCTGATCGCGGTCGATGCCGTCATGGGCCTGTTGATCCTGACCCTGCTGCTGGTCTCGTCCCGGGATTCGGCCTGGCTGATCTACGCGGTATTGCTGGCCCGAGGCGTGGGCTATGTCCTGGGGGACGCCGGCGAGTCGGCGATCCTCCCGTCCGCCCTGCCCGCCGAGCTGCTGGGCGACGTCAACGGCTGGCGGTCGAGCGCCCAGGAGGGCATGAAGATCGTGGCCCCGCTCCTGGGCGCCGGCCTCTACGCCTGGCGAGGCCCCACCCTGGTGGTCCTGATCTGCGCCGGGCTCCCCCTGTGCACGGCGGCGTGCTACGCCCTCATCCGCCTGCCGTCCGACTGCGACCCGCCCGCGGTCAACGCCGAGGCGGACCCACCGCGGGCGGCCGCACGGTCGAATCGTGGCGAGGCACGGGCCGGGCGACGAGCCGACCGGCGGAGTCGTGGCGAGGCGCGGGCGGGGCAACGAGCCGACCGGCGGAGTCGTGGCGAGGCGCTGGCGGGGCAACGAGCCGACCGGTCGAGTCGTGGCGAGGCGCGGCCGGGGCGACGAGCCGACCGGCGGAGTCGCGCCGAGGCGCGGGCGGGGCGACGAGCCGACTGGTTGAGCCGTGGCGAGGTGCGGGCCGGGCTGCGGGCGCTCTTCGGTAATCCGGCCGTGCGCGGACCGGTCCTCGTCGCCGCCGGCGCTATCGGGCTGTCGGGGCTGGTCAACGCGGCCGTCATCGGGCAGGTCGTGGACGGGCTGCACCTGCCCGCCACCCGACTCGGGCCGCTCTCGACCGCGCAGGGCGTCGGCTCGATCGTCGGCGGGCTCGTGGTCGGGCGGTTGCTCGCCCGCCGCTCCCCGCTCGCCGTGGCCGCCCTGGGGACGACGCTCTTCGCGGCCGCCTGCGCCTGCTCGGCGATTCCGTGGTGGCCTGCGATGATCGCCGGCCGGGTGCTTGCCGGCTTCGGGCTGGTGCCGGCCCTGATCGCGGGTGTGACGGCGGTGCAGACCCGCACCCCCGACCACCTGCTGGGCCGGGTCTCCGCCACCTCGAACACCGTCATGTTCGGCCCGGCCGCGGTCACGATCCCGCTCGGTTCGGCCCTGGTCCACTGGGGACCGACCCCACTCTTCCTCATCACCGCCGCGCTGGCCGTCGCCGCCGCCCGCTACCGCCCCCGATCGACGGCCGCCGAGCCAAGCCCGGCGGTCCCCTAAACCACCCAGGCCAGTGACCACGAGTCCAGCCCAGCCCGGCCGGCCCGGCGATCCCGAGCCCAGCCCCACCCGGCCCAGCCCGGCCCGGCGATCACGAGCCCAGCCCCACCCGGCCCGGCCCGGCCCGGCCCGGCGATCACGAGCCCAGCCCCACCCGGCCCAGCCCGGCCCGGCGATCACGGGCCCCGCCCAGCCCGACCATCCCAGCCCAACCCCGCCCAGCGAGCCCGAGTCCAGCCCAACCCCGCCCAACCCAGCGATCCCCAGCACCGTCCGGCGAGTGCCGCCACCGTCCACAAGCTACGGTGCGGGCGGCGATAGATCGTTATTCGGTTGTCCGGGGTGGAGCGCGAACCTACCGTGGTCCGTGACACAGCCGATCGATGAAAGACGCGGTGGGCTGGCCGGACAACTTCTATTTCATCTGTAGGGGAGGTGGGCCACGATGAGCGCGGTGCTGGTGTTGAACGCCGACTGCGGGCCGCTGCACCGGGTCAGCCTCCGGCATGCCGTCCGGATGTTGTTCCGCGAGGTGGCCGTGGTGCACGAGGCCGAGCCGGACAGGCGGATCGGGGTCTATCCGATGCCGACCGTGGTGCGGCTGGTGAGCTACGTGGTGACGCGGTGGCGGCACAGTCGCGGGCCGATGTGGTCGCGGGCCGGCGTGCTGGCGCGGGACAAGCGCTGCTGCGGGTACTGCGGTGGCCCGGCGTCGACGATCGATCACGTGCTGCCGCGCTCGCGCGGCGGCCGGAACGAGTGGGCGAACACGGTCGCGGCCTGCGGCCGGTGCAACAACCGGAAGGGCGACCGTACGCCCGGCGAGGCGCGGATGCCGCTGCTGGTGCGTCCGTACGCGCCGACCTGGTTTGACGCCTGATTGAACGGGTAATAGCCGGGTATTTCCGAAATATGGTCCTTTTCTGGGCCGGCAGACGACGACCGGTGGGCCGGCACGGGGGATGGCCCGCCGGTCGTCCAGCGCTCGGATCATCTACTACCAGACGATCCGGCGATAGGATGGGCCCATGGCAGCACCCCTCCGCACCGAGCGCGACATCACCGGCCTGCTCAACATGGCCGGGCACGCGCTCTCCAACCGCCTCTCCGCCGCCCTCGAGGAGGTCGACCTCACCCCGCGCATGCAGTGCGTGCTGATCCACGCGCTCGAGGAGGAGCGCACCCAGATCCAGCTCGCCGCCCTCGCCGACCTGGACAAGACCACCATGGTCAGCACCGTCGACGAGTTGGAGCGGCGCGGCCTGGCCGAGCGCCGCCCGTCCACGACCGACCGCCGCGCCCGGATCATCGCGGTCACCGAGAAGGGCCGGCTCGCCGCCGAGGAGGCGCAGCGGATCGTCGACCGGGTGCACGCCGACGCGCTGGGCGGGCTGCCGGCCGAGGCCCGGGCCGCCTTCGTCGAGGCGCTCGGCGCGCTGGCCGGGACCACTCGCGACCCCGGGCCGCAGCCGATCCGGCGGCCCCGGAACCGCTGAGGTCCACTAGCAGATAGTCCGGTAGCGGATTATCTGCTAACGTCGGGCCATGGATATCAGCCGTCGCTCGGCCGCCCTCGCCGTCCTCTGCGCCATGTCGCTGATGATCGTGCTGGACAGCACGATCGTCGCCGTGGCCGTTCCCGACATCCAGCGCGATCTGGGCTTCTCCCCCGCGGGCGTGGCCTGGGTCGTCAACGCGTACCTGGTCGCCTTCGCCGGCCTGCTGCTGCTCGCCGGGCGCCTCGGCGACCTGGTCGGCGCCTGGCGGGTGTTCCTCGCCGGGCTCGGCCTGTTCACCGTCGCGAGCCTGCTCTGCGGCCTGGCCTCCGGCGCCGGGCTGCTGGTCGCCGGCCGCTTCCTGCAGGGCGCCGGCGGCGCGCTGGCCGCCGCGGTGGTGATCGGCATGATCGTGCGCCTCTACCCCACCCCCGCGGAACAGGCCCGGGCCATGGGCATCTACAGCTTCACCCAGGCCGGCGGCGCCGCGGTCGGCTTCGTGGCCGGCGGCGTGCTCACCGACGCCGTGGGCTGGCCGGCGATCTTCCTGGTCAACGTGCCGATCGGGGTGGCGGTCTGGCTGTTCGGCCGCCGGGTGCTGCCCCGCGAGACCGGCCCGGGACTGGCCGCCGGCCTCGACCTGCCCGGCGCGCTCCTGATCACGGCCGGCCTCTCGCTCGGCGTCTACGCGATCGTGCGTACGGGATCGCCGGAGGCAACCGCGCCCGCCACGCTCAGCGGAACCACCGCCGTGGTCCTGATCCTCGGCTTCCTGCTCCGGCAGCGCCTGGCCCGCCGCCCGCTGATCGCCCTGCGCGTGCTGGCCCGCCGCTGGCTGCTCACCGCCAACGCCGCCGTGCTGCTGGTCTTCGCCACCGGCATGGGGTTCCAATTCCTGAACGCCCTGTTCGTCCAGCGAGTGATGGGCTACGACGCGCTCGGCACCGGGCTGGCCTTCCTCCCGACCCCGATCGTGATCGGTTTGGTGTCGCTCTTCGTGGCCCCCCGCGTGACCGGCCGCTTCGGCCCGCGCCCGGTGCTGATCGCCGGCCTGTCGCTGCTGCTGATCGGCCTGTTGCTGCTGGCCCGGATCCCGGCGAACGTGTCCTACGTGGCCGATCTGCTACCACCGCTGATCGTGATGGGCCTGGGCGTCGGCGTCACCGTCCCGTCGATCATCATGCTGGCGATGGCCGGTGCCGACCCGGCCGACACCGGCATGGTCTCCGGCTTCGGCAACACCGCCCAGCAGGCGGGCGGCGCGTTGGGTCTGGCGGTGTTGGCGGTGGTAGCGGCCTCCCACACCGCGCAGCGATCCGCATCGGGAATCCCGGCGGTCGAGGCGCTGCACGATGGCTACGTCCGAGCGTTCCTGGTCGCCGCCGGTTTCGTGGTCGCCGCCCTGCTGATCACCACGTTCCTGCTGCGCCGCCCCCAACAGATCGACCTTGCGCAGGCCGGGCGGGACACTCCCGCGATCGATCCGGTCGCGCCGGCCAACTCGACCGTATAGCCACAGAACCAAACACCGTAAAATACGGGATTCACCATAAGTCTCCGGTGCAGCGCCCCGGCGCCGTCGTGGTCATCCTCCGCGCGCGGCCGCCGGGCTGTCCCGCTCGACAGGCCGGGTCATCGGCGCGCGCCCGTTGACCGCCACGACAATTCCGGCCCATCCGCCCTCCTCGCCGTGACCCAACGTGCCCCCCGGCGCGCAGAGCGATTCGCCCGGTGCACCGAGCAGTCTAGGGCGCCCCGGATGCGCAGAGCTGTGCGTCTGGGTGCACAAAGGGTGGCGAGACGCAGCTGGAGCCGGCGGTGCGCAGGTCAGCCACCCCAGTTCCGGCTCCCGTGCCCGGCTGCCCGAGGGGGCGCGCGCCTGTCTTGGGCCGGGCCCGACCCAAGCGGATCCCGCCGCCCGCGCCCGGCAGCGCCCCACCCCAGGCCGCCGCCCGCGCCCGGCAGCGCCCCACCCCAGGCCGCCGCCCGCGCGCGTCAGCGCCCCACTCCACGCCGCCGCCCGCGCGCGTCAGCGCCCCACTCCACGCCGCCGCCCGCGCGCGTCAGCGCCCCACTCCACGCCGCCGCCAGAACCGCACGCCAGCTACCCTCCCGGGCCTCCTAATGAGTGCTAGGAGTTGGTCGTTCGGGCAGACTCCTGGGTTGGTAGCCGCTGGCCGGTGAGCACTTCGTGCCCCTGGACGTTGAGTCCTGAGCAA